>NZ_JAAVUX010000029.1 GCF_018449655.1 Pseudomonas sp. dw_358
GAGCGGCAGCGGAGCATGCCGTTGATTACAGCGCCTGCGCCTCACTGGGCCGCTGCCCCAACACCCACGTCAACCCCAACCCCACCAACGCCAGCACCGACGCCAGCAAAAAGATCCACCCATACCCGAGATGCAACGCCACGGCCCCCATCATCGGCCCCGCAATCGCCAGGGCCAGGTCGAAAAACACCGCATAAGCGCCCAGTCCGGCGCCTCGGCTGGCCGAAGGCACACGGCTGATCGCAAGCACCCCCAGCGCCGGGTACACCAGCGACAGCCCGAACCCCGCCAGCCCCGCACCGATCAGCGCCGCCGTGGTCGACGGCGCGAGCCACAGCAACACCAGCCCGACGGTCTCCATGGCCATGCAACTGATAGCTACCGCAAAACCGCCAAAGCGGTTGATCGCATTGATGAACACCAACCGCGAGACAATGAAACACAGCCCGAAACTGGTCAGGCACCAGGCCGCGCCGCTCCAGCCGCGGTCCAGGTAGTACAGGGTGATGAACGTGGTCAAGGTGCCGTAGCCAATGGACGCCAGGGTCAGGCTGACCCCGAACGGCGCCACCCGGCCGAAGGCGGCCCAGAAAGGCAACCGTTCGCCCCGCACCACCGGGGCGGCGACTTTGTCGCGGATCAGCCATAGCGCCAGCAGAGCGAGCAGCGTCAACACGATGCCCAGGGTATCGAAGCCACCGGCCCCCACCATCAGCACTCCCAGCGGTGCGCCCAAGGCAATGGCGCCGTAGGAAGCGATGCCATTCCACGAGATGACCCGCGCGGTCTGCTCGGCACCGACCATGCCGATGCCCCAACTGATCGTGCTGACCCCGATCAGCCCTTGGGACGCACCCAGCACCAGCCGGGCGATGATCAGCAGGGTCAGGCTGGTGGACGGGAGGCTTTGCAGCAGGGTCGAAATCAAGGTCAGCACGCCACTGACAGCGATGCCTGCCAGGCCCAGCACCACGGCTTTCTTTGCGCCGATGCTGTCGGCGGCCTTGCCGGCGCCGGGGCGGCTGAGCAGGGTGGCCAGGTACTGGGAGGCGATGGTCACCCCGGCCACCATCGGCCCGAAGCCCAGCTGGTCATGGACGTAGCCCGGCAGCACGGCGATGGGCAGGCCGATGCAGAAAAAGGCGATGAAGGTGTAGAGAACAATCGAGACGATTTGCGCAGTGACGTTGGGTGCAGGGGCTTGGGTCATGGGCCATCCGTCTCTTGTAGTTGTATGACAACCATCCTAGCGCAATCCGCGCAAACTTTGCCTCTCCCTTCCAGTCAGTTATAAAACCCTTCCCCTATCGGACTACCAGACCTGCCCATGAAGCCCACCCCCAGCCAAGGCTACGTCCGTGTTCGCGGCGCCCGTGAACACAATCTGAAGAACATCGATGTGGACATCCCCCGGGATGCGCTGGTGGTGTTCACCGGGGTGTCCGGTTCGGGCAAGTCGTCGCTGGCGTTCGGCACCCTGTACGCCGAGGCCCAGCGCCGCTACCTGGAGTCGGTGGCGCCCTATGCCCGGCGGTTGATGGACCAGGTGGGCGTGCCCGCAGTGGACAGCATTGAAGGTCTGCCGCCGGCCGTGGCCCTGCAACAGCAACGTGGCACGCCCAGCACGCGCTCTTCAGTGGGCAGCGTGACCATGCTCGGCAGCCCGGTGCGCATGTTGTATTCGCGGGTCGGTGACTACCCGCCGGGGCAGCCGTTGCTGTATGCCGAAGACTTTTCTGCCAATACCCCGCAAGGGGCGTGTGTGCAGTGCCATGGTCTGGGCCGGGTGTTCGAGGTCACGGAAAAGACCATGGTGCCGGACGATTCGTTGACCATTCGCGAACGCGCCGTGGCCTCCTGGCCGCTGGCCTGGCAGGGTCAGAACCAGCGCGACATCCTCGTGACGTTGGGCTTCGATGTGGACACACCCTGGCGCGACCTGCCGCAAAAGGATCGCGACTGGATTCTGTTCACTGAAGAAACCCCCACCGTGCCGGTGTACGCCGGCCTGACCCCGGCGCAGACCCGCGAAGCGCTCAAGCGCAAGCTGGAGCCCAGCTATCAGGGCACCTTCAGCGGCGCCCGGCGCTATGTGCTGCACACTTTCGCCCACTCCCAGAGCGCACTGATGAAAAAGCGCGTCAGCCAGTACATGATCGGTGCCGACTGCCCGCTGTGCGAGGGCAAGCGCCTCAAACGCGAGGCCTTGAGCGTGACCTTTGCGGGGCTGGACATCGGCGAGCTGTCGCAACGCCCGCTGCGCCAGGTGGCCGAGCTGTTGAAGCCGATTGCCGAAGGCCGGGGCGATCCGTCCCTGAGTGAAGAAAAGCGTCGCGCCGGTCAGCAGCTGGCGGCCGAGTTGCTGGTGCGCATCACCGTCCTCACCGATCTGGGCCTGGGTTACCTGGCCCTGGAGCGCAGCACGCCGACGCTGTCGTCCGGCGAGTTGCAGCGCCTGCGCCTGGCCACCCAGCTCAACTCCCAGTTGTTCGGCGTGATCTATGTGCTTGACGAGCCATCGGCCGGTTTGCATCCGGCCGACGGTGAGGCGCTGTTCGATGCCTTGGCCAGGCTCAAGGCCGCCGGCAACTCGCTCTTTGTGGTGGAGCACGATCTGGAAACCATGCGCCGCGCCGACTGGCTGGTAGACGTGGGCCCGGCCGCCGGCGCCCACGGCGGTCAGGTCTTGTACAGCGGTCCGCCAGCGGGTTTGCGCGAGATCGAAGCATCCCAGACCCGCCGCCACCTGTTCGCCGACAGCACGCCGCCCCCGCCCCGGCGTCGCCCCATCAAGGACTGGCTGAAGCTGGCCAACGTCAGCCGCAATAACCTCGACAACCTCGACGTGGCCTTCCCGCTGCATGCGTTCACGGCGGTGACGGGCATCTCCGGTTCGGGCAAGTCCAGCCTGGTCAGCCAAGTTTTGCTGGAGCTGGTGGGTGAGCACTTGGGCCAGGCGCGCGCCGCTGACGAAGGGCAGGAGGACATGCTCGCCGCACAACGCCCCGCGACCCGCTCGGGGCGCATCACCCACGGCATGGACGTTGTCCAGCGGCTGGTGCAGGTGGATCAGAAACCCATTGGCCGCACCCCGCGCTCGAACCTGGCCACCTACACCGGACTGTTCGACGCCGTGCGCAAGCTGTTTGCCGCCACCGAAGCGGCGCGAGACCGGGGTTTCGATGCGGGGCAGTTTTCCTTCAACGTCGCCAAGGGCCGTTGCCCGAGCTGCGAAGGCGAGGGGTTTGTCAGCGTCGAGTTGCTGTTCATGCCCAGCGTCTACGCGCCGTGCCAGACCTGCCACGGCGCGCGTTACAACCCCCGGACCCTGGAGGTGCTGTGGCAGGACCGCACCATCGCCCAAGTGCTGGACCTGACCGTGGAACAGGCCTGCACCGTGTTTGCCGAGACACCGGCGGTACTGCGGGCACTGGTGGTGCTGCGGGACATCGGCCTCGGCTACCTGCGCCTTGGCCAGCCGGCCACCGAGCTCTCCGGCGGCGAGGCGCAACGGATCAAACTGGCCACCGAGCTGCAACGCAGCCAGCGCGGCGCCACCCTGTACGTGCTGGACGAACCCACCACCGGCCTGCACCCCAGCGATGTCGACCGGTTGCTGGTGCAGCTGGATACCCTGGTGCAGGCCGGTAACACGGTGATCGTGGTCGAGCACGATATGCGCGTGGTGGCCCAGTGTGACTGGGTCATCGACATCGGTCCGGGGGCGGGCGACGAGGGCGGCCAGGTGGTCGGTGCCGGGCAGCCCGAGGCGGTCGCGCGCCTGGCCAGCAGCCGCACGGCACCCTACCTGCGGGCAGTGCTGGAGGGGCCGGGCCAGCCCCTCTGAACTTCTCGGGTGCGCGCTCAGTCAGTCTCTATAGACCCCTTCAGAGACGCTTGCGCACATGCACATTTCACTGGACAAGCAAGTAGCGCTGGTCACCGGGGCCAGCTCGGGGCTGGGCGCGGCGGCAGCCAAGGGCCTCGCCGAAGCCGGTGCCGCCGTCGTCATCAACTACAACCGCCACGGCGAACCGGCGGAAAAACTGGCCGAGGACATCCGCCAGGCCGGTGGCAAAGCCATTGCCGTGGGCGCCGACGTGTCCCGGGAAGCCGATGTCGAACGGCTGTTTGCCAAGGTCATCGACACCTTTGGCGCGCTGGATATTCTGCTGGCCAATTCCGGCCTGCAAAAAGATGCGGCCACGGTCGATATGACCTTGGCCGACTGGAACGCAGTGCTGGAAGTCAACCTTACCGGGCAGTTTCTCTGCGTGCGCGCGGCCCTGCGCCAGTTCATCCAGCAAGGGCCTCGCCCCTGGGTATCCCGGGCCACGGGCAAGATCATCCACATGAGCTCGGTGCACCAGTTGATTCCGTGGGCTGGGCACGCCAACTACGCCGCCTCCAAGGGCGGGGTCGACCTGCTGATGCGCAGCGTCGCCCAGGAAGTGGGCGAACAGCACATCCGGGTCAACTCCATTGCCCCCGGAGCGATCCGCACGGCGATCAACGCGGCCAACACCCAAGGCGACGCCGAGCGCAAATTGCTTGAGTTGATTCCCTATGGTCGCATCGGCGAGGCCGAAGACGTCGCCAATGCAGTGGTGTGGCTGGCCAGCGATGCGTCCGACTACGTCCACGGCACCACCTTGTTCATTGATGGCGGTATGAGCCTGTACCCGGAGTTCAGAAATAATGGCTGAGCCGCATACCGATTCGTTCGAGCATGAAGCCCAAAGCCCCATCGAGGCCCACGGGATCATCGGCGACATGCGCAGCGCCGCGCTGATCGCCGATACCGGCAGCGTGGATTTCTTCTGCTGGCCGGACTTCGACAGCCCTTCGCTGTTCAGTGCCTTGCTGGACACCCCCCAGGCCGGGATCTTTCAACTGGCGCCGCAACTCTCCGATGCGCGCCGCCTGCAGGTCTACCTGCCGGACACCAACATCCTGCTGACCCGCTGGATCAGCGAGAGCGCCGTAGTCGAAGTCACGGATCTGATGCCCATCGGTGTCGAGGTCGATGATCTGCCCCGGCTGGTGCGGCGCATCGTGATGGTCAACGGCAGCGCCGACATCGACATGCGCTGCCGGGTGCGCCACGACTACCACCGCGCCGTCACCCGCGCGGGGCTGGACGGCGATGACGTCTGGTTCGAAGCCGATGATCAGCCGACGCTGCGCCTTGCCTCGAACCAGCCCCTACAGGTCAAGGACGCCACTGCCCATGCCTGCTTTCGCCTGGAAGAAGGCCAGAGCGCCGAGTTCATCCTCGGTGGCAGCGAAGACCCGCTGGTACGCGCTGGCCAGGGTGATCAGTGCCTGCAGGACACCATTGCTTTCTGGCGGCGCTGGGTAGGCCAATCCAATTACCGCGGGCGCTGGCGCGAAGAGGTGACCCGCTCCTCTCTGGCGCTCAAGTTGCTGACCTCGCGCAAGCACGGCGGCGTCGTGGCCGCAGCCACTTACGGCCTGCCGGAAACCCGTGGCGGCGAACGCAACTGGGACTACCGCTACACCTGGATTCGCGACGGCTCGTTCACGGTCTACGCCTTCATGCGCCTGGGTTACACCACCGAGGCCAATGAATTCGTGCGCTGGGTGCGCGGCCGGGTAGGTGATTGCTGCGAGGAAAAGGCCCAGTTGGGCATCGTCTACAGCCTGGATGGCCGTGAAGAATTGCCCGAGTTCAACCTCGATCATTTCCGCGGCTTTGCCGACTCCAAGCCGGTGCGCATCGGCAACGGCGCGTACAAACAGCACCAACTCGACATTTACGGCGAGCTGATGGATGCGGTCTACCTGGCCAACAAGTACGGTGAGGCGATTTCCCATGAAGGCTGGCAGCACGTCACCACGCTGGTGGACCGGGTGTGTGAGCACTGGCAGGAAAAGGACGTGGGCATCTGGGAGATTCGTGGCGAAGGCCGGCATTTCCTGCACTCGCGGCTAATGTGCTGGGTCGCATTGGACCGCGCCCTGCGCCTGGCCAACAAGCGCTCGCTGCCGGCACCGTTCGCCCGTTGGGACGCGCAGCGGCAGGCGATTCACGACGATATCTGGGAACATTTCTGGGACAAGGAGGCCGGGCATTTCGTCCAGAGCCTGGGCAGCCAGGAAGTGGACGGCGCCATGTTGCTGATGCCGTTGGTACGCTTTGTTGGCGCCAGCGACCCGCGCTGGCTGGCCACCCTGGCCACCATCGAGCGCGAGCTGGTGCGCGACGGCATGGTCTATCGCTACCGTAACGATGGGGTCAACAGCGATGGCCTGGAAGGCGAGGAGGGGGCCTTTACCGCCTGTTCTTTCTGGTACATCGAATGCCTGGCCCGGGCCGGGCGTATCGAGCAGGCGCATCTGGAATTCACCCAGTTGCTGCGCTATGCCAGCCCGTTGGGGTTATACGCCGAGGAGTTCGACCGCCATGGTCGGCATCTGGGCAACACACCACAGGCGTTGAGCCACCTGGCGTTGATCAGTGCGGCGAGTTTTCTCGATCGCAAGCTCAGCGGCAAGGCGACGCAGTGGCAGCCATGAATGGGCTCTGCCTGATTGGCCGCGTCGCCTGCATCTCGGGCAAGCCCTGCTCCCAGAAGGGTGAACCTGACAATCACGGAATGACTGGGTGGGAGCAAGGCGTGTCCACGATGGAGTCACCCCGAAACGCCGTCTGACCAAGCTTGCTTGTGCCGCAATAACGCCACCCGGCGTTTATCCAGGCTGGCCTGACGCTTGGCCAGCTCCGCGGACAACAGCGCCAGGCGCTCCTCGCCACAGGCGATTGCCGCCTCCCTGGAAGCAAACAACTCGCTCAGTTCGTAATTACGGCCCGACTGCGTCCGCTCGCGGGTACTGGTGCCATAACCCGGCGCTACCAGTTCGATTTCCAGGGGCTGGAAGTTGCGTGTCAGCAGCCAGGCAGTATACGGATAGGTTCTGTCGCTCATGGGCGTGTTCCGGTCTGTCCAAGATCGCTATATAGTCAACGATATAGCGAATGGGGGTGGAGCGGCAACCCGGTGCCGATCCCCGGTACGCTGCTGGAGTTCAAGGTGGCGCTGACGGCCACGCCCTTTACCTTGTGGGGGATGACGCTGGCGATCTTCCTGGCCTTCCTGTCGGGTGGGCAGCATCGGCTGGTTCACGCCGTGGACGGCGTGCTGCTGTGAGCCGTGGACCTATCACGAAATGTTTAGAACCTTGTGAGGACTTCCGGATTGCGCCATCGATAGCCTGTCAGCACCTCACAAATCCGATGTTTCAGAACAAGGCCCACCGATCATGCTGCTACTCATCCTTGCCTACCTGGGGGGCGTGCTGACCATCGTCAGCCCGTGCATCCTGCCTGTGTTGCCCTTTGTTTTCGCGCGTACCGGCCAGCCGTTCGTACGCAGCGGCCTGCCGTTGCTCGCGGGCATGGCCATCACCTTCGCCCTGGTGGCCTCGCTGGCTGCGGTGGGCGGGGCCTGGGTGGTGCAGCTCAACCAATACGGCCGCTGGCTGGCGCTGGTGTTCGTGGCGCTGTTCGGCCTGACCCTGTTGTTCCCGCGCCTGGCCGACCGCCTGACCCGGCCACTGGTGGCGATGGGCAGTCGCCTGTCCGAGGCCGCCGGCAATGACAGCCGTCCGCGTCCTGGCGCCTCGTTCCTGATCGGCGTCGCCACAGGCCTGCTGTGGGCGCCGTGCGCCGGGCCGATCCTGGGGCTGGTGCTGACCGGCGCCGCGCTGCAAGGCGCAAGCATCGGGAGTACCTTGCTGTTGCTGGCCTACGCGGCCGGTGCTGCCACCTCACTGGCGGTGGCGCTGTTGCTGGGGGGCAAGGTGTTCGCCGCCATGAAGCGTTCGATTGGCGCGGGAGAATGGGTGCGCCGGGTACTGGGCGCGGCGATGTTACTGGGCGTGTTGGCCATCGCTTCCGGGTTGGACACGGGGATTCTGGCACAGGTTTCCACTGCCTCCACCGGTGGCCTGGAGCAGAATCTGGTAGACCGGGTCATTGGCGCCAAGGCCGCCAGCGCGGCCCCTGCCGACACCAGCAAGCTGCCCATCGAAGGCGAGTTGCCCAGCCTTGCCGGTGCAGTGCAGTGGCTCAACTCGCCGCCCCTGAGCGCCGAAGCCCTGCGCGGCAAAGTGGTGCTGGTGGATTTTTGGACCTACTCCTGCATCAATTGCCTGCGCACCTTGCCTTACGTCACCGCCTGGGCGCAAAAATACCGCGATAAGGGCCTGGTGGTGATCGGCGTGCATTCCCCCGAATTTGCTTTCGAGCAGAACGTGGACAATGTCACCGCCGCCATGAAGAAGCTCGGGGTGACCTACCCGGTGGCCATCGACAACGATTTCAAGATCTGGCGTGCCTTTGATAACCAGTACTGGCCGGCCCACTATTTCGCCGATGCCCAGGGGCATATCCGTTATCACCATTTCGGCGAAGGCGGCTATGCCGAGTCGGAAAAAGTGATCCAGCAGTTGCTGCGCGAAGCCGGGCACAAAGATGTCCCCACCCGCCTGGTGGACGCCAATGCCAGTGGCGTGCAGGCTGGCATGGATGCCGGTGACATGCAGTCACCGGAAACCTATGTGGGCTATCAGCGCGCAGAGAACTTCGCCTCCAGCCCTGAACTCAGCGCCGACAAAACAGCCGACTACCAGTTGCCGGCCCAACCTTCACTCAACCAATGGGGCCTGCAGGGGCAGTGGCTGGTCGGTGGCGAGCAGGCGACCTTGAAGGCGGCCGGGGGCAAGATCACCTACCGTTTCCACGCCCGCGACCTGCATCTGGTGCTGGGCCCGGGCGAAGACGGCAAGCCGGTGCGCTTTCGCGTGACCATCGATGGCCAGGCACCGGGCGCAGCCCACGGCACCGACGTCGCCCCCGATGGCAGTGGCACGGTCAGCGAGCAGCGCCTGTACCAGCTGATTCGCCAGCAGGGCAGTGTGAGTGATCACACCTTCACCATCGAGTTTCTCGATCCGGGTGTGCGGGCTTACGCGTTTACTTTCGGCTGATCACCGATCCATGGCTATTTATCTTTGACTTCGACGCGGCGTTGGAGACGGCGACGCGTTTGATTATTGGCGGCCTGGCGGGCGAGCCCATCGCACACACCTGACGGAACTATTTGTTCGCGCAAGCCCCCTAAGTCATCAGTACCGGCACCATTGAACGCTAGCGCCCGACCTCATCCGGGCCGCGCGCCGGACACCGAAACCATTAGGGGAACACCATGAAAACCGAACAAGTGGAAGGCATTGCAGAAAAAGTCGCCGGCAAGGCGCAGGGCGCGCTGGGCAAACTGGTCGGTGATCCGGCGGTAGAAGCCGAAGGCGCGGGCCATGAAGCGGCCGGTCAGCTGAAAGAAACCTACGGTGACGCACTGGATGGGGTAACCAGCTTCGTCAAGGAAAACCCGATTGCCGCCCTGGCCATCGGCGCCGGTATCGGCATCCTGATCAGCCGCCTGCTGCGCCGCTGAGTCTGGCGCTGAAATGACAAAACCCCGCCAAGTGCGGGGTTTTGTCATTTCAAGACGGGCTCAGGGTTTGACCACCTGAGACACCTGGGACAGCATCAGCTCCCGGTGTTCGCCTTGGGCATCGGTAAACGAGTAGCCACCATTGGTCAGTTCTGGCGCGCCCTGGGTGTTGTAGGCCTTGCCGTCGACCGTGTGGATGACGTAGTTGCTGGAGCAACCGCTGGCAGCGAACAGGCAGAGCGCGACCAGCAGGGCACCTGCGCCTTGACGCTTGAAGCGGGTAAAAGACGTGTGCATCGATCCAGACGCGTTGGCCTCATCCATGGACTGGCGGTCGTTTGCCAGTGAGTTGTAATTATTCATGAGGACTCCGGGTGTTTGACGCCTTGAGAAGACTGCGCAGGATGCGATCTCGGGCGGGGTCCAGAATATCAAAGGAAAATAAAAAATCACTGGCCCCATGCCATCACCCGACAGGTGGCGGTTGCGAAGGATTGGATCCTGGTCTAGCGAATTGGATCCCCCTGGCAGGTGACTTACGGGTCATGTTTTTCTGCTCGGAAGATCACAGCAGATCGAGCAAGATCCCCACAAGTCTATCCAGCTCGATCGGCTTGCCGACGTGCTCGTTCATCCCGGCCGAGAAACATTCTCGCCTGTCGTTCTCGGTCACGTTGGCCGTCATCGCGACGATCGGTAGCCGCGCGAACCGAGGCTGGGCGCGAATGCGTCGCGTTGCCTCGAAACCGTCTATATCGGGCATCTGCACGTCCATGAGCACGGCATCATAGGGCACGCTGGAAGCCATCACCGCATGGACGCCTTCGACGCCGCCACCGGCCACTTCCACCTCTGCACCCTCCGAGCGGAGCATGGCCGACGCCACCAACTGGTTGACCTTATTGTCTTCCACCAACAACAGGCGCCGGCCCAGCAGGCGGCGGGTGATGGGCGCGGCGGGGACGCGAGTGTCCTGCAGGGCCATGGTCAGGCCCCGCGCGGCGTCGGTCAGGGTGCGGGACAACTGGCTGACCGTGGCCGGCTTGTTGAGCATCCCCACATACGGCAGCTCGGCGCTCTGGCGCTCTTGGGCCAGCATCTCCTGGCCGTAGGCGCTGATCATCACCACCGGCGGCGAAGGTTGCAGATCGCTGCGCTGTTTGAGCTGGGTCGCCGCGCTTAGCCCGTCGGTGTCTGGCATGCGCCAGTCCATCAGCACGACGTCGAACGGTGGCCCTGGGTTCAGGCTGTGGCTGACCGCGGCGAAAGCCTCGTCGGCGGTACTGGCGTGTTCAGCGTTCCAGCCCAGCCCCTGCAAGGTGCGCAGCAGAATTTCGGCGCTGACGGCGTTGTCGTCCACCACCAGCACGTTCAGGCGCTTGGGCGTGGCTATCAGCTGCTGGGCCAGCAGCTCGGGAGGCTGGTCGCTGACCCCCAGGGTGATGTCGAACCAGAACCGGCTGCCCACGTGCAGCTCGCTCTGCACGTTGAGTTCGCCGCCCATCATGCGGGTCAGGCGGCGGCAGATCAGCAAGCCCAGCCCGGTGCCGCCGAAGCGCCGTGTGATGGAGATTTCAGCCTGGACGAAGCCCTCGAAAATCCGCCGCAGCTGTTCGGCGTTCATGCCGATTCCGCTGTCGACCACGGCGAAACGCAGGGTGATGTCAGTTGCGCTACGCCGCAGCTGGGTGATGCTCAGGATCACTTGACCGACACTGGTGAACTTCAAGGCATTGCCCGACAGGTTGATCAGCACCTGCTGCAGGCGCAGGCGATCGCCGATCACCACCGCCGGCAGTTGCGGATCGACATCGAAGATCACTTCCACCGCGCTGTTGGTCTGGTTGCCCGCCATCACCACGGCCAGGTCCTGCAAAAGCACGTCGATCTCGAAGGGCAGGGCTTCGATGTGCAGCTTGCCGGCCTCGATCTTGGAGTAGTCGAGGATGTCGTTGAGTAACCCCAGCAGCAGCCGCGCGGCGGTCTGCGCCTTGGTGATGAAGTCATGCTGGCCCAGGCTCAGATTGGTCTGCAAGACCAGGTGCAGCATGCCCAGCACCGCGTTCATGGGGGTGCGGATTTCATGGCTCATGTTGGCCAGGAATACCGACTTGGCACGGTTGGCGGAGTCGGCTTCTTCCTTGGCCAGCTTCAGGCTCAGCTCCAGCTGGCGCTGGGCGGTCACGTCGATGGCAATGCCGAGAAAGCCGGTCAAGGTCCCCGATGGCTCGCGGATCGCCGTCACCACCAGTTGCACCGAAACCCGCTCGCCGTTCTTGCGCACCATGGTGCACTGATAGTGTTGCGCCTGGCCGGGCTCCATCGAGCTCTGGATGAAACCCTGCACGCCCGCGAGCGGGCGGTGGAAGCGTTCGGAGATGGAGGCGTTGATGGCGGCCAACTCCTCTGGCTCATGCCACAACTGCGGGGTGTGGATGCCGATGACCTCCGCCGCCCGGTAGCCGAACATCTGCTCGGCGCCGGTGTTGAACACCTGGGTCAGACCGTTGACGTCGGTGGCAACGATGGCCACGTCGGTGGCCGCCCCCAGAATGCTTTCGAACAGGTGGTTGAGCTGGGTGAGTTCCTGGGTGCGCTGCATGACCTGGGCTTCGAGATTCTGGTTGAGCTCGATGATTCGGGCCTCGGCGGCTTTCTGTTCGGAGATGTCGCGCACAGTCTTGGACACGCCGATGACGCCGCCCTCGGGCGCATGGATCGGCGACAACGTTACCGACACATCCAGATGCTGGCCGTCATTGCGCCGGCGAACCCGGTGCAAGCCACTGACCACTTCGCCGCGAGCCACCCGCTCCAGGCTGTGCTGCTGTTCCAGAAGGTCGCTCTCGGGGGTGATCAAGTCACAGAGCGGGCGTCCCATCGCTTCGGCGCTGGTGTAGCCAAACAGCCGCATGGCGCCCAGGTTCCAACTGACCACGATGCCGCGCAGGTCCATGCTGATGATGGCATCGGCCGAGCTTTCGACGATGGCGGCCAAGCGCGCCTGTTGAGCGATCACCTGCTGTTGGCGGCGCCGGCTGACCTTGAGCAACTGCACCAGCACCGCCAGCAACAGGCTCGACAGCACGCCGAGGCCGAACACCCAGCCGATGGACGTCTGCCGCACGCTGCCGGCGAAGTGCGGCCCTGCCGTGAACCGCATGCGCCAGACACGGCCGAACACCAGCCGTTCGATCTCGTAGCGGGAGGCCTTGGGGTCGGTGGGCTGAGCGCCGGGGCCGGCATAGAACAGCATCGGCTGATCGCGTTCGGTGATGTCGGCAAACTCCAGGTAGACCCGCTGCGGATCGACTTGCAGACCGTGCAGCACATCACTCATGACCAGCGGCACGAAGGTCCACCCCACCGACGTGGCGATGCGTGCCTGGGGTGTCGGCGGGACGTCGGTGCTTTGATAGAGGGGCCGCAGCATAAGGAACGACTGCGCGAACTTGACGCTGTCCTGGACCAGGGTAATGGGGGCAGTCAGTTGTGCCTCGCCGAGAATCGTCGAGTCGAGGGCGGCCTTGCGTCGGTGGACTTCCGAGCCCAGGTCCAGGCCCAGCGCCTGGCTGTTCAGGGCTTGGGGCTCGACATACTGGACTACCAGCAGATCACCGTGATGGGCACCAAAGCTGTGCACGGTATAGTCCGGCTGATGGTCGGCGCGGGCCCGGGCGGTAAACACCTCGATGTCCTGCTCGCGGATTCTGCGCACCACGCCGAAGCCCCGGGCGCCGGGAAACTCGGTGCCGAGGTCACGGGCGGCAACGTAGTCATGGAATTGCTGGCGAGTGATCACCTCCACCCCGGCGGCGTGCACAGCGCCGGCAGCGCCGCGCAAGCCATATTGATAGACGTTGACCCGCGCCAGCGCCGCATCGGCCACACGGTTGGCTTCCTGGGCGAAGGCACTGGTGACCGCTTGCTGGTTGTCGCGCCAGGTCTGCACCGTACCCACTGTGCTGACCAGGACACCGGCGGCCAAGGTCAACAAAGCCCAGGGCGCATGAAGGCGCAAATGGGTGAGGGCAGCGGTGACTTTGATCAAAATAGGGCTGGCCGCAAAGGGGGGCGAATGGGCGGAGTATAGGTGATGCCGACGTGCGCAGAGGCGTGGTCAATTGACCGGGTGCCCATCTGGGACAGGCTGATGCTCATTGGCCCGCTCTGGTGACGGTCACAACCACGTGCCTCCTCGATGTAGCGGGCATCGCAGCCGGACGCCATTGCGCGGGGCCGCGAGGGATGTCACACACGCCCCTCCATATTTCCTGCACAATTTCCGCCTACCTTGCCGATAACGTGGACAGGAACCTTTTTCCCGTCGCCGACCTCCCATGCCACTCGCTGATACAGAAGTGCTCAATGAACCCTGAGAAAACACCGATGCCTGCCGCCCGTTCACGCTCGCGTCTGGTCTGGACGCTGCTTGCTCTCGTCGCCATCGCCTTGGCGATTTTCTATGGCGTGCATCTGCTGCGTGGTTCGCAGCCCGCTGGCGATGACGCCGCTGCCCCCGGCGGGCGGCGTGGCGGAATGGGCATGGGGCGCGGTCCCAATGACCCCTCCGCCGTGATCACGGTGGCCGTGGGCAAGGCCGGGCTGGCGGACGTGCCGGTGAGCCAGCAGGCTCTGGGCACGGTGATTCCCAACTATTCGGTGACGGTCACCAGCCGCGTTGACGGCGAGTTGATGGCGGTGTACTTCACCGAAGGTCAGTACGTGAAGAAGGGCCAGCTGCTGGCGCAGATCGACCCCCGGGCCTATCAGGCCACCCTGGACCAGTACCAAGGGGAACTGGCCGAGAACCAGGCGCTGCTCAAAAGCGCGCAACTGACGGTGGAACGCTACAAGCGTCTGTTTGCCAAGGACTCGCTGGCCAAACAGGACCTCGACACCCAGGTTGCCACGGTGGGCCAGTACGCCGGCGCGGTGAAAGCCGATCAGGCGCAGATCGATGCGGCGAAGCTGAACCTCACCTACGCGAAGATCGTCTCGCCCATCGATGGCTTCACCGGCCTGCGCCTGGTGGACCCTGGCAACATCGTGCAGTCCAGCAGCACCACCGGGATCGTCACGGTGACCCAGACCAACCCCATTGCCGTGACCTTCAGCATTCCCCAGGGGCAGATCGTCAACGTCTTGCCCAAGCTGCGCAACGGCGTGGCCCTGCCGGTGCTGGCCATGGATCAGCTGGGCACCCACACCCTGGCCAGCGGCACCCTGAAGTTCATCAGCAACGAAATCGACACCACCACCGGCAGCATCAAGCTCAAGGCGCTATTCGACAACCCGGATGAAAAGCTCTATCCCAACCAGTTCGTCAACGTCAGCCTGCAAACCGACACCTTGCACAACGCCGTGGTCATTCCCTCGGCCGCCGTGCAGCTGAGCAGCGATGGGCACTTCGTCTACGTGGTCAAGGGCGACACCGTGGAGCGGCGCAGCATCGAGACCGGCCCGGTGCTGGGCGACCAGACCGTGGTCAGCAAGGGCGTGGCCAACGATGAACAGGTGGTGACCCGCGGCATCGACCACCTGCGCGACGGTGCCAAGGTCAGCCTGGAAAGCGACAAGCCCAAGGCCGCAGACGCCAGCGCGACGAAAACAACCGGCAAGCATGCCGCTGGTGCCGCCCAGCCATGAACCCGTCTCGCCTGTTTATCCAGCGTCCGGTCGCCACCGTTCTGCTGATGATGGCGGTGCTGATGTCTGGCATCTTTGCCTACAAGTTGCTCTCCACCTCGGCGCTGCCCGAAGTGGACTATCCGACCATCCAGGTGACCACGCTGTACCCGGGGGCGAGCTCCAACGTGCTGGCCTCGGCGGTCACTGCGCCGCTGGAACGCCAGCTGGGGCAGATGCCTGGCCTGTCGCAGATGTACTCCACCAGCTCGGCGGGTGCCTCGGTCATCACCCTGAAGTTTTCCCTGGACCTGTCCCTGGACGTGGCCGAGCAGGAAGTGCAGGCGGCGATCAATGCCGCCACCAGCCTGATCCCCAGCGACCTGCCCAACCCGCCTACCTACAAAAAGGTCAACCCGGCCGATACCGCAGTGCTGACCCTGGCGGCCACCTCCGACAGCCTGCCGCTGACCCAGGTGCAGGACCTGGTCAACACCCGCGTGGCGCTCAAGCTCTCGCAGATTTCCGGCGTCGGCCTGGTCAGCCTGGCCGGCGGCCAGCAACCGGCGGTGAAGATCGAGGTCAACCCCACCAGCCTCGCGGCCCACGGCCTGACCCTGGAAGACGTCTATACCAAGGTCAACGCCGCCAACGTCAACGGCTCCAAAGGCGGCTTCGACGGCCCGGCCCACTCCATCACCATCGACGCCAACGACCAGTTGCGCGACGCTGTCGAATACGGCGATCTGGTGCTGGCCTACGAAAACGGCAATACCCTGCGCCTCAAGGACGTCGCCACCACCGCCGAAGCGCCCCAGGACCAGTACCTGTCCGCCACCGCCAACGGCGCCCCGGCCATTGTCATCAACGTTCAGCGTCAGCCCGGCGCCAACGTGATCCAGGTGGTCGACGCGATCAAGAAACAGCTGCCGACCTTGCAGGCAGCCATGCCGGAATCGGTGCACCTGACCGTGCTCAACGACCGCACTCAGACCATTCGCGCCTCGATCAAGGACGTGCAGATCGAGCTGTGCCTGTCCATCGGCCTGGTGGTGCTGGTGACCTTCCTGTTCCTGGGCAACATCACCGCCACCCTGATTCCCAGCGTGGCGGTGCCGCTGTCGCTGGTGGGCACCTTCGGGGTGATGTACCTGGCCGGCTTCAGCCTCAACAACCTGACGCTGATGGCGTTGACCATTGCCACCGGCTTTGTCATCGACGACGCCATCGTCGTCGTGGAGAACATCTCGCGGCATCTGGAGGAGGGCGAAGAACCCATGGTCGCGGCCCTCAAGGGCTCCCAGGAAATCGGCTTCACCATCATCTCGCTGACGGTGTCGCTGATCGCCGTGCTGATCCCGTTGCTGTTCATGGGCGATGTGGTCGGCCGGCTGTTTCGCGAGTTTGCCATCACCCTGGCGGTGGCCATTCTGGTGTCCATGGTGATTTCCCTGACCTTGACCCCGATGCTCTGCGCGCACCTGCTGCGCCATACCCCCGAAGGCCAGCAAGGGCGCTTTGCCGCCTGGGGCGACCGGCAATACCAGCGCGTACTCGGCGCCTATGACCGGGGCCTGCTGTGGGTGCTGGACCATCAGCGCCTGACCCTGCTGGTGGCCGTGGGCACCGTGGCCCTGACCGCGTTCCTGTACCTGATTGTGCCCAAGGGCTTCTTTCCGTCTCAGGACACCGGACTGATCCAGGGCTTCACCCGCGCCTCCCAGGACGTATCCTTCAGTGAAATGGCCCGGCGTCAGCAAGCGATGGTCGAAGTGGTGCGTCAGGACCCGGCCGTGGCATCGGTGTCCTCGACCCTCGGGGTGGACGGCACCAACGGTTCTCTGAACAACGGCCGCTTGCAGATCGAACTCAAGCCGTTTGAGGAACGCACCGACAACGCCGCGCAGATCATCACCCGCATGGAGAAGGCGGCCGCCTCGGTGTCCGGCATTACCCTCAACCTGGTGTCGTCCCAGGACCTGAGCGTGGACGACCAACTGACCCCCAGCCAGTACCAGTTCACCCTGGACGATTCCGACAGCGCCAACCTCTCGGCACTGATGCCGCGCTTGATGGCGAAGCTGCAGCAGCGTCCCGAGATGCGCGATGTGATCGACAACCTGCAAGACCAGGGCCTGGTGGCCTACGTCGAACTGGACCGTGCCGCCGCCATGCGCTACGGCATCAGCGCCTCGGACGTCGACACGGCGCTGTACAATGCCTTCGGTCAGCGCCTGATCTCGACCATCTTTACCCAGTCCAACCAGTACCGCGTGGTGCTGCAGGTGCCAGGCAAGTTTCAGGAGTCGCTGGCGGCTTTCGGCAACATCTACCTGGCGGCGTCGACTTCCAGCAACGGCTCCAATACCAGCACCAGCACGGCCGCCGGCGCCCCGACCTCGACCTCGGCTTCTTCCTCAAGCACCAGCAGCACCCTGACCAGCGGCACCACCACTGCCACGCAGATGGTGCGCCTGACCGACATCGCCAAGGTCAGCCAGCGCACCGGCGCCCTGATGCTCAGCCGCCTGGACCAGTTTCCGGCCGTGACCCTGTCGTTCAACCTGGCCGAGGGTTACTCACTGGAGCAGGCGCAACAGGCGATCAGCGAGGTCATGGCCGAGGTCAAGGCGCCGTCCACCGTGACCCTGCGTTATCAGGGCGCGGCGGCAGCTTTCCAGAGCGCCACTGGCAACACGGTGTGGCTGATCCTCGCTGCCCTGGTGGTGATGTACATCGTGCTGGGCATGCTCTATGAGAGTTTCATTCACCCAATCACCATCCTCTCGACCTTGCCGTCGGCGGGCATCGGCGCCTTGCTGGCGCTGTTGCTGTGCGGCACGGAGTTCAGCCTGATCGCCTTGATCGGGGTGATTCTGTTGATCGGCATCGTCAAGAAGAACGCGATCATGATGATCGACTTTGCTCTGGAAGGCCGCCAGCATCTGCACCTTGGCGCGCGGGAGGCCATTCACCGGGCCTGCCTGCTGCGCCTGCGGCCGATTCTGATGACTACCCTGGCGGCCTTGTTCGGCGCCTTGCCGCTGATGCTGGCCACGGGGGCGGGTGCGGAGTTGCGCCGGCCGCTGGGACTGGTGATCGTCGGCGGCCTGTTGCTGAGCCAGCTGCTGACGCTGTTCACCACGCCCGTGATCTATTTGATGTTCGATCGCTTGAGTGATCGTGCCCGTGCCCGCTTCGGCAGAGATCGCCGCACCGATGCGAGCAGCCCGCGATGAACCTCTCGCGGATCTTCATCCGGCGCCCCATCGCCACCTTGCTGCTGAGCCTGAGCATCACCCTGGCCGGGGTGCTCGGCTTTGCCTTGCTGCCGGTGGCGCCGCTGCCTCAGGTGGATTTCCCGACCATCATCGTCAGCGCCAGCCTGCCCGGCGCCAACCCGGAAACCATGGCCGCCACCGTGGCCACGCCCTTGGAGCGAGCGCTGGGGCAGATCGCCGGAATCAGCGAGATGACCTCCAGCAGCGCCCAGAGCTCAACCACCCTGGTGCTGCAATTTGGTCTGGACCGCGACATCAACGGCGCCGCCCGCGACGTGCAGGCGGCGATCAATGCCGCGCGCAGCCTGTTGCCCAGCTCCATGCCTTCTCTACCCACCTACCGCAAGGCCAACCCGGCCGATGCACCGATCATCATGCTCGCGCTCACTTCCGCCACCCGCGGCCGTGGCGAGCTGTACGACCTGGCCTACAGCAAGTTGCAGCAGAAGATTGCCCAGGTGAACGGCGTCGGTGAAGTCTCGGTGCGTGGCGGCTCGCTGCCGGCCGTGCGCATCGACCTGCAACCGAACATGCTCGCCCAGGCCGGCATCTCCCTGGACACTGTGCGCACGGCCATCAACAAGGCCACCGCCGCCAAGCCCAAGGGTATTTTGCAGGGCGATGGCCAGCACTGGCTGATCGACGGCAACGACCAGATCGACAAGGCCGACGACTATCGCAAACTGATTGTCAGCTACCAGAACGGCGCGGCGGTGCGCCTGGGCGATGTCGCCAATGTCTACGACGCCGTTGAAGACACCTTCGTCGGCGGCTTCTACAACGGCCAGCCGTCAGTGACGCTGGGCGTGACCCGCCAGGCCGGTGCCAACATGCTCGCCACCATCGACAGCATCAAGGCACTGCTGCCGCAGTTGCAGGCCATGGTGCCGGGGGATGTGCAACTGGTGCGGGTGATCGACCGCTCCTCGACCATCCGCTCGTCCCTGCACGACACCGAAGAAACCTTGCTGGTGGCCACCTTGCTGGTGATCGCCGTGGTCTTCGTGTTCCTGCGCAACGTGCGCGCCACCATCATTCCCGCCGTGGTGTTGCCGGTGTCGCTGATCGGCACCTGTGCGGTGATGTACCTGGTGGGCTATAGCCTGGACAACCTGTCGCTGATGGCGCTGATCATCTGCACCGGCTTTGTGGTGGACGACGCGATTGTCGTGCTGGAAAACATCGCCCGCTATCAGGAGCAGGGCATGCGCCCGTTGCGGGCGGCGCTGATGGGCACCCGGGAAGTGGGCTTCACTGTGCTGTCCATGACCGTGTCGCTGATTGCCGTGTTCATTCCCATCCTGCTGATGGGCGACATCGTCGGGCGGCTGTTTCGCGAATTCGCCATCACCCTGAGCGTGGCGCTGGTGCTGTCCATGGTGGTGTCCTTGAGCCTGACCCCCGTGCTCTGCGTGCTGTTGCTGCGCCAACCGGATCATCAGGCCCCAGTACCACGGGCCTATCAATGGATCGAGCGGGGCCTGGC
This sequence comes from Pseudomonas sp. dw_358, assembly GCF_018449655.1. GTDB lineage: Bacteria > Pseudomonadota > Gammaproteobacteria > Pseudomonadales > Pseudomonadaceae > Aquipseudomonas. The sequence goes on from NZ_JAAVUX010000029.1 coordinate 19,875, forward strand.
GCGCTTGCAAGGCGCCTACCTGACCGCCCTGGCCTGGGTGCTGCGCCATCGCGTGCTGACCATGCTCAGCCTGCTGATCACGGTGATGTTCAACGTGCACCTGTACGCCACGGTGCAGAAGGGCTTCTTCCCCGCCCAGGACACCGGCCTGATCATGGGTGCGGTGCGGGCCGACCAGGCCATCTCTTATCAGGCGCTCAAGCCGCACCTGCTGCGCATCGCCCGCAGCATCGCCAAGGACCCGGACGTCGAAGCGGTGATGTCGTCTACCGGCGGTGGCGGCTTCGGCTCGCGCAACAGCGGCATGTTCTTCGTTCGCCTGAAGGACTACCAGCTGCGTACCAGCAGCGCCCAGGTCATTGCCAACCGCCTGATGCGCGCCAACGGTGGCACCGCCGGCCTGCAGGTGTTCATGCAACCGGCCGAGGACATTCGCGTGGGCGGCCGCTCGGCCAACGCCACCTATCAGTTCAGCCTGCGGGCCGATGACCTGACCTTGCTGCGTACCTGGACACCCAAGGTCGAGGCCGCCCTCAAGACCTTGCCCGAACTCACCGGCCTGGACTCTGACTCGCAGACCGGTGGCCAGGAAATCAAGCTGCACATCGACCGCGCCGCCGCCAGCCGCCTCGGGGTCAGCGTCAGCGACATCGACAACCTGCTCAATAACGCCTTCAGCCAACGCCAGGTGGCCACGCTGTACAAGACCCTCAACCAGTATCACGTGGTCATGGGCCTGGACCCGTCCTACACCCAGGACCCGAGCATGCTGTCGAAAATCTACGTGGTCACCAGCAGCGGCGCCCAAGTGCCGCTGGCAGCCTTCGCCACCTTCGCCCCGGACAATGCGCCGCTGTCGGTGGCCCATGAAGGCCAATCGGCCACCAGCACCCTGGCCTTCAACCTCGCCGACGGCGTGTCCCTGGAGCAGGCCACAGCCGCGGTCAACGCGGCCATCGACAAGCTGGGTATGCCCCGCGATGTGCAGACCGGTTTTGCCGGCACCGCCAAGGCCTTCCAGGCGCTGGCGGCGAGTATGCCGTGGCTGATCCTCGCGGCCCTGCTGGCGGTGTACATCGTGCTGGGGGTGCTGTACGAAAGTTACATCCACCCGCTGACCATCCTCTCCACCTTGCCCTCGGCGGGGGTCGGCGCCTTGCTGCTGCTGGAGATCACTAACATGCAGCTGACGGTGATCGCCTTGATCGGCATCCTGCTACTGATCGGCATCGTCAAGAAGAATGCCATCATGATGATCGACTTCGCCCTGATCGCCGAACGCCAGCGTGGCCTGTCCCCGGAGCAGGCGATCATGGAAGCCTGCCGCATGCGCTTTCGGCCAATCATGATGACCACCCTGGCCGCCTTCTTCGGCGCCTTGCCGCTGGCCCTGGGCAGTGGCGGCGATGCCGACCTGCGCAAGCCACTGGGCATCGCCATCGCTGGGGGCCTGGCCCTGAGCCAGTTGCTGACCCTGTTCACTACCCCGGTGGTGTACCTCTACCTCGACCGCCTGAGCCGCGCCACCCGGCACCTGTGGCATACACGTATTCGCCGTTCGCACGCTGCCGGCTGACTGACAAGGGTTACTTGATGAACGCATTCGTACCTTCTCGACTCTGCGCCGCGCTGGTCCTGGCCACGCTGGCCTTGAGCGGCTGCATGGTCGGCCCGGACTACCAGCGGCCCAGCGCGCCTGTTTCCACTCAGTTCAAGGAAGCGGCCGGGTGGAAGGCCGCCAGCCCTCGGGACGAGCTGCCCAAGGGGCCATGGTGGGCGCTCTACCAGGATCCGCAACTGGATGCGCTGGTGGCGCAGGTGCAGTTGAATAACCAGAACGTGGCGCAATACGCGGCCCTGTACCGTCAGGCCCTCGGGCTGGTGAACCAGTCCCGTGCCGGCCTGTTTCCGACCCTGACCGCCACCGGCGACAGTACCCGTAGCGGCACCGGCGGCGGTTCGTCACGCACCAGCGTCAATACCGGCACCGACACCACGACGAGCACCAGCAGCAGCTCCAGTGGCAGCATCAGCAAGACCGACTCGGCCACCCTCAATCTGAGCTGGGAAGCCGACATCTGGGGCAAGCTGCGCCGCACTGTGGCCGAGGACCGTGCCAGTGCTCAGGCCAGCGCGGCGGACCTGGCCAACGCCACCCTGAGCGCCCAGTCGTCGCTGGCACAGGATTATTTCCAGCTGCGCATTCTCGACCAGCGCATTGCGCTGTACCAGGAAACCATCGAGGGCTACCAGCGCTACCTGCAGATCATCCAGAACAAATACGACGAGCAGATCTCCTCGCGGGCGGACCTGGCCACCGGCAAGACCCAGCTGCAGAGTGCCCAGGCCTCCATGCTGGACCTGCAATGGCAGCGCGCGCAGTACGAGCACGCGGTTGCGCTGCTGATGGGCAAGGCGCCGGCTGACTTCAGTCTGGCGGCAGACAAGCACTGGCAGTACCACGTGCCGACCGTGCCCCTGGGGATCCCCAGTCGGCTGCTGGAACGCCGTCCCGACATTGCTTCGGCCGAGCGTGCCATGGCGGCGGCCAACGAGGCGGTGGGGGTGGCCACGGCCGCCTACTACCCGGACCTGACCCTGACGGCCAGCGGCGGCTTTCAGAACAGCGGCTTCGGCAACCTGTTCACCGTGCCCAACCGGTTCTGGTCCATCGGCCCGAGCCTGAGTGGCACCTTGCTGGACTTCGGCGCGACCCGTGCAGCGGTCGATCAGGCCCGCGCCGCCTACGATGCCAAGGTCGCCGTCTACCGGCAGACCGTGCTCACCGGGCTGGGCGAGGTCGAGGACTATCTGGTGGAGCTGCGCACCCTGGAGCCGGAGCTGGTGGCCCGGCGTCTGTCGGCGCAATCGGCGGAAGATTCGGCATCGGTGAGCCGCGATCAGTACGAGGCCGGGGTGATCGACTACCTGGACGTGGCCACCACCCAGGCCACCAGCCTCAGCGAGCGGCAGACCTTGCTCAGTCTGGTGGGCACCCAACTGGTCACCAGTGTGCAGTTGCAGGCCGCACTGGGCGGGTCGTGGCAAGGCGAGGCCAAGGCACCGTAAACACCGCATTCAAGGTTCGGGATCGGGGAAAAAAGCTTTCAGCCCGTCGGTGCTCCGTAAGCCTCTCGAGGCTTCTATTCTGCCGGTTCGCGCTGTTAACGCTGGCCCCCTTCACGCCTTCGCTGCTAGCGGCGCAGGCAGGAGCATCCCATGCCCTCGAAAATCGCCCCCGACGCTTCGCCGATCACCTCCCTGGACCTGGATTTCGTGGCCAAGCGCTACAGTATCGGGGTCCCCTTGGTAGACCTGCCGCTAGAGCGGCTGGCCACCTTCAGCCGCCCCAGTGTCGCCGGCTACTGGCGGGCCTGGAATTACGCCACTGCGGCGGCAAATCAGCCACGGATCGAAGACAGCGGATTGATTCTGGAGGGGGCCCGCAGCAACCTGTTGCGCCCGCTGGAAATGCCCCAGGCCTGGCTGTACCCACCGCGAGGCACTGTCAACGGTGCGCCGGGCATGAACAGTGGGCAGATGACCGGCTTCGTCTCGGCGCGCGATAACCAGGTCGCCCAGCAGAACCTCGACATCCCCCGCGATCGCAGCGTCTATTCGCTGTCGCTCTGGGTGAAGGCGAAGGAGGCGGGGAAGGGCCGGGTGTACCTGCCGGAAACCGGGGTCTACCCCCATCCCAGCAACGGCCATGACGAAGCCTGGTACGACTTTGCCAGCGACCGGCTGGGTGGCGATATGGTCGGGCATTGGCAGGCCGAGCGGATCTATGGCTGGACCCGACTGAGCGTCGTTCATGCCAATGCCCACCAAGCGGGTGTCCATGTCCTGAAGATGCGCAACGACCCCCAGGCCGAGATCATCTACGGCGGGATCCAGCTGGAGAAGGGTGCGCGTCCCACCTCGATGATCCCGCAGAGCTGGGGCATCGCCGAACGCGCCCCCGAGCGGCTGCATATCCCGCCCGGCGCCTGGAATGCGGTGCCCGGCGCGCTGCGGGTAGACGCCGATAAAGGCGTCGTTGCCGAGCTGCGGGCCGACGGCCTGCACATCAGCGGGACCGGCACCCTGCGGCGGATCGAGTACGTGCAACACCTGGTGCTGGATGAGCCCTTTCAGCTGATGGCCATGAACATTGCCGGGGCGGAGTTCGGTCAAAGCATGCCGGGAGTCCACGGCACCCATTACTTCTGGCCCAATGTTCCCGAGTTCGATCTGTTCAAAGGCTTTGGCGTGACCCATGTACGGTTGCCATTCAAGTGGGAGCGTATACAGCACGAGATGCAGGGCGAGTTGCATGAGCCGGAGATGCAGCGCTTGTTCAACGCATTGAATGCCGCCCAAGGCGCAGGCATGAAGGTGCTGTTGGACATGCACAATTACTATGTGCGCAAGATCGATGGCGTGGACTACGACATCGGCACGGGGCGGGTCCCGATAGACGCCTGGGTCGATGGCTGGGAACGACTGGTCCAGCGGGTCAAGGGCCATCCGGCGGTGTGGGCCTATGGCTTGATGAACGAACCCATGGGCACCAGTGGCCGTTGGGCTGAAGGGGCGCAGCGCTGCGTCGATGTGCTGCGCCGGATCGACCCGGATACACCGATTGCCATTGCCGGCGACCAGTTCTCCAGTGCGCTGTTCTGGCACGAGGCCAACGCCGGGCACCTGCCGTTGCGCGGCGACAACCTGATCTATGAAGCGCATCTGTATCTGGACGGCGATGCCAGCGGCCGCTACACCAACCGCCACGAGGCCATCGCTGCCGACACCGGAATCCGCCGGGCGCAGCCTTTCGTCAACTGGCTGAAAACCTGGGGCCTCAAAGGCTTCATCGGGGAATGCGGTGTGCCCGCCGACATGCCGGCCGCCATGGTAGCCATGGAGCGTCTGCTGGAGTACGCCACGGCCAATCGGGTGCCGGTGTTCTACTGGGCCGGCGGCTCCCATTGGCCCGCCGGCCATGAAACGGCTTGCCAGTACCAGTACCAGTTGCGGGAGCAGGTGGATGTCATGGCCCGGCATCGGCTTCGCGTGGTGGCGATGGGGCCGTTTGGGGAGACGTTGGATGAGTGAATCAGCCGATCAGCTGCAGTGATACGGGCGGCCTTTTTACGAAGAGGCCGTCGTTCAGCCCACAAGGGTGCGCAATGCACACCTTCGACGCACTCCGCGGGGCCTTTCTACCCAAGGTTTAAGCCCGACCCGCGAAACACTCTCCCATACGATTGGCTATCCCGCTGAATCCCCAAGGCTTTCCTGAAAGTGCAAGGTGCGCTTTGCGCCATGGCATACATTCTGCTTTGTATTCCGCTGTTACAAACTAATGTCCGCTATAGCGGAACATACCGCCCTCAGGAGTCCACGCCATGCACCGCCGACCTTCCTTGTTAAAAGCCTGCGTTTTCATGTTGGCAGCCTCGGCTGCGGTTTTTGCCCATGCCGAGAGCAAGCTCGACACCGTGCTGGCCCGTGGCAAGTTGATCGTCGGCACCGGCAGCACCAACGCGCCGTGGCATTTCCAGGGGGCGGACGGCAAGTTGCAGGGCTTTGATATCGACATTGGCAAGATCGTCGCCAAGGGCCTGTTCAACGACCCGAGCAAGGTCGAGTTCGTGGTGCAGTCCTCCGATGCGCGGATTCCCAACCTGCTGACCGACAAAGTCGACATGACCTGCCAGTTCATCACCGTCACCGCCAGCCGTGCGCAGCAGGTGGCGTTCACCTTGCCGTACTACCGCGAAGGCGTGGCTTTGTTGCTGCCGGTGAACAGCAAGTACCAGGAAATCGATGACCTCAAAGCTGCCGGCGATGGCCTGACCGTGGCGGTGCTGCAGAACGTCTACGCCGAAGAGCTGGTGCACCAGGCGCTGCCCAAGGCCAAAGTCGACCAGTACGACAGCGTCGATCTGATGTACCAGGCCGTGAACTCCGGGCGCGCCGACGCCGCCGCCACCGACCAGTCTTCAGTCAAATACCTGATGGTGCAGAATCCCGGCCGCTACCGCAGCCCGGCCTACGCCTGGAGCCCGCAGACCTATGCCTGCGCGGTCAAGCGTGGCGACCAGGACTGGCTGAACTTCGTCAACACCGCCTTGCATGAAGCCATGACCGGCGTGGAGTTCCCCACCTACGCGGCCTCGTTCAAGCAGTGGTTCGGCGTGGATCTGCCCAGCCCGGCGATCGGCTTCCCTGTCGAATTCAAGTGACCCGGTGAGGGTAGGGCGGCGCTTGCACGTCGTCCTGCCCAGGTGAGCAAAGCATGAATTACACGTTGAATTTTGCCGCTGTCTGGCGCGACTTTCCGACCTTGCTCAAGGGTCTGGGCCTGGGCCTGGAACTGGCGTTGGTGTCCATCGCCATCGGCTGCGTGATCGGCCTGTTGATGGCCTTTGCCTTGCTGTCCGGGCACAAGACCCTGCGCGTGCTGGCCTCGGTCTACGTCACCGTAGTGCGCAACACGCCGATCCTGGTGCTGATCCTGTTGATCTACTTCGCCTTGCCGGGGCTGGGTATTCGCCTGGACAAGATCCCCTCGTTCATTGTCACCCTGTCGCTGTACGCCGGGGCCTACCTGACCGAGGTGTTTCGTGGCGGTCTGCTGAGCATACCCAAAGGGCAGCGCGAAGCCGGCCTGGCCATTGGGCTGGGGGAGTGGCAGGTCAAGGCCTACGTGACCGTGCCGGTGATGCTGCGCAACGTTTTGCCGGCGCTGTCCAACAACTTTATCTCGCTGTTCAAGGACACCTCGCTGGCTGCCGCCATCGCCGTGCCTGAACTGACCTACTACGCGCGCAAGATCAACGTCGAAAGCTACCGGGTGATCGAAACCTGGCTGGTGACCACGGCGCTGTACGTGGCCGCCTGTTACCTCATTGCCTTGCTGCTGCGTTACCTGGAGCAGCGACTGGCGATTCGCCGTTAGGAGGCTGTGATGTATCAACCCCCCACTTGGCTGCATGAATTATGGATCGCCCGCGAAGCGCTGTGGTCGGGCTTTCTGACGAGTGTGCAGTGTTCCGCGCTGGCGATTCTGTTCGGCACTGTGCTCGGCGTCGTGGCCGGGCTGATGTTGACCTACGGCAAGTGGTGGCTGCGTCTGCCGTTTCGTCTGTACGTGGACCTGATTCGCGGCACGCCGGTGTTTGTGTTGGTGTTGGCCTGTTTCTACATGGCGCCGGTGCTGGGCTGGCAAATCAGTGCATTCCAGGCCGGAGCCCTGGGCCTGACCCTGTTCTGTGGCTCTCACGTGGCCGAAATCGTCCGTGGCGCCTTGCAGGCCTTGCCCCGTGGGCAGATGGAAGCAAGCAAGGCCATCGGCCTGACGTTCTATCAGTCCCTCGGTTACGTCCTGCTGCCCCAGGCACTGCGCCAGATCCTGCCGACCTGGGTCAATTCCTCTACCGAAATCGTCAAGGCCTCGACCTTGCTTTCGGTGATCGGCGTCGCCGAGCTGCTGCTCAGCACCCAACAGGTGATCGCGCGCAACTTCATGACCCTGCAGTTCTACCTGTTCGCCGGGTTGCTGTTTTTCATCATTAACTACGCCATCGAGTTACTCGGCCGGCACATTGAAAAGCGGGTGGCCTTGCCATGATTGACACTCTTTCACCAACCCAGCCACTGCTGGACATTCGCGGCCTGCACAAACGCTACGGCAAGCTCGAAGTGCTCAAGGGCGTGGACCTGAGCCTGCAGCGCGGCAACGTCGTGACCCTGATCGGCTCCAGCGGCTCGGGCAAGACCACCTTGCTGCGCTGCGTGAACATGCTCGAAGAATTCGAAGGCGGGCAGATCCTGCTCGACGGCCAGGCCATCGGCTACGACGAGGTCAACGGCAAACGCCAGCGTCACGCCGAGAAAACCATCGCGCGCCACCGCGCCATGACTGGCATGGCGTTCCAGCAATTCAATCTGTTCCCGCACCTGACGGCGTTGCAGAACGTCACCTTGGGCCTGCTCAAGGTGAAAAAACTCGACAAGGACGAAGCCGTCGCCCTGGCGGAAAAATGGCTGGAGCGGGTCGGCCTGCTGGAGCGGCGCAACCACTTTCCCGGCCAGCTCTCGGGCGGCCAGCAACAGCGCGTGGCCATTGCCCGGGCGATCGCCATGAACCCCAGCCTGATGCTGTTCGACGAAGTCACCTCGGCTTTGGACCCGGAGCTGGTGGGCGAGGTGCTCAGCGTGATCAAGGGCCTGGCCGAGGACGGCATGACCATGCTGCTGGTGACCCACGAAATGCGTTTTGCCTTCGAGGTCTCCGACAAGATCGTCTTCATGAACCAGGGCCGTATCGAAGAGCAGGGCCCGCCCAAAGAACTGTTTGAGCGCCCGCAGTCGCCGCGCCTGGCCGAGTTTCTGAAGAACACCCGATTCTGATATTTCATCTTTGCACTGCCAAGGAGCAACACTCATGAGCATTACTCGTTACGGCACCGGCAGCACCGCCGGTGGCGGCCAGGCCCGCCCGTTCGCCCGCGCCGTCGAAGCCGATGGCTGGCTGCACGTTTCCGGCCAGGTGCCAGCGGTGGACGGCGAAATCGTTGCCGGCGGCATCGTCGAGCAGACCCACCAGACGATGAAGAACCTGATCGCCATCCTCCATGAAGCCGGCTACGGCCTGGAAGACGTGGTGCGCACTGGCGTGTGGCTGGACGACCCACGGGACTTCTGGAGCTTCAACAAGGTCTTCGCCGAATACTTCAGCCCCGAACACGCCCCGGCCCGGGCCTGCGTGCAGGCGAGCATGATGGTCGACTGCAAGGTCGAGATCGACTGCATCGCCTACAAGAAGCAGGCCTGATAGATTGCGTCGTATTTTTTGAAGGCCACGCCATGACCGATGACAGCATCAAACGCCGGGCCCGGGGCCTTGACCGGGCGTTCGACATCCTCGACCACCTCAAGGACGTGGGCCAGCCGCTGCGCCCCAACGAAATCGCCAGCGGCATCGGCAGTCCCAAATCCACGGTCTACGAACTGGTGGCCTCGCTGGTCGAGCGGCGCATTCTGGAAAACGTCGGCAAGGACGGCCACGTCTACCTCGGCCGCCAGCTGTATTTCCTCGGCCAGGCGCACCTGCGCCACTTCGACCTGACCCGCGAGGCCGACCACGCCTTGCAGGCCATCGTCAGCCAGACCCACGAGACCGCGCAGATGTGCCTGCTGAACGGGCGCAAGTACACCGTGGCACTAATGCGCGAGGGCGAGCGGCACTTTCGCATCTCCTCCGACATCGGCGAAAACGCGCCCATCCCCTGGACCGCTTCGGGCCGCCTGCTGCTGGCGCACCTGAGCGACCAGGCCATCGTTGACCTGATCGATGCCGACGACTTCATCCTGCCCGGCGGCGAACGCCTGCCGCTGGAGACCTTTCTGGCCGAGATTCGCCAGGCCGGGCTGGACGGTTTCTTTTCCTTCGACAGCGTCGCCGACACCTTCACCCATTGCTTCGCCGCGCCGGTCAACGACCCCCAGGGCGTGGCCATCGCCACCCTGTGCATCGTCGCCCCCCGAGCCGATGCCAAGACCCACTACGACGATTACCGCCGGGTGCTGATCGACAGCGCCAACCAACTGGCCCGGCGTATCAACGAATAATCAGCGGAGAGTCTCATGCCCATCATTGATCATGCGGTAGAGAAGGGCAGCGCCACCGTCGGCGCCCATCTGGTCCAAGACGTCAGCCTGCCCGCGCTGGTCCTGCACCGCGACGCGCTGGAGCACAACATCCGCTGGATGCAGGCCTTCGTCAGCGCCAGCGGCGCCGTACTGGCGCCTCACGGCAAGACCAGCATGACCCCGGCGCTGTTCCGCCGCCAGCTCGAAGCCGGCGCCTGGGGCATGACCCTGGCCAGCGCCACCCAGACCCACGCCGCCTATGCCCACGGCGTGCGCCGGGTATTGATGGCTAACCAACTGGTGGGCACGCCGAACATGGCGCTGATCGCCGACCTGCTGGCCGATGCGAGCTTCGACTTCCACTGCATGGTCGACCACCCCGACAACGTCGCCGACCTCGGCGCCTACTTCGCCTCCCGCGGCCTGCGCCTGAATGTGATGATCGAGTACGGCGTGGTGGGCGGCCGCTGCGGTTGCCGCAGCGAAGCCGAAGTCCTCGCCCTGGCCGCCGCCATCGCCGCGCAGCCCGCCCTGGCCCTGACCGGCATCGAAGGCTACGAAGGCGTCATCCATGGCGAACACGCCGTGGCGGGCATCCGCGCCTTCGCCAGCTCCCTGGTCCGCCTGGCGGTGGCGTTGCAGGACAGCGGCGCCTTCGCCCTCGACAAACCCATCATCACCGCCTCGGGCTCGGCCTGGTACGACCTGATCGCCGAGTCCTTCGCAACCCACAACGCCCAGGGCCGCTTCCTCAGCGTCCTGCGCCCGGGCAGCTACATCGCCCACGACCACGGCCTCTACAAAGAAGCCCAGTGCTGCGTCCTCGACCGCCGCAGCGACCTCCATGAAGGCCTGCGCCCCGCCCTGGAAGTCTGGGCCCACGTGCAGTCCCTGCCGGAACCGGGCTTCGCCGTCATCGCCCTGGGCAAGCGCGACGTTGCCTACGACGCGGGCTTGCCGGTACCGCTGTTGCGTTACCCCGCCGGCGTGCTACCGGCGGCGGGGCAGGATGTCAGTGGTTGCAAGGTGACCGCCGTGATGGACCAGCATGCGTTCATGACCGTTGCTGACGGGGTGGAGTTGCGGGTGGGGGATATCATTGCCTTCGGCACATCGCATCCGTGCCTGACCTTCGATAAATGGCGGGTGGGGTGCCTCGTGGATGAGGAATTGCGGGTGGTGGAGGTGATGGAGACCTGCTTTTAGAACTGGGGCGCAGGAGCCGACCTTGGTCGCGATGCAGGCGACGCGGTCCGGGGCCAAGGACGCGGTGATGCCATCGCGACCAAGGTCTGCTCCTACGGGGTCAGAGGGTGTGGCGCACCTAGGCGTTAACCCGCACACCCGCGCCCACGCAAACCGGCGTAGGAGCCCGCGATACAGGCCACACGCTCCACCGGCCAACCGCATCGAAAATATCTACCTGAATATCCAAAGTCCATCCAAAGCCACAAACGGATAGACCCGCACAACCCTATAAACACCCTTCCGGAAACGTCCTACAGCTCGCTCGGACGCGTCGTACATCTTCTCTTGGCCCGGTCCCCTATCGTGGGGGTCCGAGCACGGAGTGGATGGACGCACACACATGAACAGCTCCACAGACAGCGGCCGCGCTAGCGTGCAAGTGCTGGCCCAGCTCTTTCGGGGCTACGGGTCCGGGCGGGTCAGCAGCCAGAAAATGCACATGACCGGGGCCAGGTGGACCTTGATCATTGTCGCGCGTCGGTTGCAGGGAGGCGGGGTGTGAGCAGGCTTTTTGGCTGGGTGTGTGTCGCGGTCGGTTTGGTAACACTGACGGCGCCTTTTGGGTGGTGGGTTTGCCGGCAGGAGTGGGGGGTTGAGAACCTTGGGGTTGAGGTAAGTCCCAGTCGGGATGGTGCCTATGTGGCGATTTCATTTCTAAGGCGCGGGTGGGCAGGGGTGTTGCCGTTTTGTTTCGAGGTGGTGGCGGTAGCGCCGGTGGGGGGCGAGGAGCCGGATGTGTTCGCCCGCGAGCGGTATTGGGTGTTATCGCAATCCTGTCCTGAGGTCAGGTCGAGGGTCATTTGGGAGGCCAACAAGTTTGTGGTTTTTGTGACACAGCCGCCAGTGGGGAAAGCACAAACGCTGCGTGCCTCGGCGATGGATGATTCTCGGCGCTATCAAGCGGAGTACGTCATCCAATGACTGTCGGGTATCGGTACTTTTGGGGCGGGGTGACATGCTTCAAGTTGTTGTTCGGCCTGGTCGGATTTCTCGTTCTGTTAGCGCTCGGACTCATGAAGTTGCTGCCTGGCAGCACATGGCCTCGAGTGACGACCTATCCCTCTCCCGATGGCCTGTTCAATGCCCATGTCATTGACGCCATCGACGGGCCGTCATTTGCGTTGAGTTGCTATTACTCTGTTGTGGTGATGCCAGCAGGGATTAATGTGTCGGCCTTCCATGGAGCCGGTGATCTAGATATTCCGGGTTTATACAGTCGGGGCGGCTATGAAGTGTTTTTCCCTGCTTGTGATCCCGGAATGTACGGGCATCAGTCTCCGAGTCTAGCGTGGCTGGGGAAGAAACAATTATTAGTGGCCTATTCACTTCCGCCGGGCGCGCAGGGACCAGACTCTTATCAGGTCAAAACCCGAGATAGATCGGGAAAGATCACCATCAGCTTTGTGTTTTCGGCAGAGTGGGAGTGAAGTTCATGAGCCAGAATTTTTCCGGGGATAATCGGTTTTTTGAGAAAATCTTCAGGTGGGGAAAAAGACTGGCCGTTCGGCTAATCCTGTGGTTCGGGGGGTTGTGGGTTGCATTATGGATGGCATGGATTGCGCTCGGTATTTGGGCGGCATACTTCCAGTTTCCTACGCCGCCTGCGCCCCGCGCGCAAATGTTCAAGGACACAACGACGATCTGTGGCCGCATCCAGGGAAAAGCATTTACTGTTCCGGCGAGTTACGTCGTGTTGTGGCCGCATTACGACAAGGTGGGGCCGGAAGGTTTACCAGAAAATCGTAAGGCCTGCGAGAGGAACATTCAATCGCTTTCGCTAGCCTTCAAATGGCCTGAGTTGCACCCTGGACAACAAGAGTATATTCGAGAGTTTTCGAAATTTTCGGGGTTGCTGATCAGAATATCGTCAGCTCCAGCGTACACGTTTTCGGACCTGGAAAATAGACTCACAGAATCCCTCGCAGCCAGCAACGAGCAGAAAATTGAATATGCTGGATTTGAACCCATGCTTGATCTTTATAAAGTGACCGAAAAGACTGATTTTTCTGAGCTCGGCACCACGACCTTTTGGGGAGGGCGTAGGGACAGGGCTGATGTTATATTTATCTGCCCTAGAAACAGGCCGGCAAGTGAAATCGAGTTTTGCACTGGTTTACTCTCGGTCCCGGAGGTAGGTGGCCTTGTCGAGATTCATGTGTCACCGGGGAAGTTAGCTGAGTGGAAGACGTTGATAAACACCGTAAGGTGGATTATTCGCGAAGGTCTGAAAACGGAACCCTCATGGCCGATAAGTTGATCAGGCAGCGCTGGGGCGCGGTGGGGATAAATGCCCGCTTGCCGTGGAGTCGATGTCAACCATTATGACGATGAGTGAGGTGAATAGATGAAGGGGCGCGGGCTCGCACGGCAGTCAACCGTGTATTGCGTAGCATTGATGTTGTTGGCCATGCTCTTGATACTGAGAGGCACGCTGAACTCTCCAACGTCGGTTTCTACTAATGAACTATCAGAAAAGTCTACTCAGCGACCCACTACATCCACCTGTGGAAGGTTCGGAAGTACTTATGTTTCGGTTGGGGAAAGGTATCTTTCGAGGCAGGCAGAATATAACAATTTTGATATTCCGGTCGCCCTGAAATTATCACAGATAGAGCAGTGTCAGGCGAAATTGAAAGTCCTGTCCATGGCGTTGGCCTGGCCGACAATGGCACCCGCGGGCGAGGAGTCTTCGAGATTAGGGACCGAGTTCCGCGGTTTGGAGCTGATGCTTTCGCGCAGAACGCCGTCGGGCTCATCGCGGCCGAAGGCGATGGTGGATGACTTTTTGATGAGCAGTCATAAGCGCTTCAGAGAAAATGCGGCTTTTTACCCATCCCTGGGATTGTTCGGCGCCACCGAAAACAAAGGTCTATCCAAGGGAGGCAGTTCAATGTTTTGGGGCAGCCATGATGAGCAGGGCGACGTGGTATTCATCTGCAACTGGGAGCGTTCCGAAACCGTGGCTCCGCGCTGTGCCGGGACGTTCTTGATCCCGGTGTTGACACTGAAGATCAAGGTTGAAATGGCACCCGAAACGCTGCCTGACTGGCGGGTAGTGGTTCAGAAGGTAACAAAATCCGTCGTTGCTCACGGGCGACTCGACGAAGCTTGAGTCAATCGGCTGAATAAGCCGCAAGCATTTTACTGCTCAATGTCCAGCTCTATCTGTGCTTGGGCTCCACCGGCCTGGGCTATCGCCATCGCTCCCAGTGCCTTTCCCAAAACTGAATAATGTTTCGCCGTAGAGCGCTTTGAGTCCACGGACGGGTCTGCAGGCATATCAGCATTGTTATCCTGAAGTGCCCCATGGGCCGCCATGATGTGCCGGGTTGAACATTCAAAGTCACCAAGATGTGCGCATAATGTGGCTGCCAAGCTATAAGGCTCAATGAAATCCCTGGGGCGATCAGAGTCGAGTGTGTTGATGAAAAAATCAAACCGTTCGGACAACTGCCTGGCCTTGTCCAACTCGCCGTTTGCCAGCAGCCGGGTGGCTGTTACAAAGAGACGGGGATAGTTATAGGTGCGTGAGGCATCGGGTGGCCCTTGCAGGTAAGGTGCCAGCGCCTTGTCGATAGCGGCTTCAGCGGCTGGGACACGGTGACGTGTTTTCTCGATGTCCGCCAATCGTAACCAATAAATAGCCGCAACATCGTGCATATACTCAGGAAGTAGCTTCAGAAATGTCTGAGCGGTTGCCACATCACCACGGGTCAGCGCTTCGTCAATGATTTTTCGAGTGGTGTCGATTCTAAGATTAACGTACAGATTGGCGCCCAGCGTTGCGGTTATATCGATGGCCTCTTGGGTACGCCCAGTGCGGGCTGCGTAGGCTGCATAGGCGGAGTGCAGCACCCTCGAATCTGCATATTGATAAGCGAGTTTGACGTGGCCATATGCCAAGGCCGTTTTAGCAAGTGAGTTGCCAGCCGACTCTTTGTAGTATGCATCTTGAATGCTTTCCACCAGCTCAAGCCCTCGCATTAGCGCTGCCTTCGCCTTCAGTGGGTCGCCGTTGCGGCGGTACAATAGACTGACCGTTCGGTAGGCATGCACTGTATCAAACTCGGCCTCGGCCGTGGCCAATCGAAGTGATAGAGCGTCAGCTACCCAGGCTCCGTAACTGATCCGTTTGTCAAGCGTTTGGAAGCTGTCAGCAAGATGTCTCAGATCCGTCGAGTTGACATCAGGATCAGCCAAAAAGGTCATGAATTTCTGTTTCGCGTTCGCTTCGGTGTCAAGCATTTGATAGGCCGCGATAATGGTGCTTAGCGTCCGTCGATCTTGTAAATTCAGGGCGAGCTGTTCGGCGCGGGCGAGAAGTTTGATACGTTTGGAGTGGGGTAATCCTACGGTATCTCTGGCAATGAGCAGCAAGCGATGGACCTTGCCGCGATCGCTTTGCTGTTCGGTATAGTCGAGCGCCATGCGAAAGTAGCCCGCTGTTATGACATCAGAAAGATTGAACTGCCCTGGAGAGATTTCGTATGACTTGTCGAACATCCATTCTCCGGCTGCATGCCATTCTCTGGCCTTGATCATTGCCGCGAATTTTTCAGTTTCTCCTGCCACAGCGGGACCACTCAACAGAGTCAGAATGCTAAAAATCGTTAATTTTTTTTTCAAGAAAGTTTACTCGGCATTGAGCGCGGGCAGTCTGGGCCTTCCAAGTGTCAGCAATGCGCTCGCAATTCGTTTGAGTGTAGCGACTGGATCCGAGTGCCTACAGAGCTATTCACCGGAAGTTGGTATCAGCATGTGTATTACAACTCTAGGGCAGTGAAGGTCTGCTGTTGTTAGTTGTCCGGTTAAGCCACGCTGCCAGTTTGCTGATGGGGGGGCTGGCAATAGCACACCCGTTCAATCCCCAACCGCTCTACGCCGACTATCCTGCCCCCTCGATCACGTCCCGATCAGTTTTTGGAGGCAGGCATGCGCAACCGATTCACGAAGGCATCGACCGCTATGGCATTGGCCATCGGCCTGGCGGCAACGGCTTCCCAGGCCGCCACCCCGGTAGTCGCCGTAGCACCGCAATACGACACCAGCCACGTCTACGTAGCGCCCGCCGACGTCGACCGTTTCGTGCAAAGCTTCACCGCCACCTTCGGCGGCAAGAGCACCCCGCAGGTGGTGGTCAATGTGCTGCCGACCCCGAGCAGCACCACCTCGCAACTGCTGCAGACGCCGTACGGCACAGTCTCGTTGTTCGGCTTTACCACGCCGATCCCGCGGCCGTTCGGGTTCGAGCGCAACGGGTATCTGGTCAAGGACATGGACGCCGCGGTGAAGGCGGCGCGGGCCAACGGCGCCGATGTGATCGTCAGCGACTTCCCGGACCCTATCGGCCGTGACGTGGTGGTGCAGTGGCCGGGCGGCGTCAACATGCAGTTGTACTGGCATACCAAGACCCCGGATTACGCGGCGTTCCAGAGCGTGCCGGAGAACCGGGTGTATGTGTCACGGGACCGCGCGGATGCCTTTATCAAGGCTTTCCTGGGCTTTTCCCATGGCCGTATCGTGGCCGATGACAAGCACGCGCCGGGGGTCGAGATCGGCCAAGCCAAGGGTACGTATCGGCATGTCAGCCTGGAGTCGCCGTTCGGGCGCATGGCGGTATTGGTCAGCAACGGCCAACTGCCGTACCCGTTCGGCCATGACACCACCGGCTATGAAGTGCCCGATCTGACCGCCACCCTGGCCAAGGCAACCGGGTCCGGGGCGACAGTGCTGGTCGCGCCGTTCACCAGCAAGGGGCGCAGCGCGGCGTGGGTGGAGTTTCCCGGTGGCTATGTAGCGGAGATCCACCAACTGCTGGCCGGTAAATGATGCGGCCGGGCTGGTGGACATCTTCGGGCTGCAGCCTGGCGCTGTTGCTGGCCAGCAGCGTGCAGGCCGACGACACGCCGGCTCGCCCGGCGATCAAGGCCAACCGCTGGCAGGAAGACTGGTCGGTGCTCAAGGACCCGGCCCTGCGCACCGAGCCGCTGGACAGCCTCAAGTACGTGTCGCTGTCCGACAGCAACCCCTACACGTACCTGTCATTGGGGGCGACGTTGCGTGAGCGGCTGGAGATGAATGACGCCGGCGGGTTCGGCATCAGGGGTGTGGCCCGGGACAACTACCTGATCCAGCGCTTTCAGGTGCACGCAGACCTGCATTTCAATGAGCACTGGCGGCTGTTTACCCAGTTGGAGGATGACCGCGCCTACGACAAGACCACCCTGGGAGGCGCCGATCAGGATCGCACCGACTTGCGGCTGGCGTTTCTGGAGTACATCAAGCCGCTGAGCGCCGGGACCTTCAAGAGCCGGATCGGCCGTCAGGATTTTGCCTTCGACCTGCAGCGTTTCATCTCCTCGCGCGACGGGCCGAACGTGCGTCAGTCGTTCGATGCCCTGTGGGCCGACTGGGAGACCACCCAGTACCGCTTCATCGGCATCGTCAGCCACCCGGTGCAGTACCAGGACGACCACGCGTTTGACGACAAGTCCAACAGCGACGTGCGCTTCAACATGCTTCGCATCGAGCGGCTGGTGGGCGGCAGCAACGAGTTGTCGGCGTACTATGCCCGTTACCAGCGCAGCGAAGCCAGCTACCTGGACGCCAGCGGTGAAGAAACCCGCCACGTTTTCGATGCCCGCCTGGGCGGTGCGGCGCTGGGTTATGACTGGGACGTCGAGGCCATGGGGCAGACCGGGTCGGTGGGCAATAAGGATATCCGTGCCTGGGCCGGCGGTACGCGGGTGGGCTACACCTTCCAGAGCCTGCCGTGGACACCGCGCCTTGGCTTGCAGACCGACATCGCCTCGGGTGACCGGCATGCGGGAGACGGCACGGTGGGCACCTTCAACCCACTGTTTCCCAACGGCTACTACTTTTCCCTGGCCGGGTACACCGGCTACAGCAACCTGATTCACGTCAAACCGTCGATCACGGTCAAACCCATCGCCAAGCTCAGCATCCAGACCGCCGTCGGCCTGTTGTGGCGTCAGACTACGGACGATGCGGTGTACACCCAGCCCAACATCGCCGTGGCCGGCACTGCCGGAACCGGGCAACGCTGGACCGGGGCCTATGGGCAGATCCGCACCGACTATGCGTTCAACGCCAACCTTGCCGGGGCCATCGAGGCGGTGCATTACGAGGTGGGGCAGACGCTGCGCGACGCCGGCGGGCATGACAGTAATTACCTGGGGGTGGAGTTGAAGTTCAGTTGGTAAACTTCAGGCATCGCGCAACAGGTCATGGGTATTGAGCAGTTCGTAGGCAATCTCCGGCCGCTTCTCCAACCCCCGCCGAATCGCCGCCGGGATCGCCTGCCGGGTCTTGCGACAGAGCCCCGGCAGCTCACCCAGCTCGATGCGAATCCCGCGCATGGTCCGCACCTCGGTGCTGCCTGGTTGTACCTGTACGCGCAACCCCAGTTGCTCGAACATCAGCTGCTGCAAGCGGGTGAGGTGGGCCAGGCTCTCGAGGTTCTCCAGACGTTCGAGCAGGCGTTTTTCTTCCTGACGGTCCAGAAGGAGAATCCGCAGATCGGCGTCCGGCGCGTCCAACAGGCGTTCGCGCTCGCAGATGCAAGCGCCGGGCGGGCAGGGTGAGCGAAGCACAATCGTCGGAGTCATGGCGCCTGATCATAGCGGTGCTCCGGGCACTTGCCTACGGCTTGGCGACCATTGCATCGCGTTACCACTGGCGCAGCATTTCCCACAGTGCAGCGCCCACCCCGGTGATGCTTTCGCCGGCAATCAAGCCGGCCGCCGCGGTGATCGCAAAGCGTTGCGTCGCCTGCGGCCAGCGGCGACTGGCCAGCCACGTCAGCACCGCGCCCAGGCCCATCATCAAGGCGATCGAGGCCGGCAGAATGAATGCCAGGCCCAGCGCGGCCGAGCTCGGCAACCAGCGCGCCTTGCAGGCTGGCAGGCGGCTGTCGAGCACGCCCAGCAGCAGGCCAACCAGGCTTGCCACCAAGATCGATACGCGAATGCTCGGCGACAGCGAGTCCAGCCCAAGGGTCAAGGTCTGGGCCACGGCTTTCCAGGTGGCCACGGCTGGCGCCGGCCAGGTTTCGGTGAGCAGCATGTGCTGCGGGTCGGGGATCAAGGTCAGGTAGACCAGCACGCCGATCACGCTGCCCAGCAGGATGCCGATGCATTGCGCCACCACCTGTTTGGCCGGGGTCGCGCCGATGGCCAGGCCGACCTTGAAGTCGTTCATCAGGTCGGTACATTGCCCGGCGGCGCCACCGGCGGTGTTGGCGCTCATCAGGTTGATGGGGATCTGCCCGGGCGCAATCACCCCAAAACTCAGCTGCGACAACTGGCCGATGGCGCCGATGGGCGGGATGCCGGTGGCGCCCACCACCCGTGCCGCCACGGCGGCCAGGCACACGGCCAGGGGGATGCTCAACAGGGCCATGCCCATGGCGATATGAAACAGCGCGGCCTGCAAGCCCACCACCAGCGCCACGGCTATGGCGAACCCCAGCATCGGCAGGCGCGACGGCTTTGCGGCCTTGACCTCGGCCCCCCGCGCCGACAGGGTCTTGCGCAGGTCCCACAGGCGCAGTGCCAGGGAGGCCAGGGTCGAGCACACCATCAGGCTGACCCCCGGCCACAACAGCCACTCCACCAGTTTGGCAAATTGCGGCCCGTGGCTGCCCGGTGGCAGCATCACCAGTCCCTGATCCAGCAGCCAGGGTGCCAGGCCCCCCCACGCCAGCAAGGCCCCCAGCAGCAGGGTCAGCCCGACTCGGATGCCAATGATGCCGCCAAATCCCACGAGCAAGAGTGACGGATCAAGGCTGAAGGTCAGGCGCTCCAGCGCGGCATTCGGCGCCCATCGGGGGATAGCCCAAAGGAAACTGTCGATCCACTTCACCACGCCCGACAATAGCGCCGCGCCGAGCAAGACCTTGAGACGTGTCACAGCCTCCTGACCCTGGCTGTAGATGTGACGCAGGGTCTCCAGGGTGGCCATGCCCTCGGGGAAGGTCAGGCCGTGGTCGTCGAGCAGGGAAGGGCGCAGGTACCAGGCGATCCAGATGCCGAGAAAACTCACCGAGAACACCCAGGCCATCATCGGCAAGGGGTCGAGCTGTTGCCCGGTCAGCAGGGTGTAGGCCGGAATCGGCGCTACCAGTCCGCCAGACACGATGGAAGCCGCAGCCGAAGCCACGGTCTGGTTGATGTTGCTTTCCAGCAGGCTCCAGGACTTGCGTCCGCCAGCCACCCCCTGCCAGACCGCGTAACCCACCAGCAGGGCAATGATCGACATGTTGAACGACCAGCCGATCTTCAGGCCGGCGTAGACGTTGGAGGGGGTCAACAAAATGCCCAGCACGGCGCCGGTCATCAGCGCGCGGGGGCTGAGTTCACGCGGTTTCAGGTGGTTAGCCGCAGGCGGCAGGGGCTGAGCAAGGTCCATGGGCAAGTCCTGTACAGGGGGCAGGCTAGAGTCTGGGAGTTCGAGAATCCGCCAGGGTTCCGCTGCTAAGCCCTTATCAAATAAACAAAACTTTCCTCGCAGGAAAATGTATGGCCTGCTTGCTGACTGGCCTCTGAATTGCATTCGGTGATGTCACTTTGATATGTGCCAGGAGTGCCCCATGGCGTCAAGCAGCGAGTCGATGCCCCTGTCTGCTTCCCTCATGGAGGGGGTGGTGAACCGGGCCAGCGAGCAGTTCCAGGCCGTGTAGGCGAGTCTGGCACCTGGGTCTAATGCAAAAAGACCTCAAGATGCGCCAGCACCTCGTCACTCGACTGCTCCGGCTGCAAATGCCCGCCGCTGATCGCCGCGCCGCGCAGGTCTGCGGCCCACTCGCGCCACGCTTGCAGCGCCGAGGGCTTGTTGTCGGGCCACAGCACCAGCACCGGGCAGGCCAGGGTGTTGCCAGCCGCCCGGTCGACAGCGTCCTGCTCGCGGTCTTCATTGACCGCAGCGCGATAGTCCTCGCACATGGCATGGCGCACCGACGGCCGGCGAAAAGCCTCCAGATAAGCCGCCACCGCGCGGGGATCGAGGTGGTCCAGGCCGCCGGCCATCTTTGCCAGGCAGGCCGAGATGAAGCCGTCCGGGTCGGCCGTCAGCAGGCGTTCGGGCAGCTCGCCCGGCTGGGCCATGAAAAACCAGTGGTAGTTGGCCAGCGCAAAGCCGGCGTCCACCGTGGCCAGGGCATCCAGTGTCGGGATCACGGTCAGCGAGGCATAGCGGCTGACCCGCTGGGGATGATCCAGGGCCAACCGGTAACCGGCCCGTGCGCCGCGGTCATGGCCGACCACGGCAAAGCGCGAATGGCCCAATGCCTCCATCAGCGCCACCAAGGCGGCGGCGACCCGCCGTTTGCCCCAGCGCGGCGTCGTGCTGTGCGTCACGCTGGCTCCATAGCCCGGCAGGTCGGGAACAATCACCGTATGACGGCCGGCCAGCACCGGGGCGATCAGGCGCCAGGCCAGGTGCGTCTCGGGGAAACCGTGCAACAGCAGCACGGGCGGTCCGGAACCGCCGATGACGCCGTGAAAGTGTACGCCACCGGCATCCACCGAGAGCGCTTCGAAACCGGGAAACAGATCCAGCGTGGCAGTGCTCATTCCAGTCTCCCCACCTCGGCCGCAAGGCATTCAAATGGCATGATTGCCAACCCTTCAGCAAACCAACATAGTGCCGATAGCTCTCTATACTGCGAAGCCTCGACGGGCTCATACGTTCAATTGCCTGACAGGTCACTTCCCTTGGCGTACACCGACAAAAAATTCCTGATCGTGGATGACTTTTCCGATTTTCGCAGCTCGGTGCGTTCGATGCTGCGTGAACTGGGCGTCAAACACATCGATATGGCCGATACCGGTGAAGAAGCGCTGAAAATCTGCGCGCTGCGCCGCTACGATTTCATCCTGCACGATTTCAACCTGGGTGACGGCAAGAAAAACGGCCAGCAAGTGCTCGAGGACCTGATGAGCGACAAGCTCATGAGCCATGAGGCGATTTTCATCATGGTCACGGCAGAGAACAGCCAGGCCATGGTCATGAGTGCGCTGGAATGGGAGCCCGATGCCTACCTGACCAAGCCGTTCAACCGTGCCGGCCTGGCCCAGCGGCTGGACAAACTGGTGCAACGCAAGACGTTGCTCAAACCCATTCTCAAGGCCTTGGACAAGGGCCTGCCGGATCAGGTCCTGCAAGCTTGCGAAGACCTGACCCGCCAGGACCCACGCTACGCGCCTTTGTGCCTGCGTTACAAGGCCGACGCCCTGCGCGACCTCAAGCGCGACGACGAGCTGGAAACCTTGCTCAAGGCCATCCTTGCCGACCGGCCGACGCCCTGGGCCTTTCGCATGCTCGGCAGCCTGCTGTTCAAGCGCAACCAGACCGGCCCGGCGCTGGCGATTTACGAGACCGCGCTCAAGGCCTTTCCGAGCATGCCCGCCCTGTACGACGGTCTGGCCGATGTGCTGGTGGCCCAGGGTGACAGCAAGCGCGCCCAGCGGGTGCTGGAAGATGCCGTGCGCTTGTCGCCGTTGGCCGTGCGCCGCCAAGGCCTGTTGGGCAAGCTGGCGTTGGACAACGAAGATTTCGAAGGTGCCTCCAAGGCCTTTCGCCAGGCCGTGGCCCAAGGCAAGCACTCGCGTTTCAAGGACCCGGAGACCAACCTGGGCTTCGCTCAGGCGCTGATCAACAAGAACCCCGACCACGGCCTGGACTCGCGCAGCCGCGCCGAGCTCAACCAGGCCCTGGGCGACGTGGCCAAGGACCACGGTGACAACCCCGGCCTGCAAGCGCGCACCAGCCTGATGAAAGCCAGCAGCCTGCAGCATTCGGACCCTGAGGCAGCGGCCAAGCTGGCCCAGGAAGCCATCGCCAAAATGGCCGACATGGAGCAGTTCTTCAGCGCCGACGTGGCCTTGAAGTTCGCGGCGCAATTGCAGCAACTGGGCCAGGACGATGCCAGCGCCAGCGTGTTCAAGAACTGCGCGCAGATCTACGGCGACGACCCGGCGGTTATGCAGAGCATCGTCAGCTTGTCCAATGACCCGGACATCGCCGCCGACCATCAGGCTGCCATGGCCCTCAACGTGCAAGGGGTGCGCAGTTACAAGGGCGGCGACTTGCCGCAAGCTCAGGCGTTGTTCCGCCAGGCGCTGGCCATGCAGCCGAAAAATATCAGTATCGCCCTCAACCTTGCCCAATCGTTGATTCATGCGCGGGGCGCCACGCCAGATGCAGCTAAGCTGGAAGAGTGCCAGAGCTGCCTGAACAGTGTGGGCAACCTGCCGGCCACCGATGCGCGTTATGAGCGCTACCAGAACCTGCGTAACAGGGCCTTTGACGCATGAATGAAGAGCAGCCGAGTCTGGATTTTTCCATGGTGATCGCTTCCACCGTGCATGACATGAAAAACTCGCTGGCCACCGTGATGCAGGCCCACGGCGACTGGCTCGGCCGTCTGCCGCCCACTCAGCAGCACAGTGCCGAGCGGGCGGTGATCGATTACGAGTTCGCCAACCTCAACGGCATGATGGTGCAGTTGCTGGGCCTGTATAAGCTGGGGGTCGATCAACTGCCCCTGCGCCCCGATTACCACGAGATGGACGACTTCATCGAGGCCCAGCTGGCAGCCCACGCCGATGTCTTGCAAAGCCGTGGCATCAGCGCCCGCTATGAAGTAGACCCGTTGTGCCCGCTGGGGTTTTTCGACCGCGAGTTGATCGGGTCGGTGATCGGCAATGTGTTGATCAATGCCATCCGCTTTGCTCGCCAGGCCATTCTGATCCGCGTGGGCGAGGCGGGGGGCGAGCTGGTCCTCAGCGTCAACGACGACGGGCCCGGTTACCCGGCGCGCCTGATCGAGTTCCAATCCCATGCGGTGCAGGGCATCAACCCGGTGAGTGGCAGCACCGGGCTGGGCCTGTATTTCGCTGCGCGAATTGCCGAGCGGCATCAGCGCAACGGCGTGCAGGGGCGGATCGAACTGGCCAATGGCGGCGAGTTGGGGGGAGGGCAGTTCGTTTTGCGTTTGCCTTGAGGGGATGGGGACCCCGAACACAGCTCTTCGCCGCAGCCCCACGCCCCCGCGATCTGCTGTTGATCTGGCTTGTGATCTGGCTTGTGATCTGGCTTGTGATCTGGCTTGTGATCTGGCTTGTGATCTGGCTTGTGATCTGGCTTGTGATCTGGCTTTTGATGTTGACTGTCCGCACCCTCAGCAGGCCGACTGGAGCAGCGCGGGAGTGGGGGGAGCGAGGCAGGAAGCC
>NZ_JAAVUX010000003.1 GCF_018449655.1 Pseudomonas sp. dw_358
GAGGCCATGCCGGCCTTCGAAAACAAGCAGATCAAGCGCGGCGGTAACGCCCTCGATCTCGAGCTTGTGGCGGGTGTGATCGAAAAAAACACTCATGAAGGAAAGGCCTCCTGACTTTATTCGAGCCACGTGGAAGACGACCGGATTTGGCCAGACCACGCGGTGTTGAGTGAAAGCAGGCAGCCTTCGCCAGGCCACCTGCCGGTCAGGGGTCAGCCCGCCGAAGCAGCGCCCAGCGCACGCTCGTCCCAAGCGTCGCTATGCTCGATGTTGCCATCGACGTATTTCCAGCTGATTTTTTCGTAACGCAGCTCAACCTCGTCAAGGTGGGTGTGTTTGCTCTTGGCAGGGTCCTTGGCGTCATGCATTTTCAGGGCAACCTTCACCACCTTCACGTTGGTCAGCGTCTGAGTGAAGTACTTGGTTTCCTGACCGTTATCGTTGATACGGTAGTAATCCAAAACAGCCGTTTTCAAGGTATTCCCGGTAGTCACAGCCTTGTAAAAGTAGACACTGCTGGCATCTACCTCCTTGGTGAACGCCAGCGCCTGGTGAATTCGGGTCCCGGTCAGCTTGCCGGAGCTGTCGTCAGTGGGAATGGTCACTGCGTGTTCCAAAGCCACCACTTCGATACTGCCTTCGCGACCGACAACACTCACCGAGCCCTGGATGGTCGTCCCGACAGAATCGGTCAGTGACAGGTAAACAGGAATAGCCATATGAAGCTCCTTTTTGCTTTCTTGTAGATCGCCCGCTCATTGGGCGACTGTGAGGTCCGCCACCGCATCAGGTCGCCGACAAGCGCCCTCCTCCGGTAGCAGACGGATATCGACTCGTCGGTTGAGGCCACGGCCGAGTGGTGTGCCATTACTGGCGATGGGCTGGCTGGCGCCATGGCCTTGCACGGCGAAGCAGCTGTCGGGGATATCACCCATACGCTGCATCCACTGACGCACGGATTCGGCACGTTGCTGCGACAACTGCAGGTTGCGCGCGCCATCACCGCTGGAGTCCGTGTGGCCAGCGATCACGATCAGCCAGCCCGGCTGCGCCTTGATGCCAACCAACGCCTTGATCAGCAGCTTGTCCGAGCCGGGCTTGAGCTCGGCGCTGGCCACCTCGAACAGTGCCAGGCTGTCCAGGCGAACCGCCTCGGGCGTGACGACCGGTGGACGGTGGCGCGCAATCAGCTCCAACAGCGGCAGGCGTATTGGCTCACCACGGTAAAAACCCAACCCCAGATGCAAGGGCACGCCGTGGCGATAATGCCGGGTGAGCAGCGCAGCGTCCTCACGCAGCACGTTCAGCGCAGGTTCTTGCAAAAGCGGCTGATGAGCAGCCGTGTGATAGCCATGGATGTCATCGTTCAACTGCCGTACCAGCAACGTGTTCTGCCAAGCCGAACTGGCCATGGCGGCTGCGGCAGCGGCCGTCAGCAACCACAGGCCGCGCACCGTCGCCAAACGCAGCGCCTGGTTGACCGTACGGCGTGGCAGCAGGTGCGCCAGGGCATCGACAAAGGGCAAGCCGGGGCCGGTCGATCCATCGACCGATGTGCCTGGCAGCCCACAGCGCTCGATCAGCCACTGTTGCCAAAGATTGCCAACGACGGCACAGGGCCAGCTCGGCAGCACGGTCAAGGCCCAGACCACCGGAGTACAGGGTGGATCGTAGCGATCTGGCTCCTGCAACGGCGCCAGGACCGCCCCGTGCCACCACTGAGCAGCGCTACGCAGCTGCACGGCGGTCTGCAGACGCAGGCTGCGCACGGTGCTGTCGGATGGCGCCAGCTGCCAGTGGGCGAAGCTCTGCCGGTGCGCATGCTCGTAGACACAGGGATCGCTTTGCCCATCCTGCCAGGCAAACCAGCCACCTTGGCCCTGTTCACCCTGCACGCAGCCAGTCACCAGCAACGGCAGCACCTGCCCACGCTGACGCAGCAGCTCAAGCTGGTGGCGCACGCCACGAAGCTGCGCCGCAAGTACAGCCTGATCGGTGTGCGTAGCCGGATTGACCTGCCATTGCACGGCCAATTGCGCCCCCCAATGCGGGCGGCTGACCAGCACCTGCTCCACCCTCTCCAGCAACTGATCGGGCGTATCGAGCCGCAGGTAGCAGGCCTTCTCGCCGACACGCACGAGCGAGCCATCAGCCTGCTCTGTAGCGAACAACCCAGGCAAACCGTCGCCACCCACCAGAATCACTGGCTGACGATAGCCGGCCGGTGGCAACCGCTGGCCCGCTGCCCAATCAGGACAGGCCTGTGCAGCCTGCCGACCCGCCCGGACCCAGCCCCAGGACAATGCCATCAAAACGGCTGCACCCAGCGCCAGGCGTACCGCCTCTGGCAGGACAAACACCCAGGTGATAAGCACCCACGTCAGCAGAGCGGCCCAGAGCCAAAGGATGCGAGTCATTTTCAATGGCATGACGGCTCCTCAGACCGGGCTCAATGTCAGACTGGCAACGACACTCGCCAAGCTGCGGTGCAACGCCCACCAGACGCCGGCCAGCAGCAAAATGGCCAACACCCCGTGGGTCAGCGGCGCACTCCAGCCATGCCATTGATGTACGCCTGTAGCCGCCGTTTTCAGCGGTGGTTCGGCCACTGCCAGCGCTGGAACTCGCTCGTTGAGACGCGCCAGCAGGTGCTCGCGCTCTGGGCTGCCCAGGTCGGGATAGCACCCGCGAAAGCCCAGCAGCAACAGCCGCTGATAGCAACACAGTACGCAGGGGTCGGTAGCAGGGTCGGCCAACGCGGCACGCAGGTCTTCATAGACCTGGATGCCGCCTTCATGACGGTCGAAAAAGTGCGCCTGCAAAGGCCGGGCCGCCCACCCTGCCTGCACCTCTGCCAAGGCGCAGCCCAGTACCGCCTCGTCGAGCAGGGCACACTGCGCGTAACCGATCAGTTGCACGGAACGCTGGCTCATCCCGCTTTGTTGCAGGCTCTGGCGGCAACGCTCTACCTCTTCGGCGCAGCGTGCCCACAAGCCTTGGCTGTCCAGCACCGGACCGCCAAGGCGCAGTTGCACCACCCGCAACCAGGTGCCCATCAACGCCGCGTCAATGTCGATGTTCGAAGACGCTGGTGATTGACCGGTCATGAGCGCAGCACCGCGTACAGTTCCAGCTCAAGGTCGGCAAGGGTTGTCGGCACGTAAAACGCACAGACGCCTGCCGCGAGCATGGCCTGCCCGGGCGGCCCACTCAGGTCCAGGGCGAAATACTGATTGCCCAGGCGCATGGGGATTGCGGCCGGCACATGGGCCAGCGAGACCAGCGCGATACCGTCCAGCGCGGCATTGATCAGGCGGTCGACATCGTCCGGGGCACCGACCTTGCACAGCCTCGGCAGCTGGGCCTGGACCTGCGCGGCGGGCAGCCCCGAACGTACCGACAGGTAGAAGTCCGTCCCCTCCAGCTCACGCAGTCGCGGATCGCGCAAGGCCACCTGCCAGCGGTTGGCAACGGTGCGGTCGAGCGCCAGGGCCAGCACGCGGGACGGCAGACTGGATTCGAGCAACGTCGCAATCAGCTTCATCAGCGGGGGAAAAACCTGCTCCAGATCATCGTGCCGGTAAGGCGGGATATCGCTCAGATCATGCTCGAGGGAGAAGGTCAGCAGGCTCCCCGCCAACTGCACCAACGCCAGGTAGACCGGCTCCGGGTGCCGGCTCGGGTGAGCAAGAAAATCGGCCAGTACCGGTTGGTAGGTGTTCAGCGCATTGAGCAGCCAGAACAGCGACACATCCGCCACCGCAAAGTCGGCCATGCGCTGATTGCTTTCTCGGCGCATGGCCATCAGACGGCTGCGCTTGGCAGACAGCTGAGTCATGAGGTGATGCAGCGAGTCGAGCAGCCCGGCATGGGCCTGCACGCTCAGCAGCGGCGGGATGAAGTGCGGGTCCACGCTCCAGCTACCCTGACCGTCATGCTCCAGGCGCACCACCGGACAGGTCACGAAACCCGCGTTGTCATCGGTTGCCGGACGCAGCACCAGGACCGGTTCCAGCACCGCCATAGCGTGCCCGGCATGGGCGTAGGCATCCTGCACCTCCTGCCAGGCCTGACGATAGCGGACCGGTCCGGGACTCATCTGGCCTTCCATCAGGCAGTTGCCCCCATTGCCCTGCTCGAGGGCCAGGGCCAGCACGTACACCGCTGGCGAAGGGTCCGCACCGATCGTGCCTGCCAGATCAATGGCGGCGGGCAGGCGGTCAGCATCGGCACTGTCGAGCAGCGTGCCGTCGGGCAGGCGCAGGCACAGTCGCGACAGTTGCAGCTTGCCCAGGCGCAGCGCCTGTGCGTCGACCGCAACCGCATCGATGCCCCAGGGCTGCACGGTGGCCAGGCGCGCAATGCGTTCGTTGGTGTAGGCCTCCCAGGCGGCCTGCTGCTGGAAGGGTTGCGGTGTCAGGAGTGCCCCGCTCATCCAGAGCGGACGATTGAGTTTCATGGGCACCCTCATGACTTGGCCTTCGGCATCTGCGAGACCAGCGACAGATTAACGTCCAGGCCCTCGACCTGGAAATGCGGCACGGCATAGAGCTTGACCCGGAAAAACCCCGGATTGTCGTCGATGTCCTCCACCGTGACCTTGGCGTCCCGCAGGGGATGGGAGGCTTGCAGGTCATCGCCAGGATCAGTCATTTCGGTGACCAGGCTACGTACCCAGTTATTGAGTTCCAGTTCCAGCAACCGACGGTCCTTGGTGGAGCCAATGTTTTCCCGCTGGATGAGCTTGAGGTAATGGGCGATCCGCGACAGCAGGAACAGGTACGGCAGCCGCGCATTGATACGGCTGTTGGCGCTGGCATCGGCCGTGTCGAACAGCGCCGGTTTCTGCACCGAGTTGGCGGAGAAGAAGCAGGCGTAATCGCGGTTCTTGTAGTACGAGAGCGGGATGAAGCCCAGGTTGGCAAATTCGAATTCACGGGTTTCCGGAATCATGACCTCCGACGGAATCTTTGCCTGGTTGCCCACCCCCAGGTCGTACAGATGAATGGGCAGATCGGTGACCGCACCCCCGGCCTGAGGCCCGCGAATCTGCACGCACCAGCCGTTGTCGACGAAGCTCTTGACCATGTTCGCCGCAAACGCAAAAGCCGCATTGGTCCACAGGTACCGGTCATGGTCAGGGCCCTTGACGCTCTCGATGTAGTTGAAGCTGCGCACGGGTACCGTGTCGGGGCCATAAGGCAGGCGGCCAAGCACACGCGGCATGGTCAGACCTATGTAACGGGCGTCTTCCGTTTCACGAAAGGCTTTCCATTTCAGGTACTCGGCACGATCGAAATAACTGGCGATGTCCTTGATGGCCGCCACTTCTTCCATCGTCCGCTTGCCGAAAAAGGCCGGCCCTACCGCGCCGATGAAGGGCATGTGTGCCGCAGCCGAGACCTTTGACAGGTTGCGCAGCAGGATGATGTCCCGAGGGCTGCGGTCGAATTCGTAGTCGGAAATGATCGAAGCCACGGGCTCACCACCCGGGGTGTCGTATTCCTGGGTGTAGGTGTGGAAATACAGCCCGCTCTGGGCGACTTCCGGGGCATCGTCAAAGTCCTGGATCAAGTGAGCCTTGCTGACGTCCAGCAGTTCGATCCGCACGTTACGACGAAAATCGGTCTGGTTGACCAGGGACTCGACCCCGCGCCAGGTGGACTCGACCTGCTGAAAATCGGGATGATGCATCACCTCGTCAAGCTGGCGGCTGATCTGCTCGTCAAGGGCCCAGATGTGTCGGTCCAGCAGGCTTTTGTCCAGGCGCTCGACAGTGTGGGGAGACGTACTGAGCAACTCCAGAAAGACACTGACGGCGGCGGTGACGCGCTCGTCGGCAGAGACCTCGGACAACGCATCCGTGCTCTGGAATGTCTCGAGGCTCTGCAACGTTGTGACGGGGGTGAGGTTGACGCTGGAAAACAACGTGGCGTAGACGCTGGGTGCTTCATAGGTCCCTGTCGAAGGTGCGCCCGGCGGCGTGGCCATATTTTCGGTGGTCATGGGAATTCTTCTCTGCAATGATTATTGTTGTGGCCAGGAGAGAGATTCAGGCGGCGGGAGGCGCCAGCCTGGCCAATTCGGCCCGCAGGGCTGTGCTCAGGGCTGGGTCCTTGAGGATCAGCTCAAGCTCGCGGCGCAAGGTGGCGTTATCCAGCAGATTGGATTTGAGGTCGCGCAGCAGATTGCGCATCGCCAGCAAGGCACGCAGTGGCGGGATCTGCCGGGCCACTTGTTCGGGCTCGAAATCCTTGATGCGCTGAAATTGCAGGGAGACGGTGGCTTCACTGCCGTCATTGGCCAAGGTGTTGGCCACGACAAGGTTGAGGCCGGGATGAAACTCGCCGAGCACGCTGTCGAAATTGTTCTTGTTGATGTCCAGCTTGCTGCGCTCGGAGACTGGGCGTTGCTCGCGACCGTTGCTGTAGTCGCCCAGCAGCATGAGCTTGAGTGGCAGCTCGACCTTTTTCTGCTCACCGCCGGTGTGCAGGTCAAGGCGGATATTGATGCGTGCTTTGGGCACTTCGTTTTGGAAGCTGGTGTTGGCCATGGCATTTCCCTGATGAATGAATTCATCAGCGGCCGGGATGGATCCGGCGGCTAAGGGAAATGCACGTTACCTATCCGGCACGGGCAAAATAATCAGACGGATCTGAAGTTGGCAGCGGAAATTTCTGAAAATTTGTAGGAAATTTCCGAAGGACTGTGGGAAATTTCCTCATGCCTCGTCGTCGGGGCTCAAAAAGCCCAAAACAAAAAAGCCCCAGACCTGACGGCCTGGGGCTTCTCTGTTTCGCTTCCAGGAGTTCAAGGGCCTCGAAGCTATGTATGGCGCAGCGGACGGGACTCGAACCCGCGACCCCCGGCGTGACAGGCCGGTATTCTAACCGACTGAACTACCGCTGCGTATCGCTCGGACTTGCGTCCATTTGAAACTGGTTTGACTCGTGGGCTCAAGGCCTTTGAATCACAAATCGGGTGAACCCGACTTGTACAAAAGTGGCGCAGCGGACGGGACTCGAACCCGCGACCCCCGGCGTGACAGGCCGGTATTCTAACCGACTGAACTACCGCTGCGCATTGCGTTGTCTCTCAGAGACGGTGAAGCATCACGTGTTGCATTCTCAGGAAGTGGTGGGTGATGACGGGATCGAACCGCCGACCCTCTGCTTGTAAGGCAGATGCTCTCCCGGCTGAGCTAATCACCCTTTGCTTCGCTGAGGCCGCGAAATTTACGCACCTACTGCACCTAAGTCAATAGCCCACATAGGTTTTTTTTCAAAAAAAGGCATTTGGCAAAATCCCGGCATCGTCGCGCAAGCTGCCCCCAGGGCGCTTAGGCGGTATAGATCATCTTGCACGTCATCCCGCCGTCCACCACGAACTCCTGTCCGGTGACGAAGGAGGCGTTCCTCGACAGCAACCACGCCACCATCGCCGCCACGTCTTCCACGGTGCCTACGCGCCCCGTGGGGTGCTGGGCGTGGTCGGCGTCGCTCAGAGGCTGGGCACGGCGCTCACGGGGGTCGCGGGCGTCGATCCAGCCGGGGCTGACGGCGTTGACCCGGATGTCCGGGCCCAGGCTGATGGCCAGCGCATGAGTGAGCGCCACCAGGCCGCCCTTGCTCGCGGCATAAGCTTCGGTGTCGGGCTCGGATTGGCGGGCCCGGGTGGAAGCCAGATTGACGATAGCCCCGCAATGCGCGCGCAGGTAGGGCGCGCAGTGCTTGGCCAGCAGCATGGGGCCGCTGAGGTTGACCGCCAGCATGCGGTTCCAAGCAGACAGTTCGAGACTTTCCAGCACGGTCTGATGAGGATCACTGATGCCGGCGTTGCACACCAGTGCGTCCAGGCGTCCGAACTGGCGCAAGACCTGCGCAACACCGCCGACCACTTGACTCTCATCCGCCACATCCATGGCGATGAACAGCGCGTTCTCGCCCAGTGCCTTGGCCACGAGCGGGCCGCGACGGCGGTCCACATCACTGATGACCACCTGCCAACCTTCGCTGATCAGCCAGGCGGCAATGCCCAGGCCGATGCCCCGCGCCGCGCCGGTGACCAGCGCAACACGGCCGTTATGGCTGCTGCTGGCGCCGGCGCCGAAGTCGATGCCGGTCTGCGTGGTCACAGGGCCTCCAGGCCACGGGCCAGATCGGCCTGCAAGTCGGCGACATCTTCAAGACCGACCGCCACGCGGATCAAGCTGTCGCGAATGCCGGCAGCATCACGCTCGGCCGGCGACAGGCGCCCGTGAGACGTGGTGGCCGGGTGGGTGATGGTGGTCTTGCTGTCACCCAGGTTGGCGGTGATGGAAATCAGCCGAGTGGCATCGATAAAGCGCCAGGCGCCCTCTTTGCCGCCTTTGACCTCGAAGCTGACCACACCACCGAAACCGCGGGTCTGGCGTTTGGCCAACTCGTGCTGCGGGTGGCTCGGCAGTCCGGCGTAGTGCACCTTTTCAATGCCGTCTTGCTGCTCCAGCCATTCGGCCAAGGTCTGGGCGTTGGCGCAATGCTGACGCATCCGCAGGCTCAGGGTCTCTAGGCCCTTGAGGAAAATCCAGGCGTTGAACGGGCTCAGCGAGGCGCCCGCAGTGCGCACCACGCCGACCATCTCCTTCATGTGCTCGGCACGCCCCGCCACCACGCCGCCCATGCAACGGCCCTGGCCGTCGATGAACTTGGTCGCCGAGTGCACGACGATGTCGGCCCCCAGCTTCAGCGGTTGCTGCAGCGCCGGGGTGCTGAAGCAGTTGTCCACCACCAGTAACGTACCCTTGGCGTGGGCGATTTCGGCCAGGGCGGCAATATCCACCAGTTCGGCCAACGGGTTGGACGGCGATTCGACGAACAACAACTTGGTGTTCGGCTTGATGGCCTTTTCCCAACCGTCGAGGTTGGCCAGGGGGACGTAGTCGATCTCGATGCCGAAGCGTTTGAAATACTTGTCGAACAAGCTGATGGTCGAGCCGAACACGCTCTGGGAAATCAGCACGTGGTCGCCCGCGCTGCACAGGCCCATGGCCACGGCGGTGATCGCGGCCATGCCGGTGGCGAAACCGACGGCCTGCTCGGCCCCTTCCATCGCCGCAATGCGCTCTTCGAACGAGCGCACCGTTGGGTTGGTGTAACGGGAATAGACATTGCCCGGCACTTCACCGGCAAAGCGCGCCGCAGCGTCGGCCGCGGTACGGAAAACATAGCTGGAGGTAAAGAACAGCGGGTCGCTGTGCTCCCCTTCCGGCGTACGGTGCTGGCCGGCGCGCACCGCGAGGGTGTCGAAAGCGACCCCTTCGAGGTCGCTGTCCAGTCGCCCGGCATCCCAATCCTGTGTCATGCCGCTCGCTCCTCTGGTGCTGTCAGTTGTTGTACAGATCGATGATCGCGCTCACGGCCTGGGTCTTGACCTTGGAGGCGTCGTTACGCGCCTGCTCGATCCGGTTCAGGTAGTTTTCGTCGATATCGCCCGTGACGTATTTGCCGTCGAACACCGCGCAGTCGAAGTGATCGATCTTGACCTTGCCGCCACCCACCGCATCGATCAGGTCCGGCAGGTCCTGATAGATCAGCCAATCGGCGCCGATCAGGTCGGCCACTTCCTGGGTGCTGCGGTTGTGTGCGATCAGCTCGTGAACGCTCGGCATGTCGATACCGTAGACGTTCGGGTAGCGCACGGCGGGCGCGGCCGAGCAGAAATAGACGTTCTTGGCGCCGGCTTCGCGGGCCATCTGGATGATCTGCTTGCAGGTGGTGCCACGGACGATGGAGTCGTCCACCAGCATCACGTTCTTGCCGCGAAATTCCAGTTCGATGGCGTTGAGCTTCTGGCGCACGGATTTTTTCCGCGCCGCCTGGCCGGGCATGATGAAGGTCCGGCCGATGTAGCGGTTCTTCACGAAGCCTTCGCGAAACTTGACGCCCAGGTGGTTGGCCAGTTCCAGTGCCGAGGTACGGCTGGTGTCCGGAATCGGGATGACCACGTCGATGTCATGCTCGGGACGCTCGCGCAGGATCTTCTCGGCGAGCTTTTCGCCCATGCGCAGGCGGGCCTTGTACACCGAGATACCGTCGATGATCGAGTCCGGACGCGCCAGGTAGACGTGCTCGAAAATGCATGGGGCATATTTCGGGTTCGGCGCGCACTGGCGGGTGTGCAACTGACCGCCTTCGGTTATGTACACCGCTTCGCCTGGCGCGAGGTCGCGGATCAGGGTGAAGCCGAGCACGTCCAGGGACACGCTCTCGGAGGCGATCATGTACTCGACGCCTTCGTCGGTGTGCCGCTGGCCGAAGACGATGGGGCGAATGGCATTCGGGTCACGGAAACCGACGATGCCATAACCGGTGATCATGGCCACGACCGCATAGCCGCCCAGGCAGCGCTTGTGCACGTCGGTCACGGCAGCGAACACGTCTTCCTCGGTGGGCTGCAGCTTGCCGCGCACGGCCAGCTCATGGGCGAACACGTTGAGCAGCACCTCGGAGTCCGAACTGGTGTTGACGTGGCGCAGATCCGACTCGTAGATCTCCTTGGCCAGTTGCTCGACGTTGGTCAAGTTGCCGTTGTGGGCCAGGGTGATGCCATACGGCGAGTTGACATAGAACGGCTGGGCTTCGGCCGAGGTCGAGCTGCCCGCCGTTGGGTAGCGCACGTGGCCGATGCCCATGTGGCCGACCAGGCGCTGCATGTGACGTTGATGAAACACGTCACGCACCAGGCCATTGTCCTTGCGCAGAAACAACCGGCCATCATGACTGGTCACAATACCGGCAGCGTCCTGGCCGCGATGCTGGAGAACGGTTAAGGCGTCATAGAGCGCCTGATTGACGTTCGACTTACCGACGATACCGACGATGCCACACATGCGACGCAACCCCTACATAATGAATCTTGACGAAGTACCTGCCCCGTCACTGCGCTTTGGCGGC
This sequence comes from Pseudomonas sp. dw_358, assembly GCF_018449655.1. Taxonomy (GTDB): domain Bacteria; phylum Pseudomonadota; class Gammaproteobacteria; order Pseudomonadales; family Pseudomonadaceae; genus Aquipseudomonas. The sequence goes on from NZ_JAAVUX010000003.1 coordinate 10,935, forward strand.
AGCGGGAAACAGGTGCTCTTTGAACGGAATGTCCACCGGCGCGGTGATTCCGCTGGCAAGCCACTGGCTGGTCATCCCCAGAACGAGGTTTTTCGACCAGTCGGCAACCAAGAGAAACTTGGGTAACAAGGCGGACTGCTGCCACCACAGATCTTGTTGTACGGGGCCCAGGCTCAACAACCCGGCGGCCACCACCACCAGCAGGCCACCGCGCGCCGCGCCGAACACCATGCCCAGAAAGCGGTCGGTGCCAGACAGCCCGGTGACACGAATCAACTCGCCGATCACATAGTTGATCAAGGCGCCGACCAGCAAGGTCGCGACGAACAGTACAGCGCAGCCAGCAATGACCCGCGCCGATGGCGTCTGTATATAGTTTTCGAAATACGGTGCCAGCCCGCCGCCGAACATCCAGGCCACCGCGCCGGCAACGATCCACGTGACCAACGACAGCGCTTCCTTGACGAAGCCACGGCTCAAGCTGATCAAAGCGGAGATGGCAATAATCGCGATTATTGCCCAGTCGACCCAGGTAAATGCCACGTTACGGCCCGCTGACAGTTAAGGCGGCGCATTTTAGCAGAGCGGTGGCTGATGGGTAAGCGGTGATTGTCTGGGCGGGGGATAGTTCCATTCTATGGAACCCGACGGGGGAGTTCCCGAGCCAACTCGGGAGTGATCTAACCCTTCTCCGGCGCGAACCGCACCACGATGCCCTTGATGTTCTGCTGGCGGGCGATCACGTCACGGACCCGCTCGGCCTCGGCGCGGTCGATCAGCGGCCCGACGAAGACCCGGTTCTTGCCATCGGCCGAACGCACATAGGCGTTATAGCCTTGGCTGCGCAGCGTCTTCTGCAAGCCGTCGGCGCTGGCGCGGGTGGCAAGGCTGGCCAGTTGGATCGACCAACTGATGGGCAAGCCGTTGGGGTCGATCTTCGGCGCGGTATCAGCTTTCGCTGGTGTGGCGGCCACCGGCTGAACCGGCGCCGGCCTGGCCGCCGCCGGCTTGCTCGGTGCCGTGGCCATGGGCTTGATCGGCATGGACGGCGCCGCCTTGATGGGCTCGGCCGTCGCTGGAACTGCCTGCGCCTGCTGGTCCTGCTCCTGTTGCTCCTGCTCCTCTTGCGCCTGGGCTTCGGACGTCAACGGCTGGGGCTCGGGCACCGGCACGCTGTCCACCTTCACCTCAGGCAGCACCGGCGCTTGCGGCGCCTGGGGTGCATCGACACGCACCTGACGCAACTCGTCTTCACGGGAAAACAGCATCGGCAGAAAGATCACCGCCAAGGCGATCAGTACCAGCGCACCGACCATCCGCTGCTTGAAGACGTTATCCAGCAAAGCCATCGAGCCCATCCTCCGGGGCGTGCCGAGCGGTCCATTCGAGAGCCTCGGCCACGCTATAAAATGATCCGAATACGAGAATCTCATCATCGGCGCTGGCATTGCGGCACTGAGCGTCCAGTGCCTGGGCAATGCTGCCATAGGACGCCACATCGGCGCCAAGGTTCTCCAGCGCGGCCTGCAACTCGTTTGCCGGACGTGAACGCGGGGTGGGCAATGGGGCCACCGCCCAGCTCTGCACCTGGGTAGCCAACGGCGCCAGTACCCCTGGCAAATCCTTGTCGGCCAACAAGCCGAACACCGCCAGACGTCGACCCACCAAGGGCTGCACCGCCAGACGGCCAGCCAGGTAATGCGCTGCATGGGCGTTGTGGCCCACGTCCAGCAGCAGGTTCAGGGTCTTGCCTTGCCAAACCACCGTGCGCCGGTCGAGGCGCCCGGTGACTCGCGTTTCCTGCAGCGCGCGCGCCATGCGTGCGGCATCCCGAGGCAGATCGAGCAGGACAAACGCCTGCAAGGCCAGCGCAGCGTTTTCCATGGGCAGGCTGAGCAGCGGCAGCGACATCAGCTCCACTGGCAGACCTTCGCTGTCCAGGCCGCGCCATGACCAGTCGTCACTGCCCACGGTCAGATCGTACTCGTGACCCCGGCGGTAGAACGGGCAATCCAGTTCGGCGACCTTGTCCAGCAGCGGTTGCGGCGGCTGCAGGTCACCGCACAGGGCCGGACGGCCCGCACGCAGGATGCCGGCTTTCTCCATGGCCACCGATTCGCGGGTATTGCCCAGGTATTCGGCATGGTCCAGGCCAATGCTGGTGATCAGCGACAGGTCGGCATCGATCAGATTCACCGTGTCCAGTCGGCCGCCCAGCCCCACTTCCAACACCACGGCGTCCAGCTCGCTGCGCTGGAACAACCAGAACGCCGCCAGGGTACCCATCTCGAAGTAAGTCAGGGTAGTGTCCCCCCGCGCCGCTTCCACGGCACTGAAGGCTTCGCATAGCTGGGCATCGCTGGCCTCGACGCCATTGATCTGCACCCGCTCGTTGTAACGCAGCAGGTGCGGCGAGCTGTAGACGCCGACCTTCAATTCGCGATCAGCCAGCAACGCGGCCAGAAAGGCGCAGGTCGAGCCTTTGCCATTGGTGCCGGTGACTGTGATCACCCGTGGCGCCGGGCGATCCAGACCGAGCCGGGCCGCCACCTGTTGCGAACGCTCCAGCCCCATGTCGATGGCCGACGGGTGAAGCTGTTCGAGATAGGCGAGCCACTCGCCCAGGTTGCGCTCGGTCATACGTTGGCAGGCGCCGGCGGGATGACCATCGGTTCGATGGCCTTGGCCACGAAGTGCGGCGTCGGCAGGCCCATCATCTGCGCCAGCAGGTTGCCCAGGCGTGGGCGCAGCTCCTGACGGGAAACGATCAGGTCGATGGCGCCATGCTCCAGCAGGAATTCACTGCGCTGGAAGCCTTCGGGCAGTTTTTCGCGCACTGTCTGCTCGATCACGCGCGGGCCGGCAAAGCCGATCAGCGCCTTGGGCTCGGCCACGATCACATCGCCCAACATCGCCAGGCTGGCGGAAACGCCACCGTAGACCGGGTCGGTCAGCACAGAAATGAACGGCAGGCCCTCTTCACGCAGACGGGCAAGGACGGCGGAGGTCTTGGCCATTTGCATCAGCGAGATCAGGGCTTCCTGCATCCGCGCGCCACCGGAGGCGGCGAAACAGATCATCGGACAACGGTTTTCCAGGGCATAGTTGGCGGCGCGCACAAAGCGCTCACCGACGATGGCGCCCATGGAGCCACCCATGAAGGAAAATTCGAAGGCGCAGGCGACCACGGGCATGCCCAGCAGGCTGCCGCTCATGGAGATCAGCGCGTCTTTCTCGCCGGTCTGTTTCTGAGCCGCAGTGAGGCGGTCCTTGTACTTCTTGCCGTCGCGGAATTTCAGGCGATCAACCGGCTCCAGATCAGCCCCCAGCTCGGCGCGACCTTCTTCATCGAGAAAGATGTCCAGGCGGGCCCGGGCGCCAATGCGCATGTGGTGGTTGCACTTGGGGCAGACGTCGAGGGTCTTTTCCAGTTCCGGCCGATAGAGCACGGCCTCACAGTTCGGACATTTGTGCCAGAGGCCTTCAGGCACCGAGCTCTTTTTAACCTCGGAACGCATGATCGAAGGGATCAGTTTGTCTACCAACCAGTTGCTCATGCTGTTTTTCTCCAGTACCGGCAAATCAAATTCATGGGTGAAGCGAACGTTAGTGGACGGCGTCGAGTCAACAGCCGTCACATCATTGCGCAGCGCGTACGGCGCGCATGAACGCTTCGATCTTGTGTGGGTCCTTGATGCCCTTGGCCGCCTCGACCCCGCCGCTGACATCCACGGCGTAGGGCCTCACGCGGGCAATGGCCTGGCCGACATTGTCGGCCGAGAGGCCGCCCGCGAGGATGATCGGCTGGCTCAGGTGCTCGGGCACCAGTGACCAGTCGAACGCCTCGCCGGTGCCACCGGGTACACCCTGGACGAAAGTATCGAGCAGAATGCCGCGAGCGCTGGCGTAACGTTGGCACTGCGCCTCCAGATCATCCCCTGCGCGCACCCGCAGTGCCTTGATGTAGGGACGCGCGTAACGGCTGCATTGCTCGGGGGGCTCGTCGCCGTGGAACTGCAGCAGGTCCAGCGGCACGGCTTCGAGAATCTCTTCCAGCTCGCAGCTGCTGGCGTTGACGAACAGACCCACGGTGGTGACGAAAGGCGGCAGCGCAGCGAGGATCGCCCGCGCTTGCTGCACGCTCACCGCCCGAGGGCTTTTCTCGTAGAACACCAGGCCAATGGCATCGGCCCCTGCCTCGGCAGCGGCCAGAGCATCCTCAATGCGCGTAATACCGCAGATTTTGCTGCGAACGGCGGACATATCGTAGGGACCTCGGCAGGGCATCAAAGCGTCGAATAGTAGCAAATCCGGCGCGCCGCGTGTAGGCGTGTACACAGGCCAAGTCAGGGCTTACGCCAGCGGCAGGTCGAAACCGGTCAAAAAGTGTGGACCGAGGTAGCGTTCCGGCAGTTCAAATTCGTCGCGGTATTCCACTTTGACCAGATACAGGCCAAACGGATGAGCGGTGATGCCGCCACTGCGACGGACACGGCTATCCAGCACTTCCCGGGCCCACAGCGGCTCGCGCTCCCCTGCCCCGATGGTCATCAGCACACCGGCGATGTTACGCACCATGTGGTGCAGAAACGCATTGGCGCGGATGTCGATGACGATCATCTTGCCGTGCTGGCTGACCTGAAGATGATGGATCTGCTTGATCGGCGACTTGGCTTGGCACTGCCCGGCACGAAAGGCGCTGAAGTCGTGGGTACCGACCAGATGCGCAGCGGCCTCGGCCATGCACGTGACGTCCAGCGGGCGGTGGTTCCAGGTGATTTCCTCGCCCAGGTGGGCCGGACGGATCTGGTCGTTGTAGATCACGTAGCGGTAACGCCGGGCAATGGCCTTGAAACGCGCGTGAAAATGCGCAGGCATCGCGCGCGCCCAGGTCACGCTGACGTCGTGGGGCAAGTTGATGTTGGCGCCCATCACCCAGGCTTTCATGCTGCGCACGGCCTGGGTGTCAAAATGCACCACCTGCCCACAGGCATGCACACCGGCATCCGTACGCCCGGCGCATTGCAAAGAGACCGGTGAGTCGGCCACGGTCGACAGGGCTTTTTCCAGGGTTTCCTGAACCGTCGGCACGCCGCTGGCCTGACGCTGCCAGCCGCGGTAACGCGAGCCTTTGTATTCCACGCCCAAGGCGATTCGGGAAAAGCCGGCGGCGGCCATTTCAGCCGCCGCCGTGTCGTCGAAAGTGTTCAAGAAAGGCGTGCCTGTCGATTGCAGCGAGGGCGCGCATTATACGGGCACGGGACGGCAACATCCATTGGGCCCCGTCACGCGTCAAGCCAGCCGGGCAATCATTTCCTGAGCTTCGGCCTGTTGCCTGGCATTGCCTTCGCGCAGTACTTCGTCAAGGATGTCCCGTGCACCTTCGTTGTCGGCCATCTCGATGTAGGCACGCGCCAGGTCGAGCTTGGTGGCGGCTTCATCAGTGCCCGAGAGGAAGTCGAAGTCCTCTTCGTTGTCCAGCTCAGCCAGTTCTTCCGGGCTCGGCGGCTTGTTGAATGGCTCGGCCACGGCCGGACGACCAAGGCTTTCAGACAGGCGATCCAGCTCCGCCGTCACCCGCGCGTGATCGGCCTTGGGCGGCTGCGGTTCCGGGTCTTCAGCCAGCGCCAGATCGAAATCGTCCGGCAGGTCGAGGTCATCTTCATGTTCGGCCGCTGGGGTCACCGGCGGCTCGTTGACATCTAGGTCGAAGTCGCTGAGGTCGTCGTGATCGGCTTCCACTTCGGCCGGCTTCGGAGCCTGCTGCTCGGCGAGCATCGACTCGAAATCCAGGTCGTTGTCGAGCTCGGCATGATTGGCGGCGTCACCCGTGCCCTCGAAATCGTCCAGGCTGAGATCGAAGTCGCTGTCGAAGGTGTCGATTGGATCGGCAGCGCCAGGTTCGTCGTTGAGCAGGTCCTTGACGTAGTCGGCGTCCATCTGAGCGGCCACCGCTGCGGCCCCGGCGGCGGCGGCAGCCACAGCAAGCATGGCCGGGAAGCGGTTTTTCAGGGTCTCGACATCGGCATGATTCTGGCCGGTGGCGGTCAGCAGACGCTCCTGGCCGATGAAGCCGTCGCGATCGCCTTGGCGACCATAGACTTCCATCAGTTTGAGGCGCAGATCGCTCCGCTTGGGCTCGCGGTCGATGGCGCCTTCCAGCAGCTCGGCGGCGCGGTTGAGCCGGCCCAGAGTGATCGACTGCTCCACTTCGGGCAGCACATCGACCGGCATCTCGGCGCTCGGCACCAGGCCAGGCGTCGGGATCACGGTCTGTGCCGGCGGCGGAGCGAAGGTGGTCGGGGTGTGGTTGGCGGCTGCCGCTGCGGCGGCTGCAGCAGCAGCGGCAGAAGCCGCCACCACCGCCGGCGCTAACTGGACATTCGGACCTGGACGCTCGAGACCGTCGAAACTGCTCTCGGGCATGTCATAGTCCTCATGACTGATCTCGGCCTCTTCTGCTAGAGCGCGGGCCATGCGCGTATGCTTTTCGGCCTCCAACTGGGCCTTGCGTCGTCGCGCGAGCAACAGCAGCAGGAGCAGCACCACCAGCAGCCCCCCCCCTGCGATCAGGCCCAGCAACAGCGGATTGGCCAGCAGTTTGTCAGTGTCGCTGCGGGTGTCCAGCGGAGGCTGGCTGGCTTCCAGCGGCTTGTCCGCCGGGGCGGCCTGAGGTGTGGCCGCGTCAGGCGCCGAAGCGAGTTGCGCGTTGACCGGCGGCGTGGCGGTCGCCGGTGCCGGCGTGGCCGCAGGCGCGGTTGCCGGAGTTGGCGTCGCGGCAGCAGTTGGTGTGGCGGCCGGGGTCGCTGTCGCTGCCGCTTCCAGACGCGCCAGTTGATCGGTCTTCAATTGCAGCAGTTTCTGCGCCTTGTCGAGCTGGCTTTGCAGGTCGGCATTGCGGCTTTGCAATTCGTCATTGGCACGCTTGGTGGTGTCGAGGCTTTCCTGGGCCACCGCGAGTTTCTCGCTGAGTACCCGGGCATCGCCCGCACGACCTTTGCCGGCCTTGCCTTCACCGCTGCCGGAGACGAGGCTGAGCTTGTCGGCGGGCTGCTTGGGCGCCGGAGCCGGGCTGCCAGCCCCGCGGCGGGTCGCATCCACCTGCTGAGCCCGTGGCCCGAGGCGACGGCCCTCTCGCCAGGCGGCATTCTGCCGGGAGACTTCGGCCACTGCCTGGTTTTGCGGCAGGGCGGTGCTTTGCTGTGGATCCGGCAGACGCAGGATCTGGCCGGTCTTGATCAGGTTGATGTTGCCGTCGATGAAGGCATCGGGGTTGAGCGCCTGAATGGCCAGCATGGTCTGCTGCACGCTGGCGCCCTTGCCGACCTTCTGGGCGATATCCCATAGGGTGTCTCGGGGCGTGGTGGTGTACTGGGCGCTGGGTGCCGTCGGTGTAGTCACGGCCGGCGCCGGGGTCTGCGTCGCCGGGGTGGCGGCAGCCGCCTGGGCGGTCTGTGGCGAGAATTTGCTCGGGTCCAGCAACATGCTGTAGTCGCGCAATTGGCGACCGCTTGGCCAGTTGACCTGGACCAGAAACTTAACCAGCGGCTCGCTGACCGGCTTGCTGGAGGTCACGCGAATGACGCTGCGCCCGTTGGGGGTGATCACCGGGGTGAAGGTCAGATCATCGAGGTAAGCCGGCCGCGGGATGCCGGCCTTGGCGAACTCGGCCGCTGGCGCCAGCACAGGCTTGACATCGTTGGCGGTGAGATCACGGACATCGAGCAGTTCGATATCCGCCTGCAGTGGCTGGTTCGCGCTGGAGCGCAGGGTCAGTTCCCCCAGGCCCAGTGCATGCGCCATACCGGAGGACAGCGCCGTAGCGGCGGCAATTGCTAACACCAGCTTGCGAACTTGAACCATGACCTCATCCTTTGTTTGTATATTCCTCGGCTAGCGAGAACACGCCTTTGCCGGGTGACGTATCAACGACACGCGTCCCACACAGCGAGAACCGTTATGCAAATTGCACCCAAGTATCTTTTACACAAGGTCTTTTATCAACAACTCGGCAATCTGCACAGCATTCAATGCGCCACCCTTGCGTGCGTTATCGACAGTAGCCCAGAAGTTGAGCTGATTGCCATCATCGATGCCACCACGCAGCCGGCCTACATACACCACATCCTGCCCCACCGCATCGCCTACGGCAGTAGGGTAGTCGCCGGCCTCGACCCGTTCGATGCCGGGAGCGGTGTCCAGGGTCTTTTCCACACCCGCCAGCGCCACGGCTGCCGCGCAGTGCACCGAAACGCTGAAACTGTCGCCAAAGAACACCGGAACCTGAATGCAAGTTACGGAAATCTTGAGTAAAGGCGTCCCCAGCAGTTCGCGCAACTCGGTGACTAAACGACGCTCCAGCAAACCGTGACCTTGATCATCGGACTTGCCCACTTGCGCCAGTACGTTGAACGCCATTTGCCGATCAAAGAAACGGGGCTCCAAAGGACGCACGTTGAGCAACTCGGCCGTCTGACGTGCCAGTTCACTGACCCCCTCGCGACCCAGAGCCGACACGGCCAGACACGCCGTGACGTCGATGCGTTGCGGTTGCAGTTGCTGTTTCAAGGGTGCAAGGATAACGGCCAGGGCGATGGCCGCCGAACTGGGGCTGGCTACCTGCGCCGGCGACTTCAGGCCGGCCAACACCTGCGGGTTGGCCTCGGGGACCACATTGGGCACCGCGTCGAGACCGGCGCCCAGATCGATGATCAGGCAGCCGGCATTGGCGGCGCGCGGCGCGTAACTGCGGGTAATGGCGGGGCCGGCGGCAAAGAACACCAGCCGCGCTTTGGCGAAGTCGAATGCGTCCACTTCCCGCACCCGCACGTTCTTGCCGCGAAAGGCCACCGCATGACCGGCCGATTCGCTGCTGGCCAGCAGGTAAAGATTGCCCACCGGAAAATCGCGCTCTTCGAGGATCTGCACCAGGGTTTCACCGAGGGTACCGGTGGCGCCGATGACGGCGATGTCGAGGGGTTGAGTCATGGCGGGCATTCCTGGGGCAGAGACGAGGGGGCGCACTTTAGCGGTTTCTCCGCGCCAAAAAAACAAAACCCGCGCCAAGGCGCGGGTCCGGATGCAGCCGTCAGGCCATCAACGCTCCAGCAGAATGCGCAACATGCGGCGCAGCGGTTCGGCCGCGCCCCACAGCAACTGGTCACCAACGGTGAAGGCACCGAGGTATTGCGGACCCATGTTCAGCTTTCGCAGACGGCCGACCGGGATGTTCAGCGTGCCGGTAACCTTGGTCGGGGTCAGCTCCTGAATACTGATTTCGCGGTTGTTCGGCACCAGCTTCACCCAAGGGTTGTGCTGGCTGATCATGCCTTCGATATCGGCAATCGGCACATCCTTGTTCAGCTTGATGGTCAGCGCCTGGCTGTGGCAACGCATGGCGCCGATGCGCACGCAGATACCGTCGACCGGGATCGGGTTGGCGAAGCGACCGAGAATCTTGTTGGTCTCGGCCTGGGCCTTCCACTCTTCCTTGCTCTGCCCGCTCGGCAGCTCCTTGTCGATCCAAGGAATCAGGCTGCCGGCCAGCGGCACGCCGAAGTTCTCGGTGGGGTAGGCTTCACTGCGCATGGCCTCGGCGACCTTGCGGTCGATGTCGAGGATGGCGCTGGCCGGATCGGCCAGTTCGCTGGCAACCGCCGCATTCGTCGCGCCCATCTGCTTGATCAGCTCGCGCATGTTCTGCGCGCCGGCGCCCGAGGCCGCCTGGTAGGTCATGGCACTCATCCATTCCACCAGACCGGCTTCGAACAGACCGCCCAGGCCCATCAACATCAGGCTGACGGTGCAGTTGCCGCCGATGAAGTTGCGGGTCCCGGCGTCCAGCTGCTGGTCGATCACCTTGCGGTTGACCGGGTCCAGCACGATCACCGCGTCGTCCTGCATGCGCAGGCTGGAAGCGGCATCGATCCAGTAGCCTTTCCAGCCGGCTTCACGCAGCTTGGGGAAGACTTCGCTGGTGTAGTCGCCACCTTGGCAGGTGAGGATGACGTCCAGTGTCTTCAGCTCTTCAATGCTGTAGGCGTCCTTCAGAGGAGCGACGTCCTTGCCCACGGCCGGGCCTTGCCCGCCGACATTGGAAGTGGTGAAAAACACCGGTTCGATAAGGTCGAAGTCCTGCTCTTCCAGCATTCGCTGCATGAGCACGGAACCGACCATACCGCGCCAACCGATCAGACCTACACGTTTCATCTGCTACACCCTTGAAGATAAAGTGGTCCGCCACCAGCAAGCAGTATTGCCTCACGCGACGGGCCCAGAAGATTACAGATTCCGCAGCGCCGCGACTACTGCATCGCCCATTTGCTGCGTACCAACCCGGACATGGCCTTCGGACCAGATGTCACCGGTGCGCAGACCTTGATCGAGCACCAGGCTCACGGCCTTCTCGATGGCGTCGGCCGCAGCCGCCTGGTCGAGGCTGTAACGCAGCAACATGGACACCGACAGAATGGTCGCCAGCGGATTGGCGATGCCCTGCCCGGCGATGTCCGGCGCCGAACCATGGCACGGCTCGTACATGCCTTTGTTGTGGGCATCCAGCGACGCGGAAGGCAGCATGCCAATGGAACCGGTCAGCATGGAAGCCTGATCCGACAGAATGTCGCCGAACATATTGTCGGTGACGATCACGTCGAACTGCTTGGGCGCACGCACCAATTGCATGGCGGCGTTGTCGACGTACATGTGGCTCAGTTCGACGTCCGGGTAGTCTTTAGCCACTTCCTCGACCACTTCACGCCACAGTTGGCTGGAAGCCAGCACGTTGGCCTTGTCCACCGAGCACAGCTTCTTGCTGCGCACGCGGGCGCTCTCAAAGCCGACCTTGGCGATGCGGCGCACTTCGCTCTCGCTGTAGGGCAGCGTGTCATAGGCCTGACGTTCGCCATTGTCGAGCACACGGTTGCCACGGGGGGTACCGAAGTAGATGCCGCCGGTCAGTTCGCGCACGATGAGGATGTCCAGGCCGGACACCACTTCCGGCTTGAGGGACGAAGCCTCGGCCAGTTGCGGGTAGAGGATGGCCGGGCGCAAGTTGCCGAACAGGCCCAGTTGCGCACGTATTTTCAGCAGGCCGCGCTCAGGGCGAATGTCGCGTTCGATCTTGTCCCATTTCGGGCCACCCACGGCACCCAGCAGCACAGCATCCGCAGCGCGGGCGCGCTCCAGAGTCTCATCGGCCAGTGGCACACCGTGCTTGTCGATGGCAGCGCCGCCGATCACGTCGTGGCTCAGGGTCAGGCCCAGCTGGAACTTGTCGTTGGCCAGTTCAAGCACTTTGACGGCTTCTGCGGTGATTTCCGGACCGATGCCGTCGCCTGGGAGGATGAGAATCTGCTTGCTCATGGGGTATCCGTTTTGTCTAAGGAAATTCGGGTTGAGGCATCCCGGGCTGCACGCTCCCACAGGAGGTGGTTTGCGCGAGCCCGCGATGGGAGTCAAGCGTCGCGGAACAACCAGGGCTGGCTGACGCGGTGCTTGCCTTCGAAGGTGGCGATCGCGTCGCTGTCCTGCAAGGTCAGTCCGATGTCGTCGAGGCCATTGAGCAGGCAATGTTTGCGAAACTCGTCGATCTCGAAGTGGTAGACCTTGCCGTCGGGACGGGTCACGGTCTGCGACGCCAGGTCGACGTTGAGCTGGTAACCCACCTCGCCTTCGGCCTGCTTGAACAGTTCATCGACTTCGGCATCGCCCAGAATGATCGGCAACAGGCCGTTCTTGAAGCTGTTGTTAAAGAAGATGTCGGCATAGCTGGGGGCAATGATGGTACGAAACCCATATTCTTCCAACGCCCACGGCGCGTGCTCGCGGCTGGAACCGCAACCGAAGTTCTCCCGGGCCAGCAATACGCTGGCGCCCTGATAACGCGGAAAGTTGAGCACGAACTCGGTGTTCAACGGGCGGTTGGTGTTGTCCTGGTAGGGTTGCCCCACGTCCAGATACCGCCATTCGTCGAACAGGTTCGGGCCGAAGCCGGTGCGCTTGATCGACTTCAGAAACTGCTTGGGGATAATCTGATCGGTGTCGACGTTGGCACGGTCGAGCGGCGCGACGAGGCCGGTGTGTTGGACAAAAGCTCTCATGCTGCGCTCCCTTGGCTCAATTCACGCACGTCGATGAAACGACCGGTCACCGCAGCGGCGGCAGCCATGGCCGGGCTCACCAGGTGGGTACGGCCACCGGCGCCCTGACGGCCTTCGAAGTTACGGTTGGAGGTGGAGGCACAATGCTCCCCCGATTCAAGACGGTCCGGGTTCATCGCCAGACACATGGAGCAGCCCGGTTCACGCCACTCGAAACCGGCATCAAGGAAGATGCGGTCCAGGCCTTCGCGTTCGGCCTGCGCCTTGACCAGGCCCGAGCCCGGGACCACGATAGCCTGCTTGACGGTCGAGGCCACTTTGCGGCCCTTGGCGATCACGGCAGCGGCGCGCAGATCTTCGATCCGCGAGTTGGTGCACGAGCCGATGAACACCCGGTCCAGCTGAATGTCGGTAATCGCCTGATTGGCCTTGAGGCCCATGTATTTCAACGCGCGCTCGATGGAACCGCGCTTGACCAGATCGGCCTCTTGCGCCGGGTCCGGGACGTTCTGATCCACGGCCAGGACCATCTCGGGCGAGGTGCCCCAGCTGACCTGTGGCTTGATCGACGCGGCGTCCAGTTTCACCACGGTGTCGAACACCGCATCGGCGTCGGACACCAAGTCTTTCCAGGCCTCGACGGCGTGGGCCCAGTCTTCGCCCTTGGGCGCGAAAGGGCGGCCTTCGACGTAGGCGACGGTCTTCTCGTCGGTGGCGACCAGGCCTACACGAGCGCCCGCCTCGATGGACATGTTGCAGATGGTCATGCGGCCTTCGACGGACAGGTCGCGAATGGCGCTGCCGGCGAATTCGATGGCATGGCCATTACCGCCGGCGGTGCCGATCTTGCCGATCACGGCCAGGACGATGTCCTTGGCGGTAACGCCGAAAGGCAGTTTGCCCTCCACCAGCACCTGCATGTTCTTCATTTTTTTGGCGACCAGGCACTGGGTGGCCAGCACGTGCTCCACTTCGGAGGTGCCGATCCCGTGGGCCAACGCGCCGAACGCACCGTGGGTCGAAGTGTGGGAGTCGCCGCAGACCACGGTCATGCCGGGCAAGGTCGCGCCCTGCTCCGGGCTGATGACATGGACGATGCCTTGACGCACGTCATTCATCTTGAACTCGGTGATGCCGTATTCATCGCAGTTGTCGTCGAGGGTCTGCACCTGAATGCGCGAGACCTGGTCGGCGATGGCCTCGATGCCGCCTTTACGTTCCGGGGTGGTCGGCACGTTATGGTCGGGGGTAGCGATGTTGGCGTCGATGCGCCACGGTTGACGGCCGGCCAGGCGCAGGCCCTCGAAGGCCTGGGGCGAGGTCACTTCGTGGATGATATGGCGATCGATGTAGATCAGCGCAGAGCCATCGTCGCGCTGCTTGACCAAATGCGAATCCCAGAGCTTGTCATAGAGCGTTTTGCCGGCCATCAGACTTTCCTCATCAGCGTCTTTCATTACAGCTTTTTTATGCCAGTGGCTGTTCACAAATAACCGCTTGGCTTGTAGGGGTGATAGTAAAAGCTTAAATTGGATAACTCAAATTCATCTTTTTTATGCTTTGGATAACTTTTAGGACTACAGATGGACCTTGCCAACCTCAACGCCTTCATTGCCATTGCCGAGACCGGCAGTTTTTCCAATGCAGGTGAGCGCCTGCACCTGACCCAGCCGGCTGTGAGCAAGCGCATTGCCGGCCTGGAACAACAACTCAATGTGCGCCTGTTCGACCGCCTCGGCCGCGAGGTCAACCTGACCGAAGCGGGACGCGCACTGCTGCCTCGGGCCTATCAGATCCTCAATGTGCTGGACGACACCCGTCGCGCGCTGACCAACCTGTCGGGAGAAGTGACCGGTCGTCTGACTCTGGCCACCAGCCACCACATCGGCCTGCACCGCCTGCCGCCCCTGCTGCGCGCCTTCACCCGGCAATACCCTGCCGTGGCATTGGACATCCAGTTTCTCGATTCGGAAGTGGCCTACGAAGAAATACTCCACGGCCGCGCCGAACTGGCGGTGATCACCCTGGCCCCGGAACCCCACGCCTTGGTGCGCGCCGTGGGCGTCTGGGACGATCCGCTGGACTTTGTGGTGGCTCCAGAACACGAGCTGGCGCAGAACCCGGCCGTCAACCTGAAGGACATCGCGGGCCACCCCGCCGTGTTTCCGGGCGGCAATACCTTCACCCACCACATCGTCCAGCGCCTGTTCGAGGCCCAAGGCCTGACCCCTAACATCGCCATGAGCACCAACTACCTGGAGACCATCAAGATGATGGTCTCCATCGGCCTGGCGTGGAGTGTGCTGCCACGTACTATGCTCGATGAGCAGGTTGCACGGGTCGCATTGCCGGGCATACAGCTAAGCCGCCAGCTAGGCTATATCCTGCACACCGAAAGGACGCTGTCGAACGCAGCACGGGCATTCATGGCCTTGCTGGACGCCCAGAACGGCGGCCAGGTGGTCTAGAAGCAGAGCTGCAGGGAAGCCACTCAGCACAGGTCTGGTCCCATGCCCCATACCGCCACCCGACCTCGGTTGCCACGGATCCAGGCCGCCGACCCGCACGAATCCGAACAAGCCTGGGGCAATGCCCCGCAGTTGCTGGCCGCCCTCAATGCCGCTCATCTGGGGGCGTGGCGCTGGCGCATCGACGAAGGCACTATCAGCTGGTCGCGACGCACCCAGGCCTTGTTCGGTTTCGACCCGGACCTGCCGCTGCCCCAGGACCTGGATTACCTCGACCTTTTGCCTGAAGAAGACCGCCAGCGAACTATCTGCGCTTTTCAAGCGGTGCTGCGCGGCGAGCCGGAAGCCCAGGCCATGCGTCATCGGGTGCGCTGGCCGGACGGCAGCCTGCATTGGCTGGAAATCAACGGCAGCCTGCACACCGACACCGACGGCCGCCCGCAGATGCTCGGCGTGGTCCGCGAGGTCAGCCGTCAGCGAGAGCGGGAGCTGGCTTTGCTGCAGTCCGAGCAACGCTTTGCCAAGCTGTTTCACCTGAGCCCCAACGTGGTGGTGCTGACCCGGCGCAGCGATGGCATGATCATCGAGGTGAACAAGGCCTTCGAAACGCTGTTCGGCTGGCCCGCCGCGCAGATCATCAATCGCACGTCCACCGAGCTGGATCTGTGGCTGGATGACGACCAGCGCCGGCGGATCCTCAAGGCCATCCAGGACAGCCCTGAGCCCTACACCACCGAACTCTCGGTGCGCACGGCCTTTGGCGAAGTGGTTCTGGGCCTGCTATGCACGCAGAACATTGAAATGCAGGGCTGTGCCTACCTGCTCAGTACTTTTACCGACACCTCCCAGCAGCAGCGCGCCGAAGCTGCGCTCAAGGCCAGCGAGGAGAAATTCGCCAAGGCCTTCCATTTCAGCCCCGACGCCATTGTCATCACCGAGCGCGAGAGCGGCCGTTACCTGGAGGTCAACGAGGGTTTCTGCCGCCTGACCGGCTATCAAGCCAGCGAGGTGCTCGGGCGCACGGTCAGCGACATCGACATCTGGCCCGATGTCGGCCAGCGCAACCAGCTGTTGCAAGACCTGCTGGACCATGGCCGCGTGACCCTGCGCGAGATGCTTGGCCGCAACAAACGTGGCGAGATCCTGACCATGGAACTGTCGGTCGAACCCATCACCCTCAACGAAGCGCCTTGCCTGCTGATCACTGCGCGAGACATCAGCCAACTGAAAAACGCCCAGGCGCAGATCCGCCACCTGGCCTACCACGACCCCCTGACCAACCTGCCCAACCGGGCGATGCTGATGGAACGCGTCAGCCAGCAGATCGCCCTGCTCAAACGCAGCGACCTGCGCGGCGCCCTGCTGTTTCTGGACCTGGATCATTTCAAGCACATCAATGACTCCCTCGGCCACCCGGTGGGTGATGCCGTGCTCAAGATCGTCACCGCGCGGCTGGAAGCCAGCGTGCGCCTGGAAGACACTGTGGCGCGCCTGGGTGGTGATGAGTTCGTGGTCTTGCTGACCGGGCTCACGGGCTCGCGCACCGAAGTCGCCGAGCAAGTGCAGGAAGTGGCCGATAACCTGCGTGATCTGCTGGCCGAGCCCATGTCCCTGGATGGTCATCGCCTGCAAGTCACCCCCAGCATCGGTGTGGCGCTGATTCCCGACCACGGCAACAACCCGGCCGACCTGCTCAAACGGGCCGATATTGCCCTTTATCGAGCCAAAGATGCCGGGCGCAATGCCACCCAGCTTTACCACCACACGATGCAAAAGGCCGCCAGCGAACGCCTGCAGATGGAAAACGACCTGCGCCTGGCCCTGGCGCGGGGGGAGATGAGCCTGCATTACCAGCCTCAAGTGGATGCCCGGGAAGACCGCATCGTCGGCGCCGAAGCGCTGTTGCGCTGGCAACATCCGGTTCTGGGCCAGCAGTCTCCCGCGCAGTTCATTCAGGTGCTGGAAGAAAGCGGGATGATTCTCGAAGTGGGCAGCTGGGTTCTCGACGAAGCCTGCGCCGCCTTCGCCCACTTGCTGCGCGATGGTCTGATTGCCGACAACGGTTTCAGCCTGTGCGTGAACATCAGCCCGCGACAGTTCCGCCAGGCCGACTTTGTCGAGCGGGTGCAGCGCAGTCTGAGCCAGGCCAACCTGCCAAACCGCATGCTCAAACTGGAAATCACTGAAGGGATCGTGATCCAGAACGTGGAAGATACCGTCGGCAAGATGCGCGCCTTGCAGCGGGTGGGCGTGAGCTTTGCCATGGATGACTTTGGCACTGGCTATTCGTCCCTGACTTACCTCAAGCGCCTGCCGGTGGATGCGCTGAAGATCGACCAGTCATTCGTGCGCGACGCCACCCACGACCCCAACGACGCTGAAATCATCCGCGCAATCGTCGCCATGGCCCGCAGCCTGGATCTGACGGTGATCGCCGAGGGGGTGGAGCAGTCCCAGCAGCTGGACTTTCTGCAGCGCCTGGGCTGCCATCTGTATCAGGGGTATCTGCACAGCCGGCCGATGCCGTTGGCATTGTTTCGGCAAATGTTGCTGGAGGATCGGTAGGCCCGACCACAAAAAAGGGCGCCACCCAGGCGCCCTTTTTCTAATGCTCGCTTATTGCAATACGGGTTTGTGCTCGCCATCGATCGGAATGCGCTTGGCCTTGGCCTCTTCGGGCACCAGGCGCAGCAGGTCGATGTTCAGCAGGCCGTTGCTCAATCCGGCGGCCTTGACCTCGATGTGGTCGGCCAGGCGGAACGACAACTTGAACGCGCGCTGGGCAATGCCCTGATGCAGGAAGGTCACGCCTTCGGCCTTGGCATCGCGCTTGCCACCGGTCACGGTGAGTACGCCCTTCTCGACGTGCAACTCCAGGTCAGACTCCTGGAAGCCAGCCGCGGCCACCACGATGCGGTACTGGTCATCGCCATGCTTTTCCACGTTGTAGGGTGGGTAGGTGCTGGCGGATTCGTTACGGGCAGCCAGTTCGAACAGGTCATTGAAACGGTCGAAGCCCACGGAACTGCGAAACAGGGGAGCGAGGGAAAATGCACTGGTCATGGTGTAACTCCTGAAAATTCAGCAAGGGTTTGTCTCCGCGACCCGACTTCGGCATCGCGTACAAAAGAGATAGGGACCGTCGAAAAATTTTCAAGCAAGCTCAAGCAAATTTTTTTCAAAGGCGGTCAGGCGACAGCCAACTCATGCATGCCAAGCAACTCACCGACCCTCACACAGTCCTGCTCGCGTCGTAGCAGGGTGAACAGCTCCATCGCCTCGGGGTAGTTGCGGGTCAACATCGATACCCACTGCTTGAGTCGGCCGGGCGCCTGGCGCGGGGTGAGCTGAGCCTCGGCCTGACGCCAGAAATCCTGGATCATCGGCATCAACTCGGCCCAGGTCATCGGCGCCACCTCGGTGCCGGCACGGGCGGCAGCGATCTGCCGGGCCAGGTCCGGGCGCGAGACCAGCCCACGGCCGAGCATGATGTCTTCGGCGCCGCTGATTTCACGGCAACGGCGCCAGTCCTCGACCGTCCAGATCTCGCCGTTGGCGAACACCGGCACCTTGACCACTTCCTGCACCCGCGCCACCCATTCCCAATGAGCCGGCGGCTTATAGCCTTCGACCTTGGTGCGGGCATGCACGACGATCTGCGACGCGCCACCATCGGCCAGGGCGCGGCCGCAGTCGAGGGCGACGTCGGGGCTGTCGAACCCCAGACGCATCTTGGCGGTAACCGGAATATGCGCAGGCACGGCCCTGCGCACCTGCTCGAGAATCCGATGCAGCAAATCCGGTTCCTTGAGCAATACCGCCCCGCCCCGGGATTTGTTCACGGTCTTGGCCGGGCACCCGAAGTTCAAGTCGATCACCGGTGCGCCCAAGGTGCAGGCGAACGCGGCGTTCTCGGCCAGACAACCAGGGTCGGAACCGAGCAGCTGGACGCGCAAGGGCACCCCCGCCGCCGTGCGCGCACCGTGGCGCAACTCCGGGGCAAAGCCGTGAAAGTAGCTGGCCGGCAACAACCGCTCGGTGACCCGGATGAACTCGGTGACGCACCAGTCGATCCCGCTGACACGGGTCAGCACGTCTCGCAGGATGTCGTCGACCAGGCCTTCCATGGGGGCGAGGGCAATTTGCATGGGGTGATTCTCGGTCAAAAAAGGGCGTGATTGTAGCACTCAGCCAATGGCTTGCCCGTATCCATCGACGAACTCCACCGGCATGCGCTTGGGCCGGCCGGTGGATAACTCGATGCAGACAAACGTGGTTTGCGCACGCAGCAGCGTGGTGCCGTCGGCCGGACGAATCAGCTGGAACTGCCGGGTCATCTTCAGGCGCTGGTCCCAGTCGACAATCCAGGTGCCCAGTTGCAGCTCATCCGCCTCGTAGGCGGCCGCCAGGTAGTCGATTTCGTGACGGACCACCGCCATGGCACGATCCAGCCGACGGTATTCCACCAGGTCCAGCCCCAGGCGCTGCGAGTGGCGCCAGGCGCAGCGCTCCAGCCAGGAAACGTAGACAGCGTTGTTGGCATGACCCAGGCCATCAATGTCGTCGGGGCCGACCTGCAGGTCGATGATGAAGGGTGTTGTGCGGTCCCAGTTCATGGCAGCTCGCTCCTTGTGTCAACGAAAGACGGCGGCCAGTTTACAGGAGCCAGAAAAAACAAAAGGCTCATTCAACTAAGCGAATGAGCCTTGAAATCCCGCAGAGCGGGTAAAAGTGGCGTCCCCTAGGGGACTCGAACCCCTGTTACCGCCGTGAAAGGGCGGTGTCCTAGGCCACTAGACGAAGGGGACGCATAACCTTCGAGCCGGCCCGCCTGAAGCGAACCGTGGCAAATTGGTGGAGCTAAACGGGATCGAACCGTTGACCTCTTGCATGCCATGCAAGCGCTCTCCCAGCTGAGCTATAGCCCCGAATTTATCGCCCTGCGGCGGAACAGAGACTTCACTCTCTGTTTCTGTACGACTGGCGTCCCCTAGGGGACTCGAACCCCTGTTACCGCCGTGAAAGGGCGGTGTCCTAGGCCACTAGACGAAGGGGACATACCTTCTACCATTGATCAGTCTGGATCTGATCTGGCTGAAGTCAAACCACGACTTCAAGCCTGGAAATTGGTGGAGCTAAACGGGATCGAACCGTTGACCTCTTGCATGCCATGCAAGCGCTCTCCCAGCTGAGCTATAGCCCCAAACAGTGTGTTGCTGTGTGGACGGGGCGCATATTAAGACTGCCTCCCCGCCCTGTCAAACTTATTTTCTATTTTTTTTAATTTTTTTCGTCGCTAGAACAGCAGCTTAGCGGCGGCCTCAAATTTGCTGGAGCAACTTTTCCCACTCCTTGTTCTCTTTCTTCGACACCCCACCCAGCAGATCCAGGGCCTGGCGCAAGCGGAACCGGGTCAGGTCCGGCCCGAGGATTTCCATGGCGTCGAGCACCGACACCGAGCTGGCGTGACCGGTAATGGCGGCGAACATCAGCGGCATGGCGTCACGCAGCTTGAGGCTCAGGGACTCGACCACGACCTGGATGCAGCCGGTGATGTTGTCCTTCTCCCAGCTGCGCAGGGCTTCGAGCTTCCACAGAATCAGCTGCATCACCTGACGAACCTGATCGGCGGAGAGCTTCTTGTGTTCGAACAACGCCACGTCCGGCTGTACGCCACCCGCGAAGAAAAAGCCGCCCAGCGGTGCGATCTGACTGAAGGTTTCGACCCGGCCCTGCACGTGCGGTGCAATCTTCATCAGGTACTCGGGATTGAATGCCCACTTCTGTACCCGGGTCGCGAACTCCTCGACCGGCAACTCACGCAGCCATTGGCCGTTGAGCCAGGACAGCTTCTCGATATCGAAGATCGGGCCGCCCAGGGAAATGCGCGACAAATCGAAGTGCTCGACCATTTCTGCCAGGGAGAACTTCTCGCGCTCGTCCGGCATCGACCAGCCCATGCGGCCCAGGTAGTTGAGCATTGCCTCGGGCATGAAACCCATGCGCTCGTAGAAGGTCACCGAAGTGGGGTTCTTGCGCTTGGACAGTTTGCTCTTGTCGGGGTTGCGCAGCAGCGGCATGTAGCACAGCTTGGGCAGCTCCCAGCCGAAGTACTCGTAGAGCTTCATCAGTTTGGGCGCCGACGGCAGCCATTCCTCGCCACGCAGCACGTGAGTGATGCCCATGAGGTGGTCGTCCACCACGTTGGCCAGGAAGTAGGTGGGCAGGCCGTCGGTCTTCATGAGTACTTGCATGTCCATGCGGTCCCAAGGGATCTCGACGTCGCCGCGCAGCAGGTCCGGCACCACGCAGATGCCGTCGGCCGGGACCTTCATGCGGATCACATGGGGCTCACCGGCCGCGAGTCGACGCTGCACCTCCTCAGGCGACAGCAGCAGCGCGCGGCCGTCATAACGCGGCGTCTCGCCACGGGCGGTCTGCTCGGCGCGCATCTGGTCCAGCTCTTCAGCGGTGCAGAAGCATGGGAAGGCGTGGCCGAGGTCAACCAGTTGCTGGGCGTATTTGCGATAAATCTCGCCCCGCTCGCTCTGCCGATACGGACCATGGGGGCCGCCAACGTCCGGGCCTTCGCTCCACTCGATACCCAGCCAGCGCAGGGCGTCGAAAATCTGTTGCTCAGACTCGCGGGTCGAGCGCAGTTGATCGGTGTCCTCGATGCGCAGAATGAACTCGCCGCCATGCTGTTTGGCGAAGCAGTAGTTGAACAGGGCGATGTACGCCGTGCCGACATGAGGGTCACCCGTGGGCGATGGCGCGATGCGAGTACGAACGGTGGTCATTGCTGGGTCTCGAGCTGGTGTAAAGGCAAACGGCGATGGTAACAGGGGCGGTGCTCGGACAGAAACTGCGCATTGACTGCGTGACCATCACACCTTCAACAACCGCTCGCGCAGCTTGCCGATCTCGTCGCGCATCTGCGCAGCAGCCTCGAACTCCAGGTCGCGGGCCAGCTGGTACATTTTCTCTTCCAACTGGCGAATGCGCTTGTTGATCTCGCTGGGCGAACGCAGCTCGGCCTCGTACTTGGCGCTTTCCTCCGCGGCCTTGGCCATGCCCTTGCGCTTCTTGCTGCGCGACCCGGGCACGGTGGCGCCTTCCATGATGTCGGCGACATCCTTGATCACCCCTTTGGGGGTGATGCCATGCTCCAGGTTGAAGGCGATCTGTTTGTCGCGACGGCGCTCGGTTTCACTGATGGCCCGCTCCATCGAGCCGGTCATGCGGTCGGCATACAGAATCGCCCGCCCGTTGAGGTTGCGCGCGGCGCGACCGATGGTCTGGATCATCGAGCGTTCGGAACGCAGGAAGCCTTCCTTGTCGGCGTCGAGAATGGCCACCAGCGACACTTCCGGCATGTCCAGGCCTTCGCGCAGCAGGTTGATCCCCACCAGCACATCGAACGCCCCCAGACGCAGGTCGCGGATGATTTCCACCCGCTCCACGGTGTCAATGTCCGAGTGCAGGTAGCGCACCCGCACGTCGTGGTCGGCCAGGTAGTCGGTCAGATCCTCGGCCATGCGCTTGGTCAGCGTGGTGACCAGCACCCGCTCGTCGATGGCAACGTTCTTCTTGATTTCCGACAGCAGATCGTCCACTTGGGTCAGCGCCGGACGAATTTCCACCTGAGGGTCTACCAGGCCAGTGGGACGCACGACCATTTCGATGATGCGACCGGCATGTTCGGCCTCGTAGTTGCCCGGCGTTGCCGAGACGAAAATGGTCTGCGGGCTCACCGATTCCCACTCGTCAAAGCGCATCGGCCGGTTGTCCAACGCCGACGGCAGGCGGAAGCCGTACTCCACCAGTGTTTCCTTGCGCGAGCGGTCGCCTTTGTACATCGCCCCCACTTGAGGAACGCTGACGTGGGACTCGTCGATGACCAGCAAGGCATCCGCCGGCAGGTAATCGTACAGCGTCGGCGGCGGTGCCCCTGCGGGGCGACCCGACAGATACCGCGAGTAGTTTTCGATGCCGTTGCAGTAACCCAGTTCGAGAATCATCTCCAGGTCGAAGCGCGTGCGCTGCTCCAGTCGTTGGGCTTCCACCAGCTTGTTGTTGTCGCGCAGGTAGGTCAGGCGCTCCGCCAGCTCCACCTTGATCCCTTCGATGGCATCCAGCAGGGTTTCCCGTGGCGTCACGTAGTGGCTCTTGGGGTAGAAGGTGAAGCGCGGCAGCTTGCGGATCACCTCACCGGTAAGCGGGTCGAACGCGGCGATATTCTCGACCTCGTCATCGAACAGCTCGATGCGAATGGCTTCCAGGTCCGATTCGGCAGGAAACACATCGATCACGTCACCGCGGACCCGGAAGGTCGCGCGAGCGAAGTCAATCTCGTTGCGGGTGTATTGCAGGTCTGCCAGGCGACGCAACAGGGCGCGTTGATCAAGCTTGTCGCCGCGATCCACGTGCAGCACCATCTTCAGATAGGTTTCCGGGCTGCCGAGACCGTAGATGCACGACACCGTGGTGACGATGATAGCGTCCTTGCGCTCCAGCAGCGCCTTGGTCGCCGACAGGCGCATTTGCTCGATGTGGTCATTGATCGAGGCATCCTTCTCGATGAAGGTGTCCGATGACGGCACGTAGGCTTCGGGCTGGTAGTAATCATAGTAGGAGACAAAATACTCCACGGCGTTGTTCGGAAAGAACGCCTTGAATTCCCCGTACAACTGCGCCGCCAGAGTCTTGTTTGGCGCCAGCACCAGGGTCGGACGTTGCACTTGCGAAATGACGTTGGCGATGCTGAAGGTCTTGCCAGACCCAGTCACCCCAAGCAGCGTCTGGTGCGCCAGGCCTGCCTCGATGCCTTCGACCATCTGGCGAATGGCCTCGGGCTGATCGCCCGCAGGTTCGAAGCGCGTGACAAGCTGGAACTCGGACATGGTGTAACCTCATGGGCGCCGGCAGACCGACGCAGGTGCAAATACTGTATCGATATACATATAAGGGGTCGATGGCCATGTTTCAAGACATGTCCGGCGAATCCCGAAAATTGCGACTACGCTGTTTCGAGTAAAAAAACCGGTGAAACCAGGTGCAACCTGTCGCCGTTTACCGGGACTGTCTTTATACTGACTCCCCGTTTGTGCACCGCTCAGTGCATTGGAATGGAGCGGTGTACCCCATGCACACCTTCATTCAGAGCTACGGTGAAAATGAGCCTGTTCTCCGCTGTCCAATTGGCACCCCGCGATCCGATCCTGGGCCTCAACGAAGCATTCAACACTGACACCCGGACCACCAAGGTCAATCTGGGCGTGGGCGTGTATTGCAACGAAGAGGGGCGAATCCCCCTGTTGCGTGCTGTCGTCGAAGCCGAGACCCAACGCGTGGCCCAGCATGCCGCCCGTGGCTACCTGCCTATCGACGGCATTGTCGCCTACGATCAGGCCGTGCAAAAACTGTTGTTCGGCGCCGACTCGCCGCTGCTGGCCAACGGCCAGGTCATCACTGCGCAGGCCGTCGGTGGTACGGGCGCACTGAAGATCGGCGCCGACTTCCTCAAGCAGCTCAACCCTGACGCGGTTGTCGCCATCAGCGACCCGAGCTGGGAAAACCACCGCGCCCTGTTCGAAACCGCTGGTTTCGAGGTGCGCAACTACCGCTACTATGATGCGACCAGCCACGACGTTAACCGTTCCGGCATGCTCGAAGACCTCGACGCCCTCCCCGCCGGTTCCATCGTCGTGCTGCACGCCTGCTGCCACAATCCTACCGGCGTCGACCTGACCCCGGCTGACTGGGTCAATGTGCTGGAAACCGTCAAGGCCAAAGGCCTGGTGCCTTTTCTCGACATGGCGTACCAGGGCTTCGGCGACGGCATCCACGAAGACGCAGCTGCGGTCCGGCTGTTCGCCGAATCCGGCATGAGTTTCTTCGTCTCCAGCTCGTTCTCCAAGTCCTTCTCGCTGTACGGCGAACGGGTCGGCGCGCTGTCCATCGTCACCCAGTCCCGCGAAGAAGCCACCCGCGTGCTGTCCCAGGTCAAGCGCACCATTCGCACCAACTACTCCAACCCGCCGACCCACGGCGCGATGATCGTGGCCACCGTGCTGGACAACCCGACCCTGCGCGCCCAATGGGAAACGGAACTGGGCGAGATGCGCGAACGCATTCGCGGCATGCGCGAGCAGATGGTCAAGGGCCTGGCCGCACAGGCACCGGAGCACGATTTCAGCTTTGTTGCCCGTCAGCGCGGAATGTTTTCCTACTCGGGGCTCAACGTCGTGCAGGTAGGTCGTCTGCGCAACGAGTTCGGAATCTATGCCTTGGACACCGGGCGGATCTGCGTCGCGGCGTTGAACCAGCGCAACATCGATGCAGTGATCAAGGCGATCGTGGCGGTGCTCTGAACAAGCTGCATAATGGTTTCTGACGGCTTGACTAATCGTTAGTTATCAGTAACATACGCAGCAGATTCCGCGATAGCTCAGTCGGTAGAGCAAATGACTGTTAATCATTGGGTCCCAGGTTCGAGTCCTGGTCGCGGAGCCATATTGAAAACCCCTCACTAGAGGGGTTTTTCGTTTCTGGGGCATGCACGTCGGCGATCAGCCTCCGACCGGCCCGATCGGAAAACACCGGCCACAACTGAACACCCCGATCCACGCCCTCCCCTCGATCTCCAGTTCCACCCCCAACTCCACCAACTGATAAAACACATTGCGATGCACCAACGCCTCCAGATTCCCGCGCACCCGAACGTACGGCGCAGGCTCCTGGGTGACCGGGTCGATTTCGATGCGCAGTGGGTGTTCATCGCCGACTTCGACGACGTCATCGGTCAATGTGGTCATGCGCAGGACCTGCTGGTCGCCCTGTCCTGCGACCTCCATGGTTACCGCCAGAAACGGAGCGTCGTCGACGCTGATGCCGACTTTTTCCACCGGAGTGACCAGGAAATAATCGTCGCCATCACGGCGGATGATGGTGGAAAAGAGTTTGACCATCGCCTTGCGGCCGATGGGCGTGCCCAGGTAGTACCAGGTGCCATCCCGGGCAATGCGCATGTCGATGTTGCCGCAAAAGTCCGGGTTCCACTGGTGCACGGGCGGCAGGCCTTTGGAGGCGGGGATCTGGCCCAGCAGATCGTTTACCTTGCCGCTCATGCGTGCTCCCTTATTGGAAATCCGGCCGATCGGACGAGCCGAGAAGCTGGCGAGCATATTGCCTGAGGGGGGGTTCGAGCAAATCGGCAGGTTTGTGGTCGTGCATCGTCAAGAGACCGCCGCGCATGCGGATGGTGGCGGTGTCGATGAGATAACGGGTGCTGGTTTCGATCAGCATGACCTGAATGACGCCGCTGTCGACGCCCAACCGGTCAATGTGTTCCTGGTCAGACCATTCGTCCGTATTGCCGATGCGGTCATCGGCGCGAGCGAAGCGGCAGTACAGTAAATAATGTGCGCCCTGGGAGCGCGCCTCGCCCAACGCCTGCTCCAGCCCCAATGGACCTCTGGCCCGGCGGACCATGGGGAAATATTCGACGAAGCTGTTGAACGCCTCTTCGGCCACGACATTGGGCCGCGGATAGGCGTTGCCCGGCGGACCGAAGGCGCCCTGACCGATGTAGATGTAGGAATCCGGCTGCAGACGGAAGTTGGTCGAGCGCTGGGTATTGGCATGATCAAGGATGCCGGCGTCGCTCATTTCATCATGCACGACAGAGCCCATGTCGCTGACACTCATGCAACCGCCCAGCGATAACAGCGCCAGCCACAAAACCAGGTTACGCATCATTCCTCCAGGGGCCGGTGACGGAAAACCGGCGAATATCGAGGCAATGCAGGTTCTGCGCCAGAGCGGGGATTCAGCCGCCGATGACTTTCATCACCGTGGCGCCACCCGAAAAAGCCACTTCCTGTTTGTCCGCCAGCGCTCGCACCAGCAAGCGCTGCAAAGCCGGCAACGCTTGATGACGCGGCTGATCGAACAACTCGCCGACCCGATGACGGTTGCTGGAGGACAGGCAGCCGTGTAACCAGCCGGTGGAAGAGAGCCGCAGGCGCGAACAGGTCCGGCAGAAAGGCACGCTTTCATTGGCGATGACGCCGAAGTAGCCCTGGCGCGGAATTTCATAACGCAGCGCGGTGGCATCCACAGGTGCCTCGGCCTGCTGATACGCATAGCGCTCGCCGATCACCGCCAATAATTGCTCCAGACTGATGAACTGCTGACTGAAGGTCTGGCCGTCACGTGCCAGATGCCCCATGCGCATCAATTCGATGAAGCGCAGTTCATAGCCTCGCATCAGGCAGTAATCCAGTAGTGGCAGGACCTGGTCGAGATTCTGCCCACGCAACGGCACCATATTCACTTTGATGCGCAGGCCGGCAGCGGCGGCCTGCTCGATGCCATCGAGCACCGTGGCCAGGTCGCCGCCCCGGGCAATGCCACGAAAGGCGTCGGGGTCCAGAGTGTCGAGGGACACGTTGATACGCTGGATGCCGGCCGCCACCAGCACCGGCAGTTTACGCGCCAGCAACTGGCCGTTGGTGGTCAGGCTGATGTCTTGCAGGTTCAGCGGCTTGACCGCGTCAAGCAAGGCTTCGAGCTTGGGGCTGACCAACGGCTCGCCGCCGGTGATGCGCAACCGCTCGATGCCGGCGGCCTCCACCAGGTAAGCCACGCCACGGGCCATGGCTTCGGCCGAGAGCTCATCCTGGGCCGCGACCAGGCGTTTGCCGTCGGGCACGCAGTAGGTACAGGCGTAGTTGCAGGCGGACGTCAGGCTTACGCGCAGGTTGCGAAAGCGCCGGCCTTGGCGGTCGACGATCATGATGGCTCCAGCTGAGTGAGGTCGGGCGGGAGTAAGTTGACTAAAAAGTCAGGAATTTGCAAGGGCCTTTGGGCTACCCGCTGGAGCATGCCGGCCGGACATGCTCCAGCGGGTGAAAAAATCAGGCGGCCGGATCAGGCTCTCGCTTGCGCTTGTTGCCCATGCGCACGCCAATGTCCATCAGGAACTGGAAGAAGCCTTCCTGATCTTCCAGGACATTGCTCCAGAATGGCGAGTGGTACAGCGCCACCGCGCCATGCACCAACGCCCAGGACGCGCAGTAGTGGAAATAAGGCGGCACGTCTTCCAGCTTGCCCTCTTCGATCCGCCCCTTGATCAAGGAGGTCAGGCGCTCGAAATTCGAGGCGCGGATCTTGTGCAGCTCTTCGACCATCTCCGGCACCTGCTGACCCTTGACCACTTTCTCTTCAAGACGGTCGAACAGCCGATAGCGCTGGGGATCACGCATGCGGAACTCGAAATAGGCCCGGGACAGGGCTTCCTTGTCACGGTCGATGTCGGCAGAGTGAAGCAGTTCGTTCAAATCGCGCTCATAGTCGAGCATCAGGCGCAGGTAGATCTCGGCCTTGGACTTGAAGTGCTTGTAGATGGTGCCTTTGCCGATACCGACCGCATCGGCGATCATTTCGACCGTGACACTGTCTTCGCCCTGCTCCAGAAACAGCTTGAGTGCAGTGTCGAGAATTTCTTGTTCTCGGCGACGAAACTCACGGACCTTACGAGGTTCTTTGTGCATATGAATGAATGACTGGGTCAAAATCGAAGCCCGGTATTATGCCTAACTTGCGACAAAATGCACGGATCATCCGACCATGACACTGTTTCTAGATGAATTTCCCCAAACCCCGGGACTCTGCTATCTGAACCACGCGGCCGTGGCGCCCTGGCCCAAGCGGGCCGCCGAAGCGGTGCGCCGCTTCGCTGATGAGAACGTCAGCCGAGGCGCTCGGGACTACCCGCAGTGGATGCTGGTGGAACAACGACTGCGCGAACGCCTGACGCGCCTGCTGAATGCACCTTCGACCGACGACATCGCCTTGGTCAAAAATACATCGGAAGCGCTTTCATTCGTCGCATCGGGACTGACCTGGCAGGCGGGCGACGACATCGTCATCAGCGACGAAGAATTTCCTTCCAATCGCATCGTCTGGGAGGCACTGGCCAGCCAAGGTGTGACCTTGACCAAGGTCAGCCTGCTGGGCGATGACCCGGAAGCCGCATTACTGGCGGCCTGCACGCCCCGTACGCGGTTGATGTCGGTCAGCGCCGTGCAATTTGCCAGCGGCCTGCGCCTGGATCTGGCTCGGCTGGGCCAAGGCTGTCGGGAGCGCGCGGTGCTGTTCTGCATCGACGCCATCCAGCAGCTGGGGGCGCTGCCCTTCGATGTACAGGCCTATGATTGCGATTTTGCCATGGCCGACGGCCATAAATGGCTGCTGGGTCCGGAAGGTCTCGGGGTGTTCTACTGCCGGGCCGACCTGCGACCCCAACTCAAGCTGACAGAGTACGGCTGGCACATGGTCGAACGGGTGGGCGATTACAGCCGCGAGGAGTGGCAACCGGCCGTCAGCGCTCGCCGCTTCGAATGCGGCAGCCCCAACGTGCTCGGCTGCATGGCTCTTGAGGCCAGCCTGTCGTTACTGGAGGAAGTGGGCATGGAGAAAGTGGGTCGCCTCATCGACGAACGGGTACAGTGGCTGCGCGATGGGCTGATGCAAATCCCTGGCGTGCGTCTGCAAAGTCCGGCCCAATCGGAGCGTCGAGCGGGCATTGTGTCGTTCACGATCAGCGGCAAAGACAATGGCGACGTGTGGCAAGCGCTGATGCGACGACAGGTCGTGTGCATCCCCCGTGGCCCGGGTGTGCGCTTTTCGCCGCACTTCTATACACCACGTCAGGTGATCGACGAAACTTTGCGCGTCGTCGCCGAGGTGGCGCAGCAATGAGTACTCAGCAGCCTGCCACGTATTCCAAATTTGTTTAAAAAACACCCAATACTGGCTGGAATAGTCCGCGCACTGATCAATACTTGAGCAGTCGGCACGTCATACCCCCCAAGTGACGCGGCCGATAAAGGTGTCAACGGACCGTGCACCTTTGTATTACTCCTAATGGTCTTAACCCGGATTCACCCCCCAGAACCCGGGTTTTTTTTGCCCGCCATTTCTCGCTGCTCAGGCCTGACGAACACCGGCCAACGGGAACAGACGACGGAAGTTGGCCGTGGTTTGTTCGGCAAACGCCTCGTAGGGCTGGCCGCGCAGCATGGCCAGGTATTCGGCCACGTCACGGACGTATTCCGGCAGGTTGGGCTTGCCGCGATGGGGAATAGGCGCCAGGTAGGGTGAATCGGTTTCCACCAGCAGGCGATCGGCCGGCACCTGCCGGGCCACGTCGCGCAAGGCCTCGGCGTTGCGGAAGGTGACTATGCCGGACAGCGAGATATAGAAACCCAGGTCCAGTGCCGCGCGGGCCATGTCCCAGTCTTCGGTGAAACAGTGCAGCACGCCGCCCTGAGGCAGCTGAGCAGCTCGCAGCAGGTCCAGGGTGTCGCGGCGAGCGGCACGGGTGTGCACGATTACCGGTTTGCCGGTGACAGCGGCTGCCTGCAGGTGCAGTTCGAAAGACGCGCGCTGCAGCTCTGCGGTCTCGGGCTCGTAATGATAGTCCAGGCCCGTTTCGCCGATGGCCACCACCTTGGGGTGGTCCAGCTCACCCAATAGCCAGTCCAGCGCCGGCAATGGGCCGGGGCTGACGTCCAGCGGGTGAATGCCCACAGAACAATCAACATCATCGTAGCGATTGGCGAGGTCGCGTACCGCCGCCGCATTATCGGCGCTGACGCCAATGCACAGAAAATGGCCGACGCCGCGGGACCGTGCCGCCGCCAGCGCCGCATCGAGCGAGCCGTCATGGTGCGCCAGGTCCAGGCGATCGAGGTGGCAATGGGAATCTACAAGCATGGGATGGGCTTACATCGTGTGAGTGGGACGATCGGACTTCAGAGCGCCCGCCAGATAGGTTTCGATCTTGTTGCGCGCAGTGTTGTCACCGTCGTTGAACTGCACACCGACTCCGGCCGCACGGTTGCCCTGAGCGCCCTTGGGGGTGATCCAGGCGACTTTGCCGGCCACCGGAATCTTCTCCGGCTCATCCATCAGGTTGAGCAGCATGAACAGCTCATCGCCCAACTTGTAGCTTTTGTTGGTCGGTATGAACAGGCCACCGTTCTTGATGAAGGGCATGTACGCCGCGTAGAGCACGGCCTTGTCCTTGATGGTCAGGGACAAGATACCGTTGCGGGGGCCGGGACCTGGGGGAGTAGCTGGCTGATTCATTCCATTTCCTTGACTACGACCGGTCGCGCAAACATACGCTCAATACAATGCACCTTTCAGCCCTGACCGGGCAAGGCCGCCCAGGACACCAAGAGTGCCTCGAGCAGCAAGACACGGTTGAGGTTGGCCTTGGACAGAACTTTCTGGCGCTGCGCCAGAATCCAGTCCTGGAGGCTGAGCACCTTGCTTTGCGAGGCCTTCTGCGCCAGATACTGCAACACCTTGTGCATATCGCTCAAGCCTAATCCGTCTTCATCCTGCGTCAACTGATAGCGCAGGATCAGGCTGGACCAGTCGCAGAACCAATCGAACAGGAGCAGCAGTGGCAGGGCATTCCACGCCTCGGCCAGCTGGGTCGGGGTCTGCTGCTGTTTGAGCAGCTTCTTGACCCCCTCGACCACCAGCACGCGCTGCTCCAACACCCCTTGGCCATTGAGCTTGAGCGCCGTCAACGGCGATCCGGCAGCCAGCGTCAGCAATTCGCCCCGCTGCTCGGGCGTGCTGGCGGGCAGCGCCTGGGCCAGCCAATCGGCGCTCATCTGCGCACTGGGCAGCGGGCAGGCCTGTTGCACGCAGCGGCTCTTGACGGTCGGCAGCAAGCGGCTGGGCTGGTGGCTGACCAGCAACAGCACGGTGTTGCCGTTCGGCTCCTCCAGACTCTTGAGCAGGGCGTTGGCAGCGTTGAGGTTCATGGCCTCCACCGGCTCGATCAGCACCACCTTGCGCCCGCCCATCTGGGCGGTCTGCACGATAAAGCTGACCAGATCACGAACCTGGTCGACCTTGATCGCCTTGTCCTCTTCCTCGGGCTCGAGGATGTAATTGTCCGGGTGGCTGCCGGCCGCCAGCAGCAGGCAGGACTTGCACTGACCGCATGCCTGTTGGCCCGGTCGCTGACACAGCAGCAATGCCATCAGCCGCTCTGCCAGCGCGCGCTTGCCGATGCCCCGGGGCCCGTGCAGCAAGTAGGCATGGGCGTGCTGGGTGCGTCCGGCCAGTTGCTGCCAGAGCCCGCCCTGCCACGGGTAGGCTTCAGCCACGGCTGCAGCGCTCCAGCAGTTCGGGGAACAGGCCGTCCAGCTGGTGCTGGACCTGTTCAAGGCTTTGCGCCGCATCGACCAGGCGATAGCGTTGTGGCTCGGCCGCCGCCCTTTGCAGATAGGTGGTGCGCACGGCGTCGAAGAAGCCCCTGCCCTCTTGCTCGAAACGGTCCAGGCGGCCGCGGGCGACGGCGCGGGCCAGACCAATCTCCACCGGCAGGTCGAAGACCAGGGTCAGGTCCGGACGCAGCTCGCCCTGGACGAATTGTTCCAGCTGGGCGATGCGTGGCTGGGACAGGCCGCGGCCGCCGCCCTGGTAGGCATAAGTCGCATCGGTGAACCGATCACACAGCACCACCGCGCCCCGCGCCAGCGCCGGGCGGATGACCTCGGCCAGGTGCTGCGCCCGTGCGGCAAACACCAGCAACAGCTCGGTGTCGGCATGCATCGCTTCATCGCTCGGTGCCAGCAGCAGCTCGCGGATGCGCTCGGCCAGTGGGGTACCGCCCGGCTCGCGCGTCAGCACGACGTCGATACCGGCCTGACGCAGCTGGTCGGCCAGGTATTCGCGATTGGTGGTCTTGCCGGCGCCTTCCGGGCCTTCGAGGGTGATAAACAAGCCGCTCACAGGCAGTCCTTATGGTTTGTCCGAAGAAGATGTGTCGGTGGTCGCAGGTATCACAGGCGTGGGCGCCGGTTCCACCGGAACGGCGTCCTTGACAGGTGCCGGTGAAGCGGGTGCCTCGGTGGCCGTGGGGGCCACCGGCGCCGGGCTTGATCGGTAATCGGCGCTGCGTTTGAGCTGGAACTTGCGCACCGCCGTGTTATGCGCCGCCAGGTCATCGGAGAACTCATGACTGCCGTCACCACGGGCGACAAAATACAGGCTGCTGCCCGCCACCGGGTTCAGCGCGGCGTGAATGGCTTCACGCCCGACCATCGCGATGGGCGTGGGCGGCAGCCCGGCAATCACGTAGGTGTTGTACGGTGTAGCTTCACGCAAGTCGGCTCGGGAAACCTTGCCCGTGTAGCGCTCGCCCATGCCGTAGATCACGGTGGGATCGGTCTGCAACAGCATGCCGGTCTGCAGGCGTCGCACGAATACGCCAGCAATCTCGCCACGCTCCTGGGGCACGCCGGTTTCCTTTTCTACCAGCGAAGCCATGATCAGCGCGTGATAGGCATCGGCATAGGGCGCGTCCGGCGAACGCTCGGCCCACTCCTTGGCGAGCACGTCGTCGAGACGATTGTAGGCCTGGGTCAACAATTCCTCGTCGGTCATGCCCCGCACGTACTTGTAGGTGTCGGGAAAAAACCGCCCTTCGGGAAATTCGCCGGCATGGCCGAGTCTGGTCATGACCTCGGCATCGCTCAGCCCGGCGAGGGTCTGCTTGAGCTTTTCCTGCTTGGCCAGTGCGGCGCGCACCTGACGGAAATTCCAGCCTTCCACCAGGGTCAGGCTGTACTGCACCACTTCACCGCGCTGCCACAGACCAAACAGGTCTTCCATGGTCATCCCGGGGGTCATGCGGTATTCGCCCGCATGCAGCGCCTGGCCGGCACGATTGAAGCGCCAGTAGACCCGCAGCCAGAAGGCGTCGCTGATCAGGCCCTCGTCCTGCATGCGGATAAAGGTGCCGATCGGCGTGGCCCGGGCGGGCACGTCGAGCAATTGTTCTTCGGTGATACGCAACGGTTGGTGCACCGCCGAGTGCAGCTTCCACGCAGCGAAGCCTGTCAGCAGGCCCGCCAGGAGCACCATGGCACCCAGCACCTGCAAAATTCTACGTCTCAAGTTCAGGCATCCAATAGCGAGCGAGCAATGGCCTGCAGTTTACGGGTCACTGGTCCTGCCGGCCAGTTCAGTGCTGCAAAAGCCTGTACCGGCCAGACGCCATAAACGCTATTACAGACAAACACTTCATCGGCCTGTGCCAGGTCGTCCAGGCGCAGATCACCGATCCAGACGGGAATACCGGCGCGCTCGGCTTGCGCCAGCAACTCACTGCGCATAACGCCGGCGACGCCGCTGCGGCTCAGGTCCGGGGTCAGCAACCGACCGTCGCGTACCAGGAACAGATTGCTGAACACCCCTTCCACCAAACGCCCGGCAGTGTCCAGCATCAGCCCTTCGGCAAAGGTCGAATCCTGCCATTCAGCGCGGGCCAGTACTTGCTCAAGGCGATTGAGATGTTTCAAGCCGGCCAGCATGGGCTGTTCAGCCAGGCGCGTGGCGCAAGGAAACATCTTGATGCCATGTTCGGCATGGACGACAGGATAAGCCGCAGGCGGGCTCGCTTGCAGGATACGCATCGCAGGTCGACCCGGATCCGCGGCGTAACCCCGTTGACTATCGCCCCGCACCAGCATGAGCTTGAGCACGCCCTCGCCCATCGCGGCCGCGTAGCGCGTGACTTCGGTCAGGATCAGTGTGGCGTCATGGCCCAGCGCCAGGCGCTGGCATCCCACAGCCAGACGCTGCAGATGCCGCTCCAGCAAGACGGCGCGGCCGTTGTGTACGGCGATGGTCTCGAACAGACCATCGCCGTAGGCCAAGCCGCGATTGCGCAGGCCGACCGAGTCAGCCGGCAGCCCGTCGAGCCATGCCTCCATCAGTCGGCAAACCGACGGAACACCAGCGAACCGTTGGTCCCGCCAAAGCCGAAGGAGTTGGACAGCACCACATCGATGGGCATGCTGCGGGCCACATGGGGCACGAAGTCCAGGTCGCAACCTTCGTCCGGCTCATCCAGGTTGATGGTCGGTGGTGCCATCTGGCTGTTGATTGCCAGCACGCTGAAAATCGCTTCCACAGCACCGGCAGCGCCCAGCAGGTGGCCGGTCATCGACTTGGTGGAGCTAACCGCTACACGGTAGGCATGTTCGCCGAAGACGGTCTTGATGGCCGAGACTTCGGCCATGTCGCCGGCCGAGGTCGACGTACCGTGGGCGTTGATGTATTGCACTTCGTCCGGGCGAATCGCCGCATCGCGCAAGGCATTGGCCATGCAACGTGCAGCGCCGGCACCGTCTTCGGGCGGTGACGTCATGTGGAAGGCATCGCCGCTGGTGCCAAACCCGATCAGCTCGGCATAGATGGTCGCGCCACGGGCCTTGGCATGCTCGAGTTCTTCGAGCACCAGCGCACCGGCACCGTCGGACAGCACGAAGCCATCACGGCCTTTGTCCCACGGACGGCTGGCGCGAGTGGGCTCATCGTTACGGGTCGACAGGGCGCGGGAGGCACCGAAGCCACCCATGCCCAGGCCGCAGGCCGCCATCTCGGCGCCCCCGGCAATCATCACGTCGGCTTCGCCGTAAGCGATGTTGCGCGCGGCCATGCCGATGCAGTGCGTACCGGTGGTGCACGCGGTGGCGATGGCGTAATTGGGACCCTGTACACCCAGATGGATCGACAGGAATCCGGAAATCATGTTGATGATCGATCCGGGTACGAAAAACGGCGAAATCTTTCGCGGGCCTTCATCGTGGAGCGTGCGACTGGTTTCTTCGATATTGGTCAGACCGCCAATACCCGAACCCATGGCCACGCCAATGCGCTCACGGTTGGCGTCGGTCACTTCCAGGCCGGAATTGCGCACCGCCTGAAAACCGGCTGCCAGGCCGTATTGAATGAACAAGTCGAGCCGGCGGGCTTCTTTGACCGACAGGTATTCCTCGACGTTGAAGCCTTTGACCGAGCCGCCAAAACGGGTGGAATAGGCCGACAGATCGGTATGCTCGATCGGACCGATGCCACTGCGGCCAGCCAGAATGGCCTGCCACGTGCTTGGCACATCGGTGCCCAGTGGCGACAACATACCCATACCAGTGACCACGACGCGTCTACGCGACACAGCACTCTCCTTATTCTATGAAATACACCGTGCCGCTCGTTTGAAAGAAAAAACCGCACGCCAGCAATGGCAGTGCGGTTTTTCCATGACAAGAGGCTACGATTACAGAATGTTACGCCTGGTGGGCAGTAACGTAATCGATAGCGGCTTGTACAGTCGTGATCTTCTCGGCTTCTTCGTCAGGAATCTCGGTCTCGAATTCCTCTTCCAGAGCCATCACCAGCTCAACGGTGTCAAGCGAGTCGGCACCCAGATCTTCAACGAACGAAGCAGTGTTGACCACTTCTTCTTCTTTCACGCCCAGTTGCTCGGCAACGATTTTCTTGACGCGTTCTTCGATGGTGCTCATACCTTGTTTTCACTCCTAATGGACATAGTCAGGCAGCTGGCCGGTGTGCAAGTTTATAGAAAGGCCCCCGCTTTTCAAGCCGAAAGCGCATTCCATGTGTGACACCCACCCGCCGCCCCGAATTTGGATGCAGCTTTATAACGGATTTTCGAACAGCTCGTGTGACATTTTTTTCAAGTCGGACGCCACATCCGCCTTACATATACATGCCACCGTTGACAGGGATTGTAGCCCCTGTGACGTAGCCTGCACCTTCCGAGGCCAGGAAAGCGACCACTTGCGCGATCTCGTCAGCCTGCCCCAGACGCCCCAGCGGGATCTGCGTCAGCAGGGCTTCGCGCTGCGCTTCAGGCAGCTCGCGGGTCATGTCGGTGTCAATGAAGCCCGGTGCCACCGAGTTGACGGTCACACCGCGCACGCCGACTTCACGGGCCAGCGCACGGCCAAAACCTTCGAGGCCGGCCTTGGCGGCGGCATAGTTGACCTGCCCGCCGTTACCCATGGCACCGACTACCGAACCGATGTTGATGATCCGGCCCCAGCGCGCCTTGGTCATGCCGCGCAGAACGCCCTTGGACAGACGGAAAAGGCTGTTGAGGTTGGTGTCGATGACGTCGGTCCACTCATCGTCTTTCATACGCATCATCAGATTATCGCGGGTGATGCCGGCATTATTGACCAGAATCGCCGGCGCGCCGAATTGCGTCTGAATCGCTGCCAGGGCCGCAGCCACGGACGCTTCGTCACACACATTGAGCTCAAGCCCGGTGCCAGTGACGCCGTGCTCCTTGAGGGTCGTCGCGATGCGCTCGGCACCCGAGGCCGAGGTGGCGGTGCCGATGACCGTGGCGCCAAGACGACCGAGTTCCAGGGC
The DNA here is from genome assembly GCF_018449655.1 of Pseudomonas sp. dw_358. Classification (GTDB taxonomy): domain Bacteria; phylum Pseudomonadota; class Gammaproteobacteria; order Pseudomonadales; family Pseudomonadaceae; genus Aquipseudomonas. The sequence goes on from NZ_JAAVUX010000003.1 coordinate 47,782, forward strand.
GATCGCCTGGCCGATGCCACGGCTGGCGCCGGTGACCAGTGCTACTTTGCCTTGCAGACTCATGCAGGCTCTCCTTCAGTGGGTTCAGGCCTGGGCCGCGAGCGCGGCTGCCAGGGCATCCGGGGTATTGATGCCAACGGTGCTGATGCCGTCGGCGCAGCGTTTGTTGAGGCCGGCCAGGACCGTACCCGGGCCGCACTCCACCAGACGAGTGGCGCCTTTGGCGGCCAGGCACTGGATGCTCTCGACCCAGCGCACAGGCATGTACAGCTGCGCCAAAAGGTCGCGCTTGAGCGTATCCAGATCAGTCACCACCTGGGCGCTGACGTTTTGTACCAGGGCAATCCGTGGCGCTTGCCAGTCGATGGCCTGCACCGACTCGGCAAAGCGTTTGGCGGCCGGCTTCATCAGTGCGCAGTGCGACGGCACGCTGACCGGCAACGGCAGGGCGCGCTTGGCGCCCTTGGCCTTGCAGGCTTCGATGGCGCGCTCGACGGCCGCCTTGGCCCCGGCGATCACCACCTGGCCCGGCGAGTTGAAGTTGACCGCGCTGACCACTTCACCCTGGGCCGCTTCGGCACAGGCGGCAATCACGTCGGCATCTTCAAGGCCCAGGATAGCGGCCATGCCGCCTTGCCCGGCCGGTACGGCCTCCTGCATCAACTGGCCACGACGCTCGACCAGTCTGGCGGCATCGGCCAGGGACAGGCTGCCTGCCGCCACCAGGGCGCTGTATTCACCGAGGCTGTGGCCGGCGACGAAGGCCGGAACGCCCCCCCCTTCGGCTTGCCACAACCGCCACAGGGCGATGGATGCCGTGAGAATGGCCGGTTGAGTCTTGTCAGTCTGATTGAGCAATTCGGCCGGACCGTCCTGGGTCAACGCCCACAGGTCGTAGCCCAGCGACTCGGACGCTTCCTTGAAGGTCTCGAGGACCAGCGGCTGCTGTGCGCCCAGATCGGCGAGCATGCGCAGCGACTGGGAACCTTGCCCAGGAAATACAAACGCGAGGGATGCAGACATAAAAACAAGCCCTTATTGATCTTTTCGAAAACGCGCGCAACCCAGGCCGCACGCGAAGAAAACCGAGGTTTGGATGGCAATGGCGACCCAATCGTCACATTTAAGCGCAGCCGCCACGAATCAGCCAGCCGTGCCTGCCAGCAATCGCGCTTTCAGGCGAGCGGGTGTGTTCTCGCGGATCTCGATGCCGGCGCGCTCGATGGCGCTCTGAAACCCGTCAACCCCTGCCGAGCCGTGACTCTTGATCACGACCCCCTGTAAACCCAGAAAACTGGCGCCGTTGTAGCGTGACGGCGCCAGGTCGCTGCGCAGCCGACGCAACAGGGGCAAGGCGAGGGCACCGATCATTCGCGCGACCATGCCGTCAGTAAACAAGGCTTCGACGCGATCGGCGATCATGCTGGCCAGGCCCTCGCTGCTCTTGAGCAGGACGTTGCCGACAAAGCCATCGCACACCACCACGTCCGCTTCGCCGCGATACAGGCCATCGCCCTCGACAAAACCGACATAGTTGAGCCCGGACGCCCCCTGCAGCAGCAGGGCCGCCTGCTTGACCTGCTGGTTACCCTTGATGTCTTCAGTGCCGATATTGAGCAACCCCACTCGCGGCCGCTCGACCCCCAGCGCCTGCGCGGCCACCGAGCCCATCAAGGCAAACTGGAACAACTGCCCGGCGCTGCAATCGACGTTGGCGCCCAGGTCAAGCAACTGGCAATACCCGCCCCGGACAGGAATGGCCGCGACCATGGCCGGGCGATCGATGCCCGGCAGGGTCTTGAGCACATACCGGGACAACGCCATCAACGCACCCGTATTTCCAGCACTGACCACCGCCTGCACCTTGTCGTCCCGTAGCAACTGGAGGGCCACGCGCATGGACGAATCCGGCTTGCCACGCAAGGCCAGGGAAGGCTTGTCATCCATGCTGACCACTTCGCTGGCCGCAGCAATCTGCAGGCGCGCGCGGATCTCGCCAGGGCAACCGGCGACAAGTTCAGCAAGGAGTTGGGGGTGACCGACGAGGGTCAGGTGCAGCGAGGGGGAAGCAGCGAGGCGCGCGAGGCAGGCCTCGACAATGAGACGGGGACCGAAGTCCCCGCCCATTGCGTCGATCGCGATGATCTGAGCGGACAAGAAATTACTCGTCAGCGCCCTTGTCGATCACTTTACGGCCACGGTATACGCCTTCTGGCGATACGTGGTGACGCAGGTGAACTTCACCGGTGGTCTTTTCCACGGACAGGGTGCTAGCCTCGAGAGCGTCGTGCGAACGGCGCATGTCGCGGGCAGAGCGGGATTTTTTGTTCTGCTGAACAGCCATAATTGATTAACTCCTAAACGTTTGGGTCACGCTTTAACTGCGCCAAAACACTGAACGGGTTGGACCGCGTTACCTCGTCCTCGCTCGGCTCGGGATCATCTGACCCCCCCGGCTGCTGGCATTCTTCCGGATGATGAGCAGGCACAATGGGCAAGGCGAGCAATAGCTCCTCCTCGATCAATGCCTGCAGATCCAAAGGATCTTCGCCCAGTTCCAGCACGTCATAGCCTTTCGGTAACGACTGGGTATTCGCACCCTCTTTCACCACAGCGTAACTGCATTCGCTGTGGATCGGCAGGGTGACCAGCTCAAGACAACGCTGACAAACCATTTTCACTTCGACGTCCAGCGAGCTGTGGATAACCACGGCTTTTCGTTCGTCTCGTTCGAAAACGAATTTGGCCTGCACCGTCCCGACAGTGTCGGAAAGCGGGTCGCAGAGTCTCTCCAAATCGGCCAAGGGCAGCGAACCTTCAAGGGTTACGCCACGATCTGCCAATTTGCGCGGGTCAACGTGAGGTGGAATCGGGTCATTCAACATAGGCGCAGCATTCTAGGGACGCCCCCCTCTCCTGTCAAAGGAAATTCGGAGCGATACAGCGTGTTAGCATTGCCGTTCATCTTTGGAGACCTCTTCATGCGCACCTTGCTGCTGGCATCCAGCTCGCCTTATCGGCGCGAACTGCTGAATCGGTTACGTTTGCCCTTCGAGTGCGCCTCGCCGGACATCGACGAAAGCCGCCAGGCCGGGGAGGCGCCCCACGCACTGGTCAGCCGCCTGGCACAACAAAAGGCCGCCGCCCTGGCACCGACACATCGCACCCATCTTATCATCGGTTCGGACCAGGTAGCCGTTCTCGATGATCAGGTGCTGGGCAAGCCCCACAGCTTCGACAAGGCCCGCGCGCAACTGCTGGCCGCGAGCGGGCGCAGCGTGAGCTTTCTGACCGGCCTGGCGCTGCTGGACAGCGCCAGCGGTCGCTGCCAGGTGGACGTGGTAGCGTTTACCGTGCACATGCGGGTGCTCGACGAGGCGCAGGTGGAGCGCTATCTGCGGGCCGAGCAGCCCTATGACTGCGCCGGCAGCTTCAAGGCCGAAGGATTGGGGGTCAGTCTGTTTCAACGCACGGAGGGCGAGGATGCCACCAGCCTGGTGGGGTTGCCGCTGATCAGGCTGGTGGACATGTTGCGGGTGGAGGGCATCGAGTTCTGAAACTCGCACCTCAGCGTGAGGTTCAGCGCAACGTCGGACCATTGAAGCCCATGTACATCGCCAGCCGGTCCGCCACGCTGGTGCCCAGCTTCTTGGAAATGCGATCGAATGCCGAATCCTCGGCGGTGAAGTCCACCAGCTCCTTCTCGCCGATCACGTCCCGCGCCACCGAACCGGTGTTGCCCAGGCCGTCGATCAGGCCCAGTTGCAAGGCCTGTTCGCCGTTCCAGATGAGACCGGAGAACAACTCCGGATGCTCCTTGAACTTCAAGCGATCACCCCGCCCCTTCTTCACCACATCGATGAATTGATTGTGAGTGTTGTCCAGCACGCCTTGCCAGAAGGCGGTCTCATCCGGCTTGGCCGGCTGGAACGGGTCGAGAAAGGATTTATGCTCGCCCGAGGTGTAGGCGCGCCGCTCCACACCCAGCTTTTCCATGGTACCGACAAAGCCATAGCCGGCCGCCGTCACGCCGATGGAGCCCACCAGACTGGCCTTGTCGGCGTAGATCTGGTCCGCGGCGCTGGCGATGTAGTAGGCGCCTGACGCGCCGATATCGCTGATCACCGCATAGACCTTCACGTCCGGATGCAGACCCCGCAGCCGCTTGATCTCGTCCCACACATAGCCCGCCTGGACCGGGCTGCCGCCGCCACTGTTGATGCGCAGGACGATGCCTTTGACTTTCTTGTCATCGAATGCGGCGCGCAGGCTGCCGACGATGTTGTCGGCACTGGCCGCTTCCTTGTCCGCGATCATGCCGCGGATGTCGATGACCGCCGTGTAGTGGCTGGACAGCCCGGCGCTCTTCTCCATCTTCAGCATGGGCGAGAACATGAAGAACAGACCGAACAGGTATACAAAGGTCAGCAGCTTGAAGAAAATTCCCCAGCGCCGCGCACGTCGCTGCTCCTGAACCCCGGCCAGCAAGGTTTTTTCCAGCAGCTTCCAGCTTCTGGCGTCGCCGACGGGCTCTTCGTCGCCGGCGCTCGGCGCCTTCCATTGATCCGACATCGTTCACCTACTCCATGCAGAAATTCATTGGGCCCGAGCGAGCCAGGCGCCCAGCTCAGAGAAATGCTCCACAGCCAGCACCGGCTCGTAGACCCGAAGCGCTTCCAGCGGCAGCGCCCCGTAGCCGACCGCCACGCAGTCCATCCCGGCATTGCGCGCCATCTGTAGATCGAAGGCCGAATCCCCCACCATCAACGCTCGCCCGGCGCTGACGCCGCAGTGCCGCAGAATCTGCTCGAGCATCAGCGGATCGGGCTTGCTACGGGCTTCGTCGGCGCCACGGGTGATCTGGAAATAATCCTCCCAACCGTGCGCCTTGAGCACCCGATCCAGGCCCCGACGCGCCTTGCCGGTGGCAACGGCCAGCTGATAGCCCGCCGCCTTGAAGCCCTCAAGCGACTCCAGCACCCCTGGAAACAACTCGGAGGGTTCACGATCCAGCGCCATATAACGGTCGGCATAGTGCTGGCGAAACACTTGCACCTTGTCATCGTCAACATGCGGATAGAGCGTGCGAATCGCCTCCGGCAGTCCCAGACCGATGATGCCTTTGACCGCATCGTCATCGAGCACAGGTTCGTCACAGTCGATCGCGGCCAGTTTCATGGCCTGGACAATCCGACCGATGGAGTCACTCAAGGTGCCGTCCCAGTCGAAGATCAGCAAATCATAGTTAGCTGGCACTCAGGCGCTCCACAGTCTTGGCCCACATTTCATCCACGGGCGCCTCGAGCTTGAGCTCGCCGCCATCGGGCAGCGGCACAGTCAGGGCGTAGGCATGCAGAAACAGACGCTTGCCACCCAGGTCGCGGATTTCCCTGGAAAAATTCTCGTCTCCGTACTTGGTGTCACCGGCAATCTCGTGGCCAGCATGCAGCGCGTGGACGCGGATCTGGTGGGTGCGACCGGTGATCGGCCGCGCCTCGACGAGGGTGGCAAAGTCACCAAAGCGCCTCAGCACCTTGAACAGGGTCAAGGCTTCCTTGCCCTCTTCATTGATTTCCACCATGCGTTCGCCGGAGCGCAGGTTGCTTTTCTGCAACGGCGCATTGACCTGCTTCCTGGCCGTCGCCCAATGCCCGCGCACCAACGCCATGTAGCGCTTGTCGACACCGTCGCCGCGCAAGGCCGCATGCAGGTGACGCAACATGCTGCGCTTCTTGGCAATCATCAGCAGGCCGGAGGTGTCACGGTCCAGACGGTGCACGAGCTCCAGCTCCTTGGCATCAGGGCGCATCTGGCGAAACGCCTCGATCACACCGAAGGTCAGGCCACTGCCTCCGTGCACAGCGATACCGGCGGGCTTGTTGAGCACGATCAGCGCCTTGTCCTCATAGACAATCGCCGCTTCCAGGCGCTGCAACAGGCCTTGAGCCACCGGCACCGGCTCATCGCGCTCGGGCAGCCGCACGGGCGGCACACGAATGATGTCACCGGCCTGCAGCTTGTACTCGGGCTTGATCCGCCCCTTGTTCACCCGCACTTCGCCTTTGCGCAGAATGCGGTAGACAAGGGTGCGCGGCACGCCCTTGAGCGCGGTGATCAGGAAATTGTCTATGCGTTGGCCGGCAAGTTCCGGCGCAACCTCGATCAGCTGAACGCCGGAGGTCGGGGGTGTAGTAGTCGTCATGGCGCCGATGATAGCAATTTTTTATGGAATTGAAGCACTTAATGATTGCTGCTATAGTCGCGAACGCCGCCTGTCAGCGGCAGGAAACGGGCAAGCGCGATCAAACCGGCAATCGGCCGATCTGATGCCAGCCCGCTCCAACGCAATTCACGAGGACGCGAGGCCGTCCGACGGGGTTTTCGCCACGTTTACGGAGCAATTGCAGACGTAACCAGCGCAGACGAGAGAAGTCCGGAAGAACCTTGGAAACTTTCATGTATCCGGGTTTGTTTCGAAGCCACCTCCTCGGCGCGTTCGTTCTTGCTCTGTTCGGCGGATGCTTCGGAAACACAGAGCCTTAGCCACAACGCGGGCGTTCCCGAACGGAGCGTTCGCTAAATGCCAACCCGTTGCGGATACAGCGCACGGCAGCACCCGAATTATCAGGGATACGTGTAGGGTGGAGATGCACAACCGTCGGACCGTGCAGTATGGCGTCATCTTGGCAAGCGGCCACAGGCCCTTGCGAGACGACCCCCGGTCCCGTTGAAGGCGCCTGATGGTGCCCGCGACCGGCGGCTGATTCCTCCTCCTGACTGAGTGCTTTTGACACCACAGCAAGCAGGACGCGTCGTCGCGACAACGGCCCCACTGGCCGAGCCTCGCTAGACAGGGTAATGGCACCTTGATGAAGCACCGCCACTACTGACGCACCTGACACCGACCGTGAGAAGTCGTGTGTGCCGAACGCTGTTTCCGGCAGCCCGGAAACCGACGGTACTACATGAAAAGAATGCTGATTAATGCCACGCAACCTGAAGAGTTGCGTGTCGCCCTGGTAGATGGCCAGCGCCTCTATGATCTGGACATCGAGTCCGGTGCCCGCGAGCAGAAAAAGGCCAATATCTACAAAGGCCGTATCACTCGCATCGAGCCGAGCCTTGAAGCCGCTTTCGTCGACTTCGGTTCCGAGCGCCATGGCTTCCTGCCCCTCAAGGAAATCTCCCGCGAATACTTCAAGAAGTCACCTGAGGGTCGCGTCAACATCAAGGACGTCCTGAGCGAAGGCCAGGAAGTCATCGTTCAGGTCGAAAAAGAAGAACGTGGCAACAAGGGCGCCGCCCTGACCACTTTCATCAGCCTGGCCGGCCGCTACCTTGTGCTGATGCCGAACAACCCTCGTGCCGGTGGCATCTCGCGCCGCATCGAAGGCGAAGAGCGCAATGAACTTCGCGAAGCGCTGAACGGCCTGGTGGCCCCGGCCGACATGGGCCTGATCGTGCGCACTGCCGGCCTTGGCCGCAGCAGCGAAGAGATGCAGTGGGACCTCGACTACCTGCTGCAACTGTGGACCGCGATCAAGGAAGCCTCCCTGGACCGTTCCGCACCTTTCCTGATCTACCAGGAAAGCAACGTGATCATCCGCGCCATCCGCGATTACCTGCGCCAGGACATCGGCGAAGTGCTGATCGACAGCGTCGAAGCCCAGGACGAAGCCCTGACCTTCATTCGCCAGGTGATGCCGCAGTACGCCAGCAAGATCAAGCTGTACGAAGACAGCGTCCCCCTCTTCAACCGTTTCCAGATCGAAAGCCAGATCGAGACCGCGTTCCAACGCGTGGTCGAACTGCCTTCCGGCGGCTCCATCGTCATCGACCCGACCGAAGCCCTGGTGTCCATCGACATCAACTCGGCGCGCGCCACCAAAGGCAGCGACATCGAAGAGACGGCGCTGCAGACCAACCTTGAAGCCGCCGAAGAAATTGCCCGCCAGTTGCGCCTGCGCGACATCGGCGGCCTGATCGTCATCGACTTCATCGACATGACCCCGGCCAAGAACCAGCGCGCCGTGGAAGAAAAAGTTCGCGAATGCCTCGAAGCCGACCGCGCTCGCGTGCAGATCGGTCGCATCTCGCGCTTCGGCCTGCTGGAAATGTCCCGCCAGCGCCTGCGTCCATCGCTGGGCGAAAGCAGCGGCATCGTTTGCCCGCGCTGCAACGGCACCGGCATCATCCGCGACGTTGAATCGCTGTCGCTGGCCATCCTGCGCCTGATCGAAGAAGAAGCCCTGAAAGACCGTACCGCCGAAGTTCGTGCCCAGGTGCCAATCCCGGTGGCCGCTTTCCTGCTCAACGAAAAGCGCAACTCGATCACCAAGATCGAACTGCGAACCCGCGCGCGCATCGTCATTCTGCCGAACGATCATCTCGAAACGCCGCATTTCGAAGTGCAGCGCTTGCGTGATGACAGCCCGGAAGCAGCGAACAGCCAGTCCAGCTACGAAATCGCCGCCGCTGCGGCCGAGGTCGAAGAAGTCCAGCCGGCGGCCGCTACCCGCACCCTGGTTCGCCAGGAAGCGGCGGTGAAGACCGCGCCGACCCGTGCTGCCGCACCGATGCCGGCCACCGTCGAAGCACCGACTGCCGTTGCGCCGACACCCGCCCCGCAACTGGCTGAACCGAGCCTGTTCAAAGGCCTGGTGAAGTCGCTGGTCAGCCTGTTCGCCAGCAAGGAAGAGCCTGTCGCGCCGGTGGTGGTCGAGAAACCCGTCGTGGCCGCCGAGCGCCCTGCGCGCAACGAAGAGCGCCGCAATGGTCGTCAGCAGAGCCGCAACCGCAACAGCAGTCGCCGCGACGAAGAGCGCAAGCCTCGTGAAGAGCGTGCACCGCGCGAAGACCGTGCTCCCCGTGAAGAGCGCGCGCCCCGCGAGCCTCGCGAAGAGGTCGTCGCACCGGTCGCCCGTGAGGAACGTGCACCGCGCGCCCCCCGTGAGGAGCGTGCCCCCCGTGGCGACCGCCGTCCCCGTGGCGGTGACGAACGTGTCGAGCGCGTCCGCGAACTGCGCGAGCCATTGGACGCCATCGCGCCCGCCATCGCTGCAGTCGCTGCCGCCACAGCCGCCGAAGAGCGTGCCGAACGTGCTCCGCGTGAAGAACGAGCTCCCCGCGAAGAACGCGCGCCACGTGAGGAACGCGTACCGCGCGAGCCTCGTGAAGAGCGCGCACCTCGCGAAGAACGCCAGCCACGTCCCCCCCGTGAAGAGCGTCAGCCGCGCAGCGAAGAAGCCGCCGAAGCCGTTGATGGCGAGGAAGCGCTGAATCAGGAAGAGCAGCTGGACGAGAACCAGGACGGCGCCGAGGGCGATCGCCCACGTCGTCGGTCCCGCGGTCAACGTCGTCGCAGCAACCGTCGCGAGCGTCAACGTGACGCCAACGGCAACGTCATCGAAGGCTCGGAAGAAGCCGGCGAAGGCGAAACCGAAACCGGCTCCGAAGCACCGGCTGTTGCCGCTGCCGTGGTCGTCGAAGGCGTGATCAGTGCCGAGGCCGAGGCGCAAGCCAATGTCCAGGCCGAACGTGCCAACGCCACTGCCGAGCCAGCCGCTGTGACCGTAGAAGCCTTGGCCAGCCCGGAAATCGTCACGGCTCCTGCCCAGACGCCACTGGATTTCACCCCGGTGGCTGAAGAAGCTACGCCTGCGGTTCAGCCTGTGGCCGAACATCAGCCGGCTGAAGAAGTCATCGAAGCTCCACAGGCCGAAGTGGTCTTCCATCAGGAAGCCGTGGTGGTTGAAGAGTCGATCGAGCAACAAGCCTTCGAGCAGCCAGTGGTTGAAGCACCCGCGGTCGAAGCGCCAGTGGTCGAGCAGCCCTACGTGGCCGCCGAGCCCGCGCACGTTGCTGCCGAATATGCGTCGCCCCCAGCGGTCGAGGCTGCCGTCAGCGAAAGCTTGCCTGTCCACGAGCCAGCCCCCGAGCACATCGTTGCCCAGGAAGCCGAGACCGTGTTCAGCCAGCCAGTGGTCGACGCCGCACCGGTAGTGCCTGTTGTCGAGACGGCCCAGTTCGTCGAGGCACAGCCGCAAGCCGAGCACGTGACGCCAGCCGAACCCGCAGCGGCAGAGCCGGTCGTGGTCGAGCCTGTGGTTCTCGAAACCGGCGCTGTCGAAACGGTCGTGGTGGAACCCGCAGCCCTTGAACCGGCTCCGGTCGAACCCGCGCCAGTGGTCACCAGCAACGGCCGCGCGCCAAACGACCCGCGTGAAGTGCGTCGCCGCAAGCGTGAAGCCGAGTTGGCCGCCGCCCAGGCCGCTAACGACGAGCCTAAACCGCACGAGTAAGCGCGCAAGGATGAAAAAAGCCCCTGACGCCTTTGGGTGTCAGGGGCTTTTTTTATGCCTTGTGCTGGCCGCCTCGCAAGCAAGCTTTGTCCGCCGGCGAACTTCAATGTCGATCTCGACCCTGTGGGAGCATGGCCCGCCTTCGTAGCGTTTGCCCGCGGTGAGGGCGGCAAATCTTCTACAGGTCGGCGGGGGTATCCACGTCGCGGTAGATACCTTCATCGTCCACCCGCACCTCACGCACATTGTCAGCGGTAAACAGGCGCTTGCCGCCGTGATCCCCGCTCAATGCCATCAACCCCGCCGCAAAGCTGGCACCGAAGCACACCGGGTGTCCCCTGCCCTGCTCGCCCAGGGGCAGGCTGATGAACCGCGGCTGGAGCCCGTCGACGACGGCAGCGAAGGTCTGCGGGGCGACCCACGGCATGTCGCCCAGGGTCACAAGCCAGCCTCGGCTGCCCGCGCTGGCGGCCACGGCGGCAGCCAGGCTGTCACCCATACCGGCAGAATCCAGGAGGACCACCGCGCAACCGAACTCATTGGCGAGTGCAATCCGCCCGGGCGCATTCGGCCGGGTCACCACAATGCAGCGATCGGCCACTGCTGAAACATTCATCAGCACCTGCTGCAACACCGGCCGGCTCACCCCATCCAGCCCCACACAGGATGCCAGCAACTTGTCACACTCAGCCCCCGCGACCTCGCGAAACCGACTGCCCAGCCCGGCAGCCAACACCACTGCGGTCACCGTCATGCCAAGGCCACCCCATTTTTCAAGGCGACGATCTGCGCCAACAACGACAAGGCGATTTCAGCTGGCGTATGGCTGCCGATCCGCACGCCAATGGGGCCGTATAGCCGACCCACAGCCTCGACGCTCAAGCCCAGTTGCAGCAGGTTGTCGCGACGCTTCTCGCTGTTGACCCGTGAACCGAGCGCGCCGACATAAAACGCCTGGGAATCGAGCGCCGTCAGCAGGGCCATGTCATCCAGCCGCGGGTCGTGGGTCAAGGCGACGATGGCAGTGCGCTCGTCGGCTTGAATGGTCAGCACCGCTTCGTCCGGCATGCCGGGAATGAAGCGTGCGTCTTCGTGCTCCCAGCCATGACTGAACTCCTCGCGCGGATCGCAGATCAGCACCTCGAAATCGAGCATCCGTGCCATTGCAGTGACGTAGCGCGAGAGTTGCCCCGCGCCGATCAGCAACAACCGCCAACGCGGGCCGTAGATGGCGCGCAGGTGCTGTTCGTCAAAGCTCAAAACATCGCCACGCTCGGCGGTTTGGAGGGTGACCTTGCCGGACTGCAGGTCGACCACGCGAGCCACCAGCAGATGATCGGCGCAGCGTTGCAACAGTTCATTCACCCAAGTGCCGTCGTCCACCCACTCTTGGGCGAGCCGCAAAGTGCCACCGCAGGGCAGGCCGAACCGGGCGGCTTCTTCGCGGCTGACGCCGTAGGTGATCAGCTCGACGGCCGTACCGCGCTGCAAGCGGCCGTCTTGCAGGCGCTGGATCAGATCATCCTCGATGCAGCCGCCGGACACCGAGCCGATCACCACGCCGTCGTCGCGCAGCGCCAGCATGGCGCCGGGTGGCCGTGGCGCGGTGCCCCAGGTCTGCACCACGGTGTACAGCGCCACGGCATGACCGGCGCGCTGCCATTGCTGAACGCTTTTGAGAACGTTGAGATCGACACTGTCCATCGTCAGCGCTCCTGAAATTGAGTAGAGAGTTGACCGACCATAGAACAGGTCGGTTCGATTCTTAGTAGAGGTTCGGTTCCATTTCCAGCAATACGCCGAAGCGGCTGTGGATATCGGCCTGGATCCGCAGGGCCAACTGATGAATCTGCGCGCCCGTGGCGTTGCCGTAATTGACCAGCACCAGCGATTGCAGACGATGCACGCCGGCGTCGCCTTCCCGGAAACCTTTCCAGCCCGCCTGCTCGATCAGCCAGCCGGCGGCCAGCTTGACCTCGCCACCTGCCTGGGGATACGCCACCAGACCGGGATAGTCCAGGCGTAGCGCATCGGCCTGATTGGCACTGACCAGGGGGTTCTTGAAAAAGCTGCCGGCGTTGCCCAGTTCGGCTGGATCCGGGAGTTTTTCCCGGCGGATACTGCAGATGGCGGCGCTGACGTCACTGGCGGTCGGGGCGCTGATGCCCTGCTCGGTCAGGCGCTGACGCACGGGTCCGTAGTCCAGGTGCAGCTGCGACTGCCGGCTCAGGGCAAAGCGCACCTGTAGAATCAACCAGCGACCCGGTTCGTGCTTGAACAGGCTGTCGCGGTAGCCAAACGCGCAGTCGGCCAACGTAAAGTCGCGCAGTTCACCACTGTGGCGATCCAGAGCGGTCAGGCCGTGAAACACGTCCTTGATCTCGACGCCATAGGCACCGATATTCTGCATGGGTGCGGCACCCACGGTGCCGGGGATCAGGCTGAGGTTCTCCAGCCCCGACAAGCCCTGCGCCAGGGTGTGCTGCACGAAGCCATGCCAGGGTTCACCCGCCTCGGCCTCGATGATGACGGGGCCGCCGTCCTCGGCCAGCTGGCGAATGCCACGGGTGGCAATGCGCAGCACCAACCCGTGAACATCCCCCGTCAGCAACAGATTGCTACCACCGCCCACCACCAGCACCGGCCAGCCAGATGACTCGGCCAGCGCCAGGGCTTCAAGAATCTGCGCCTGGCTTTGGGCCTCGACCAGCCGATCGGCGCGCACGTCGATGCCGAACGTGTTCAAGCCCTTGAGGGATACCGCCGGTTGTATCTGCAGACTCATAACCTACCTTTGATTTCCCGCACCAGGCCCGCGCATGCGGCCTCGATCAGATCCAGCACATGCTCGAAGCCCTGCTCGCCCTCGTAGTAGGGGTCAGGCACTTCGTCCTTGTCCGCCTGGTAGCGCCGCAGGAACAGGTCCAGCTCGGCCCGTCCGGTCGCCGGCTGCAAGCGCTTGAGGTCGCGCAGGTTGTTCAGGTCCATGGCCAGGATCAGGTCATGGGCGGTAAAATCCGCCGCCGAAACCTGCTGCGCACGCTGGGCCGAAAAATCGTAGCCACGCCGTGCCGCCGCCTTGAGCGTGCGGGCATCCGGGGGCCGGCCCACGTGCCAGTCACCCGTGCCGGCCGACGCCACTTCGACACGCCCGGCCAGCCCGGCCTCGCGCAATTGATGACGCAGCACGCCCTCCGCGGTCGGCGACCGACAGATATTGCCCAGACAGACGAAAAGGACTCGCATCATGAAGCCAGCAAGCGCCTGACGCGCTCCAGGTCATCCGGGGTATCAACCCCGGCGGGCGGCGCCTCCAGCGCATCGGCAACATGGATACGCACGCCGTGCCACAGCGCGCGCAACTGCTCCAGGCTTTCACAGGTTTCCAGCCAGCACGGGCCCCAGCCGACAAAGTCCTCCAGAAAGCCGGCACGGTAGGCATAGATGCCGATGTGGCGGCGGAACGGAATGCCTGCGGGCAACTGATCGGGCGCGCGAGCCAGATCATCCCGAGCCCACGGCAGGGGGGCACGGCTGAAGGTCAGCGCCAGGCCATTGCAATCGGTGCTGACCTTGACGAAATTGGGGTTGAACAGCGCTGTGACGTCTTCGATCGGTTCAGCCAAGGTCGCAATGCCCGCTTCGGTGTGGGCGGCCAGGTTATGGGCGACCTGATCGATCACTGCCGGCGGAATCAACGGCTCGTCACCTTGTACGTTGACCACGATCGCCTCGGCGGTCAGGCCCAAGGCGCTGGCCACTTCGGCCAGGCGGTCGGTGCCAGAGCTGTGATCGGGCCGCGTCATCAGCACTTCGGCGCCGAAACCTTCACAGGCGGCAAAGATACGTGAGTCATCGGTGGCGATCACTACCCGCGCCGCACTGCTCTTGCGCGCCTGCTCCCAGACCCACTGGACCATCGGCTTGCCGGCAATGTCCTGCAGCGGCTTGCCCGGCAATCGGCTGGAGGCGAAGCGTGCCGGGATCACCACGGTGAACGTGAGGGTCATTTGTCCAGACGCTCGTCATCGGTGAGGGTGCGAGCTTCGGATTCCAGCATCACCGGAATGCCATCGCGGATCGGGTACGCCAGGCCGGCGCCCTTGCTGATCAGCTCGGTCTTGTCGGCGTTCAGTTTCAGCGGGCCTTTGGTGATCGGGCAAGCCAGAATATCGAGCAGTTTGGTGTCCATGAATAATCCTTGAGAGAGGAAGCGGCGCCAACCGGTGTCAGCGCGTCAGGCGATCGAGTTGGGTGTCCAGCCAGATGACGAATGCACGGGAAGGCGCGGCGTCCACCGCCAGGTACCACCAGTCGGCTGCGGCGAACGGGGCGCACTTGACGGCATCTTTCTCGGTCATCACCACGGGCAAGGCCGGGCTGAAAGCCAGAGCCTGCGCTGTGTAGTCGGCATGGTCGGCAAACGGGTGCGGCACAGGCTGCCAGTGTAACGCCTGCAGGGTGTCGAAGAAACGCTGGGGATTGCCAATGCCTGCTACGGCATGCAGCCGCTGGCCAGCCGGAAAATGCTCGAGGCCTTTACGCTCTCCGCTGGCCAGGTTGACCAGCGCCGTGGGTTGCAAGGTGAAGCCGAAACCTTCATCGCGATCCGTGGCGGCACCGTTGAACAGCACGGCATCGACACTGAGCAAGCGCTCGGCGGGCTCGCGCAAAGGCCCGGCGGGCAGGCAGTGGCCATTGCCCAGACCGCGGGCGGCGTCGATCAGCACCAGTTCCAGGTCCCGGGCCAGACGATAGTGCTGCATACCGTCATCGGACAGGACGATGTCCAGGGGGGTGCTGGCCAGCAGCGCACGCACGGCGCGGCCACGGTCCGGGTCGATGACCAGCGGTACGCCGGTGCGCTGGACAATCAGCAATGGTTCATCGCCCGCTTCGCTGGCCGCCTGCTCGGCGCGCACTCGCCATGGCAGCGCCGGTGGCCTTGCACCGTAACCGCGACTGACCACACCCACACGCAGGCCACGCTTTTGGCAGTGCTCGATCAGCCAGAGGATCATCGGGGTCTTGCCGGTGCCGCCGACGGTGATGTTGCCCACCACCACCACAGGCACCGGCGCTCGGTAGCTGTCAGCCTGCCCGGCCAGAAAGCGCTCGCGCTTGGCCACCACCACGCGCCGGTACAGGCACTCCAGTGGCCGTAGCAACGCCAAGGCGGGATGGCCCGCATACCAGCCAGCCAGCAATCGATCGGAAATGGCCATCAGGGCGTACCCTGCGCCTCAATGGTGGTCATGCTCAACTTGCTGAAGCCCAGCTTGCCCGCCGCATCCATGGCCGTGATCACCGCCTGGTGCGGCGTCTTGCCGTCGGCGCTGATGGACAGCGGCCGGGAGGTATCGCCCCCCGACTCGGTCTTGAGGGCATCGAGCAGCGTGGCCAGGTCACTTTTAGGTAACAGCTTGTCGTTCAGCGAGTACACACCTTCGGCGCTGATGGCGATGTCGATTTTCTTCGCATCGTTCTGCTCCGGAGTGCCACTGACCGCCTGGGGCAACTCCACTCGAAGTTGTGTCTGTCGGGTGAAGGTCGTTGTGACCACGAAAAACAGCAGCAGCACGAACACCACATCAATCAGGGAAACCAGATTGAGCTCGATGTTCTCGCGGGATCTGCGGCGAAATTTCACGCTTTGTCCTCGACTTGATCCAGGTCACGTTCGCCCTGCACCACCTCGACCAGCTTGATGGCTTCCTGCTCCATGCCCACCACCAGATCGTCGATGCGGCGCTGCAACAGGCGGTGGAAGAACAATGCTGGAATGGCCACGATCAGGCCCGAGGCGGTGGTCACCAGCGCCTTGGAAATACCCCCGGCCAGCACGGCGGGATTGGTGCTCATGTCGGCGCCGATGAAGGAGCCAAAGATGTCGATCATGCCGATCACGGTGCCGAGCAGGCCAAGCAATGGCGCCATGGCGGCGATGGTGCCCAGGGTGCTGAGGTAGCGTTCCATCTCGTGGACCACCCGGGAGGCGGCTTCTTCGATGCTTTCCTTCATTACTTCGCGGCCATGCCTGGAGTTGGCCAGGCCCGCTGCAAGGATTTCACCCAGTGGCGAATCGGCGCGCAGCTCCTTGAGCCGTTCCTTGTTGAGTTGCTTGTCCTTGAGCCAGCGCCAGACCTGACTCAGCAATTGGGGCGGGGTCACCCGACTGGTACGCAGGGTCCAGAGCCGCTCAGCGGTGATTGCCAGTGCAGCGATAGAGCTCAAGATGATCGGCAGCATCATCCAGCCGCCGGATTTGACCAGTTCCCACACAGTGCCGACCCCCTCAAAAAAGTTTGTCACTCTACCATAGGGGTTTGCCCGGTCGAAGGCCGGATGCCGCTGACTACAGGGGTGGCACATAGTCATCACGCCAGAAGCGCCGCACCTGGCGCTGATGAAACGGCGGTTCAAAGCGTCCCAGGCGCAGGCGGACGGCGCCGTGCAGGGCGGTGTCATGGGCTCGGATCGACAGCGCCCGGTAACGCGCCAACACAAGGGAATGAGGATGGCCGAAGCTGTTGCCCCAACCGCGGGAGATCAGCACGCCTTGCGGCTTGACCGCCGCCAGCAGGATGCCCGTCGACGAGGTGCGGCTGCCATGATGGGGTGCTTGCAACCAATGAGCGCGAATGTCATGCCCGCTACCGACCAAGGCACGCTCGGCCGCCGCCTCGATGTCTCCGGCCAGCAGCAGCCCTTCGCCACCGGCACGCACGTGCAGCACGCAGGATGACGAATTACTGTCGGCCGCAGCGTCCCAGCGCCACAGTGAAAACGCCACACCATCCCACTCCCAGTGGCGGCCACTGTCACAGGCCTGAGCCCGCAGAAGCGGGTCTGCGGCCTCCGGCTCGCCGGCGATGACCTGGGCAACCGGCCACTGCTTCATCACCGACAGCGCGCCGCCGGCGTGGTCGGCATGGGCGTGACTGATGATCATCAGGTCCAGCCCCTTGCCCCCAAAGGTCCGCAAAGCAGGCAGCACCACCCGTTCGCCAGCGTCGCTGGCGAGCGAGCGGGGGCCGGCGTCATAGAGCAAACTATGATTGCGGGTGCGCAACACCGTGGCCAGACCCTGGCCAACGTCCAGCTGCCAGACCTCGACTTCGCCGAAGGGCACCTCATTGCGCGGTGGCAGTACGGCCAGCAGCAACAACGGCCAGCCCAAGGGGCGCAGCGGTACACCGGCTGGCAACAACAGCAGCAGCGCACCCATCGCAATCAGCCCCAGCAGCCATCCCGAGCGCTGCCCGGATTGCCAGGGCGGCAGGACCTGCGCCAAGCCATCGAGCCCCTCGAACAACAGATTGAGCAATCCGCCCGTGAACCACAGCACGCCCTCGCCCGCCACGGGCCAGATCCACAGCAAGGCGCTGCCCGACAAGGCCAGCGGCAGCACCAGCAGACTGATCCAGGGCACCGCCAACAGATTGGCCAGCGGCCCGCTCAGGCTCACCGGCAGCCCCAATGCCAGCAGACCTGGCAACAATCCCAGGGCGATCATCCATTGGGCACGGGTCCAGGCCTGCCACCAATGCCAGCCGCCGAGGCGTGCGCCGAACACCCATAACAACGTGGCCACCGCGCCAAACGACAACCAGAAGCCTGCCTGCAAGGACGCCAGCGGTTCGATCAGCAGCACCGTGACAAAGGCCACCAGCAGCGGCCAGCCCAGGCTCATCTGGCGGTAACGCAAGCGCCAGAGCAGCACCAGCCCCAGCATCAAACAGGCACGCCGCACCGGCACCTCGAAGCCCGCCAGCCAGCCGTAGGCCAGCGCCCCGGTGAAGGCCAGGCTGCAGGCACAGGGCAGCCAGGGCCAGCGCGGCGGCCAGTAGCCCCAGCGCGAAAGGCCGGCCACCAGACCGTACAGCAAGCCCGCCAGCAACCCGATGTGCTGGCCCGAGATGACCAGCAGATGCACGGTGCCAGTGGCCTGCAAGGTGGTCCAGTCCTGACGGCTGACGCCGGATTTATCCCCCAGCACCAGGGCGGCCAAGGCCCCTTCCCGGCCTTGGGCATCCACCTGCACCAGCCGCTGGCGGACCGCCTCGCGCCAGGCCATGGGCGGGGTTGAAAGACGCTGGCCGTCCTTGACGCTGCCGCTGGCACCGATCCGCCGTGCCAGCATCCACGCCTCGAGGTCGGGGCCACCCGGATTGATCAGGCTTCGAGGGCGACGCAAGGTCACCGCCAGGCGCCACTCTTCACCGGCTTGCAGCGTCGGCCCATTGCGCCAGCTCAGTCGCATACGGGCCGGTAATGAGTTATGACGCGAAGCAGCATTCACCAACTCGAAACGCTGTACGCCGTCGCGGCTGTCGGGCAGGCCCGCCACGGTGCCCTGCAACCAGACGGTTCGGCCCTCCAGCGCCGGGGCCAGACGATCGTCAAGCGCCCACTGCGCCGATAGGCAGGCCCAACTCAAGCCGAGCAGATAGCACCCTGCCAGCCGTTGCCGCCACATCAGCAAAGCCAGGCCGGCCAGCAAACCGAACCCCGACAGCCAGAGGGGCGGCAACACCATCAGCATCCTTAACGTGCACAAGCCCAATGCCAGCGCCATCATCCCTGTGCGCATGGAAAGCTCCCCTCGCGTCAACCCACACAGAGGAATAGCTGAATTTGCGGCAGTATCCCTTCATCTATTGTCACAAAGTCTGACCAGAGCTTTGCGCAAACCCCTGCATACTTGGCTATGTCTCGCCCACAACCCTGACTTTCCGCCATGCCACGTCGCCTTTTCAAACGCTACATGCCAGACCCGGCACGCCTGCGCGGGCACAAATCCTTACGTGTCTTGGGTCATCTGCTCGATCGTCCCAACCTCTGGCATCTCAATCGCCGCTCGGTCGCCAGGGCCATGGGCATAGGCTGTTTCACCGCGCTGCTGCCCATCCCCTTGCAGATGCTGGCGGCGGCGATGCTGGCCGTGAGCTTGCGCGCCAACCTGGCGATCTCGGTCAGCCTGGTCTGGCTGACCAATCCGCTGACCATGCCGGTGGTGTTCTATGGCACCTACCAATTGGGCGCGTGGCTGCTGCACACCCCGGCGCGAAACCTGCCGGACGGCATGACCTGGGAATGGCTGTCCAGCCAACTGGGAACGATGTGGCAGCCCTTTGTGCTGGGGTCACTGGTGACGGGGGTTGTATTGGGTGGCGTGGCCTATGGGACCACGCGCGGGTATTGGGAGTGGCGAGTGCGCCGCCAGTGGCAGCGGCGCCAGCGTCTCAGGTGCGCATCCCGCGACCGCTGACCAGCAGCCTGGCACAGAAGAAATACAGCACCACCGTGGCCACCAGCATGAAGGTGATCGCGGTGCTGATCTTGATGTCGGACACCCCGAGAATGCCATAGCGGAAGGCGTTGACCATGTGCAGCACCGGGTTGGCCAGGGAAATGGTCTGCCAGATCGGCGGCAGCAGGGTGATCGAGTAGAACACCCCGCCCAAGTAGGTCAGCGGCGTCAGCACGAAGGTCGGGATGATCGAGATGTCGTCGAAATTACGCGCATACACCGCATTGACGAAACCCAGCAGCGAAAAGATCGTCGCCGTCAGCAGCACAACCAGCAGGGTAATCCCCAGGTGATGGACCTGCAGATGGGTGAAGAACAGCGACAGCAGGGTCACGATGATGCCGACCATCAGGCCGCGCAGCATGCCGCCGATGGCATAGCCGATCAGGATGGTGTGTGGCGACACGGGCGAGACCATCAATTCCTCGATGGAGCGCTGGAACTTGCTGCCGAAAAAGCTGGAAACCACGTTGCCGTAGGAGTTGGTGATCACTGACATCATGATCAGCCCGGGCACGATGTACTCCATGTAACTGAAACCACCCATGCCGCCGATCTGCCGGCCGATCAGGTTCCCGAAGATGACGAAGTACAGGACCATGGTGATGGCCGGGGGCAGCAACGTCTGCGGCCAGATGCGCATGAAGCGCCGCACTTCCCGGTAGACGATGGTGTTCAGGGCGACAAGGTTGTACTGAAATTCGGAACTCATACGGCCACCTTGCTCAAGTTTTTCTCCACCAGCGACACGAACAACTCCTCCAGACGGTTGGTCTTGTTGCGCAAGCTGGTCACCTCGATGTTCAGCAACGCCAACTGCCCGAACAGCGCCGTGATACCGGCATCCTTGTCCACCTGGACTTCCAGGGTGTGGGCATCCACCAGCCGGCACGGATAACCTTCAAGCACAGGCGCCATGGCCAGGTCGGTCTTGACGTCCAGTACGAAGGTCTCGACGTGCAGCTTGCCCAGCAGGTTGCGCATGCTGGTGTTCTCGACAATGGTGCCGTGGTCGATGATGCCGATGTTGCGGCACAGCTGCTCGGCCTCTTCGAGGTAGTGCGTTGTCAGAATAATCGTCGTGCCGCTTTCGTTGAGCTCGGTCAGAAAACTCCACATCGACCGGCGCAGTTCGATGTCCACCCCGGCGGTGGGTTCGTCGAGGATCAACAGGCGCGGTTCGTGGATCAAGGCGCGGGCAATCATCAAGCGGCGCTTCATGCCGCCGGACAGCGAGCGCGAGGGCACGTCACGCTTGTCCCACAGTCCCAGTTGGGTGAGGTAACGCTCGGCACGTTCCTTGGCGATTTTCGCCGGGATGCCGTAATAGCCCGCCTGGGTCACGACGATATCGAAGGCTTTTTCGAACTGGTTGAAGTTGAACTCCTGGGGCACCACGCCAATGCTGCGTTTGAGAGCTGCAGGATTACGGTCCAGGTCGTGGCCGAAAATCTCGACGCTGCCGCCGGTCTTGTTGACCAGGGTCGAGAGGATGCCGATGGTGGTGGATTTGCCGGCACCGTTGGGGCCCAGCAACGCGAAGAAATCGCCTTCGGCCACTTCCAGATCGATGCCGCTGAGGGCCTGGAAACCGTTGCCGTAGGTCTTGGTCAGCTGCCGTATGGACAGAGCGGAACTCATAGAGAATCTACACCAGAGAATTAAATGTTCATGAATGGGCGCGAAGCATCAGCAGCCTGTCGATCAATTCAGACCGATGGTGCCGGGCAATGACTGCATTGACCAGCAAACGCGATTGATAGTGACTATCACGTCAGGGCGGTCATCACCGCTTTCCGATAGGCCGGCCGAGCTTTGAGGCGCTCGTACCAGGCCTCGAGGTGGGGCATCGGCGCATGCTCGATGGGCATTTCGAACCAGGCATAGATAAAGCTGCCCAGCGGGATATCGCCCATGCCCAGCGCGTCCCCCGAGAGGTAAGGCTGTTCGGCCAGAGCCTGATCGGCCAGCAGCAGGTGTTGCGCGCAGATTTTCTGGGCCGCATTGATCGCCACCCAGTCCTGCTGCGCGGCGGGCGTGCGCAGCACACCCCAGAACAGTGGCTTGAAGGGTTCGGCCAGGGTCGACGTGGTCCAGTCCATCCAGCGATCGGCTTGCGCCCGGGCCCGCGCATCGGTCGGGTACCAGGCCGACCCTGGCGCATATCGAGCCGCCAGGTAGCGCACGATGGTATTGGACTCCCAGAGCGCGAACCCGTCGTCCTCGATCACCGGCACCCGGCCGTTGGGATTCAGGGCACGGTACTCAGGGCTGTCGACAACACCGAAGGGCCCGCCCGCCGCGATCGATTCATAGGGCAGCTTGAGTTCTTCAACGCACCACAAGACTTTGCGGACATTGGTGGAGTTGATACGTCCCCAGACCTTCAACATGCGTGGCTCCTTATACGAATTGTCGGGCTAGTCTACTCCCGACCCCGCAGTGAAGGGCCGCGACGGGGTGATTTTTTTGCGTGATGCGACCCGTTCGAACTCCCCTGCCGGGCCAGGGTCACTATGTCCAGCGGCGCTGTTTGCGCCAGCGGTCAGGGAGAAAGCACTATGTTGCTGTTGTGGATTGTGGTTCTGGTACTCGGCAGCGCGTGGCTCGCCCATCGCCGTATTGCAGCCCTGCCGGCACTGGGTATCGTTGCCGTCTACCTGCTGGCCATGGGGCTGCTCAGCCACGCCCATGGCGTCTTGCTGACCGTGCTCTGGCTGCTATTGATTGTCACCGCGCTGTTCGTCCTGGCCACCGATTGGCGTCGGCGGCTCTTCAGTGCGCGATTGTTCGCCTGGTTCCAGCGCACGCTGCCGCCGATGTCGACCACTGAACGGGAGGCCATCGATGCCGGCACCGTCTGGTGGGACGGTGAGCTGTTCAGCGGCCGCCCCGACTGGCACAAGTTGCTGGCCTACCCCAAGGTCCAACTCAGCGAAGAAGAGCAGGCCTTCATCGACGGCCCCACCGAAGCTTTATGCGCGATGGTCAGCGACTGGCAGATCGGCCAGGACATGGACCTGCCCCCCGCCGCCTGGGCGCACATCAAAGAGCACGGCTTCTTTGCCCTGATCATCCCCAAGACCTTCGGCGGCAAAGGCTTTTCGGCCTATGCTCACTCCCAGGTGGCCATGAAACTGGCCACCCGCAGCGGCGACCTGGCGTCCACGGTCATGGTCCCCAACTCCCTGGGCCCCGCTGAACTGCTGCTGCACTACGGCACCGAAGAGCAGCGCAATCATTACTTGCCACGCCTGGCCCGGGGCGAGGAAATCCCCTGCTTCGCACTCACCGGCCCCCTTGCCGGCTCGGATGCCGGCGCCATGCCCGATACCGGCAGCGTCTGCAAAGGCCAGTGGCAAGGCGAGGAAGTCATCGGCCTGCGCCTGAACTGGGAAAAACGCTATATCACCCTGGGCCCCATCGCCACCTTGCTGGGCCTGGCGTTCAAGGCCTACGACCCGGAGCACCTGCTGGGCGACCAGGACGAACTGGGCATCAGCCTGGCGCTGATACCCACCGAGACACCCGGTGTGAAGATCGGCCAGCGCCATCTGCCCCTGGGCGCGGCGTTCATGAACGGGCCCAACGCCGGCAAGGATGTGTTCATTCCGCTGGAGTACCTTATCGGTGGCCAGGCCATGCTGGGCAAAGGCTGGATGATGCTGATGAACTGCCTGTCGGTGGGCCGCTCCATTTCGCTGCCCGCCGTGGGCACCGGCGCGGCCAAGTACACCAGCCTGGTGACGGGCCAGTACGCCCAGGTACGCGAGCAGTTCAACGTGCCCCTGAGTGCCTTCGAAGGTATTCAGGAGTCGCTTGCCCGCATCGGTGGCAACGCCTGGCTCATGGACAGCGCGCGAATGCTGACGGCCAACGCCGTGGACCTGGGCGAGAAACCCTCGGTGCTCTCGGCCATTCTCAAGTACCACCTCACCGAACGCGGCCGCGAGTGCATCACCCACGCCATGGACGTGCACGGCGGCAAAGGTATCATCATGGGCCCCAACAACTACCTGGGCCGCAACTGGCAGGGCGCGCCGATCTTCATCACCGTCGAAGGCGCGAATATCCTGTCGCGCAACCTGATGATCTTCGGCCAAGGCGCCATTCGCTGCCATCCCTTCGTGCTCAAGGAGATGGCCCTGGCCAGTCGCGAAGACAAGGCCCAGGCGTTGGTGGAGTTCGATGGTTTGCTTGTGCAGCACATCGGCTTTGCCGTGGGCAACGCGGCCAGCACCTTCATCCTCAACCTGGGCATCGGCCACTTCGAACACGCCCCCGGCGATCGTCTCAGCCAAGGCTATTTCCGCGCCCTGAACCGCCAGAGCGCGGCGTTCGCCTTGCTGGCAGACCTGAGCATGATGCTGCTGGGCGGCGAACTGAAGCGCCGCGAACGGCTGTCGGCGCGGTTGGGGGATGTGCTCAGTTATCTCTACCTGGCGTCCTCTGCCCTCAAGCGCTATCACGACCTTGATTCTCCAGAGCATCTGCAACCGCTGTTTCGCTGGGCCATGGAAGAAAGCCTGGGCAAGGCGGAAAGCGCGCTGGACGGGATCCTGCGCAACTTCCCCAACCGTATGATGGGCGCGGTGCTGCGGGTGCTGGTGTTTCCGTTCGGACGTCGGCACAAGGGCCCATCTGACCGCCTCGACGCCGAAGTCGCCGCCGTACTCGGTCGTCCCAAGGGCGATGCCACATTGGAAGAGCTGTTGGCCGGCTGTTACCGCCCTACCGATGTGGATGACCCAGTCGGCGCCTTGCAGCACGCCTGTGACTTGCTCGCCGCCGCAAAACCGTTGCACAACAAACTGCACACGGCGCTGCGCTCGGGGCAGTTCGCCCCGTCAGCTGGCGAGCCAACCATCGATGCCGCCTTGCAGGCCGGCGTGCTCCAGGCGGGCGAGGCACAGACCTTGCGCAACGCCGAGGCGGCTCGGCGCACGGTGATCGACGTCGATGACTTCAGCAAGGAACAGCTGCAACCGGCCGAAGGTCGGATTCGCTGACGACAGCAGGCGCGCCGAGACTTATACTCGCGCGCCTGTTTTTCTTGTTTGAGGACCCAGCATGGCCAATTCCTATCTCGACCACCAGATCGCCCTGCTCCAGCACCTGCGCGGGATTCTGGTCGCCCTGGGCGAAGCGGAACAGGTGCCCGAGGAAAGCCATGAGCTGTTTCTCGAGCGCTACGATGAGCTGTTGGCGCTGTTGCCCACCGACCCAGTGGAAAGCCAATACCTGGGGCAGGATATTTTGACCCAGGTCATCCAGCGATACCCGCAGATTGCTCACCTGGTCCCTCGCGATCTTCTGTGGTTCTTTGCCGGCGACTGCCTGCACTTCATGCCCGATGACGAGATCGACCTGTATCAGGCGCTGGAAGAGCGGCGTTATGAGGCTGAGCAGAATGACGAACCATTCGACTGGAATCAGGAGAAGCAATTGCTGGCGATGTCTGCCGGCGATAGCCGGCACTGACAGGTCGCGCTGTTGCTCGACCCAAACTTCAGTGAGCCAATCCATTTTTACGCGTAGTTCGGCCTGCTGAGGGCGCGGATGATCAGGATCAAAAGCCAGATCAAAAGCGGGTGGGCGCGACGTGCGGCCAGCCCGCCAGCCCGCCAGCCCGCCAGGGACTTCGCTACATCAGCCCATACAATAACACCACATTCACCACCAACATCACCAACGCCGTCGGCACCTGCGCCTTGATCACCGCGTATTTGTCCGGCAACTCCAGCAGCGCCGCCGGCACGATGTTGTAGTTCGCCGCCATCGGCGTCATCAGAGTCCCGCAGTAACCGGAAAACATCCCCACCGCCGCCATTACTGCCGGATTAGCGTGATAGACCCCCACCAAGATCGGCACGCCGACCCCGCCGGTCATCACCGGAAACGCAGCGAAGCCATTACCCATGACCATAGTGAACAGCGCCATCCCCAGCACATACACCAGCACCGCCACGAAGCGGTAGTCCAGGTCGATGTAAGCCGTAGCCAAGTGGGCCACGGCCTTGCCGACGCCGGCATCATTGAACATCAGCCCCAGCATCGCCAGCATCTGCGGCAGAACCAGCGCCCAGCCCAGGCTCTCGGTCAGTCGACGGGACTCGCGCACGGCTTGCAGCGGCGTATCACGGGTCAGCCAGCAGGCCAGGATCAACGCCAGCACACTGGCAATGCCCAGCGCAACGAAGGTGCTGTTGGCCGGATCCAGCAGGTAGACATCACCGATCTTCAGGTTCTTCAGCGCCAGCGCACAGAACACCGTGATCAGCGGAATCGCCAGCGCCGGCACAAACAGCCGATTGCCCAGGCGCCCGACGCTGGCCTCGCGGTCCTCGGCGGCCAGTTCGCGATGACGGCTCAAGCCCACCCCGCCGGTTCCGGCAATTGCCGCCATGACCAGCACACCGACGCCGACCCACACCGGCGGCACCCGGTCGCCGATCAGAAACGCCAGGCTGAACAGCCCCCAAAACACGCCGCTCGACCAGCGCTTGGGGTGCTCGCGGTCTGTGAGGATCATCCCCGTGGTGATCGCCAGGACAATGCCGACCAGCCAGTACAAGTACTCCATCGACAGAATCATGGTCGGCCGCCCTGGCTGGCGTGACGTTGCAAGTAGCGGTCGAAGCGGTACACCCGCGTGCCATGCACGATCAAAGCGGCAACGGCCGTGGGTATGCCCCAGAAGGCAATGTGCAGCGGCTCGACATCGATGCCCGCCCCCAGCAGAAAAGTGTGCATCAAGGCGATGGCGCCGAAGGCGACGAAGATGTCCTCACCGAAAAACAGCCCGACATTATCGGTGGCCGCGCACATGGCCAACAGCCGTTGGCGCACGGCGTCGGGTAGCGCACCGAAGCGGCTGACCGCTGCGCCTTCGGCCATGGGCGCCAGCAACGGGCGCACCATCTGCGGGTGCCCGCCGAGGCTGGTCAGCCCCAGGGCGGCAGTAGTTTCACGCACGAACAGATAGGCCAGCAGCAGCCTGCCGACCGTGGCGTTGCGAAACCGCGAAATCCACTGCTGGGCATGCAGGCGCAAGCCGTGACGCTCCAGCAGACCGATCACCGCCAGCGGCAACAGGATGATCAGCGCCAGGGTACGGGTCTTGATGAAACCGCTGCCCAGGGTGGCGAGGATGGTTTCGACGGGCATGCTCGCAGCGAGCCCGGTGATGATCGCCGCCAGGACGACTACTAACAGTGGGTTGAAGCGCAGGACGAAGCCCACCACGATGGTGGCCACCCCCAGGAGCGGCCACAGGTTTACCAGGGTTTGCATGAGCGTGCTCTCGTTGAAAGAGTCGATGGACGATGGGTGTGCGAAGCAGAGATCGAGCCAGCGGGCTGTCTACCACAGCGCCAGGGTGTAGCTGAGGATCAAACGGTTCTCATCCAGCGAATTGCCGAAGTTGGAACGCACCGTTGCGTTGCGCCATTTGACCCCGACGTTCTTCAACGGACCGCTTTGAATCACATAACCCAGGTCCGTGTCGCGTTCCCACTCCTTGCCCTCGCCGCCACCGGTTCGCTCGACGTTGTCGCCACTGACGTAGCGCGCCATGAAGGTCAGGCCCGGCACCCCGAGTGCTGCAAAGTCATAGTCGTAACGTCCTTGCCAGGAATGTTCGTGGATGTTGCCGAAGTCGTTGATCTGCACAAAGTTGACCAGGTAGGGGTCACTGTTGGCGAGGTAGGGAAAGGGATCGGAACCGCTCATGCGTTGCAGGGCACCGGCAAAGGAATGCCCGCCCAGCTTGTAGGTGAACATGGCCCCCAGCGCACGGTTGTCGATGTTGCGAAAGTCGCCGTCTTCCCGGCTGTTGGCAAAGCGCAAATCGGTCTTCAGGCTTTGCCCTTGGCCCATCGGCAGCACATGAATCAGGCCAGCGTAATACTGTTGATAGATGTCTTCGAGAACGGCATAGCGCGCGCTCAGGTTGAGGTGTGGCGTCACCTGATAATCGCCGCCGCCAAAGTTGAACGAGTTGCTGACACCGCCGATACGGTTGGCGCTCAGGTCGATGAAGTCCGTCGAGTTGACGGCCTTGATCTGGTCGATGTGGCCGCCGATCAAGTGCAGGTTGCTCAGCTCGTTGGAGGTCAGCAGGCCACCGCTGAAGGTTTGCGGCAACAGCCGCGTGTCGGTGTACGAGATCACTGGGTCGCGGAACATCAACTCGCCCAGCTTGAGTTCGGTTTTGGAAATCTTGATCTTTGCGGTGAGCCCCAACTGACCGTATTCTCGCTGGGAGCCACCGGACGACAGATCAGCCGGCAGTAGCCCGGTCCCTGCGGTGCCATCGCCGCCATCGAGTTTGTAACCCACCAGGGCCAGGGCATCCAGACCAAAGCCCACGGTACCGGCGGTGTAGCCCGACTGCAGGCGCAACATGAAGCCCTGAGCCCACTCGTCCGCCTTGTTCCGTGAACCGCTCTGCCTGAAATCACGATTGAAATAGACGTTGCGCAAATCCAGATTGGCCGTGCTGTCTTCGATAAAGTCGGCGTGGGCCACCCCGCTGCTCACGGCCGCCCCGGCCACCCACACCCACCCCATACGCTTGCGAAAAGTCATGAACATCTCCGGTGAAGCGCCCAGCGGCCGCAGCGGCTGGTGGCAGTGCGCGATTGATTTTTTATGGCGTCTACAAAGGTCTTGATGCCTTTTCGGCCTGCCCCGAGGCGGCGGCCGTGCTGCTCGGTGGGCATTGTTCGGAGCGGGGGCGGTGTGCGTCCAACGAGAAAAATCTGCGGGGCGTGATCAATTTTTCTTGAATTTGACTGGCATACAACCTGCACCCCAGACGCCACTCCTTTGCAGTTTCAACAGGGCAGGATTGCTTGCGCATGAACATCAAATTCCTCGAAACCTTCGTCTGGATCGCGCGCCTGAAGAGCTTTCGCCTGACCGCCGAAAAGCTCTTCACCACGCAGGCGTCGGTGTCCAGCCGTATTGCGGCGCTGGAACAGGAGCTGGATACCAAGCTTTTCATGCGAGACTCCAAGGGCGTGATGTTGACCCCGGAAGGCCAGCGCGTACTGGAATACGCCGAGCACATGATGGACACGCTGCACCATCTCAAGGCAGCGATCAAAGATCCGCATCAAGCCCGTGGTCGGTTGCGCATCGGTGCCATGGACACGGTGATACACACCTGGCTGAGTCCGCTGGTAACACGCCTGACCCAGTGCTACCCGGAACTGGAGATCGAAATCACCGCCGACACCGCGCGCAATTTGTCGGAGCAGCTGGAAAAGGGCTATCAGGACATCATTCTGCAAACCGACATGACTCGGCTGGACAGCGTGCGCAACCTGTTGCTGGACCGCTACCCGGTGCAATGGGTGGTCGCGACAGGCTCGGAGTTCGACCGGGCTTATGCCGGGCTGGGAGAGCTCGGTGACGAAAGGATCGTCACGTTTTCGCGCAACTCCCGTCCCCATCAGGACCTGCTGAACATGTTGCACAGCGCCGAAGTACTGACCACGCGCATCAACTGCGTCAACTCGGCTTCGGCCATCACCCGGCTGGTGCGCGATGGCTTCGGCATCGGCGCCCTGCCGCCGCTGCTGGTGCGCAGCGAACTGGCGGCCGGGGTGTTGAGCGTGCTGGAAGATGTACCGCAACCGCCGCCGATGGACATCGTCGCCAGCTGGCGCACGGGGTCGGGGATGACGCTGATCGACGAAGTGGTAGAGATTGCCCATGAAGTGGCATTGGGGTTTTCAGGCCATCGGCCGTAGGAGCGCTTTGCGTGGCTGAACGATGGGGTAAACTCGGGCAATTGTTTCCGGAGATTGCCATGTCGCGTTTACCTGTTGCTGCTTTACTCGGGTTGGGCCTGGCCCTGACGGCCCCGCTCGCTCTTGCCCAGACCCACCCTCACCCCAGGCATCACGCAAAATCCGCCGCCCCCGTTGAAACCGGCCCAAAGGTTTCGACCCTGAACGGCAAGTTCAGCTTCACCTTGCCCAAGAGCTACACCGCCGAAGCCATGGCGCCAGGCGACGTGCAGAGCGGTACTGCAGGTTCCAGCGGGACGATGTACTCCAGCGAGAAAAGCAAACGCGTGGTGATCGCCACCCAGGTCCCGGTCCCTGCGGGCGTCAGCGTCGGCGACAAAGACTTCCTCGACAAGGCCACTGCCGACTATGTCGCCGATCAGACCAAGGCCGCTCCGGACTTCAAGCAGACTGCCAGCCAGAAACTCACGTTGAAAAAGCTGCCAACAAGCCGAGTGGACAGTACGGCCACCATGGGCGGCGGGCCGACGTTGGTCACCAGCTTCATCGCCGGCTCCGGGAAAACCCTGTCAGTGGTGCAGATCATCTCCCGCGCTGACGACAAGGCCGGGCATGCGGCCATGATCAAACGGGTAATGGAAGGGCGCTGACCTCAGAGGAGGCGCTTTTTGCTGGCCGTGGTCACTGCGGCCACCAGGGTGTCCAGGCGCCAGGGTTTGCGCAGCATCACCGCCGAGCGCGGGGCAGGTGTCTGGGAATTGGTGTAGCCAGAAACGATGACAATGGAAATATGCGGCCAGACCGCCTCGACCACATGGGCGAAATCGATCCCGTCCAGTGCACCGGGCATGCGCACATCCACCAGTACCACATCGCATTCGTGGCTGTGCTCGGCGAGATATTTCAGGCCTTCCTCGGCATTGGGAACCTGACTGACAATAAAACCTTCTTCCGAAAGAATATCGTCGGTCAACACGCGCAACACTTCTTCGTCCTCCACTACCAGGATGCGTGCACCGGCAAGGGGCGTGATGGCTGGTTCAATCATTCGTCACAGGCAGTCCATGGTTCACAGATGAAGGGCAGGGTTTTCTGACTCTAGCCCGGTTGAACTGAGTTAGAGCCTTCCCCCCTGTTTAAATTCCCTGAGGTATGTGCTTTCTGTGACCCATGCAGCAATTCAGCCAGCTCGGGGGGTCGAGGACCTAAGACCCGTAGACAACAAAAAAGGCGACCTTGTGGGTCGCCCTTTTTTCACCGCCCAGCAGAACGGATTTTATTTGGTAGGCGCGATTGGACTCGAACCAACGACCCCCACCATGTCAAGGTGGTGCTCTAACCAACTGAGCTACGTGCCTGCTGTGGCGCGGCATTCTACGGGTTTGTCACCCACTGTCAACCTTTGGATTTCAATGCAGACAGCATTGCTTGAATTTCTTGCCGCTGCCGCAGGGACATGGGTCGTTGCGGCCGGTCTTGGGCTCGACGCGGCGCGGCAGGAACTCGACCCGATGGCCCAGCCAGTACTGTTGCAATTGCACGGCGGCGGCGGGAATGAAGCCGACCACTTCCATGGCGTCGATTTGCAGCGGGTTGTCGCCTTCCAGCAGATCGTCCTCTTCGGTGTGCAGGATGATGGCAGAAAGGTACTGCTGCTGATCCTCCGGCAACACCGGCCAACCATTGCCCACGCTCATGCCACGCATGTAGCCGAAGCACCAGTCTTCGACGACCAACAGCATTTCGCCGTCGACTTCAACTTCGTTGAACAACGGCTCGAAGTCCTCGGGGTATTCGGTCAGCATCGTGGCAATGTTGTTCATGTGCTGAATCAGCAAGGTGAAAAACTGCTCGAATTCCTGTTCGTCATTCCACACCGGCAGGTATTCCGGCGCCCCCCACAGCATGGTATACCAATCGTCGAAACCGACCGCTGCGGGGCCGGAGACCACCGCCGTGAAGAAGCCGTCCAGTTCGGACACATTGAGCACCGAGGCTTCGGTGCGGTATTTCTCGAGCACGTCCTCAAGCACGTTGAGCTGATCTTCGCTGAGGGGTTCGCTGCTGAGCGGAATCGACATGAAAAAGGGTCCGGCGGCTGGCGGCCATCACCGGAGTGCAATGGCCAAGCCACTCATTAAAAGCCATGCCGGGCCCGATCTCCAGTGCTATCAGCCTTGCGGCAGTGGCAAGGCCACGCCACCGGGGTGCTGGCGCAGCAGGCTGTAGGGCAGCACCGTCCAGTCTGTGCCTTCGCAGGCGCGCATGACCCGGGCAAAACCCGGCCCCAGGTACAGGCCCTTGGGGGTAAAATACCAGGCCGGGAAGCGCCAGACCTGCGGGTCGCTGTAATCGCAGTCGTCGTCCGTGGTTTTCGTCATTTGCTGCGGATACAGGTGCTTGAATTGCTCCACCAGCCAAGGCGCCAGGGTCTTTTCGCGGTACTGGGTGAAGGTGTCGAAATCCACATCGGAGCGGTCCGAAGGGGTGGCGCCGTCGCGATCGTCGTAGTGCATGGCCTTGCCCTCGCCCACCCACAGCACGTCTTCGAGGGACAGCGGCTGGCCGCTGCGCACATCGATGTTGAGCGGGGCGTCGCCAAAATCCGGGTGCGCGCCGCCACAGTTGTAGCTGGTGAAGATATTCACACTGAGAATATCCGGGGTGAACAGTTGCGGCGTTACCGTCTGCTCGAACTCGCCCTCGCCCATCCGGCTGGCCCCCAGCATACAGGCATGAAAGGCACTGACTTCACTCCACAGACGCCCATGCAGTTCGCGGTTGAGGGTCGTCAACTGCGCCCTGGGGTAACCGTCGAGCAACTGGAACAGGGTAATTTTTGAACCAGGCTCTTCTTGCCATTGCAGGCGGTAACCCTGGCGCTCCTCGGCCTTTCCATCGACCAGGTCCAGTGCACTCAGCCGCAGGTACTCGTAGGGCGATGAACTGCGCAGATCATGCCAGAACGGCTCGGTATCGGCGGCCTCCGGCGTCAACTGAGCCGGCTTGAGGCTGATGGCCAAGGTCTTGCCCTTGGGATCGCGCCACTGGCCCGTCCAGCCCTGGGCGCCGTCGGCATGCAGACTGAGCACCGGGCGCGGGGCCTCATCGAAATTTTCCAGGCCCTCGTTCAGCTCAAGCTGTTCGCCCTCCAAGGCGCCGACCAACGCCAGGTCGCGGTGGTATTTTTCGTAGAAGTAGCGGCCACTGACCTGGGCCGGATCGGTCATGTCCAGCTCCATCACCACCTTGGCCGGACCCAGGGTCCCCTGATACACACTGGGTTGCTCCTGAGCCAGGCAAGTTGTGCTCAACCAGGCCGATACAGCAAGAACAGCAGTGCGAATCGCAGGGCTCATCCGGGGCTCCTTTTGGTTTCAGCCGTTGATGCAGAAAGTTTCATGAAATGATTTGAACAACATTAACTCTACCCTGAGACAGCGTGTTGCAGTTGCATGACGCTTCTCCCCTCTTCCGAAAGCCCGAGGCCCGCGCATGCCCACACTCGCCCTACGCCGCCGCAGCTGGCTGATGCTGGTCATGGCCACGCTGATTGCCGTCGGCCTGCCCTATGGCTGCTCGCGCTTGCACCTCAAGGAGCGCGAGCTGCTGTTCAACATCGAGCCGGGCACAGCCAGCTGGTTTGACGGTTTGCCTGTCGGCGTGCAGGAGCTGAACATCCCCGTACAAAGCCTCTCGAACTTCAAGCAATCACTCCACGCCTGGTGGTGGCCTGCCAGCCGCGCCGATGCCCCGGCCGTGCTGTACCTGCACGGCACCCGATGGAACCTGACCGCGCAGTTACGGCGCATCGGCGAGCTGCATGACATGGGTTTCGCGGTGCTGGCCATCGATTATCGCGGCTTTGGCCAAAGCCCCGGCGATCTGCCTTCCGAGCGTACGGTCTATGAGGACGCCCAGGCTGGCTGGACGCAATTACTCAAATTCCAGCCCGACGCCCGCAAACGCTATATCTACGGTCATTCACTGGGCGGGGCGATTGCGGTGGACCTGGCCGAGCGCATCGCCAAGGATCCGGTGCAGAACCGCGCCGCCGGCCTGGTGATCGAGTCCACCTTCACTGACCTGGGTTCGGTGGCAGCGGCGGTGATCCATACCTCGTTGCCGGTGCGCTGGATTCTTTCGGAGAAGTTCGACTCCATCGACAAGATCGCTGACATCGACATGCCGGTGCTGATCGTCCATGGCGCCGACGATCCCTACGTGCCTTCGCGCTTCAGCCGCGAACTCTATGCCGCCGCCATCGAGCCTAAGCGCCTGCTGCTGGTGCCGGGCGCCAACCATAACAACAGCATGCAATTGGGCAACCGGGCCTATACCCAGGCGCTGCGGGAAGTATTCAATCTGGGGCCGGCCGTCGGGGTTCGCTGAAACCCGGGCGGGCAACTATCCACAGGGGCGAAGGTCTGTCTTGTAGCCCTTCTGCTATCACCAGGCCAGCCCCATGGACAAACATGTGACCGAACACGAAAAAACCCCCGGCCTGTCGCCCGATGAAGAACACGAAGCCGCGCAAAAACAGGCACCCCGCGCGGCCCTGCTGCACGAGATCATCCGCGCCGAAGGCGATCAGGAGCTGGAGCGCAGCGTCGCGGCACTGTGGTGGTCGGCGTTGGCAGCCGGGTTGACCATGGGCCTGTCGCTGATGGCCATGGGCTTGTTCAATGCCCGTCTGCCCGACACCGAAGCGAGCAAGGTGATTGCCAGCCTGGGCTATTCAGCCGGTTTTCTTGCGGTGATTCTCGCGCGCCAGCAACTGTTCACCGAGAACACCCTCACCGCCGTGCTGCCAGTGATGACCAAGCCGACCCTGAATAATTTCGGGCGGTTGCTGCGTCTGTGGGGCGTGGTGCTGGCGGGCAATCTGGCCGGGACCCTGCTGGTCAGCTACGTGATGCTGCACCTGCCGATCTTCGACACCCAGACTGACCGCGCCTTCCTGGAGATCGGCCGCAAAGTCATGGAAAACAACGTGCCGCAGATGTTCGCCAAGGGGATCATCTCGGGCTGGATGATCGCCACCCTCGTCTGGATGATCCCGTCCCAGGAAAGCGCGAAGATCTGGGTGATCATTCTGATCACTTACCTGATGGCGCTGGGTGATTTCACCCACATCGTCGTCGGCTCGGCCGAGGTGTCCTACCTGGTGTGGGCCGGCGAGGCGAGCTGGAGCGAGTTTCTGATGCACTTTGCCGGGCCGACCCTGGCCGGCAATATCATCGGCGGCAGTTTTATCTTTGCCCTGCTCAGCCACGCTCAGGTGCGCAGCGAAGCTGCAGGGGGCAAACAGCCGGAGAAGAAACGGGTCAATCGGCCGTAAAAGTCGGCTCCCCCGCCTCACTGCCGATCCCCTGCCACCACCATTCACCGGCATTGGGCGCCAGAATATCCTCGCGCTGGCCCATCATCGGCGTGCTGATCGGCACCCTGGCCGCCGCAGCCAAGGCCACGATGCGCTCGAAAGGCTCCTGCCAGCTGTGCATGGACAAGTCGAAAGTGCCGTTATGGATCGGCAGCATGCGGCGGCCCTGCACATCGAGGTGGGCCTGAAGGCTTTCTTCCGGCTGCATATGCACGCTGGGCCAGTTGACGTTGTAGGCGCCGGTCTCCATCAAGGTCAGGTCGAAGGGGCCGTAGCGGTCGCCGATCTGCTTGAAACCCGGAAAATAACCGGAGTCGCCGCTGAAGAACACGCGCCACTGCGGCTCGATCATCACCCAGGAGGCCCACAGCGTGCTGTTGCTGTCCGTCAGGCTGCGCCCGGAGAAATGCTGCGTCGGCGTGGCGGCGAAACGGGTCCCATCGATTTCAACCTCCTCCCACCAGTCCAGTTGCCGTACCTTGCTGGCCGCAATCCCCCAGGCAATCAGCCGATCGCCGACGCCCAAGGTGGTGAGAAAGTGTTCGGTACGCGGCGCCAGACGTAACACCGCCTCCTGGTCGAGGTGATCGTAGTGGTCGTGGGAAAGGATCACCGCCTTGATCGGCGGCAGGTCATCCAGATTGATGGGAGGTGCGTGAAAGCGCTTGGGGCCGGCCCACTGCACCGGTGAAGCGCGTTCGCCGAACACCGGGTCGGTGATGAAGAACTGGCCCCGGGCCTTGAGCAGGATGGTCGAGTGCCCCAGCCGCCATAGGCTGTTGTCCGGCGCATCAAGCAAGGCCTGCCTGTTCAGCGGCAAGACCGGCAGCGGGGCAGCGGGACGGGTATTGGCCGGCTTGCGCAGCAACAGGTACTTGACTCCGATGCGCAGCTTTTTCAGAAAGCCGTCCCGGGGCAAGGTGACCAGATTGCGATACTGGCCGTTGACGCACACCGAAGGCATCGGCGTGGCTGAAACGGACTGGGCGTCGACAGGTTGCGGGGCCATAAGCACAAGTACTCCAATGATCGACGGGCAAGTCATCTGGGTGGCAAAAGGATTTGAGCACGACTCTTGCTAATGCCTGAGCAACCCAATAGACACCAGGGATTCGAATAGAGGTATGGGGACGCAAAACAATAACGGCAAGGGCCTGTCCTTTGCCAAACGTATTTATTTACCCAGGACCATCGGCTCGTGTTTTGGCCTGATTGCCGTACTCGGTGCACTGTACCCGCTAGCGCCACCCACCTGGATGTGGGCGGCGGCGGTGATCAATGGCCTCGGCTGGCCGCATCTGGCCTACCAGCTGGCACGACGCTCGCGCTCGCCCTACCGCGCCGAACAGCGCAATCTGCTCTGGGACTCGCTGTCCGGGGGCTTCTGGGCGGCCGCGATGCACTTCAATCCGCTGCCCAGTATCACCGTGCTGGCCATGATGACCATGGACAACGTCGCCGCCGGCGGCCGCCCACTGTTCCTGCGCGGGGCGCTGGTGCAGCTATTGGGGGCAGCTATCGGTACGGCTCTGCTCGGCTTCGGATGGCAGCCTGTGGTCACCCAGACCCAAGTGTGGGCATGCTTGCCGATGTTGACCCTCTACCCCTTTGCCCTCGGCTGGGTTTCCTACACGCTGGCGTTGCAGCTCTCGGAACATAAACGCGAACTCAGCGCCCTGAGCCGCACCGACAGCCTCACCGGACTGCTCAACCACGGCGCCTGGAAGGACCTGCTGCAACTCAAGTTTCACAAATGCCGTCAGGAGCGCTGTGATGCAGTCATCGCCATCATCGACGTGGACCACTTCAAGCACATTAATGACAATTACGGTCACATCGTCGGCGACAGCGTACTGCGCCAACTCACCACCGAACTGCGGCGCACGCTGCGCGACTGCGACCTGGCAGGCCGTTACGGCGGCGACGAATTCTGTGTGATTCTGCCCCGCGTCTCGGTGGCCCAGGCCAACGACGCCATGGAGCGCGTGCGCCTGGCCCTGCACCGTTACCGGCACTCACTGGAGCCGCACCTGCGGGTGACCCTGAGCATCGGCCTGGCGGCCTTTCGCTCTGATTTCAGCGAGCCGGCCAACTGGTTGCACGAGGCAGACAAGGCCTTGTACGTGGCCAAGAACAACGGGCGCAACCGGGTCAGCATCAGTGGCTTGCAACAACCGCACACCGTTATGTAACCGATATTTCGAAATGTACAAACGTGCATTTCGTCCGACACATTGCCCGAGACCTCGCCTTTGCCGGTGGTGGATCCATACTCCTGCGGATAACAAGGAATTTGTTCATCTAAAGGGACAGGCTCAATGGACACGCCCGCCGGCTCTGCTGCGGTTGCCATGAACCACCGATTGCACACGCGCAAGCTCATGCTGACCATCGCCGTGCTGTTCTGCCTCGGTGTGCTGGTGGTGGCCGGCGGGCTGTGGAATATCTCGCGGACCCTGGATCAGGAGGCGCGCCAGCAAAGCCTCTTCTATGCCGACCGCGCGTTGCGTGACCGTACCGCAGCGGCCGGTAATGACCTGATCGGTTACTCCCTCTGGACCTCGGGCTATAACCACCTGGACGGTCAGGTCGACAGCGACTGGGCCTACACCGCCAGCAACCTGGGACGCAGCCTGTTCACTGTCAGCGGTTATGACGGCGTCTTCGTGGCCGATCGCCAGGGCAGCAAATACGCCATGGTCCGGGGCCAGCTTAGTCAGGACAACATGGACAGCCTGTTGTCCATCCCCAGTGGCCAACTGCTCGATGAAGTTCAGAATCAAAGCGTCCAGAGTGCCGCCATCAGCCACTACGCCCTGTTTGAAGGCTGGCCGGCGATCATCAGTGCCGCCGCCATCCTGCCCAACGATGGCCATCCGGCGGTGGACTCGCGCAGCACCTCCATGCTGGTTTTCGCCGACCTGCTGACCCCGACCAAGCTGCGCAAACTGGGGCAAGACTATGATTTGCGCGAGTTGGCGCTGGTCGGCGACACGCAGCTGAACCCCGAACAGCCCCATCTGGCCCTGGACCAGACAGGCTTCAGTCTGACCTGGCATCCACCCCGCCCCGGGCTGCGCCTGCTGCATGCGGTGCTGCCGGCCCTGGGCGTGGCATTGCTGGTACTTGGCAGCCTGCTGGCGTATTTTTTCCGCTTCGCCATTCGCGCATCGCGCACTATTGCGTCCAACTTCACTGACCTGGCCCACAGCAACCTGGCCCTGGAGGCCAGCGAGGACCGCTTTCGCGCAGTAGCGGAAGCCGCGTCGGACTGGATCTGGGAGACCGACTCCGAGTGCCGCGTCACTTACCTGTCGGGACGTTTCGCCGAAGTCACGGGGTTCACCGCCGAGCACTGGCTGGGCCAGCCCATCGACGATCTGCTGCAGTGCGAAACCACGCCGCTGACCCTGTGGATGCAAACCCTCAACGACAGCGCCAACGTCACTCAGCTGCGCTGCCACTACCGCGACCAACTGAGCCAATTGCGCTATTCGCGCATCTCGGCGCGGCCCGTGTTGGTCGCCGGGCAGGTCTGCGGATTTCGCGGGACGGCCAGCGACATCACCGATGAGGTGGCCGCCCACGCACAAATCCAGCACCTGTCGCAGCACGATGCCTTGACCGGCCTGAGCAACCGCAACAACTTGACCCGTTACCTGGAGGACGCCCTGGCCCTCAAGGAACAGTCGCCTCTCAGCGTGCTGCTGCTGGACTTGGACAGCTTCAAACCGATCAACGACTCCCTTGGCTATCCCGCCGGGGACGCGGTTTTGCTGGAAGTGGCCATTCGCCTGCGCGATAGCACCCGGGATCACGACCTGGTGGCTCGCATTGGCGGCGATGAATTCGTCATCGTGTTGGCCAACATGCACCACCGCCTGGAAATCGATCGGTTCTGCACCCGGCTGATCGACAACCTGCAACGCCCCATCTTCCATGACGGCCAGACGCTCCACGTCGGCGTCAGCATCGGCGTGGCGCAAAGCGGCGTGGAGAGTTACAACGCCAGCGAGCTGATCCGCTGTGCCGACATTGCACTCTATCAAGCCAAGACGGATGGCAAGAACACGTGGCGTTACTTTGCCGCACAGATGAATGAGCGCATACAACACCGTCGCCAGCTGGAAACCGAGCTGCGCCAGGCGATTCAGCACAATCAATTCGTTCTGCATTTCCAGCCGCGCTACCGCCTTGACGGTCAGGAAATCGTCTCCGTGGAAGCCCTGGTGCGCTGGCAGCATCCGACCGAGGGGCTGATCGGACCGGATAACTTCATCCCGCTCGCCGAGCAGACCGAACTGATCGTGCCGCTCGGTCGCTGGGTATTGCGCGAAGCTTGCCAAACCGCCCTGGACTGGCCAGTGCCGATGATGGTCTCGGTCAACCTGTCACCCGCGCAGTTCACTCGCAGCGACGTGGTCAAAGATGTGCGCGATGTGCTGGTGTCCACCGGTTTTCCGGCCTCACGGCTGGAGCTGGAAATTACCGAGAACGTGATGCTCAACGACGTGGATGGCGCCCTCGGCATCATGATCGCGCTCAAGGAATTGGGCGTGCGCTTGAACATGGACGATTTCGGCACGGGCTATTCGTCATTGGGTTACCTGCGCACCTATCCGTTCGACGGCCTGAAGATCGACAAGCGCTTCATCGCTTCCATGGGCAACGGCGTCAACGACCACGCGGTGGTGCAGGCAATCATCAACCTGGGCAAGGCCATGGGGCTGACCGTCACCGCGGAAGGCGTCGAGACCCAAGAGCAACTCGACACCCTGGGCCTGGACGATTGCCACGAGGTGCAGGGTTACTTCCTCAGTCGGCCCATCGACAAGCTGGCATTTTCCCGCTTGCTCAAGGCCCAGCCGGGGTTGCAGGCCGAACGACGCGACGCCCAGCAGAACTTGCCACTTGCGGGGAGTCGCTAGGAAACACCTTTTTACATCCACCCCCCCACCCCGTTAAACTCGGCCGGTCTGCGCGTATGTGCCAGGACTGGCCTGCCGCACGCGCAAAGGAACTGTCCGTGTCCACCCGCCTTTTGGATTATGACCGGCTCACTGCCGAGCAACAGCAGCAATTGACCGAGCTGCAGATACTGCCCGAGCAAAAGCTTTACTCGGGTGATATCCATGGTGCGCTGCATACCTTGCAGAGCGCGCCCTGCCCTGGGATCAAGGGTTTTGCTCTGCTCGACGACAGCCGTCCGGTGGCCTTTCTGCTGCTCAAAAGACCCCCTTTCCTGCCGCCCTGGGCCGACGAGAAAGCCGCGACGTTGCATGCCTTGCAGGTCGATTGCCGGTTGCAAGGTCGCGGCTACGGGCGCGCCTGCCTGCGCGGGCTGGCGGCAGTCAGCCGCCAGCAGTGGCCCAAGGTCAGGCAACTGATGCTGTCGGTGGACAGTGAAAACCAGGCGGCCATGCACCTCTACCACAGCGAGGGCTGGGTGGATTGCGGGACCGCCTACCGAGGGCGAACGGGCTATGAACGGCGGCTGTCGCTGAAAATATGACGTAACATTGTTCACATTTTTTTGACGACGTGACCGCTAACTTTCTGCCGCTCTGCGGCGTATCGATTTCGTAATACTTCAACACAGGGACTTTATTCATGCTCAAGCGTGTCAGCTCCACCCGGCTGGTCTTGCTGTTTTCACTGGCGCTGGTGGCGTTGTACAACTTCGAAACCTGGAAGGCGGTCACTTCGCTGGTACAGCTCGAAGGCCTCAAGGCCATCGGCTTCGACGTGTCCTTCGCCGTCTTCCTTTGGGCCGCCTTCAGCCTGCTGTTGATGCCGTTCTCGTTTCGTCCGTTGCTCAAGCCGATCTTGTCGATCATCGTCTTGTGCTCGGCGTCCGCCGCGTACTTCATGAATGACTACGGCATCGCCATCGACACGGTGATGATCCAGAACATTCTGGAAACCAACGCCGGAGAAGCCAAAGCGCTGTTGAGCCCGAAAATGTTCGTCTACCTGGGCGTGCTGGGCGTGCTGCCGATCATCCTGATCTGGCGCTGGCCGGTGGCCTACCGCCGTCCGCTGCCCGGCCTGCTGAACAAACTGTTGGTAATGCTGGGCTGTGCGGTGCTGATTCTGGTGTCCGTGGGCGCCTACTACTCCACCTACGGGCCGGTGTTTCGCCAACCGGACAAGCTGACCCACTTCATCAACCCGACCAACTACATCTATGCAGTCGCCAAGCTGGGCAAGGGTCAGCTGGGCATCAAGCAGGACATCAAGGTCCAGACCGTGGGTGCCGATGCGCGCATGAGCCCCACCGAGCAACAGCGTCCGAAGAAGAGCCTGATGATCTTCGTGGTCGGTGAAACCGCCCGCGCCGACCATTTCTCACTCAATGGCTACCCACGGGAAACCAACCCTGAACTGAAGAAGCTGGACATCCTCAACTTCACCCAAGTGCATTCCTGCGGCACGTCCACCGCTGTGTCGGTGCCGTGCATGTTTTCGATGTTCCCGCGCAAGGAATACAGCGACAAGAAGGGCAAGACCTACGAAGGCCTGCTGGACATCGCCCAGCGTGCCGGCGTGCAAGTGCTGTGGCTGGACAACAACAGCGACTGCAAGGGCACCTGCCTGCGCGTGCCCCACAAGGACATTCCGAAGAGCCAGGCCAGCCCCTTCTGCGACGGTAATCGCTGCCTGGATGAATCGCTGCTGGTCGGCCTGCAGGACTACATCAACAGCCTGACCGACAACGCCATCATCGTCCTGCACGCCGACGGCAGCCACGGTCCCGAGTATTACGACCGTTATCCGAAGGACAAGGAAGTGTTCACCCCGGTGTGCCGCACCAACCAGTTGGGCAGTTGTAGCCATGATGAACTGGTGAATGTGTACGACAACACGATCCTGTACACGGACCACTTCCTGGCACAGGTCGTGGCGCTGCTGAAAAACAACCAGGACAAGTACGACACCTCGATGCTGTACGTTTCGGACCACGGCGAATCGCTGGGCGAAAACGGCATGTACCTGCACGCCGCACCTTACGCCATTGCCCCGGAAACGCAGATCCACGTACCGATGGTGTTCTGGTTCGGTAACCAGACTCTCAAGGATGCGGGCGTCGACCGCAGTTGCCTGGAAGGCAAGCGTGACGAGAAGGACCTGAGCCACGACTACATGTTCCACTCGGTGCTGGGCCTGATGGGCATTCAGACCAGCGTCTATCAGCCGGACCTGGACATCTTCCACAGCTGCGAGAGTGCCGCCGCCAAGTGATCCGTCCTGCCTCTGCTCAGTTGCGCAGAGGCAGCCAGATCTCCAGCCCGCCGGTGCCCGTCAGCGGGTCGAAGGCCTCGTCGTAGCGCTCGAATTCGGGCGCATCGGCGGCGTCGAACTCACTGCTCGGCAGCCACTCCTGCCAGATCGCCTTGAACGTCTGACCCATGCTGGAAATGTGCCCGGTGTGCTCGAACACCGCGTAGCGCTGTGGCGCCAACTGCACCGAGCGAAACTCGTCGGGCAGCCCTTGCAGGGTGTCAACCTCGACGCCGGCAATGTATTCAAACCCACCTTGACCATCCGGATGACAGCACACGCCATAGCTGACAGTGCCCTGCTGGCCGGGCACCTTGCCCAGGAAGGGGGCGAATTCTTGCCACAAGGCGGGTATGCCGCTATTGGTGTCGAGGGTGAAACGCTGGCCGAAACCGGCCACGATCAAGGCGCGACCGTCTTCAAAACGGACGGGGACAAGGAGGGAGGTTTCTGTACTGCTCTCTGACATGGTGGGGCGCTCTGGATACAGGTTGCCTCACCATAGTCAATTTTGCCGTCAATGACCAAACAGCCCGACACCGGCTTTCTTTGCTTTCTTCTCGGCGCGTTTTTCATCGGCCGATTTGCTGGGCTTTTTCTTTGCCGCTTTTTTCGAATCCATGCCTTTCATGATTGCAGCCTCGCTAAGGTGTACCCACCTGTCTGGATACACCACAGGTATAGCAGCAATCCATCAAGACGTGATGGCGGCCTTGAGAATGAATTCGGCATAGCCCGAGCCGATCACATACACCGCGAAATAACAGAAGATCGCCGCTGAAGCCAGATACGACCAGCGTAGCAGCTGGGCGCCCAGCAACCGCCCGCCCTGGCTGGCAACCAGGCACAACACGGCGCACCAGAGCACCCCGGCGCTGAAGAAGCCCGAGAGAAACAACCCCGCCCCAACCGGCCCGCTGGCCCCCGAACGGGAGATCAGCACACCGCCCACGGCGGCGAACCAGAGGATGGCGGTGGGCGAGGACATGGCCAGGAACACCCCACGGGCAAAATCCCGCCAACCGCTGCGTAATGCTCCTTGATCGGCCTCGTGCAGAGGGCCAGGCCCGCGCCATGCGCTGATCAGCATCTTCACTGCAAAATAGACCAGCAACGCAGAACCACCCAGCCAAAGCCCCCAGCGCACGCTGCTGTATTGCAGCACCACGGTCATGCCGGCCAGGGCCAGAATGGCGTAGGCCAGATCACCGAAGCAGGTGCCCAGGCCCAGCCAGAAGCCTTGCAGGTAGCCACGTTGCATGGCGAGGGTAATCATGGCGATGTTGGCGATGCCGATGTCCAGGCACAGGGAAAGACTGAGCAGGAAGCCGCTGGTGAACTGCATGATCGGGCAAACATCCGTGTCGGTATTATCGAAGACCTGGATGTTACAAGGATTCGTCCACGGGGCGAACCGCCCCACGCCGGGTCAGGTATTATCCCGGCCTGTTTACATTGGTGACGAGTGCCTTCATGTCCGCCGCTTGCGATATCACTTTCACGCCGTTGCCCGGCGAGTCGAGGCAACTGCTCAACAAGTTCTACCGCGACCAGCGTTCGGCCATGCGCGCGGCCAACGGCGCGACGCTGTGGGTGGCTCGCGACGTCTCGATCATTGCTGGCTTGAGCCTGACACCGGTGAGCCATGGTGTGTGGCTGACGGGGTTGCTGGTGGCCGATGAATGTCGCGGGCAACATGTGGCGCGGCGCCTGGTTCAGGCCGCAGTCGCCAGCGTAGAGGGGCACGTGTGGCTGTTCTGCCATCCGGACTTGCAGGTTTTCTATGAAAATCTGGGATTCCATATCGATCCGGTGTTGCCGATCTCGCTGGCAGAACGCTTGATTCGCTACCGGCAAAGCAAGTTTCTGCTGGCGATGGGATTGGACCGTCAAACCGCTTAGCGGCCATCGTGGTCTGATGGTTTTGCGAAAGGCGCGAGCCCAACCATCCTGTGCTAGCCTCGACCGACTCTTGCCCTCAAGGACTGACATGACTTTCAAGCTGCTGGCCGGCGCTGCCCTGGCCCTCGTCTCGCTACACACCCTCGCCGCCCCCGCCTCGACTGTTTCCGACGCCGCCTTTGCGCAGGTCCTCCAAGGCACCT
Organism: Pseudomonas sp. dw_358; assembly: GCF_018449655.1. Classification (GTDB taxonomy): domain Bacteria; phylum Pseudomonadota; class Gammaproteobacteria; order Pseudomonadales; family Pseudomonadaceae; genus Aquipseudomonas. Next base: position 91,923 of record NZ_JAAVUX010000003.1, read on the forward strand.
GGCGCGATCCGCAGAACAGCGGTCGCGATCAATATCGCCACCCACAGCAGACGCTGCAATTTTTCGGCCTTCGCCCGCAACAGACGGTGATCGAGATTACCCCGGGCAACGGCTGGTACAGCGAACTGCTGGGCCCGCTGCTGCAGGACAAAGGCCATTACGTCGCCGCCGTCGAAGCGCAAAGCACCAGCCATGCCCTGCAGGACAAGTTCACGGCCGACCCGGCGCATTACGCCAAGAGCAGTGTCGTCACCTTCCTGCCCCAGCAGCCACGGTTCGGCGCAGCCGGTTCGGCGGACACCGTGCTGACCTTTCGCAACGTGCATAACTGGGTGATGGCCGACACTGCACCGGCCATGTTCAAGGCCTTCTTCAAGGTTCTCAAACATGGCGGCACGCTGGGCGTGGTGGATCACCGGGGACCTGCCGACGAGTCGCTGGAGCGCATCAAGCAAAGCGGTTATCTACCCACCGCCTATGTGGTCAAACTGGCCACCGACGCCGGTTTCAAGCTGGCCGGCGAAAGCGAGATCAACGCCAACCCCAAGGATACCAAGGACTACCTTCAGGGCGTCTGGACATTGCCGCCGACCTTGCGTCTGGGTGAGCAGGACAAGGCGAAATACCTGGCCATTGGCGAGTCGGACCGCATGACCCTGCGTTTCATCAAGCCGTGAAATGTCGCGCTCAATCGTCGGCGGCGGCGTCGATACCGGGGAACAACACCTCGGTAAAACCAAACCGGCCGAAATCAGTGATCCGCGAGGGGTACAGCCGACCGATCAAGTGATCGCACTCGTGCTGTACCACTCGCGCATGAAAGCCATTGGCAATTCGCTGGATCGGCTGCCCCTCGGGGTCGAAGCCCTCGTAGCGAATGCTCTGATAACGCTGGACCACACCGCGCAAACCCGGCACCGACAGGCAGCCTTCCCAGCCCTCCTCCAGCAGCGGATTGAGCGGCGTGATCAACGGGTTGAGCAACACTGTCTGCGGCACCGGCTCGGCGTCCGGGTAACGATCGCTGCGCTCGAAGCCAAAGATCACCACTTGCAGATCGACACCGATCTGCGGGGCAGCCAGGCCGACACCGCCGACGTGCTCCATGGTCTCGAACATGTCGCTGATCAACGCTTGCAACTCTGCCGAGCCAAACAGCGACGTTGGCACCGGCGGGGCAACACGTAGCAGGCGCTCGTCACCCATTTTCAAAATTTCGCGAATCATCTGGGGTATTCCTGATCAGACCCGGTGAAAGTCGGGGTCGGTATCTTTTTGACTGCCTACGCCGTCGGCAGGACCACGCTGCATCTTTGCGGCCGGGCTTTCGTTCGGGTCTTTCTCGCCTTTGTCTTTGCCTTCGGCGGACATGTGTTCGATCACTGCGTTCATCTCTGCGCCCAGCAGCAATACGGCCGAGGAGATATAAAAGTACAACAGCAACACGATGATCGCCCCGATGCTGCCATACATGGCGTTGTAATCGGCGAAGTTTTTCACGTAGACCCCGAAACCGACTGAAGCCACGATCCACACCACCACCGCCAACACCGAACCTGGGGTAATGAAACGAAAACGCTGCTTCACGTCTGGCATGACGTAATAGATCAGCGCCACCGCGATCATCAGCAGTACCACAATCAGCGGCCAGCGGGCGATGGTCCACAAGGTCACGATGAAGTACTCCATGCCGATCTGTTCGGCCAGCCAGGTCATCACCTGCGGCCCCAGCACCATCAGCGCCGCCACCGTCAGCAACACCCCGGCAAAGCCCACGGTGTAAGCCACCGACAGCGGGATACGCTTCCAGGCCGGGCGTTCTTCCGGGACATCGTAGGCAGCATTCATGGCGCTCATCATCAGCCGCACGCCCGCCGAAGCGGTCCACAAGGCAATGACGATACCCACCGACAGCAGGCCGCCTTTGGATTGCTGCAATTGATCGATGATCGGGTTGACCTGATCCAGCGCCTGAGACGGCAACACGTAAGTGGCCTGCTCCCGAAGCCAGGTAAAAAAATCGGGCAGGTGCAGGAAGCCGATCAGTGCGATCAGGAACAGCAGGAAGGGAAACAGCGAAAACAGCATCTGGTAGGCGAGCGCCGAGGCATAAGTCGACATTTCGTCGTCGAGGAATTCTTTGACGGTGCGGACCATCACTTGCTTGAAGGACAGTGCGCGTAAATCTGCAAATATCATAGCGTCTCCTTTCGTCGCATGACCGGGTCTCTGTGTCCCGTCGAGGAAATTCCCCGAGGGCGGACCTTGAGAGCTGACGAGTGAAACACTTGCGATCACTCGAGCCAAGTGGCCCGGACAGCACAGCGGCCATCCGAGGATGACCGCTGTGTAGACGTGCCGTTATCGAAGCGTGTTACTTCTTGAGGTTGTCTTTTACCGCGCCTTTGACTTGCTGGGCCTTGCCCTTGGCTTCCTGGGCTGCGCCCTTGGCTTGAGTCTTTGGATCGCTGGACATTTTTTGCTTGGCTTCACCGACGATTTCGTTGGTTTTGCCTTTGATTTTATCTGTAGTGCCGCTCATGGTATTTCTCCCAATAGAAAAATTAGCGTCAACCATCGACATAAAGATTGACTGATAGCCAGTGCGCAGAGTTTCAATTTTTTTGTTCAGGGCTGAGGAAAAAAACGAAAAACCGATGAAATGCGTGGCGGATTATCCGGCGCCGGGCTTTATGTTCGCGGGGTTTGCCAGCAAAATGCCGGTCGGATTCGGCCACTGGGCCGAAGCGTCATATCCGCAGGACCCCAGCTTTAGGAACCGTATGAAACTCGATAAACCCCAGGCCATTGCTCGTCGCAACAAAGAACTGGGCGGCAACGTGCTCGGCGTGAATAACTGCCACTTCACTCTGCTGGACAAGAAACGCAACATCTGGTGGTTCGACATTCCCGTGGGGCGTTTGCAGATCGGGCAGTACGAATGGATTCATCTGTTGCTGCACACGGTGGAGAGCGATCGGTTGCTGCATCTGAAAGTGCCGACGGTGTTTTTCCGTGAGCATCTGGATGGGTTGGTGGTGCGTAATGCCGGCAAGCGGCGGGAGGAAGTGACGCTGGAGCTGAGCGCGGACAAGGATTCGTTTTTGGTGGATGTGCGGCCGGCGGGGAAGAACGTTTCGTTCGCGAGCTTCATCCAATCCTGACACGCTTTTGATCTTGCTTTTGATCTTGATGGTCCGCGCCCTCAGCAGGCCGACTGGAGGAGCGCGGGAGTGGGGGGAGCGAGGCAGGAAGCCGAGCTAGCGCTGTAGGCCATGGATGGCCGTACAGCGCGACCCCCACGGAGCGATGCGCAAGGAGGGAACCCGGAGCGTAGCGTAGGGCCAATGCGGGTGCGGAGGCCTTTTGCTTCCTTTTGGCTGGGCCGGCACTCCGGGCTTTCCAAAAGGGAGTCGCTGTAAAAGCGAAAGGGGCCTTCGGCCACTCTGGAGATGCCGGATAAGCTAGCCGGAGCGCAGCGTAGGGCCCCCTCACTCCACAGCGCTCCGTGGGCTCGCGCCGTAAGGCCATCCATGGCCTACGGCGCGAGCTCGGCAGACGTAGGGAGCCGATTGATTAACTATGGCTGCGGCACCAACTCGATCCGATCCTGATGGATCACAATCCGCCCTTCCTTGTACAACGCGCCAATCGCCTTCTTGAAATTACCCTTGCTCACACCGAACAAGTCACTGATCACCTGCGGATCGCTCTTGTCACTCACCGCCAGCACACCACTGTTAGCCGCCAGCTTCGCAAGAATGGTCGCGTTCAAGCTGCCCGCTGCCTGGGCACCCACAGGCTGCAGACTCAAGGCAATCTTGCCATCGCTGCGTACTTCCTTGACAAAGCCTTTCTCCTGCTTGCCCGACCGCATGTACTTGAAGATTTCGTTCTTGTGAATCAAGCCCCAATGCTTGTTCTCGATGATGGCCTTGAAGCCCATGTCGGTCTCTTCAGCCACCAGCACATCGACCGGCTGCCCGACGCTGTAGGTCGCCGGCACCTTGTCCAGATAGCGATCCAGCCGCGCCGTGGCGGTGATGCGGCGGGTGCGCTTGTCCAGATAGACATGCACCACGCAGTAGTCACCAGCGCTCAGTTGGCGCTTTTCTTCGGAGTACGGCAGCAGCAGATCCTTGGGCAGACCCCAGTCGAGGAACACGCCGATGCTGTTGACTTCCACCACTTTCAAGCTGGCAAACTCGCCCACCTGGACCTTCGGCCGCTCAGTGGTCGCCAGCAGTTTGTCTTCACTGTCCAGGTAGACAAACACGTTCAGCCAGTCTTCATCCTCGCTGGGCGTGTCCTTGGGGATATAGCGGTTGGGCAGGAGGATTTCGCCATCGGCGCCACCGTCCAGGTACAATCCGAAATCCGTGTGTTTAACCACCTGCAAACTGTTGTAGCGACCGACCAAAGCCATTTTTTACCCCTCGAAACGAGGCCGCATTCTACCCGAGAAAGCCAGGCCTGTGCGGTGCCCGCGGGTCGGACCGATGGATAAGAACGACCGGTGCAGCATATTTCGTGTACAATGCCTGGCCATTCTTTAATCAGGTCAGTGGCCGTCATGCGCGTTAAAGCATCCACCAGCAAAGCCAAGCCAGCACCGGCAGTGGAAACCAGCGAATCGATCAACGAGCAGATCGCAGCCTTCCTGAAGTCCGGTGGCGAAATCAAGCAGATCGCCAAAGGTGTCAGCGGCCAGACGTTCACTCCCTCCAAGCACATCAGCCTCGGCAAGAAGTAAATTCACGCCAGCTACAGGCTTGTCGCGAATAAATTCCATTGAATCGACGAGCGGCGCGATATGCAGGCGCCGTGTCGGTATGCTGACAAGCCTCTAGCACAGGCTTAGAAGCCCCTGGAGCCGATCATCATGCTCAAGCAAAGCCTCTTCGTCATCGCTGGCTTTCTCGTCAACCATGCTGTTGCCGATACCCTGCAACGTGAATGGGGTGATTACGACGTCAAGCTCGGCACCACGCCCTCGCGCAGCATGGCGGCCGGACTGGTGCAACCGGGCACCAGTGCCGATAACGTTCACGGCGGCGTCGACCTGACCCACGACAGCGGCTTCTATGCCGGTGAGTGGTCACCCAGCATGGGGCTCGATGCCATGCACACCATGGAAATAGACTCCTACGTCGGCTACAAGCACCCGTTCGACAACGTCATGGGTTATGAAGTCGGGGTGATCCACTACAGCTTTCCCGACCTGGATGGCAGCGACAGTCACGAGGTGTACGCCGGCCTCAAAGTCCTCGGCAGCCGCTTTGGCGCCGCCTTCAGCAACTCCACTGCCCAGCGCGACAGCACCCTGTTTGCCGATTTGGGCGGTCTGCCGCTGTTGCACATGGACATGAGCATGAAGGTTACCAGTCATGCCCTTACCACGCCTTACGCGGTGGACGATGGCGGCGAGGTGCGCGGTTTCAATGACTGGTCGGTGCAACTGTCGCGCTCGCTGATGGGGGTGGACCTGGCCTTCGTCTACACCGACTCCAGCCTGGCACGGACCGAGTGCGCGGCCTATTCGGGGCAGAATCCGGAGTGCGGCGGAGCGTTCACGGTTCGCGCGCAACGCTCGTTTTTCTGAGGCCTCTGGTTCTGGCCGGCTGAACTGCCGCTCCCCTGCGGTGCTCTACATCCCCAATGGTCACCATTGCAGGGATACGCCATGTGGACGCCACCGCTGCGCTTGACTCTTGTGTCCGCTTTCTTGCTTGTCCTCCTCGCCGCGTGCACTCGGGCGGACCTCGCCTATCGCAACCTTGATGTGATCGTACCCTGGACCCTGGGCGATTACCTGGACATGAACCGCGACCAGAAAAGCTGGTTCAATGACCGGCTCAAGGAGCATCTGCGCTGGCACTGCGCCACGCAGCTGCCGGCCAACCTGGCCTGGCTGGACAAGGTCCAGCAGATGGTCGCCAAAGATCAGGTCACTGACGAGCAGCTGCAACAGCGTACGGCCGAAGCCAAATTGGCGATAGCCGAGGTGGCCAGAGAGATCACTCCATCGGCCGTGCAATTGCTGCGAGGGCTGGACGACAACCAGATTCGCGCCATGCAGGAGTCATTCGCGGACGAACTGCGCAAGCGCCGCGAGGAGTTCGTCGCACCGCCGTTGCGCCAGCAGATCAGCGATCGCGCCAAGCGTATGCAAAAACGCTTGCTGCCTTGGTTCGGCACACTCACTGACGGTCAAAAGCAGCGTATCGACACTTGGTCAGCAGAACTGGGCGATCAGTACAAGCAATGGATCGACAACCGCGAGCACTGGCAAGGCTTGTTCCTCGATGCCCTGCACCATCGTCATGACGGCGATTTCCCCGCGCGGATCGCCCAGCTCCTGCAGCAACGCGAAAGCCTGTGGACGCCGCAGTACAAAGCGTCGTTCATGCAGACCGAGCAGGCCACGCGCCAACTGCTGATCGGTCTGATCGCCGAGAGCACGCCAGACCAACGCCAGCAGGTGCAGCAGAAACTGGTCGAACTGCGTCAGGACTTCAGCCAGCTCAAATGCCTGCAGGCTACCCAGTGACCGTGCTGCGTCGGGCGTTGATCAAGGTTTGAAAGGATATGGGCTCACGCACCGGGTGGCGATCATTGAGCGACAGGCACCAGCGATCGACATCCTGCTGCAGGTCCAGCCATGCGTGCGGCCCCAAGCGCACGAAGCCCAGCGCTTCATGAAGCGCCAGACCGTGCTCGGCGGCAGGAGAGACCAACGCATACGCCGCCAGGTACCCCTGGGAAGCCAGATCGTGCAGGGCCTGGCGATACAATCGCTCTGCCGTCCCGGCGGGGGCTTTGGGGTCCACGTGAAGCGCCACGTCGGCGGACCAGCGATAGGCGCCGCCGCGATGGGGCCGGGCATAGGCAAAACCCAGACAACGCCCGCCATCGAAGGCCATCAGGAACGGGAAATCGCGCAAAGTGGTTTCAATCAGCTGCAAGAGCCCCTGATCGCTGCCGCTCAACAGGGCGGGGGCAACGCTCAAGGGGTTGCCTGGCAACTGCAATATCGCCCGGACCGAAGCGACGTCATGGCCCAGGGCGGGCCTGACAACGGATAACTTCATCACTCATATCCCAAGGATGCCCGGCAGTACGGTCCTGAACGGCGGGGCATGGTTCATGTTTGGCGTGCTCGATGGATCCAACATGAGCGAAGGAGGCAAGTTTGGCACAACTCCTTGCACATATTCCAGACCATGCGGTCCGCTTGTCGATTTTCCGATGACCGTTGTCGTACTGGAGTCACGACGTCTATGCTCGCCGCCATCGCATTGATTTCAATCACCCTGACGAGGCATACCATGCACACCAAAAGCGTTCTGGCCCACAGCGATGTCCTGCGAATCATGCAGGCCGCCCGGGCCGAAGCGGTCGAGAATCAATGGGCCGTGAGCATCGCCATCGTCGATGATGGCGGTCATCTGCTGGCCCTTGAACGTCTGGACGGCGCCACCCCCGCCACCGCCCGCCTCGCCCCGGCCAAAGCCAGAACGGCCGCTCTGGGGCGCCGTGAAAGCCGTTTGTACGAAGAACTGGCCACGGAACGGGTAGCATTTCTTTCGGCCGAAGGCTTCACCTGCCTGGAGGGTGCCGTTCCGGTGGTCCATGACGGCCAGGTGATCGGTGCGGTCGGCGTGTCGGGGGTCAAGTCATCGGACGATGCGCGCATCGCCAAAGCTGGAATCGCTGCGCTGTAGCAAGGCTTCGGTGGATTTAATCCTGCGCGGGTTTGTCCCGAGGCGAACAGGGTTTATCATGGCGGACTGCCCTTTTCAGGAGTTGTTGCATGACCCTCTCGTTCGCCGCCAAGGCCGCCGTGCTGCTGCTGTTCATCGGCAGCACGCTTTACGTGCACCTGCGCGGCAAGGCGCGCCTGCCGGTGTTGCGCCAGTTCGTCAACCACTCGGCACTGTTCGCGCCCTATAACGCGCTGATGTACATGTTCTCCGGGGTCCCGTCCAAACCGTACCTGGACCGCACCAGATTCCCCGAGCTGGACCTGCTCAGGGACAACTGGCAGACCATTCGCGACGAGGCCATGCACCTGTTCGACGAGGGCTATATTCGCGCCGCCGCCAAGGACAACGACGCCGGGTTCGGTTCGTTTTTCAAGAAGGGCTGGAAGCGCTTCTACCTCAAGTGGTACGACAAATCCCTGCCGTCCGCCAATCTGCTTTGCCCCAAGACCGTGGAGTTGGTCAACCGCATCCCTAACGTCAAAGGTGCGATGTTCGCCCTGCTGCCAGGCGGCAGCCATCTGAACCCGCACCGCGACCCCTTCGCCGGCTCGCTGCGCTATCACCTGGGGCTGTCCACACCGAACTCCGATGACTGCCGCATCTATGTGGATGGCAACGTCTATGCCTGGCGCGATGGTCAGGACGTGATGTTCGACGAAACCTACGTGCACTGGGTCAAGAACGAAACGGAAGTCACTCGGGTAATTCTGTTTTGCGACATCGAACGGCCGCTGAGCAGTCGGCTGATGACCCGCATCAACCGCAGCGTCAGCGCTTTCCTCGGCCGCGCCACCGCGCCGCAGAATACCGATGACGAACGGGTGGGTGGCATCAACCAGGCCTATGCCTGGAGCAAGCGCTTCAGTAACGGCTTCAGCGGCCAGGTGAAGAAATTCAAGAAGGCCAACCCCAAGGCCTACCGGATCCTGCGCCCGGTGCTGGCGGTCGTGGTAGCGGCGTTGGTAGTGTATTGGTTGTTTGGTTGAGTCGGTATAACGGCCATCGCGACCAAAGTCGGCTCCTCCTGTGTGAAAGCACATCCATGACGCAGGAGCCGACCTTGGTCGCGATGCAGGCACCTCGGCCCGACGTCAGGCCTGCAGCTCAGCCTCGGTGAACAAGTCACTGAACAACATGCTCGACAGATAACGCTCCCCCGAATCAGGCAGGATCACCACAATGGTCTTGCCCTGCATCTCCGGCTTCTCTGCCAGCCGCACCGCCGCCGCCATGGCCGCGCCACAGGAAATTCCGCAGAGAATACCCTCCTCTTGCATCAAGCGCAGGGCCATCGCCTTGGCTTCTTCATCGCCCACCAGTTCGACCCGATCAACAATCGACAGATCCAGGTTCTTAGGCACGAATCCGGCGCCGATGCCTTGGATCTTGTGCGGGCTGGGCTTGATTTCTTCGCCGGCGAGGGCCTGGGTGATCACCGGCGAGCCGATGGGCTCCACGGCCACCGAAAGGATCGACTTGCCTTGGGTATGCTTGATATAGCGGGATACGCCAGTGATGGTCCCCCCCGTGCCGACCCCGGCCACCAGCACATCCACAGCGCCGTCGGTGTCGTTCCAGATTTCCGGGCCGGTGGTCTTTTCGTGAATGGCCGGGTTGGCCGGGTTGTCGAACTGCTGGGGCAGGAAGTACTTGCCTGGGTCGCTGGCGGCGATTTCGTCAGCCTTCTCGATCGCGCCTTTCATGCCTTTGGCAGGCTCTGTCAGGATGATCTCGGCACCCAGGGCCTTGAGCACCTTGCGCCGCTCGATGCTCATGGAGGCCGGCATGGTCAGGGCTAATGTGTAGCCCCGCGCCGCCGCGACGAAGGCCAGGCCGATGCCGGTGTTGCCGGAGGTTGGTTCGATGATGGTCATGCCCGGCTTGAGTTTGCCGCTGCTTTCGGCATCCCAGATCATGTTCGCCCCCACCCGGCATTTGACCGAGTATCCCGGGTTGCGACCTTCGATCTTGGCCAGGATGGTCACGCCACGTGGCGCGATACGGTTGATCTGGACCAGCGGCGTGTTGCCGATGGAATGGGCGTTGTCGGCGAAGATGCGGCTCATGGTCAGGTGGTCCTTGTGGGCCTGCGAGAAAACCAGAGGGTATGCCCCACGGCCGGACGCGTCCACCCCCGAGCGAACCCGCGCACGCGCGCGGAGTCCATCGAGTAACACAGACACGGACTGCTCCCATGAAACGTCGCTATAGCTGGCCATTCGGGATATTGGTAACCCTCGTCGTTTTGCTGATTGCTGTGCACATCGCGCTGCCCATCGTGGTGCGTAATGAATTGAACAAGAAACTGGCAGACATGGGCGCGTACAGCGGCCATATCGACGATGTCGACCTGGCGCTGTGGCGCGGGGCCTACAAGATCAACGGTCTGAAGATCGTCAAGACCGAAGGCAAGGTGCCGGTACCGCTGCTGGCGGTGCCCTTGATCGACCTGTCGGTCAGTTGGCACTCGCTATGGTACGACCACGCAGTGGTCGCACGCGTGGAGTTCAGCCACCCGGAACTCAATTTTGTCGACGGGGGCTCCAACAAACAGGCCTCTCAGACCGGTGCTGGCACCGATTGGCGCGAACAGATGAGCAAACTGTTGCCCATCACGCTGAACGAAGTACGGGTGGACGACGGCAAGATCAGCTTTCGCAATTTCAGCTCCAAACCACCGGTCAACCTCAGCGCCAGCGAGATCGACGCCAGTTTGTACAACTTGACCAATGTCGAGGACAAACAGGGAAAGCGCGACGCCCGCTTTGACGGCAAGGCCCGACTGTTCGGCCAGGCCCCGCTGGACGTCAGCGCCACTTTTGACCCCTTCAGCAAGGACGTCGAAGACTTCCAATTTCGCCTGCGCACCACGGGCGTCGAACTGCGCCGGCTCAATGATTTCTCTTCTGCCTATGCCAAGTTCGACTTCAACGCCGGCACCGGCGATGTCGTCGTCGAGGCCGATGCCAAGAAAGGCCAACTCAGCGGCTATATCAAACCGCTGCTGCACAATGTCGATGTGTTCAATTGGCAGCAAGACGTCGAGAACAAGGACAAAGGCTTTTTCCGCTCGGTGTGGGAAGCCTTGGTCGGTGGTACGCAGACGCTGCTGAAGAACCAGAGCAAAAACCAGTTTGCCACTCGCGTCGAGCTCAATGGCAACATTCACCGGCAGGATATCAGCGCCTTGCAGGCCTTCTGGGAAATCTTGCACAACGGCTTCGTGCAGGCATTCAATGCACACTACGAGCAAACGCCGCCCAAGGAATGACCGGTTTGCCCCGCTGCGTTCTGGGCAATGGGCATGTACTATCCTCAGCACCCTGCGGGCAGGCGATGAAATCCATTTAGAGGGACAGTTCGATGAAGTTCGAAGGCACCAGCGCTTACGTCGCCACCGATGACTTGAAGCTTGCGGTCAACGCGGCCATCACCTTGCAACGCCCGCTGCTGGTCAAAGGCGAACCGGGCACCGGCAAGACCATGCTGGCCGAGCAACTGGCCGACTCTTTCGGCGCGCGCCTGATTACCTGGCACATCAAATCCACCACCAAGGCGCATCAGGGCCTGTACGAGTACGATGCGGTCAGCCGCCTGCGCGACTCGCAACTGGGCGTGGACAAAGTGCATGACGTGCGCAATTACCTGAAGAAAGGCAAGTTGTGGGAGGCGTTCGAGTCCGAAGAGCGGGTCATTCTGCTGATCGATGAAATCGACAAGGCCGACATCGAGTTTCCCAACGACCTGTTGCAGGAACTCGACAAAATGGAGTTCTACGTTTACGAGATCGATGAAACCATCAAAGCCAGGCAGCGGCCGATCATCATCATCACCTCCAACAACGAGAAAGAACTGCCGGACGCCTTTCTGCGCCGTTGTTTTTTCCACTACATCGCTTTCCCGGACCGCGTGACGCTGCAGAAAATCGTCGACGTGCATTACCCCGACATTAAGAAGTCGCTGGTCAGCGAAGCCCTGGATGTGTTCTTCGATGTGCGCAAAGTCCCGGGCCTGAAGAAAAAGCCCTCCACCTCCGAACTGGTGGACTGGCTCAAACTGCTGATGGCCGACAATATCGGCGAAGCCGTGCTGCGCGAGCGTGACCCTACCAAGGCCATTCCGCCTCTGGCCGGCGCATTGGTGAAGAACGAACAGGACGTTCAACTGCTTGAGCGTCTGGCCTTCATGAGCCGCCGCGGCAATCGCTGAGAGGCCCTGACGATGTTGCTCAATCTGTTCAATGAAATGCGTGCGGCCAAGGTGCCGGTTTCGGTGCGCGAGCTGCTCGACCTGATCAATGCCCTGGAACAGCGCGTGGTGTTCGCCGACATGGACGAATTCTACTACCTGGCGCGGGCCATTCTGGTCAAGGACGAGCGCCACTTCGACAAGTTTGACCGCGCTTTCAGCGCCTACTTTCAAGGTCTGGAAAAGCTGGATGACGCCTTGCAGGCGCTGATTCCCGAAGAGTGGCTGCGCAGGGAATTCGAGCGCAGCCTGACGGCTGATGAGCGCGCCCAGATCCAGTCCCTGGGTGGCCTGGACAAGTTGATCGAAGCGTTCAAGCAACGCCTCGAAGAACAAAAGGAACGGCATGCCGGCGGCAATAAATGGATCGGCACCGGCGGCACCAGCCCGTTCGGCTCCGGCGGCTTCAACCCTGAAGGCATCCGTGTGGGCGACGCCGGAGAACGCAAGGGCAAAGCGGTCAAGGTCTGGGACCAACGCGAATACAAGAACCTGGACGACGCGGTGGAACTGGGCACCCGCAACATCAAGGTGGCACTGCGCCGCCTGCGCAAGTTCGCGCGCCAGGGCGCAGCCGATGAACTGGACATCGACGGCACCATCGACCACACCGCACGGGACGCCGGGCTGCTGAACATCCAGATGCGCCCGGAGCGGCGCAACAGCGTGAAGTTACTGTTGCTGCTGGACATCGGCGGTTCAATGGACGCCCACGTCAAAATTTGCGAAGAGCTGTTTTCCGCGTGCCGAACCGAGTTCAAGCACCTGGAATATTTCTACTTCCACAACTGCGTATACGAATCGGTCTGGAAGAACAACCTGCGTCGCACCTCGGAACGTTTCAATACCCAGGACTTGCTCCACAAGTACGGCCCGGATTACAAAGTGGTGTTCGTCGGCGATGCGGCCATGGCCCCTTACGAGATCACTCAGGCGGGGGGCAGCGTGGAGCATTGGAATGAAGAAGCCGGGGCCGTATGGATACAGCGGTTCATGGCCAAGTATCGCAAGTTGATCTGGATCAACCCGTACCCGAAAGAGGCATGGGCCTATACCGCCTCGACGAACATGGTTCGCGAGTTGGTGGAGGAGCAGATGTATCCGTTGACGTTAAGGGGATTGGAGGAAGGGATGCGGTTTTTATCCAAGTAATCGTCTCCCCCTGCCGGGACCGAGCGTGCCGGGAACCGGCCGACCTCGCCTTCCAGTCACCCTCGGACCTGCAGAGGGATTCAAGCAAACTGCGTCATGAACCGCTGATGCTCGACCACCGCGCCTTCCTGCACCACCACCTTCAATCTCACCTCATCCCCCGGCAGGCACTGTGCCAGCCGTGCCAGTGCCAGCGGCGTCAGGGCTCCCAGCCGAGGATAGCCGCCGATGGTCTGCCGGTCGTTGAGCAGCACGATCGGCTGACCGTCCGGTGGCACCTGGACGCCGCCCAGGGGAATGCCTTCGGAGATCAGCGCCTTGCCTTGGTACTGCAAGGCCGGGCCCGACAGGCGAATGCCCATGCGGTCACCACGGCTGTCCAGAGTCCATGGCAGATTGAAGGCATCGAACAAGCTCTGCCCGGCGAACTCACCCAACTGTGCGCCCATGATCAGGTCCAGGCGGGGCATGTCGCTGTAAACCGGCGTCACGCCACGGGGCATGCCGCGTGTCTGACCCAGCGGCCCTCGATAGCCGAGAGTGGCACCCACCTGCAGCGCCCGCCCCTGGCCGTCCAGGCCGCCGAGCGCCTCGCGCACCACCGTCGAACAGCTGCCGAGCACGGTCGGCGCGTCAAACCCGCCTGGGGCCGCAAGGTAGGCGCGGGCACCGGATAACCGCAGATGCAATTGCAGCGCCTGCCCCCTGCGCAGCATGAAGTTTCGCCACGGTTGCAGCGGCTCGCCATCGATACGCGCGTCAAGATCGGCACCCGCCAGAGCCAGCTGGCAATCCTCCTCGGCCAGCAGCGTCAGGCCACCCAGGGCCACTTCCACGACTGCCGCGCCCGGTGCATTGCCCAAGAGCCAATTGGCCCAGGCCATCGCCACCCAGTCCAGCGCCCCGCCTTGAGTCACCCCCAGATGACGAACGCCAAACCGGCCAGCATCCTGCAGCAGGCACAACGGCGTGCTGGCCTGTACGGTCAGGCGGCTCATGGGCGCTCCTCAAGCGGCGCATCATCGCCGCCCTTATTGATGAAGGCGGCACGGTCCACCGCCACGAATCGCACCCGGTCGCCCGGTTGCAACAGGCTGTAACCCTCTCGCTCGCGATCGAACAGCCGGCTGGCCGTACGCCCGATCAGGTTCCAGCCTCCGGGTGACTGCACCGGGTAAGCGGCGGTCTGCCGCTCGCCAATGGCGACACTACCGGCAGGCACCCGCTGACGGGGCGTGGTCAGGCGCGGGGTGGCAATGCTTTCGTCTACCAGCCCCATGAAGGCGAAACCCGGAACGAAGCCCAAGGCGAACACCTGATACTCGCGAGCGGTATGGCAAGCGATCACCGACGCGACGGTCTGCCGACTGCGCTCGGCGATCCGCGCCAACTCGGGGCCGACACTCAGGTCGTACCACACGGCAATCTCATGCAATCGACCGGGTGCGCCCGTCTCCGGTTGCAAAGTGTCGAGCACCTGAGCGATGCGTTCCCGGGCCTGTGCCGGGCTCAGTACCAACAGGTCGTAATGGATCATGAGCGTGGTGTAGGAAGGCACCAGATCCACCAGATGCGTACCGAAGGCCTCTCGAAGACGCCTCGCCGCAGCGAGCATCCAGGGCATGTTGGCTTCGTCGATGACCTCGAACAGACGCACCATCAGACAGTCGATGGCCACCACTTCAATCCTGGCCTTCACGGGGCCGACAACCCGTCGAGGGACTCACGGATGCGCTGCACTGCCGCCACCGAGCCGGGGTTGTCGCCGTGCACGCACAAGGTGTCGGGACGCAACTGCAACGCGCTGCCGTCGCTGGCGGTCAGCGCCTCGCCTCGGGCCAGGCGCAGCGCTTGCTCGACCACCCGTTGCGGGTCATGGTGTACGGCGCCGGGCAGGCTGCGCGAGACCAGGCGGCCGACGGCATCGTAGGCGCGGTCGGCGAAGGCTTCGAACCACAGGGTCACACCCAGCTCGTCAGCCGCGGCCTGGGCGGCGCCGTTGTCGCCCATGGCCAACAGCATCAATGGCAACGGCCGGTCATAGGCCGCCAGCGCAAGCATTACCGCACGCAGTTGCTTGGGGTTGGCCATCATGTCGTTGTACATCGCCCCATGGGGTTTGACGTACTGCACCAGGCCGCCGCGGGCGCGGCAGATACCGTCCAGGGCGCCGATCTGATAATGCAGCAGGTCCTGGATCTCCTGAGCAGAGCAGACCATCGAGCGGCGACCGAAGCCGACCAGGTCCGGGTAGGCCGGATGAGCGCCTATCATCACCTCATGCTTGAGCGCCAGATCCACCGTGCGGCCCATGACACTGGGGTCGCCGGCGTGAAAGCCACAGGCGATGTTGGCGCAGTCGATGTAGGGCATGACCTCGGCGTCGAGGCCCATGGTCCAGGCGCCGAAGCTCTCGCCGATGTCACAGTTGAGTAGTAGACGGCCCACGAGCACGCTCCCGAAATAAGTTGTTACGGCAGGAGTCATTTTTGGCGGTGCGGGAGCCAGCCGTCCAGCGAATTAAACTGACGGCCGCTCATAAGAAAAGCTGATCACGTCAGCGCGTGTCCCGGGCCAGCACCGGTGAACGACGGCCGCCGTAGATCACCCAGCCGATCACCAAGCCGATACTTTCAATGATCCACGCCAGCAGGAAAGCACTGACGATGCCCCAGCCGATGGCCTCGGGCGCCAGCAACACCTGGTAACGATAGGCTTGCAGGGTCTCGCTGCGGATCTGCGCGTCGGCGCCGACCAGCACATGCCAGTCCCGTGCATACCAAGGCCCTTGGAGTGCCTGCCACTCGCGCTCCAGCGACTGACTGCGCACCAGCAGGCCGCCGATGCTGTCGGCGTCGCTGCGAAACACCGGATCGTCGCTACTGCGGTAGTGTTCCACCAGCGCTTGCAAATCGCCGTTGAAGAATTTCTGTGCGGTATCGCTGAAGCCCTGCAGGCTATTGCGCGCTTCGATCAAGTGCGCCTGCACCCGCTGACTGTAGTCGTTGATCAGACCCGGTACCTGCACGCCCACCAGCAGACCGAGGGCAAACAGGATCAATCGCAGGTAACTTCGCAGCATCGGAACGGTTCCTTATGCGCCATGGTCGGCGCCTTGAGCGATGCACTCGCCCCGGCGCCAGAGCCCCCAGTCGCCGGCCGCGTAGCGGTTCCAGCTCTCGTTTTCGGTCAAGGGCTCGGTGGCGATCACGGTGACCACATCATTGGGCGTGGTCTCAGCATTAAAGTCCACGATCACATCGACATCTTTGAGCCGCGCGGGACCAAAAGGTGCCCGACGGGTGATGTGAACCAGCTTGGTGCTGCAGAAACAGAACAGCCACTCGCCATCACTGAGCAGACAGTTGAACACTCCGAGGCTGCGGTACTCCCGGCACGCCGCGATCAGCACCGGCAGCAATTGCTCAGGTTCCACCGGCTCGGGAAAGGCGCTGCGCACCCGATTGAGCAGGTCGCAGAATGCCGCTTCGCTGTCGGTGTCACCCACGGCGCGGTAGAAGCCGGGCTGCGGCTGGAAACCGGCCAACTGGCCATTGTGCGCGAAGCACCAGTTGCGGCCCCACAGCTCGCGCACGAACGGATGGGTATTGGCCAGGCAGACCTTGCCCACGTTGGCCTGGCGGATATGGCCAATGACCACCTCGCTCTTGATCGGGTAGCGCTGGACCAGCTGCGCGACCTCCGATTCACTGCTGGCGGCCGGGTCCTGAAAGAGCCGCAGGCCGCGCCCCTCGTAGAAGGCAATGCCCCACCCATCACGGTGCGGACCGGTACGGCCACCGCGCTGCATCAGCCCGGTAAAACTGAAGACAATGTCGGTCGGCACGTTCGCACTCATGCCCAACAGTTCGCACATGCGGGTTTTTCCTGATCAGAGACGCGGTTCGACGCGGGTGCGCGAGCCGCCGGGTGGTGGCGTACGCGAAGGCAGGTCTGTCGCGTAGGACGGCCGTCCGGCACTGCCGAACGCCTCTTGCGGCTCAGGCTCCGGCGCCGGCGCCGAAGCGGCCGCAGCGGCGGCATCGGCCTGGGCCGCGCGACGGGCGTTGGCCTTGCTGAGGAACGGCCAGCGCAGCAACGCGAACACGAGGTATACCCCAAGGGCGATCATCGTGTACATCAACAGTTCAGAGAGGGTGCGCCAGGCATTGTTGCCGACCTTGAACACCAGGTCCAGGGCCGTCACGGCCAGCGCCGGGGCGTATTTTTCCTGGGCCGGATCGATCATCGTCGGCGACACCAGTGCCACCAGGCCGATCACCCGCAAAGGTTCGCGCAGCCAGCGCCACATCCAGCGAGTGATCCTGAACCACACCAGCAGGCAGCCCAAGGCGGCAACAGCGTAAATGGCCCATGCGTGCAGATAGTCGTTTTCGGTCATGGTTTTTTCATGGCTGGGAGTCCGGGGGGCGCTTATGATAACGGCTTTTCGCCCGACCGGCGCGCCGCATGGCGCCCAATGGCGGAGCCCGGACCTCGGAGAACTGCCCCAATGCCCGCACCCACGGCTCGAAAATCCCTTGGCGCTGACCCCTACGCCTGGCTCCAGGAGCGCGACGACCCGGCCGTCATGGCGCATCTGGAAGCCGAAAATGCCTGGCAGGAAGCCTGCCTGGCCGACGAGCAAGGCTTGCGCGAACGGCTGTTCGAGGAAATCAAGGCGCGCATCCGCGAGACCGACCTGTCCCTCGCCTCCCCCCTTGGGCCATGGCTGTATTACAGCCGCACCACCGCCGGCGACGAGTATGCCCGGCACTACCGCTGCCCACGCCCCATCGACGGCTCCTCCACGGTGGACGAAAGCGCCGAAGAGCTGTTGCTGGATCCCAATGAACTGGCCGCCAGCGGGTTTCTCTCCCTGGGCACCTTCAATGTCAGCCCCGACCACAAGCGCCTGGCCTACAGCCTTGACACCAGCGGCGAGGAAATCTATAGCCTGTACGTCAAGGAGCTGGGCAGCGGCTCGATCACGGCACTGCCGTTCGAGGACTGCGACGGCAGCATGACCTGGGCCAGCGACAGTCGGACGCTGTTTTTCGCGTCGCTGGACGAAACCCATCGGCCTTTCAGGCTGCATCGCCATACGCTGGGCATTGCAGGCAGCGAGCAAGTCTTCGAAGAACAGGACGGACGCTTCTTCCTGCACTGCTATGCCTCCAGCTCCGAACGCCAGTTGATCCTCCAAGTGGGCAGCAAGACCACCAGCGAAAACTGGGTGGTGGATGCCGCCCGACCCCACGACGGCTTTCGCTGCGTCGCCCCTCGGGTCGAAGACCACGATTACCACATTGACCACGGCCAGCTCGATGGCCGCTGGACCTGGTTCGTTCGCAGCAATCAGGCGGGCATCAACTTTGCTCTGTATCAGGTGCTCGATGATGCCCAGGTCCCCGGCCGCGAGCGCTGGGAGCCGTTGATCGCCCATCGCGACGACGTGATGCTCGAAGGCGTGACCCTCAATGCCTCGGCCTACACCCTGAGCCTGCGTGAAGGCGGCCTGCCGATCATCGAGGTCCATGCCCGAAATGCCGCGCCTTACCGCGTGGAATTGCCTGATGCGGTCTACAACCTCTACCTGTATGACAGCCTGGAGTTCACCAGTGCCCAGGTCCGCCTGCGTTACGAGTCTCTGAACCGCCCCGGCCAGGTGCGGCAGTTGAATCTGGTCGACGGCCACCAGGAGGTGCTCAAGCAGACCCCGGTGCTGGGCAGCTTCAGCGCCGACGATTATGTCAGCCAGCGTCTATGGGCCACCGCCCCTGATGGCGTGCAGGTGCCCATCAGCCTGGTGATGCACCGCAGCGTGGTCGGCCAGACGGTGCCCCTCTATCTCTACGGCTACGGCGCCTACGGCTCGAGCCTTGACCCATGGTTCTCCCATGCGCGCCTGAGCCTGCTCGACCGCGGTGTCGCCTTCGCCATCGCCCACGTGCGCGGTGGCGGCGAACTCGGCGAGGCCTGGTACCGGGCCGGCAAACAGGAACACAAGGCCAATACCTTCAGCGATTTCATCGCCTGCGCCGAGCACCTGATCGAACAAGGCATCACCCGCGCCGAGCAACTGGTCATCAGCGGCGGCAGCGCCGGGGGCATGCTGATTGGCGCGGTGGTGAACCAGCGTCCGGAACTGTTCAAGGCTGCCATTGCCGAAGTGCCTTTCGTCGATGTGCTCAATACCATGCTCGACCCCGATCTTCCACTGACCGTCACTGAATACGACGAATGGGGAAACCCGGAAGATCCGCAGGTGTATGCGCGCATCAAGGCCTATGCTCCTTATGAAAATGTGCAGGCTCAGGGCTACCCGGCCATGCTGGTGATTGCCGGCTACAACGACAGCCGGGTGCAATACTGGGAGGCCGCCAAATGGGTGGCTCGGCTGCGCGAATACAAGACGGACGACCACCTGCTGTTGCTCAAGACCGAATTAGGTGCCGGGCATGGCGGGATGAGCGGTCGCTATCAGGGGCTGCGTGACGTGGCACTGGAGTACAGTTTTGTATTCAAGGTGCTTTCTGTTCAGGAAGCCGGGTTGGTGCAACAATCAGCGAACGACGCAGGCCATGTGCCAGTGCTTCCCCAGACGATAAAAAATCGAAGAACGTGAGCCATGACTGACCAAGCGATGCTCAAACAGGAAATACGTGACAAGCTGATGGACTGCGGGCTGTTCAATCATATTCCGCCGGTGGAGCTGACCACGGCGGCCGGCTATTTCATCATCAGTTCGATGAAGAAGGGCGAAGAGATCTTCCATGAAGGCGACGCTGGCACCTTCATGTGCATCATCCACTCGGGCCATGTGTCGGTGCAAAAGACCAACCAGGACAACGTCCAGGTGGAAATGGCGGTGCTGCGCAAGGGCACGTTCGGGGAAATGGCCGTTCTCGACGGTGAGCGTCGCTCGGCCACCTGCATCGCTGCCACCGACTGCTACCTGCTGAACCTGGGCAAGGACTCGCTGGACAAGATGATCAACGATGCGCCCAAGGTCGCAGCCAAGATCATCCGCGCGCTGGCCGTAGCGCTGTCACGCCGGCTGCGAATGGTCGACGGCCAGCTGTTGGCCAAACAGGCCTGAGCTGGCGTGAACCAGACACTCATGTGCCCGGCGCCCGCGCCTTGTTCTCCACACTCCCCAGCGCCGATGAGTCTTGCTCCTTCGGCGGGCTGGGTGCCTTGATCGTCGGCAACAGCGGCGAGTCGTGGTTGATACCGCCGTTGCCGGGCGGGGGCGGTACCGTCAACTGCGGGTAAGGGGTCGGCGCCGGAGCACTGGACGCACCTGCACCGGGTGTTCCCGGACCGAAAGGCGCGTCTTCGGCCACGGCAACGCCTATCCAGCAGGCCAGGCCGATAACGACCGACAACATGATTGACTTCATTGATGCTTCCAACTCTTGCCTGACCATCCGGGTTTGAAGTCGTGGAGGCTACTACTAACAGGATCAACATGAAACGTTTCGTATTACTCGACACCGCGCCCATTCCAGAAAACGGCGGTGCCTTGTGCCTCTTCGAGTATGGCGAAGACTTTGTCATCAAGATCCAAGGCGGCGATGGCGGGCAGCTGATGAATACGCGCATGCACGGATCAGAAGATGCGCTGGCCGAAATCCCCTGCCGCAAAGTCGCCGGACGCCCCGGTTCCCGAGTGCTGATCGGCGGTCTGGGCATGGGCTTTACCCTGGCCGCCGCGCTCAAGCAACTGGGCAAGACGGCGGAGGTGGTGGTGGCCGAACTGGTCCCCGGTGTCGTCGAATGGAACCGCGGCCCGCTGGGCGAAAAAGCCGGTCGCCCGCTGGATGACCCGCGCACGACCATCCGTCTGGAGGATGTGGCGAAGGTGATCCAGGCCGAGCCTCAGGGCTTCGACGCCATCATGCTGGATGTCGACAATGGACCCGAAGGGCTGACACAGAAAGCCAACAGCTGGCTGTACTCCAGCGGCGGCCTCGGCGCCTGTGCCAAGGCGTTGCGCAACAAGGGCGTGTTGGCAGTCTGGTCGGCCAGCGCCGACCGGCAGTTTTCCGACAAGCTACGCAAGGCCGGCTTCAAGGCCGAGGAAGTCCAGGTGTTTGCCCATGGCAACAAGGGCACGCGGCACACCATCTGGATCGCGCAGAAGCTGTAGAATGAGCGCCTACCGTTATCAGCCCGAGGTGAACCCATGAGTTCGTCCACGCCCCACACCGCCAAACTCGACAAGATCCTGGCCGAAGCCCAGCGCGAACGCGAAAGCGGCTACCGCGACAAGGCACTGAAGATGTACCCCCACGTCTGCGGCCGCTGTGCACGTGAATTCGCCGGCAAGCGGCTGAGCGAACTGACCGTGCACCACCGCGACCATAACCATGACAACAACCCCCAGGACGGCTCCAACTGGGAGTTGCTGTGCCTGTACTGCCACGACAACGAGCATTCGCGGTACACCGACCAGCAGTATTACGGCGAAGGCTCCACCAGCAGCCCGACCATAGCCAAGGCGACCCATAACCCCTTCGCGGCCCTCGCCGGCCTGATGAAGAAGGATTGAGCGTGGCCAACAAACGTTACAGTTGTATCGGCCTGTTCAACCCCAAATCACCTGAGAACGTCGGCTCCGTAATGCGAGCCGCCGGCTGCTATGGGGTCAATTCAGTGTTTTACACCGGCAAGCGTTATGAGCGAGCCCGTGACTTCATCACCGATACCAAGCGCATCCACTATGACATTCCGCTGATCGGCATCGACGACCTGCAGAAGATCATCCCGCTGGGCTGCACGCCGGTGGCGGTGGAGCTGGTGGACGGCGCGCGCCCGCTGCCGGAGTACACCCATCCAGACCGTGCCATCTACATTTTCGGCCCGGAAGACGGCAGTCTCGACGCCAGCATCCGCGACTGGTGCGAGGACACCATCTACATCCCCACCAGTGGCTGCATGAACCTCGCCGCCACCGTCAACGTTGTGCTTTACGACCGCATGGCCAAGGGCAACAACACCCGCTCCGGGCCCAAATTCAAGTAAGCCCGAGGGAACAGCCCGGCACTTTGGCAGTCAGCTTATTATCAATGCCCATCAGGAAGCGATCATGAGCGACAACAAAGCCTTGCAACTGCTGAACACACCTTTCACCACCCCCGCCGAGCACAATGTGCACGGCTGGGAGCGCGCAGGTTCCCTCGCCGCCGGGGTGATCCTGCTAGGCAAGGGCGTGGCCCGCGGTGGGATTTTCGGGCTGGTGCAGATCGCCTTGGGCGGTGTTGCCCTGAAACGCGGTTTTACAGGCCACAGCGAAGCCAAGAGCATGCTCCAGCGGGGTCGTGAAAGCCTGGATGAAGCGCGGGGTTCGATCGAGCGTGCGGGAGATGAGCTGGTTCAGCTCAAGGACAAGGCGGTTCAGGCCACCAAAGAGGCAACCGTGACCGGAAATGATGCGCTGGATACGCCCAAGGTGTGATGGCTGACGAAACACGCCTGCAGGACCGTGCTTGCGCGGTCCTGCAGGGTTCGCCAGACCAGTTTCTACATTTCTACCTGCGTCCCCAACTCGATCACCCGGTTCACCGGCAAACGGAAGAACCGCAAGTTGCCGTTGGCGTTCTTCAACATGAACGCGAACAACCCTTCACGCCAGCGCGCCATGCCCATGATCTTCGAAGGGATGACCGTTTCCCGACTGAGGAAGTAGGTTGTGCGCATCGGGCTGAAGTCCAGCTCCGGCAGGTGGCACAACTTCAAGGCCGCCGGCACGTCAGGCTCGTCCATGAAGCCGTAGTGCAGGATCACCCGGAAGAACCCCTCATCGAACGCTTCCACCTCGAACCGTTGCGACGGTGGCACGCGTGGTGTGTCTTCGTTGCTCACCGTCAGCAACACCACTTGCTCGTGCAAGACCTGGTTGTGCAGCAGGTTGTGCAACAGCGCATGAGGGACGGCGTCGGAGCGGGCCGTGAGGAACACCGCCGTGCCCTGTACCCTGTGGGGTGGCTGGATATGAATGCTGCTGATGAAGATCGGCAGCGGCAAGCCGCCCTCGTCGATATGGCCGGCCAGCAACTGCTTGCCACGCTTCCAGGTGGTCATCAGGATGAACAGCACCGTGCCCGCCAGGACCGGGAATGCCCCGCCCTGAACGATCTTCGGCACGTTGGCGGCGAAAAACAGACCATCCACCAGCAGGCAGACGATCAACACCGGGACAGCGAAGATCGGCGGCCATTTCCATAGCAGCAACATCACCGCCGACACCAGCAAGGTGGTCATCAGCATGGTTCCGGTCACAGCCACGCCGTACGCCGAGGCCAGTGCCCCCGAAGACTCGAAGCCCAATACCAGCAGAATCACGCCGCACATCAGCGCCCAGTTGACCGCTCCGATGTAAATCTGCCCCTGTTCATTGCTGGAGGTGTGCTGGATCTGCATGCGCGGGATGTAACCCAACTGGATAGCCTGCTGGGTCAGCGAGAACGCACCGGAAATCACCGCTTGCGAAGCAATCACTGTCGCCACCGTGGACAGGCCGATCAGCGGCAGCAGGGCCCAGCTCGGCGCCAGCAGATAGAACGGGTTGCGCGCAGCCTCGGCGTCACCGAGCATCAGCGCGCCCTGACCGAAGTAGTTGAGCACCAGGGCCGGCAGCACCAGGATGAACCAGGCGCGGGCAATCGGCTTGCGGCCAAAGTGGCCCATGTCCGCGTAGAGGGCTTCGGCACCGGTCAAGGCCAGCACCACCGCGCCGAGCACGGCCACCGCAATCCCGATATGTGCGGTGAAAAATCGCACGCCCCACTTCGGATTGAGCGCCTGCAACACCTCGGGGTGCTGGCAGATGCCGTAGACGCCCAGTGCACCCAGCACCAGAAACCACAGCACCATGACCGGCCCGAAGAGCTTGCCGATGCGCGCCGTGCCGTGGCGCTGGATCAGAAACAGCCCGACGAGGACGATCAGCGACAGCGGCACCACCCAGTGCTCGATGCCGTCGAACGCCAGTTCCAGGCCCTCGATAGCCGAGAGCACCGACACTGCGGGGGTGATCATGCTGTCGCCGTAGAACAGCGCCGCACCGATCAACCCGCACACCACCAGCGCCGCGCTGAGGCGCGGATAGCCCGCCGATGCTCGGCGAGCGAGTGCCGTCAGGGCCATGATGCCGCCCTCGCCCTGGTTATCGGCGCGCAGCACGAACAGCATGTACTTGATCGACACGACCCAGATCAGCGACCAGAAAATCAGCGACAAAATGCCCAGAACGCCATCGTGGTCGACACTGATGCCGTACCCGCCGGTGAACACCTCTTTAAGGGTGTAAAGCGGGCTGGTTCCGATGTCGCCATACACGACCCCCACGGCCGCCACCAACATGCCCAGCGGCTTGACCGCTGAATGTTCGGCACCTGCCGCACTGCTTGCCTGAGACATCTACCACTCCTGAAACGATGCTTTCAAAACTTGACTGAGCTTGACGCGGCGAAGCATAGCGCAGCACTCGTCGTATTTCCCTGCATAATGCTGGTCAAGTGCGTTTGTCACCGCTAGAATTGCGCACTTTTTGATCAGAGGCGCCCATTGAGCGCCCAGCCAGGCCGTCCCCACCGGGCCGCTGTCATCACACCGAGGTTAGTCATGTCCACCGTCCCCACGTCCGCCGCCCCCAAGGTCGGCTTCGTCTCCCTGGGTTGCCCCAAGGCCCTGGTCGATTCCGAACGCATCCTGACCCAGTTGCGCATGGAAGGCTATCAGGTGTCGGCCAGCTACCAGGATGCCGACGTGGTCGTGGTCAACACCTGCGGCTTCATCGACACCGCCAAGGCCGAGTCCCTCGAGGCCATCGGTGAAGCCCTGGCCGAAAACGGCAAGGTCATCGTCACCGGTTGCATGGGCGTCGACGAAAGCGTGATCCGCAGCGTGCACCCCAGCGTGCTCTCGGTCACCGGCCCGCAGCAGTACGAGCAGGTGGTCAATGCTGTCCACGACGCCGTGCCGCCCAAACTGGACCATAACCCGCTGATCGATCTGGTGCCACCGCAAGGGGTGAAACTGACCCCTCGTCATTATGCGTACCTGAAGATTTCCGAAGGCTGCAACCACAGCTGCAGCTTCTGCATCATCCCTTCCATGCGCGGCAAGCTGGTCAGCCGTCCGGTGGGCGACGTGCTCGACGAAGCCCAGCGCCTGGTCAAGGCTGGCGTCAAGGAGCTGCTGGTGATCTCCCAGGACACCAGCGCCTACGGCGTCGACGTCAAATACCGCACCGGCTTCTGGAACGGCCAGCCGGTCAAGACCCGCATGACCGAACTGTGCGAAGCCCTGAGCAGCCTCGGCGTGTGGGTGCGCCTGCACTACGTGTACCCATACCCCCACGTCGACGAGCTGATTCCGTTGATGGCCGCCGGCAAGATCCTGCCGTACCTGGACATCCCGTTCCAGCACGCCAGCCCCAAGGTGCTCAAGGCCATGAAGCGTCCTGCGTTCGAGGACAAGACCTTGGCGCGGATCAAGAACTGGCGCGAACAGTGCCCGGACCTGATCATTCGCTCGACCTTCATCGTCGGCTTCCCGGGCGAAACCGAAGAAGACTTCCAGTACCTGCTGGACTGGTTGACCGAAGCGCAACTCGACCGCGTGGGCTGCTTCCAGTACTCGCCGGTGGAAGGTGCACCGGCCAACCTGCTCGACCTGCCGGTGGTGCCGGACGAGATCAAGCAGGAGCGTTGGGACCGCTTCATGGAGCACCAGCAAGCCATCAGCGCCGCACGCCTGCAATTGAAGATCGGCCGCGACATCGAAGTGCTGATCGACGAAGTCGACGAGCAAGGCGCCGTGGGCCGCTGCTTCTTCGACGCCCCGGAGATCGACGGCAGCGTGTTCATCGAAACCACCGCCGACATCAAGCCTGGGGACAAGGTGATGTGCCGGGTGGTGGATGCCGATGAATATGATTTGTGGGCCGAATTGATCTGACAGCAACCAATTCTGCCGGACCGATCGGGCTCGTGCACGAGTCCGATCGGTCCGGCAGAAACAAGACCGCACGGTCTCATGCCATTCCTGTGCTAATTTTCATGCACCCCCCTCACCCCAAGGGCTGCGATGCGTGACGAACTGGAAGTCTTCACTCCCCACCCCAGCGAATACCCGGAACTGGCCCAGCTCTGGGAAAAGTCCGTCCGTGCCACCCATCACTTTTTACCCGACAGCTACATCAGGCTGTTGCGCCCTCTGGTGGAAAACCATTACCTGAACGCCGTGATGCTGATCTGCTGCCGCGACCGGCGCGGTTACATGACGGGCTTTGCCGGCATTGCCATGGGCAAGGTGGAAATGCTGTTCATCCACCCCCGCCACCGTGGCCACGGCATCGGCACCCGCTTGTTGCAATATGCCGTGCTACACCTCAATGCCAGCGAGCTGGAAGTCAATGAACAAAACCCCAAGGCTTTGGGGTTTTATCGAAAGCAAGGCTTCGAAGTCATCAGCCGCTCGCCCGTCGACGGCATGGGCCAGCCCTACCCGCTACTGCGCATGCGCCGGGTGCAAGCGCAATCTGCGCGGGCTTAAAGACGCCCAGGCGAGTACACTAACGCCCTTTCTTTACAGCGGCTCCCGTCATGTCTGAACCCATTCGTCTCTCCAAGCGCCTCATCGAACTGGTGGGTTGCTCCCGCCGCGAGGCCGAACTGTTCATTGAGGGCGGTTGGGTAACGGTGGACGGGCAAGTCATCGACGAGCCGCAGTTCAAGGTCGAGGCCCAGGCCGTGGTGCTGGACCCCGAAGCCAAGGCCGTGGCGCCGGAGCCGGTGACCCTGTTGCTGCATCAACCCGCCGACCTGAGCCTGGAACAGGCCTTGGCACTGCTGATACCCGATCACCTCGGTGATGAGCACCGCTATGGCAAGCGCCCACTCAAGGGCCACTTCGTGCGCCTGACCTGCGCGGGCGAGTTGCAAGCCCATGCCGGGGGCCTGCAGGTGTTCACCCAGGACTTTCGCATTCTGCGCAAACTGGCCGACGACAAAGGCAAGATCGAACACGAATACCTGGTCGAGATCAAAGGCGAGATGAGCCCTCACGGCCTCAACCGCCTGCACCACGGTGCGACCTACAAAGGCCGCGAGCTGCCACCGGTCAAATGCAGCTGGCAGAACGAGACTCGCCTGCGCTTTGCCATGAAAAACCCGCAGCCCGGCCTGCTCGCCCAACTGTGCGCCAGCGTCGGCCTGACCATCGTCTCCATGCGCCGCCTGCGCATCGGTGGCGTGTCCATGGGCAAGCTGCCCGCAGGGCAGTGGCGCTACATGGCCAATAACGAAAAGTTCTAACCCCTTTTGGCGCACCGGACTGTCGGTGCCACTCTTTCAGGATCTGCCCAATGATTCACAACGACGTATTGCGCAGCGTGCGCTACATGCTGGACATCAGCGATGCCAAGGTCCTCGACCTCATCCAGCTTTCGGGATTTGCCGCCACCAAGGAAGACGTGGCCGGCTGGCTGAAGAAGGATGAGGAAGAAGGTTTTGTGCATTTGCCTGATGAAGCCATGGCGCATTTTCTCGATGGTCTGGTGGTCCTCAAGCGCGGTCGCGATGAAACCCGGCCGCTGTTGCCGGTGGAGCTGCCGGTCACCAACAACGTCATCCTGAAAAAGCTGCGAGTGGCCTTCGAGCTCAAGGAAGACGACCTGCACGCCATCCTCAAGGCGGCAGACTTCCCGGTGTCCAAGCCGGAGCTCAGCGCACTGTTTCGCAAGTTCGGCCACAACAACTACCGCCCCTGCGGCGACCAGTTGCTGCGTAACTTCCTCAAGGGCCTGACCCTGCGCATACGCGGCTGATCAAGCCGATGACCTATGCCGTGACGCCCGTGGGCTTCGTGCGCTCCTGTTTCAAGGAGAAGTTCGCCATCCCCCGTCAGCCCCAGCTGGCACCGGCCGCCCGCGGCGTGCTGGAGCTGGTGGCGCCGTTTGACAACGGCGATGCGGTGCAAGGGCTGGAGCACGTCAGCCATGTGTGGTTGATCTTCCTGTTCCACCAGGCCCTGGAAACCACACCTCGCCTGAAAGTACGACCACCGCGCCTTGGCGGCAACAAGACCATGGGCGTGTTCGCCACACGGGCTACGCACCGTCCCAACGGCATCGGCCAATCGGTGGTCAAGCTGGACCGCGTCGAAGCCTCGCGCCTGTATGTGTCCGGCATCGATCTGCTGGACGGAACCCCGGTGCTGGACATCAAGCCCTATGTGCCCTACGCCGATCAGGTGGACGATGCCGTGAACGCTATCGCCAGCGCGGCGCCGCAGCTTATCGAGGTGCAGTGGGGTGACGGGGCGTTGTTGCAGGCACGCGAACATGGGCAGCGCTTGGCTGAGCCGTTGGTCGAGCTGATCGAACAGTGTCTGGCTCAGGATCCGCGGCCGGCCTATCAGGTACCAGCGCCGGAGCGAGTGTATGGCGCGAAGCTCTGGGATGTCGATGTGCGCTGGCACTATCCGCAGGCGGGGGTAATCTGCGTACTGACAGTCACCCCGTAGGACCGCGCCGGACCGGCGCGCTCCTGTGGCAAGGGGAGATCACTTCTCGACGAATGCGCGCTCGATCAGGTAGTCACCCGGCTCGCGCATACGTGGCGAAACGGTCAGACCGAAGCTGTTCAGCACTTCACTGGTCTCGTCGAGCATGCTCGGGCTGCCGCACAGCATTGCGCGATCGTCCTGCGGGTTGATCGGTGGCAGACCGATGTCGCTGAACAGCTTGCCGCTGCGCATCAGGTCAGTCAGGCGGCCTTCGTTTTCGAACGGCTCGCGGGTCACGGTGGGGTAATAGATCAACTTGTCCCGCAGGGCTTCACCGAAAAACTCGTTTTGCGGCAGGTGCTCGGTGATGAATTCGCGGTAGGCGACTTCGTTCACGTAGCGCACGCCGTGGCACAGAATGACCTTTTCGAAACGCTCGTAGGTTTCAGGGTCCTGAATGACGCTCATGAATGGCGCCAGACCAGTGCCGGTGCTCAGCAGGTAGAGATGCTTGCCCGGCTTGAGGTCATCAAGGACCAGAGTGCCGGTGGGCTTCTTGCTGATGATGATCTCGTCGCCTTCCTTGAGGTGCTGCAGCTGCGAGGTCAGCGGACCGTCTGGAACCTTGATGCTGAAAAACTCCAGATGTTCTTCCCAGTTCGGGCTGGCAATCGAATAGGCACGCATCAGAGGCCGGCCGCTTTCCTGCTGCAAGCCGATCATCACGAACTGCCCGTTCTCGAAGCGCAGGCCCGGATCACGGGTGCACTTGAAGCTGAACAGGGTGTCGTTCCAGTGATGAACACTGAGAACTCGTTCGTGGTTCATGTTGCTCATGGGACTTGGGCTCCTCGAAAATACGCGTGCGCCGACAAAAGCGCGATTGCGCACTATTCTAAAGGCAGCCACAATATCTGTTAACTGAATTATCAAGATATGGGTTATCGGTTATATAGATATGCGATTCACGCTCCGGCAACTCCAGGTCTTCGTCACCGTCGCTCAGCAGGAAAGCGTGTCCCGCGCTGCCGTGCTGTTGTCCCTGTCGCAATCGGCCGCCAGCACATCCATCACCGAGCTCGAACGCCAGTCCAGCTGCCAACTGTTCGACCGCGCCGGCAAGCGCCTGAGCCTCAATGCGCTCGGCCAACAGCTGCTGCCCCAGGCCGTCGCCCTGCTCGACCAGGCCAAGGAAATCGAAGACCTGCTCAATGGCAAATCCGGATTCGGCTCTCTGGCTGTCGGCGCCACGCTGACCATCGGCAATTACCTGGCGACCCTGCTCATCGGCCGCTTCATGCAGCTACACCCGGAAAGCCAGGTAAAGCTCCAGGTGCACAATACTCAGCACGTGGTGCAGCAGGTCGCTCACTACGAGATTGACCTGGGCTTGATCGAAGGCGATTGCAGCCACCCGGACATCGAAGTAAAACCTTGGGTCGAGGACGAACTGGTGGTGTTCTGCGCGCCTGACCACCCTTTGGCGCGCCAGGCGCGGGCAAGCATGGAGGAGCTGACCCATGAAGCGTGGATCTTGCGCGAACAGGGTTCAGGTACGCGCCTGACCTTTGATCAGGCCATGCGCCACCACCGTTCGGCGCTGAACATCCGCCTGGAACTGGAGCACACCGAGGCCATCAAGCGGGCGGTGGAGTCAGGACTGGGGATTGGCTGCATCTCGCGCCTCGCGCTGCGCGACGCGTTTCGTCGCGGCAGCCTGGTCGCCCTGGAGACACCCGATCTGGACCTGCTGCGACAGTTCTATTTCATCTGGCACAAGCAGAAGTACCAGACCTCGGCGATGCGCGAGTTTCTCGACCTGTGCCGCGTCTTCACCGCGGGGGTGCGGCGCAGCGACGAGATCGTCCTGCAAAGCATTGTTTGAGCCGCGTTACAGCAGGATGACCGCCCAGACTAGCGCAATGGCGGTCAGCGCGACGAACTGAGCGGCGCTGCCCATGTCCTTGGCGTTCTTCGACAAGGGGTGGAGGTCCAGTGAAATGCGGTCGATGGCCGCCTCGATTGCCGAATTGAGCAATTCGACCATCAACGCCAACAGGCACACGGCAATCATGATGGCCCGCTCGGCACGGCTGACATTCAGCAGAAAGCTGCACGGCACCAGTATCACGTTGAGCAACACCAGTTGGCGAAACGCGGCTTCGCCGGTAAAGGCGGCCCGCAGACCGTCGAATGAGTAGCCGGCGGCATTGACGATACGTTTAAGGCCGGTCTGGCCCTTGAATGGCGACATATAAAGGGTCTGCTACTTATAAAAGGGGGGGAATGTACGCGGGCTCAGGTCAAAAAAACGTGAACCCATCAGCTTGACGAAATTGATTCCAACTGTTGCAACAGCAAGGCCGCCTGGGTCCGGGTGCGCACGTTGAGCTTGCGGAAAATAGCCGTCACATGAGCCTTGATCGTGGCCTCGGAGACGCTGAGCTCAAAGGCGATCTGCTTGTTCAGCAAGCCTTCACAGACCATCGTCAGCACCCGGAACTGCTGAGGGGTCAGACTGGCCAGGCCTTCGCTGGCGGCCTTGGCTTGCGCCGAAACGCTGATGACCTCGAAGGCCTGCGGCGGCCACCAGGCATCACCGTCGAGGATCGCCCGCACGGCCTGCTGAATCACTTCCAGCGAACTGGATTTGGGAATGAAGCCACTGGCACCGAACTCCCGCGACTTGACCATCACCGATGCCTCTTCCTGCGCCGAGACCATTACCACCGGAATCTGTGGGTATTGACCACGCAGTAGTACCAGCCCGGAAAACCCGTAGGCACCCGGCATGTTGAGGTCCAGCAGAACCAAGTCCCAGTCCGACTTCTCGTCCAGGCGCGTCTCCAGCTCGGCGATGCTCGCCACTTCCACCAGGCGCACGCCGCTGGCAAGCCCAAGGGTCAGCGCTTGATGCAAAGCGCTGCGAAACAGCGGGTGGTCGTCGGCGATCAGGATTTCGTACGTGGCCATCTATCGTGGTTCATCCTGTGCAATGCAGGTCAGTGGGGCAGGCGGCCCAAGAATGACGAGCGCGACCGGGGCGGTCAAGCCTGCAGGAACGGACGCAGAAACTGGTGGCTCGCATCCTCATGATCCACCGGCAACCGTGCTTTGCCACACAGGTAGTGGGCACTGAACACGTCAAGATAGGCATCCAGTACCTGCGCCGCGACTTGATCGCCTGCCAGCTCCAGACAGAGCGCCGCGACTTCAGCGGTGCAAAAATGCTCGTCACGCTTGGAGCGGCGCAATTTGTAGCGCGATATTTGTTCAGGGGCCAGGCTCAACACCGGCAGACGATCCAGGTAGGGGCTCTTGCGAAACATTTTGCGCGCCTGGGTCCAGGTAGCGTCCAGAAGAATGAACAATGGCCGCCTGCCTTCACTGCAGGTGACTTCACTGACCACCCGTTGCGGCTCGACAAACTCGCCCGGAAACACCAGATAAGGCTGCCACTGCGGGTCATTCAGCAGCGCCAGCAAGCCTGGGTCGACGTCAGTGCGCTCCCATTCGAAGGCGGTGGTCTGCTCGATCACATCGGCGATCAACCAGCCGGTGTTGCTGGGTTTCAGGGGTTCGCCCTTGGACATGATCAGGCACATGGCCGAACGGGCTTCAACACCCGGTTTCCAGGCGCACAGGCAATAATCGGCCAGGACCCGGCAGCGCGGACAGCGCGGTGCTCGCCAGCCACGCATGGCTTCCGCTGGATCGCCCTGGACAAGGCGCCGGGCGCGCAGATGGAAGACGGCGTGGGTCATGGAAGTCACTGGCAGGTATCGAGGAGAGGGCGCGCATTCTAGCAGTCGCTGAGCGAGGCTTCACCTGCCCGAGGTAGTCCCTGCACGCGCGACGTCCTATAATCCACCGCCAATTGTGAACGCATACCCGGATGACAGGTCCAAACCCACTGTCACCGAACCAGGAGAGATGCATGCTGCGCTTTATCGTCCCGTCCGTTGCCCTGTTGCTGGCTTTGCCTGTGGCTGTTCAGGCTGCGTCCAAACAGGATTACGAACTGAACAAGATGCTCCAGGAAGTGGCCCAGCAAAGCAGCGTCGGCACTCCGCGAGATATCAGCGAAGACATCATCGATCAGGGCTATACCGTTCAAGGCAAGGAGCTGATCGACCACCTGAGCGTACGTGAAGGCCAGGCCGCACAGATGCGTGCCGACCCCAAGACTGTCTACTTCCAACTGGGCGCCAGCGTCTGCCGCAACGACGGCTATCGTCAACTGATGGCCAAGGGCGCGATCATGCGCTATGACTTCACCGAGTACCAGACCAACCGTGAAATCATGACCCAGCGTTTCAAGGCCAGCGATTGCGAGGCCAAGGCGCCGGCCAAGAAAAAACAGTAGTCAGCCGTGGCTCCCGTCGACGCGCCGTTGCTCATCTTCGGCGCGCATCTCAGCCACCAGCGCCTGCACATAGCGCGAGTGGCGCTCCCCTCCCCCCAATCGCCGCAGGCATTCCTGCTCCAGGGTCAACTGATTGACCTGGGCGGCCTCTTTGAGCATGGCGTAGACACGCTCGTCGACCTCAAGCATGAGCCTGGCCATTCGTATCTCCTTGATAGTCCGTTGATCGGCGTCCTGCTTCTTCAAGTAAATCAGAACCCGTCACCGGCTGTCTCCGACCTGACCAGCGGCCGTTCCCTCTGCGCGATGGGTCAGAGAAAAGGTTGCCAGTCATTTTTCCCAGGGCCATGATCAATGCCCTGCCGCCGTGCGAACGGCGCCCAAGGAGAGTTGAATGCCCTATAAATCCGATGATGCGCTAGCCCACCATTTCAACAGCAAGGGCCTGGACCTTACCACCAGCATTGAACGGCAGCTGGCTCAGGTGGCGCCCGGCAGCGCCAACCTGCCGCTCTATCGCGACATGCTGCTCACGGTACTGCGCATGGCCGAAGACGACCGCAACCGCTGGAACGCCAAGATCACCCTGCAAACCCTGCGTGAACTGGAACATGCCTTTCGCCTGCTGGACCGGTTCAAGACCCGGCGCAAGGTCACCGTGTTCGGCTCGGCCCGCACACCTGCCGAACACCCTTTGTATGCGCAAGCCCGGGAGCTGGGTGCGGCACTCGCGGCAACAGGCCTCATGGTCATCACCGGCGCGGGCGGCGGCATCATGGCGGCAGCCCATGAAGGAGCAGGGCTTGAGCACAGCCTCGGGTTCAACATCACTCTGCCCTTCGAACAGCATGCCAATGCAACCATGGAAGGCAGCCACAACCTGCTGCCGTTCCACTTTTTCTTCATTCGCAAGCTGTTCTTCGTCAAGGAGGCCGACGCGCTGGTGCTCTGCCCCGGCGGCTTTGGAACGCTGGACGAGGCGCTGGAAGTGCTGACGCTGATCCAGACCGGCAAAAGCCCTCTGGTCCCGGTGGTCTTGCTCGATACCCCGGACGGGCGATTCTGGCACGATGCATTGACGTTCATTCGCAATCAGCTGGAAGCCCATCGCTACATCCTGCCCAGTGACTTGAAACTATTGCGCTTGGTGGATAGCGCCGAAGCGGCCGTCGAGGAGATCAACCGCTTCTACAGCAACTTCCATTCAAGCCGTTGGCTGGACAACCTGTTTGTGATTCGAATGCATCATGCCCTGAGCAGCGCGACGCTAGACCGCCTGCAGACCGAGTTTGCCGATATCAAGTTGAGCGGCGACTTCCAGCAGCATGCCGGCAACAGTGAAGCCCTTGATGACCCACACTTCGTCCACCTGGACAAGTTGACCTTCGTGTTCAACGGCAGGCATCACGGGCGGTTGCGGGAGTTGGTGGACTGTATCAATGAGGCGGGGAATTGGAGGACTGAATCCGAAGGAAAGTGACCTTGCAGGGCTGCCCGGGCTCGCGTACGAGCCCGGCTTACAACTGACTCAATCGTCGATATCACGCCCACTCAGCAAGCGCCCAACCATGTCCATCGAGTAGCCTCGATACACCAGAAACCGCGTTTGCCGAGCACGCTCGCGCATGTCGGCAGGCAGGCATCCGGCGAACTTGCGCTGCCAGGTATCGGTTAACTGCACAGCCCAGTCAAAACCGCATTCCCGTAACGCCTGTTCGACGTCCGGACGGGCCAGACCACGCTTGTTAAGTTCTTCACGGATACGCGCCGGCCCATAGCCAGAGCGAGCCCGGTAACCGATAAAGCTTTCCAGGTAGCGGGCTTCGGACAGCAGCCCTTCTTCAGCTAGACGATCGAGTTCGACACCAATCATTTCATCGCTGGCGCCGCGCTGGCGCAGTTTACGCGTCAGCTCGACTCGACCATGCTCGCGACGAGCGAGCAGGTCCATGGCAGTCCGTCGTACGGCGACGGGTGTATCGAGTACCGCTGGCATGCTTAGAAGTCAGCGTCGGCGTCAACCAGATCATCCGCCGGAGAGTCGGCAACTACGGCTGCCTTACCTTTGGCCTCTTTGGCTTCCTTGGCACTGGCATCCTTGACGTCCTGAGCCGCTTGGCCGCCAGTGAGCAACTTGTCGCGAATCTGCTTCTCGAGGGTAGCGCCAATCTCCGGGTTGTCCTGGAGGAACTTGGCCGAGTTGGCCTTGCCCTGGCCGATCTTGCTGCCCTGATAGCTGTACCAGGCGCCGGACTTCTCCAGCAGACCATTGGCCACACCCAGGTCGATGATCTCGCCGTTGAGGTAGATGCCCTTGCCGTACAGAATCTGGAACTCAGCCTGACGGAATGGCGGTGCCACCTTGTTCTTTACAACCTTGACGCGGGTTTCACTGCCGACCACTTCATCGCCTTCCTTCACCGCACCGGTACGACGGATGTCCAGACGAACCGAAGCGTAGAACTTCAGCGCGTTACCACCGGTGGTAGTTTCCGGGCTGCCGAACATCACGCCGATCTTCATGCGGATCTGGTTGATGAAGATAACCAGGCAGTTGGCGTTCTTGATGTTGCCGGTGATCTTGCGCAGCGCCTGAGACATCAGACGGGCCTGCAGGCCGACGTGCATGTCGCCCATCTCGCCTTCGATCTCAGCCTTGGGCACCAGAGCAGCCACGGAGTCGACGATGATCACGTCAACGGCATTGGAACGCACCAGCATGTCGGTGATTTCAAGGGCCTGCTCACCGGTGTCCGGCTGCGACACCAGCAGGTCGTCGACATTGACGCCCAGCTTGCCAGCGTACTCGGGGTCCAAGGCATGCTCGGCATCGACGAACGCACACGTGGCGCCACTTTTCTGCGCCTGGGCGATGACCGACAGGGTCAGCGTGGTTTTACCCGAGGACTCCGGGCCGTAGATTTCGACGATACGGCCTTTAGGCAGACCGCCGATACCCAGCGCGATGTCCAGACCGAGCGAGCCGGTCGAGATGGCCGGGATCGCCTGGCGGTCGTGATCGCCCATGCGCATGACGGCGCCTTTGCCGAATTGACGTTCGATCTGACCCAGGGCCGCAGCCAAGGCACGCTTCTTGTTGTCGTCCATTGAAGTCCTCACGTAATCAATAAGGCCGGAAGGCCTGAACACCTGTATAAGTAGCCAGTATTATTCCACAGTGGTTGGCGCGCGCCTACCCCTGTGTTGGTATTTCTCCTGCGGCAAGGTGTAACAACCCCTCTAGCGCGGCGATCACCGTTTGTCGGCGGACTGCTTCACGATCCCCCGAGAACTGCCGGCGCACGCTGTAGGTCTGCGCACCATCGGCCCACGCCAGCCACACGGTGCCCACCGGCTTCTCGGCCGAACCGCCGCCGGGACCAGCCACCCCGCTGACCGCCACTGCGAAACGCGCGGCGCTTTTATCTCGAGCGCCACTGGCCATGGCCTCCACGACTTCGCGGCTGACCGCGCCCACCTGCCCGAACAACGTCGTTGGTACGTCCAATTGCCGGGTTTTCTGAGCATTGGAATAGGTGACGTAACCCGCCTCGAACCAGGCTGAACTGCCGGCGATGCGGGTAATGGCCTCGGCGATGCCGCCACCGGTGCAGGATTCCGCCGTACTGACCTGGGCATCCAGGTCGCGCAAGCGCTGCCCCAAAGTGGTGGCGAGGGTGGTGACAGCATCCATGGCAACGACTCCCAGACATTTGAATGCCGTTACCGTACACCAGCGACGCGCAGTTTCAAGCGTCCGGGGTCGCGACCTGCGGCAACCTCGAAAAAATCCCTGTACCATGGCCGGTCAGCTTCCCTGCACCTCCGACACGAGCCAAGTCCTTGAATGTCTGACCTTTCCAACCACACCCCGATGATGCAGCAATACTGGCGCCTGAAGAACCAGCACCCGGACCAGCTGATGTTCTACCGCATGGGCGATTTTTACGAAATCTTCTACGAAGACGCGAAAAAAGCCGCCAGATTGCTGGACATCACCCTGACCGCCCGTGGCAGTTCGGCCGGGCAGTCGATTCCGATGTGCGGCATTCCGTACCATGCGGCCGAGGGGTATCTGGCCAAGCTGGTCAAGCTGGGCGAGTCGGTGGTGATCTGCGAGCAGATCGGCGATCCGGCCACCAGCAAGGGCCCGGTGGAACGCCAGGTGGTGCGCATCATCACCCCCGGCACGGTCAGCGATGAAGCGCTGCTGGACGAGCGTCGCGACAACCTGATCGCCGCGGTACTGGGCGACGAGCGGTTGTTCGGTCTGGCGGTCCTGGACATCACCAGCGGCAACTTCACGGTCCTGGAAATCAATGGCTGGGAAACCCTGCTGGCGGAACTTGAGCGGATCAACCCGGTAGAGTTCCTGATCCCTGACGACTGGCCCCAAGGCCTGCCGGCGGAGAAGCGCCGTGGCGCCCGGCGTCGCGCGCCCTGGGACTTCGAACGCGACAGCGCGCTCAAAAGCCTGTGCCAGCAGTTCTCGACCCAGGACCTCAAAGGTTTTGGCTGCGAGAACCTGACCCTGGCCATCGGCGCCGCGGGCTGCCTGCTCGGCTACGCCAAGGAAACCCAGCGTACCGCCCTGCCCCATTTGCGCAGCCTGCGCCACGAACGGCTGGACGATACGGTGATTCTGGACGGCGCCAGCCGGCGCAATCTGGAGCTGGATACCAACCTGGCAGGTGGCCGGGACAATACCCTGCAATCGGTCATCGACCGCTGCCAGACCGCCATGGCCAGTCGCTTGCTGACCCGCTGGCTGAACCGGCCGTTGCGCGATCTGACTGTCCTGCGTGCCCGTCAGACATCCATTGGCTGCCTGCTCGAAGGCTACCGCTTCGAACAGCTGCAACCTCAGCTCAAGGAAATCGGCGATATCGAGCGCATCCTGGCCCGTATCGGCCTGCGCAACGCTCGCCCGCGCGACCTCGCGCGCCTGCGCGATGCCCTGAGCGCGCTGCCGCAACTGCAGATTGCCATGGCGGATCTGGAAGCGCCGCACCTGGCGCACCTGGCGGCAATCGCCAGCACCTACCCGGAGCTGGCCGAGCTGCTGCAAACCGCCATCATCGACAACCCGCCCGCCGTGATCCGCGATGGCGGCGTGCTCAAGACCGGCTACGACAGCGAACTCGACGAGTTGCTGTCCCTCAGCGAGAACGCCGGACAGTTCCTGATCGACCTGGAAACCCGTGAAAAGGCCCGCACCGGCCTGGCCAACCTGAAAGTCGGTTACAACCGTGTGCACGGCTACTTCATCGAGCTGCCGAGCAAGCAAGCCGAACAGGCACCCGCTGACTATATCCGGCGCCAGACCCTGAAGGGTGCCGAGCGCTTCATTACCCCCGAGCTCAAAGAGTTCGAGGACAAGGCGCTGTCGGCGAAAAGCCGCGCACTGGCCCGCGAGAAAATGCTCTACGAAGCGCTGCTGGAGGGTTTGATCGGTCATCTGGCACCCTTGCAGGACACCGCCGCCGCGCTGGCGGAGCTGGACGTGCTGAGCAACCTGGCCGAACGCGCGTTGACCCTCGACCTCAACTGCCCCGGCTTCGTCGAAGAGCCTTGCATGCGCATCACTCAAGGTCGTCACCCGGTGGTGGAGCAAGTCCTGACGACGCCTTTCGTGGCCAACGACCTGGCGCTGGATGACAACACCCGCATGTTGGTGATCACCGGACCGAACATGGGGGGTAAATCCACCTATATGCGGCAAACCGCACTGATCGTGCTGCTGGCGCATATCGGCAGCTACGTACCGGCCGCGCGCTGCGAATTGTCGCTGGTGGACCGAATCTTCACCCGGATCGGCTCCAGCGA
This sequence comes from Pseudomonas sp. dw_358, assembly GCF_018449655.1. GTDB lineage: Bacteria > Pseudomonadota > Gammaproteobacteria > Pseudomonadales > Pseudomonadaceae > Aquipseudomonas. The sequence continues at coordinate 130,800 of NZ_JAAVUX010000003.1, forward strand.
TGACCTGGCCGGGGGCCGCTCGACCTTCATGGTGGAAATGAGCGAGACCGCCAATATCCTGCACAATGCTACCGAGCGCAGCCTGGTGCTGATGGATGAAGTCGGTCGCGGCACCAGTACTTTCGACGGCCTGTCGCTTGCCTGGGCCGCTGCGGAACGCCTGGCACAACTGCGTGCCTATACGTTGTTCGCGACGCATTATTTCGAGCTGACGGTATTGCCGGACAGTGAACCGCTGGTTGCCAACGTGCACCTCAGTGCCACCGAGCATAATGAGCGGATCGTGTTTCTGCACCACGTATTACCCGGCCCGGCCAGCCAGAGTTATGGCCTGGCCGTGGCCCAGTTGGCAGGTGTGCCGACGCCGGTGATCAAACGCGCGCGGGAGCATTTGAGCCGCCTGGAGACCTCCAGCCTGCCCAGGGACATCGAGGCGACGAAGCCCGGCAAGGTCAAAGTGCCGCACCAGCGTGATTTGTTCGCGAGCCTGCCGCACCCCGTGCTGGACCAGCTCGCCAAGCTGGACATCGATGGCCTGACGCCGCGTCAGGCCTTGGAAATGCTCTATACATTGAAGACACGGGTCTAACGCCATCGGTAACAAGCTGTTAGAATCCCGCGCGGTTTGGGAATGCCGTGACCTATTAGCCTGGGGCATGGCGGCCAATCCCAAGCCAAGCGGCCCTTTCAGCAGGGCTTCGCTGCCGCCGCCTGAGGAGAGAAAGAGAAATGACCTTCGTCGTCACCGACAACTGCATCAAGTGCAAGTACACCGACTGCGTAGAAGTGTGTCCGGTGGACTGCTTTTACGAAGGCCCGAACTTCCTGGTGATCCACCCGGATGAGTGCATCGACTGCGCGCTGTGTGAACCAGAGTGCCCGGCACAGGCGATCTTTTCGGAAGACGAGGTGCCTGAGGATATGCAGGAGTTTATCCAGTTGAATGTGGAGCTGGCGGAAGTCTGGCCGAACATCACCGAGAAGAAAGAGGCCATGGCCGACGCTGAAGAATTTGATGGCGTGAAGGGCAAGATCAAGGATCTGGAACGTTAAAAGTCCGACCAAGGTTTCGATCGAAAGGCCCCTCGTGGGCCTTTTTTTATTCGGGCCCATACCGACTTCCCAATAGCGACGTTGACCACCTGACCTGCAGGCTGCACGAATCTGCCTGGGATCTGGCTATCGACGGTCCGCGCCCTCGGCACGCCGAATGGAGCAGCGCGGGAGTGAGCGGACCTGGAACTGCTTTTCTTCAGGCAAAAAAAAGGGGCGGTATGACCCGCCCACATTTCCATCCTTGCTCCCTGTATTCCTTGTCATCATCCTGATGAAATCGCTTCTTGCGACGTCCTGGCCAACATCCTTGAAAGCCTGTGTTCTACTCCCTGAACACGCCTTGATAGTAACGCCTCCAAAACTGACCGCAACTCGACAAATAATACAAACGAAGTCAACTGACCATTCAATCAGGATTTATAAACCTTGTGTATCAATAGGTTATAAAGGCTGAAACTATTCAGCTAAATAACCACTGCGGTTTTTCGCCATTCGCCCACGCAACTTGTCAGTGATCACTGACAACACGCCACAGCGAACCCCCCTTCGAACACCGGAAACAAAAACGCCCCGAACCAGTCGGGGCGTTTGGGTGCCAGGCCAGAGTTACTGAAACAGCGACTCACTGGACAAGCCGTTTTTCTCAAGGATTTCACGAAGCCGCTTCAGGCCTTCTACCTGTATCTGCCGTACGCGCTCACGCGTCAAACCAATCTCCAGACCCACGTCTTCCAACGTGCTGCTTTCATGACCACGCAAGCCAAAGCGACGCACCACCACCTCACGCTGCTTGTCGGTAAGCTCCGAAAGCCACTGGTCGATGCTCTGGGACAGATCATCATCCTGCAGCAGCTCGCAAGGGTCGGTAGGGCGGTCATCAGTCAACGTGTCGAGCAGGGTCTTGTCGGAATCCGGCCCCAACGAAACGTCCACCGAAGAAACGCGCTCGTTCAAGCCCAACATCCGCTTGACCTCGCCCACGGGTTTTTCCAGCAGACTGGCAATTTCTTCAGGCGATGGCTCGTGGTCAAGTTTCTGAGTCAGCTCGCGAGCCGCACGCAGATAGACGTTGAGCTCCTTGACCACATGAATGGGCAGCCGGATGGTCCGGGTCTGGTTCATGATGGCACGTTCGATGGTCTGCCGAATCCACCAGGTCGCGTAGGTCGAGAAGCGAAAGCCGCGCTCGGGGTCGAATTTCTCGACGGCACGTATCAGGCCCAGGTTTCCCTCTTCGATCAAGTCGAGCAGCGACAGGCCACGGTTGACGTATCGCCGGGCAATCTTGACCACCAGTCGCAGGTTGCTTTCGATCATGCGCTTGCGGCCCGCCGGGTCGCCGCTTTGCGACAGCCGCGCGAAGTGCACTTCTTCTTCGGGCGAGAGCAGGGGGGAGAAACCGATTTCGTTGAGATATAGCTGGGTCGCATCAAGCGCCCGGGTATAGTCGATGTATTTGTGTTGCTTGAGTGCCGTTGAGCTTTTCGCCTTGGCCCGAACTGCCGGTTGAACAGGTTCTTCTTCCGACTCTGCATCCAGGACGATCGAGGCTTCCATCAGGAGCATCTCGTCGTCGATGTCAAACTCCGGCGCTTCTTTGTTGAGAGCCATTGTTATAGTCCTTTGCTGAGTTCGACCTCAAGCTCTAGCGGCGCCACTTTCCTTGGCAACGCTGGAGCCTGTCCCCACTACGTGAAAGAACAGGCTGGCATACATATCAACGACGCGGCAAAAATTGCAGCGGATCCACAGGTTTGCCCTGACGGCGGATTTCAAAGTGCAGCTTCACACGGTCAGTACCCGTAGAACCCATCTCGGCAATGGCTTGCCCGACTTTGACCTGCTGCCCCTCCCGAACCAAAAGCCTGCGGTTGTGACCGTAGGCACTGACGTAGGTGTCGCCGTGCTTGATGATGATCAATTCGCCGTAGCCCCGTAACCCACTCCCGGCGTATACAACTGATCCATCAGCGGCGGCAAAAACAGGCTGTCCCAAATCACCTGCGATATCAATTCCTTTATTCAAACTACCGTTTGAAGCAAATTTGCTGATCAGAACGCCGTTGGCGGGCCACGCCCAGTTGCCCGACAGGCGTTCTCCGGCTGGCACTGGGTTGGTCGCCGGTGCGACAGCGGAGGACGGAACCGGGGTGGTCCCCGCGACGGGCGCCACGACGGCAGGACCGCCAGCAACTGGCCGACGAATGACCGTTGTCTTGAAGGATGAAGACGGGCTGGAAGCGGAGGTGACCGATGATGCCGAGGGCGGAGTCGGGACCGGGACCGGTGCAACCACGACACGGGAGGAGGAGCCCGAGCCGCCATCGAATCGAATGACCCTGCCGGGGTAGATCACATAGGGTGGCGGAATGCGGTTGCGCTCGGCCAGCGCCTTGAAGTCCCAGCCGTAGCGAAAGGCGATCGAATAAAGCGTGTCGCTGCGACGCACCACGTATTGGCCCGTGGTCACCATAGGACGCTGCGGCACCGCCGCCGCAGCCGACGACGAAACGCCGGACGAATTGCTACGATCAACCACACGTACGCCATTGTTCGAGGGAGCGCTGGAGCACCCCGCCAAGGTGATCGCCAGGGCCAAGCCAGTCGTCAGAAGCTTCAAACTCGATACACCTAAACGCTGCCGATTGACTGTGAGACTCACCCGCCGCTCCCTTGTAAAAATATAAATTGTGTGTCGCAATTATAACGGTTCGCTATCAAGAGGGCCTGATTCGGTAAAACAAATAAATACTTTATTTTCCGTTCAGGCCCTCTGACATGTCCGCTTCGGCAGAATTCAGTACGTCAGGCCAGGGGCCCATTGAGCAGTGGCACGAAGCGCACGGCGCCGAGGACATGTCGAGTGAACCCATGCTCTTCCCGCACGATCAGCATCAGCTGTTGAACCTCGCCCGAGCCCACGGGAATCACCAGACGTCCGCCGGGCGCCAACTGGTCCAGCAAGGCCTGGGGCACGTCCGCCGCCACGGCGGTGACAATGATGCCGTTGTATGGGGCCAACGCCGGCCAGCCCTCCCAGCCATCACCCCAGCGAAACACCACGTTGCGCAGGTTGAGTTCGATCAGCCGCTCCTTTGCCCGGTCCTGAAGCACCTTGATGCGCTCCACCGAGAACACCCGCTCGACCAGTTGCGACAGCACGGCGGTCTGATAACCCGAGCCCGTACCGATCTCCATGACCTTGTCCAGGGGGCCCGCCGCCAGCAGCAGCTCGCTCATGCGGGCGACCATGTAGGGCTGGGAAATGGTCTGGTTGTGACCGATAGGCAGCGCCGTATCTTCATAGGCCCGGTGTGCCAGGGCCTCATCCACGAACAGGTGGCGGGGCGTACGCCGGATGACATCCAGCACATGGTTATTGGTGACACCCTCCTCATAGAGGCGCTGGATCAGCCGCTCGCGGGTCCGTTGCGAGGTCATGCCGATGCCCCGACGCTGCAAGTCATCCTGCTCGCGCATCAGTGCAGCTCCTCGAGCCAGCCTTCAAGGGCACCAAACGCCTCGTTGAAAGTTCGATCGAGCCGCAAGGGCGTGACGGACACATAACCTTGCATCACAGCATGAAAATCGGTGCCGATGCCGCCGTCCTCGGCATCCCCGGCCGCAGCGATCCAGTAGCCCGGCTTGCCTCGTGGATCGACCACGTAGTTGGGCCGCGCACTACGAGCTCGATGGCCGAGCCGAGTCAGGGCAATCCCGCGAATGTGGTCAAGGGGCAGATTGGGGATGTTGATGTTCAACACCGTGCGCGCAGGCAGATGCCACTGCGCCTGGGCTTCCACCAGCAGACGCGCGAAATGAGCCGCCGTCGGCAAGTTGTCGACCTGACGCGAGGCCAGCGAGAACGCCAGGGAGGTGCCGTTGATGAAGCGCCCCTCCAGGGCTGCCGCCACTGTCCCGGAATACAGCACGTCGTCGCCGAGATTGGCGCCCATGTTGATGCCTGAGACCACCATGTGCGGTTCCTCCGCCAGCAGGCCATTGAGGCCCAGGTGCACGCAGTCCGTCGGCGTGCCATTCAGGCTGATGAAGCCGTTGGGCAACGTAATCGGGTGCAGCGGACGGTCGAGGGTCAGCGAGCTGCTGGAGCCGCTACGGTCGCCGTCGGGGGCCACCACCACGCACTCGGCATAATCCGCCAGCGCAGCATGAAGCGCGGCGAGACCGGGAGCGCTGACCCCGTCGTCGTTGGATATCAGAATACGCATGAGCTGTCCGTCTGCCCTGCCGAGACCAGGTCGATGAGTTCGCGCACCACGACGGTGGCGAAGCATCCGGCCGGAAGGACGAATTCCAGTTGCAGAATGTCAGGCTCCGGATAATGCCACGACAAACCGCTAATGGGCAGTCGCAGGATGCGGCGTTCTTGCGCCATGCCCGCTTTTTTCAACCACGTGGCCAGTTCGGCCTCGCGCAAACCCATCTGTTGCTCGAGCGCGAACGCCTCGCCGCTGGCCGGCGAGTCACCTTCGCCCCATAAGGGACCGGTCGGGTGCAGGTCGAGAATCGCCAGGCGCGGATCGCTGCACTCGGCCTCTCCGGCCGAAAAAAAGCTGCGACTGTCGGTAAAGGCCAGCAGATCGCCCACCTGCGCCCGGCACCACGTGCCGTTCGTGACGCGCGCCGCCAGCACCCGATTGAACAGATAGCTGCGGGCGGTGGACAGCAGCCGCGAACGCACATTGCGCTGCTCGGGCAGCGCCTGGCGCTCGGCCCAGTGGCGCGCGTCGACCAGATTGCCGCCTTGATAACCAAAACGCTGGGTGCCGAAATAGTTCGGAACGCCGCTCACTTTCAGGTGTTCGAGCCGCGCATCGAGGGCAACGTGGTCGGCGACAAGTTGGGTCAGACGCAGGGTGAAGCCATTCGCCGCATGGGCACCGCGTTGCAGCTTGCGCTGATGACGGGTGCGCTTGAGGATGCTCAGGCTTTCGTTTTCAGCAGCGACCAGCTCCGGGTCGGCCTTGCCCGGCAGGTGCAGGCTGAACCATTGCCGGGTCAAGGCCTGGCGGTCTTTCAGGCCTGCATAACTGACCGTGCGCAAGGGCACACCCGCCGCCTTGGCCAGACGGCGCGCGGCCTCTTCGGTATTGAGGTTGCGTTTTTCTACCCACAGCCAGAGATGTTCGCCTTCCCCGGAAAGCGGAATATCCAGCACTTCATCAACCTGGAAATCTTCGGCCGTGGCTTTGAGTACCGCCGTCCCCAAGGCTGCGCCACTGGCGAGAGGGCCTAACAGGTCAAGTTCGTTCATGGGCGCAGCAACAAGGCGACAGCATGCACGGCAATGCCTTCTTCGCGCCCCGTAAAGCCCAGTTTTTCAGTGGTCGTGGCCTTGACGTTGACCTGGTCGATGTCGACATTCAGGTCGGCGGCGATGCTCGCGCGCATGGCCTCGATGTGCGGTGCCATCTTCGGTGCCTGGGCAACGATGGTGGCGTCGACGTTGCCGACTTTCCAGCCCTTGGCCTCGACAATCGACACCACATGGCGCAACAGCACCCGGCTGTCTGCGCCTTTGAATTGCGGGTCGGTGTCGGGAAAATGCTTGCCGATGTCCCCCAGGGCTGCCGCGCCCAGCAAGGCATCGCTCAACGCATGCAACAGCACGTCGCCGTCGGAGTGCGCCAGCAGGCCGAAGCTGTGGGCGATCTTGACGCCGCCCAGCGTGATGAATTCGCCTTGGGTGAAACGGTGCACATCGTAGCCGTGGCCAATACGCATAAAATAAAACGCCCCGATTGAGTCAGGGCGAGATTCTACCTTGTCGCTGCGAACATTTCTCAAGGCGATGAGTTCTGGCGTCAAATCTGCTTGACGCCCTCTCAGCCCTGCAAGGCCGCTGCGTGATGACGCAGATGCTCATCAATGAAGCTGGCGATGAAGTAATAGCTGTGGTCGTACCCTGGCTGCAAGCGCAACTCAAGGTCATGACCGGCCTGCTTGCAGGCTTGCGCCAGCGCTTCGGGCTTCAGCTGAGTGGCCAGGAAGTCGTCACGATCACCCTGATCCACCAGCAACGGCAGCTTCTCGGCGGCCTGGGCAATCAACGCACAGGCGTCCCACTCCTTCCAGCGCGAGCGGTCTTCGCCGAGAAAGCGCGAGAATGCTTTCTGGCCCCACGGGCAATCCATCGGATTGTTGATGGGGGCAAACGCTGACACGGACCGGTACCGACCTGGGTTGCGCAAAGCGCAGACCAAGGCGCCGTGACCCCCCATGGAGTGGCCGCTCACACCGCGCCGGTCCGAGGCCGGAAAATGCGTCTCGATCAGAGCAGGCAGTTCCCGCACCACGTAATCATGCATCCGATAATGGCGTGCCCAAGGCTCCTGGGTCGCATTGAGGTAGAAGCCGGCACCCAGGCCGAAATCCCAGGCGCCATCAGGATCACCCGGGACGTCCTTGCCCCGCGGACTGGTGTCCGGCGCGACGAGGATCAGACCCAACTCGGCCGCCAACCGGTGAGCACCCGCCTTCTGCATGAAGTTTTCGTCGGTGCAGGTCAGCCCCGACAGCCAGTACAGCACCGGCAGCCGGGCGTTGTGCTCTGCCTGGGGTGGCAGGTAGACGGCAAAGGTCATGTCGCAACCCAGCACCTTGGAAGCATGGCGATAACGTTTGTGCCAACCGCCAAAACTCTTCTGGCTGGACAGGTTTTCCAGGCTCATGGCCGCACTCCTTGAGCGATGATCAGAAGTGGATGACCGAGCGGATGCTCTTGCCTTCGTGCATCAGGTCGAATGCCTTGTTGATATCTTCCAAACCCATGGTGTGAGTAATGAAGGTGTCCAGCGGGATTTCACCCTTCTCGGCCATCTCGACGTAGCTCGGCAACTCGGTACGGCCGCGCACGCCGCCGAACGCCGAACCGCGCCAGACGCGACCGGTCACCAGCTGGAACGGACGGGTGGCAATTTCCTGCCCTGCCCCGGCCACGCCAATGATTACCGATTCGCCCCAGCCCTTGTGGCAGCATTCCAGCGCCGCGCGCATCAGTTGTACGTTGCCGATGCACTCGAAGGAAAAGTCCACACCGCCATCCGTCAAGTCGACGATGACTTCCTGGATCGGGCGGTCATATTCCTTGGGGTTGATGCAGTCGGTGGCGCCCAGTTGACGGGCGATTTCGAATTTGGCCGGGTTGATGTCGATGGCAATGATGCGGCTGGCCTTGGCCTTGACTGCGCCGATGATCGCCGACAGGCCGATCCCGCCCAGGCCGAAAATGGCCACAGTGTCACCGGGCTTGACCTTGGCGGTGTTGAGCACGGCGCCGATCCCGGTGGTCACGCCGCAACCCAGCAGGCAGACTTTTTCCAGCGGCGCTTCTTTCTGGATCTTGGCCACGGAGATTTCCGGCAGCACGGTGTACTCGGAGAAGGTCGAGGTACCCATGTAGTGGAAAATCGGCTGGCCTTTGTAGGAGAAACGGCTGGTGCCATCGGGCATCAAGCCTTTGCCTTGGGTCGCGCGGACCGCCTGACAGAGGTTGGTCTTGCCCGACAGGCAGAATTTGCACTGACGGCATTCGGCGGTGTACAGCGGAATCACGTGATCGCCCACGGCCAGCGAGTTCACGCCTTCACCGATGGCTTCGACGATGGCGCCGCCTTCGTGCCCAAGGATGGACGGGAAGATGCCTTCCGGGTCGGCGCCCGAGAGGGTGTAGGCATCAGTGTGGCAAACGCCGGAAGCAACCACGCGCAACAGCACTTCACCGGCCTTGGGCATGGCGACATCGACCTCGACGATTTCCAACGGCTTTTTCGCTTCGAAGGCTACGGCGGCACGGGACTTGATCATGAAGTCGACTCCAGCAAGGATAAATAAGACGAGGAGTGTAATTCATCGCCTACTGATGAATAATCAGGCAGTTAGCAAAATATTATTGCCATACAGGGACAATCGGATGGAAAGCCGCTGGGAAGGCATCGACGAGTTCGTCGCCGTCGCCGAGTCCAACCAATTCACCGCCGCCGCCGAACGCCTGGGGGTTTCGTCGTCTCACATCAGCCGTCAGGTGGCGCGCCTGGAGGAGCGCTTGCAGACTCGCCTGCTCTATCGAAGCACCCGTCGCGTCACCCTGACCGAAGCCGGCCAGACATTTCTGCACCACTGCCAGCGCTTGCAGGACAGCCGCGAAGAAGCCCTGCGCGCCATCAGCGACCTGGGCGGCGAGCCCAAGGGGCTGCTGCGCATGACCTGCGCGGTGGCCTACGGTGAGCGCTTCATCGTGCCGCTGGTGACGCGCTTCATGACGTTGTACCCACAGTTGCGGGTCGACATCGAACTGAGCAACCGTCCGCTCGACCTGTTGCATGAGGGGATGGACCTGGCCATTCGCCTGGGTCGCTTGCAAGAGTCTCGGCTGGTGGCGGCGCGCCTGGCGCCGCGGCGCCTGTATCTGTGTGCATCCCCGGCCTATCTGGAACGCTACGGCCGCCCCCATAGCCTGTCGGAACTGGCGCGCCACAATTGCCTGGTGGGCAGTTCTGACCTATGGCAATTGGTGCAGGACGGCCGTGACGCAACCCACCGAGTCCAGGGCAACTGGCGTTGCAACAGCGGCCAGTCCGTGCTGGAGGCCGCGCTGGCCGGGGTCGGACTGTGTCAGCTGCCGGACTATTACGTGCTCGAACACCTGCACAGCGGCGCGCTGGTGTCTCTGCTTGAAGGGCATCAGCCGCCGGATACGGCGGTGTGGGGGTTGTATCCGCAACAGCGGCATCTATCGCCGAAGGTCAGGAAACTGGTGGATTATCTGCGCGAGGGCCTGGCCGGGCGGGCAGAGTACAAAACCTGAGGGAGACACTGGCCTTGCAGGACCGAGCGCGCACGGAAGGTGGCACCGGGTTCCCGAGCACGCTCGGTCCTGCAGGGTTGCCACCCGCCATCGATGTCCTGCCTGGATCTATAACGACCGCGTCCAGCGCGCGCGCAGCCATTCCAGATCCTCGGGCCGGGTCACTTTGATGTTATCGCTGCGCCCCTCGATCAAGCGAGGCGCGGAACCCGCCCACTCCATGGCCGAGGCTTCGTCGGTGATTGCCACATCGGCCACCAGGCTGTCTGCCAGTGCCCGATGCAGCGGCCCCAAGCGGAACATCTGCGGCGTGAAAGCCTGCCAGATCGCGCTGCGGTCTACCGTCTCGACTACCCGCCCGCTGGCGTCGGCGCGTTTCAGGGTGTCGCGGGACGGCACTGCCAGCAGTCCGCCCACGGGGTCTTCGGCCAGCTCGAGCAACAGATGGTCGAGGTCGTCGCGCGCCAGGTTCGGTCGCGCAGCATCGTGTACCAGCACCCAGTCGTCATCGTCGGCGCCACTGGCGTGCAGATGCAGTAATGCATTGAGCACCGAATCAGCCCGCTGACTGCCACCTGCCACTCGCTGGATTCGGTGGTCGGCGGCGCACGCCAGGCTCGGCCAATAAGGGTCCTCAGGCGCAAGGCTGACCACCAAACCCTTGAGCGCGGGATGGCCGAGAAAGCAATCCAGGCTGTGCTCCAGGATGGTTCGTCCACCCAGGGTAAGGTATTGCTTGGGACGGTCGGCAGCCATACGCGCACCGACGCCTGCCGCTGGGACGACTGCCCAGAAGCCGGTCAAAGAGGGGGTTGTCAATTAGGGGAGATCACTGTGCAAGCTGGTAGAGGGTTTCGCCGTCCTTGACCATACCCAGCTCATGCCGGGCACGTTCTTCGACGGTTTCCATGCCTTTTTTCAATTCGGCCACTTCGGCGTCGAGCACGCGGTTGCGTTCAAGCAACTGTTCGTTCTCGTGATGCTGATCGGCAATCTGTGCCTGGAGTTCGGCCACTTGCTTGAGGCTGCCGTTACCCACCCACAGACGGTACTGCAAGCCGCCGAGCAGCAGGAGCAGAACCAGGAACAACCAATAAGGACTGCGCATCACTCTATCCACTGAAAATAAAGCCACTGTAAAAAGACGACCGCGCCAGCCTGCGGCTTGTGGCATCCCGGTTTCTGGATACCAGGCCCGGCGCACGCATTGTGAGCAAACCGGGCCTGGGCGGGTGATTCAGTCAGCGCAGACGTCTTTTTAACATCTCTGGCTTAACCGCGAAACTCGCTGCGGCCATTGTAGACAGCCTTGGCGCCCAACTGCTCTTCGATACGCAGCAGTTGGTTGTACTTGGACACACGGTCAGAACGGCACAGCGAACCCGTCTTGATCTGACCTGCTGCAGTGCCCACGGCGAGGTCGGCAATGGTCGAGTCTTCTGTTTCACCGGAACGATGGGAAATCACGGCGGTGTAACCCGCGGCCTTGGCCATCTGGATGGCTTCAAGCGTCTCCGTCAGCGTGCCAATCTGGTTGAACTTGATCAGGATCGAGTTGGCGATCGACTTGTCGATGCCTTCCTTGAGGATCTTGGTGTTGGTCACGAACAGGTCGTCGCCCACCAACTGAATCTTCTCACCTATCTTGTCGGTGAGGATTTTCCAGCCGGCCCAGTCGGACTCGTCCAGGCCGTCTTCGATGGAGATGATCGGGTGACGCTCGGTCAGGCCGGCCAGGTAATCGGCGAAGCCGGCCGCGTCGAACTTGTGGCCTTCGCCAGCCAGATCGTAGACGCCGTCCTTGTAGAACTCGCTCGCTGCGCAGTCCAGCGCCAGGGTCACGTCGGTGCCCAGTTTGTAACCGGCGTTACCAACGGCTTCGGCGATGGCCGACAGTGCGTCTTCGTTGGACGCCAGGTTCGGTGCGAAACCGCCCTCGTCACCGACGGCGGTGCTCAGACCACGCCCTTTGAGCACAGCCTTGAGGTGATGAAAGATCTCGGTGCCCATGCGCATCGCATCGGAGAAGGTCTTCGCGCCCACCGGCTGGATCATGAACTCCTGGATGTCGACGTTGTTGTCGGCATGCTCGCCACCGTTGATGATGTTCATCATCGGCACCGGCATCGAGTACACGCCCGGCGTACCGTTGAGGTTGGCGATGTGCGCGTACAGCGGCAGGTCCTGATCCTGGGCAGCGGCCTTGGCGGCCGCCAAGGACACGGCGAGAATCGCGTTGGCGCCCAGGCTGGCCTTGTTCTCGGTGCCGTCGAGGTCGATCATGATGCGGTCCAGCGCTTTCTGGTCCACAGGGTCCTTGCCCAGCAGTGCGGAACGGATCGGGCCGTTGATGTTGCCCACAGCTTTCAGCACGCCCTTGCCCATGTAACGGCTCTTGTCGCCATCGCGCAGTTCCAGTGCTTCGCGCGAGCCGGTCGAGGCGCCGGACGGTGCGCAAGCGCTGCCGATGATGCCGTTGTCCAGAAGTACGTCAGCCTCCACGGTGGGGTTGCCACGGGAGTCGAGAACTTCACGACCTTTGATGTCGACGATTTTTGCCATTGTTGTGAACACTCCAAAGTTGACGAAAACGACGCAGCTGAGGGAAATCCATTAACCGCCGCCGGGCGCAGTACAACAGGGCAGGCCCTTGGGCGATCACGCCCCGGCCCGCAGGCCAGAGCATTCAAACGAGCAGCACTTTACCGGAGTTTGAGCGATCAGGCGGTTTCTACCGTCGGAAAACTCTTGACCAGTTCGTCCAGGGCCTTGAGTTGGGCCAGGAAAGGTTCCAGCTTGTCCAGGCGCAGGGCGCATGGGCCATCGCACTTGGCGTGGTCAGGATCGGGGTGCGCCTCGAGGAACAGCCCGGCCAGACTTTGGCTGATGCCCGCCTTGGCCAGGTCGGTGACCTGGGCGCGGCGGCCACCGGCGGAGTCGGCACGACCACCCGGCATCTGCAGGGAATGGGTCACGTCGAAGAACACCGGATACTCGAACGACTTCATGATGCCGAAGCCGAGCATGTCAACCACCAGATTGTTGTAGCCGAAGCTCGAACCGCGTTCGCACAGGATCAGCTGATCGTTGCCGGCCTCTACGCACTTGGCGAGGATGTGCTTCATCTCGTGGGGCGCCAGGAACTGCGCCTTCTTGATGTTGATCACCGCGTTGGTCTTGGCCATGGCCACCACCAGGTCGGTCTGCCGCGACAGGAAGGCCGGCAGCTGGATGATGTCGCACACTTCGGCCGTCGGCGCGGCCTGGTGCGGCTCGTGCACGTCGGTGATCAGCGGCACGTTGAACGTGCGCTTGATCTCTTCGAAAATACGCAGGCCCTCTTCCAGACCCGGGCCACGGTAGGCGCTGACCGAAGAGCGGTTGGCCTTGTCGAAACTGGCCTTGAATACGTACGGGATGCCGAGTTTCTCGGTGACCCGCACGTACTCTTCGCAGACCTTGAGGGCCATGTCCCGCGACTCCAGCACGTTCATGCCGCCGAACAGAACCATCGGCTTGTCGTTGGCGATCTCGATGTTGCCGACGCGAATCGTCTTCTGAACCATGGGTCAGGCCTTCTTCTGATGCTGGACCAGCGCCGCTTTGACGAAGCCCGTGAACAGCGGGTGACCGTCACGCGGCGTCGAAGTGAACTCCGGGTGGAACTGGCAGGCCACGAACCACGGATGATCCTGGCCCTCGACCACTTCCACCAGGGCGCCGTCGCCGGAGCGGCCGGAGACGATCAGGCCGGCTTCCAGCATTTGTGGCAGCAGGTTGTTGTTCACCTCATAGCGGTGGCGGTGACGCTCGACGATCACTTCCTTGGCATAGCAATCGAAGACCTTGGAACCGGCCTCCAGCTGGCACTCTTGCGCACCCAGACGCATGGTACCGCCCAGGTCCGAGGTTTCAGTACGGGTTTCGACAGCGCCAGTGGCATCCGCCCATTCGGTGATCAGGCCGACCACAGGGTGGCCGCTGCTGCGGTCGAATTCAGTGGAGTTGGCATCGGTCCAGCCCATGACGTTACGGGCGAACTCGATCACCGCCACTTGCATGCCCAGGCAGATGCCCAGGTACGGGACCTTGTTCTCACGGGCGAACTGCACCGCGGTGATCTTGCCTTCCACACCCCGCAGACCGAAGCCGCCCGGCACCAGAACGGCGTCCACGCCCTCCAGCAGGCCAGTACCCTGATTTTCGATGTCTTCGGAATCGATGTAGCGCAGGTTGACCTTGGTGCGGTTGCTGATGCCGGCGTGGCTCATGGCTTCGATCAACGACTTGTAGGCGTCGAGCAGCTCCATGTACTTGCCGACCATGGCGATGGTCACTTCGTGCTCGGGGTTGAGCTTGGCATCGACGACCTTTTCCCATTCGGACAGGTCGGCGCTGCCGCATTGCAGGCCAAAACGCTCGACGACGAAATCGTCCAGACCCTGGGAGTGCAGAATGCCCGGGATCTTGTAGATGGTGTCGGCGTCTTCCAGGGCGATCACCGCACGTTCTTCAACGTTGGTGAACTGGGCGATCTTGCGGCGCGAGGAGACATCGATCGGGTGGTCGGAGCGGCACACCAGCACGTCGGGTTGCAGGCCGATGGAGCGCAGTTCCTTGACCGAGTGCTGGGTGGGCTTGGTCTTGGTCTCGCCGGCGGTGGCGATGTAAGGCACCAGCGTCAGGTGCATCAGCATGGCGCGCTTGGAGCCCACTTCGAACCGCAGCTGGCGGATCGCCTCAAGGAACGGCTGGGACTCGATGTCGCCCACCGTGCCGCCGATCTCGACCATGGCCACGTCGGCGTCACCGGCTCCCTTGATGATGCGGCGCTTGATTTCGTCGGTGATGTGCGGGATGACCTGGATGGTCGCGCCCAGGTAATCACCACGGCGCTCCTTGCGCAGCACGTGCTCGTAGACACGGCCCGTGGTGAAGTTGTTGTTCTGGGTCATGGTCGTGCGGATGAACCGCTCGTAATGACCCAAATCCAGGTCGGTCTCGGCGCCGTCGTGTGTGACGAACACTTCGCCGTGCTGGAAAGGGCTCATGGTCCCCGGATCGACGTTGATGTACGGATCCAGTTTGAGCATGGTGACCTTAAGCCCCCGCGCCTCCAGGATGGCCGCCAATGAAGCCGAGGCAATGCCTTTCCCCAATGAAGAAACAACACCGCCCGTGACGAAGATGTAGCGCGTCATGAAAAACCCTAGAAGTCTGCGTTATAGCGGCTGGTGCCGCCTGGGAAAGCGAAGGAAGGCCGAAGCCCCCGATGGCCTGACCTTTTCGTGAAAAAAGTGCCTGGCAATCAGCAACCACTGCGATTCAGGAGAATCCACAGAAGTTGTATCAAGAAGGGAGCGTAGTCTACCGGAAACACCGTTTCATCTCAAACGTTGCGCGTTCGTCGGTGGCAACCAGTCCAGGCGGGCCTCGCTGGCACTCAAGCCGGGGAAGTTGGCCACCGCCTGCAACTGCCCGTCGACGAACAGCAACGGCAGGCGCCCACGAGCAAAGGCCGGCAGCCCGGTTTCGTTGAGCAGGCGCTTGAGATCGCGCCGGCCACGGCCCGGTAGTGCGAGGGTTTCGCCGCCTTGGCGGTAACCGATCTGCAACCGGCCGGCGGGCCGTGCGCCAGCGAGCCTGACCTCGCCATTGCCCGGCAAGACCTGTGAGCCCGAGCCTTCGATCCAGGGCTGAACGGCCGAAGTCGGCGCTTGCCACAGCGGCGCCAGCCACCACAGGCGCCCTGCCCCGCGATGGATCTGGCCATCCCCTAGCGCCCAGATCGGGCGGGCGCTGGCCCCGGCCTCGCGAAAATCCTCCCAGCCTTGCCAATGCACGCTGTCGGGCAGCCGCGTCAGCGGGGCCAGCCAATGCTGCAAGGCATTGCGCTGACGGGCCGTGGACAGCGCCGCCAAGGGGCCCAGCAGAAGTGAAGGCAGCCCCAGCCAGTCGAAGGTGCCTGGGGCCGTGGCCGCGCGCAGATCTTCCATCGCCAGTTCGTCCAGCAGATTCAAGGCTTCGCGCAAGTGCCCGGCGCTGCGCGCAATAGTCGCAGTTGCCTGCGGCCAACGCTGCTCCAGCACTGGGACGACCTGCTGGCGCAGGTAGTTACGCGAGTAACGCAGGTCTTGATTGGACGGGTCTTCGATAGCCCGTAACCCGTATTCCCGAGCGTAGGCCTCAAGTTGAGCCCGCGACTCACCCAGCAACGGCCGCACCAGCCAGCCTTGCCCCAATGCGCGCTGACTGGGCATACCCGCGAGACCACGCACCCCGGCGCCGCGCAGCAGGCGAAACAGCAAGGTTTCGGCCTGGTCGTTGCCGTGCTGGGCGGTCAGCAAGACGTCGTCGACGCCCAGCACTTGCTCGAATGCAGCGTAGCGGGCCAGACGAGCGGCCTGTTCGAGACTGGCACCGGGCTGAACCTGGACATGAATGAGCGTGAGGGGCACGCCCAGTGCATCGCAGACGGTCTGACAATGGGCGGGCCAAGCGTCGGCCGCAGCTTGCAAGCCGTGGTGGATGTGAACGGCGTGGAGTGCGGGCAGCGTTTGCTGACGGGAAAGCTCGACGAGCTTGTGCAGCAGCACGGTGGAGTCCAGGCCGCCGGAAAAGGCAATGTGCCAGCGGGGGGCGTTGAGGTGGGAGGTCAACAATTCGTGCAAAGCGAGTCCCCCTGTGAAACCGTGCAACGGCTATCGCGGGCAAGCCCTGCTCCCACAGCGTGGGCCCGAGACTGGGTTCAATCTGTGGGAGCGGGGCTTGCCCGCGATAGGCGCACCACCGGCGGCTGGATTACAACCCGTAACTCATCAGGCGATCATAACGGCGCTTGAGCAGGGTCTCGGTGTCAAAGCCCTTGAGCATTTCCAGCTGCGAGGTCAATTCCGCGCGGATAGAGGCCGAAGCGGTGACCGGGTCACGGTGGGCGCCGCCCAGAGGCTCGCCAATCACCTTGTCGACAATGCCCAGGCCTTTCAGGCGCTCGGCAGTGATACCCATGGCCTCGGCCGCGTCCGGCGCCTTCTCGGCGGTTTTCCACAGGATCGAGGCACAGCCTTCCGGCGAGATCACCGCGTAGGTGGAGTACTGCAGCATGTTCAGCTGATCGCAGACACCGATGGCCAACGCACCGCCGGAACCGCCCTCACCGATCACCGTGGCGATGATCGGGGTTTTCAGGCGAGCCATGACCCGCAGGTTCCAGGCGATGGCTTCGCTCTGATTGCGCTCTTCGGCGTCGATGCCAGGGTAGGCACCCGGGGTGTCGATGAAGGTCAGGATCGGCATCTTGAAACGCTCGGCCATTTCCATCAGGCGGCAGGCCTTGCGGTAGCCTTCAGGACGCGGCATGCCGAAGTTGCGGCGGACTTTCTCGCGCACTTCACGGCCTTTCTGATGGCCAATGACCATGACCGGCTGCTCGTTCAGTCGGGCAATGCCGCCGACAATGGCCGCGTCATCGGAGAAATGCCGATCGCCATGCAGTTCATCGAACTCGGTGAAGATGTGCTGGATGTAATCCAGGGTGTACGGGCGACGCGGGTGACGCGCCAGCCGAGCGATCTGCCAGCTGGTCAGATTGCCGAAAATGCTCTCGGTCAGCGTGCTGCTTTTGTCTTGCAGGCGGGAGATCTCGTCGCCGATGTTCAGCGAGTTGTCGTTGCCCACCAGCCGCAGCTCTTCGATCTTGGCTTGCAGGTCAGCGATCGGCTGTTCGAAATCCAGAAAATTCGGGTTCATAGTCTTCCGTCTTGGGTCGACGGCCAGGCGGCCGGCCGGTTGATCCGTTTGGCGCCATACCTTAAAGGAACAGGCGCATTCAGGTCGAGTTTAATAATCAGCGTTGAACCTGCGCACCCGGCCTGGTCTAGAAAAGACCACTGGCCCGGTACCAGGTTTCAACGATATTGCAGAAAGACGTTCTCACGCCCGAACTGGTCACGCAGGGCTTGAATCAGACTGTCCGCCGGGTCGATCCGCCAGCCCTCGCCAAACTGCAACATGGCCTTGGCATCGAGACCGGTGTATTCCATGGTGATCGGGCAGGCGCCTCGATGGCGCTTG
The DNA here is from genome assembly GCF_018449655.1 of Pseudomonas sp. dw_358. Lineage (GTDB taxonomy): Bacteria > Pseudomonadota > Gammaproteobacteria > Pseudomonadales > Pseudomonadaceae > Aquipseudomonas. The sequence continues at coordinate 148,756 of NZ_JAAVUX010000003.1, forward strand.
CAAAGATCCCCCAGCCAGCTCAGTCGGTCACCTTTGAGCGCTTCGGCGCGCACCTTCAGGCGCAGGCTTTCGGCCAGCGCGGTGCGCGCATCCTCCATGCTCATGACGCGCTTGACCCGCAGGCGCAGGCCACCGGAAAAGTCGTCATTACTGACCTCGCCCTCGACCACTACCATGGCATCGGTCTGCAGCAGCGACTGGGCGGACATGAACGCATCGGCGAACAACGACGCCTCGATGCGCCCGGAGCGATCGTCGAGGGTGATAAAGCCCATCTTGTCGCCCTTCTTGTTCTTCATCACTCGCAGGGCGATGACCATGCCCGCCACGGTTTGCGTGTCCCGGGCCGGTTTCAGGTCGATGATGCGCTGCCGGGCAAAGCGGCGAATCTCGCCCTCGTATTCGTCGATAGGGTGGCCGGTGAGGTAAAGCCCCAGGGTCTCCTTTTCGCCGCGCAGACGCTCCTTTAGCGTCAGCTCCTTGGCCTTGCGATGGTTGGCGTAGACATCCGCATCTTCCTCGACGAACAACCCGCCAAACAGGTCGGCGTGACCACTGTCGTGGGTGCGTGCGGTCTGTTCGGCCGCCTTGATCGCCTCTTCCATGGCGGCCAGCAGCACCGCGCGGTTGCTGTCGATGCTGGCCTGGTACTGCTTGGGCTCATCGTGAAAGTGCGGGCCGAGACGGTCCAGCGCACCGCTGCGGATCAGCCCGTCGAGGGTGCGCTTGTTGATACGCTTGAGGTCAACCCGGCTGCAGAAGTCGAACAGGTCGCTGAACGGCCCGGTGGCACGGGCCTCGATGATCGCCTCCACCGGCCCTTCACCGACGCCCTTGATGGCGCCCAGGCCATAGACAATACGGCCGTCGTCGTTGACCGTGAACTTGAACTCCGAGGTGTTCACGTCCGGCGCATCGAGGCGCAGTTTCATGGTCCGCACTTCTTCGATCAAGGTCACGACCTTGTCGGTGTTGTGCATGTCCGCTGACAGTACCGCGGCCATGAACGGTGCCGGGTAGTGGGTCTTCAGCCAGGCGGTCTGATAGGAGACCAGGCCATAGGCGGCGGAGTGAGATTTGTTGAAACCGTAACCGGCAAACTTCTCCACCAGGTCGAAGATGTTGCCCGCCAGGTCCGCATCAATGTTGTTGGTCGCGCAGCCCTCGATGAAACCGCCGCGCTGCTTGGCCATTTCTTCGGGCTTCTTTTTACCCATCGCACGGCGCAGCATGTCGGCACCGCCGAGGGTGTAGCCGGCCATGACCTGGGCGATCTGCATCACCTGTTCCTGATACAGGATGATGCCGTAGGTCGGCGCCAGCACCGGTTTGAGGCCTTCGTACTGATAATCTGAGTGCGGGTAGGCGAGCTCGGCGCGGCCGTGCTTGCGGTTGATGAAGTCGTCCACCATGCCGGACTGCAGCGGGCCCGGACGGAACAACGCCACCAGGGCGATCAGGTCTTCAAGGCAGTCGGGCTTGAGCTTCTTGATCAGCTCCTTCATGCCGCGGGACTCGAGCTGGAACACCGCGGTGGTCTCGGCTTTTTGCAACAACTGGTAGGTCGGCTTGTCATCCAGGGGGATGAAGGCGATGTCCAGCGGCGCTTCGTCGACCTTGGCGCGCTCGCGGTTGATGGTCTTCAAGGCCCAGTCGATGATGGTCAGGGTACGCAGGCCGAGGAAGTCGAACTTCACCAGCCCGGCGGCCTCCACGTCGTCCTTGTCGAACTGGGTTACCAGACCGTCGCCGGCCTCGTCGCAGTAGATGGGCGAAAAGTCGGTCAGCTTGGTGGGCGCAATCACCACGCCCCCGGCATGCTTGCCGACGTTACGCACCACGCCTTCGAGCTTGCGCGCCATCTCCCAGATTTCCGCCGCCTCCTCATCGATCTTGATGAAGTCGCGCAGGATCTCCTCCTGCTCGTAGGCCTTTTCGAGAGTCATTCCCACTTCGAACGGAATCATCTTCGACAGGCGATCGGCCAGCCCGTAGGACTTGCCCTGGACCCGCGCCACGTCGCGGACCACGGCCTTGGCGGCCATGGAACCGAAGGTGATGATCTGGCTGACCGCATTGCGGCCGTATTTCTCGGCCACGTATTCGATGACTCGGTCGCGACCGTCCATGCAGAAGTCGACGTCGAAGTCGGGCATGGAAACCCGCTCCGGGTTGAGGAAGCGCTCGAACAGCAGGTCGTATTCCAACGGGTCAAGGTCGGTGATCTTCTGCACATAGGCCACCAGAGAACCCGCACCCGACCCACGGCCCGGCCCCACCGGCACGCCATTGCTCTTGGCCCACTGGATGAAATCCATCACGATCAGGAAGTAGCCGGGGAAACCCATCTGAATAATGATGTCCAGCTCGAAATTCAACCGATCGACGTAGACCTGGCGCTTGGCCTCGTAGTCTTCGGTGGTCTCGCGGGGCAGCAGGACACTCAGACGGTCTTCGAGGCCGTCGAATGATACTTTGCGGAAATACTCGTCGATGGTCATGCCGTCCGGAATCGGATAGTCCGGCAGGAAGTGCTTGCCCAGCTTGACTTCGATGTTGCAGCGCTTGGCGATCTCGACGGTATTGGCCAAGGCCTCGGGCAGGTCACTGAACAGCTCGGCCATCTCGTCGGCACTTTTCAGGTACTGCTGGTCGCTGTAGTTTTTCGAGCGCCGGGGGTCATCCAGGGCTCGGCCTTCGCCAATGCAGACACGGGTTTCGTGAGCCTCGAAGTCTTCCTGGCGGATGAAGCGCACATCATTGGTGGCCACCAACGGTGCACCAAGACGGTCGGCCAACCCCACCGCCATGTGCAGGTATTCTTCGTCGTTGGCGCGGTCGGTGCGCTGCACTTCGACATAGAAGCGCTGGGGGAAGACCGCCATCCACTCGCCCAGCAGACGCTGGGCTTCATCGGGGTTGCCGTCGAGCAACGCACGGCCGATCTCGCCTTCCTTGGCCGCAGAGAGGCAAATGACCCCTTCGCTGGCTTCGGCCACCCATTCGCGCTCGATGATCACCTGGCCATTGCGCTGCCCGTCGATAAAGCCACGGGAGATCAGTTCGGTGATGTTGCGATAGCCAACGGCGTTCATCGCCAGCAGGCTGATGCGGCTCAAAGGCGCATCCGGATCGCGATTGGACAGCCACAGGTCGGCGCCGCAAATGGGTTTGATGCCTGCGCCCATGGAGGCTTTGTAGAATTTGACCAGCGAACACATATTGTTCTGGTCGGTGACCGCTACGGCAGGCATGTTCAGACCGTTCAGCGCCTTGACCAGCGGCTTGATGCGCACCAGGCCATCGACCAGCGAATATTCGGTGTGCAAGCGCAGATGAACAAATGAGACCGACATGTTGATCCTATAGATGCGCAGAAAACGACAAGGCCCGGATTGTACCGGGCCTCGGTGAAAACATCAGCCGGTCAGACCGTTGCGAAATCAGTATCCAGATGGGCCCGCGCCTCGTAGGCCGCCCGCACGGGGGCGAAGCTGCGCCGATGGATAGGTGTAGGGCCCATCCGGGCCAAGGCTTCCAGATGAACGGGCGTCGGATAGCCCTTGTGACTGCCAATGCCATAGCCCGGGTAGATCAATTCGAATGCCGCCATTTCTCGATCGCGGCTGACCTTGGCCAGAATCGACGCGGCGGCGATGGCGGGTACCAAGGCGTCGCCCTGCACCACCGCCGAAGCTGGCATGCTCAATCGCGGGCAACGATTGCCGTCGATCATCGCGTGACGCGGGGTGATGTGCAGGCCTTCAACGGCGCGTTGCATGGCCAGCATGGTGGCGTGGAGGATGTTCAGGGAATCGATTTCGGCCACTTCCGCGCGGGCGATGCTCCAGCTCAGGGCTTTCTCGATGATTTCCTCGTAGAGACGCTCGCGCCTGGCTTCAGTGAGCTTCTTGGAGTCGTTGAGCCCGAGGATCGGCCGCGCAGGATCAAGGATCACCGCCGCCGTTACCACGGCACCGCACAGCGGTCCGCGGCCGACTTCATCGACGCCGCAGACCAACGCTTCGACCAGGTCGAAGTTCAGGCCCATTTCTATTTGTCGGCTCATGTCAGCTTTCCTTCGATCAAGCCAAGCACCGCGTCTGCCGCCTGCTCCGATGCATTGCAGCGCAGGGTGCGGTGAATGGCATCAAAACTGTCCGTCTGCCCGCGGCCTTCTTCCAGCAACGGCAGCAAGGTGTCCACCAGTGCCTGCGGCGTGGCGGCGTCCTGCAGCAACTCGGGCACCAGCAAACGCTGGGCCAACAGGTTGGGAAGCGACACGTAAGGACTTTTCACCATGCGCTTGAGAATCCAGTAAGTGACCGGTGCCACTCGGTAGGCCACCACCATCGGACGCTTGTACAGCAAGGCTTCCAGGGTGGCGGTGCCGGAGGCGATCAGCACCGCATCACAGGCGGCCAAGGCGTCGTGAGAGCGGCCGTCGAGCAAGGTGATCGGCAAATCACGACCGACCAGCAGGGCTTCCAGCTGGGCGCGACGGTTCGCATTGGCGCAAGGCAGGACAAAACGCACCTGTGGGCGCACCTGCAGCAGCCGTTCGGCCGCATCGAAGAACAGCGCGCCGAGACGCCCCACCTCGCCGCCGCGACTGCCGGGCATCAGCGCCACGACGCAGCCTTGCTCGGGCAAGCCGATGGCGGCGCGGGCCGCGCTGCGGTCGGCTTGCAGGGGGATGGCGTCGGCCAGGGTATGGCCGACAAAACGCACCGGCACGCCCTTTTCTTCATAGAACCGGGCTTCGAAGGGGAACAGCGTAAGCATCAGGTCGCAGCCTTCGCGAATCTTCAGCACACGCTTCTGCCGCCAGGCCCACACTGACGGGCTGACATAGTGCACCGCCTTGATGCCGGCCTGGCGCAGCTTGAGTTCGATATTGAGGGTGAAGTCGGGCGCGTCGATACCGATGAACACATCGGGCCGGGCTGCGATCAGGGTCTCGATCAACGCCTTGCGCCGGGCCAGCAGCTCGCGCAACCGCCCCAGTACCTCCACCAACCCCATGACGGCCAGCCGCTCCATGGGGAAGATCGAGACCAGACCTTCAGCCTCCATCAGGGGGCCGCCGACACCGATGAACTCGATCTGCGGATGGCGCGCCTTGAGCGCGCGCATGAGGCCGGCACCGAGGATATCGCCACTGGCCTCCCCCGCCACCACTGCCACTCGCAAGCCTTGCAGCTCGACCATCAGCGAGTGATACCGCGAGTGGAGTTGACGATGGAATCTCGAAAGATCGCCACTTCAGCATATTTGGCCGCCGGCTCGCTCAACTCGAGCACCGCCTGTTCGGCCGTCAGGCCCTGGCGATAGACCACTTTGTAGGCGCGACGCAAGGCATGCAGGACATCATCGCCGAAACCGCGGCGGCGCAGGCCTTCGAAATTCATGCTGCGCGCCTCGGCCGGGTTGCCGAACACCGTCACGTAGGCCGGCACGTCCTTGCCAATCGCAGTGCCCATGCCGGAAAAGCTGTGGGCGCCGATATGGCAGAACTGGTGCACCAAGGTGAAACCGGAGAGGATCGCCCAGTCGTCCACATGCACATGGCCGGCCAGCGCGGTGTTGTTCACCAGAATGCAATGGTTGCCAATGACGCTGTCGTGACCGATGTGGGCATAGGCCATGATCAGGTTGTGATCACCCAGCGTGGTTTCCGCGCGGTCCTGGATGGTGCCCCGATGAATGGTCACCCCTTCCCGAATGACGTTGTGGTCGCCGATCACCAGGCGGGTGTCTTCACCTTTGTATTTGAGATCAGGCGTGTCTTCGCCGACCGAGGAAAACTGGTAGATCCGATTATGCTTGCCAATCCGGGTCGGGCCCTTGAGCACCACATGCGGCCCGATGACAGTACCCTCGCCGATTTCCACACCAGCGCCGACGATCGACCAAGGGCCGACCTCAACGCCATCGGCCAGTACAGCCGATGGATCGATGATGGCGCGAGGGTCAATCAAACTCATAGCTCGCGTTCCGCGCAGACGATTTCAGCCGAGCATACAGGCTTTCCATCGACCAGCGCACGGCAGGCGAAGCGCCAGATCTGACCTTTCTTGCGCAGGAATTTCGCTTCCAGCACAAGCTGGTCACCCGGCAGCACGGGCTGGCGGAAGCGCAGTTTGTCGGTTCCGACAAAATAGTACAGGGTGCCATCAGCCGGCTTGGTGTTGAGCATCTTGAAACCGAGGATCCCCGCCGCTTGAGCCATGGCTTCGATAATCAGTACACCGGGCATGATCGGGTGCTGAGGGAAATGGCCATTGAAGAAAGGCTCGTTGATGCTGACATTCTTGTAGGCACTGATACTTTGGCCTTCGATATCCAGCTCCACGACCCGGTCCACAAGCAGGAACGGGTAACGGTGGGGCAGGTATTCGCGAATCTCGTTGATGTCCATCATTTCTGGGGGAAGCCTGTATAAAAGATAGGGAGCGCGCGACCGACGCGCAGCACTCCTGTTGCATCGAAGGAGGCAGTTTAGCCGCTGTTGCACTTGAAAAATGCCCTTGCCAAAGCAAGGGCTTAGCCATCAGATGATGCTTTGCCGTCCTGGGTCACCGAATCGACACGCTTTTCGACGTGCTGGAGACGGCGATACATGTCGTCAAGCTGACGAATCCGCGCCGCACTCTTGCGCCAATCGGCGATCGGCTGCATCGCCGTACCCGAGGAATAAGCCCCCGGTTCGGTGATGGAACGAGTGACCATGGTCATCCCGCTGATGAAAACGTTGTCGCAGATCTCGATGTGCCCCACCAGCCCGACGCCACCGGCCAAGGTGCAGTGTCGACCGATCTTGGCGCTGCCGGAGATGCCGACGCAGGCCGCCATGGCGGTATGGTCGCCAATCTGCACGTTGTGGGCGATCTGGATCTGGTTGTCCAGTTTCACGCCGTTACCGATTACCGTATCCGCCAGGGCGCCGCGGTCGATGGCGGTGTTGACACCGATCTCAACGTCGTCACCGATGCTGACACCGCCGATCTGGGCGATTTTCTGCCACACGCCCTTCTCGTTGGCAAAGCCGAAACCTTCGCCCCCCAGCACCGCACCCGACTGCACCACGACCCGCTGGCCGATCCGTACGTCGTGATACAGCGTGACCCGCGGCGCAAGCCAGCCGCCCTCACCGATCACACAGCGCGCGCCGATGAAGCAATGTGCGCCGATGGTGGTACCGGCGCCAATCACGGCGCCACTCTCGATCACCACGAATGGCCCGATACTGGCGGCCGGATCGACCTGAGCATCGGCAGCAACCACCGCACTGGGGTGCACGCCGGCCGCAGCACGAGGTTTGGGATCGAACAGATGCGAGATGCGGGCGTAAGCCAGATACGGATCCGGGACCACCAGCGCATCACCTTCATAGGTTTCGGCATCCGCCTGCTTGAGCAGCACAGCGCCGGCCGACGTGTCAGTGAGGTACTTGCGGTACTGGGGGTTTGCCAGAAAGCTCAACTGAGCCGGGCCGGCCTCTTGAAGAGTCGCCAGCCCGGTAATCTGCTTTTCCCCGTCGCCACGCAAGGTGGCGCCGAGGAACTCGGCCAACTGGCCGAGCTTCATGGTCGCCGTCATCGTCACTTGGACTGATTCATGCGCTCGATGACCTGGCGGGTGATGTCGTACTGAGGTTTGACATCGATTACCGCGCCACGCTCGAGCACCAGGTCAAAGGCGCCTTTCTTGATCACTTCCTCCACAGCGCCATCCAGACGAGGCTTGAGGACTTTCAACATGTCGCGGTCGGCGGAAGCCTTGGCATCGTTGAGGTTCTTGGAGTTGACCTGGAAGTCCCGGGCCTTCTGCTTGAATTGCAGCTCCAGGCTGTCACGGTCGTTCTGAGACAACTTCTCGGTGCCGTTCAGGCGGTCCTGAATCGCCTTGGCGCTGCTTTCCAGAGCCTTGAGCTGAGTCAGTTGCGGGCCGAATTTCTTCTCGGCATCCACGGCATACTGTTTGGCCGCATCAGACTCGAGCAGGGCCATCTGGTAGTTCAGTACCGCGATCTTCATGTCGGCAAACGCTGGTGTGGCACCCAGTGCAGCAGTCAGGGTGGCGGCCAGAACGATCATTTGAGTCAACTTACGCACGTTACACTCCTACAGAATTCATTGCTGTTGTCTGGACTCAGACCCTTAGAAGGTCTGGCCAAGAGAGAATTGGAAGATCTGGGTTTCGGAGTACGCCGGTTTCTTGATCGGCATGCCCAGGCTGAAGCTCAGTGGACCCAGTGCGGTGACCCAGGTCACGCCCAGACCAGCAGAAACGGCCATGTTGCTGACGTCGATATTGACGCATTTGATCTTCTCGCCGGTTGCCGTCTCTGTGCTGCCCGAACAATTGGAGTCAAACACGTTACCCACGTCCATGAACAGGGAGGTGCGCAGCGAGCGCTGATCCTTGACGAAAGGCATCGGGAACATGACTTCCGCACCACCGGTGATCTGGACGTTACCACCAAAGGCCAGCGGCGACTGATCAGGGTCTGCCAGGGTGCCACGGGCCGCGTTCAGCTGACTTGGCGTACTGCGAGGGCCCAAGGTGCTGTCTTTGAAGCCACGTACGGAGTTGAAACCACCCGCATAGTAATTCTCGTAGAACGGCAGGCCGTTGGTGCTGCCATAGCCATCACCGTAGCCGAGCTCGCTGTGCAGACGCAGGGTCAGGTTATCAGTGATGGGATGGAACATCTGACCGCGGTAATCGATCTTGTAGAAGGACAGGTCACTGCCCGGCAAGGTAATTTCACCAGTCACGCTCTGAGAGGCACCACGGGTCGGCAAGGTGCCTTTGTTCAACGTAGAGGAAGACCAGCCTACCGAGCCCTTGAAGTTGGTGAAGTTCGAGCCTTCTTTATCGATAAAGTCGAAAATCTCTTCAACGGTGTAGGTACCGGTCTTGATCTTGTCGTTCTGTACGGTCAAGCCGAAGTTCAGACGCGAGGTCTCGCTGATCGGGTAACCAAAGGTGGTGCCCACGCCAACGCTGTCGACCGAGTAGCTCGCGATGTCGACATCGAGGTCGTCATAGTTGGTCTTGCGGTAGAACGCGTTGTAACCCAGGCTCACGCCATCCGGGGTGAAGTACGGGTTGACGTAGCTGGCGTTGTAGCGCGTCTGGTATTCGCTGCGGGTCAGACCCAGCGAGACCTTGTTACCGGTACCGAGGAAGTTGTTCTGGCTGATCGAGCCACCGAGGATCAGACCGGCATCCTGAGCGAAACCGACGCTGGCGGTGATGGAACCCGAGGCTTGTTCTTCCACGGCATAGTTGACATCGACCTGGTCATCGACGCCCGGTACGGCCGGCGTCTCGACCTTCACTTCCTTGAAGTAGCCCAGGCGCTCGAGGCGGGTCTTGGACTGATCGATCAAGTAGGTCGAAGCCCAGCCGCCTTCCATCTGGCGCATTTCGCGACGCAGCACCTGGTCATCGGTCTTGGTGTTGCCGCGATAGTTGATGCGGTCCACGTAGGCACGCTTGCCCGGATCGACCATGAAGGTGATGTCGACGGTGTGGTCATCGTCGTGCGGGGTCGGCACGCCATTGACGTTGGCAAAGGTGTAGCCATCGTTACCCAGGCGGCGGGTGATCAGTTCGGACGTCGTGGTCATGACCTTGCGCGAGAACACCTGGCCAGGCTGTACCAGCAACAGGGCACGGACCTGATCTTCAGGCACCTTCAGGTCACCGCTGAGCTTGACGCTGCGAACCGAGTACTTCTGGCCCTCGTTGATGTTGACCGTGATGTAGACGCTTTTCTTGTCCGGGGTGATCGAGACCTGGGTCGAGGCGATATCCATGTTGATATAGCCTCGGTCCAGGTAGTAGGAACGCAGACGCTCCAAATCTCCCGACAGCTTCTCGCGGGCATACTTGTCGTCGTTCTTGAAGAACGACAGCCAGTTGGTGGTCTTGAGTTCGAACTGATCGGTCAGCTCCTCCTCGGAGAACACGGTGTTGCCCACCACGTTGATGTGCTTGATCGCGGCGACTTCGCCTTCGTTGATCTTGATTTTCAGCAACACGCGGTTACGCGGCTGCGGCACCACCTCAGTATCGACGCTGGCCGAATAACGACCCTGGGCGACATATTGGCGTTGCAATTCGTTACGCACGCCTTCGAGGGTGGCACGCTGGAAGATCTCGCCTTCAGCCAGGCCGGAACTTTTCAGGCCCTTGAGCAGGTCTTCTGTAGTGATAGCTTTGTTGCCGTCGATCTCGATAGCCGAGACAGAGGGGCGCTCCACCACATTGATGACCAGGACGTTACCGTCGCGACCCAGTTGGATGTCCTGGAAAAAGCCGGTTTTGAACAGTGCCCGGGTGGATTCCACCAGGCGCTTGTCATCCACTTCCTCACCGACGTTCAACGGCAAGGCGCCAAAGACACTGCCGGCGGAAACCCGCTGCAAGCCATTGACACGGATATCGGAGACCTTGAAGGTCTCGGCTTGAACTTCAGCGATCATCAATACGGAAAGAACCGCAGTTAGCAACAGACGTTTCATGAAGTCCTTTCTTATTCCAACTGGCAATAAACAAACTGCCGCATATGCGGCAGGTTCGCAATCGAGCGACGCATTACAGTCGACCCAAATCGTTTATCAGGGCGAGGAGCATGACTCCAACCACCAGACTGATACCGATTTGAATCCCCCAACCTTGCACCCGATCAGAGACCGGGCGACCACGCACCCACTCGATCAGATAGAACAACAGATGCCCCCCATCCAGTACCGGAATGGGTAACAAATTCAAAACCCCCAGGCTAATGCTCAGATAGGCAAGGAAATTCAGGAAATCTCCCATGCCCGACTGGGCCGAAGCGCCCGCCACTTTAGCAATGGTTATCGGTCCACTCAAGTTTTTTACCGAGAGCTCGCCGAACAGCATTTTCTTCAAAGAATCAAGGGTCAGGACACTCATGGTCCAAGTCCGTCGAGCCCCCTCGGCCACGGCGTCCAACGGGCCGAAGCGAACTTCGCGCAGCATGTCAGGCGGCCAATCAATGGCTTTCACCCCGGCACCCAGGTATCCAGTGGCCGATTTGCCCTCGCCGCGGCTGGCCAGGGTGACAGGGATGTCGATTGGAGCACCGTCGCGTTCCACTTGCAGCACAATTCGGGTATCAGCCAGTGTACGAACCTTGTCTACCACCTGCTGCCAGTCCGTCAGCGGCTGGCCGTCAAGGCTCAGCAGGCGATCGCCCGCTTTGAAGCCGGCCGCCTGGGCCGGGCCTTTGGGGTCGAACTCGGCCAGGATCGGGGCCACCGCAGGACGCCATGGGCGGATACCCAGCGAGCGAATCGGGTCGGGCTCGTCGGAGCCCTTGAGCCAGTCGTTCAGCGTCAGACGCTTGTCCGATTCAGCCCCTGAGGCCTGATCGCGGACGCTGAACAGCAAGCTGCCGGACTCGCCCAGGCGGCGTACCAGCTGCAGATTCACGGCAGACCAGCCCACGGTCGGTTCACCATCGACGGCGATGATTTCTTCACCACCGACCAGCCCGGCACTGGCGGCAAGACTCCCCGCCTCCACCGTGCCGATGACCGGCCGCAGCTGCTGGCTGCCAAGCATCGCCAGGATCCAGAAGAACACCAGCGCCAATAGAAAGTTTGCCACAGGGCCCGCCGCGACGATCGCGATGCGCTGGCGTACGGATTTACGGTTGAAGGATTGTTCCTGGAGGGCCTCGGGCACTTCACCTTCGCGCTCATCGAGCATTTTCACATAGCCGCCCAAGGGGATGGCCGCTACTACGTACTCGGTACCCTGCCGATCCTTCCAACGCAACAACGGTGTGCCGAAACCCACCGAAAAACGCAGGACCTTGACGCCACAGCGTCGCGCGACCCAGAAATGACCGAACTCGTGAAACGTCACCAGCACACCCAGGGCCACCAGGGTGCCGACAATCATGTATAGCGCGCTCATGGCTCTCTCCGAATCTTTGCCACTGTACTCATCGACTAACGTCCATGCTGCTGCAGCCAGCGCTCGGCCAACTGCCGGGACCGGGCGTCGGCGTCGAACACGGCGCCTAGATCCGCCAACGGGACCACGGCCTGCTGGTTCAACACGTCCTCGATCATACCCGCGATCTCGGGATAGCGGATGCGACGTTCGAGAAATGCCGAGACGGCCACTTCATTGGCCGCATTGAGCGCCGCCGGGGCGCTTTGGCCGGCCTGCGCCGCCTGGCGCGCCAGGCGCAGGCACGGAAACCGCACCTCGTCCGGGGCTTCGAAATCCAGCCGCGCGATGGCGAACAGGTCGAGGGGCGCGACACCGGAGTCGATACGTGCAGGCCAGGCCAAAGCATTGGCGATGGGCGTGCGCATGTCAGGATTGCCCAATTGCGCCAGCACCGAACCGTCAACGTAGTCCACCAGAGAATGAATCACGCTCTGGGGGTGCACCACGACCTCCACTTGTTCGGGCCGGACATCGAACAGCCAGCAGGCCTCGATCAGTTCCAGGCCCTTGTTCATCATGCTGGCCGAGTCCACGGAAATCTTGCGGCCCATGGACCAGTTCGGATGGGCGCAGGCCTGCTCGGGGGTGACCTCGGCCAGCTCAGCCAAGGGCGTGCGACGAAACGGGCCGCCGGAAGCCGTCAACAGAATGCGCCGCACACCCACTTTTTCCAGGCCGCGCCCGAAGTCACCGGGAAGGCATTGAAAGATCGCGTTGTGCTCGCTGTCGATGGGCAGCAGAACCGCCCCACTATCGCGCACGGCCTGCATGAACAGCGCGCCGGACATGACCAGCGCTTCCTTGTTGGCCAGCAACACTTTCTTGCCAGCGCGCACGGCGGCCAGGGTCGGGCTCAACCCAGCTGCGCCGACGATGGCCGCCATCACCGCATCCACCTCGGGAGCGGCCGCCACATCGCACAGGCCCGCCTCACCGACCAGTACTTCGGTGACCAACCCTTCGGCCCGCAAGCCGGTGGTCAGCCACTCGGCCGCCTGATCATCAGGCACCACCGCTACTTGCGGGCGATGACGCACACACAGGCCCAGCAGTTCCTGAAGGCGAGAATGACCACTCAGGGCAAATACCTGATAGCGGTCAGGGTGCCGGGCGATGACGTCGAGGGTACTCAGGCCGATGGAGCCAGTGGCGCCCAACACGGTAATGCGTTGTACCAGGCTCACAAGGCGCCCCAGCCAGCCGCCCAGAGCAGCACGGTGAACACCGGTATGGCTGCGGTCAGGCTGTCGATACGGTCCAGCACGCCGCCGTGGCCTGGCAGCAGATTGCTGCTGTCCTTGATCCCGGCGCGACGCTTGAACATGCTTTCGGTGAGGTCGCCCACCACCGAGATCGCGACGACAATGGCGGTCGCGATCAGGCCCAGTACCAATTCGCGAGCCGTCCAATGGCGCGACAGACCGACGACCAAGGCAATCACCAGGCACAGGGCCATGCCGCCGATGAAACCTTCCCAACTCTTGCCCGGGCTGACTTCAGGGGCCAGCTTGCGCCTGCCGAAAGCCTTGCCCGAGAAGTAGGCACCGATGTCCGCCCCCCAGACCAGCACCATGATCGCCATGATCAGCCAGTTGCCCAACGGCCATTGCTTGATCAGCACCAGGCCCTGCCAGGCCGGCAGGAGCACCAGCAGACCGATCAGCAGCTTGCCCGGCAAGCCACCCCAACGCGCAGCGGTGCGCGGATAGGTGACCACCAGGCCGGTCGCCAGCCCCCACCAGACCACCGCCGCGGTCAGCAACCACGGCGCCAGGCTTGGTGAGTGATAAAGGAAGGACAGCAGCACGGCCACTGCCAGCGCAAACACCACCCGCGCGACCTCGCCTTCAAGGCCGGACAGGCGCGCCCATTCCCAGGCACCCAGGGTCACGACCAGACCGATGAACAGGGCAAAACCGGCGCCACTGAGCAGGAAGAACCCACACAGAGCAACGGGCAGCAGGATCAGTGCAGTGATGATGCGTTGTTTAAGCATTAAACGCGGGCTCCAGACTCGACTTGTTCACTCGTTTTACCGAAGCGACGCTGACGCGAGGCAAAATCGGCCAAGGCAGTGCGCATGGCCTCGTGTTTGAAGTCCGGCCAGAACAGGTCGGAGAAGTACAGCTCGGCGTAAGCCAGCTGCCACAGCAGGAAGTTGCTGATTCGGTGCTCCCCGCCTGTGCGAATGCACAGGTCCGGCACCGGCAGGTCGCCGGTGGCCAGGCAGGTCTGCAACAACTGCGGGGTAATTTCTTCAGGCTGCAGATGCCCGGCCTGGACCTTGCGGGCCAGTTGCTGGGCAGCCTGGGCAATGTCCCACTGACCACCGTAGTTGGCAGCAATCTGCAGGATGAAACGCCCGGGACCGGCGGTCAGCGCCTCGGCCTCGCGCATGGCCGCCTGCAGCTCGGGATGGAAACGGGAACGGTCGCCGATGATGCGCAGGCTGATCCGGTTCTCATTGAGCCGCTTGGCTTCCCGGCGCAGAGCCGAGAAGAACAGCTCCATCAGCGCGCCAACCTCTTCGGCCGGGCGCTGCCAGTTTTCGCTGGAAAAGGCGAACAACGTCAGCACTTCTACCTTGGCCTGCGCGCACACTTCGATCACGGCGCGCACGGCGTCAACGCCGGCCTTGTGCCCGGCGACACCCGGCAACAGACGTTTCTTGGCCCAACGGTTATTGCCGTCCATGATGATCGCAACATGACGCGGCACGGTGGCAGGCACTGCCAGCTTGGTCTTTTCCATGAAAAAGTGCTGGTCCTTATACGGCCATGAGATCCGCTTCTTTCTGTTTCACGGCCACTTCGATTTCAGCCACGAACTTGTCGGTCAGCTTCTGAATATCGTCGGCAGCCTTGCGCTCTTCGTCTTCGCTGATTTCCTTTTCCTTGACCAGATCCTTGAATTGGCTCAGGGCGTCACGACGGATGTTGCGCACAGCCACGCGGGCATCTTCGGCAGCATCACGGGCCTGCTTGGTGAAGCCCTTGCGGGTTTCTTCGGTCAGGGCCGGCATGGAGATCAGCAGCAGCTCGCCCAGGTTGGTCGGGTTGAAACCCAGGCCCGAGCTCTGGATAGCCTTGTCGACGGCGCCCAGCATATTGCGTTCGAATGCCACGACCTGCAAGGTGCGAGCGTCCTTGACGGTGACGTTGGCCACCTGGTTGATCGGGGTGTCGGAACCGTAGTAAGGCACCATCACACCACTCAGAATGCTCGGATGTGCCTGCCCGGTACGAATGCGGCTGAACGCGTGAGCCAGCGATTCCAGGGTCTTCTGCATACGCGCCTGAGCGTCTTTCTTGATTTCGTTGATCATTGCTCGCCTTCCTCGATCAGAGTTACTTCGGCGCCATCCACCACTCTTTTCAGCAGGGCGCCTGGCTTGTTCATGTGAAACAGATCCTGCAATGGATCGGCAGTGTACACGCCATCCACTTTAGTCGCCTTGAGCGCACGTCGGCATCTGACCACTTTCGGCCAATAGGTTCCACCCCACCCGTGAGGCTGAACCCATTGCCGCAAAAAACCTTGTCACCATTTGTAAAAGAGGCCGCGCGCGTGAGCGGGCGGCCTCTTTGGGACGGCAGGTGAAGCGCCGTCTTATTGCTTGCTGGCAGCAGCCACTTGGGCGGCAACTTCGTCAGCGAAGTTGTCGACCGGCTTCTCGATGCCGTCGCCTACTTTGAAGTAGGTGAAGGAAACGATTTCAGCGCCAGCTTTCTTGGCCAGGTCACCGACCTTGATCTCAGGGTTCTTGACGAAGGCTTGCTCGACCAGACTGGCTTCAGCCAGGAACTTGCTGATACGACCGCCAACCATTTTTTCGACGATCTCGGCAGGTTTGCCCTTGATCTTGTCTTCGTTCAGGCTCAGGAACACGCCTTTTTCGCGCTCGATCGCTTCGGCCGAAACCTGCGATGGCAGCAGGAACTCAGGGTTGCTGGCCGCCACGTGCATGGCGATGTCGCGAGCCAGTTCGGCGTTGCCGCCTTTCAGGGCAACCACAACACCGATCTTGCCGCCGTGCAGGTAAGCATCGACCACGTCGCCTTCAACGCGAACCAGACGACGAATGTTGACGTTTTCGCCAACCTTGGCCACCAGGGCTTCACGAGCAGGCTCTTGAGCAGCGATCAGGGGAGCAGCATCGGTCAGCTTGTCGGCGAACGCCTTTTCAACGCTGGCAGCGACGAAGTTCTTGAAGTCTTCCTGCAGAGCCAGGAAGTCGGTCTGCGAGTTGACTTCCAGGATCACAGCGGACTTGCCGTCTGCGGCGACCTTGACAGCGATAGCGCCTTCAGCAGCGATGTTGCCTGCTTTCTTGGCGGCTTTGATGGCGCCGGAAGCGCGCATGTCGTCGATTGCCTTTTCGATGTCGCCGCCAGCCTTGGTCAAGGCCTTTTTGCAATCCATCATGCCTTCGCCGGTACGCTCGCGCAGTTCTTTGACCAGCGCTGCAGTAATCTCTGCCATTTCTAAAATCCTCTTGGACTGATTCTTGAGGTGGCAAAAAGGGGGCCTAGCCCCCTTTTTGCGTACTGAGTAAACGCCTGGCGTCTAGTCTCAGCCTTCTACTGCTGCAGCCGGAGCGTCCTGGACGTACTCTTCAGTACCGCCAGCGACGTGGTTGCGGCCACGGATGACAGCGTCGGCCATCGAACCCATGTACAGCTGGATGGCGCGGATCGCGTCATCGTTGCCTGGGATGATGTAGTCAACACCTTCAGGGCTGCTGTTGGTGTCGACGACGCCGATGACCGGGATACCCAGCTTGTTGGCTTCGGTGATCGCGATGCGCTCGTGATCAACGTCGATGACGAACAGTGCGTCGGGCAGGCCGCCCATGTCCTTGATACCACCCAGGCTGCGATCCAGTTTTTCCAGATCACGGGTGCGCATCAGGGCTTCTTTCTTGGTCAGCTTGGCAAAAGTGCCATCTTCGGCCTGGGTTTCCAGGTCGCGCAGACGCTTGATCGAAGCACGGATGGTCTTGAAGTTGGTCAGCATGCCGCCCAACCAGCGATGGTCGACGTACGGCGAGTTGCAGCGTGCTGCTTCTTCGGCAACGATCTTGCCAGCGGAACGCTTGGTGCCGACGAACAGGATCTTGTTCTTGCCCTGAGCCAGGCGCTCAACGAAAGTCAGCGCTTCGTTGAACATTGGCAGGGTTTTTTCGAGGTTGATGATGTGGATCTTGTTGCGCGCGCCGAAAATGTACTTGCCCATTTTCGGGTTCCAGTAACGGGTCTGGTGGCCGAAGTGCACACCGGCCTTCAGCATATCGCGCATATTGACTTGGGACATGATAGTTCCTTGATAAGTCGGGTTAGGCCTCCACGTATCCCAATGACCAACCAGCGACTTTCATCGAAGGCACCCAGGTCATCGTGTCGACACGTGTGTGGGGTTCATGCTTCCGGGCCCGCCAATGGCAAGCCTCGCAAAGCGGCGCATTTTATATCACAGATTCCTGGCCAGATAAACCCGTAATGGTGTTGATCAGCAAGGCTTTTCCGTCGAGCGGTGGCGGGACCGTGGCGCGAGCCCTTGAATCACGCGACAATGCACCCTATCAAGCCTTTATATAGAAGCAATCATCCCATACCCGTGCTCTGGTAGAATGGTCGCCTTGTGTATTCACCCGCGCCCGCGAGCGCCGAGAGAGCCTGTAATGACCGTCACCATCAAGACCCACGAGGACATCGAGAAAATGCGCATCGCCGGCCAGCTGGCCGCCGACGTACTGGAGATGATTGCCTCTTACGTCAAGCCTGGCGTGACCACCGAAGAACTGGACCGCCTGTGCCATGACTATATTGTCAACGAGCAGCGCGCCATCCCTGCCCCGCTCAACTACAAGGGCTTTCCCAAGTCCATCTGCACCTCGATCAACCACGTGGTGTGCCACGGCATCCCCGGAGACAAGCCGCTGAAAAACGGCGACACCTTGAACATCGACGTCACGGTGATCAAGGACGGCTACCACGGCGATACCAGCCGCATGTTCCACGTTGGCACCGTGCCGGTCTGGGCCGAACGGCTGTCCCAGGTGACTCAGGAATGCCTGTACAAGGCCATTGAACGGGTCAAGCCCGGCTGCCATCTGGGTGACATCGGTGAAGTGATCCAGAAGCACGCGGAAAAGAACGGTTTTTCGGTGGTGCGCGAGTTCTGTGGCCACGGTATCGGCAAGGTCTTCCACGAAGAGCCGCAGATTCTGCATTACGGTCGCGCTGGCGAAGGCATGGAACTCAAGGAAGGCATGACCTTCACCATCGAGCCGATGATCAACCAGGGCAAGGCCGACACCAAAGTGCTGGGCGACGGATGGACCGCCATCACCAAGGACCGCAAGCTGTCGGCACAGTGGGAACACACCTTGGCGGTAACAGCCACGGGCTACGAAATCTTCACCTTGCGCGCCGATGACACCATCGCCCGCAGCAACTGATACCCCAAGCGTCAAAACTCTGCGCAGGACCTGGCCCGCTCGGAAAACTTTGCTGCGGTGTGATCGACACGCTGCTGCGGCCTCTTCCCAGGCAGGCTTGGTCCTGCAGGGTTTGCGGCGAGCCATAATATTTTCTACCGCTCAGGATGTTTTAGATGCCACAAGTGGATCCGGAGTTGTTCGATCGCGGCCAGTTCCAGGCTGAACTGGCCTTGAAGGCCAGCCCCATCGGCGCCTTCAAGAAAGCCATTCGTCAGGCCCACGACGTGCTGGACGGGCGATTTCGCGCCGGCCGCGATATTCGTCGCCTGATCGAGGACCGCGCCTGGTTCGTCGATAACATCCTGCAGCAGGCCTGGACGCAGTTCGACTGGAATGACGAAGCCGACATCACACTGGTGGCCGTGGGCGGTTATGGCCGCGGCGAACTGCACCCGTACTCCGACATCGACCTGCTGATCCTCCTGGAAAGCGACGATCACGAGATTTTCCGGGACTCCATCGAGCGCTTTCTGACCCTGCTCTGGGACATCGGCCTGGAAGTCGGCCAGAGCGTGCGTTCGGTCGCCGAATGCGCCATCGAAGCTCGCGCCGACCTCACCGTCATTACCAACCTAATGGAAAGTCGCACCATCGCAGGTCCCGAACGGCTGCGCCGCAGCATGCTGGAGGTCACCAGCCCGGCGCACATGTGGCCCAGCAAGGAGTTCTTCCTGGCCAAGCGCGCCGAGCAAAAGACCCGCCACCACAAATACAACGATACCGAATACAACCTGGAGCCCAACGTCAAGGGTTCGCCCGGCGGCCTGCGGGATATCCAGACCATCCTCTGGGTAGCTCGGCGCCAGTTCGGCACCCTGAACCTGCACGCCCTCGCCGGCCAAGGCTTCCTGCTGGAAAGCGAGAACAATCTGTTGGCGTCCTCCCAGGAATTCCTGTGGAAGGTCCGCTATGCCCTGCACATGCTCGCAGGGCGCAGCGAAGACCGGCTGCTGTTCGACTACCAACGCAGCATCGCCGGCCTGCTGGGCTACAAGGACAGCGACGCCAAGCAGGCCATCGAACGCTTCATGCAGAAGTACTATCGGGTGGTAATGAGCATTGCCGAACTGAGCGACCTGATCATCCAGCATTTCGAAGAGGTGATCCTGGCCGACGATGACGGCAGCAGCACCCAGCCGATCAACTCGCGCTTCCAGCTGCACGACGGCTATATCGAGGCAACCCACGCCAACGTGTTCAAGCGCACGCCGTTCGCCATGCTGGAAATTTTCGTGTTGATGGCGCAGAACCCCGAGATCAAGGGCGTGCGCGCGGACACCATTCGCCTGCTGCGCGAGCACCGGCACCTGATCGACGACGACTTCCGTCACGATATCCGCAACACCAGCCTGTTCATCGAGCTGTTCAAGTGCGAAATCGGCATCCATCGCAACCTGCGGCGCATGAACCGGTACGGTATCCTCGGCCGCTACCTGCCCGAGTTCGGCCACATCATCGGGCAGATGCAGCACGATTTGTTCCACATCTATACGGTGGACGCTCACACGCTCAATCTCATCAAACACCTGCGCAAGCTGCAGTACACCCAGGTGTCGGAGAAATTCCCGCTGGCCAGCAAGGTCATGGCCCGCCTGCCCAAGCCGGAGCTCATCTACCTGGCCGGGCTGTACCACGACATCGGCAAAGGCCGTGGAGGAGACCACTCGGAGCTGGGTGCGCTGGACGCCGAACACTTCGGTGCACGGCACCAACTGCCGGCCTGGGACAGCCGCTTGATCGTCTGGCTGGTGCAGAACCACCTGGTGATGTCGACCACCGCCCAGCGCAGGGACCTTTCCGATCCGCAGGTCATCCACGATTTCGCCCAGCAAGTCGGCGACGAAGTGCACCTGGACTACCTGTACGTGCTGACCGTAGCCGACATCAACGCCACCAACCCGACGCTATGGAACTCCTGGCGCGCCAGCCTGCTCCGCCAGCTGTACACCGAGACCAAGCGCGCCTTGCGTCGCGGCCTGGAAAACCCGCTGGAGCGCGAGGAACAGATTCGTCGTACCCAGAGCGCCGCGCTGGACATCCTTGTGCGCAGCGGCACAGACCCGGACGATGTCGAGCAGCTCTGGTCACAGCTGGGGGATGACTATTTCCTGCGCCACAATGCCGCCGACGTGGCCTGGCACAGTGACGCCATTCTCCTGCAACCGGTGGACAGCGGGCCGTTGGTGCTGATCAAGGAAACCACCCAGCGCGAATTCGAAGGTGGCACGCAGATCTTCATCTATGCCCCCGACCAGCACGACTTCTTTGCGGTGACTGTGGCGGCGATGGACCAGTTGAACCTGAACATCCATGACGCACGGATCATCACCTCCAGCAGCCAGTTCACCCTCGATACCTACATCGTGCTCGACAACGATGGTGGCTCGATCGGCGACAATCCCCAGCGTATTCAACAGATCCGCAGTGGCCTGACCGAAGCCCTGCGCAACCCCGACGATTACCCCACCATCATCTCCCGGCGGGTACCGCGCCAGCTCAAGCACTTTGCCTTCGCGCCACAGGTGACCATCCAGAACGACACCCAGCGCCCGGTGACCATCCTGGAGCTCAGCGCCCCGGACCGCCCCGGCCTGCTCGCGCGCATCGGCAAGATTTTCCTGGAGTTCGACCTGTCGTTGCAGAACGCCAAGATCGCCACCCTGGGCGAGCGCGTGGAAGACGTGTTTTTCCTGACCGATGCGCACAATCAACCGCTGTCCGACCCGCTGCTGTGCGGTCGGCTGCAGAACACCATTGTCGAACAGCTGAGCGTCAACCCGACGTCCGGCGTTGAATTGACCCGTTTGAGCATTTGACATGAACAACGCACTGAAGCAGCTGCAACCCTACCCGTTCGAGAAGCTGCGGGCCTTGCTGGCCGGCGCAGTGCCCGCTGGCGACAAGCGTGGCATTGCGCTCTCCATCGGCGAGCCCAAACACCGCTCGCCGGCGTTCGTGGCCCAGGCGCTGACTGACAACCTCGACCAGATGGCCGTGTACCCCACCACTTTGGGCCTGCCCGCGCTGCGCGAGGCCATTGCCCGCTGGTGCGAGCGACGCTTCGACGTGCCGGCTGGCTGGCTCGACGCCGCTCGCCACGTACTGCCGGTTACCGGCACGCGCGAGGCACTGTTCGCCTTCACCCAGACCGTGGTAGAACGCGAGGCCAATGGCCTGGTGATCAGCCCCAATCCCTTCTACCAGATCTACGAGGGCGCGGCGTATCTCGCCGGCGCTACCCCGCACTACCTTCCTTGCCTGGAAGAAAACGGCTTCAACCCGGATTTCGATGCCGTCTCGGCCGAGACCTGGGACCGCTGCCAGATCCTCTTCCTGTGCTCGCCCGGCAACCCCACTGGCGCTTTGGTGCCACTGGACACCCTGAAGAAGCTGATCGCCCTGGCCGACCAGCACGATTTCGTGATTGCCGCCGACGAATGCTACAGCGAGCTGTACTTCGACGAAGCCACCCCGCCACCGGGCCTTCTCAGCGCCTGCGCAGCACTGGGACGCAGTGACTTCAAGCGTTGCGTGGTGTTCCACAGCCTGTCCAAGCGCTCCAACCTGCCGGGCCTGCGCTCGGGCTTCGTGGCTGGAGACGCCGAGATCATGAAGGCGTTTCTGCTTTACCGCACCTACCACGGGTGCGCCATGCCGGTGCAGACCCAACTGGCCAGCATCGCGGCCTGGAACGACGAAGCCCACGTGCTTGCCAACCGCGATCTGTATCGGGAAAAGTACGATGCCGTGCTCGACATTCTCGCGCCGGTGCTGGAGGTACAACGCCCGGACGGCGGCTTCTACCTGTGGCCGAAAGTGCCGATGGACGACGCCCGGTTCTGCCGCGGGCTGTTCGAGCAGGAACACGTCACTGTGGTGCCGGGCTCTTACCTGTCGCGGGAAGTGGACGGCGTCAACCCGGGAGCCGGGCGCGTGCGCCTCGCGCTGGTTGCACCGCTGGCCGAATGTGTCGAGGCCGCAGGGCGCATTCGCGACTTCCTGACCGCGAATGCCTGATCGCGGCCCTCAGGCCACCTTGCCCAACTGAGCCTCGCTCAGGTCCAGTTCGGCCAATACCTCGCGAACCACGTCATCACCGACCCGGTGGTGACGTTGCAGGCTGTACAACTCCCGCCGCTGGGCCCGCAAGGCCCGCAGGCGCAAGCGTCGCTCCAGCTGATCCATCTGCTCGGCCAACGCCTGGGCCTCGGCGGAATCGTCGAATATGTCCAAATGATGGCGATACTCGGCCATTACCCGCGCCTTGGCTTCGGTGGCCAGCGCTGCCTGAGCGGCTTTTGCGGCATCGTCACCCGTGGCCGCGTCGGCCGGGTCTTCCTTCTCCAGCTCGCGAATGGCCGCTTCGGCGGTGTGCCGCCGCGCCTCGCGCAAGGCGCGCTCCTGGGCTTCATCCGGCCCCTTGACCACCCCGCGCAACAGCAACGGCAAGCCGACGCAGGCCGATACCAGCGAGAGCAGAATGACCCCGGCGGCGATGAAGATCAGCATGTCGCGCTCCGGAAAGTTCTGCCCCGGCGCCACCAGCAAAGGCACCGACAGGATACCGGCCAGGGTCACAGCACCTCTCACTCCGCCGAAGGTCAGCAGCCAGCATGAGCGCGCCGAGGGCAACTCGGTGAGCTGACTGCTGCCGCTCCAGCGCCGCAGGCGACCGATCATCCGCCAGGTACTCTGCACCCAGATAAATCGCAACAGCACCAGAACGGCGAAGATCGCCACCACGTCCAGGCATCGCCACAGCAGGGTCGGCCACAGCGAACTCTCATGGCTGACCACGGCCTTGACGATATCCGGAAGCTGCAAGCCCAGCATCAGAAAGATCAACCCGTTGAACAGAAACTCCAGCAACGCCCAGACACTGCGGTTGAGCAAGCGCGTGCTGGTCTGGCGCGGCAGCAGGTCGAGCCAACTCTGCATCATGCCGGCCGCCACCGCCGAAAGAATGCCCGATAGCCCCAGGCGCTCGGCCAGCACATAGGCGGCAAACGGCAACAGCAGCATGAACACCACGTGAGTCGCCGGGTCATCCCAGCCCCGCGCGATCATCCAGGCCCGCGCACGCCCTACCACCCAGCTCAGCGCAACGCCGACCCCGAGACCGCCCAGTGCCACCCAGAGGAAACTCAGGCTGGCCTCGGTGATGGAGAAATAGCCGGTCATCGCGGCGGCGATAGCGAACTTGAAGGTCACCAGGCCCGAGGCGTCGTTCATCAGAGCCTCGCCTTGAAGCAGGCGCATCAGGTTGGTGGGCAGGCGATCCTGAGCAATGGCCGAAACCGCCACGGCATCGGTGGGCGACAGCACGGCAGCGAGGGCGAAGGCTACCGGGAGAGGGATACTGGGCAGCAGCCAATGGATGAAGTAGCCGGCGCCGATCACGGTGAACAGCACCAGGCCCACTGCCAGGGTCAGGATCGAACTGCGCAGGCGCCAGAGGTCGCGCTTGGGCATGCGCCAGCCGTCGGAGAACAGCAGCGGTGGCAGGAACAGAAACAGGAACAGCTCCGGGTCAAGCGCCACGTGCAGGCCCAGGGTCGGCACCGCCAGGATCGCGCCGGCGGCGATCTGCACCAGGGGCAGCGGCAACGGTATCAAACGCGCCACCAGACGTGAGGCGCCGACCAGCATGAGGAGGAGCAGGACGGTGTAGGCGGTTTGCATAAAACAGGAAATCCTTCAATTGGTGACTGCGACAGTACGCGCGTTAGAGCGTTGCGCTGGGCGGATGTTACACAAGGCAGGTGCGTTTTAAGGTCGCAGGACATTCAGGTAGCGCAGCTTTCATCTAGACCACCCAGCGGAGTGTTACCGATGTGACTGGCCGAACCGCAATGTCAGCTGCGGTTGCGGTTGCGGTTGCGGTTGCGGTTGCGGTTGCTCTGGCTCTGGCTTTTGATCTGCTTGTGATCTTGACTGTCCGCGCCCTCAGCAGGCCGACTGGAGCAGCGCGGGAGTGGGGGGAGCGAGGCAGGAAGCCGAGCTAGCGCTGTAGGCCATGGATGGCCGTACAGCGCGACCCCCACGGAGCGATGCGCAAGGAGGGAACCCGTAGCGCAGCGAAGGGCCAATGCGGGCGCGGGCAATCAAGATCAACAGCCAGATCAACAGCGGATCGCGTGGCGCTGCGCTGCTGTCACCACATCGTCATGGCAATGAAAGAATCGTTGTCGCATAATTCGTCGCTTGAACAGGAAGGAGCAAAGAGCAAGCGTCGGGGCAACCGGCTTGACTCGGACAATTCATGACTTACACCCTTTACGGCATCAAGGCGTGCGACACGATGAAAAAAGCCCGCGCCTGGCTCGACGAACACAATGTTGTCTACCAGTTTCACGACTACAAGGCCGTGGGCATAGACCGCAATCATCTGAACCGCTGGTGCGACGAGCACGGCTGGCAGATCGTCCTCAATCGTGCAGGCACCACCTTTCGCAAGCTCGATGACGCCCAGAAAGCCGATATCGACCAGGCCAAGGCCGTCGAGCTCATGCTTGCCCAGCCGTCCATGATCAAACGCCCGGTACTCGACCTGGGCGACAGAACCCTGATTGGCTTCAAGCCAGACCTATACGCGGCGGCCGTCCAGTAAGCACTGGCACCCGAGCCCCGTTTTTATTCAAGAGGTAACTCCATGTCCCACTCATTGTTCAGCCTGGCTTTCGGCGTCGGCACCCAAAACCGTCAAGGCACCTGGCTGGAAGTCTTCTACGCACAGCCGTTGGTCAACCCCTGCGCCGAGTTGATCGCGGCTGTCGCCCCGCTCCTGGGCTATACCGGCGGCAACCAGGCCATCACCTTCAGCAACACCCAGGCCTCGCAACTGGCTGAAATCGTCAAAGGCATCGACGCCACCCAAGGCGCCCTGCTGACCCGCCTGGCCGAGAGCCACAAACCGCTGGTCGCCACCCTGCTGGCCGAAGACGCCGCGCTGACCTCGACCCCCGAGGCCTATCTCAAGCTGCACCTGCTGTCCCACCGCCTGGCCAAGCCCCACGGCCTGAACCTGGCCGGTATCTTCCCATTGCTGCCCAACGTCGCCTGGACCAGCCAGGGCGCTGTCGACCTCGGCGAGCTGGCCGGCCTGCAACTGGAAGCGCGCCTGCGTGGCGAGCTGCTGGAAGTGTTCTCGGTGGACAAGTTCCCGAAGATGACCGATTACGTGGTCCCGGCCGGCGTGCGGATCGCCGACAGCGCCCGTGTGCGTCTGGGCGCCTACGTGGGCGAAGGCACCACCATCATGCACGAAGGCTTCGTCAACTTTAACGCGGGCACCGAAGGCCCGGGCATGATTGAAGGCCGCGTCAGCGCGGGCGTCTTCGTCGGCAAGGGCTCTGATCTGGGCGGCGGCTGCTCCACCATGGGCACCCTGTCGGGCGGCGGCAACATCGTGATCAAGGTCGGCGAAGGCTGCCTGATCGGTGCCAATGCCGGTATCGGTATTCCGCTGGGCGACCGCAACACCGTCGAAGCCGGCCTGTACATCACCGCCGGCACCAAAGTGGCCCTGCTGGATGACAGCAATCAGCTGGTCAAGGTGCTCAAGGCCCGCGAACTGGCCGGCCAGCCAGACTTGCTGTTCCGTCGCAACTCGGAAACCGGTGCGGTGGAATGCAAGTCCCACAAGTCGGCCATCGAGCTGAACGAAGCACTGCACGCTCACAACTGAGTGACCTGCCCTGCCCGGTTGCTCCGGGCCGGGCACCTCCGTACCGGAGCCGTGAGGCGACGCACATGTTCGTACCTTCTCCCTGGCGCGCTGACTTTCCGGCCATCGCCGCCCTGCAACGCCAGCACCAGACCTATCTGGACAATGCCGCCACGGCCCAGAAACCCCAGGCCCTGCTGGATGCGCTGATCCATTACTACAGCCACGGTGCCGCCAATGTGCACCGTGCCCAACACTTGCCCGGTGCCCTGGCCACCCAGGCCTTCGAAGCCAGCCGCGAGAAAGTCGCGCAATGGCTCAACGCACCGAGCCTTTTGCAGATCGTGTTCACCCAGGGCACCACCAGCGCGATCAACCTGCTGGCCTACGGCCTGGAGCATGAGTTCGCGCCCGGTGATGCCATCGTCATCAGTGCCCTGGAACACCACGCCAACCTGTTGCCCTGGCAGCAACTGGCTCTGCGCAAGCAACTCGACCTGGTGGTCTTGCCTCTCGACCGCCATGGCCTGATAGACGTCGAAGCGGCCCGCTCGCTGATCGGACCGCGCACCCGGCTGCTCGCCGTCAGCCAGTTCTCGAACGTGATCGGCGCCTGGCAGCCTCTGGATCAGCTGCTGCCCATGGCCCGTGCCGTGGGCGCATTGACCGTGGTCGACGGCGCTCAGGGCGTGGTCCATGGTCGACATGATGTGACCGCCATGGACTGCGACTTCTACACCTTTTCCAGCCACAAACTGTACGGCCCCGACGGTCTCGGCGTGCTCTATGGCAAGGCCGACGCGCTGGCGCGCTTGCAACCTTGGCAGTACGGCGGAGAAATGGTCCAGATGGCGGACTATGAGTCGGCCTCGTTTCGCCCTGCGCCCCTGGGTTTTGAAGCCGGCACTCCGGCCGTCGGCAGCGTCATCGGCCTGGCCGCGACCCTGGAGTACCTGGGGGGGCTGGACGCCAGCGCGGTCGAAGCCCACGAAGCAGCCCTGCACAGCCAACTGCTGCGTGGCCTGAACGACCGCGAAGGCATCAAGCTGCTCGGCGAGCCGCAAGTCGCGCTGGCCAGCTTTGTGGTCGAGGGGGTGCACAACGCCGATCTGGCTTCGTTGCTGACAGAACAAGGTATCGCCGTGCGCGCGGGTCATCACTGCGCCATGCCGCTGCTCAAGCGCTTTGGCCTGGGAGGCGCGATCCGCGTGTCCCTGGGGCTGTACAACGACTCGGACGACCTGGTGCGGTTTTTCCTGGCCCTGGACAAGGCCCTGGAGATTCTGCGATGAGCTTGTCACCGGCCGCCCAGGAAGCCCTCGACACCTTCACCGCGGCCCCCGGCTGGGAGCAGCGAGCGCGTTTTCTGATGCAATGGGGCGAGCGCCTGATGCCGCTGAGCGACGACGAACGCAGTGATATCAACCGGGTGCATGGCTGCGAGAGCGTGGTGTGGTTGGTGGCTGATCAGCAGGGCAGCCACTGGCGCTTTCGCGCGGCCAGCGATGCGCGGTTGATTCGCGGGTTGCTGGCGTTGCTGCTGGCGCGGATCGAAGACGCATCCACCGAGGAGCTCAAGGCGCTGGATCTGGCGGACTGGTTCAGTCAGCTGGGGCTGGGGCGGCAATTGTCGCCTTCGCGCAGTAACGGGATGAATGCAGTGTTGGGGCGGATTCGGAGCATGACGGCCTGAATCAACCTGCAACCCGCTCCGAAGGCCGCCGCCCCCCCGCCACGATCTTCTCCACCGCCTTGGTCGCCGCGACCATACCGAACGTCGCCGTGACCATCATCACCGCGCCGAACCCGCCCTCGCAATCAAGCTTGACCCCCTCCCCGACGAAGCGCTTCTGCAAGCACACGCTGCCGTCCGCCGCCGGATAGCGCAGCTGCTCGGTGGAGTACACGCAAGGCACGCTGTAATGCCGGCTGACGTTGCGGGAAAAACCGTAATCGCGGCGCAGGGTCGAGCGCACGTTGGCAGCCAGGGGATCATTGTGGGTGCGGTTGAGGTCGCCCACGCGGATCTGCGTGGGGTCGATCTGCCCGCCGGCGCCACCGGTGCAGATAATCTGCACCTTGCGCCGCTTGCACCAGGCAATCAGCGCCGCCTTGGCGTTGACGCTGTCGATGCAGTCGATCACACAATCTAAATGCTCGCCGATGTACTCGGCCATGGTCTCGCGGGTTACGAAGTCAGCCACGGCATGCACGGTGCACGCCGGATTGATGGCGCGAATGCGATCGGCCATCACGTCCACCTTGCTCCGCCCGACGTTGCCTTCCAGCGCATGCAACTGACGATTGGTATTGCTGACGCAGACATCGTCGAGGTCAAACAGGGAAATTTCCCCCACGCCGGTGCGCGCGATCGCCTCGGCCGCCCAGGAACCGACCCCGCCGATGCCGACGATGGCCACGTGCGCCGCCTGCAACCGCTGCATGCCTTCACGGCCATACAGCCGGGCAACACCGGCGAACCGTGGATCTTCAGTACTCATCAGCAACCCCTCGAAAAACCGGCGCGCAGTATACGCCTTGAGCCCGGCAGCCAAAAGCCGAACGCACCGTCTCGAACTCTGCTTGAATAAACACTCTAAGCAAATGCCCTGCGCCTGGATGTGTACAGTCCTACACACTGCGGAGTAGGATGCGCGCCGACCGGCGGTCGCCGGTACTGCCTTGTTCCACCCTTCGGAACCCGAACTACCTATGTCTTCGCGTAAATTTGGCATCAACCTGGTGGTCGTCGTGGCCATTGCCGCACTGTTTACCGGGTTCTGGGCGCTGGTCAACCGTCCGGTGACCGCCCCTGACTGGCCCGAGCACATCTCCGGTTTCTCCTATTCGCCTTTCCGCCTGGGGCAGAACCCGCAGAAAGACCAGTACCCGACCGATGACCAGATTCGTGAGGACCTGGAACAGATGAGCAAGATGACGGACAACATCCGCATCTATTCGGTGGACGGCACCCAGGCCGACATTCCCAAGCTGGCCGAGGAATATGGCCTGCGCGTGACCCTGGGGATCTGGATCAGCCCGGACCTGGAACGTAACGAGCGGGAAATCGCCACCGCCATTCAATTGGCCAACACCACCCGCAGCGTCGTGCGCGTGGTGGTGGGCAACGAAGCCCTGTTCCGCAAGGAAGTCACGGTGCAAGCCCTGAGCGACTACCTGGACCGTGTCCGCGCCGCCGTGAAAGTGCCGGTGACCACCTCGGAACAGTGGCACATCTGGGAGCACAACCCTTCCCTGGCCAAGCACGTCGACCTGATCGCCGCACACATCCTGCCGTACTGGGAGCATATCCCGGTGGCCAATGCCCAGCAGTTCGTACTAGACCGTGCCCGCGAACTCAAGCGCATGTTCCCGAAGAAGCCGCTTCTGCTGTCTGAGGTGGGCTGGCCGAGCAACGGCCACATGCGCGGTGGTGCCGACGCCAACCAGGCCGATCAGGCCATCTACCTGCGAACGCTGGTCAATCGCCTGAACCGTCAGGGCTTCAATTACTTTGTGATCGAAGCCTACGACCAGCCCTGGAAGGCCAGCGACGAAGGTTCGGTGGGTGCCTATTGGGGTGTGTTCAACGCCGATCGCCAGCCGAAATTCAACCTTGAAGGCCCGGTCGTGGCCATTCAGCAATGGCGCGTGCTGGCGGTGGGCTCGGTGGTCATGGCGCTTTTGGCGCTGACCCTGCTGCTGATCGACGGCTCGGCCCTGCGCCAGCGCGGCCGCACCTTCCTGACCTTCATTGCCTTCCTGTGCGGGTCAGTGCTGGTGTACATCGGTTACGATTACAGTCAGCAATACAGCACCTGGTTCAGCCTGACCGTGGGCGTGTTGCTGGCCCTGGGCGCCTTTGGCGTGTTCATCGTACTGCTGACCGAGGCCCACGAACTGGCCGAAGCGGTGTGGACTCACAAGCGCCGGCGCGAATTCCTGCCGGTGCATGCCGATGAAGCCTATCGGCCCAAGGTGTCGATCCACGTGCCGTGCTACAACGAGCCGCCGGAGATGGTCAAACAGACCCTCGACGCCCTGGCAAACCTCGATTACCCGGACTTCGAAGTCCTGATCATCGACAACAACACCAAGGATCCGGCCGTCTGGGAACCCGTACAGGCGTACTGCGAAACCCTTGGCCCGCGCTTCAAGTTCTTCCACGTGGCGCCATTGGCCGGGTTCAAGGGCGGTGCACTCAACTACCTGATCCCGCACACCGCGGCCGACGCCGAGGTGATCGCCGTGATCGACTCGGACTACTGCGTGGAGCGCAACTGGCTCAAGCACATGGTGCCGCACTTCGCCGACCCGAAAATCGCCGTGGTGCAATCGCCCCAGGACTACCGCGATCAGGACCAGAGCTTGTTCAAAAAGCTCTGCTATTCGGAATACAAAGGCTTCTTCCACATCGGCATGGTCACCCGCAACGACCGCGACGCAATCATTCAGCACGGCACCATGACCATGACCCGTCGCTCGGTGCTCGAAGAGCTGGGCTGGGCCGACTGGTGCATCTGTGAAGACGCCGAGCTGGGCCTGCGGGTGTTCGAGAAAGGCTTGAGCGCCGCGTATTACCACAACAGCTACGGCAAAGGCCTGATGCCCGACACCTTCATCGACTTCAAGAAGCAGCGCTTTCGCTGGGCCTATGGCGCAATCCAGATCATCAAGCGCCACACCGCCAGCCTGCTGCGGGGCAAGGACACCGCGCTGACCCGTGGCCAGCGCTACCACTTCCTGGCGGGCTGGCTGCCGTGGGTGGCCGACGGCATGAACATCTTCTTCACCGTGGGTGCGCTGCTGTGGTCGGCGGCGATGATCATCGTGCCGCAGCGGGTCGATCCGCCGTTGATGATCTTCGCCATTCCGCCGTTGGCGCTGTTTTTCTTCAAGGTCGGCAAGATCATTTTCCTGTACCGCCGCGCGGTCGGGGTCAATCTGACCGATGCCTTCTGTGCGGCACTGGCCGGGCTGGCGTTGTCGCACACTATCGCCAAGGCGGTGCTGTATGGTTTCTTCACCACCAGCATTCCGTTTTTCCGCACGCCGAAAAACGCCGACAGCCATGGTTTGCTGGTGGCCATATCGGAAGCCCGCGAAGAACTGTTCATCATGCTGCTGCTGTGGAGCGCGGCGGGAGGCATCTGCCTGGTGCAGGGCTTGCCGAGCAATGACATGCGCTTCTGGGTGGCCATGTTGCTGGTGCAGTCGCTGCCGTACCTGGCGGCGTTGATCATGGCATTCCTGTCATCACAGCCCAGGCCGTCGGTGACGGCCGATGAGCCTGTGCCGTTGACTTGAGCCATCAAAGCCCGCGTCCGACGCGGGCTTTTGCATTAGAATGTGGCCCCTTTGCCCGCCCCGCCTGGAGTAGCACCATGACGGCCTCCGCCGACCTCTCGCCGACCCTGCAACTGGCCTGCGACCTGATTCGCCGCCCTTCCGTGACCCCGGTGGATGCCGATTGCCAGAAGCTGATGATGCAGCGCCTGGGCGACGCCGGTTTTGCACTGGAGCCAATGCGCATCGAGGACGTCGACAATTTCTGGGCCCACCATGGCAGCCAGGACGGCCCCGTGCTGTGCTTTGCCGGGCACACCGACGTGGTGCCCACCGGCCCGGTACAGAACTGGCAGATCGCGCCCTATGAGGCGGTGATCGACACCGACGGCATGCTCCACGGGCGAGGCGCGGCCGACATGAAAGGCAGCTTGGCGGCCATGCTGGTGGCGGCGGAGAAATTCGTCGGTGATTACCCGAACCACAAGGGCGCCGTGACCTTTCTGATCACCAGTGACGAAGAAGGTCCGGCGCATCACGGCACCAAGGCCGTGGTCGAACGCCTCAAGGCGCGCAACGAGCGTCTGGACTGGTGCATCGTCGGCGAACCGTCGAGCACCACCCTCGTGGGTGACGTGGTCAAGAACGGCCGTCGCGGCTCCCTCGGCGCCACTTTGACCGTGCGTGGGAAACAAGGCCACGTCGCCTACCCGCACCTGGCAGCCAACCCGATCCACCTGGCCGCACCGGCGCTGGCGGAACTGGCTGCCGAGCAATGGGACGAAGGCAATGCCTTCTTCCCGCCCACCAGCTTCCAGATCTCCAACTTGAACAGCGGCACGGGAGCCACCAACGTGATTCCGGGCGAGCTGACGGCGGTGTTCAACTTCCGCTTCTCCACCGAATCGACGGTAGAAGGCCTGAAACAGCGCGTCACCACGCTTCTCGACAAGCACGGCCTGGACTGGCACGTGGACTGGGCCCTGTCCGGACTGCCGTTCCTCACCGAACCGGGCGCGCTACTGGATGCGGTAGCCGCCAGCATCAAGCAGGTCACCGGCCGTGATACCCAGGCGTCCACCAGCGGCGGCACCTCGGACGGGCGTTTCATCGCCACCCTCGGCACCCAGGTGGTGGAATTGGGGCCGGTCAATGCGACCATCCACCAGGTCAACGAACGGATCCTGGCCAGCGACCTCGATGTGCTGACCGACATCTACTACCAAACCCTGGTCAAGTTGCTCGCCTGATGCTGACCTGCCCGATCTGCCTCGCGCCCCTGGCCAATGCCGACAACGGCGTGGTCTGCGCCGCCGGCCACCGTTTCGACCGTGCCCGCCAGGGCTACCTGAACCTGCTGCCGGTGCAGCACAAGAACAGCCGCGACCCTGGTGACAACCAGGCCATGGTCGAAGCCCGTCGCGATTTTCTCAACGCCGGCCACTATGCTCCGGTGGCCCAACGCCTGGCCGAACTGGCCGCCGAGCGCCAACCCGGCCGCTGGCTGGACATCGGCTGCGGCGAAGGCTACTACACCGCACAGATCGCCGAGGCCCTGCCGCGCAGTGAAGGCTACGCCCTGGACATTTCCCGGGAAGCGGTCAAACGCGCCTGCAAGCGCGCGCCAGCGCTGACCTGGCTGGTGGCCAGCATGGCGCGTATCCCGCTGCCTGATGCCAGCTGCCAGTTCCTCGCCAGTGTGTTCAGCCCGCTGGACTGGCATGAAGCCAAGCGCCTGCTGAGCCCCGGCGGCGGCCTGATGCGCGTCGGCCCGACCCGAGAGCACCTGATGGAACTGCGCGAGCGGCTCTACGATGAAGTACGTGAATACGTCGACGACAAGCACCTGGCGCAGGTCCCCGAAGGCATGCACCTGGACCACAGCGAGACCTTGACCTTCAAGATCAAGCTCATCGACCCCGAATCCCGCGCCCACCTGCTGGCCATGACGCCCCACGGCTGGCGCGCCAGTGCCGAGCGCCGCACCGCCGTCATCGAACAGGCCCGGCCCTTCGTGGTCACTGTATCGATGCGCTACGATTATTTTCTGCTGTCCGACGCCAAGTGAGCCCGACCATGCGCCAACCCGATATCGAGATCTACCTGAAAGACGCCGAGGTCGATCACAAGGCCATCACCGCCTGGCTGGGCAAGGTTCTGGGCCCCTGCTCCGACTGGCAGCAGAAAGGCCAGACCTACAAGTGCGTGGCCGGTGGCGTGCCGATCACCTGGCTGCCCAAGGCGGTAGGCAAATGGAACAGCCTGTACCTGGAGAGTGACCAGACCCCCTGGGACGACGACGTCGCCTGCGCCCGTTCCGCCTTTGCTGCCCTCGGTGTCGAGGTGCGCTGCGCCCCCGGCAGCTGGGTCGAGGAAGAAGGTGAAGACACTGCCGACCGCTGGATCCGCATCAGCAGCGACGGCGAAGAAGAGATCACCTGGCGTACTGCATGATGACCCCCACGCCGCTGCGTCACCTGCTGTATGGCGCCTTGCGCCGGGTCCTGTACTTCTGGGTGCGCTCGGAAACCATCAACCAGTCCTCGTTCAACCTCGACCTGGACCGCAGCCGCCCGGTGTTCTACGCCCTGCAATCGCCGTCGCTGAGCGACCTCGCGGTGCTTGACCACGAGTGCACCAAAGCCGGCCTGCCCCGGCCGGTACTACCGGTCGCAGTCGGCGACCTGATGGAGTCCGATGCGTTTTTCTACCTGACCCCGGCGCCGGACTGGCTTGGCCGTCAGGACAAGCGCGGTGCCCCGCCGACCCTCCAGCGCTTGGTGACCGCGCTGCAGAATGACGCGGTGCCAGACGCCCAGATAATCCCCATCAGCGTGTTCTGGGGCCAGTCTCCGGCGAGTGAGTCAAGCCCGTGGAAGCTGCTGTTCGCCGACAGCTGGGCAGTCACCGGGCGCCTGCGCAAACTGCTCAGCATCGTCGCCCTGGGCCGCAAGACCCGGGTGCAGTTCTCCGCGCCCATCCATTTGCGCGAACTGGTCCAGCAGAACAAGGACCACGAACGCACGGTGCGCATGACCCAACGCCTGCTACGGGTGCACTTTCGCAACCTGAAGGCGGCAGTGATCGGGCCGGACATCTCCCACCGCCGCAACCTGGTCAAGGGGCTGGTCCACGCACCCCAGGTGCGCGAAGCCATCGCCGCCGAGGCGGCCCGCGAAAATATCGCCCTGGACAAGGCGCAGGACAAGGCCCTGCACTATGGCAACGAGATCGCCTCGGACTACACCTATACGGCAATCCGCTTCCTCGAAGTGGTGCTCAGCTGGTTCTGGAACAAGATCTACGACGGCATCAAGGTCAACCACCTGGAGAGTGTGCAAGACATCGCCCAGGGCCACGAGATCGTCTACGTCCCCTGTCACCGCAGCCACATCGACTACCTGCTGCTCAGCTATTTGCTGTTTCGCAACGGCCTGACCCCGCCCCATGTCGCGGCCGGGATCAACCTGAACATGCCGGTGGTCGGCAGCCTGCTGCGCCGGGGCGGGGCGTTTTTCATGCGCCGTACCTTCAAGGGCAACCCGCTGTACACCGCCGTGTTCAACGAATACCTGCACACGCTGTTCAGCAAAGGCTTCCCGGTGGAGTATTTCGTCGAGGGTGGTCGTTCGCGTACCGGGCGTATGCTGCAACCCAAGACCGGCATGCTGGCCATTACCGTGCGCAGCTTCCTGCGTTCATCGCGGATGCCGGTGGCGTTCGTGCCGGTGTATATCGGCTATGAGCGTGTACTGGAAGGCCGGACCTACCTCGGTGAGTTGCGCGGGGCCAGCAAGAAGAAAGAGTCGATTCTCGATATCTTCAAAGTCTTCAGCGCGCTGAAGCAGCGCTTCGGCCAGGTGGCGGTGAATTTCGGCGAGCCGATCAAGCTCGCCGAGTTTCTCGATCAGCAACATCCGCAATGGCGCGACGAAACGCCGGACCCGCACTTCAAACCGGCCTGGCTCAACGCGACGACCCAGCGT
Organism: Pseudomonas sp. dw_358; assembly: GCF_018449655.1. GTDB lineage: Bacteria > Pseudomonadota > Gammaproteobacteria > Pseudomonadales > Pseudomonadaceae > Aquipseudomonas. The sequence continues at coordinate 184,202 of NZ_JAAVUX010000003.1, forward strand.
CTGGGCTTGACCGTGGCCCAACGCATCAACGAAGCAGCAGCCATCAACCCGGTCAACATGGTCGCCATGGCCCTGCTCGCCACCAGCAAGCTGGCCCTGGACGAGCGCGCGCTGGCCCGCGTCCTGGACCTGTACCTGACCCTGATGCGTCAGGTGCCCTATTCACCCCACATCAGCTTGCCCGAGGGTGATGGCAAGGTATTGATCGAGTACGTGCGCGGCATGAATTTGCTCAGCGAGCAGAAAGACGCGTTGGGGCGGATCCTCTACCTGGACGAGCAGCACGCGGTGCTGATGACCTATTACCGCAATAACGTCCTGCATATCTTTGCTCTGCCGTCGCTGCTGGCGTGCTTTTTCCAAAGCGCGTCTCGCATGAGCCGCGAGCAGATCCTGCGTTATACCCGCGCCTTGTACCCGTACCTGCAAGCCGAACTGTTCCTGCGCTGGAGCCTGGAAGAGCTGGACGCCGTGGTCGATCAATGGCTCATGGCGTTTGTCGAGCAGGGCCTGCTGCGCTTCGACAACCAGATGTACCTGCGCCCGGCGCCCAGTTCGCGACTGTTCGTGCTGCTGACCCTGCTGTCGCGGGCCATTGCCCAGACCTTGCAGCGGTTCTACATGGCCACCTCACTGCTGATCAACAGCGGCCAGGACAGCCTCGACGCCGTGGAGCTGGAGGACCTGTGCGTGGTCATGGCCCAGCGCCTGTCGATCCTGCACGGGCTCAATGCACCGGAATTCTTCGACAAGAGCCTGTTCCGGCACTTCATTGCGCAGCTGGTCGACCAAGGCGTCCTGCGCAAGAACGAAGCCGGCAAGCTGGGTTATCACGAGGCCCTGGGCGAGTTGGCAGAGGGGATGGCCAAGCGGGTGCTGCCGGCGGAGATCCGCCTTTCGATCCGCCAGGTGGCGTTGCAGCGAGGGGATGAGGGCGAGATACCGGTGTAACCGGTACCCGCAGGACCGGGCTTGCTCGGGAACGGGTGTACGCGATAGCCGTACAGAGTGGTGGTGCCAGTGTTCCCGAGCAAGCTACGCCCCACCTCCAAATTGGACTAGCCTTCATGCATCCCCCTGCTCTGGTGAACCCCATGCACAAAATCCTGCTCATGGCCGCTGTTCTGGCGCTCGGCGGCTGTTCCACGTTCTCGCACAAAGCTTCGCTGGAAGGCGAAGTCGTGTACTTGCAACGCATCGCCCTGCCGCCTTCCGCCCATCTCAACGTCAAGCTGCAGGACGTATCCCTGGCCGATGCCCCCGCTATCGCCCTGGCTGAATACGATGGTCCGATCACCGGCCAGGTGCCCATCCCCTGGCGGCTGGTGTACCACCCGAAGGACGTCAAACCGGGCCATCGCTACTCGGTCAGTGCGCGAATCGAGGCGGGGGGCCATTTGTTATTCGTCACTACCGCGCATCATGACGTACAGTTGAACGGCCAAGACCCGCAGCCGTTGAGGATTCGGGTCGATCCGGCGCAATAAACGTCCCGTTCCCCTTGTCTTCAGGATTTGCCCATGATTCGTCGTTTGCTCGCTGTTTCCGCCCTGTCACTTGCCGGCCTGTTGCTGTCTGCCAACGCCATGGCCCTGTCGCTGGGCAGCCTGTCGCAGCAGGACGCCGGTGGTGGGCTCAAGGATGCCTTGACCCAGGGCGCGCAAGTGGCCGTTCAGCAACTGGGCGTGCCCGGGGGCTTCAGCAACAACCCGGACGTGCGCATCGAGCTGCCGGGCAAGCTCGGCAAAGTCGCCAAGACCATGGAGAAACTGGGCATGGGCGCCCAGGTGCAATCACTGGAAACCAGCATGAACCAGGCCGCCGAGGCCGCCATGCCCCAGGCCCAGGCGCTGCTGGTGGACGCAGTGAAGAAGATGACCTTGACCGATGCCAAGGGCATCCTCACCGGCGGCAAGGATTCGGCCACCGAATACTTGAGCAAGACCAGCCGCGACCAGATTCGCGCCAAGTTTCTGCCCATCGTCAAGCAAGCCACCGACAAGGTCGGCCTGGCGCAGAAATACAACAGCTTTGCCGGCCAGGCCGCCAGCCTGGGCGTGGTGGACAGCAAGGACGCCAACGTCGAAGGCTACGTGACCGAGAAGGCCCTGGACGGGCTGTTCAAGATGATCGCCAAGCAAGAAGAAAACATCCGCGCCAACCCGATGGCGGCGGCCACCAGCCTGGCCAAGAAAGTGTTCAGCGCGCTTTGAGGGGCGTTCACCCCTTCAACGCCTTCTTGGCATAGATGTCATACCGGCTCGACTTGCCCTCCAGCGTATGGGAGGGCTTGGCCCCTTCGATGCACGGTGCCTTGCGGGGGCGCTTGACCACCACCCGGTGACTGGCCAGGGCCAGGGCAGCGGCCAGCAAGGCAGGGGCATCAAGGTCATCGCCCACCAGCGGGCGGAACAGGCGCATCTCCTTCTTCACCAGCGCGCTCTTGTCGCGGTGGGGGAACATCGGGTCGAGGTAGATCACCTGGGGCGGCACGTCCTGCCACTGGGCAATCAACTCGATGGAATTACCCTGCAGCAAGCGCATGCGCTGGACGATGACGGCTACGTCGGGGTCCGCCGCCGCTCGCTGCAGGCCGTCCTCCAGCAAGGCCGCGATGATTGGCTGGCGCTCGATCAAACTCATCTGACAGCCCAGGCTGGCCAGCACAAAACCATCCTTGCCCAGCCCCGCCGTGGCATCCAGTACCGCCGGGCGCACACCGGGCTGCACCCCGACCGCCTTGGCAATCATCTGCCCGGCACCGCCGCCGAACAGCCGCCGGTGCGCCGCGCCACCCTCGACAAAGTCGACCCGCACCGGGCCTGGCGCATCGTCGCTCAACTGTTGCAACTGCAGGCCGATATCGGTGACTTGCAAGGCAAACTCCGCGGCGTCGATGTGCAGCGGCAAGCCCAGGCGCTGTGCCCACTGCTCGGCTGCGGCCTGATGAGAGGCACCATGCGCCTGCACCTCGATGCGGGTGTGTGACTGTTGTGACGATGGTTCCACCGATCAAAATCCCATGAAAAAAATTAAACCAATCGCCGAGTCCGCCGATAAGCCCTGTATCCGGTATTTAGCCGACACCTGATTGCAGCGACCCACATGTCCAACCTGACCACTACATCGCCAGGATATATCTCGCCCGTTGGCGACTATGCCCTGAAAAACTCCCAGGCCCTGGGCGGCGTCAGCCACCTGTGGCAGGATTTTTTCGCCCGCGCGATGCAGGACCAGCAAAGCCAGGACAGCACTGACGTCAGCGCCGCAACGGTCGTCACCGACGTCGCTGCCGAACCCACTGCAGGCAGCGACTGGCTGGCGCAGGTCAACATGCAGCGTTTGTGCGACGTGAAGGGTACCGAGGTCAAGCCGCCGGAGCCACTGTTCCTGCCCATCGCCGAGTTCGACACCGACCTGCTGGACAAGGCTGCACCGCCCTTCAGCGCCGATGAACTGACCGCACAACAAAAGCAGCTGGATTTCGACAGTGGGTGGGTCCGCCCACTGGTACTCAATGCTGGCCAGGACCTCGGTGAACCCGGCCCTGCGCCGCGCCCACGAGCCCTGAACCTGCCGATTGCCGAATTCGAATGGGAGCTGGCCGACAAGCCTGCCGAACCCTACGACAGCCAGACCCTGGCCAGACAACAGACCGACCTGGACTTCGACCATCACTGGGCGGCCCCGGTGGTGGTGCAGAACTTGCGCATTTCGGCCTGACCCCCTACAGCAGCCCTAACTGTTCAGCCTCCAAGGGTTCTGCCTCGACAACCGGCAAGCCAGGCAAGCGCTCCCTCAACTGCTGGTGAAAACGCAACGCTTGCGCCGCAGCCAAGTGATTATCCGGCGTGTGCAAAAATACATACGGCGTACGCCCTTCCTCGATCCAGCCTGCAACCTTATCCACCCACTGGCCGAGATAGCGGTCGTTGGCCTGCAAGTCCGGCCCACCGATGAACCTGACCTGAGGGGCTTGGCTGAATGCCGTGGGTCGCACGGGCAGCCGAGGTTTTTTCGATTGGGCATGGAGTACGGCCGGGTCAGTGGAGACACAGTTGAACAACGGCCGCGAGTCCAGGCAGATCCGCTCTATCCCGTATTCCATGAGGATCCGGTTCAGCGCCCGCTCATCCTCGCCTTTGGCGAAGAAGCCGGGGTGGCGCACCTCCACAGCCAAGGGTCGCTGCAAGCCTTCGATAAAGGCCACCAGTTCATTCAATTGATGCGGGGCGAAAGTGGCCGGCAGTTGCAGCCAGAACGGCGCTACGCGTGCCCCAAGGGCTGCCAGCGACTGGCAGAACTGCTCGGCAGCCGGCAATTGCAGCGCCAGGTTGCCGCCATGGCTGATGTCTCGGGGAAACTTGGCCGTGAAGCGAAAATGGGCGGGAAACACCTGTGCCCAGCGCTCGACCACGGCGACAGAGGGCCGTGCATAGAACGTGGTATTGCCTTCAACGGCGTTGAAGACCTGGCAGTAGTGTCCGAGGAAGTCGCCTGGGCGCGAGGCAGACGGATAGAGCGATCCGCGCCAGGCATTTTCGCTCCACGAAGGGCAGCCCAGGAAATAGGGCAGATCGACCGTCAGATGTGGACGTCCAGACCCAGCACTTCCAGGTCCCAGTCGACGTAGGTCGAGGTGGTCATGTAGCTGGCCAGCGCGTGGGCAGCACTGCGGCTCATGGCGCGCTGGAACAGCACGTCCTGCTGACGGGCCGGCAGGCTGCTGACATTGCCGCCCCCGCTGGTACGCGGACGCACGACAGGCTCGGCAACGGCTTCGAATGGGCCTTCAACGTCTTCGATATCGTCTTCCACACGCGCGGCCGCTTTGCGCGGCTTGCGCTTGATGGGGTACGAAGAAGTGGGAAGGCCGTCTATGCGCATGTGCTACATCTCGGTATCAAGGGTGGCAATTTACTGGCCGTTAGACGCCAGCGCAATGAGCCGTGTGATAACTAGACCGCCAGTATTGCAAAACGTTTGCACATGGTCACATTTACCCGATGAACAGCCGGTTCTGCCGAGAAAATCCGGCAAACCGAGCCTATCGTGCCTTGGCGACGGCCACTTTGTCACGCAGGTAGACCGGCTGGGCCAGGTCGGCGGCCAGCCCCTCCCCCCGCGCCCAGGCAAACTGCGCCAAGGTCAACAGGTCGAGGGCATGGGGCAGCATCCCGGCATCCATGGCACTGGCTTCGACTGCAAGGCGGTCTGCGTAGCCCCAGCCGGTGCCAGCACCAAACCAGTCTCCGCCGGCCTCGCCTGGCAGCACGACTGACTCCGGGGCCAGCACGGCTTCGTCACCGGCCAGGCACATTTCCCCGGCCTGCTCGGTGTAACAGCCCCAATAAACTTCATCCATCCGCGCATCGATGGCCGCCGCGACCTGCGACGCGCCGTGCTCGCGCCAGGCGCGCTGGGCCAGCAAGGCCAGGTTGGACACCGGCAACACCGGCCGATCGAGGGCAAAGGCCAGGCCCTGGACCACGCCAATGGCGATCCGCACGCCGGTGAAGGCACCCGGCCCGCGACCGAAGCCGATGGCATCGACCGCCGACAGCGCAATGCCCGCCTCGCTGAGCAGCTGCTGAATCATCGGCAGCAGCTTCTGCGCATGCAGACGCGGGATCACCTCATAGTGGCTCAGCACCTTGCCGTCATTCAGCAAGGCCACGGAACAGGCTTCGGTGGCGGTATCCAGGGCCAGCAAGGTGGTCATCGGTCGATCCAGGCAAGAAAAAGGGAGGCAGTATAAACGCCAACGGCCCGCAAGCGGGCCGTTGGCAGGGCTTTCACATCAGCTCAGGGCAGCCAGTACCTTGGCGGTGATGTCTTCGACATTGCCCAGGCCTTCGATGTGACTGTACTTGGGCTTGCCTTTGGCCGCCGACAGGTTCTGATAGAACTTGACCAGCGGTTCGGTCTGCGAATGGTAGACCGACAGGCGATGACGCACGGTTTCTTCGGTGTCGTCCTTGCGCTGCACCAGGTCATCGCCGGTCAGGTCGTCCTTGCCCGGCGTCTTCGGCGGGTTGAACTCGGTGTGGTAGACGCGGCCGGATGCTTCGTGGACGCGGCGACCGGCGATGCGCTTGACGATTTCTTCGTCGGCCACGGCGATTTCCACCACGTAATCCAGCTCGACACCGGCGTTGACCAGCTCCTCGGCCTGCGGGATGGTGCGCGGGAACCCGTCGAACAGGAAGCCCTTCGCACAGTCGGGCTGGGCAATGCGTTCCTTGACCAGGGCAATGATCAGGTCATCGGACACCAGGCCACCACTGTCCATCACGCTTTTGGCCACAAGCCCCAACGGAGTACCGGCCTTGACCGCTGCACGCAGCATGTCGCCAGTGGAAATTTGCGGAATACCGAATTTGGTGGTGATGAAACTCGCCTGAGTACCTTTGCCGGCCCCGGGAGCTCCCAGCAGAATCACGCGCATCGATGTACTCCTCAATTTTTATAGAAAACTGTCGAACTGCGTCGGCCGCTGTAACTGCCTGACGCCCTTCCCAAAAATAGTGATCGTGACCGACATTGGCGGCCAAAGGCTGATCAAGATACACAGCGCGCCCGAGCCACACAAGACGCCTAAAGTCGCATGAACCTGTGGTCTGTGGCCGCGCCCGTCGAGGGCAGCCCGCCGGTGCAACCCGGTGCGGGTTGCACCCCGTCCTCAACCGGTGTTGCGAAGTCCCGCAGCAATACCCGCCACTGTCACCAACAGGGCTTGTTCCAGAGGGCTGTCCAGCGCGGTCTCACGCTGACGCGAGCGTGCCAGCAGCTCGGCCTGCAAGAGGTGCAAAGGGTCGAGGTAGGTGTTGCGCAGGCGAAAGAATTCAAGGGTTTCAGGGCTGTGCGCCAGCAATTGCGACTGCCCGGTCAGACCGAGCACCACCTGACATGCCTGCGACAATAGGTCGCGCAACTCTTCACCCAAGGGCTTGAGGGAATCGTCCACCAGGCGCTGGTCGTAGAACCGGGCAATGTCGCTGTCGGCCTTGGCCAGGACCATTTCCAGCATGTCGATGCGGGTGCGAAAAAATGGCCACTGTTCACGCATTTGCCGCAGCAGGTCGCCTTCGCCCCGCTCCAGTGCCCTGCTCAGCGCGGTCTCCCAACCTAGCCAGGCCGGCAGCATCAAGCGCGTCTGGGTCCAGCCGAAAATCCACGGAATCGCCCGCAGACTTTCGATACCGCCCTGGCGACGCTTGGCGGGACGGCTGCCCAGGGGCAAGCGCCCCAGCTCCTGCTCGGGGGTGGACTGGCGAAAGTATTCGACAAATTGCGGGTGCTCACGCACCACTTTGCGGTACGCCTGCACGCCATCGGCCGCCAGTTCATCCATCACCCCGCGCCAGGCGGGCTCGGGCTTGGGCGGCGGCAACAGGGTGGCTTCCAGCACGGCGGCCAGGTACAGGTTGAGGTTCTGCTCGGCGATGTCCGGCAGACCGAACTTGAAACGAATCATTTCGCCCTGCTCGGTGGTGCGGAATCGCCCCGCCACTGATCCCGGCGGCTGCGACAGAATGGCCGCGTGAGCCGGGCCGCCGCCACGGCCTACGGTGCCCCCGCGGCCATGGAACAACAGCAGCTCGACATCCTGGGCGCGGCAGATATCGACCAGGGTCTCCTGGGCGCGGTACTGCGCCCAGGCGGCCGCCGTGGTCCCGGCGTCCTTGGCCGAATCCGAGTAGCCGATCATGACCTCCTGCGGGCCATGCAGCCGCGTACGGTAACCCGGCAACTGCAACAGCTGTTCGATCACCGGGCCGGCGTTGTCGAGGTCGGCGAGGGTCTCGAACAGCGGCACCACTCGCATCGGACGCAACACACCGGCTTCTTTCAATAGCAGTTGCACGGCCAGCACGTCCGAGGCCGAGCCCGCCATGGAGATGACATAGGAACCCAGCGAGGCCGCCGGGGCAGCGGCGATCTCGTGACAGGTGGCCAGGACCTCGGCGGTGTCGGCGCAGGGGTTGTAATGCACCGGCAGCAAGGGCCGGCGGTTGTTCAATTCACGCACCAGGAATTCGACCCGCGTCGCCTCATCCCAGTCTTCGTAGCGCCCCAGCCCAAGGTAGTCGGTGATTTCGCTCATGGCTGAGCGATGGCGGGCAGAATCCTGCCGCACGTCCAGGCGCACCAGAAACAGGCCGAAGGTGACGGCTCGACGCAGGCAGTCCAGCAGCGGGCCATCGGCAATCACACCCATGCCGCACTCATGCAGGGACTGGAAGCACAGCTGCAGGGGTTCGAGCAGGTCGCGGTTGTTGCTCAGCACCTCCTCCCCCGCCGGCTGGGTCACCGCCAGCGATGCCTGCGCCCAGCTGCGGGTGGCGCGCAGGCGCTCGCGCAATTGCTTGAGCAGCGTGCGATAAGGTTCGGCGCTGTCACCGACGCGGGCGCGCAACGCCGAGCTGGCCTGCTGCATGGACAGCTCACTGGCCAGATGGTCGACATCGGCGAGAAACAGGTCGGCCGCCATCCACCGTGCCAACAGCAGCACTTCGCGGGTCACGGCAGCGGTGACATTGGGATTGCCATCACGGTCGCCCCCCATCCACGAGGCAAAGCGCACCGGTGCAGCTTCCAACGGCAGGCGCAGGCCGGTGGCCGCGTGCAGGGCCTGATCGACCTTGCGCAGGTGGTTGGGAATGGCCTGCCACAGGGAGTTCTCGATGACTGCGAAGCCCCATTTGGCCTCGTCCACGGGGGTGGGCCGTACACGGCGGATTTCTTCCGTGTGCCAAGCCTCGGCGATCAGCCGATGCAAGCGCTGCTTGATCTGCTCACGCTCGGCGGGCATCAAGTCACGGTGGTCCTGCAAGGCCAACTGGGCAGTGATGGCATCGTACTTCTGTATCAAGGTGCGCCGCGCCACTTCCGTGGGGTGGGCGGTCAGCACCAGCTCGATGTCCAGCCGCCCCACTTGCCGGGCGAGTGAGTCGCCGCTGTGGCCGGCCTGCGTGAGTCGCTCCAGCAGCTCGGGCAAGACGCGGTTCTCGAAAGCCACGCCCTGGCCCTCGTCGCGCCGGCGGATCAGCTGATACTGCTCGCAGATGTTGGCCAGGTTGAGGAACTGGTTAAAGGCGCGCGCTACGGGCAGCAGGTCGTCTTCACCCAGCGCATCGAGGCTGGACCTGAGCTGCTCGACATTGATGTCGCTCTCCAAGGACGCCTGGCGTGACTGGGCACCGCGGTCGGCCTTGGCACCGCGACGGATGCGCTCGATCTTCTCGAGAAACTCGTCGCCGTACTGCTCGCGCACGGTGTTGCCCAGCAACTGGCCCAGCAAGTGGACGTCCTCGCGCAGACGCGCGTCAATATCGCTCATCGGCTTTCTCCCTGTTTGATTGTGGTTATGGCTGAACGGGGTGGTGAGTGAACGGGCAGCGGAAAATCTGCTCTATGGTGTAGAGGCTAGCCTGAAGCTGCAAGCTTGCAGCACAACGTCACCCTGGAGGTCGTCCATGAAGATCCGTGAATTGACAAGGCACTGGGAGCAGACCGCCACCGGGCGGCTGAGCAAGACCGCCTACAGCATCCACCTGGACGTCGAGGCGGCCGCTCGCCTCGCGGCCCTGAGCGAAATGTACCCCAAGCATCATCCCGAAGAACTGCTGGGCGAGTTGATCGGCGCGGCCCTGGAAGAGCTGGAGGCCAGCTTTCCTTATGTGCAAGGCACCAAGGTGATCTCCACGGACGAGGAAGGCGATCCGCTGTACGAGGACGTGGGGCCGACGCCGAAGTTTCTCGAGTTGTCCAAGCGTTATCTGCACGAACTGTCGGCGCAGGCCGACGAGCCTCAGCACTGATCTCTCGTCAAGGGCGGCCTTGCGCCGCTCTCGATAAGCCCCCGGTCCGCCCGCGACCCATTCGCCCCTCCATAATTCCCAACATGACATATTGTTCGTGTGCTAACGAATCTTGAACTTTTGAAAAAACCATTTGGTCCGACCTTGTAAGCCATCGCAGGACGAGAAGTCGAACGCGTGAATCGAGGTCTGAACAGACCGGTACGCAGGGACCTTCGACTGTCATGGATGTAGAAGTATTTCGGGAGTTATCCAATGGAGTTGAAGACCATGAACATCAGCACTGCCAAATCATCGCTGCACAAAGTGGGCTCGTTGAAACTGGCTGCCCTGGCCCTGGGCAGCAGCCTGCTGCTGGCCGGTTGCGCTGGCAACCCACCTACTTCGCAATATGCCGTGGCTCAATCCGCTGTCAACAGCGCGGTGAGCGCGGGCGGTACTCAGTACGCACCCGTCGAAACCAAGACTGCCCAGGACAAGCTCAAGGCAGCCGAATTCGCCATGCATGACGAAAACTATGACAAGGCCCGGGTGCTGTCCGAACAGGCCGAGTGGGACGCTCGTGTAGCGGAGCGCAAAGCCCAGGCTGAAAAAGCCGAGGCCGCTCTCAAGGACTCTCAGCAAGGGGTTCAGGACCTGAAAAATGAAGGCCTGCGCCAGGCGCAATAACGCCCCAGCCCCTTTGCCCTCCGAATTCGATTTAAAGGACGAACACCATGCGTAAACAATTGATGATCCCTGCCCTGTTGGCCCTGAGCGTCGGCCTGGCCGCTTGTGCCACCCCGCCTAACCAAAGTCTGGAACAGGCGCGCACCAACTACACCTCATTGCAGACCAACCCGCAGGCCAGCACGCTGGCACCGCTGGAAACCAAGGACGCAGCCGACTGGCTGGACAAGGCCGAGATGGCCTACCGCAACAAGGACGACAGCAAGAAAGTTGACCAGCTGGCTTACCTGACCAACCAGCGCGTCGAGCTGGCCAAGGAAACCATCGCGCTGCACTCGGCTGAAGGCCAGTTGAAAAACGCTTCGGCCGATCGCGCCAAGGCCTTGCTTGATGCCCGTGATCAGCAGATCAAGAAGCTGCAGAACGACCTCAACGCCAAGCAGACCGATCGCGGCACCGTGGTCACGTTTGGCGACGTGCTGTTCGACGTGAACAAGGCGAGCCTGAAAACCAGCGGCCTGAACAACGTCAGCGAACTGGCGCAGTTCCTCCAGCAGAACCCGGAACGTAAAGTGATCGTCGAGGGTTATACCGACTCCACCGGCTCGGCGTCCTACAACGTCAGCCTGTCCGAGCGCCGTGCCGGTTCCGTGCAGGCGGCTTTGGTGAAAATGGGTGTGGACCCGTCGCGTATCGTGACCCAGGGTTACGGCAAGGACTTCCCGGTGGCAGATAATACCAGCGCTTCGGGCCGTGCGATGAACCGTCGTGTGGAAGTGACCATTTCCAACGACAACCAGCCAGTGGCACCCCGCACTCACTGAGTGTTCGGCCACTGACAGCAGAAACCCGCCGCTACGGCGGGTTTTTTTTGCCCACCGTTGTGGCCCGGCATACATAGGTAGGGCATTCAACCTGGCTCTGCGGGTTATCCATAGCGGCTCCTCCCCGCAATGGAAGCCAGTACCATGCCCCACTCATCAACTGACCTCGTCCGTCATTTCGAGACGCTCGTTTCCCCGCTGGAATCTGCCGAGCAACCTGCCTGGCTGAAGCACGCCGATGCCCAGCAACGCCGAGAAATGAACGAACGCAGCGCAAGCGGCCGATTGGCCAGGCGCCAAGCGACCGAGGCCTTCAGCCGCCTGCACAGCCTCTATGCCTATCACCGCCCGGACCTCGCGGCGCTGGACCTGGCGAGCATCACCCCGCAAAACGTTTACGCCCTGCAACAGATTCAAAACCTGGGCGAGTCCTACCCAGACTACCTGAGTGCTGCACTGGATGATGCCACGCTGCGCCAAGGCAAGCAGGAAGCTTACCTGGCGACGCTGCGCGAGGAGTACACCCTGGCGCTGATCAGCGGACAGCGACTGAACAAGATCGGGCGGCGCCTGCTGGACTGGGTCATCGGGGCATACTCGACCGATTCGACCGAGTTTGCGCGACAGGGACCGTTCTTCGGCCACTACTTGGCTGAATGCCATTACCTGTTGCTGCAAGACGATGTACCGGCACACGAGGTGATCCTGCTGGTCAGCGGGCCGGATACGCCCTGCGTCGCCTATATTCCCGGCCATCCCCTGCACCCACTCAAAGAGCACGCCAGCCTGGAGCACTTCTACGCGAGCCTGCGCCGCGAATTGCAGGCCCCGGCATTCCAGGCGTTCTTCGGCCGTTTCATTGCCTTGCGTCATCGCCAAATGCTGAACACTTTGGCTTTGGACACCAGGGCTTTGCCGCACGGTTTGCGCGCCCACGTCGCCGAACAGATGGGCGCGCGACTGCTCGCTGATGCTCGTTACCTGACTGCCACCACTGTAGAGCAGGTGCAGACGTTGACCCTGGCGTTGCCAGACTTCGGGGCTGCTGTGCAAAGGCATTTGCTGGACGGGGCCGGCGCTGGCATCCGGTGCGGCGAAGAAAACGAAGGCGGGGCGCCATCCGACTGGATCTCCTCCCTGCACTGGGTGCGCTCGGGCACTGGGCAGCCCAGCGGCTGGATTGCAGACCTGAGCGGGTATCGCCAGCCGGAGGGCATCCATCCCACCGGCCAGGCCGACCCCAGAGGCTTGTACGAAGCCGACATGGGTCAGCTGATCAACATCAACGAGGCTTTCTACCACGTCAGCCGCGACGACAACGGCCACTGGCGTATCCAGCCCCCCCGTCAGACCGGCGCCTACAGCCCCAGGCTGCATCACAACGGTGCCGGCGCCTGGCACCACGAGCACGAGCATCCCCAGCGTTGGAGCCGGCTGTCGCTGCTGCGTCGCCTGGGGCCGATCAGCGCCGGGTTCGACGATGAGCGCCTGCTGCAACTGGGGCGCGTCAGCGGAGTGGATAACACCCAACTGCGCCGGGTATACCAGCTCGACCAGCCGGTTCCCGCCCTGTTGCACGATGTACTGGTGCGCGCCCGAATCCAAGGTGAGGTCGCTGCTGTGATGCAGCGGCTGCGCAACGGCCAGACAATCGATGACCCGTACAGAATTCCCCAGGTCAAGGCGTTCTACGAGGCCCTGGCAGAAGCTCATGCCCGGCACGGTGTGTCTCGCGTGCGCCGCGGCGTGGATGACCCGGCCCCTGCGCGTGACGCGGAGGGCGAATGCCCGCTGCCGACGCTCGATGGAAATGTCGAATGTCCCGTGCCTTTGCCGCATCTGCTCACGTTTTTGGACAGTTGGGAGGTGCGACTGCACTTTGCGCTCGCCAATCATCTCTATGAGCTGGCGCAGATCCCTGCGGACAATGCAGTACTCGAATTGCAGCGCCGCTATCCGATGATGCCGCTCGCCATTGCCCAACGCTTTGTCGACGACAATCGAACATGGGTTGCCGGCCATCTGCAAAATGCCGAAGATCCGCTGCCGATGGAAATTGCCGAGCAGGCCTTGGTCACCGAGCAGGAGGCACGTCTGTGCCGTGCGCTCGAAGGTTTCATCCAACCCGGGTCGGCACACGAAGACACTTTGATCCTGGCCATTCGGTTGCTTGAATATCTGGACGGCTGGCGACCGGGCACCACGTTGATTCTCCGCCGTGAGGGGCGCTTTGGCCAGCCGATGGCCACGTTAGGCCAGGCCGATGTCGAAAGCCCGAGCCTTTACCGCGACGACGACGAAGGCTGGTTTGCAACCCACGCACAGAGCGTGCTGCTGGCTCAGGATCTCAGCGAATCGGGGTTCTATCGCGCTGTACTTCTGATTCTGGGCCCGGAGCAATGCGCGGCCCTGGGCTTTGGCCAAAACGAGCCCGAGCGGCTCCACCAGCGTCTGCGCGAGATGGCGTTGGCGCGTCCGGCGCGAAGCCGTCTGCTTCTAGGGATGGACGTGCCCAGAACCTGGCTTAGCCCGCCGCAGGTCGGTGCGGTTCAACGAGAGCCGGACCCGACAGACGACCTGCTTCGGCGCGAATCGGCACGGGTACGCCTCACCCGCCTGCAAGTGCATACCCCCCTGTGGCTGAGCGACAGCCGCGATCGATTCCTCGCCGAACAGGTCGCCCGCGACGAACCCATCGGCCCGCTGCTCGCCGTGCTGGAAGAACAGCAAGCCCTGCTCGCAAGCACCCTTGTCACCTGGGTTCAGGCTGGCCCCTCCGCAGCCATCCGCGCAGCCCGCGCCAACGCCTCTGACCAGTTGCGCTACGCGTGGGAGGCGCGGCTCGGCATGAATGCCTTTGCGCTGAGATTCGACAACGCCGATCTCGATCAACTGCCTCCACTGCCATGCCCCTTGCCCGCAGTCAACAGCCTCCGGGTGGCGGACCTGCAAAATCTCGACAACCTCCCCGCATTCCTGCGTCACCTGCCCACGTTAGGCCGCCTGGAACTGAATAACCTACCCCTGCAGGAGCTGCCCGCCGAATTGCTGCAACTGCGCCATCTACGCTGGCTTGACCTCTCGCGTATACCGCTGCCCCCCCTGAGCCTCATCGACCTTGGCCAACTGCCGGTCCTGGAGACACTTGTGGTCTCAGATCAGAACAACCCCTCGTCCACCTGGAATGCGAGGTACATGCAGTGCTTGCTCGCCAGCGGCTCGATTCGCACGCTGATCATGGAAAACTCGAGCGTCCAATTTCAAGCGGGGGTGTTCGCCGTCATGGCGCGCGCCCAAATAGAGCAGCTGAACCTCAACAGGAACCTCATTGCGCTCGACGAGCAAAGCGTGAGGGAATTGGCCGACATGGTGCACCTCCGGGCGCTCGACCTGTCGCGAAACCTCCTGCAAAACGCACCCGACGTCAGTCGTATGGTTCATCTGCAAGACCTTGATCTGTCCAGAACCGGAATTACTCGGTGGCCCACTGGCCTGGAGCATCTGACTTCGATACAAGACGTGAGTCTGGAACATCTCCTTATCGGCGATGTGCCAGAAGGGGCTGGTAGCGTGCCGGGCCTGCGCCTCTCCGGCGCGAACCTGCAGCCGCGGGATCGCGATCGCTTTCGCGTTGAAATGCAAATGGCCGGCAATCTTTACGATTCAGATGAGTCCAGCCACGGCTCAGGATCGGACCTGTCCTCGGGCGAGGACGAAGCCAGCACTGCCGAACGCGAGGCTTTGCGTATCCACCATCGCCAGCAACTGCTGGAAGGCATGAGCACCGCCGATCTGGCACGCGCCGATCCACTGTTGGCCGCCCACGACTCAAGCTCGGTGGAATTTTTCGATTTTCTGGTGCGCATAGACCATTCGCATGCCGCCAGCACACCCGCAGCACGCATACGCCAGCGCATTCAAGCGCTGATACGCGGGGCGTTCAACCATGATTTGCGCCGCGAGCTGTATGGACAAGCCCAACAGGCCATCACCTGTGTGGACCGGGATGCCTTGGTTTTTTCACAGATGGAAAACATGCTGCACGCCGACCAGGCCATGGCCCGGGCCATGGACGGCAATGCCATGCATGAGTTGATAGCGATGGGAACCAGTCACTGGCGATCGGCGCGGCTAGAGGAATACGTTCAAGCGAATACCCCGATCTGGTCCACCCACACCCGTCGCATCGATTCCAGCGAGATCAGTTTCTACTTTCGCATGGCCTTGACCACGCGCCTTGGCTTGCGGGATCAGCCGACGTACCAGCGCTACAAAGACTTAACCGGCTGGGTAACCGCCAACATGCTGGACGCGGCCTACCAAGCCGTGGTGTCCAGTCAGGCCGAGTTGCTGCCCGTGTATTTGAACCAGCAACCCTATTGGAGGCGCTTCGTGGACTTCACCTTCCGCGACCGAATCCAGGCGATCAACCGCTGGCGCGACAGTATCGGCCAATTCCTGGACGCGGCGGTCAGCAATCAGGAATTGCCACGGGTAGGGGAGCCGGTCGAACACCAGCACCTGCACTCGGTATTGATGGCAAGTGGCCTGCTGGCGCTAGGCGATCCTCTACCGACCTCGTTGCAGCTGGACAGCGCCGCCTATGTGCGTGCTTATCAGGCGCTGGTTGATCAGGTGGAGCGGGCGAGGCTGGAACTCACCGAGTGGATCGTCAGCGAACCTCAACCGGGGCCGTCCCGGCTGCCTTGAGGCCACTCGGCGCTCAAGGGTAGTCGGGCACCATCGCCAGCCGGCGCAGACCATTGAAGTGCTCGGGGTCGGCAAGGTACTCGAGCATGACCTGACGCCAGGTCGGGTCGGCGAAGGTCTGCACATGGCCGCCGCGTGTCAGTTGCAGTACGCGCGGCGGCGGTGCAGCCTTGAACAGGCGGATACCATTGGCCACGGGCACCACAGGGTCGTCGATGCTCTGGAAATACAGCTGCGGCACACCCTTGAGCCGCTCCACCGCGCGAATGGCGCTGTCGCTGTCCGGCACCAACCACGACAGCGGCACTTGCAACGGCCAGGTCAGCCACGACGTGCTCAGGGTGTAACGTCCCACGTCGCGGTAGCTGGCCGGCACCCCATCGAATACGATTGCCTTGAGCCGCCCCCGTTGCACCGGGTGCTCGCCAAGGTAATGCACGGCCAAGGCGCCACCCAGACTCTGACCCAGCAACACCAGCGGTTTGTTGCGCACCTCGGGCTGAACCTGAAGCCACGCGAAGGCCGCATCGATGTCTTCGTACACTGCCGGCAAACTTGGCGAACCCGCCGACAGGCCATAGCCCCGATAGTCGATCATCAGCACCTGATAACCCTGCTCGGGCAACCAGCCACTGCCCCCCAGATGCCAGGCCAGATTGCCGCCGTTGCCGTGCAAGTGCAGTACCGTACCCTTGACCGGCACACCCGCCTTGGCCGGCAACCACCAGCCGTGCAGACGAGTACCGTCGGCGGCAGTCAAGGTCACGTCCCGATAGGCCAGATGCGCCACCGCCGGGGTCAGCGGCTGGCCGGGCGCGGGATAGAACAACAGCGAGCTGCAGCCGGCCAGCGCCAATGCCGCAGCCCACAGCGCCGACCTACAGAATGTTCGAATAATCGGCTTCAATCCGGTCCAGGCTCAAATGATTGAGGAAGTTGGAGAAGCACATCCAGGCGCTCAAGGCATTCATGTCACGGAACTGTTCGGGCAAGTACTTGGGCGCCACCACCAGGCCTTCGTCCACCAACTGGCGCAAGGTGCGCATGTCTTCCAGGGTGGTCTTGCCGCAGAACAGCAGCGGCACCTGCTCCAGCTTGCCCTTGCGCACGGCCAGCTGGATGTAGTTGTAGACCATGATGAAGCCCTTGAGATAGGACAGGTCCTTGGTGAACGGCAGCCCGGTGGGCGTCGACCCACGGAACACCCGGCTGGCGTTGCCGTAGCTCTCGGCCATCTCGAAGCCTTGCTCGCGGAAGAAATCGTAGACCTGCAGAAAGTCCGCGCCCTCCTCCACCATATGAATGGCGCGGGTGCGGTTGGTCAGCTTGCGCAGGCGGCTGGGGTAGGAGGCGAACGCGATCACTTCCATAAGGATGGCCAGGCCTTCCTGGGTCACGGTGGACGACGGCGGGCCCTTGGCCAGGAAGGTACAGATCGGCTGGCTGAGGCCGTTGAGGGTGGTGCCCACATGGACCAGCCCTTCGTGGACTTCCAGCGCACGTACATCCCGTTCGTTGAACATGGCATCGGCGCGGATCTTGATGTAGTCGGCACCGGCCGCCGCGTCGGCGACGATGCCGTCGGACTCGAACACGCGGATGGTGCCTTCCGCTTCACCGAAGGTGCGGTTGAGACGGCTTTGCAGCATCGCCACGGCGTCCTTGGCGGTGAGGGTCTTGGCCTCGTCCTTGAGGTCGCCGCGCCCGGCAATGTTGTTCAGGTAATCAGAGAGCATCATGCCCAGGTCGGCCAAGGTCGGGTCGCCGGCATGGAAGGCATCCGAGGCCGCGCCATACAGTTCCTGGGAAATCAGCCCGAAATCCTCGGTGCCGCGCGCTTCAAGCATGCGCACCACCATGCGGTATTCCTTGCACATGCGCCGCATGATCTGCCCGACCGGGTTGAACTGGCCGAGCTGGCGGGTGATGTCCCGCTCGATGTTCTGGAACTCCAGCTTCACCGCGCTGGAGTCGAAGGCCAGCGGGCGGTTCTGGTAATACGCTCGGTCAACGGCCGGCAACGCCTTGCCTTTGGTCTTGAGAAAGCCTTGGCGGATGCTGTCGTCCCACTTCACGGCGTCCAGCACGCGGATCGGCGTCTGCGCCTGCACGATCCGGTCGGACAAGGCACGTATCGTCTGCTGGTATTCGTCCATCTGCACTCCGCAATTGAGAAGCCGGTTATCGAGAAGAGCCTGGCCCACCCGAGCCCAGCACCAGGTGCATGAAGCGCACCAGGGTATTCATCTGGTGCCCATCCAGAGCGGTGTCCGGCTTGAGCAGGCCCTGATATTCCATGCGGCCGATGATCGCCGTCAACAGCTGTGCATCTTCGCTGGGCTCCCGGGAGCCTAACACCTCCAGCAGCTGGCGAGCGCCTTGCAGCAGGATGCGTTCGTGGGAACACACCAGCGCTGCCAGGCGTGGATTGAGCAGTGCCTCCTGACGAAAAGCCTGCTCGGCGATCAGGTAGTCACGGCGACTGCGCAACTGGCGCTGCACATAATCCACGGCCATCTGCGCAATAGTGTCGGCCAGCCGCGAGCGACCTGCCGGTGTGCCGTCGTTCTCGGCCAGCAGTTCGCGCAGCAGGGATTCGGTGTTCAGCCACAGCTTGGCCATGAACGCGGCGCTACGCTCGACGTAATGAGCGAAGGTATCGTTGAGCAGGTCGTCGAGGTCTTTGAAGTAATAGGTGGTGGCGGACAGCGGCACATCGGCCTCGGCCGCAACGGCGCGATGACGCACACCGCGCAAGCCATCGCGCACGACCACACGCATGGTGGCGTCGAGAATGTCCTGACGGCGCTGTTCGCTGCCTTGGCGGGCGGCCTTGCGGCCCTGGTAGCGGACGGCCTGGCCGACGGCGGTGGCGACTGTGGCGGCGCCTTGGGGTATAGGGGTCACTTTGGGTTCCATGTGAGGTTGGGGTCCATTTCCGTTTTGTGCAAATTCAAGCCAAAAAAAACCGCCTCATCGGAGGCGGCTTGTATCAGCCTTGTTACGCCTGTGGCCGCATGTGCGGGAACAGGATCACGTCGCGAATCGACGGGGCATTGGTCAGCAGCATCACCAAACGGTCGATGCCGATGCCTTCACCGGCCGTGGGCGGCATGCCGTATTCCAGGGCGCGGACAAAGTCGGCGTCATAGTGCATGGCTTCGTCGTCGCCGGCGTCCTTGTCGGCCACCTGAGCCATGAAACGCGCGGCCTGATCTTCCGCATCGTTGAGCTCGGAATAGGCGTTGGCGATTTCACGGCCGCCGATGAACAACTCGAAGCGGTCGGTGACGTTGGGGTTGTCGTCATTGCGACGGGCCAGCGGCGAGACTTCGAACGGGTACTGGGTAATGAAATGCGGCTGCTCCAGTTTGTGCTCCACCCGTTCCTCGAAAATCATCACCTGCAACTTGCCCAGGCCTTCGAAGCCCAGCACCTTGGCACCGGCTTTCTTGGCGATGTCGCGGGCCTTGTCGATGTCGCTGAGGTCGGCAGCGGTGAGGTCCGGGTTGTAGTGCAGGATCGAATCGAACACCGACATCCGCGCGAACGGCTCGCCGAAATGGAACACCTTTTCGCCGTACGGCACGTCGGTGCTGCCCAGAACCAGCTGAGCCAGCTCACGGAACAGCTCTTCGGTGAGGTCCATGTTGTCTTCGTAGTCGGCGTAAGCCTGGTAGAACTCGAGCATGGTGAACTCGGGGTTGTGCCGGGTCGAGACGCCTTCGTTACGGAAATTGCGGTTGATCTCGAAGACCTTCTCGAAGCCACCGACCACCAGACGCTTGAGGTAAAGCTCCGGCGCGATGCGCAGGAACATTTCCATGTCCAGGGCATTGTGATGGGTTTCGAACGGCTTGGCCGCCGCGCCACCGGGGATGGTCTGCAGCATCGGCGTCTCGACTTCGAGGAAGTCGCGCTGCATCAGGAAGCTGCGAATGTGCGCGATCACTTTGGAGCGTACGCGGAAGGTCTCGCGAACGTCTTCGTTGACGATCAGGTCGACGTAGCGCTGGCGATAGCGCTGCTCGGTGTCGGTGAGGCCGTGGTGCTTGTCCGGCAGCGGGCGCAGCGACTTGGTCAGCAGGCGCACGCGGGTCATTTCCACGTACAAATCACCCTTGCCGGAACGGGCCAGAGTGCCTTCGGCAGCGATGATGTCGCCCATGTCCCAGGTTTTCACGGCGGCCAGGGTTTCCGGCGACAGGGTCTTGCGATTGACGTAGACCTGAATGCGCGCGGTCATGTCCTGGATCACCATGAACGAGCCACGGTTGAGCATGATGCGACCGGCAACCTTGACCGGGATCGCTGCAGCTTCCAGCTCTTCCTTGGTCTTGTCGACGTATTGCTTTTGCAGGTCACCTGCATAGCTGTCGCGGCGGAAGTCGTTGGGGAAGGCCTGACCCTGGGCGCGCACGGCGGCCAGTTTGTCCTTGCGCAGGGCAATCAGGGTGTTCTCTTCCTGTTGCAGGTCTTGCGGATCGAGTTGTTGGTCGCTCATGTCTTCACAATTTCCATCACGGGTTCGTTACCCCCTGCCTCGCGGCAGGGGTGCGTGGCTTACAGCCCTTGTTTCAGGCTGGCCACCAGGTACTCGTCGATATCGCCGTCCAGCACCTTGTCGCAGTCACTGCGCTCGACGCTGGTGCGCAGATCCTTGATCCGCGAGGCATCGAGCACGTAGGAGCGGATCTGGTGACCCCAGCCGATGTCGGATTTGGTGTCTTCCAGCGCCTGGGAGGCGGCGTTGCGCTTCTGCACTTCCTGCTCGTACAACCGGGCCCGCAGCATTTTCATGGCGGTGTCCTTGTTGGCGTGCTGGGAGCGCTCGTTCTGGCAGCTGACCACGGTGTTGGTGGGCACGTGGGTGATCCGCACCGCCGAGTCGGTGGTGTTGACGTGCTGACCGCCCGCGCCGGACGACCGATAGGTGTCGATGCGCAGGTCCGACGGGTTGATATCGATTTCGATGTTGTCGTCGATCTCGGGAGAGACGAACACCGCCGAAAACGAGGTGTGGCGACGGTTGCCGGAGTCGAACGGGCTTTTGCGCACCAGACGGTGCACGCCGATCTCGGTGCGCAGCCAGCCAAAGGCATATTCACCCTTGATATGCAGTGTTGCGCCCTTGATACCGGCTACTTCACCGGCCGACAGCTCCATGATGGTCGTGTCGAAGCCACGTTTGTCGGCCCAGCGCAGGTACATGCGCAGCAGGATGTTGGCCCAGTCCTGGGCCTCGGTTCCGCCGGAGCCGGCCTGGATGTCCAGGTAGGCATTGTTGGCGTCCATTTCGCCGCTGAACATGCGCCGGAATTCGAGCTTTTCCAGCGACTCGCGCAGGCGTTCGACTTCGGCCGAGACGTCGGCTACAGCGCCTTCGTCCTCTTCTTCGGCGGCCATTTGCAGCAGGTCGCGGGCATCGGCCAGCCCACTGTGCATTTCGTCGAGGGTGTCGACGATCTGGGCCAGCAGCGAGCGTTCACGGCCCAGTTCCTGGGCGTAAGACGGGTTGTTCCAGACAGCGGGATCTTCAAGCTCGCGATTGACTTCGGTCAGACGCTCATGCTTTTGATCGTAGTCAAAGATACCCCCGAATAGTTTCGGAGCGCTCGGACAGGTCCTTGATGCTGTTAAGGATCGGGTTGATTTCCATGGCGGGCGGCACTCGTGCTTGGGCGTGTCAAAAGCCGGAGAGTATAACCCAGCTGCGCGAGGCGTGCGCGATCTCTATGGGTTCAGCCCGTGGGCCGCAGTGGCAACAACGCGACCCTTCTGCCCGACCGCCGCGTCCGCATCACTGGCAACCCTGGAATCTTCCACAGCAGCCCTGAGCTGCAGAGATATCCCTACAGATCCTGCCCCACCACCACCTGATTGCGGCCGTTGTTCTTGGCCTGGTACAGGCCCTTGTCCGCCGTGGAGATCAGTTCGCGGCAGTTGTCCGGCCGCGATGGGGTCATGGTGGCCAGGCCGATGCTGACGGTCAGGTTGGAACCCGCCTGCGGGGCGATGTGCGGGATGTTCAAACCGATG
This sequence comes from Pseudomonas sp. dw_358, assembly GCF_018449655.1. Classification (GTDB taxonomy): domain Bacteria; phylum Pseudomonadota; class Gammaproteobacteria; order Pseudomonadales; family Pseudomonadaceae; genus Aquipseudomonas. Next base: position 206,268 of record NZ_JAAVUX010000003.1, read on the forward strand.
ATGGTCTGGCGCAGCTTTTCGGCGATCAAGCGCGCGCCGCCCGGGGACGTGCCCGGCAGCACCAGGGAGAACTCTTCGCCGCCGTAGCGTGCAGGCAGATCGGTGGCGCGGCTGGTGGTCTGGCGAATGGCTTCAGCCACCCGGCGCAACGCTTCGTCGCCGTCCAGGTGGCCGAAGTTGTCGTTGTACAGCTTGAAGTAATCGACGTCGATCATCAGCAGCGAGATCTGCGTCTTGTCTCGCAGGGCGCGGCGCCACTCCAGCTCCAGGTATTCGTCGAAGTGCCGACGATTGGACAGCCCGGTCAGGCCGTCGGAATTCATCAGGCGCTGCAGCACCAGGTTGGTGTCGAGCAACTGTTGCTGGCTGACCCGCAAGGCGCGGTAGGCATCGTCACGCTGCAGCAGGGTCAAGTAGGAACGCGAATGGTAGCGGATGCGCGCCACCAGCTCGATGGTGTCCGGCAGCTTGACCAGGTAGTCGTTGGCGCCTGCGGCGAACGCGGCGCTCTTGATCATCGGGTCTTCCTTGGTGGAAAGCACGATGATCGGGATGTCCTGGGTCGCCGGGTGATTGCGGTATTCGCGCACCAGGGACAGACCGTCCAGCCCAGGCATGATCAAGTCCTGCAGAATCACCGTGGGCTTGATGCGCATGGCCTGGTTGATGGCCTGCTGCGGGTCGGAACAGAAATGGAAGTCGATGTTTTGCTCGTGGGCCAGGCTGCGCCTGATCGCCTCACCGATCATGGGCTGGTCGTCGACCAGCAACACCATCGATTTATAGGCGTCTGAGGAGGTGAATTCTTCGATCTGCAGGTCAATCATGCTCTGTCACCTGGTTACGGCGCGCTCGGTGGCTCGGGTTCATTGGGCAAAAACGTCCATCAGTCGTGGGGCAATCCGCTCCAGCGGACGTATTTCGACCGCTGCATCTATCGCCGCAGCCGCCTTGGGCATCCCGTACACCGCACAGCTCTGCTGATCCTGAGCAATGGTCAGATAACCCTGTTCGCGCATCAGCTTGAGGCCTTGCGCGCCATCGCGCCCCATCCCGGTCAACAGCACGCCAATGGCGTCACCGGTCCAGAACTGCGCGACACTTTCAAAGAAAACATCGATCGACGGCCGGTAAATTTCGTTTACCGGCTCTGCCGTGTAGGCGAGGGTACCATTTTTTAACAAACGAATATGGTGATTGGTGCCAGCCAGTAGCACAACGCCAGCTTGCGGCCGTTCGCCATCGCTGGCAAGCCTGACCTGAAGACCCGAAACACCGGACAACCACTCGGCCATGCCGGCCGCGAACACCTGGTCGACATGCTGGACCAGCACGATGGCCGCAGGAAAGTCTCGCGGCAGCCCCTTGAGCAGAATTTCCAGCGCCGCCGGGCCGCCGGCGGAGGAACCGATGGCCACCAGGCGCTCGCGTTGTTCGCTCTGCCGTGGTGCCGGCTGGAAGGTCTTGACCGGTGCGCCGCGCTGGCCGATCAGCCAGCCGATATTGAGGATCTTGCGCAACAGCGGCGCTGCGGCGTCCTGCGGATTGCCCGCGCCCAGGGCCGGCGTGTCGACCACATCCAGTGCGCCATGGCCCATGGCCTCGAAGACCCGATTCATGTGCGCCTGACGGTCCACGGTGACGATGACGATGGCGCAGGGGCTCTTGGCCATGATCTGGCGCGTGGCCTCTACCCCGTCCATCACTGGCATGATCAGGTCCATGAGGATCAGGTCCGGCGTCTGCGCCTCGGCCCGCTCCACCGCCTGGGCGCCGTCCTGCGCCACCCAGATGATCTGGTGGGCCGGCTCGAAAGCAATAGCCCGACGTAATGCCTCGACTGCCAGCGGCATGTCGTTGACGATGGCGATCTTCATTCCTGGGCTCCCCCGATCAACTCCACGACCGCATCGAGCAACGCGTCGTCATGAAAACTGGCTTTTGCCAGATAATAGTCGGCGCCGGCATCCAGCCCCCGTCGTCGGTCCTCCTCACGGTCTTTATATGAGACCACCATCACAGGTAATGCCTGCAGGCGGCTGTCGCGACGCAACAAGGTGACCAGTTCTATGCCGTCCATGCGCGGCATGTCGATGTCGGTGATCAGCAGGTCGAACGCTTCGCTGCGCAGGGCGTTCCAGCCGTCCATGCCGTCCACTGCCACGGCCACCTCGTAGCCACGATGGGTCAGCAGCTTGCGCTGCAGCTCGCGCACGGTCAGGGAATCGTCCACCACCAGGACTTTCTTGCGCGGCACTTCATTCTGGCGGTTGCGCCGGTCAATACGCTCCAGCCGCCCGGTATTGAGCAACTTCTCCACCGAGCGCAGCATGTCCTCGACATCGACGATCAATACCACCGAGCCGTTGTCGAGCAGGGCACCGGCAGAAATGTCCTGAACCTTGCCCAGTCGTGGGTCCAGCGGCAACACCACCAGGGTGCGCTCACCAATGAACCGCTCGACCGCCACGCCGTAGATGGCCTCGCGCTCGCGAATCACCACGACTTTCAACGAGTCTTCGGGGCCCTGGGACGCCGGCCGCTGCAGCAACTGGCTGGCGGCCACCAGGCCGACGTGCTGGCCCTGATACCAGAAGTGCTGGCGGCCTTCGAGCTGGACGATGTCGTCGGCGGCCAGATCCAGCATGTGTTCGATGTGGGCCAGGGGAAAGGCATAGGCTTCTTCGCCCACCTCGACCACCAGGCTGCGCACCACCGACAGGGTCAGCGGCACTTCCAGATGGAAGCGACTGCCCTGCCCCGCCACCTGATACAGGTCCACGGAGCCACGCAACTGGCGGACCATGTGCTGCACCGCGTCCAGGCCCACGCCGCGGCCGGACACTTCGGTCACGGTGTCGCGCAGACTGAAGCCCGGCAGAAACAGAAACGACAGCAGTTCCTCTTCACTCAGCTGCGCCGCCGTGTCGGCCGGCGATAACTGCCGGGCAATGATGGTGCGGCGCAGGCGCTCCAGATCGACGCCGTTGCCGTCATCGCTCAGTTCCAGCACCAGCAGACCCGCCTGATGGGAGGCCCGCAGGCGAATCGTGCCCTCGGCAGACTTGCCGGCCAGCAGGCGCGCTTCGGGCGATTCGATGCCATGGTCCACGGCGTTGCGCAGCAGGTGGGTCAAGGGCGCTTCGAGGCGTTCGAGCACATCGCGATCGACCTGGGTCTTCTCGCCTTCGATTTCCAGGCGCACCGGCTTGCCCAGGCTGCGGCCCAAGTCGCGTACCATGCGTTCCTGGCCCACCAGCACGTCGGCAAAGGGCCGCATGCGGCACGCCAACGCGGTGTCATAGAGCAACTGCGCGCGCTGACTGGCCTGCCAGCCGAACTCGTCGAGGTCGCTGGTCTGGCGCGAGAGCATTTGCTGGGCGTCGGCCAGCAGGTGCTGAGCCTGGCCCAGGGCTTCGCGCACGTCATCGCCTGCCGCGCTGCCCTCCAGTTGCTCCTTGACCCGGTCCAGGGCTTGCAGGCTCTGGGACTGCAACCGGCGCATGCGCTGCATTCCGGTGAGGTACGGCTTGATCCGCTGGGTTTCCACCAGTGACTTGCTGGAAAGATCCAGCAGGCTGTTCAAGCGTTCGGCGGTGACTCGCAGCACCCGTTCGCCACCCTCGAGACGGCCGCCGCGGTTCGGCGCGATCCCACCGCCTACCGGCTCGGGGGCTTGGGCTTCGACCGGGACTGGCGCCTCGACCACGGGCAGGATCAGGCTCGACTCCAGCTCTGGAGCCACGCTGGGCGGCGCTGTTGCGGGGGCTGCGAGGGCTGCCGTCTGCGCAACGTCCGGGTCCAGCAGTGCCTCCATTTGCACGACCCAGGCGTCAATGTCCCGGGGGCCGGGGATATTGCCCGGCGTGCCGATGCGCATCAACAGGTCGGTGCCCTGCAGCAAGGCATCGATGTGCTCGGGCAGCAGGTACAGCCGCCGGTCCTGGGCGCGCACCAGACATTCTTCCATCAAGTGCGCGACGCTGACCCCGGCATCGACGCCGACAATCCGTGCCGCCCCCTTGAGGGAGTGGGCGGCGCGCATGCAGGCTTCGAGGTGCTCGGCCTGGGTCGGATTGCGCTCCAGGGCCAGCAAGCCATTGCTGAGCACCTGGGTCTGAGCCTCGGCCTCCAGGCTGAACAGCTCCAGCAGCGATGCATCACGCATCTGGTCGGGGGTCATGTCAGGCTCCGGGTCATCGCGGCCAGCAACGGCTCATCATCCAGCACGCGCACACTGCGGCCGTTGAACGCCAGCACGCAGCGGGTGAAACGAGCGCCCGCCTGGCTGGCGGCCACCGAGGCACTGTCCAGCAGGTCTTCACCGATACCATGGATGCCGTCGACCTCGTCCACCGGCACCACCACCGAGCCACCCTGGGCGCCGATGATCAGCATCCGCGGTGTCACCCGTGCCGTGCTGGCGGGCGGCGCACTGCCGGCCTGTATACCGAGCAACTCGCCCAGCGACAGGCAGGCCACCAGCGCACCGCGTACGTTGGCGACGCCCAGCAAGGCCCGGGAACGTTGATGGGGCAACGAATGCACCGGCTGCAAGGTGGAAACCTCGATCAGCCGGCGCGTGGCCAACGCCAGCCACTCATCGCCCAGACGAAAGATCAGCAGCGAGCGGCTGGCCACTTCGCCCTGTTGCGCCCGGTATTCCTGTTGCACCCGTTGCTGACCCAGCGAATAGCGGTCCAGCAGGCGCGTGGCTGCGGCGGCATACACCGAGCAGTTGCGACAATGGATATGCTCCACCAGCAGGGGGCAGGACTTGTCGCCCAGTACGCCGATCCGGTTCCAGCAATCGTCGATGGGCTCGGCATCCTGCTGGATCACATCCAGCGTCTGCAGACTGTGCTCACTCATCCGCGCGGCTCCTGCTCACCCGAGCGGCCACTGCGGGCGGCGCGCTCCTGAAGACGCCGCGCACCGGCAGTGTCCCCCTGGGCGGCCAGTAACATGGCCAACTGGGACAAGGCTTCGACATGCTGGGGTTCCAGGTACAGCGCCTTGCGGTAGAAGGCTTGCGCAGCACTGATGTCGCCGGCCACATCACTGAGCAGGCCCAGCCAGTAATACACCTGTGCCGTGGGCGCATGCTGCTTGAGGTAGTCCTCGCAGGCCGCCCGAGCCTCCAGGCTTTTGCCTCCGTTGGCGAGGTTGGCGATATGCGTCAACAGCGCCTGGTTATCGGTGTCCCTGGCGGCCTGGGGCGCGATCGGCGCCGCCAGTACCGGCCTTGGCCTGGGCGTGACGTTCGGGGCCGGGCGCGCGGCCCTGGCCTGGCGGACGGGCACCGGAGGCGCGATGACCGGCGCCGCCGGGCTCGGCATCGGCGCAGGCTCAGGCTCTGCACGGACGAAGGCGAAGGACTGCGCGATACCGATCGGGCGCATGCCCATGCGCGCCAACAGACTGCCCTCGGCCGGGCCGATGAACAGTGCGCCGTCGGCCAGAGTGAAGTTCTTCAAGACCTCGAACACCCGCTGCTGGGTCTCGATGTCGAAATAGATCAGCAGATTGCGGCAGAACACGAAATCGTAGCGGGGCTCTTTGGCCAGCAGCGCCGGGTCGAGAATGTTGCCCGCCTGAAAGCGCACCTGAGCCGTCACCCGTTCGTTGAGGCGATAGCCGTCGGCTTCGGCCTGAAAGTGCCGGTCGCGATAACCCAGTTGCTGCCCGCGAAACGAGTTGCGCCCATACACGGCGCGCTGGGCCTTGGCCACCGACAACGGGCTGATGTCCACGGCGTCGACCTTGAATTGCGCTGGCGCGATACCGGCATCCAGCAGGCTCATGGCAATGGAATAAGGCTCTTCGCCCGTGGAGCACGGCAGGCTAAGCAGCCGCAGGCCGCGCACGCCCTTGAGCGTGGCCAGCCGTTGCTGGGCCAGCCGCGCCAAGGCGTCGAAGGTTTCCGGGTAGCGCAGGAACCAGGTCTCGGGAACAATCACGGCTTCGATCAAGGCTTGCTGCTCGGCCGGTGAGCTCTGCAACAGCTGCCAATAGGCGGACAAGTCCGGCTGTACGGCGGCCTTGCAGCGCAGCTGCACGGCCCGCTCGATCATCGGCGCACCCACCGACGCCACATCCAGACCGATGCGGTCACGCAGATAGGCGAAAAACCGCGAATCGTCGCTCATGGGCCCACCTCATCCGTATCGGCCGGCATGTAAAGCAACTCGCACACCGCCTCACTGAGCAAGTCCCCGACACGCACCCATTGCATCATCCCCTGGGCATCCTCGCGCACCGGCCCCAGGTAAGGCGCCTCGCGATTATTCAAACCATAGCTGCGAAATTCGTCCGGCGAGCAGCGCAAGGTTTCGTTGGCATGCTCCAGCACCAGCCCGAGCAAACGCTCGGGATACCGGGGGTCCGTGCGGTAGTGCACCAGCACCAGCCGGGTGCTGGTGCGCGCGGCAGCGGGGTGGCCGAACGCCAGTTGGCTGAGGTCGATCACCGGCACCATCTGCCCGCGATGGGCGAAAATCCCCGCGACCCAGCCCGGCGAACGGGCGATCGGCTTGAGTGCCAGGCGCGGCAGCACCTCGGCGATTTCCGCTGCCTGCAAGGCAAAGCGGTCCTGGCCGATGCTGAACACCAGAAACAATTTATGGCGCGGCGCGGGCGCGCCCGCAGTGCCGGGGATACTCATCAGACTTTAAAGCGCGATACGCCGCCGCGCAGCCCGGTGGCCACCTGGCTCAGTTCATCAATGGCGAAGCTGGCCTGGCGCAATGACTCCACGGTCTGGCTGCTGGCGTCGCCCAGTTGGGTCAAGGCGTGATTGATCTGCTCGGCACCGGTGGCCTGGGCCTGCATGCCTTCGTTGACCATCAGCACCCGCGGCGCCAACGCCTGCACTTGAGCAATGATCTGCGACAGCTGATCGCCCACCTGGGTGACTTCGTACATGCCCCGGCGCACTTCTTCGCTGAACTTGTCCATGCCCATCACCCCCGCGGACACGGCCGACTGGATCTCGCGGACCATCTGTTCGATGTCGTAAGTGGCCACTGCCGTCTGATCGGCCAGGCGCCGCACTTCGGTGGCCACCACGGCGAAACCACGGCCGTACTCACCGGCCTTTTCGGCTTCGATGGCCGCGTTGAGGGACAGCAGGTTAGTCTGGTCGGCGACCTTGACGATGGTCACCACCACCTGATTGATGTTGCCGGCCTTCTCGTTGAGCACCGCCAGCTTGTTGTTCACCAACTCGGCCGCGCCCATGACCTGATGCATGGTCTCCTCCATGCGCGAAAGGCCTTGCTGTCCGGAACCGGCCAGCAGCGAGGCCTGATCGGCCGCCGTGGTCACTTCGCTCATGGTGCGTACCAGATCACGTGAGGTCGCCGCGATTTCACGGGAAGTAGCGCCGATTTCGGTGGTGGTCGCCGCAGTTTCAGTGGCCGTGGCCTGCTGCTGCCGGGACGTGGCGGCGATCTCGGTGACCGAGGTGGTCACCTGCACCGACGAACGCTGGGCCTGGGAAACCAGACCGGTCAGCTCCGTCATCATGTCGTTGAAACCCAACTCCACTGCGCCGAACTCGTCCTTGCGCGCCAGGTTCAGGCGCCGGCTAAGGTCGCCGGTGCGCATGGTCTCGAGGATGCCGACGATCTTCTTCATCGGCTCCATGATCGAGCGCATCAACAGGAAACCGCAGAGTGCGGCGGCCAATATCGCCAGCACCAGGGAGATGCCCATGGTCAGCTTCGCGGTGTTGACGTCCTGGTCAATGGCATCGGTGGCCTGGGTCGCCGCCTTGCGGTTGGCATCGATGACCAGGTTCAGGTGCTTGCGGCCGTTATTCCAGAGAGGTGTGAGCTCGTTGGTGAACATTTCCTGCGCTTCCATGAAACGCTTGTGCTTGTAGGCGTCGATGACCTTGGCCAGTGAGGCCTCATAGCCCTTGCGCATATCGCCGAACTGTTCGAACTGAGCCTGGTCGGTGGCGTCCTGGATCGTCGCGCGGTACAGCGCCATCTGCTCGGTGAGCTTATCGCCGAAGCCCTTGTAGGCATCATCGTCGGCCGTGACCAGTTCGCGCTGGTAGCTCAGCCCGATCAATTGCTGGGTATAGAGATAACTGTCGACCCAGGCGCTGCGCATCATCGAGCCATAGAACACCCCGGGGACGCTGTCGGTGCGCACCGCCGTTTCACTGGCCTCGATTCGTTGCAGACGGCTATAAGAGGCAACAACCATGGCCAGCATGATGGCGATGATCACGGCGAAACTCGCCAGAATGCGATGGCGCAACGTCCAGTTCTTCACGGTAAACCCTCGGGGGAATGCTTCGACTGCACATGAAAGGCGGCCGAGTATAAAACGGCAGCTCAGACAGATTCATGCTCAGCGAATACTTTCCATTATATGTAAGGGTATTACCAGCGGCGGTTGACATTCAGGCGTCAGAATTTTGGTGGGCCGGCCGGCGCGCGCTCCCCACACAAACCGCGATGGCGCCCCTGTGTCAGGAAAGCGCTGCCCTCGCGGCCTTCACCTGCGCCTCCAGCTCGGCCTTGAGCCTATCGTCCAGCGACAACTGCCGCGCCAGCTCGTCCAGATAGGCCCGCTCCATGAAGTGCTCTTCATCCACCATCATTACACTGGCCAAGTACATCTCGGCGGCCATTTCCGTGGTCTTGGCCGAGCGCGCGACGTCTACAGGGTCCAACGGCCGATTCAGTTCGCTGTGCAGCCAGGCCTGCAGCTCGTCGCCCGTGCCCAACCGCGTGATCTCCTCCTCGATCAACTGCCGCTCGCGCTCATCCACGTGGCCATCGGCCTTGGCCGCCGCCACCAGCGCCCGAAGGATCGCCTGGCTGTGCTCCTCGGCTTGCGCGGCCGGCAGCCGGTCCAGGGTCTGGGGCTCGCCTCGGGGTGCGGTCTGCTGCTGCGCCTGCCAGTTGCCATAGGCCTTGTAAGCCATCACCCCCAACGCCGCCAGGCCACCATAGGCCAGTGCTTTGCCGCCGAGCTTGCGCGCCTTGCGGTTGCCCAGCAGCAGCCCCACCGCACCGCCTGCCAGCCACCCACCTCCGGTGCCGCCGAGCAGGCTGCCCAATGCACCAGTGACCGGAGATTGGGCAGGCGAGCCGGGCTTGCCTTGCAGCAGTTGCTGGCCGGACTGGAATAATTGGTCGAGCAGGCGGCGGGTGTCCATGAGGGTCTCCAGGCTGGGATGGGATACACAGGAGATTAATTCCAATGGGGAACCAGCAGTTGGCAGATGTACTTCTGGATATTTCAGTTCCAACGCCCTCAGCCCCACACGAGCATTCGGCCATCGATAAATAAGATATACACTCCAGCCAATCGCAAAAACCGGACCCAGCCCGCATGATGACCCTGCGCCAGATCCGCCATTTCATCGCCGTTGCCGAGACCGGCTCTATCTCCGCCGCCGCTCAGGCCGTGTTCATTTCCCAGTCCACCCTGACCCAGGCCATCCAGCAACTGGAGCAGGAGATCGGCGTGACCCTGTTCAGTCGCCATGCCAAGGGCATGACCCTGACCCATCAGGGCCATCAATTCCTGCGCCAGGCGCATTTGATTCTGGCCACGGTGGACAACGCCAAGCGCAGCCTGCAGCAAAGCACTGATCAGGTCGCCGGTCAGTTGACCGTGGGGGTGACCAGCCTGGTGGCCGGTTATTACCTGGCCGACCTGCTGACCCGTTTCCAGCGCGCCTACCCCAATGTCGGCATCCGTGTGATGGAGGACGAGCGCCCCTACATCGAGCATTTGCTCGTCAGTGGCGAGATCGATGTCGGGGTGCTGATTCTCTCCAACCTCGAAGACCGGCACGCCTTGCAGACCGAAGTACTGACCCACTCGCCCCACCGCTTATGGCTGCCACCCCAGCACCCGCTGTTGGAACACGACAGCATCAACCTCGCCGACGTTGCCGGCGAGCCGTTGATTCAGCTAAACGTCGATGAAATGGACCGCAATGCCCAGCGCATCTGGGCCGGTGCCGGTCTGCAGCCGCGGATCAGCCTGCGCACGGCGTCCACCGAAGCGGTGCGCAGCCTGGTGGCTGCCGGGCTGGGGCTGTCGATCCAGCCGGACATGACCTACCGACCCTGGTCTCTGGAGGGTGACATCATCGAAGCACGGCCACTGGCCGACCTGACCCAGACGCTGGACGTCGGCCTGGCCTGGCGCCGGGGCACGGCGCGACCGGCGCTGGTGGACCCGTTCCTGACCGTCGCCCGCGAGCAACCCCATGGCGGCAAGCGGCTATCGATTTAATCGAATGCTGCCTTCGTTATTTAGAATTTGTAGTCCCCCTGCGCAGCCACTAGTCTCGATTCATCGAGCGCACTGCGCGGATCTTCAGTTGCAAGCCCAGGAGAGCCGCCGTGCCGAACAAGACCCGAGCGCACAAGATGAGCGAACTTCAGACATGCCTGTTGATCGACGGCCAGTTAGTGGCCGGCCAGGGCGTTGTCGAAGCCATCGTCAACCCGGCCACCGCCGAGCTCATCACGCAGATTGCCGAAGCCAGCACCGAACAGGTGGAAGCGGCCATCCTCGCCGCCCACCGCGCGTTCGACGGCTGGTCGCGCACCACCCCGCAGCAGCGGGCCAGTTGTCTGCTGGCCATCGCCGACGCCATTGAAAGCCGCGCCGATGCTCTCGCCCGTCTGGAATCGTTGAATTGCGGCAAACCCTTGCACCAGGCACGCCAGGATGACCTGAACGCTACGGTCGACGTGTTCCGCTTCTTCGCCGGCGCCGTGCGCTGCCAGACCGGCCAGCTCGCAGGCGAATATTTGCCCGGCTACACCAGTATGGTGCGTCGCGACCCCATCGGCGTGGTGGCGTCCATTGCGCCGTGGAACTACCCGCTGATGATGGCCGCGTGGAAGATCGCCCCGGCCCTTGCCGCGGGCAACACCCTGGTGTTCAAGCCCTCGGAGCACACCCCGCTGTCGATCCTCGCGCTGGCGCCGGTGCTTGCCGAGCGGCTGCCCAAGGGCGTGCTGAATATCATCTGCGGCGGCGGCGAAGGGGTGGGCAGCCATCTGGTCAGCCACCCGAAGGTACGCATGGTGTCGTTGACCGGCGATATCGTCACCGGTCAGAAAATCCTTCAGGCCGCCGCCCGCACGGTCAAGCGCACCCACCTTGAACTGGGCGGCAAGGCGCCGGTGATTGTCTGCAACGACGCCGACCTCGCCGCCGTTGTCGAGGGGGTACGCAACTACGGTTACTACAATGCCGGTCAAGACTGCACTGCCGCCTGCCGCATCTACGCGCAGGCCGGGATTCACGACCGGCTGGTGGCCGAGCTGGGCGCGGCCGTCTCGACCCTGCGCTTTGCCGGCAAGCGCGATGGCGACAACGAGCTCGGCCCGCTGATAAGCCCACGTCAGCGCGACCGCGTTGCCAGCTTTGTCGAGCGCGCTTTGAGCCAGCCGCACATCGAACGGGTGACTGGCGCTGCCGTGCACTCGGGCCCCGGTTTCTACTACCAGCCGACGTTGCTGGCCGGCTGCAAGCAAGGCGACGAGATCGTCCAGCGCGAAGTGTTCGGCCCGGTGGTGACCGTGACCCGCTTCGAGGAACTGGGTCAGGCAGTGGAATGGGCCAATGATTCGGAGTACGGCCTTGCCTCTTCGGTGTGGACCCAGAACCTGGACAAGGCCATGCAGGTGGCCGCGCGCTTGCAGTACGGCTGCACCTGGATCAACAGCCATTTCATGCTGGTCAGCGAGATGCCCCATGGCGGCTTGAAACGCTCGGGCTATGGTAAGGATCTGTCCAGCGATTCTTTGCACGACTACAGCGTGGTGCGCCACATCATGGCGCGCCACGGCGCTGCACAGTTTTAACCCGCCGCACCCATTCCAATAACCAGATGCACCTGCTTGAGCTGTTCACAACTGCCCCGAACATAATTTGAAAAAGAGGGATCACCATGTTTGTGCACAAGACCGCACTGTTGAGCGCTTTGACTACCTTGCTGATGGGCAGCTGTGGCGTTCAGGCCGCCGAGCCGCTCAAGGCCGTCGGCGCGGGCGAAGGCGAGTTGGATATCGTCGCCTGGCCGGGGTATATCGAACGGGGCGAAAGTGACAAGGCCTACGACTGGGTCACCGGCTTCGAACAGGAGACGGGCTGCAAGGTCAACGTCAAGACTGCGGCCACCTCTGACGAGATGGTCAGTCTGATGACCAAGGGTGGCTACGATCTGGTCACGGCGTCCGGGGATGCGTCCCTGCGCCTGGTGGCCGGCAAGCGGGTGCAGCCGATCAACACCGCGCTGATCCCCAACTGGAAAAACCTTGACCCGCGGCTCAAGGACGGCGCCTGGTACGTGGTGAACAAGCAGACCTATGGCACGCCCTACCAGTGGGGGCCGAACGTGCTGCTGTACAACACCGACACCTTCAAGACGCCGCCCACCAGCTGGGGTGTGCTGTTCAACCCGCAGACCCTGCCTGACGGCAAGTCCAACAAGGGCCGCGTGCAGGCTTACGACGGCCCGATCTACATCGCCGATGCGGCGCTGTACCTCAAGAGCGCCAAGCCTGAACTGGGCATCAGCAATCCTTATGAACTGACCGAAACCCAGTACAAGGCAGTGCTCGACCTGCTGCGCCAACAGCATCCGCTGGTCCATCGCTACTGGCATGACGCAACGGTGCAGATGAGCGACGTGAAAAATGAAGGCGTAGTGGCCACCAGCTCCTGGGGCTACATGGTCAACGGCCTGCAGGCCGACAAGCAGCACGTGGCCTCGACCATTCCCAAGGAAGGTGCCACTGGCTGGGCCGACACCACCATGCTCCACGCCGAGGCCAAGCACCCCAACTGCGCCTACAAGTGGATGGACTGGTCGTTGCAGCCCAAGGTCCAGGGGGACGTCGCCGCCTGGTTCGGCTCGCTGCCGGCGGTACCGGCCGCGTGCAAGGCGAGCACCCTGCTGGGTGCCGAGGGTTGCGCCACTAACGGCTTCGACCAGTTCGACAAGATCGCTTTCTGGACCACGCCACAGGCTGAGGGCGGCAAGTTCGTGCCGTACAGCCGCTGGACCCAGGACTATATCGCGATCATGGGCGGCCGCTAGGGCCGACATCCTCTGCGGCTGCTTTTCTGTGGGAGCAAGCCTTGGCTGCGATGCAGGCGACCCGGTCTGACGGGGGTGCGCGTTGAGGCCATCGCGCCCAAGGGCTGCTCCTGCAGCGTGAACCTCAAGCAGGACCAACCTGTGAGGGCGGCGCTGTGTGCGCGAAATTTCTGGAGATTACCCATGACGCTTGCCGTCCAGTTCACTAACGTCTCGCGCATCTTTGGCGAGGTCAAAGCCGTCGACCGAGTGTCCATCGACATCCAGGACGGAGAATTCTTTTCCATGCTCGGCCCATCGGGTTCGGGCAAGACCACCTGCCTGCGCCTGATCGCCGGTTTCGAGCAACCCAGCGCCGGTTCCATCCGCATCCATGGGGTGGAAGCCGCCGGCTTGCCGCCCTATGAACGTGACGTCAACACGGTGTTCCAGGACTATGCGCTGTTTCCCCACATGAACGTGCGGGACAACGTCGCCTACGGTCTCAAGGTCAAGGGCGTGGCCAAGGCCGAGCGCCTGGTACGGGCCGACGAAGCGTTGGCGATGGTCGCCCTCGACGGCTACGGCGAACGCAAGCCGGTGCAGATGTCCGGCGGCCAGCGCCAACGCGTGGCCCTGGCCAGGGCGTTGGTCAACAGGCCACGGGTGTTGCTGCTGGACGAGCCGCTGGGCGCGCTGGACCTCAAGCTGCGCGAACAGATGCAGGGCGAACTGAAAAAGCTGCAACGTCAACTCGGCATCACCTTCATCTTCGTCACCCATGACCAGACCGAAGCGCTGTCCATGTCCGACCGCGTGGCGGTGTTCAACAAGGGCCGTATCGAGCAGGTGGACACCCCGCGCAACCTGTACAGGCGTCCGTCCACCACCTTCGTCGCCGAATTCGTCGGCACCTCCAATGTTCTGCGCGGCGATCTCGCCCTGCTGCTCAGCGGCAACGCCCTGCCCTTCTCCATTCGCCCGGAACACATCCTGCTGGGCGACAGCGCACCCGCCAGCCATGAAGTCCAGGTCTCGGGCCTGCTCCACGACATCCAGTACCAGGGCAGCGCCACCCGTTACGAGCTCAAGCTGGACAACGGCCAGACCCTCAGCGTCAGCCAGGCCAACAGCCAATGGCAGACCGACGCCACCCCATTGCAAGCCGGCCAGCGCCTGACCGCCCGCTGGGCGCGGGAAGCCATGGTGGCGTTGCACGACAGCCATGCCGGCGGTGCGCTGTGATGAGCCTGACGGCCCTGCAATCGGCCATGACCACGCCGCGCCCGGGTCCGCTGCGGCGGGTCTGGAACCTGCTCTACCGCCAGCCCAATCTGTACCTGGCACTGCTGCTGGTGCCGCCGCTGCTGTGGTTCGGCGCGATCTACCTTGGTTCACTGCTGAACCTGCTGTGGCAGGGTTTCTACACCTTCGACGACTTCAGCATGACGGTCACCCCGGACCTGACCGGCGCCAACTTCGCCGCGCTGTTCAACCCGGCCAACTTCGACGTCATCGAGCGCACCTTGCTGATGGCCGTGGCGGTGTCCATTGCCAGTGCCATCATCGCCTTCCCCATCGCCTACTACATGGCGCGCTACACCTCGGGCAAGACCAAGGCGTTTTTCTACATTGCGGTGATGATGCCGATGTGGGCCAGCTACATCGTCAAGACCTACGCCTGGACCCTGCTGCTGGCCAAGGGCGGCGTGGCGCAATGGTTCCTCCAGCACCTGGGGCTGGAACCGCTGCTGCAATGGCTGCTGCAGGTTCCGGGGGTGGGCGGGAGCACCCTGTCCACGTCTCAGCTGGGGCGCTTTCTGGTCTTCGTGTACATCTGGCTGCCGTTCATGATCCTGCCGGTGCAGGCGTCTCTGGAGCGCCTGCCGCCATCCTTGCTGCAGGCCTCGGCGGACCTGGGTGCGCGGCCTCGGCAGACGTTCATGCAGATCGTGTTGCCGTTGTCGGTGCCCGGCATCGCTGCCGGCTCCATCTTCACCTTCTCCCTGACCCTCGGTGATTTCATCGTGCCGCAACTGGTGGGCCCGCCCGGCTACTTCATCGGCAGCATGGTGTATGCCCAGCAAGGCGCCATTGGCAACCTGCCCATGGCGGCGGCGTTCACCCTGGTGCCCATCGTGCTGATCGCGATCTACCTCTCCATTGTCAAACGCCTGGGGGCCTTCGATGCACTCTGAAAAAGCGCCATGGGGCCTGCGCCTGGCGGCGTGGGGTGGGCTGGTGTTTCTGCACTTCCCGATCCTGATCATCTTCGTCTACGCCTTCAACACCGAAGACTCGGCCTTCAGCTTTCCACCGCAGGGCTTCACCGTGAAGTGGTTCAGCATCGCCTTCTCGCGGCCCGACGTGCTAGACGCGATCAAGCTGTCGTTGCAGGTCGCCTGCCTGGCCACCGCCATCGCTCTGGTACTGGGTACTCTGGCCTCGGCGGCGCTGTACCGGCGGCATTTCTTCGGCAGGGACGGCATCTCGCTGATGCTGATACTGCCCATCGCCTTGCCCGGCATCATCACCGGGTTGGCCTTGCTCTCGGCGTTCAAGGCGCTGGGGATCGAGCCGGGGCTGCTGACCATCGTCATCGGCCACGCGACCTTCTGCGTGGTGATCGTCTACAACAACGTCATCGCCCGGCTGCGGCGTACCTCCCACAGTCTGGTGGAAGCCTCCATGGACCTGGGCGCCGACGGTTGGCAGACCTTCCGCTACATCATCCTGCCCAACCTGGGTTCAGCCTTGCTGGCGGGCGGCATGCTGGCCTTCGCCCTGTCGTTCGACGAAATCATTGTCACCACCTTCACCGCCGGCAACCAGCGCACCTTGCCCATCTGGCTGCTCAACCAGCTCAGCCGGCCAAGGGATGTGCCGGTGACCAACGTGGTGGCCATGGCGGTAATGCTGGTGACCATGCTGCCGATCCTCGGCGCCTATTACCTGACCCGTGGCGGCGAAAGCGTTGCGGGCAGCAGCAAATAAGACTGACTGAGCCAATGGAGCGTATTCCCATGCAAACCCAATTGCTGATCAACGGCCAACTGGTCACCGGCGAAGGCCCGCTGCAAGCGGTGTTCAACCCGGCGCTCGGCCGCGTGCTGGTCGAGGTTCACGAAGCCAGCGAAGCCCAGGTGGACGCCGCCGTGAGCGCTGCCGACGGGGCGTTCGACAGCTGGTCGCAAACCGCACCCAAGGACCGATCGCTGCTGCTGCTCAAACTGGCCGATGCAATCGAAGCCCACGGCGAAGAACTGGCGCGACTGGAGTCGGACAACTGCGGCAAACCCTACAGCGCAGCGCTGAACGACGAGATCCCGGCCATTGCCGACGTCTTCCGCTTTTTCGCCGGGGCCAGCCGTTGCCTGAGCGGCTCGGCGGCCGGGGAATACCTGCCGGGTCACACCTCGATGATCCGCCGCGACCCGGTCGGCGTGATTGCCTCCATCGCGCCATGGAACTACCCGCTGATGATGGTCGCCTGGAAGATCGCCCCGGCGCTGGCCGCCGGCAACACCGTGGTGCTCAAGCCTTCGGAGCAGACACCCTTGACCGCCTTGCGCCTGGTGCAGTTGGCCAACGACATCTTTCCGGCCGGCGTGCTCAATCTGGTGTTCGGTCGCGGCCCCACCGTCGGCAGCCCGTTGGTGACCCATCCCAAAGTGCGCATGGTCTCGCTGACCGGTTCGATTGCCACCGGCGCCCATATCATTTCCAGCACCAGCGACAACGTCAAACGCATGCACATGGAGCTGGGCGGCAAGGCCCCGGTGATCATCTTCGACGACGCCGACATTGACGCGGCAGTCGAAGGGATTCGCACGTTCGGCTTCTACAACGCCGGCCAGGACTGCACGGCGGCCTGCCGCATCTATGCCCAGGCGGGCATCTACGAGCGCTTCGTGGAGAAGCTCGGTGAAGCGGTGAGCAGCATCAAAGTGGGCCTGCAGGATGACCCGGACACCGAGCTGGGCCCGCTGATTACCGCCCAGCATCGCGACCGTGTGGCGGCCTTCGTCGAACGGGCCGTGGCGCAACCGCACATCCGCTTGATCACCGGCGGCAAGGCGGTGGACGGCGACGGCTATTTCTTCCAGCCCACCGTGCTGGCAGACGCGCAGCAGGATGACGAGATCGTCCGCCGCGAAGTGTTCGGCCCAGTGGTCTCGGTGACCCGTTTCGCGGATGAAGCCCAGGTGCTGGGCTGGGCCAACGACTCTGACTACGGCCTGGCCTCATCAGTGTGGACGACGGACGTAGGCCGCGCCCACCGCCTCTCGGCGCGCCTGCAGTACGGCTGCACCTGGGTCAACACGCACTTCATGCTGGTCAGCGAAATGCCCCATGGCGGGCAGAAATTGTCGGGCTACGGCAAGGATATGTCGATGTATGGGCTGGAGGACTACACCACCATTCGGCATGTGATGTTCAAGCATTGAACCACCGCGATTATCTGTAGGACCGAGCTTGCTCGGGAACCCGGCCTGGCCAATTCCCGAGCAAGCTCGGTCCTGCAGAGAACCCGACACCTCTCAAAAAAGCGGCACCTCAGACCGCCCCTCATAAAACCAAAAAAAACGGCCGTACCTACGGAGCATCCCGACCCATGAGCACCCTCGACCACGACAGCGACGCAGAACAACTGCGTCAACTTGGCTATACCTCCAATTTCAATCGCAGCATGAGCCTGTGGGAAAACTTCGCCCTGGGCTTCACCTACCTGTCCCCCGTGGTGGGCGTCTACACCTTGTTTGGCCTGTGCCTGGCTGCGGGTGGCCCGCCGATGTTCTGGACCTACCTGCTGGTGGGCTTCGGGCAGATGCTGGTGTGCCTGATCTTCGGCGAAGTGGTGTCGCAATTCCCGATTTCCGGTGGCGTCTATCCTTGGGCCCGCCGTCTGGCAGGCAAGCGCTGGGCGTGGATGGTGGGCTGGGTGTATTCCATCGCCCTGTGCGTGACCATCGCCGCCGTGGCGGTCGGGGCCGGCCCGTACCTGGCTGTGATGCTGGGTTTTGAACCAAGCAACAACACCAACATCGCCATTGCCCTGGTGCTGACGCTGTTCGCCACCCTGGTCAACCTCAGCGGCACCAAGGTGTTGGCGCGTATCGCCATGTTCGGCTTCGTCTGTGAACTGGTGGGCGCGTTGATCGTCGGTCTCTACCTGCTGATCTTCGAACGCCATCAGCCGTTCAGCGTGCTGTTCAATACCTTCGACATCCGCGTCGACGGCTCCTACCTGCCGGCCTTCCTCACCGCGTCGCTGGCCGGGATGTTTCTCTACTACGGCTTCGAAGCCTGCGGCGACGTGGCCGAAGAAACCCCCAACCCGAGCAGGCAAATTCCCATTGCCATGCGCATGACCCTCTACATCGGTGGCATCTCGGCGATGTTTGCCTGCCTGGCGCTGATCCTCGCCGTACCAAACATGCAGGCGGTGATCAACGGCACCGACAAGGACCCGGTGACCACCGTGCTCAACAATGCCTTCGGCAGCGTCGGCTCGCGGGTGATCATGGCTGTGGTCATGGTCTCGTTCATCTCCTGCGTGATCAGCCTGCAGGCCGCCGCCAGCCGTTTGCTGTACGCCTATGCCCGTGACGAAATGATCATCGGCAGCGGCACGCTGAAAAAGCTTTCGGTGAGTACTCAGGTGCCGGTGAACGCCTTGGTGGTGGCCGGCGTGTTACCCGCGCTGATCATCGTCGCCGGCTTCTTCCTGCAGGACGCGGTGGCGACCATCGTCAGCTTTGCCGCCATCGGCATCTACCTGGCCTTCCAGATGATCGTCCTCGCCGCCCTCTATGCCCGCACCCGCGGCTGGAAACCCAACGGCAAATTCAACCTCGGCGCCTGGGGCCTGCCGGTCAACATCGGCGCGCTGCTCTACGGCGTCTCGGCCATCGTCAACATGGCCTGGCCGCGCACGCCGGATGCGCCTTGGTACCTGAACTACGCCATGGTCCTGACCACGGCGATCGTGATCGGCCTGGGGCTGGTCTACATGTGGCTGGCCAAGCCGTATGACCGGGGCAACGCGCCGGCAGGTGACGCCTGGAAGGTCGCTCGGTAAAATCGACAACGATGACCTTTGGCTGGCCGCACATGCACGAAGCCCAGGCTGGGTGCTGGTCCCCCGCAATGCCGACGAATTCGAGCGGGTTCCGGGCTGCAGGTCGAGTACTGGGTACAGGCCTGTCGCGGGCTTTCAGGATAAAAAAATAAATTTTCACCGAACCGATTCAGCTTAACGTTATCTGTTTAAAGTTCGTTGAGTTTGGACGAGGGCGTGCCCGAACCACCATTTCGACATTTTCCAGGGCG
The DNA here is from genome assembly GCF_018449655.1 of Pseudomonas sp. dw_358. Lineage (GTDB taxonomy): Bacteria > Pseudomonadota > Gammaproteobacteria > Pseudomonadales > Pseudomonadaceae > Aquipseudomonas. The sequence goes on from NZ_JAAVUX010000003.1 coordinate 225,673, forward strand.
CAGGACGCGGCCGGATTGATTCACGACAGGTTGACCCATGCATCGCAGGAATCTACTCAAGGCCTCCATGGCTCTGGCCGCCTATACCGGGCTGTCGGCCACGGGCCTCATGAACGCGCGTGCCTTTGCTGCCACTGCCAACGGTGACAGCGAGCATTTCGATTTCGACTGGCTGCAGGCACAGGCCAAGCAATTGGCCGGCAGCGCCTATGTCAACGGCAAGGAGGTGCTGCCACTGACCTTGGCCAACATGACGCCGCAGCAGTTCAACGCCATCAAGTACGACGCCAACCACTCATTGTGGAAAGACCTCAACGGCCAGTTGGACATCCAGTTCTTCCACGTCGGTGCGGGCTTCAAGCAGCCGGTGCGCATGTTCAGCGTCGATGAGGCCACCCAGCAGGCCCGCGAAGTGCACTTCCGGCCATCGCTGTTCCGCTATGCCAACAGTGGCGTGGACACCCAGCAGCTCAAGGGCGACCTGGGCTTTGCCGGGTTCCGGCTGTTCAAGCAACCGGAAATCGACCACCACGACATTCTGTCCTTCCTCGGCGCCAGCTATTTCCGCGCCGTGGACGGCACCGGCCAGTACGGTCTCTCAGCCCGTGGCCTGGCTATCGACACCTATGCCCACAAGCAGGAAGAGTTCCCGGACTTCACCAAGTTCTGGTTCGAGAGCCCGACCAAGGATGGCACCCGCTTTGTCGTCTACGCCTTGCTGGACTCCCCAAGCGCCACGGGCGCTTACAAGTTCGACATCGATTGCCAGCATGACCGCGTGGTGATGGAAGTCACGGCCCACATCAATGCCCGGGCCGATATCGAGCAACTGGGCATCTCGACCATGACCAGCATGTACAGCTGCGGCACGGACGAGCGGCACATGTGCGACACCATCCACCCGCAAATCCACGACTCGGATCGTCTGGCCATGTGGCGCGGCAACGGTGAGTGGATCTGCCGTCCGCTGAACAATCCGCCCAAGCTGCAATTCAATGCCTACGCCGACACCAACCCCAAGGGTTTTGGCCTGGTTCAGACCGACCACAAGTTTTCCACCTATGAAGACACCGTGGACTGGTACAACCAGCGGCCAAGCCTCTGGGTCGAACCGACCACGCCATGGGGCGAGGGCTCGATCAACCTGATGGAGCTGTCGACCACCGGCGAGACCCTGGACAATATCGTCGCCTTCTGGACCCCGAAGAAGCCAGTCAAGGCCGGTGACTCCCTGGCGTTCGGCTACAAACTTTACTGGAGCGACCTGCCACCGGTACGCACGCCGCTGGCCCAGGTGCTGGCGACCCGTTCGGGCATGGGCGGCTTTCTCGAAGGCTGGGCACCGGGCGAACACTACCCGGACGTCTGGGCGCGACGCTTTGCCGTGGACTTCGTCGACGGTGGTCTGGAGCACTTGCCGGCGGACGCGAAGATCGATCCGATCATCAGCGTGACGGCGGGCAAGGTGAAGGACATCAACGTGTTGCAAATCCCTGATGTCAAAGGCTACCGCATCACCTTCGACTGGTACCCGGACAGCGACAGCACGGACCCGGTGAACATGCGCCTGTTCATCAAGAGCAGCGACCGGACCCTGAGCGAGACCTGGTTGTACCAGTACTTCCCGCCGGCGCCGGACAAGCGCAAGTACACCTGACAGGACGGCGTTGAGCCATTCCCGAGCAAGCTCGGTCCTACGGGGAGTTACTGTAGGACCGAGCTTGCTCGGGAACGACCTGTGATCCGACGAACAACCTTGCAACTCCCCGCCCCGGCCCGCATTAATCGGCCATGAACCTACCCCCCCGCACTGACCCGCTCTGGCTTGGTTTCCACCCCGCCGTGCGCATCTGGTTTGAACGCAGCTTCCCCGCCGTGACGCCCGCCCAGGCACAGGCGTGGCCGTTGATCCAGGCCGGGCGTTCGACCCTGATCGCAGCGCCCACCGGCTCGGGCAAGACCCTGACCGCCTTCCTCGCCGTGCTCGACGAATTGGTGCGTGAAGGGCTGGCCAACGGCGGCGTGCTGCCCGAGCAGACCCAAGTGGTGTACGTCTCGCCGCTCAAGGCACTGTCCAACGACATTCAGCTCAACCTGCAAAGCCCGTTGGCGGGCATCACCGATCAGTTGAGCGCCATGGGCCTGCCGGCGGTGCCCATCCGCACCGCCGTGCGCACCGGCGACACGCCGCAGAAAGACCGCACGGCCATGCGCAAACGCGCGCCGCACATCCTCGTCACCACCCCCGAATCCCTTTATGTGCTGCTGGGTTCAGAGTCGGGGCGCAAGATGCTGGGCTCGACACGCACGGTCATCGTCGATGAAATCCACGCCATTGCTGCCAGCAAGCGCGGCAGTCACCTGGCCTTGAGCCTGGAGCGTCTGCAAGCGTTGTGCGGTCAGCCGTTGCGGCGTATCGGCCTGTCGGCCACGCAAAAGCCCATCGAGCGAGTCTCGCACTTTCTTGTGGGTCACAACCGCGACTGCGCGATTGTCGACATCGGCCACGCACGGCCACGGGACTTAGGCATCGAAGTGCCGCCGGTGCCCTTGGGCGCGGTGATGGCCAACGACGTCTGGGAGCGGGTGTATGACCGGCTGGCAGAGCTGGCCCGCGAGCACCGCACCACCTTGATCTTCGTCAACACCCGGCGCCTGGCCGAGCGCATGACCCGCCACCTCAGCGATCGACTGGGTCGCGAAGCGGTGGCCGCGCACCATGGCAGCCTGGCCAAGGAACAGCGGTTGCTGGCCGAGCAGCGCCTCAAACGCGGTGAGTTACAGGCGCTGGTGGCCACCGCCTCGCTAGAGCTGGGGATTGACATCGGCGACGTCAATCTGGTCTGCCAGATTGCCTCGCCGCGCAGCATCTCGGCGTTCCTGCAACGGGTCGGTCGCTCTGGCCACCAGGTCGGCGGAACGCCCAAGGGGCGCTTGTTCGCCACCTCCCGCGATGACTTGATCGAGTGCGTGGCGCTGCTCGACTGCGTGCGCCGAGGCGAGTTGGACATCCTTCATGTACCGGTGGCGCCACTGGATGTGCTGGCTCAGCAGATCATCGCCGAAGTCAGCTGCCAGGAATGGCAGGAGCGGGACCTGCTGGCCCTGTTCCGTCAGGCCATGCCCTATGCGGCGCTGGATGAACCGCATTATCAGGCGCTGTTGCGCATGCTTGCCGAAGGCTACAGCGGCCGCCAGGGCGTACGCAGCGCCTATCTGCACCGCGATGCCGTCAGCGGCGCGCTGCGCGGGCGCCGGGGCAGCCAGCTGACGGCAGTCACCAGCGGCGGCACCATCCCCGACAACGCCGACTATGGCGTCATTCTCGAACCCCAGGGGCTGAACATCGGCAGCGTCAACGAAGACTTTGCCGTCGAGAGCCTGGCCGGCGATGTCTTTCAACTGGGCAATACCTCGTACCGAATCCTGCGTATCGAAACCGGCCGGGTGCGGGTCGAAGACGCCCAAGGTATGCCACCCAACATCCCCTTCTGGCTCGGCGAGGCGCCGGGGCGCAGCGATGAGTTATCCGTGGCCGTGGCGCGGTTGCAAGCCGAGATCGACCAGTGTCTGACCGTGAGCGATGGCGACACGGCCCCTTTGCGGCAATGGCTCATGGCAGATCTGGGCCTGGGCGCCGACAGCGCCGAGCAACTGCTCGACTACCTGAGCCGCACGCGCCAGGTGCTGGGTGCGTTGCCTTCCCATGACACTTTGATCATGGAGCGCTTCTTCGACGAATCGGGGGGCACCCAGCTGATCATCCACACGCCCTTCGGCAGCCGAGTCAACCGCGCCTGGGGTCTGGCGTTGCGCAAGCGCTTTTGCCGCACCTTCAATTTCGAGTTGCAAGCAGCGGCCAGCGAGGACGCCATCGTGCTCTCGCTGTCGACCACCCACAGCTTCGAACTCGATGAAGTCTGGCGTTACCTGCACACCAACAGCGCCGAACAGATCCTCGTCCAGGCCGTGCTGGAAGCACCGCTGTTCGGCGTGCGCTGGCGCTGGAACGCCAACACCGCGCTGGCCTTGCCGCGCTATACCGGCGGGCGCAAGGTGGCGCCGCAGTTGCAGCGCATGAAAAGCGAAGACTTGATCGCCACGGTCTTTCCCGACCAGATCGCCTGCCTGGAGAACCTGGTGGGCGAACGGGAAATTCCCGACCACCCGCTGGTCGAGCAGACCCTGGACGACTGCCTGCACGAAGCCATGGACAGCGAAGCCTGGCTGGCGCTGCTCAGGCGCATGGAGCGCGGTGAGGTGCGCCTGATCGCCCGTGACCTGCCCGCACCGTCGCCCTTGGCAGCGGCCATTCTCAACGCAAGGCCTTATGCGTTTCTCGACGACGCGCCCCTGGAGGAGCGGCGCACGCAAGCGGTGCTGAACCGCCGCTGGAGCGAGCCGCAATCGGCTGATGACCTTGGCGCGCTGGATACCGAGGCCATTGCTTCGGTGGCTGATCAGGCGTGGCCGGCACCGAACAACCGTGACGAGATGCACGAGGCCTTGATGCAACTGGCGGTGATCGAGCAGGCCGAAGTCGACGCGCATTGGCAAGCCTGGCTGCAGGGTCTGGCTGACGCCGGGCGGGCGACCGTTTTGAGAAGTGGTGAATGCACCTTGTGGTTGGCCGTCGAGCGCTTGAACTGCGTGCGCGCGCTTTATCCCCAGGCAAGCATCGACCCGCCACTGCAACCGCTACCCGGCTTCGATCAAGTATGGGAACAGGATGCCGCGCGCGTGGAAGTGCTGCGTTCGCGCCTGAGCGGCTTCGGCCCGCTGCGTCTGGGGGAAATCTGCGCGCCGTTGGATTGGCCACCTCTTGAGGCCGAACAGGCTTTGGCGACGCTGGAGCGCGAGGGCTACGTGCTGCGCGGCCGGTTCCACCCCAATGTGCGGGACACCCAATGGTGCGAGCGTCATCTGCTGGCACGCATTCACCGCTACACGGTCAAGCGTCTGCGGCGCGAGATCGAGCCGGTCAGCCTGCAGGACTTCATGCGTTTTTTGCTGGACTGGCAACACCTGTCCAGCGCCACACGCCTGCAAGGCCAGGTCGCACTGGCCGAGGTCCTCGCCCAGTTCGAAGGCTATACGGCGCCCGCTGCGGCATGGGAAAGTGAACTGCTGGGTCCCCGACTCCAGGCATATTCGGCCAGCTGGCTAGATGACGCCTGCCGCAGCGGCAAGACCGTCTGGACCCGATTGGCGCCGTCCGCCAAGGGCGTCACTGCCACCTTGCGCAGCACCCCCATCGTCTTGCTGCCACGCCAGCGCATGAACCTGTGGCGTGGCCTGAGCGAGCCGTTCGACCCACAGCAACTGACGCCCCGCGCGCAAAAGGTCCACGCCGCGCTGGCGGAACAGGGTGCGTTGTTCTTCGACGAACTGACCGGCGAGGCCCGCCTGCTGCCCAGCGAACTGGAAACTGCACTCCAGGAGTTGGTCGCCGCCGGCTTGGTCAACGCCGACAGCTTCGCCGGTCTGCGCGCCTTGATCACCCCGCCGAGCAAACGCCAGAGCCGCAGCCCTCGGCGTGGACGCGGCGCCTTTATCGGCGGTATGGACGACGCCGGGCGCTGGGCGTTGCTGCGTCGCCCGTCTAATGACAACAACGCCCGCGAAGACATCCTCGAACACATCGCCATGACCCTGCTGCGCCGCTATGGCGTGGTGTTCTGGCGCCTGCTGGAGCGCGAAGCTGACTGGCTGCCGAGCTGGCGCGAACTGTTGCGCACCTTTCATCGCCTTGAAGCGCGCGGCGATGTGCGTGGCGGGCGGTTTGTCGGGGGGCTGGCGGGCGAACAGTTTGCCCTGCCCGAGGCGGTTGCGCTGTTGCGAGAGGTGCGCAAGCGGCCCTTGGACGGCAGTCTGGTGGCGATCAGCGCCAGTGATCCGTTGAACCTGGTGGGCACCTTGCTGCCGGGGAGCAAGGTGCCTGCGTTGGCCAGTAATCGCGTGGTGTATCGCGATGGAGTGGCGGTAGCGGCGATGATGGCCGGCAAGCCGGTTTATTGGGTGGATGAGGAGGCGAGTCTGCGGGACAAGTTGATCCGGCATCCATGACCTATTGAGTCAGCTAACCCCGGTCCCGCCGCTTCCCAGTCGTAACGATGTGCTTGGCTACATTCGAAGATGCGCCGTGTTGTTTCGGTATAAAGCACGAAATTCGGCAGTCTCGTCCATCGTAAGCAAACGGCCGCCACCCCGGTTGAAGTTTCTGTAGCCAAAGTCGCTGTTCCAAGGATCACGACTTCTGAGTCGACTGAGGTCCAGTTCCCGCTGACGCGCCGCCGATGGATCGGGGACGCCATGTCGCGCCCGGAAGTCGACTCCTGCGTCCAGAAAATCCACATCCATGTGTCGAGGATTCGGACTTGCCGGGCCAGTCGCATCAACCCAGGCCTCTAAGCGCGCCACCGACTCCATCTTCGATTGAACGGGTAGATCATGGAGGGATAGACCTTTACCGACTTGAGAGGGAGTAAGGCTCATTGGCTTGATACTGGCCATGTCCTCCGTAACCTGAAGCAGCGAAACACCATCTCCAAGCCATGTATCCGTAATCCGTTGTGCCGCAGATTGAGTGGAACCTTGACTCACTCTGCGCACCGCCTGGCTCGCCTCCAGTCGGAATTCGCCACCCGAATTCAGCCCCTTGCCCACGAACTTGTTCCACTTGGCGGCGGCCTGCTTCGCCATCTGCGGTCCCGCCATCGCGATGCTGGCCACGCCCAGGCCGAGCCCGACCCAGCCCAGCACACTGGCAGCCTTTTCCTCCCCGGCGATTTGCAAGCCTATCGCGGTCGCATCCACAGCCACGGCCGTTACTGCCACCACGGCCGTGGTCACCTTGGAGATAAAACCGGCGGTCATTGCCACGGCGACGCCTGACAGCGCCCCTGCCGAGACCACGGCAGCTACCACGCCCAAGACCAGCCCGATACCGGCGAGCGCCCAACTCCACCAGGCATGACCCGACGGATCGACCCGATTGACCGGGTCTCCCCCGCAATACGCATAACCATTGAGCCCCCCTTCGTCAAAGGGACTCAGGCTGTCGGCACTGTGAAAGCGCATCAAGACAGGGTTGTAGATCCGGTAGTCGCCGAGAAAATACCAGCCGATCTCCGGCTCGCGCAGGGCACCGGTGTAGCCCAGACGGCTGAGCGCTTCACCGGAGCTATGGCCGTAAGCGCCATAAACAAGCGAATTCAGCGTGTCACCGGCTTCGCTGTTGATCGAACCTTGAGCGTCCGTACCCAGCAGGCAGACTCTGCGGATGCTGGCCGCTAGACGACTCTGCGCCACCGGGACATTGCCAGCCCGTACCCAGCGTGTCTGCTGCTCGGCGTTCAGCTCACACGTCAGCTGCCCGTCGAGATGGTAACGCCAGTGGCTGCCGCGTTCGTCCTCGGTCTTGATGATGGCGCCCGACGGGCCGTAATACCAGCGCCGCTCGCCACTGGCCAGGGCGACCCGCTCGAACCGCCCCATCGAATCGTAATGGAGGGCATTGCCGCGCTCGTCGCGTTTGAGGTTGCCCATCGCGTCATAGTCGAGCATGACGGCGGCGGGATAATCGCCGCGGCTGTGGGAGAGTTTGATCAGTCGGGCAGGATTGGACAGATCATATTCAAACAGGCTGATGTTGCTTTCACCGCCCTCGGCCAACACCGTTTCCAGCCGCCGAATGTTGTCCAGCGCGTCATACTCGAAGCGTTGTTCAATGTAATGACGGCCGTAGGCATCTTCAGGCAACGCGGAGCCTTGCACCCGGTGTCTACTCAATCTTCCGCGTACATCGTACTCATAGGTTTCGTCGCGAATCACCTGGAGGTCGCGGCTGAGCACTTGGCGGGACAACTTGCCGTTGGCGTGCCATTGACAGGTCTGCTCTTCGCTGTGCTGTTGGCCAGCGACCTTGCTCAGCGTCTCGCGCCGCGAGGGGCGCCCAAAAGCATCATAGTGAAACGTCACCGTCATCTGACGGCTACTGTCCAGGGATCGGCTGTCTTGGCTTTTTACGCGGGAGAGGTCATCGTAAGTCAGTGCGATCCTTACATCCGTGTCTTGCTGAGTACTCAGGCGGCCAAGCGCGTCGTAGGTATACACCTGCTCGACCCCATCGGCGTCCGTCCGCCGTGTCACGCGGCCCGCCGGCGTCAGGGTTTGATGTTGGGTGCGTGGGCTGTCTCCGTCCCAGGCGTAGTCGGCTTGTTTGAGGGTTTTGGCAGCCGACCAGATCTGTTCCTTGCGGCCGTGGGTGCCACGGGTCTCCCTGAGCAATCCAGTGATGGGGTCAAACCGGTTGGTGATCGAAACGCCTGGGGCGTGCATGGACGCCAGGGCATCGCTCAGCTCAGGTATCCACTCGCTCTTCACCTCTGTGCCATTGGGCAAAGTGTGGGTGTGCGCCTGCATCTCGCCGGCGTGGTAGGCCCAGGTCGACGTCAGGGAACCAACCTTTTCCCATACCAGACGAGACAGATCGTCATAGCGGCGCTCGCCGAGGACCACCTCCTGTGGGCCCAGCGAGGGATGAGCCAGGGTGACGTGCGTGGCAAGACCGGTTTCCTGAGCCTGGGGATAGGTGCGGCCCACCCGCGCGCCATCCGGCAACGTGCTGGCGATCAAACGGTCGTAGGCATCCCACTGCTGATGGGTTTCCTGGTTCAGCGCATCGACGTGCAGGATGCAGCGGCCCAGACCGTCATAGGTCCAGCTCGAACTGCTGTGCAGTGTGCCCTGTGGGGAGAACAGTTCCTCCTGCAGCGGTTGCCCGTCCAGGCCTTGAGTGGTCACCGTGCGCGGCCCCTGCATGCCTTGGGCGTAGGTCTGCCAGGCCGTTACGGTCAGGGCGACGGGATCGACAAGGGTATGCTGGGTCACGCCATCTGGGGTGGTCTGGCTCAGGACATTGCCCCAGTCGTCATGGGTACGTACGACGGTGAGGCTCAGCGGGGCGGCGTCTTCGTTACCCGGGTCATACTCGGTCACGCTCGCCAGTTGGCCCAGCACATCGTATTCACCGGTCCAGGCGGTATAGACCTGACCGTCGTCGTCTTGCTTTTCACGACGCACTTCGCGACCCAGACAATCCAGCCAAACCGTCTCGGTGCGGCCGGTCGCACCGGTCCGAGACCGGCGGCTTTGCGCAGCAGACACCGCATGTGTCCAGCTGACACGCGCTTCATAGGGGGTATTCGGGCACGCCACTTCCTCGACCACACGCCCCAGCACATCATGTTCGTAGGCAATGTCAACCTGGTTGTCGCTGTGGCGGGTCACTATCAGGCCAGAGTAAAGATCCTGCGCCGAGTCAGTGACCGAACGAGAGCCCCCGCGTCCCTGTACGGTCACGGTTTCCTTCAGCACCTGATGGGCGACGTTGCGGGCACTGGCTGTTTGCGCAACTTCGTACGTGTACAGACGCCGGATCAGCGCGGTAGCCGGATCGTCGTCTTCCTGCCCCGCGAACAGGTGCTCCTCTGACAGACGGCCGTGATGAGGGGACAGGGGGTCATCGATGAACGTCTGAGCCGTGCGCGTCAGCAGCCTGGCGCTTTGATCATTCCCGAGCACATAGAGACTTTCTTCGCTGCACTGGATAAATGTGGGCAGTACGAATTCTGGCGCCCCCTGGCGTACCGATACCGCTGTATAGCGGTAACGGGTCTGTTTGACCGGCCCTTGGGTCCCCGCGGGGGGCGTGACCGTCAGGGCTTTCAAGCGGGTGATACGGCCAAGTGGATCGGCTGGGCAATTCTGCGGGTCCCCCTCCACCGGGAAGTACTCGCGCTCCTCGACCACGCCCAGCTCATCGGAGCTCCAGACGACGTTGCCTCGGTCGTCGTAGCGCGTGGCCTCCTGGCTCACGCGCTGCCTGAGCCCTGCCAAGGTGTTCAGGTCTGTAAGCGCTGTCAGCGCCACATCGGCCGGAAGATGGGCCTTGAGTCTGGTGACCGTACGGGGAAATTGGAAATATGGCACCTGCTCTGCCACCGGCCGCGCCGGGTTGTCGTAATAGTCGGTCGTGGTTTCCTGCAGCGCGAGGCCTTTGACGGTGCGCTCGCGGGTCAGCAAATGAAAGCGGTTGAACGCACGTGACACCGTACTGAGTGTTTTCCCTGCCCCATCCATCAAGGTTTCAATGGAGCCGTAGAGAAAATCCGCCGCGCCGGTCAAGTTGAACAAGCTGTCTTCCTGATTGCGCCATTGACGTACAGCGGGCCAGCCATACACGTTGTTGACGCCGTGCAGTTCATAGTCATAACGAAGGCGTTGCCAGGCGGTCCCGTCGCTCATGCTCTTGACCGAGTTGCGAACCACCGGCATGCGCGCAAAGGGAGCGCCTGCCGGCATGATCAATCCCGCTGCTTCGTCATAGGTCACGGTTTCGGCACTGCCAGTGGGCTGAGTGCACTTTGTCAGCAACAGCAAGCCTGACGGTGCGCCCACCTGATACTCAAAACGCCAGCCATCTTCCGTCAGCCCTTCGACCGTCACCCTGCGCAGCCAGCCGCCAGTACGATAGAAGAACACCTGCGCCGCCGCCGTGGTCCCGGGCTGAAAGGACACTTGGGTTGGCTGGATTTTCCCCGGATCGTAGGTGAATTGCAGCACGCTGCGGCCGCTGTCGTCCTTGATGCCTTGCAGCATTGCGGCATTGCCCAGAGCGCGCCACTCGAACTGCAAGGCACTGCCGTCGGCGCCCACCAACGCGGTCACCACCCACAACCGAGTGAGCCCTGCCAGAGGTGCCAAACGCTCGCAACTGCCGTCATCGTGGCGCACCCACATCTCCTGACGCTTGACTGTCACATCGACCGCCGGCAGCCGCGCATCGGCAAAGCGCATCGTTTCAGCGACGATCTCTCCCTTGAAGCGTTCGCCGGAGGACAATTGCAGGTGCCGGGTAGAGCTGTCCCAGGAGGTCATGCCGCCCAGACTCCAGCCTTGGCCGAAGCCATGATCGTCCGGCATCAGTGGGCTGTATGAGACCCGCAACTGAATCGACGGCCCACGCAGATCATTGGCAGCACCTGCAGGCAGCGAGACGGATGCCGAGTACAGACCGGTGCGTGGATCAACGCCCGCCTGGATACTGCTCATGAAGTTGAACGCGCCTGATTGCACGTCGCCGGCGGCCAGAAGGCCGGGGGAAGTTGCAGCAGGGTCGCTGGCGTCATCTTGTGTCATACAAATGTCCTTGACCCGATCTGGCCGGGATCAAATCCAGTGCATGACGATCATCAGTCCGCAGCCGCAGCGCAGGTAATGAGGGACGAGTCGCATGAGCACACGCACGGATGTCATGGGAATGAAGCGCCGCTGACGCTACAAAACACCCAATACCCTGGCGGTGCAATGAACCATAATTTTTATCCTGCGGTGCTTGAAAAGTCTTTACGTTCCGACGGTCTGCAAACAGCACTGCTTATATTTCCTGCTGCTCCCGCACGGGCACGGATCGTTACGTCCCGCCTTGACCGGCAATCGCCCCGGCGCTGGCTCCTCGTCCTCGGCAAGACGCTGTTCGGTCCAGTAATCGTGGAGCGCCAAGGCCGCGTAGCGGATCATCTGGGCGGGATCCTGCGCAGCCAGCGGGCTGTCGCTGTCGTCCTCATCCAAGGTTTTCATGGCGATCAGAGCATGCATGAGCCCTTGCTCTTCAGGCAGCTCATGCCATCCACCGTCAAGGGCCACACCTCGTTCGTAGCCATGACACCAGGCGACCACGTCCAGGGTTTCGTCGTCTTCGGCCAGATTGAAGATGGGCGAGTACTCATCCGGATGATCGGTCAGCATCATTGCGATCTGGTTCATGTGCTGGACCAGCAGATCGAAAAAACACTGAAAATCCTGCTCGCTGCTCCACTTGGGCAGCCACCCGCTGCCGCCCCAGAAGGCCGGGTACCAGCTGTCGAACGGGATGATGCGGGGGCATGACATCACCGCCGCAAAAAAGCCGTCCATCTCCGAAACGCCCGTGATAGAAGCACCGGTGCTACGGTTTTCGAGCTGGTCCTGGATAAACACGAAGTCGTCGTGGTTGAGCGGTTTGTTGCTGATGGTGTAGGCCATGGGAGGTGATCGATGCGCTGAAAACCTGAATTTTCGCACAGATCCGGTTCCCTGCAACGGACGCGGGAGTCTTTGAGACATTATGTAATACCCCCGTTTTGCATTTGGTTACCAAACAGGCGACCCTCCCCGCCGCAACGCGCCCCCCTGTTTGAATTTGCGAAGAGAGCCTATTGCCATGACCCAGGACCGAGATCACCGGATCGACTTCTTTCGCGGTCTGGCACTGATATTCATTTTCTGGGACCACATCCCGCAAAATCCCTGGGCCAACCTGACGCTGCGCAACGTCGGGTTCAGCGACGCCGCCGAACTCTTTGTCTTTCTGGCCGGGTACGCGGCGGTCATGGCCTACGGCAAGATAGCCCGACGCGACGGCTGGCTGGTGGCAAGCGTGCACATCCTGCGCCGCGCCTGGGTCTTGTACGTTGTGCATATCTTTCTGCTGGCAGTGCTGATGGGCATTATTTTCGTTGCCAATAGCCACGTTGAGACTCGCGACATGGTCCAGGCCATGAACCTTGGCTATTTTCTCGGCAACCCACAGCAGGCCCTGGTGGATGAACTGCTGCTGCGGTTCAAGCCCAATCTGATGGACCCGTTGCCACTGTACATCGTCCTGTTGGCAGGGTTGCCGCTGATCTTGCCATTGCTGCTGCGCCGCCCCGCCTGGGTGGTGGCGACCTCGCTGCTGCTGTACGGCTTGGTGCAATGGCAAGGCTGGAACATTCCCGCTCATGATAACGGCCTGTGGTACTTCAATCCGTTGGCGTGGCAAGTGCTGTTCGTGATCGGCGGCGCAGCAGCGCTGCGGCCGGACGCATTGCGCAGCCAGGCGCTGTTCGTGGCAGCGGCGGGCTTTCTGGTGATCAGCGCGGTGGTCGCCCTGAGCTGGAAATGGCCGACGATGCACGACGCTCTCATGCCTCAGGCTGTTGGCGAGTGGCTTTACCCCATCGATAAAACCAACCTGGCACCGGTACGGCTGCTGCACTTCCTCGCTCTGGCTTATTGCAGCGCCCGACTGGTCAGCCAAGGCGGCTGGCTGCAGCACTGGCTGAGCCGTCAGATCACCACAATGGGCCGACACTCACTGGAGATTTTCTGTCTGGGCGTGGTGCTGGCGCCGCTGGCGGACATGGCCAATGCACTGGCCAATGACAGCTTCGCCAGTCAATGCACGACCGCGCTGGTGGGTGTGGCGTTGATGACGGCCCTGAGCCAATGGCTGGCGTTGAGCAAACGCTTGCGCCAGCCGGTCACGGCCGCTGCGAATCAGGCATTGCCTGCCAATTTCAGACGCGCGGCCTGAGTGAAATCCAGCATGCGTTTGAGCGGCCGGATCGCCTGCGGAACGAGGGCCGGGTCGACGAAAATTTCTCCGCTGCCGGCGCGCAGGCACTCAAGGGTACGTTGCAGCGTGTTCATCCCCATCCATGGGCAATGAGCGCAGCTGCGGCAGGCTGCGCCGTTGCCGGCGGTGGGCGCCTCGATGAAAACCTTGTCCGGACATAGCTGCTGCATTTTGTAGAAAATGCCGCGATCAGTGGCCACGATGAAGGTGTGATGAGGCAGTTTCTGCGTCGCTGCAATCAACTGGCTGGTGGAACCCACCGCATCCGCCAAAGCGATGACCGACTCTGGCGACTCCGGGTGCACGAGGATCGCGGCACCTGGATACAAGGCCTTCATGTCTTCGAGCTGACGGGACTTGAACTCTTCGTGAACGATGCAGGCACCGTCCCACAGCAACATGTCGGCACCGGTGTTGTTCTTGATGTAGTTGCCCAGATGCTTGTCTGGCGCCCAGAGGATCTTTTCGCCGTTGTCCATCAGGCTTTCGACAATCTCCAGCGCGCAACTGGAGGTCACCACCCAGTCTGCCCGCGCCTTCACTGCCGCCGAGGTGTTGGCGTATACCACCACCGTGCGTTCGGGGTGCTGATCGCAGAACGCCATGAACTCATCCACCGGGCAGCCCAGATCCAGAGAGCAGGTGGCTTCGAGGGTCGGCATCAACACGCGCTTTTCCGGGTTGAGAATCTTGGCCGTTTCGCCCATGAACTTCACGCCGGCCACCACCACGGTCTGCGCCACATGCTGATTGCCAAAACGGGCCATCTCCAAGGAGTCCGACACGCAGCCGCCGGTTTCCTCTGCCAGCGCCTGGATCACTGGGTCGCAGTAATAGTGAGCAACCAGTACGGCATCTTGAGCTTTGAGCTCGGCGGCGATGGCGGAGCGGTAAAAACCCTCTTCCTCGGCGCTGAGTGCCTGGGGCTGCTTGGCATCCAGGTGAGCCTGGACAAGGAGACGTTCGGAGATTTGCGTCATGGTAGCGAGGGCCTGCGAGGGCGGGGTCGGAATTTTTGTGAGGCGATTGTAGCACTAAGCGCACAAGTCGCCGACCTGCGGACACTAAAAAAATAGCTTTCAAACTTAATAAAAACAGGCATTTTCATTCATTGAAAAATCAGCGCATTCGGTATGTTCTAGATGACAGGTCGACGGGCTCGGTCTTGAATAAAATTCCGCGCCCCGAGCGAAACCCCTCACACGCAGACCGCCGGAGGTCGATACGCCTTATGGAACATTCAATCGACACAGAAACCCGTGCTTCCCACTGGAAGCAACTGTATTTTTTTAAAGTGTTTTCAGAGGAAAGATCGCATATTCAGCACGGTGACTCACCACTCTTCAACAATGGCGTACAACAACTAAAGATTACCATTCAGCTGGCCGCCTTGAACGCCGGTGGGCACGCCGTACAACTGACGCAAGCAGAACTCGACACTGTCTGTCTTATTGATTACACGACTTCCACGGAAATCCCATACTGGTGGGGCGCCTCCGGACCTTGGATCACCACGACGAATCACTGGGGATTTGTATGGGATCGTTCTTTTTTTGAACGCGTGCGGGTCGCGCAAAAAGACCATCCTGAAGGTTTTGAAGCGCCCTCTGCTGAGGTCATGGGCGCGTCCGTAGCGGATGGCGAAATCGTCACGATTCTTCAGACGCCCAATATGATGGCGGTGACCGGGAAAACCATGGCGTTTACCGAAGATCAGAAAGCCCTGCTGAAGGAGGTTCACCCGGGTATTGAGCCGTCCAGTTATCAACTAGTAGAGCTTTACTTATCGACCGACAGCGGCTCGTCCCGTCAGTTCGCGGCCCGTGCAGTGAATGGAGACGGTACCGTGTTCAGAACAAACTATCTGGAAATAGGGAATGACTCCGGACTGGGGGACGGTCATGGAAAATTCCACTCTTCCGTGCGTGTCCAATCCGTCACCTTCCCTGTTTTATCCAATGACAGCTACGGGGATCGCCTGTCGAATGGCGCACTCCTCAAAGAACATATTGGACAATGGTTTTTTTACAGCCCTGCATGGTTTTCGGCAAGGATAGAGGAAACACACATTAACATTCGGCTTCCGGGCGGCTACATGGTCCCGATCCGAGAGCTTTTTCACGATAACAATTTAGCGGTCTGGGCCGATGCCAACAGTACAGTCCCGACCATGAGAGGAACCTATCTGGGCTCGCCCATTTTCGGATATATCGTCTATTACACGCCACCTTATTTTGGCGTCAGCGGCCGATACGTTCCTTTTAATTTACCAGTGGACGAGAAAATTGGGCACCGCCCACAGCTTCCTCGAGAAGGGCAGATCGTGATTGGCATTGTGTCAACGGAAAACCACTATTGGTATTATTCTTCAGGCAGCCGGGCTCATAGCAAGGTGCGACAGGTGTTCAGAGTACGTGACATTTATGGGAATATGCATCCATTGGCATTGGCACTCAGAACTGATAACCAGGATATTACACTCACGCGTGCCTAGTTAGGGATGAGGCGATTCGCGACCCCATCCCACGCTTCATGCGAGACTTCGTATGACGTAGCCATCCCAGGATGCCTTTCCATAGACAGCCAGGATCACGCCGGCATCAACTCAAGCACATGGCGATCACCGAGTTTGAATTGCACCTTCAAACGATGGTGAGTGCCGTACGCATCCACTATCGACACTGGGCAAGGCCCTGAAAACACGTCAGGGGTGCGTTTGATATCGACCCGGGTACACAAGATCAAGCTGGCTTTATCGACGATGGGTGTTTTGAGTTCCGGCAAAGGAATATTTCCCGTGGGCACTGCGGTTTGCTTATTCCAATTGATTTCAGTACGCCCCGGTTCCACATAGCCTGTAAAACTGGCATGCGTATCAGCTTCCAGAGGCGTGCTCCATTGAATCATTCCCTCTGGAGAAAGCGTGGTCTCCCGTAACGCTATCGTATGGGTGGCACTTTCCTGCAGACTGAGGGTGGCCAATCGATTACGGATAGCCCCCAGCGTCGGACTGTCCGGCATATCGGTAAGCGCTGACAAGATAAAGTTGTCCACGGGGTATGACTTGGGGCGGTGCACATGGATTCTGGCGTAAGGCTGCTGCGGGGGAGGCGAGTTATGGGATGTCCCGTCGGCATACCAACTCTGGCCGTTGGTACAGAATTTATCCCCGTTATCCCCTTTCACCATAAACGCCAAGTCGACCGTTTGCCCCACGGCCGACAAGGCATTACAGGACACGTAAAATTCATAGTAATGAAATGCTTTGTCTTGATTTTTCAGTGTTGGCTGCCCTGCACTCACCGGCCTGTCATTCGCAGGCCGGGCGCGGGGGAAATAGTCATAGCCTTGGTAGTGTCGCGACACCGACCAGCCCAGGCTGTCGAAATGGTCGAAAGGTAAAACCTGGTCAACCCGTCGGTACATCACCATCTTAGTATTGGCGACTTCGGTCGGCGTCAGTGCCACCTCTTGCCCTTCACCATTGATGGCCTTGACACCGACCGTCAACTTGACTTGCTGATGCCCGTTGGCGAACACATCGGGCGTTGAGTCGGTATAGACCTCGAAAGCGCTGACGTACCAATAGGGATCGATTGTGTTTTTCATGACCACCACCCTGAACGATAACTTGCCCAGCACAAGCAAGCGGGATAATGAGACGTGCGGATACACGACATTCAATTCGGGAGGACAGGCTTGAAAGCGATAAGCGGTGCTTGTTCAGAGTCCTGATGCCTCACCAGAAAGGCTAGAAAATACCCAATGCCACCGGTTAGCAATGAATGATAATTTCTATGTGCAGGGCTTTGAAAGGATCACGACGTTGCGCCGCTGCTTTCGGCCAGGCGTCAGAAAGGAAGCAAAAAAAAGCCGGAAATCCAAAGATTTCCGGCTTTTCGAAATGGTGGGTCGTGTGGGACTCGAACCTACGACCAATTGGTTAAAAGCCAACTGCTCTACCAACTGAGCTAACGACCCGTTTCGTGGTGCGTATAATACTGATTTCTAAAGGGAATTCAACACCTAATTACAGATATTTCAAAAATAAGGCGTCGGGTCGGCCACACCGGCTGCGGCGAAGCCTTCGGCGCGCAGGCGGCAGCTGTCGCATTTGCCGCAGGCACGGCCTTGATCGTCCGCTTGGTAGCAGGAGACCGTCAGGCTGTAGTCCACGCCCAGCTTGACCCCGGCCCTGACGATGTCGGCCTTGGAAAGGTTCTGCAGCGGCGCCTGAATGGTGAAGCCCTGCCCTTCCACGCCCGCCTTGGTGGCCAGGTTTGCCATGCGCTCGAAGGCCTCGACGAACTCGGGACGGCAGTCCGGGTAACCTGAATAGTCGACCGCGTTGACGCCAATGAAAATATCCCGGGCACCGAGCACTTCGGCCCACCCCAAGGCCAGGGACAGGAACACGGTATTGCGCGCAGGCACATACGTGACCGGAATGCCTTCGCTGGGGGCTTCAGGCACATCAATGCTGCTGTCGGTGAGTGCTGAACCGCCAATGCCATTGAGGTCGAGGCCGATGACCTTGTGTTCGACAGCGCCAAGGTCACGGGCGACACGGGCAGCGGCATCGAGTTCGGCGCGGTGCCGCTGCCCGTAGTCGAAACTCATGGTGTAGCAGCGGTAACCTTCAGCCTTGGCCATGGCAACAACGGTGGCGGAGTCGAGGCCGCCGGACAACAGGATGACTGCGCGTTTTTCGGTGGTGTTGTCTTCGTTCATGTCAGCGCCCCGGCTCGTCGTTCCAAAGAAGTTTATGCAACTGCATCTGCAGGCGGACCGGCAGATTGTCGGCCACGATCCAGTCGGCCAGGTCGGTTGAACTCAACTGGTGGTGACTGGCGGAAAACAACACCTCATCGACCCGCTGCTCCAGACCGTACTGGATCAGCTTGGAGACAGCCCAGTCGTAATCATCCCGTGAGCACAGGACAAACTTGACTTGGTCGTTGGGCGTCAGCAGTTCAACGTTTTCATAGCGGTTGCGATGAGCTTCTTCCGAGCCGGGGGTCTTGAGGTCCATCACCCGGCTGACGCGGGTGTCCACGGCCGAGATATCCAGCGATCCGCTGGTTTCCACTGAAACCTGATAACCGGCATCGCAGAGCATCTTCATCAGGGGGATTGCATTGGGCTGCGCCAGCGGCTCGCCTCCGGTGACGCAGACGTAGCGCGGCTTGAACGCGGCCACTTGGTCCATGATGGATTCAAGCGTGCGTACGGTGCCGCCCGTAAAGGCGTAGGCACTGTCGCAGTATTGGCAGCGCAGCGGGCAGCCGGTCAGGCGCACGAAAACCGTGGGCAAACCGGCGGTGCGTGTTTCACCCTGCAACGAGTAAAACACTTCGGTGATGCGTAATGTGTCTTGCATGGCGTCCACGGGCGCGCCAGCTGAACAGGCTGACGGCCTCCGTTGGGCACCTGCCCGAAGCCGCGAGCGCGTGATCCGAGCAGATGTGAGTCAAAAAAGGAGACGAATTCTAACGCAAAAACCCGCTGCAAGAGCGGGTTTATTGATCAGCGGGTCAAGCTTCACATCTTCTGCAGATCACGCTGCGCCAATTGCGCGGCGGAAGTACCCGGGTACTGCGAAACCACCTGCTGCAAGATGCCTTTCACTTTGTCTGTATGCCCCATCCGACGTTCAACGTCAGCCAGTTTGTACAGTGAGTCTGGCACCTTGGCGTGTTTGGGATAAAGTTGGCCGACCTTGGAGAAGGCCTGCTCGGCGCCTGGCAGGTCGCCTTTTGCCAGATTTACTTCACCCAACCAGTACTGCGCATTGCCGGCGTACTGGCTGTTAGGGTACTTGCGCAGAAATGCGGCGAAAGCCTGGCTGGCCTTGTCGAAGTCCTTGGCCTTGATCAGATCGAAGGCGGCGTCGTAGTACAGCTTTTCTTTTGCAGGGTCACCCGGCTCGCTGCTGGCAGCGGGAGGTGCATCCTGACCGGACGGAGCCGGTGCACCAGCGGCATTGACACCACCACTGGGTTGAGAATTGTTAGGAGCGGCTGCCGCAGGGGCTTGCTGCGCCTGGATTCTGCTGTCGAGGTCCTGATAACGCTGCAGCGCTTCCTGTTTCATCTGCTGGATATCGTTTTGCTGGACTTCGATCTGACCGCGCAACTTCGCGATGTCATCCTGCATTTGTTGCAATTGCATGAACAGCTGACCCTGTGCCGAGACAGGTGCCGAAGCACCTCCCCCGGCATAGGCGCCGTTCGTACCGTAACCCGCCGGCGGCGCGTTGCTGCTGGCGGTGCTATTGGTATAGCCTCCACCGGCATCATCGCTATCCACTACGGGAACCGCGCCCCAGGCCACTAAAGGCAGGGCGAAAGCCAGAGCAGTTACAGCACGACGGCACGTTCGCATGACGAATTACTTACGCAGTTCGACGCGACGGTTTTGAGCCCAGGATTGCTCGTCGTTGCCGGTAGCAACTGGACGCTCTTCACCGTAGGACACAACTTCCAGCTGAGCTGGAGCTACACCTTGCAGAACCAGGTAACGCTGAACGGCCTTGGCACGGCGTTCGCCCAGAGCCAGGTTGTACTCGCGGGTACCACGTTCGTCGGTGTTACCTTCCAGAACGACTTTGGCGCCGCTGGCTTTCAGGTCTTTAGCGTGAACGTCCAGCGCGCGCAGGGCTTCAGGCTTCAGCTCCGAGCTGTCGTATTCGAAGTAGAAAGTGGTGATAGCGCGCAGAGCAGCTTCTTCGCTCAGGGAGCCGTCGACAGCACCGGTGTTAGCGCCGTAACCAGCGTTAGGATCAACAGCAGCACCGCCTTGACCAGCGTCTTGACCGCCTTTGGACGAGCAACCAACCGCTACAGCCATGGCCAGAGCCAGGGCAGCAAACTTACCAAACTTCAGCATTTCCATCTTGAAACTCCTAATGAACCCCAGTGTGTTAAGTACAACGTAAAGCGCCGCGTCAGTTCAGGTAAGGGGACCACGAAGGTTCTCTGACTTCGCCTTGAGCGGTTGGAAGCGGGATCCTGACGCGTCCGTTAAGCGACACGAGCATCAAGACTCCCCGGCCCTGCTGGCGGGTGGCGTAGATTACCATGGTGCCGTTGGGCGCAACAGTAGGAGACTCGTCAAGAGACGAATCTGTGAGGATTTTAACGCTTCCGCGCTGTATATCCTGCGCCGCCACCTTAAAGTTGGTAAAACCATCCTGCCGATGAATCATTACCAGCGTTTTTTCATCCGCCGACAACTTTGGATTGGCGTTGTAGTTACCGATAAAAGTCACGCGATCGGCATTGCCACTGCCCACAGTCGTTTTATAGATCTGCGGTTTGCCGCCCCGGTCGGAGGTGAAGTAGATAGTCGAACCATCCTTGCCCCAAAACGGTTCAGTGTCGATGGCCGGGTTGTTGGTCACGCGGGTCAATTGGCGAGAGGCCAGATCGATCACATAAATTTCCGCGTTGCCGTCTTTAGACAGCACCATGGCCAGTTTGCGGCCATCCGGCGAGAAGGCCGGGGCGCCGTTCAGGCCTTCAAAGTTAGTGATCTGCTCACGGCGACCGGTATCGATATTCTGAACAAAGATCCGCGGGCGTTTTTGTTCAAAGGAGACGTAAGCGATACGCTTGCCGTCCGGCGCATAGCTGGGCGACAGAATCGGCTCGCGCGACTGCAGCAGGGTCACTGCACGAGCACCGTCATAGTCCGAGCGTTGCAGCGTGTAGCGGGTGTTGTTCACCGATGCCCGCTCGGCCGTGACATACAGCATGCGGGTGGAAAACGCACCTTTGATGCCGGTCAGCTTCTCGAAAGACTGGTCGGAAATGTAGTGCGCCATGTCGCGCAACTGATCGGTGGTCCCCGACACACTGCCGGTCAGCACCGGCTGTTCGGTAGCGACGTTGAACAACGTGTAGGAAACCTGCAGGCGCCCGCCCGCTGGCACGATCTTGCCGACCATCAGGTATTGGGCATTGAGTGCTTTCCAGTCACGAAAGATGACTTCGCTGGCCTGGGTCGGCTGGCTGATCATGTTCTGGCGCGGCAACGGTTCGTAAAAACCGGAGTTGCGCAGGTCGTTGCTGACGATATCGGCAATGTCGTCGGGCAGCACGGTGCCACCCTGCCAGCCGAAGGGTACGACGGCAATGGGGGCGGCCCGATCGCTGCCGCTGGTGACCATGATGTTCTTTTCGTCGGCAGCGGCGAAACCCGCGGCGCAACATAGAACCAACAGCAGTCCTCGAAGAAGGTTAATCACAAGGCTAGGTCCTCAGGTGTGAATGTCATCTTGAATGAACGGTAAGGGTTGAATTCGTTCGGTTTCAAGCCCTGCATTTCTGTCAATCGGCCAATATTCTTCACGGCGGCCACCGCCGAAGCATCGTAGGCCGCATCATTGCTGGACCTGATCACCTTGACCGAAGTCACGGTCCCGTCCGGCAACATGTTGATCTGCAATTGCACCGACATGCCTTTGCGCGCAGAAGGTGGACGGGTCCAGCCTTCAGCGGCCCGCGAGCGAATCAGGTCGTCGTAGTTGCCGGCAGTCTGGTCGCCTTGCTCGTCGGCGAGGGCCTGTTGGCGCTCAGGCTTGTCGGACAACAGGTCCGCCAGGGCCTGGGCCTTTTTCTCCTCGGCCGATTTACGCGCCGCATCCTGAGCTTTCTTCTTGGCCGCATCGGCGGTTTTCTTCGCGTCTTCGGCTGCTTTCTTCTTGGCGTCGGCGGCAGCAGAAGCGGCGGCTTCCTTGGCCTCTTCTGCTGCCTGTTTCTTGGCATCCTCGGCAGCCTGCTTCTTGGCGTCCTCGGCAGCTTTTTTCTTCGCGTCGTCGGCGGCCTGTTTCTTGGCCTCCTCGGCGGCCTCTTTCTTCTCTTCTTCCTCTTCGGCCTTTTTCTTGGCGATGTCGGCCTGCTCGGCTTTCTTGGCGTCTGCAGCCTTCTTCGCGTCGTCGGCTTTCTTGGCGTCGTCGGCTTTCTTCGCATCGTCTGCGGCTTTGGCGGCGGCCTTCGAATCGGCGTCGGCTTTCTTCGCGGCATCGGCCGCCTTGGCTTCTTCGGCTTTTTGAGCCGCGTCGGCTTTCTTTTGTTCCTGGGCGGCTTTTATCTCTTCCTGCTCGACCTTCTTCTGCTCCATCTGCTCGACTTCAGTCTGGCGCGCAGCCGACTTCTTCGCTTCGCCCGCGAGTTTCTGGTTGGTCTGCTCGGTCGCTTGGCTCTTGGATTTAAGCTGATACAGGGTGGCCTGCACGATCGGCTTGGCTTGCGGCAGGTCAGGCGTCATGGCAAAGCTGACAAACAGCAGACCGAAAATCAGAACGTGCAAGGCCACGGCCCACACCGTGGGCCAGTAGTAGCTTTCCGAGGCGGAGGGCTCTCGATGTCGCATCAGGGCGCCTCGGTAATCAGGCCGACGTTACCCACACCCGCCTTCTGCAACCCGCCCATGGCACCCATGACCGAGCCGTAGTCCACGGACTTGTCGCCACGAATGAAGACCTGGGTGTGTTTGCCCGACGCAGTGCCCTGGGCAATGATCGCGGTCACTGCCTGGGTCATCTGGGGCAGGGTCAGGGCCTTGGCCTGCTGCTTGTCGGTGTCGACTTCACTGCCTACGTTCCAGTAGTAGGTCTTGTCAGCCTTGATGGAGATGGTCAGCACCTGGTTGTTGTTGTCCTGCGGCAAGGCTTCGCTGGAAACCTTGGGCAGGTCGACTTTCACGCCCTGGTTGAGCATCGGAGCGGTAACCATGAAGATGACCAGCAGTACCAGCATCACGTCGATGTAAGGCACTACGTTCATCTCGGCGACCGGCTTGCGTTTTGGACGACGACCTCGAATCATTGGGTTTACCTGCTCACTCTTCGCTGGTGTGCACTTTGCGGTGCAGGATGGCCTGGAACTCGTCAGCAAAGGTGTAGTAACGGTTGATCAGGGTTTCGCTGCGAGCGGCGAAGCGGTTGTAGGCAATGACCGCCGGGATAGCGGCGAACAGGCCGATGGCGGTGGCCACCAGCGCTTCGGAAATACCCGGGGCCACGGTGGCCAGGGTCGCTTGTTGGGCGGTTGCCAGGCCACGGAAGGAGTTCATGATCCCCCACACGGTGCCGAACAGGCCGATGTACGGGCTGACCGAACCGACGGTGGCGAGGAACGGCAGGCTCTGCTCGAGCTTTTCTTCTTCACGGGAAACGGCTACGCGCATGGCGCGACCGACACCTTCCATGACCGCATCCGGGTCCACGCCGGGCTGCTGGCGCAGACGCGAAAACTCCTTGAAGCCGGCGCGGAACACCTGCTCGACGCCCGAATCAGGGTCCGGGTTGCTGCCCGCCTGGCGATACAGCTTGGACAGGTCGATGCCTGACCAGAAACGCTCCTCGAAACCATCGAGGGCACGCTTGCCGGCCCGCAGCATGGTGCTGCGTTGAAAGATCATGACCCAGGAAGTCACCGATGCGGCAATCAGGATCAGCATGACCAGTTGCACAACGATACTGGCATTGCTGACCATGCTCCACATGGAGGAATGGTCGACGACGTTAGCTTCCACGCTTATATCTCCTGCTCTAGAGTTTTACCCGGGCCGCTCGCGTCGGCAAAGGCCGCACGCAGTGCTGTGGGGATGGCCCGGGGTTTAAAATTGTCGGCGCGCACGCAGGCCACCAAAAACTGCCCTTCACAGAGCAGCACATCATCTGTCGCTCGCGTCACTCGCTGCGAAAATCGCAGGCTGGCACGATTCAATTCCACCACCTGGGCACTCACCAGCAGCTCGTCATCCAGACGGGCCGGCGCGTGATAGCGCGTTTCAGTGGAGTGCACCACGAACAAGAGGTTGTCCAGGACCAGCGACGACTGGGAAAAACCCAACTCGCGCAGGTGCTCGGTACGAGCCCTTTCCATGAATTTCAGGTAGTTGACGTAATAAACAACGCCACCCGCATCGGTGTCCTCGTAATAAACGCGACAGCGGTGTGCGAATGGCCCAAGCCCGTTTTGCGCGCGCATACTCTAGTGCTTACTCCTCGGGTTGCCAATCCAGGCAGGCAACTGTTTTTTATTCGTTTTACCAGTGTTCAGGCGGTTTGCTCTGCACACCAGCCCTAGGACCACCGAAACTCGCATTCGACTCCGTTCATTCAGGTACGTCCTGAACCTGGATGTCCGGCATTTCCCCAAGCCGATTGGGAATGTTCAGGCCGAAATGCAGGTAGGCATGCCGGGTGACCACTCGCCCACGCGGGGTACGCATGATGTAGCCCTGCTGAATCAGATAAGGCTCCAGCACATCCTCGATGGTGTGACGCTCCTCACTGATGGCAGCCGCCAGGCTGTCCACGCCCACCGGGCCACCGTCGAACTTCTCGATCAGGGTCAACAGAAGACGTCGGTCCTGGTGGTCGAAGCCACGCTCGTCGACATCCAGCATGTTCAAGGCCTGATCGGCGATGGGCTTGGTGATGTGGCCCTGCGCCCGCACCTGGGCAAAGTCCCGCACCCGACGCAGCAGGCGATTGGCAATACGCGGTGTGCCGCGGGCACGGCGAGCGATCTCGAAGGCCCCCTGCTCCTCGATCTGCAAGCCGAGGATGCTCGCCGAGCGGCAGACAATGGTCGCCAGATCCTCAGTGCTGTAGAACTCCAGGCGCTGAACGATACCGAACCGGTCGCGCAGCGGATTGGTCAGCATCCCGGCGCGGGTGGTCGCGCCCACGAGGGTAAAGGGTGGCAGATCCAGCTTGATCGAGCGCGCTGCCGGACCTTCGCCGATCATGATGTCCAGCTGGAAATCTTCCATGGCCGGATACAGCACCTCCTCGACGATCGGCGACAGACGATGGATCTCATCGATGAACAGCACGTCATGAGGTTCGAGATTGGTCAACAGCGCCGCCAGGTCTCCAGGCCGCTCGAGGACAGGGCCCGAAGTGCTCTTGATCGACACGCCCATTTCCTGGGCGATGATATTGGCCAGCGTCGTCTTGCCCAGACCCGGCGGGCCAAAGATCAAGGTGTGGTCCAGCGATTCGTTGCGCCCGCGCGCGGCCTGGATAAACAGCTCCATCTGCTCACGCACGGTCGGCTGGCCGATGTATTCGGCCAGACTCAACGGCCGAATGGCACGGTCCTGCTGCTCCTCGCGGTCGCGGCCGGTGGCGGTAATCAGACGGTCAGCTTCGATCACTTAAATCATTCCTTTCAAGGTGCGACGGATCAGTTCTTCACTGCTCAGGCCCTTGGCATCGATGGCCGCGACCGCGCGGCTGGCCTCCTGGGGCTTGTAGCCCAGGGAGATCAGCGCGCTGACCGCATCGGTTTCGGCGGTATTGACCGGTGCCGGACCTTGCGGGCCATTGGGCACCAGCTGGAACAGACCGGGTACGGTCTCCCAGGCCTTGAAGCGGTCCTTGAGCTCCACCAGCAGGCGCTCGGCGGTCTTTTTCCCGACCCCGGGGATTCTGACCAGCGCCGACGTGTCCTGAGCCTGAACGCAGCGCACCAGTTCGTCCACATCCAGCCCGGACATCAAGGCAAGTGCCAGTTTCGGGCCGACACCATTGAGACGGATCAACTCACGAAACAGTTCGCGCTCGCGGCGTTCGTAAAAACCGTACAGCAATTGCGCGTCTTCCCGGACCACCAGATGGGTGTGCAGGGTCACCGGTTCGCCGACCGGCGGTAGCCGATACAAGGTGGTCATGGGCACCTCAAGCTCATAGCCCAGGCCATTCACGTCGAGAATCAGGTGCGGCGGCTGTTTTTCTGCCAAGGTTCCGCGCAATCGTCCAATCACAGTCTGTTTCCTAAATCGTGGCGAGCAATCCCGCCATCATTGCAGGATCGCAGGGTCCGACAACGTAAAATGTGCAAGTCGATACTGCAATCACATCCGCAGACGACCGCTGCGACTGCGTGCGCCGATCAGCCCATGGGGAATCAGGCTGGAGCGGGTGTGCGCATGACACAGGGCAATCGCCAGGGCATCCGACGCATCGATCTGGGGTTTCTGAGTCAGTTTGAGCAGATGCATGACCATCATCTGCACCTGCTCCTTGTTCGCCCCCCCGGTACCGGCAATGGCCTGCTTGACCTGGGTCGCGCTGTATTCGGCAATCTCCAGACCTTCTTCCACCGCTGCCACGATGGCTGCTCCGCGGGCCTGCCCCAGCTTGAGCGCCGAGTCGGCATTGCGGGCCATGAACACCTTCTCGATGCCCATGGTCACCGGGCCGTAGGTCTGGATCACCTCGCGTACACCGCGAAAGACGATTTGCAGACGCTCCTGCAACAACCCGCCGCCCGTACGAATGCAGCCGGACGCCACGTATTCGCAGCCGCGGCCGATGTCGCGAACAATGCCATAACCGGTGATGCGCGAACCGGGGTCGATACCTAGGATTAACGTCATAAAGCCTGCAGCATGAGGGTGGGTATCGGCAGTCTTCGCCTGATGACAGAAGCCGGAGCCGCATGGTCGCGTATTTCACGCGGCCTGGCGACTCCGGCTTCCAGTGTACCGCCGGGAACGACTCAGCCCAGCTGTTCCATCACCTCGTTGGGGATCTCGGCGTTGGAATAGACGTTCTGCACGTCATCCAGGTCCTCCAACATGTCGATCAGCTTGAGGACTTTTTCGGCCCCCTCCAGATCCAGCTCGGCGCTGGTGGTCGGCAGCATCACGATTTCTGCGTCGGCAGCCTTGAAACCCGCCGCCTCCAGCCCATTGCGCACACCATAGAACCCGGCAAAGGACGTGAAGACGTCAAACGAGCCGTCTTCATTCCCCACCACGTCATCGGCATCGGCCTCCATGGCCGCCTCCATCAAGGCATCCTCATCGACGCCGGCGGCGAAGCTGATCTGGCCCTTGCGATCGAACAGGTAGGCGACCGATCCGTCCGTACCCAGGTTGCCACCGCACTTGCTGAACGCGTGGCGCACGGCTGCAGCCGTACGGTTGCGGTTGTCGGTCATGCACTCGACCATCACCGCCACGCCACCCGGGCCGTAGCCTTCATAGCTGAGTTCCTCGACGTCATCGCTGCCGGCCGCCCCGGTACCGCGGGCCACGGCACGATCAATGATGTCGCGGCTCATGTTGGCGCCCAGCGCCTTGTCCAGCGCCAGACGCAAACGCGGATTGGAACCCGGATCGCCGCCGCCCGCACGGGCCGCCACGGTCAACTCACGAATCCACTTGGTAAAAATCTTGCCCCGCTTGGCGTCCTGGCGCTCTTTGCGGTGCTTGATGTTCGCCCATTTGGAATGACCAGCCATGTGTTGCTCCAGAATTCTTGGTTCGAATATCGACCCCGGCGAACAAGCCTGAGCGCGCAGGACCGAATGTGCTCGGGAGAGGCCTACACCGTCTTCCCGAGCAAGCTCGGTCCTGCGCAGAACCCGGTTGCTCGGCGATCGGGGATCACTCCGCCTTCGGCGTCTCGCGCAAACGAATGTGCAGTTCACGCAACGCCTTGGCATCCACCACACCCGGCGCCTGGGTCATGACATCCGCAGCACTCTGGGTTTTAGGGAAAGCGATCACTTCGCGGATCGACTGGGCGCCAGTCATCAGCATCACCAGACGGTCCAGACCGAAAGCCAGGCCACCATGGGGTGGTGCACCGTATTTCAACGCGTCGAGCAGGAAACCGAATTTCTCTTCCTGCTCGGCTTCCTGGATGCCCAGCAGACGGAACACCGCCTGTTGCATGTCCTTGCGGTGGATACGGATCGAACCGCCACCCAGCTCGGTGCCGTTGAGCACCATGTCGTAGGCGCGCGACAACGCCGTGGCCGGGTTGGCCTCCAGCTCCGCCGGGCTGCACTTGGGTGCGGTGAACGGGTGATGCAAGGCCGAAAAGCTGCCGTCGTCGTTCTCTTCGAACATCGGAAAATCGACGACCCACATCGGGGCCCACTCGCAGGTCAGCAGCTCCAGGTCGTTGCCGACCTTGATGCGCAGGGCACCCAGGGCTTCGCTGACAATCTTCGCCTTGTCGGCGCCGAAGAACACGATGTCTCCGTCAACCGCGCCAACGCGGTCGAGGATGACATTGAGATTGGCCTCGGGGATGTTCTTGACGATCGGCGACTGCAGCCCTTCGACGCCCTTGGCACGCTCGTTCACCTTGATGTAGGCCAGACCGCGCGCGCCGTAGATGCCGACAAACTTGGTGTAGTCGTCGATCTTGCTGCGCGGCATGCTCGCACCACCGGGCACGCGCAAGGCTGCAACGCGGGCTTTCGGGTCATTGGCCGGGCCGCTGAACACCTTGAATTCGACGTCCTTCAGCTGGTCGGCGACGTCGACCAGTTCCAGCGGGTTACGCAGGTCGGGCTTGTCGGAACCGTAACGGCGCATGGCCTCTTCGAAGGTCATGTGGGGGAATTCGGCGAATTCCACGTCCAGCACTTCCTTGAACAGCTTGCGCACCATTTTCTCGGTGATGTCGATGATTTCGCTTTCGTCGAGGAAGCTGGTTTCGATGTCGATCTGAGTGAACTCAGGCTGACGGTCGGCACGCAGGTCTTCGTCACGGAAGCATTTGGCGATCTGGTAGTAGCGATCGAAGCCGGCCACCATCAATAGTTGTTTGAACAGCTGTGGCGATTGTGGCAAGGCAAAGAAGCTGCCGGGGTGAGTACGGCTCGGCACCAGGTAGTCGCGAGCACCTTCCGGCGTGGCACGGGTCAGAATCGGCGTTTCGACGTCGAGGAAGCCGTTCTGGTCGAGGTAACCACGGATGCTGGTGGTGATCCGCGAACGCAGACGCAGCTTCTCGGCCATTTCAGGGCGACGCAGGTCGATGAAGCGATAACGCAGGCGCGTTTCTTCACCGACGTCGGAGAATTCGTTGAGCGGGAACGGTGGCGTCTCGGCTTCGTTCAGCACTTCGAGCTCGTAGCCCAGCACTTCAATGCCGCCAGAGGCCATGTTCGGGTTGACTGCACCGGCCGGACGCAGGCGAACCTTGCCGGTGATGCGCACCACGTATTCGCTGCGCACGCGGTCGGCAGCAGCAAAGCTTTGCGCGCGATCCGGGTCGAAGACCACCTGGGCCATGCCTTCACGATCACGGATATCGAGGAAAATCACCCCGCCATGGTCGCGACGACGGTGGACCCAGCCGCAAAGGGAAATTTCCTGACCATCCAGGGTCTCGTTCAGTTGGCCGCAATAATGGCTGCGCATCATGATGGTGGTTTCGCTTCTCTTGATTCGATATTCGGGAGAGGTCTGGCGCAAGTCAGTCAGGCTTGTCGGCGCCGGCCAGGTTCTTTTTCGTACCGGTCTTGAAGTCCGTCTCGTACCAGCCGCTACCGCTCAAGCGAAAGCCGGGCATGGACAGCATTTTCTTCAAGGCGGGCGCCTGGCAGGCAGGGCAATCGGTCAACGGCGGCGCGCCGATCTTCTGGATCGCTTCCAACGGGTGGCCGCAGGCCTCGCACTGATAGTCATACATGGGCATGGGATATCTCTCGACGAGCTGGTTCAAGGCACGCACGGCGCCAAACAACAAAGAGCGGGATTATATCCGGTTAATCAACGCTGTGCAGCCTGCCGTCTCATTCGCTGACCGGGTATTCGAGCAGGTGCACCACGCACACGACTCGGACCAGGCCGCTGAAGTTCTTCACCCCGCCATAGCGCAGGTGCACCTGGCGGTCGATGTGCGAGAGCACTCCATTGATCGAACAGTCGTTGGCCCGAGCGATGCGATCGAGAATCTTCCAGTAGATCTCTTCAAGACGCAGACAGGTGGCGAAGCCGTTGAGCCGGACCGAACGGGAGACCGGCCGAGCCAGGAGCATGTCGAACTGCTGTTCGAACGGATCGAGGCCCTGCTTGCAAGCTTGATCGAGGACGCGGGAGATAACGGGAGCGATGACATCACGGGTGCTGAGCATGATTCTTCCTTGAACCGAATGAACCGGGCAGTACTTGCGCAATGCGTCAAGTAAGGGAACTGCCATCGGTCCAGCAGAGGACAACCATTTAAAACCAGCGGCGAACGCGCTGCAGCGCGCGAATTGTAACTGCCACGCAATGCCTCAAGAACGGGCACGGCAGCGTTTCCCACTGGTTTTTCCGCCCGCCCGGCAGGCCCGCACCTTCTGCCTGGCAAAGCCCCGACAGCACCACACATATCTTGTAAACAACTACCGGGTACGCCACCTAAGCGCTTGATTTGAGAAGCCCCACGCTTTGCTGTTAAATAGCTGGCGTGCGTTCGACCCCCCGGAAATCGACGCATAGGCTTGTCGTGACACGTGATTACCGCCCTTTCAGTTCATGGGCGACCGTGCCACGGCAGCTCTTCCTTGCGATCCGTCTTAACGTGAGTCAATCAAAATGTTGAAAATCGTTCATCTGGTAACGGGCGCAGCAGCCTTGCTGCTGTCCTTCATACCCAACCTGCGCGCCGATGCGCTGCCCTACCTGGAACAACCTGACGCTGTCTACCTGGCCTTGTTCGGCCTGCTCAACCTGCTGATCGCGCCGGTGGTGCCTTATTGGCACCGTGGCGGGCGCCACCAACTGCAAAACCTTTCCAGTGCCCTGCTGGTGCTGGCGGTGATCCTGCAGACCATCGCCCTGCTGGCGCCATTGCCGGTCATCGGCAATCAACCAGCCGTGCTGTTCAGCCTGACCTGCACCCTGCTGGCCGTTGCCCTGCATCTAGGTGTGAGCTTTTACCGCTCGTCGCCTGCCGCCAGCGCACCGGCTGCACACTACGATATGACCAACCGCGATACCGGCACGGTCAAGTGGTTCAACACGTCCAAGGGTTTCGGCTTCATTTCCCGCGATTCGGGCGACGATATCTTCGTGCACTTTCGTGCCATTCGCGGGGAAGGCCATCGCGTCCTGGTGGAAGGCCAACGCGTAGAGTTTTCGGTCATGAACCGTGACAAAGGCCTGCAGGCAGAAGATGTAATTGCGGCGTCGCCTCGCCGCTGACAATCACTGCCATGAAAAAGCCCCTGATCAGCAGGGGCTTTTTTTTTGCAAAGCGTTCAGGCAGGCCGAGATCAGTAGTGGGGCGGCGGCGCTTCCTCCTCCACCGCTTCAAACTGGCCCACCAACTCGGCATGACGCTTGAGCAAGGCGGCCATCTGCAACTGCAAGCGATCCACTACGTTCTGTTGTTTGACCAGCACGTCGTTCAGCGCCTGGATGGTGTCATCCTGAAAGGCCAGCCGCCCCTCCAGGTCATTGATGCGCTCTTCAAGGCTCATACCCCTGCCTCCACGAAACTGCAACTTTCGCCCAGTAAGGTCTTGAACTTAAGCCGTACAGCGGCCAGTTGCTCGAGCGTATAGGGCTGTGCCGGGGATTTGCCCCAGACCGGCGCGGGCCAGGCGGCATCGCGGCGATAACGAACGATGACGTGCATATGCAATTGGGAAACCACATTGCCCAGGGTTGCGACGTTCATTTTGTCGGCCCCATAGGCCTCACTCAGACGCTGGGTCAGCAGCTCGGTTTCCAGCCACAACTGCCGGCGCGCGGCTTCATCAAGATCGAACAGTTCGCTGACCTCGGCCAGCCGAGGCACCAGAATGAACCAGGGGTACTGCGCGTCATTGCTTAGCAACACACGGCACAGTGGCAGATCCCCCAGGTGGTGAGTGTCTTGTTCAAGGCGTGAATCCAGATGAAACACCGTGAGATCTCCCGAAGCGTTGGGTAATGAATGCCCAGGACAAAGACTCGCCAGGGTGGCTGCAGGATAACGCCGTTTACCTAGGCGATCACCTATTGCCGGCGCTGCACTCTTAAATGGCATGCCTGCTTCGTTCAATCCCGCATCCGCCGGCCCGAGGCAGCGGTCTATACCGCGTTGACCGAAGTGATGCTTGATGGCGCAGTGCGCACTTTTTCGGTGCGAACATTCACAAAGGGCTGACGGAAAGCGGGCTTAGATCAATATTTCACACGAGGTCTTATGCCTAACTGCCTTACACAGCGAGAAATTCCGTCTATCCGATTGCTATGCGAAAGCGCACGGCTCGTCTAGCATCTAAAACGCTGGCGCTACCTTTCGCACCAAAAAGAGCCGTTCTGGCTAATCTCAGTGCATCGGACGGGGAGTAACATTCCCACATTGCCTCACAGCGGTAACAACCTGACTTCAGGGTTAGCGGCGGCCAGGTAACGAAAGGCGCCGGTTATTTTACAAAAAAACCTGCCAGACCCTAGTGTTTACAGGGGGTTCCGCCGGTCAAGAAAAAAAGTTGTGAAAAATTTGTTAGAAGATGTCACCTTTGTGCACGCTTGTTGCAACATCACTCGTATAGACGACCTGAGCCATGTAGCGAAGGTTGCGTGAGTCACCCAAGTGGCAACGAACCCGTTTACGGAGTGTACCGAAGCAAAGGCCTGAAACTTGATTCAGGTCGCCAACCCTCGGGGGAAGAGCCGATAGCGATGCGGCTCTTGACGCGGGAAAGCGCTTCGGCACATGGGCAATACCGCATACGCAGCACCCTGAACCCGCCGCAACGGAGTTGTCCGTCACGGCAAAAAAAGAAAGAGCCGGCCCAGATAAAAAACCAGGTGGACCGGCAGTACTCTTCCTAAAACCAAAGGAGCAAGTCACGTGAAAGTGATGAAGTGGAGCGCAATCGCATTGGCAGTTACCGCTGCCAGCACCCAACTGGCCTCGGCAGCAGCCTTCGTCAGCGACCAGGCAGATGCCAAGGGCTTTGTTCAAGACAGCACCCTGAACGTTCTGCTGCGTAACTATTATTTCAACCGTGACAACAAGAATAACTCCCACGACTCCATTGACTGGACTCAGGGTTTTCAGGGCGTGTTCAGCTCGGGCTTCACCCAGGGCACTGTGGGCTTTGGTGTTGATGCGTTCGGCTACCTGGGCGTTAAACTGGATGGCGGCAAAGGCACCACCGGTACCAACAACACCGAAGTCAGCCACGACGGCAGCCCGTCGGACAGCTTCGGCAAAGCCGGCGCCGCTCTGAAAATCCGCTTCTCGAAAACCGAAATCAAAATCGGCAACCAGCAGCCTACTACTTCGCCCGTGTTCGCTGTCGGCGGTTCGCGTCTGCTGCCGCAGACGGCCACCGGTACTACCATCCAGAGCAGCGAGATCAAAGGTCTGGACCTGGAAGCCGGTCGTTTCACGTCGGCCACCAGTGAATCCACTGTCAACCGTGATGGCGAGATCGGTTCCGAATACGGCGGCGCCACGTCGCGTGCGGCCACTTATGCCGGCGGCAAGTATCAAATCAATGATGCCCTGTCCGCTTCGCTGTACGGCATGAAGCTGGAAGACATCTGGAACCAGTACTATGCCAACGTGAACTACGCACTGGCCTTGACTGATACCCAGGCGCTGACTTTCGACTTCAACTACTACAACACCCGCGACTCGGGTTCGGCCAAGATGGGTGACATCTCCAACAACACGTGGTCGTTGTCGGCAGCCTACTCTTTCCTCACCGCGCATACCCTGACCCTGGCCTTCCAGAAGGTCAACGGCAACAGCCCGTTCGACTACATCGGTGTGGGTGACAACAACCGCGGTGGCGACTCGATCTTCCTGGCTAACTCGATTCAGTTCTCTGACTTCAACAGCCCGGGTGAAAAATCGGTTCAAGCTCGCTATGACCTGAACATGGCCAGCTACGGCGTACCTGGCTTGAGCTTCATGACCCGTTATGTCTACGGCTGGGACATCGACAACAGCAAGATCGCTGCTGACAGCCCGTACGTCAACGCCGGTTACGATCGTCAGTACACTGACATCGAGCACCACGAAATCAACGTCGAAGCCAAGTACGTTGTTCAGTCCGGCCCTGCGAAAGACCTGTCTTTCCGCATCCGCCAGGCGTTCCACACTGCCGATGCCGGCCAGATCGACGGCGACCACAAAGAGTTCCGCCTGATCGTCGACTACCCGATCTCGATCCTGTAATCGAGGCGAGCTCTGCTCGCAACGGTATTGGCGCTGCAAACAAAAGCCCGGCTCAGCCGGGCTTTTGTTTGCCCCTCTATATATAGAGGGGACCACCTCCCCCCACCCGCCTTGTACCGGGGGAGAACGTGCCCGTACAATGCCCAGTCACACTACAATTCAGCAACAGACAACGGCCTACCATGCGCACCAGTCAATATTTGCTCGCCACGCTCAAAGAAACCCCTTCCGACGCGGTCGTCATCAGCCACCAGCTCATGCTGCGCGCCGGCATGATCCGCAAGCTCGCCTCGGGCCTTTACACCTGGCTGCCGATGGGTCTGCGAGTGATGCGCAAGGTCGAAGCCATCGTCCGTCAGGAAATGGACGCTGCGGGCGCCCTGGAAGTGCTGATGCCCGGTATCCAGCCCGCCGAGCTGTGGCAGGAATCCGGCCGCTGGGAGCAGTACGGCCCCGAGTTGCTGCGCCTGAAAGACCGCCACGATCGCGAATTCTGCGCCGGGCCGACCCACGAAGAGGTGATCACCGACATCGCCCGCAACGAGTTGAACAGCTATAAACAGCTGCCCATCAACATGTACCAGATCCAGACCAAGTTCCGTGACGAGATCCGTCCGCGCTTCGGCCTGATGCGCGGTCGCGAGTTCATCATGAAGGACGCCTACTCCTTCCATACCGACCAGGCTTCCCTGCAGCAGACTTACGACCGCATGCACCTGGCGTACACCAATATCTTCACGCGCCTGGGCCTCAAATTCCGCCCAGTGGAAGCCGACAATGGCTCCATCGGCGGCGCCGGCTCCCACGAGTTCCACGTGCTGGCCGAATCCGGTGAAGACGACATCGTTTTCAGCGACGGCTCGCAGTACGCGGCCAACATCGAAAAAGCCGAGGCCGTTCCGCGGGAATCCAGCCGCCCAGCCGCCAGCGAAGCACTGCGTCTGGTGGACACCCCCAACGCCAAGACCATCGCGCAACTGGTGGAAAACTTTGGCCTGGCCATCGAAAAGACTGTCAAGACCCTGGTGGTGCACGCCGCTGAAGAAGGCAAGCTGATTGCCTTGATCATCCGTGGCGACCACGAGCTCAATGAAATCAAGGCCGCCAACCAGCCACAGGTGGCCAGCCCGCTGGTCATGGCCACTGAGGCCGAATTGCGCGCGGCCATCGGCGCCGGTGCCGGCTCCCTCGGCCCACTGAATCTGCCGCTGCCTTGCATCATCGATCGCTCGGTGGCTCTGATGAGCGACTTCGGCGTGGGCGCCAACATCGACGACAAGCACTATTTCGGTGTCAACTGGGAACGAGACCTGCCGGTGCCGGAAGTGGCCGACCTGCGCAACGTTGTGAACGGCGACCCAAGCCCGGACGGGCACGGCACGCTGAGCATCAAGCGCGGCATCGAAGTGGGCCACATCTTCCAGCTGGGCACCAAGTACAGCGAAGCCATGAAGTGCCAGGTACTGGGCGAGAACGGCAAGCCAGTGACCCTGACCATGGGCTGCTACGGCATCGGTGTGTCCCGCGTGGTCGCCGCTGCCATCGAGCAGAACCATGACGCCGGCGGTATCATCTGGAGCGACACCCTTGCGCCTTTCCAGGTGGCCCTGGTGCCGCTGCGCTATGAAACCGAACAGGTTCGCGAAGCCACTGACAAGCTGTACGCCGAACTGACCGCCGCCGGCTTCGAAGTGCTGCTGGATGACCGTGACAAAAAAACCAGCCCGGGCATCAAGTTCGCCGACATGGAACTGATCGGCATCCCACACCGCATCGTGGTCAGCGACCGCGGCCTGGCCGAGGGCAACCTGGAGTACAAGAGCCGTACCGAAAGCGAGGCTCAGGCCTTGCCAGTGGCTGATGTGCTGGGTTTCCTCAAGGCGCGTATCCAGCGCTGACAACCGAGCTTGCTCCCACAGCGTTCGAGATCAATTCAGGACGCTGCGGAGCAAGCCTTGACTGCGATACTGGCGACGCGGTCCGGCGGGTTTGCGCGGTGATGCCATCGGGCCCCAAGCGCTGCTCCGACAGGGTGAACCTTGATATCGAGGCTGGCCCTGTCAGCCAAACAGCTCCAACTGCTCCAACCTCCCGCGCAAATCCTCCAACCGCACCCCTATCCCCAACAGCCGTACCGGTTTCTCACCACGGGAATACGCCTGGCTGAGCAACTGTTGATAACTGGCCAGGTCTCGCCCTGCCCCCGCCTGCTCCAGCGTAGTCTGGGTGAAGTCATGGAATTTCACTTTGACAAAGGGCTTGCCCGGCCGGTAACTGCTGTCGATGCGAGCCATGCGTCCTGCCAGCGTCTCCATCAGCTCCGGCAGTTTTTCCAGGCAACTGGCGAGATCCGGCAGATCGACGTCGTAGGTGTTCTCGACGCTGATGGATTGACGTCGACTGTCGTTGTGCACCGCTCGCTCGTCGATACCGTGGGCCAGATTCCACAGGCGCTCGCCAAAACTGCCGAATTCACGCACCAGCGTCAGCTTCTTCCACTCGCGCAGCTGCTGGCAGGTCTCGATGCCCAACCTTGCCAACTTGTCTGCCGTGACCTTGCCTACCCCATGCAACTTGCTCACCGGCAGGTCGGCAACGAACGCCTCGACCTCGGCCGGAGTGATGACGAACAGCCCGTTGGGCTTGCGCCAGTCACTGGCAATCTTGGCGAGAAACTTGTTGGGCGCCACACCCGCCGAGACAGTGATGTGCAGACGCTGGGAGACTTTGCGGCGAATGTCCTGGGCAATACGGGTCGCGCTGCCGGAAAAGTGGCTGCAGTCGGACACGTCCAGGTAAGCCTCATCCAATGACAGCGGCTCGATCTGCTCGGTGTATTCGCGAAAGATCCCGTGGATTTCCCGGGACGCCTCTTTATAGGCATCCATGCGCGGCTTGACGATGGTCAGGTCGGGGCACAGTTTCAGTGCATGGCGGGACGACATGGCCGAACGCACGCCATAGGCGCGAGCCTCGTAATTGCAGGTGGCGATCACCCCCCGGCGCTCGGCCGAACCGCCGACCGCCAGCGGCTTGCCGGCCAGTTGCGGGTCGTCGCGCATCTCGATGGCCGCATAAAAGCAGTCGCAGTCGACATGGATGATCTTGCGCTGGGTCATGTACCGGTAATTCTTTTGCAAAAGGTTGTACAAATGTACAGTCAGTATCGCACCACCGGCTGGCCAATTGCAGCCATCGCCGACGAGATCGCCCTGCCCTGCCCTGTTTCAGATTTATTTTTTCAATCGTCATGCCCCGGCCAATAGCCCGCAAAGCCTTGCTCTGCATGGCTTACACGGCTTTCATGCCACGCTAAGCGGTTGAACAAAAAGAGTTTTCTTGAAATCAGCGATTGACAGCCCGGGGCTACGCTGTAGAATCCACCCCACAGACGCGGGATGGAGCAGTCTGGTAGCTCGTCGGGCTCATAACCCGAAGGTCGTCGGTTCAAATCCGGCTCCCGCAACCAAACATCAAAGAAGGCTACTCGAAAGAGTGGCCTTTTTTGTGTCTGGTTGTTTCATGGTGAAACCCGGCTCATCTGATAACAATCAGCTCATCTGAAGAAAGATCAAACTCTTGCTTGACACCCTCACCTTTACAGGTAGAATGCGCCCCCACAGACGCGGGATGGAGCAGTCTGGTAGCTCGTCGGGCTCATAACCCGAAGGTCGTCGGTTCAAATCCGGCTCCCGCAACCAACATCGAAAAAGGCCACTCGAAAGAGTGGCCTTTTTTGTTTGCGCGACACTTTGACGTCGCACTGAATGGCAAAAACGTGGTCCACCTGAGGGGAGGTCAGCCGTGAAACTTCCCCTATAGCTGAACCGCCAGGCCTGTAGAATGTGCTGACAGGTTAATATGTACTGAATTATTTTCTTCGTAAGGATTGGTAACTTGATTGGATACCCTCATCCTGTTGCGCATTATCCAAGAGGTGATTGATGCGCCCCGACTCGCCCAACGCTCTCGACCCTGCGGTACCTGAAACCGCTCCAGATCCCGATCCGATTCGCTCGCGCCCGGCGCTCGGCGAACTGATCAGCAAATACCGTCAGCCTATCGGCCTGGCCGTCACCCTGTTGTTGTTCTGTATTGCCCTGGTCGCCTGTCACCACTTGCTCAGCGAGCTGGATATCTATGCGCTGCACGACTCCGTGCTGGACACCCCTCGCTCGTCGCTGATCGGTGCCTTCGCTGCCACGGCCTTCGGTTTTCTGGTCCTGCTGGGCTATGAATGGTCCGCGAGCCGCTATGCCTCGGTAGATTTGAAACCGCAAACCCTGGCACTGGGCGGCTTCACCGCGTTTGCCATCGGCAACGCGATCGGCCTGTCCATGCTGTCCGGCGGCTCGGTGCGTTATCGCCTGTATTCTCGCCAAGGCATCGGCGCCGGCGAAGTCGCCCGCATGACCCTGTTTGCCAGTCTGTCCCTGGGCTGCGCCTTGCCACCACTGGCGGCCCTCGCGACGCTGAGCAACCTCCCCGCCGCCTCCGACGCCCTGCACCTCTCACCGTGGCTGCTAGGCGTGGTGTCTGGAGGCATCCTGGTGCTGGCGCTGGCCTTGGGTATCGGTATCTATCGCCGTCGGCTGCCCGAACAGCCCATCGCTCATAACCTGCTGGTCAAGGTCGGCCGCCGTACCCTGCGCCTGCCCGGGCTGAAGCTCACGTTGCTGCAACTGGTCATCACCGCCCTGGATGTGATGGCAGCCGCGACCGTGCTGTATCTGCTGCTGCCTGAGGCGCCGCCCTTCGGCGCCTTCGTGCTGGTGTATCTGCTGGCGCTGGCCGCCGGCGTGCTCAGCCACGTGCCTGGCGGTGTGGGTGTCTTCGAAGCGATCCTGCTGGCCGCCTTTGCCAACGACCTGGGCGCCGCGCCATTGGCTGCCGCCCTGCTCCTGTACCGGCTGATCTACGTGATGCTGCCGTTACTGCTGGCCTGTGTCGCCTTGCTGATCAACGAAGGTCGGCGTCTGCTGTTTGCCAAGCAGGCGATCCGCGTCGGCTCCGGCCTGGCGGCACCGATCCTTGCGGTGCTGGTGTTCCTCTCAGGTGTGGTGCTGCTGTTTTCCGGCGCGACACCGGAAATCGACACCCGGCTCGAGGACATGGGTTTCCTGCTGCCCCATCGCCTGATCGACGCGTCGCACTTCGGTGCCAGCTTGATCGGCGTGCTGTGCCTGCTGCTGGCCCAAGGCCTGCGCCGGCGGTTGTCGGCGGCCTGGATCCTGACCATGAGCCTGCTGGTGATCGGTGCGATCCTGTCGCTACTCAAGGGTTTCGACTGGGAAGAAGCCACCCTGCTGGTGCTGACCGCCGCGTTGCTGGCAGTGTTCAAGCGCTCCTTCTATCGCCCCAGTCGCCTGCTGGAACTGCCGTTTTCGCCCATCTATGTGCTGGCCAGCGCCAGCGTGGTGGGGGCTTCGATCTGGCTGCTGCTGTTCGCCTATCAGGACGTCCCTTACAGCAATCAGCTGTGGTGGCAATTCACCCTGGACGCTGATGCTCCACGCGGCTTGCGAGCAGCCCTGGGCAGCGCCGTGGTACTGGTGATCGTCTCGCTGACCTGGTTGCTGCGTACCGCACGACCGACCATCCATCTGCCCACGCCAGACGAAATCCAGCGCGCGGCGCGCATCCTGCAGGCCTCCAACCAGCCGGACGGCGGCCTTGCCCTTACCGGCGACAAGGCCTTGCTGTTTCACCCCAAGGACGAAGCCTTCCTGATGTATGCCCGCCGCGGCCGCAGTCTGGTAGCGCTGTACGACCCCATCGGGCCGACTCAGCAACGGGCCGAGATGATCTGGCAGTTCCGCGACCTGTGCGACTTCCACCATGCCCGTCCGGTGTTCTATCAGGTGCGCGCCGAAAACCTGCCGTTCTACATGGACATCGGCCTGACCGCGATCAAGCTCGGTGAAGAAGCCCGTGTGGACTTGCGGCGCTTCGACATCGACGCCAAGGGCAAGGAGATGAAGGACCTGCGCTACACCTGGAACCGCGGCACCCGCGACGGCCTGTCGCTGGAAGTCTACGAACCGGGTCAGGCGCCGCTGGAAGAACTGCGGGTCATCTCCGATGCCTGGTTGACCGGCAAGAACGTACGCGAGAAAGGCTTCTCGCTGGGGCGCTTCAGCGATGAATATCTGTCGCACTTTCGCATTGCCATCGTCCACTTCGAAGGCAAGCCGGTGGCGTTTTCCAACCTGCTGGAAACCCAGAGCCATGATCTGGCCAGCCTGGACCTGATGCGCGCCCACCCGGACGCACCTAAACTGACCATGGAATTCATGATGGTCGGCCTGATTCAACACTACAAGAACAAGGATTACGCCCGCTTCAGCCTGGGCATGGTGCCACTGTCGGGGCTGCAACCTCGCCGGGGTGCGCCGCTGACCCAACGACTGGGCTCGATGGTGTTTCGCCGTGGAGAACAACTGTACAACTTCCAGGGCCTGCGCCGCTTCAAAGACAAATTCCAGCCTGACTGGGAACCTCGTTACATGGCCGTGCCCGCGGGTCTCGATCCGTTGGTGGCATTGGCTGATACCGCCGCCCTGATTGCAGGCGGCCTGACTGGATTGGTGAAACGCTGATGATTCGACGTCCCTGGCGATTGCTCATAGCCCTGCTGGTAGTGCTGCTCCTGGCAGCCGGTGTTGGCTACTGGTGGTTCAATCGCCCTGCTCCGCAACCCACCCTAAAACAGCTCAAACTGGCCGACGGTAGTGCCGTCACTCAAGTCATTCCGGGCGACGATGCCCAGGCTCAAGTGGCCTTGGCGGTTCCTGCCGACCAGGCCCTGACCAATGCGCAGCTGATCGACCTCAGCGAAGACACCAGCGCGCGCATCGTTCAGATCATCTTGCCGGCCACCGATTGCGTGGCCCAGCAGAAAACCTTCG
Source organism: Pseudomonas sp. dw_358 (assembly GCF_018449655.1). Lineage (GTDB taxonomy): Bacteria > Pseudomonadota > Gammaproteobacteria > Pseudomonadales > Pseudomonadaceae > Aquipseudomonas. Next base: position 266,957 of record NZ_JAAVUX010000003.1, read on the forward strand.
AGTCCAGCCTGCAATACCTGGATGGCGCCCCGACCACCGTCGGCGGCATCGGCCCTGGGGCGACCCTGGCCTGGAACTGGCTGGCCGGTCAGACCAACGATAAGGCCAATGCCGTGTCGGTGGGTTTCGACATTGCCAACAAGGACTGTAGCATCCCGCTGGCCCAGAAAGCGCCGCATGGCCACTGGACCGCGGCCTGGAACGACGCACCGGATGATCCGATCGCTGCCTTCGTGCGGGGCCAGGCCAACGCCGACACCAGCATCAGTGACTACGACATTCATATGCCACAAGTCCTGAAAAACCAGCTGACCCATATCCTCGTCCCGGACGATGACAGCAATGCACCGAAGATGCCGGTCGTTGAAGTGCCGGCGGGCGGCCCAAGCGATACCGTGACCTTGTTCCTCTCGGGTGATGGCGGCTGGCGCGACCTGGACCGAGACGTGGCCGGCGAGATGGCCAAGCTGGGTTATCCGGTGGTGGGCATCGACACCTTGCGCTACTACTGGAAGCACAAAAGCCCCGAGCAGAGCGCCAACGACCTGGCCGAGCTGATGCAGTACTACCGCCAGAAGTGGGGCACCAAGCGCTTCGTCCTGGCCGGTTTCTCGTTCGGCGCCGATGTGCTGCCGGCGATCTATGACGCACTGCCCGCCGACGAGCAGAAACGTGTCGATGCGGTGATTCTGCTGGCCTATGCCCGCAGTGGCAGCTTCGAGATCGAGGTCGAGGGCTGGCTGGGCCAGGAAGGCAAGGAAATGCCTACCGGGCCGGCCATGGCCAAGTTGCCGCCGGCCAAGGTGCTGTGCATCTACGGCATCGAAGAGAAAGACGAAAGCGGTTGCACCGAATCCACCGCAGTGGGTGAAATCGTTCAACTGCCTGGCGGTCACCACTTCGACGAGAACTACCCGGCACTGGCCAAACGCCTGACCGACGCCATCGACAAGCGCCAGGGCAAGACGCCCAAGCCTTGATGATGAGGGCGGCGCGATCCTTCGAGACCGCGCCGCCTTACCCTGCTTTGAACATCACCCCGCCCTGAAAATCAGATACTCCTCCCAATCATCCTCCGCCACATCCTTCTCGCTGAGCATGCGCCCGGACTGAGAAATGCGCTGCTTGTGCACCTGCTCCCGATCGCCGCACACCAGGTGGTGCCACAACGGCAGATCCTGACGTTCGCTCACCAGACGATAGCCGCACGTGGGCGGCAACCATTTGAATTGATCGGCCTGGCCTGGGGTGAGTTGAATGCAATCGGGCACCTGCGCCTTGCGCTCGGGGTAGTCGGTGCACTGGCACGTTTTCAGGTCCAGCAGCTGGCAGGCAATGCGCGTGTAATACACGCTGCTGTCGTCCTCATCCTCCAGCTTTTGCAGGCAGCACAGGCCGCAGCCGTCACAGAGGGATTCCCACTCCACGGCATCCAGTTGTTCGAGGGTCTTGCGAATCCAGAAGGGTTCGACTTTGGCGGCCATTGCGTGGGTGTCCTGTGGTCAATCAAGCGCGGCAGTCTAGTGCCGTGCGCGGTCACCGCCAAGTAGTTGCGACTGGCGGTACACTTCACTTGCGCGGAAGGTTGAGATTGGTTATCAAGACAGATTCATCAACTCGTCTGGATCTGCACCATGAGTGAGAACACCCGCGTCGCCGACTATGCCATTCACGAGCAATTCATTCAGCGCTGGTCGCCGCGCGCGTTCAGCAACGAAGTCATCAGCGAAGACACCCTGCTGAGCTTCCTGGAAGCCGCTCGCTGGGCACCGTCGGCTTACAACTCGCAGCCATGGCGCTTTCTCTATGCGCGCCGTGACACCCCGAACTGGCAGCGCTTCCTGGGGCTGCTCAACGAATTCAACCGTGGCTGGGCGCAGCATGCCTCGGCGCTGGTGATCGTCATCTCCAAGACCACCTTCACCCCGCCTGGCGCCACCGAAGAAGGCCCGGCGCTGTGGCACACCTTCGACACCGGTTCGGCCTGGGGCCATCTGGGCCTGCAAGCGAGCATCAGCGGCTGGCACACTCACGCCATGGCCGGCTTCGACAAGGAGCTGGCACGTACTGAGTTGAAAGTGCCAGAAGGCTACGAGATCCACACGGCCGTGGCCATCGGCAAACTGGGCGACAAGGCCACCCTGGCCGAATTCCTCCAGGCCCGTGAAACCCCCAGCCCGCGCAAGCCGCTGAGCGAGCTGGCGGCCGAGGGTGATTTCACGCTGTAAGGTTTTGCGTCAAAGCCTTTGGCGCAGGAATCCTGCAGGAGCCAGCTTGTTCGGGAACCATCGCCCGCCGTATGTCAGGTACGGCGCGGTGTCCTCTTCCCGAGCAAGCTCGCTCCTGCAAGCGAGGTGACGCTCAATACCCCCGTGCGAAATCCACTTCGCCACGCAGGTCGGTCCCTGCCTGCCACGCCCGCACATTCTCGACAAACACCTGCACCATCGCTTGCGGCGAGGTCGGCGCGGAACTGTGGCCGGTCAGCAGCAACCCCCAGGCCGTCCAGAATGGATGGCGTTGCGGCAACGGCTCCTGGCGACAGACATCGATCACCGCTCCTGCCAGATGCCCTTGTTTCAAGGCCTCCACCAAATCGGCATCGACTACCGCCACCCCCCGTCCGGCGTTGATGAACAAGGCATCGGGGTTGAAGCGCGCAAACAAGGCAGCGTCGTAAAGGTCATGGGTCTCGGGCGTATCCGGCAGCAGGTTGAGCACATAGTCCACCTCCCCCACCAGACGCCCTAGCTCGCTCATGGGCGCTACTTCGATGAAAGGCGCCTGAGTGCGCGCCGTACGCGCGATGCCATAGAGCTTGACGCCAAACGGCAGGAGAAAATCGGCGACGGTCTGGCCGATGTCACCGGTGCCGACGATCAACACCCGCCGCCCTGCCAGGCTGTGGCCAGCCCGGTTGTCCCACTTGCGCTCCACCTGGCTGACCAGACGGGCCAGCACGTCGCGTTCATGGCCCAGCATGTAGGTGAGCATGTACTCGGCCATCACTTGGCCGAAGATACCCACAGCGCGGGTCAGCCGATAGTGACGCGGCAACCCTTCTCCCAACAACGGTTTGATACCGGCCCAGGTCGACTGCAGCCACTGCGGCGAGTGGCCCTGGCGCAGCAAGGTTGCCAGCAGATCCGGCTGGCCCAGCCAGACCGGGCAGTCGCTGGCCAGCATGGCAAGCTCGGCGGAGTCGCCGCTGGTGCAGACTTCCAGGTCCGCAGCCGCCTCGCGCAGCAACTGGGCGTAGAGGGCGTAATCCTGTTCTGCGATGAGAACGCGCATGATCGTAAAACCTGTGCAATGGCATGCCTGCGGACGGCGCCGCAGGCAGTGAAAGTGGAAACGGCAGGGTGGGGAATTTACATCGGATCGTTGCGGCGCAGGAGCTCTTCGGGCAAGTGCTCGATATATTCATCTTCGGCCGGGGGCATCTGCAGGTGGTAGCCCTGGCCGTCGAGGTGCTCAAGCACCAAGGTGATGTCCTCGCGGGCAAGGGTGCGCTCGGGGGTCAGCACCAGATCAAAGGCGTGCACGGGCTTGCCGAACACGGCCAGCAGCCCCTCGGGGACTTTCTCCAGTGCTTCGCTCTTGAGCACATAGAGGTACATTTCGTTGCGCTTGGGGCTACGGTAGATCGAGCAGATACGCTTCATGACTGTTGTCCAACGGTGGCCAGGCTCTGCAACAGCGCCTCGCCCAGGTGTTCCCGACGCCAGCCACGCAGGCTGTCAGGCAATTGATAAGGGCCGTCGGGGTAGCCGCTCTTGAGCAGCGCCTCGAGGGTTTTCTTGCGCAGCATCAGCTCGGGAGCGATTCTCAGCCGCTCGGCTTCGGCCTGGCCCACCGCACGCAGTTGCTTGAGCACCGCGCTGGCTTCGATCGGCAGCGGTTCGGGCAACGCGGGCGGCCATTGTTCCGGCGGCAGGCTGGCGTTGCGCTTGATCAGGTCGAGGATGAACTCGCCGTCGTGACGAACGGTACGCGGGTGCATGTCTTCTATACGCGCCAGCGCCTGCAGGTTGTCCGGCTGGGTCTTGGCCAAGGGCCACAGCGCGTGTTCGCGCACGATGCGGTTGCGCGGCACGTCTCGGGCGCGCGCCTCGCGCTCGCGCCAGGCGCACAGGGCGCGCATCACCGCCAATTGCGCGCGCGAAAGCTTCCAGGCCAGCTTTGCCTCGCGGTACAGCTCGTCGGGGTCCACTTCGCGGCGCAACTGGGCCACCAGCTCGGCGCCGTCGTCCAGCACCCAGGCAGCTCGTTCATCCGACAAGCGCGGCCTTAATTGTTCGTACACCTCGCCCAGATGCACCGCGTCTTCGGCGGCATAGCTGACCTGCGTCTCGGACAACGGCCTTTGCAGCCAGTCTGAGCGGGTTTCACCCTTGGGCAGTTCGAGGCCGAGCACGTCCTGCACCAGACGCGAGTAGCCCATGGAGAAACCGATGTTGAGGTAGGCAGCGGCCAGTTGCGTGTCGAACAGCGGTGCCGGCAGGCTGCCGGTCAGGCGCAACAGCACTTCCAGGTCTTCACTGCACGCATGCAGCACCTTGACCACGCCCGGGTTTTCCAGCAACGCCGCCAGCGGTTGCCATTGCTGGATACTCAGCGGGTCAATCAAAAACGCTGTGGTGCCCACGCCAACCTGAATCAAGCCGGCAATGGGATAAAAGGTGTCGACGCGCATGAACTCGGTGTCGACGGCCACAAAGGGCAGGGACTGCCAGCGGGCGCAATGGTCGGCCAGGCTGGCGTCGTCGCGAATCCAGTGAATATCGATAGCCACGAGGCTCTCCCTTGAACAATGGCGAGCAGTATATATCGCGCCTCTCTGTTACTGGGCATTTCCTGCCATGGCACCGCCGGACAACGTCGAGGGAACAAACCGCCGCGGACTGTGGGTCCAAACCCTGAAGCGAGACTATCCTGAAGTTTTACGCCCCCAAGCCATTACAGGGAGAAACGCACCCATGCCGGTCAAACACAACCTGTTCGAAGACCTCAATGTCACCAAGGCCGACGTCGAAAAACGCCGTCAGAGCGACGAAAAACTCAGTCGCCTGCTGGACGAATACCAGACGGCTGACGGCGCGGTAGTCGATGCCGAAGCGGCAGCCGCTCATGATGACGAGGTTAAAAAGCTCAAAGAGAAGCGCCTGTTGATCAAGGACAAGATCGTCCAGCAGTGGCAGTACCCGGACACCCAGGGGGCCGGGACCGGCAAGTTCTGAGCTTGCCCGACTCCTTTCGGGTCAAGCTTGTTCGGGAAGAGGGTAAAGGCCGTTTCCCGAGCAAGCTCGGCCCTGCCGGGAATCTCCCACCCTAGCGGATCGCCGTTCCACCGGGCCGATCCCAATCGGCCAGGTAACTCTGGCCCTCGGGCGTGATCGCTATCTGGGTATACGTCAACCGCCCCTCATGCTGGACGAAATCGGCCGTGGCAAAACCAAAGCTGATGAGTTGTTGAGTGGTGTCCACATCTTCCGGGGCACTGAGCACGGTCTCACCGGCGGCGATGCGTTCGAGCAACAGATGAAAGGACGTATTCTGACCGGGCATGACAAATCCTCCTGAGGGCGTCTGCAACAGACTTATCAGAATGGACCCGTAATTGCCGTGGAAGTTGGCTGACCCCACTCAAACAAACCGCCGCCTGAACTCTGCTGGCGTCACCCCCACCTGCCGGGTAAACGCCCGACGCAGGATGTCGACGCTGGAAAATCCGCACAAGGCCGCGACCTGCTTGGGCGCCAGCTTGCCGCTCTCCAGGGCGGTGCGCGCACTGGCCACCCGGGCCGCCTCGACCCAAGCCGCCGGTGTCTCGCCCACTTCGTCATGAAACAGCCGCGCGAAATGCCGTGGGCTGAGGCCGGCGCGCTGGGCCAGTTGCTGCACACTCAAGTCGTCGGCCGGGTTGGCCGAGATGTATCGCTGAATTTCCTGGAGCACCGAGCGACCCGCTGGCACCGACTCGCCCTTGCGGCTGAACTGCAATTGCCCACCGGGACGCTTGAAGAACATCACCAGTTGGGAAGCCACCGCCTTGGCCAGCACCTGACCGTGATCTTCCTCCACCAGCGCCAGCGCCAGATCCAGGCCAGCGGTGACCCCGGCGGCGGTTCGTACCTTGCCATCGCGCACATGGATAGCGTCGACATCCACCTGCACCAAGGGAAAATCGGCCGCCAGACGGTCGGCTCCGACCCAGTGGGTGGTCACCCGCTTGCCGTCCAGCAAGCCAGCGTGGGCCAGCGCGAAAGCGCCCGTGCACACTGAGCCGAAACGCCGCGAACGCGGGCACTGGACCTGCAACCACTGCCGGGTCGCCGCCGACACCGGGGTCTGCGGTGCGTCTGGCGAGCCTGCTACCAATAACGTGTCCACCGCTCCGCTCTGCTCGCTCAAGGTCGCGTCGGCCAGCAAGCGGGCACCCGATGAACTGCGGATCGGCCCCGGCTGTTCACTGACCACCCGCAGTTCATACAGCGCCTGACCGGACAGCCGGTTGGCCTCGGCAAACACATCCAGCGGTCCAGACACGTCCAGTAGCTGGACGCCAGGCATGGCCAGAATGGCGACGATTCTTGGGGCAGTGAGCATGGCAGCACTCCAACGGCGGGAAACCGCTTGATAAGGCAGTAATAGTCGCATTACGACGATTGCTGCCCATGATGCACGGCTCGACAATGGGACACCAGCCCCAAACAGACTTTCCCCCCCTGCGAGAGCATCACAATGACCGATCTGAACATCCCCGACAGCGCCATGGCCCGCGAAATCACCGAACTGGTCCGCGATACTGCCTCGGACCTGCTGTTCCAGCACTCCAGCCGCGTCTACCACTTCGGGGCCCTCGCCGGCCGCCGTCAAGGCCTGAAATTCGATGCCGAACTGCTGTATGCCGGTTGCATGTTCCATGACATGGGCCTGACCCATCAATGCAGCAGCGCCTGCGAACGCTTCGAAGTGGACGGCGCCAATGCCGCCCGTGACTTCCTGCGCGGCCACCATATCCACGAGCACGACATCAGCACCGTGTGGACCTCGATCGCCCTGCACACCACCCCCGGCATCCCGCAGCACATGGACCCGGTCATCGCCTTGGTCACCGCCGGGGTCGAAATGGACGTGCTGGGCCTGACCTACAACGATTACAGCGATGCCGAACGCGAAGCCATCGTGCGCCTGCATCCGCGCACCGAGCACTTCAAGGAGGACATCATTCAGGCCTTCTACGACGGGATCAAACACAAGCCCGAAAGCACCTTTGGCAACGTCAAGGCTGACGTGCTGGCGGACAAGGACCTACGGTTTGTGCGGGGGAATTTCTGCGAAGTGATTCGCGGGTCGGCCTGGAAGGGTTGAGCTGTCGCCCTCCTTGCAGGACCGAGCTTGCTCGGTCTTGCAAGGAGGACCTCAGACCTACTCGAACCGATCCAGATTCATCACCTTGGTCCACGCCGCCACAAAATCGCGGACGAATTTCTCGGCCGAATCACTGCTGGCATACACCTCGGCCAGCGCCCGCAACTGCGCGTTGGCGCCAAACACCAGGTCCACGCGGCTGGCGGTCCACTTCGCGGCGCCCGTCTGGCGGTCACGGCCGTTGAACTGTCGAGGGTCTTGGGCCACCGGCTGCCATTCGGTACCGATGTCGATCAGGTTGACGAAGAAATCATGAGTCAGCGCCTCGACCCGCTCGGTCAACACCCCCTGCCCACTGGCGCCTACCCCCAGTACCCGCAAGCCACCCAGCAATACGGTCATCTGCGGCGCGGTGAGGGTCAACAATTGTGCCTTGTCCACCAGCAGCGCTTCGCTGGAGACACGGTAATAACCCTTCACATAGTTGCGAAAGCCATCGGCGATGGGCTCAAGCAAGGCAAAGGATTCCACATCCGTCTGCGCCTGGGACGCATCCACCCGCCCGGGCGTGAACGGCACAATCGTCGCGTGCCCCGCATTGCGCGCGGCCTCTTCGACCCCGACCCCACCGGCCAGCACGATCAGGTCGGCCAGGGAGATCTTCTTGCCCCCGGTCTGAGCGGTGTTGAATTCGCTTTGAATCTTTTCCAGGGCATCCAGCACCGTGGCCAGCTGCTCGGGTTGATTGACCGCCCAGTCCTTCTGCGGCGCCAGGCGAATGCGCGCACCGTTGGCCCCGCCGCGTTTGTCGGAACTGCGAAAGGTCGAGGCCGAGGCCCAGGCCGTCGACACCAATTGCGCGACCGAAAGGCCGGCGTTGAGGATTTTGCTTTTCAGACCGGCAACGTCCTGCCCGTCCACCAAGCCATGGTCCAGTACCGGCAGCGGGTCTTGCCAGAGCAGCTCCTCGGCCGGCAGGTCCGGGCCCAGGTAGCGCGCGAGCGGGCCCATGTCGCGGTGAGTGAGCTTGAACCAGGCGCGGGCGAAGGCATCCGCCAACTCCTCGGGGTGGTCGCGAAAGCGGCGCGCGATCGGCTCGTAGATCGGGTCGAAACGTAGCGCCAGATCGGAGGTGAGCATGGTCGGCGCATGCCGTTTGCCCGGGTCATGGGCATCCGGCACCGTGCCCGCGCCGCCACCGTTCTGTGGCCGCCACTGGTGGGCACCGGCCGGGCTCTTGGTCAGTTCCCACTCGAAGCGGAACATGTTTTCCAGGTACTCGTTGCTCCACTTGGTCGGCGTCGAGGTCCAGGTCACTTCGAGGCCGCTGGTGATGGTGTCGGCGCCCTTGCCGGTGCCGAAGCTGTTCTTCCAGCCCAGGCCTTGCTGCTCGACAGGGGCGGCTTCAGGTTCCGGGCCGACGTTGTCGGCTGGGCCGGCGCCATGGGTCTTGCCGAAAGCGTGGCCACCGGCGATCAGGGCCACGGTTTCTTCATCGTTCATGGCCATGCGGCCGAAGGTTTCACGGATGTCCTTGGCCGACGCAGCCGGGTCCGGGACGCCTTCCGGGCCTTCCGGGTTGACGTAGATCAAACCCATCTGTACGGCCGCCAGGGGGTTCTCCAGGTTGCGCCCGGCAGGATCCGTACGGGCGGTTTCACTGCCGTGCTGGTCTGGTTCGGCCACCAGCACGCCGTCGCCGCTCTCGGCCTTGCCGTAACGGGGGTCACCGCCCAGCCAGGTTTTCTCTGTGCCCCAGTACACGTCTTCATCAGGCTCCCAGACATCGATCCGCCCGCCCGAATAGCCAAAGGTCTTGAAGCCCATGGACTCCAGCGCCACATTGCCGGTCAGGATGATGAGGTCCGCCCAGGAGATCTTGCGGCCATATTTTTGCTTGATCGGCCAGATCAACCGCCGTGCCTTGTCCAGGCTGACGTTATCGGGCCAGCTGTTGAGCGGCGCGAAACGCTGCTGCCCGGAACCCGCCCCGCCACGGCCATCGGCGGTACGGTAGGTACCGGCGCTGTGCCAGGCCATGCGAATGAACAGCGGGCCATAGTGGCCGAAATCCGCCGGCCACCAGTCCTGGGAGTCGGTCATCAAGGCGTGCAGATCGCGCTTCACCGCCTCCAGATCGAGACTTTTGAACGCCTCGGCGTAGTCGAAACCTTCATCCATCGGATCGGACAGCGATGAATGCTGGTGGAGGATCTTGAGATTCAGCTGGTTGGGCCACCAATCACGGTTGGTTGTGCCACCACCGGCTGCATGGTTGAAAGGACACTTCGATTCTGACGACATGAATGATCACCCTTGGTCTGTAAATCAGGCTATCGGTCCCATTGTGGGGGCCCCGGGAAGGGGCACTGGGTTCCGACGATATCCAACGCGCGTTACAACCAGACAAGCCTAGACCTTCGCCACAGGCTCATGCAAATGACGGGACAGTCAGTCTCGTCCATGGGCATTAATGAGACCGGCGCAAAGGCTCTACACTGGTCTTCACCGCCTTGAATGATTGCCGGAGACACCGATGAGCGAATCGAGCTACAGCGTCCTGTACCAGGACCCCCTCAGCCATCTGAAATTCCGCCAGCGCCACGGGCAGGTGCCCGCCCAGGCACGGCTGGTGCTGCTGCACGGGGTCGGCGGTAACGAAACCAACCTGGCCGGACTGGCCGAAGCGGTGGACCCGCGAGTGGAAGTGCTGCTGGTGCAAGGGCCGCTGAATCTGGGCCCTGCCCAGTTCGCCTGGTTCCCGGTACGTTTCGGCGCCAATGGCCCGCAGATCGACGAAGCCCATGCCGAGCGCAGCCGGCGCCTGCTGATCGACTTCATCGAAGCGCGCACGACGCTGCCCACGGTGATCGCCGGTTTCAGCCAAGGTGGCATCATGAGCGCCAGCGTCGGCCTCAGCGCGCCACAGGCGGTCAATGGCTTCGGGTTGCTCAGCGGGCGGATCCTTCCGGAACTCGCGCCACACATCGCCTCGACCGAGGCGCTGGGCAATCTGCAGGCCTTCGTCGCCCACGGCTGCTTCGACGACAAACTGCCCCTGCACTGGGCCGAACGCGCCGAGCAATGGCTGGAGGCGTTACAGGTTCGCCAGCAAGTGCACATCTATGAATGCGGTCATGAGCTGATAGCCCAGGAAGCGACAGACTTCCTGCGTTGGCTGGCAGGCCCGCTGGGGCTTTGACAACTGGGCGGCGAAGGGGTGAAACCTGGGAGCATCCGGACTAGGATTATGGAAGGCAAGCTGCCGTGACAGCCCCATGAAAGGAGTTCAACCATGTTCAGCCACATCCAGCTCGGCGCCCGCGACCTCCCCAGCATGATCGCCTTCTACGACGCCGTCCTCGTCCACATGGGCCTGACCCGCATGCCCGAGCACAACGACTCCGGCCCCGCTGGCGCCGGCTGGCGATTGCCGGGCCAGAGTTGGCCGCAGTTCTTCATCCAACTGCCGTTCAACGGCCAGCCGGCGACCTGGGGCAATGGCACCCAGGTCAGCTTTCTCGCCGCGACCAACGCTCAGGTGGACGCCGCGTGGCAACAGGCTATCGCCTTGGGCGGGAAGGACGAAGGCGCACCGGGACCACGTCCGCAGTACACCACTGGGTACTACGGTGCCTATTGCCGCGACCCTGAAGGCAACAAGCTGTGCTTTGTCTGCTTGAACTAGGCGAGTGCGCATGACATGGACGCTGTGACCACTGACGACCGCCCTCGATGAGATCCCGCCCCCCCAAACCCTACTCAAACCTTCATCTTCCCCCCCGAACCATCCCCGATAGCCTATGGTCACACCCCCAGTACCTAACTTCTGGATCAAGGAGGGAACACCCGATGAATACCCAGGCACTGATCGACATCGCCAAGGCCCTGGTGGCCGACGGTAAAGGCCTGCTGGCCATGGACGAAAGCGCCTCGACCTGCCGCAAGCGCTTCGTCGAGCAAGGCATCGAAGACACCGAAGCCATGCGCCGCGCCTACCGTGAGCTGTTGATTACCACCCCTCAGCTGGCCGAAAGCGTCAGCGGGCTCATTCTGTTCGACGAAACCGTGCACCAGGCCAAGCTGGACGGCACTTCGTTCATGGACGTCATTCGTGAAGCCGGGCTGATTCCCGGGATCAAGGTCGACTTGGGCGCCAAGCCGCTGGCAGGGCACCCGGGGGAAACGGTCACCGAGGGGCTGGATGGCCTGCGCAAACGCCTGGAAGACTACTTCAAGCTCGGTGCGCGTTTTGCCAAGTGGCGAGGGGTGATCAACATCGGTGATGGCCTGCCTACCGACGGCGCCATCGGGGTCAATGCCCATGCTCTGGCCCGCTATGCGGCGTTGTGCCAGGAAGTCGGGCTGGTCCCGATCGTCGAGCCGGAAGTCTTGATGGACGGCAATCATTCGCTGGCGCGCTGCGCCGAGGTCACCGAACGGGTGCTGCGCGCCGTGTTTGCCGAGCTCGATCGCCAGGGCGTGGTGCTGGAGGGCATGCTGCTCAAGCCGAACATGGTCACCAGCGGGGCCGATGCGGCCGAGCAGGCATCGATCAAACAGGTGGCCGATGCCACCCTGGCCGTACTGCTGCGCACGGTACCGGCAGCGGTTCCAGGTATCGCGTTCCTCTCGGGCGGCCAGTCGGCCGAAGTGGCCTCGGCGCACCTCAATGACATGCATCAAGGTCAGGCACTGCCTTGGGCGGTAACCTTCTCTTATGGCCGCGCCCTGCAGCAACCGGCGCTGAGCGCCTGGAACGGCGTGCCCGGCAACGTCGAAGCCGGCCAGAAAGAACTCATGCACCGCGCGGTGTGCAACCGTGCGGCAGCATTGGGTACCTACAACGAGGGGATGGAGCGCCCATGAGTGAATCCACCGAACGCCCGCCCGTGCGGCTGTATCTGGTCCGTCACGGCCAGACCGAATGGTCGCTCACCGGCCAGCACACCGGCCGCACCGACATTCCACTGACCACCCAGGGCGAGGACGAAGCGCGTACCCTGGTGCCGCTGTTGCGCAACGTCGAGTTCAGCCATGTGTTCAGCAGCCCGCTGCAACGCGCTCGGCAAACCAGCGAGCTGGCCGGGCTGGGCGACGCGGTGGAGGTGCTGCCGGCCCTGGCTGAGTGGGCCTATGGCGCTTACGAAGGCCTGCGCTCAGCGGAAATTCGCCAGCAGCGCCCCGGCTGGAACATCTTTCGAGACGGCTGCCCCGACGGCGAGTCGCCGGAACAGATCACCGCGCGTATCGACCAGCTGATCGCCCACCTGCTGACCCTGAGCGGCAATGTCGCGCTGTTTGCCCACGGCCATATCGGTGGCGTGCTGGCCACCCGTTGGCTGGGCCAGCCGCTGACCGAGACCGGTCACTTTCCGCTGGCGACCGCGTCGCTGAGCGTGCTGGGCCTGGACCCGAAGCATTCGAACGTGCCGATCATTTGCGCGTGGAACCTCACTCCCGGCCGAGGTTTCCTGGAACACCTGTAACACACCCCTCCCTGCTTTATGCACCGCCCGCGGCCCCTTGGGGTCGCGTTCACCGCGGAGAACAGCATGCGCAAGACACTATCAACCGAGCAACTTCGGAAAATGGACGCCTACTGGCGCGCCGCCAACTACCTCTCGGTCGGGCAGATCTACCTTGCCGACAACCCCTTGCTCGAAGAACCGCTGCGCCTGGAACACGTCAAGCGCCGGCTGCTCGGGCACTGGGGCACCACGCCGGGGCTGAACTTCCTCTATGTGCACTGCAACCGGCTGATTCGCGAATACGACCTCAACATGGTCTTCATCACCGGCCCGGGCCATGGCGGCCCGGGGCTGGTGGCGCAGACGTACCTGGAAGGCTCCTACACCGAGCGCTACCCGGCCATCGAGCGCAGCCGCAACGGCCTGCACCGACTGTTCCGGCAGTTCTCCTGGCCTAATGGCATCCCCAGCCACGTATCGGCGCAGACGCCAGGGTCGATTCACGAAGGTGGCGAGCTGGGCTATTCGCTGGTGCATGCCTACGGCGCAGCGTTTGATAACCCGGACCTGATCGTCACCTGCGTGGTCGGCGATGGCGAAGCCGAGACCGGCCCGCTGGCCGCCAGCTGGCACTCCAACAAATTCCTCAATCCGGCCAGCGACGGGGCCGTGCTGCCGATCCTGCACCTCAATGGTTTCAAGATCGCCAACCCCTCGGTGCTGGCACGCATCGACGATGAAGAGCTCGATGCCCTGCTCCACGGCTACGGCTATGAACCCCACCGTGTCGAAGGCGATGACCCGCAAAAGGTCCACCAGGCGCTGGCGGCGACCCTCGACGTGGTGCTGGGCAAGATCCGCGACATTCAGGCGGCGGCGCGGGCCAGTGACGCGCCCGCCAGCCTGCCCCGACCGCGCTGGCCGATGATCATTTTCCGCACGCCCAAGGGCTGGACCGGGCCCAAGACCGTGGACGGCCTGCCCGTGGAAGGTACCTGGCGCGCCCATCAGGTACCCATCGCCGACTTCAAGAACCCCGAGCACTTGCAGCAACTCGAAGGCTGGCTACGCAGTTACAAACCTGAAGAACTGTTCGACGACAAGGGGCAGTTCATCGCCGAATACGCGGAGATAGCCCCCACCGGCCATCAGCGCATGGGTTTCAACCCCCACGTCAACGGCGGCGAGCTATTGGTGCCGCTGGCGCTCCCGCACTTCCATGACTACGCCGTGGCCGTGCCCACTCCCGGCAGCGTGCGCGGCGAAGCCACGCGGGTGCTGGGCGGATTTCTGCGCGATGTGATGAAGCTCAATATGGACAGCGCCAACTTCCGCCTGTTCGGCCCGGACGAGACCGCCTCCAACCGCCTCGACGCCGTGCTGGACGCCTCCGGCAAAGCCTGGATGGCGCGCATTGAGGACGTGGACATCAACCTCAGCCAGAATGGCCGAGTGATGGAAGTGCTCAGCGAGCACCTCTGCGAAGGCTGGCTGGAAGGCTATCTGCTCACCGGCCGCCACGGCCTGTTTTCCTGCTATGAGGCGTTCATCCACATCATCGATTCGATGTTCAACCAGCACGCCAAGTGGCTCAAGGAAGCCCGCACGGTCACTTGGCGCAAGCCTATCGCTTCGCTCAATTACCTGCTGACCTCCCATGTGTGGCGCCAGGACCACAACGGCTTGTCCCACCAGGACCCGGGCTTTATCGACCACGTCGCCAACAAGAAATCCGACACGGTGCGCATCTACCTGCCACCGGACGCCAACTGCCTGCTGTCGGTGACCGACCACTGCCTGCGCTCGCGCGATTACGTCAACCTGATCGTCGCCGGCAAGCAGCCGGAATGGCAGTGGCTGGACATGGACGCTGCTGTACGCCACTGCACCGACGGCGCCGGCATCTGGCACTGGGCAAGCAATTGCGGCGATGCCGAGCCGGACGTGGTCATGGCCTGCGCCGGCGACGTGCCGACTCTGGAAACGTTGGCCGCCGTGACCCTGCTGCGCGAGTACGTACCGGACCTGAAAATCCGCGTGGTCAACGTTGTCGACCTGATGGTCCTCGAACCTCGCGCCGATCACCCCCATGGCCTCACCGACGTGGATTTCGACCTGCTGTTCACCGCCGACAAGCCAGTGATATTCGCTTTCCACGGCTACCCGATGCTGGTGCACAAGCTGACCTACGGCCGCCGCAACCACGACAACTTCCATGTCCGCGGCTTTCGTGACGAAGGCACCACCACCACGCCGTTCGACATGGTGGTGCTGAACAACCTTGACCGTTACCAGCTGGCACTGGACGCCATCATGCGTGTCCCGCGCCTGCACGCTGAAGTGGACAAGGCCCAAAAGCGTTACTGGAGCAGCATCGAGCGGCACAAGCTGTACATCAGCGAACAGGGCGAGGACCTGCCGGAGGTGCTGCAATGGCAATGGACCGCCTGACCACCGTACTGGCGCTGAACAGCGGCTCGTCGTCGCTGAAGTTCGGCGTGTATCAGGTCGGGGCCGAAGCGATCGAGACGCTGGCCAGTGGCGAGGCCCAGGCATTGGGCAGCGCCGAGGCAAGCTTCAGTGCCGACGGCATCGACGGCGAAAACCTGGCCGATGCCAGTATCGGCGGCGTGATGCGGCGTATTGAGCAGTGGCTGCAGAAGGCCGGCTTACCGGCGCTGAACGCAGTGGGTCATCGCGTCGTACACGGCGGCCCGCAGTTGTTCAAACCCTGCCGGATCGATGACAAGGTGCTGGAGCAGCTCAACCACGCCAGCGCCTTTGCGCCTTTGCACACGCCGGCGGCGCTGGCCGTCATTACCGAGGCCCGGCAGCACTTCAACGACTTGCCCCAGGTGGCCTGCTTCGACACCGGTTTTCACGCTGACATGCCCGCCCTGGCGCACACCCTCGCCCTGCCTCACAGGTTGCGCGAACAGGGCATCCGCCGTTATGGCTTTCATGGACTGTCCTGCGCGTCCATCGTCCGCCAACTGGGCGAGGCCTTGCCCTCCCGGCTGGTGATCGTGCACCTGGGCAACGGCGCCAGCGTCACCGCCGTCAAACAGGGCCGCTCCGTGGACACCAGCATGGGCCTGACCCCCAGCGGCGGGATCATCATGGGCACCCGCAGCGGCGACCTTGACCCTGGCGTGCTGATCTACCTGATGCGCGAGCAAGGCATGGATGCTCAGGCGCTGGAGCAGTTGATCGATCATCAATCCGGTCTGCTGGGCATTTCCGGGGTGGCCAGCGACATGCGAAAACTGCATGAAACGGCTTCTTCTGACCCGCAATCGGCCTTGGCCATCGAGATGTTCTGCCAGGCGGCACGCAAACAGATCGCGGCCATGGTGGCGGTGCTGGAAGGGCTGGACCTGCTGGTGTTCACCGGCGGGATCGGCGAGCACGACACACCTGTGCGCCAGCGCATCTGCGCCGGGCTTGGGTGGCTGGAGGTGGAGGGCAAAGTTCGGGTGTTGCCTTCACTGGAGGATGAGGAGATTGCGCGGCTGAGTGCGCGATGCATGGCGTGAAATCTTATCAAGGACGGCCACCGGCCGCGCGGGTGGCCGGTGAGTCTTGATGACCTCCCTCGACAAGCAAGCCCCCCTCAGGAAACCCCAACCCCCTCGCGCCGCAGCGTCAGCTGCCGCGTGTGGAAATCATACTCGTACAACTCCGCATACCGCCCCCACTCTACCGCTACCTTGAGCACCCGTTCCGCTTCGTCGTCGTCCATCAAGTCTTCCAGACGATCAAGCACGGTCTTTTCCGAGAGCACCCCACCCGGGTCGGCGCGCAGGCCGTCCAGGATGAAGTTGACCAAGGCCACGCGCCCCCGGCACTGGCGGGCAAAAAGGTCCTGACGGCGGGCCTGGCGGGCGTTGACGTAGTGCTGGCCCTGGCGGTCCATGCGCAGTTCGCCGTCCACCAGATGGGCCATGCCCAGCAGGCCCAGGGCTTCGCAGATAGGGAACAGCTCATCGTCGGGCAGCTCGGTTTCTTCGGCGAGCCGGGCCAGGCTGGCCTTGCCCTTGAACGGCTCGTCGGCGAGCAATTCGAGCACGCTCTCCAGGCTGCCGACGTCGGCGTCCGGCAGCCTGTAGCCCAGCTCCAGAGCGCCGGCGGCAGCGGCCGGGGTCGAGCCGCTGGACTGGGTCATCATGGCGTAGACCTTGGCGATCAGCGCTCGCACCTCTTCCGAGTCGGCGTCGCGCGGACGCGGCAGTTCGATGCGCAGTTCGGCGCGCACGCGACCGGGGTCGCTGGACAGCACAACGATGCGGTCGGCCATCATCACGGTTTCTTCAATGTTGTGGGACACCACGAGGATGCTGCGGGTGTCGATGCGTTGCTCGTCCCACAACTCCAGCATGTCGTCACGCAGGGTCTGCCCGGTGAGCACGTCCAGCGCCGAAAACGCTTCGTCCATCAGCAGCACTTGCGGATTGGTCACCAGGGCCCGGGCAATGCCCACGCGCTGGCGCATGCCGCCGGACAACTCGCGGGGCAGCGCACCACCGAAGCCGGACAGGCCGATCAACTCCAGGGCATCGCTGGCCTTGCGCGAGCGCTCGGCGGCGGCCACCCCCTGAGCTTCGAGGCCCAGTTCGACGTTCTGCTGCACGGTCAGCCAGGGAAACAGGGCGAAAGACTGGAACACCATGGCCACCCCGGCCACCGGCCCGTGAATCGCCTGCCCACGGTAGGTAACGTGCCCGTGGTCAGCGCCCACCAGCCCGGCGATGATACGCAGCAGCGTGGATTTACCCGAGCCCGAACGGCCCAGCAGGGCGACGATTTCGCGGTCATGCAGGCGCAGATCGACGCCTTCGAGCACTGTGCGCAGAGTGCCGTCGGAGGCCTTGAAGCCTTTGTTGACAGACTTGAGTTCGATCAAGGTTTCGGCAGTCATTTCATTCACCCCTTAACGACGGTTTTCGGCGAGCAAGTACAGGCGGCGCCAGAAAAAGCGGTTGACCAGCATCACGTAGATGCACATCACCCCGATCCCCAGGGCAATGCGGTGAAAGTCACCGGCATCGGTCATTTGCCGGATATAGCTGCCCAGGCCTTGGGCCTGCAGCGAGGTGTCACCCCAGGTGACGTACTCGGAGACGATACTGGCGTTCCACGAGCCACCACTGGCGGTAATGGCCCCGGTGACAAAGCTGGGGAAGACCGCCGGCAGGTAGACCCGCTTCCACTTCAGCCAGCCGCGCAGACCGAGGTTATCGGCCGCCAGGCGCAGTTCGTAGGGAATGGTGGCGGCACCCGACACCACGTTGAACAGGATGTACCACTGGGTGCCGAAGACCATCAGCGGGCTGAGCCAGATATTCGGGTCGAGCTGGAAATGCACCAGCCCCACCACCACCAGCGGGAACAGCAAGTTGACCGGGAAGGCCGCGAGAAACTGCGCCAACGCCTGAACCTTCTGCGAGTAGCGCGGGTTGAGGCCGATCCAGATCGACAGCGGTACCCATACGAGCGAGGCGAGGCCAATCAGCACCATGACCCGGATCAACGTCAGGAAACCCAGGCCCAGCACATGCCAGGCCTCGGCCCAGCCGACATCCTGATGCACAAACAGGCCCAGTTCGGTGAACGCGGCAATGCACAGCAACGTCAGGATCACGTCCCACACTCGCGGCCACCAGATCGGCAGACGCATGGTGCGGCGAGGGGCGACCGTACCGTCCCCGCGCGATGGAAACCACCCCATTGCCTTTTGGAAACAGCGGCTGATGCGCAGGGTCAGGGCATGCACCCAGCGGCTGCGCCGGCCCCAGTCCAGCACCCAGGAGCGCTGGGCGGTTTCGCCTTGGGTGTCCTCGAAGCGAAAGCGGTCGGCCCAGGCCAGCAGCGGCCGGAAGAACAATTGGTCATAGACCAGAATGCCCGCCAGCATGGCCCCGACGGCCCAGCCGATGGCGCCCAGGTTGCGCTGGTCGATGGCCACGGCGATGTAGGAACCGATACCGGGCAGCTTGATGTCCTGACCGGCGACGGTAATGGCTTCGGCGGCCACCAGAAAGAACCACCCACCGGACATCGACATCATCATGTTCCACAGCAACCCCGGCATGGCGAAGGGCAGCTCCAGACGCCAGAAACGCTGCCAGCCGGACAGCCGAAAAATCCGCGCGGCTTCGCTCAACTCGGGTGGCACGGTACGGAATGACTGGTAAAGGCTCAGCGCCATGTTCCACGCCTGCGACGTGAAGATGGCAAAGATCGCCGCGCACTCCACCCCCAGCAGGTTGCCGGGGAACAGGGCAATGAACGGCGCGATGGCGATGGCCTGAAAGCCCAGGATCGGCACCGACTGCAAAACGTCCAGCAACGGAATCAACACTTTTTCAGCGGCCCGGTATTTGGCCGCCACATAGGCAAAGGCGAAAGCGAACAGCAGCGACACCAGCAGCGCGGTGAACATCCGCAGGATGGTGCGCAGCAGGTAATACGGCAGGTTGATCGGGTCCAGCGAGATGGGCAATGCCTGCCCGACAATGAACGGCTTGCTCATCTGGGCGGCGCCGAAAGCCATCAGCACCAGCAACGCCAGGACCAGCGGCAACAGCAGCCAGTCCCAACGGTTGGGGGCAGTACCACGCAGCCGTGGCGGAATGCTAAAGAGTGCGGCCATGGAAAGTTGCCTCAGGAAAGCGTGACCTGGAATTCGTCAGCCGCACGCAGGGTGAGGCTTGTAGATGACGGAATTATGACAACTTGATCAGGGCCGGCTTCGCCCCGGAGACGGGCAGATGTGCAAAAGATGTACTGCATAGACTCACCTCGACCCCAGGGACCGGGCAGGTGAGTCAAAACGAGGCTTCAGCCAGGTAGCGGGCTCATCCGACCGGCCCCTTGCGGGCACTGTCGTGTATATGTGTTTTGATCATGCAACCCGCCATCAAGGCTGGCGGGTTGCCGACTACCGGGAATACTGTCCATGGCTCTCTTCATAGAAAAAGGGCTGCCCAAAGTATGGGCGCAGGCTTTATACGCTTGGTCAAACGGTGGGTCAATGCTGCGTTCGGGAGTTTCATGCAAGGCATCGGAGCCGCTGCCGAATTACCCGAGCCGCTGCAACACATAACTGTTTTCAAAGCCGCAAGCGCAGCCCAGCACATGAAAATCCTTGAAGTAACCCGTGGCCCTGAGCAAGTCCACCGCAGGCCCTACCTCGGGCGAGTACTGGTGGTCACCATAATCATCGAAGACGACAAAGCCACCGGGTACCACGCTGGGTGGTCGAGCAGCACGTTGCGCCCGGTATGGCCACCGTCGATGTGCAGCAGGGCCACCTTGGGCGCCATCTTGTAGAAGTGCTCGCCGCAGAACTCCGAAAAACCACGAATGAACAAGGCATCGGGCAAGAGCGCGCGCCGATAGTGGTCGAACTCTTCGAACTGATTGGGCAGTACAAACGGGTCGATGCCGATGACGCGGCGCTGACGGTTGCTGATCTCGTTCATCAGCACCAGCGACTTGCCCTTCCACACGCCAATTTCCACCAGGTCGCCGGGCACCCCTTCGAGCAATACGCACAAATAGCCCAGCAGACGCACGTGATCATGGAACGACAGCTCGCGCCGGGCCATGGCCTGTTCGGCAGGCAAGGTCGCCTGGGCCTGTTCGAAATGTTCGCCCACCAGCTTCCAGACCTGGGTGACGCTCTCCTGCAAGACCGGGTCTGCGATGAATTGGTTGAGTTCCTGGATAGTCGGCATGCTCTCTCCCACGGGCTGGAGCGTTGATTCGCGGTCCAGGCAGATGTACTTGATAGTATTCGGCGATCGACAAAAGTAAAGCGCCGACCCTGAGCTATAGTCTCAGCCCATAATGAGATCCACTTTATCGAGAACATTGCCTTGCCTATCGCACCCTACCTGCTGCGCAATACCCTCAAGGCCCTTGGTGTGCCTGCACTCTTGCTCCTGGCCAGCCACGCGGTGCACGCCGCAGACTGGATCGTTTCGTCCAATGACGGCAAATACCAGCGCGTGCAAGGGCGTGACACCTACCCCGAACCTGCCCGCCCCGACTCCCTGACGGTGCTCGACGCCAGTGTGTTTCCACCCCGGGTGGCGCAGACGGTGCCGGTGGAAAATGGCATTCAGGGCCCGCCCCAGGCCGCCGCCATCAGCCACGATGGCAAGCTGGCGCTGGTGGCCGCGCCAACGCGCTACGACCATGGTGCGCAGACACTGGTGCTGGACACCTTCCTGCAGGTGGTGGACCTGAGCACCCAGCCGGCCACCGTGAGCCGCGTCGACCTGGGCAGCCACCCGCAAGCGGTCGCCTTTGACCGCAGCGGTCAGTGGGGCATGGTCACCTGTGTCGATGGCGGCGTACGCCCGCTGCGTATAGAAGGCAACAAGGTCACGGTGCTGGGCAGCATCAAGTTGGGTGAAAAACGCCTGGCGGGCGTGGCGTTCACCCATGATGGGCAGCATGTCCTTGCTTCGCTGCGTGACGAACAGGGATTGGCCGTGCTCGACCTGAAGAACGGCCAATGGCTGGACAGCGGCGACCGCGTCAGCACCGGCGTTGCGCCCTATACCGTGGATGTTTCCAGTGACGGTCACTGGGCCGTAGTGAGCAACGTCGGGCTCGCGGGACTGGCTGGCTATAAAGGGCGTCTGGCCGGGGATGCCGACAGCGTGACACTGATCGACGTGTCGAAGACACCCTTTCGCGCGGTGCAACAGATCACTGTGCCATCGGTACCCGAGGCAGTGGCGATTTCACCGGATGGCCACTGGATTGCCGCCCAGTCCATCGATGGCTCCAACCTGCTGCCGGACAACCCCGGCTTTCGCCCCCAGGGCCGGGTGACCTTGTTCAAGCTGGAGCACGGTCACGCCGAGAAGGTCAACGATGTGGCGGACGGCAACTCGTCCCAGGGCATGGTGTTCAGCGCCGACGGCAAACACTTGATCGTGCAGTTCAACGTCGAGAAGCAACTGGGGTTGTACAGCCTGCAAGGCGGGCGTCTGGTGGACACCCACCAGCGCATCAAGATCGACGGCGGCCCGTCGTCGTTGCGCAGCGCACCGCGATAAGCCTGTCGCGTCCCCTCCAAGGCAGGGCTTGCGCGGGAATGACGATCATTGTCTTCCCGAGCAGACTCAGCCCTGGGGAGCCTGCATGGCAGAACTGGCGATCAATCCTCCTCATCCCCATCATCGTCGTCTTCATTGCCGTCTGGCGGCTGAGGCTTGCCGGCGTTTTCCTTGATGAAGATCTGGCACCCTTGGTTAAAGGTCGCCGTGGGCGTGTTGCAGGAGGACTTGTCGGTGAGCTTCTCGCTCTTGGCCCACTCATACCCCCCTGCCAGGCTGGAACACTCCTCGTCGTTTTTGCAGGGCGTGCCATGAAAGCTCTTGCCTGCCGCCATTACGTGGGCGCTCTGCACGCAGGCTAAAAAAATTGCGGTGTACAGCCATGGCTTCATGTATGCCTCCTGGGTCACCCTCGCGGGCGGATGCCGGACTATGATCGATCACAGCCCAGCATAACCAACCCGTCAGCGATTTTCGATCACCTCGCTCAATCCTTTGGAAAATCAGTGCCCAGGCTGATATCGCGCACCGCTTCGATCGCCTTGAGTCGCTCTTTGCGGTCGGCAACCACCGCGTCGAATCCCCATGCACCCAGCGGCAGATGACGCGGCGGTGTTGCTGTCTGCGTCAGGGCAATCATGGCCTCGCCGGCCCGCACCGGATCGCCAGCCTGCTTGCCGCTGCCTTCGGCGGTGGACGTCATGCGCTTGGCTGCCGTGTCTTGATAATCGGCAATCTTCGACGGCGTCTGGTGCAGCGAACGTCCGGCCCAATCCGTGCGAAACGGCCCCGGCTCCACGCAGGTCACAGCAATGCCCAGCGGCTTGACCTCGGCACTCAACGCATCGGAAAAACCCTCTACGGCATGCTTGGACGCGGCGTAATAGCCAGACCCCGGAAAGCCGATCAGGCCAGCCACCGACGTGATGTTGATGATATGCCCGCTGCGCTGGGCGCGCATCAGCGGCAGGACCGCGCGAGTCACGGCAAACAACCCGAACACGTTGGCGTCGAACTGCGCGCGGATGTCCGCTTCGATGCCCTCCTCGATGGAGCTTTGGTAGCCATAGCCGGCATTGTTGACCAGTACATCGATACGGCCGAAGCGCTCATTGGCCGCGGCCACCGCCGCCTCGACTTGTTCGCTGCGGCCAACGTCCAGGTCCAGGGTCAGCACGCGATCCGGCGCGCCCTCGGCCAGGTCCGCAACCCGCGCCTTGTCGCGCGCGGTAGCCACCAGCCGCCAGCCACGTGCCACGATGAGCCGGGCAAGGGCCTGGCCGAAGCCGGTCGAACAACCCGTGATGAACCAGACTGGCGTATTTCTTGAGTCATTTGCCATGGTGCGGTGCTCCTTTGATAAAGAATCGACACGTTCAGTCAGCATGCGCTGCGCCCCGGTCAGATGATCACATTGCCCAGAAAGGCCATCAGCGAGCCGTTGCGCGAGGTAATGCGCCCGCCGTGGGCCGAGCCGTCCGGCAGGATGATCTTCAGGTAAGCGCCGCTTTCGTCAGGCGGCGAGCTGAGGAATGATACTTCGTAGGTGCCGACCGCCAGCTCGGTCAGCGTCACGGTGTGGGCAGCACTCGGCACGATGGAAAGCTCGGGTGTATCTGAGGGGGAAAAAAAGACCTCGGCCGGCCCCTGGTAAATGAACGTCATACGATCCCTTGGGTTTTCGGCCCTTTCACACTGCAGGCCGCTCCTTCAGTCAGACGCCAGCCTGCGTCGATGGAGCCCGCGAGCTGACGATTGGTAGGCGATTGCGACGGAACACTTTCGCCCGCCAGCTTTCCAAAATTTCATGAACACGCTCCAAGGCCTTGCCTCGTCCGGCAGGTGAGGCACCGCTGCCTGTTGTCCAGACGCCCATGGGGTTAGAATCCTTTCACCATGAGTCATTGCGATGGCCTGGATGGCCGTCATCACTCATCCCTTCTTGACCAGGCAGGCCCGACATTGGAACAGCTCAAACGCCTCGAGACCGGCATCACCGGCTTGGACATTCTGTTGAAAGGCGGCCTGGTGGCCGGCGCCTCCTACATCGTTCAAGGCCGGCCAGGATCAGGCAAGACCATCCTGGCCAACCAGATGGCGTTCCACCACATCCGTCAGGGCGGCCGGGCGCTGGTGGCCACGCTGCTGTCCGAATCCCATGAACGGCTGTTCCAGTACCTGTCCACCCTGAGCTTTTTCGACCCGCGCTACATCGGCAATGACATCCAGTTTGTCAGCGCCTTCGACACCCTGGAAAACGAAGGCCTGGACGAAGTGGTGCGCCTGGTGCGCCGCGAGATGATCCGGCAGAAGGCTTCGGTGCTGATCATCGACGGCCTGCTTAACGCCCGGTCCCAGGCCGAATCGCCCATCGACACCAAGAAATTCATCGCCGAGCTGCAGGGCCACGCGGCCTTTGCCGGTTGCACGGTGCTGTTTCTGACCAGCTCGCGGCTGGACGACGGCAGCCCGGAACACACCATGGTCGACGGCGTCATCGAACTGGGCGAAGAGTTGATGGGCACCCGCTCGGTGCGGCGCATCCAGCTGCGCAAGACCCGCGGCAGCGGCGCCTTGTCGGGGCTGCATGAATGCGTGATCGAAGATGACGGCCTGGTGGTCTACCCGCGCCTGGAAACCCTCTACAGCCATCCCTCGCAATTGCGCGAGACCGACATGGCGCGCCAGACCAGCGGCGTCCCGGCACTGGATCGCGTCACCGAAGGCGGCCTGCCGCGCGCCTCGGTGACCCTGGCACTGGGACCTTCGGGCGTGGGCAAGACCACCCTGGGCATCAACTTTCTCTCGGCCGCCACCGCCGAGGAGCCGGGGCTGCATTTCGGCTTCTACGAAACGCCCGATCGCCTGACCCTCAAGGCCAAGGCCTTGGGGCACGACTTTCAGGCCATGCGCGACGCCGGCGCCTTGCACATCGTCTGGCAACCCACCACCGAAGGCCTGCTCGATGGCCTGGGCGCCCGGCTGATTGCGCTGGTGGACCAATACCACATCAAGCGGCTGGTGATCGACAGTTTTGGCGGCATGATCATCCCCTGCAATCACCCCGCCCGGCTGAGCGGGTTCTTCAGTGCCCTGATGGGTGAGATGCGCGCCCGCGGCGTACTGGTGTTCGCCACCTGGGAAATCCGCGGGCTGTTCGGCCCTGAGATCGATGCGCCCACCCCCGACCTCTCGAGCATCGTCGACAACCTGCTGCTGATGCGTTTCGTCGAGCACCAGTCCGAGCTCAAGCGCCTGCTGTCCGTACTCAAGATGAGAGACAGCACCTATGACACGGCCTTGTTCGAAGTGGTGATCAACGATCAGGGTCTCGACCTGAGGACGGCTTTCACTCATGTGGAGTCTGCCTGGTCCGGTAGTGCCTCCACGATTGCGAAGTCGTGAGCGGGCGGAGTCGAATCGAGATGAGCACCGTTCTGATCGTCGATGACGAATATGTGATAGCGGACATCCTGGCCTTTGCCCTCGAGGACGAGGGGTACATGGTGGTCAAGGGCTCCAGTGCGCGCAAAGGCCTGGATATCCTCGAGCGTGATCGTCCATCCCTGGTCATCACTGACTACATGATGCCCGGCATGAACGGTGCCGAGTTTGCCCGCGAGATTCGCAAGCGCGCGGCGTTCGAGCATCTGCCGATCATCCTGATGACCGGCGGCCAGGGCCGCGAGGGCCGCTCGGCACCAGACCTGTTTACCCGGGTCTTCGACAAGCCGTTCGACATTGGGGCGATGCTGGCCGCTGTCGCCGAGCTGGTTGGCGACACGCCGTGACCGATTTCACTGCCCCCGAGCAGCTGGCCGAAGCGCTGCGTCAGGTCGTCGGCAACCTGGTGCGCAAGGTGCGCGGCGAGGCGCAGACGCCCTCCTCGGCCCAGTCCGAAACCCTGGGTTTCATCGACCGTCATGGCCCCGCCAGTGTCAGTGAGCTGGCGGCCCATCGCCAGGTCAAGCACCAGAGCATGCGCCTGGTGGTGGCTCAGCTGGAAACCCGGCAACTGGTGAGCCGGGCAGCGGACCCAAACGACGGCCGCAAGCAATTGCTTGCACTGACGCCCGCAGGCCTTGAATTGTTACTCGCCGAGCAGCGCCAGCGCCGCGACTGGCTGGCCACTCGGCTGGCGCAACAGGTCAGCAGCGCGGAACGACAGACCTTGGGTGCCGCCGTGCAGATTCTGGAAAAGCTGCTGGCCGCCGACGGCCCATCACGCTGAACGCAGGCCGGCAAGGACGCTGGCCAATGAGTTCATGCCCCAATGCTCAACGTACTGACCATCGCGCACGCGTACGATATCGATAACCTCGATCAGCACTGCGCGCCCCGTGGCCGGAATGCCCATGAGCGCGCCCGTGTGCTGGCCGGTGATGCGTTTACGAGTGGTCACCCGGTCGTCTTCGGCGATCTGATCGAGGATCTCGACCTTGAGCTCGGACAAGCCAGGGTGCAGCACATCGTGAAAGGTCATCCACAGGCTTTCCCGGCCTGCGGGCTGCCCGGGCGGTGCCGTGCGATTGACGAAATCCTCCGCCACCAAGGCTTCGAAGACCTCCCGCTGGCAAGCCTGGATGACTTCATGATTGAAGCGTTGAACGACGGCCTTGTTGGCGGCTGACATGGGATCACCCTCGAATGAACGAATATGAAATACCCAAACTATACAGTCAGACTGTATAAATCAACCACTCACCGGCGCGTTACGTCCACTTCAGTCGTGCGGGCACCGTGGCCACGAATTCTGTCCCCCAGCCCTCCTCGGACTGCACGTGCAGGGTGCCTTTGTGCCCCAGGCAGATCTGGTGGGCGATGTACAATCCCAGCCCCAGTCCTTCCTCCCGCTGGCCGGCTTCAGCGCGGCGGAACGGCTGGAACAACAGCGGCATCAATTCGCCGGCGATGGCTGGCCCGGCATTGCGCACGGCCAGCACCAGCGTGTCGTCACGGGTGTGAATGCGGACCAGAATCGGCTCGCCCTTCGCGCCGTGGACAATGGCGTTACCCAGCAGGTTGGAGAGCAACTGCGTCAAGCGCCGGGCATCGCAGTAGAGCCCATCCGACACCTCCAACGTCGCCTCTATGTGCGCCTCCGGATGAGCCGCTCGCAACTCGGCGATCACCAGGGCAAACTGCCCCTGCAGGTCATCGGTCATTACCGGCTTGACCGGAATCCCCCCACCCAACTTGCCCCGAGCGAAGTCCAGCACGTCTTCGATCAGGCTGCCCATACGCAGGGCACTCTTGCGAATGGCCTGGACCATTCTCAGGCTGCGGGGGTCAGCGATACGGGTTTCCAGCAGGTCGGCGCTCATGCGCACGGCACTCAAGGGCGTGCGCAAATCGTGGCCCAGTACGGCGATGAACTGCTCGCGCAAGCGCCCGACTTCGGTGGCATCGGCCAGGGCATCTTCGGATTTGAGCAAACCTTGATACAGGTCCAGGTTCATGGCGATCAACTGCGCATACAGCCCCAGGGTCTTGAGCACCACGGCCTCGTCGAAATGCGCCGGCAGCGAATCGATGGCACACAACGTGCCAAAGAACTCGCCATCGGCCGTGATGATGGGCATGGACACATAGCTTTCCAGCTTGTAGGTCCGGGGAGTGTGGTGCTGCGAAAACACCGGGTGCTGACTGGCGTGGTTGAAGATCACCGGCTGGCGATGCTGGCGGATCTCGTGGCAGATGGTCGATTCCAGTACCAACTGCCCACCGGGTACCAGGCCGAACTCGATGGAATCATCCACCGCGCAGACTACCCAGTTGCGGTCCGTGACCCGCGCCACGGCAGCGAAGCGCATGCCGGTGGTCTGCTTGACCATTTCCAGAATCAGCGGCACCGCGTCGATCCTGGCGACGGCGGCCACGCTGCTGGAGAAGTCCTGTACGGGCGGATCGAGTGAGTCAGGCGAGGGTTGAGTCACGATTGAAATCGATTCCTGGGCAGTCGAATGAGCGGGTCCGCAAGGGGCCAAGGGCCATCAGCCCGTGCAGAATACCCCACTCGTACGGCCACCGGCCCTCGCCGGCGCAGAGAAAAATCACCGCTCATCTGTAACTGTCTTGTCGGCGCGAGCCCCGGCGGAGGTCAGCCGGGGCTACTTCGAGCTCGTTATCGCGACCCGAAAAGCCGGTTCAAGGGCGAATCGTGGTACTGCTGCGCCGGCCACATTCGCCGGTCTGCCGGCAACTTGCTTCACAGATCCAACACCAACCGACTCGACCGACTACTGGAACAACACACCATCATCGTCCCCCGCCGAACATGCTCCTCGGCGCTCTGCACACTGTCGGCATGAACCGGCTCACCCTCCAGCACCCGCACCTCACAGGCTCCGCAAATGCCCTGTTCGCAGGAATACATGACATCCACCCCCGCATCACACAGCACCTGCAAAATGCTCTCGCCCGGGCTGACCAGCATTTCGCTGCCGGACCGCGCCAAAACCACGGTAAACCCTTGCTCGGCCACCGCGGCTGGCGCAGCAGCCTGGAAGCGCTCCAGGTGTAAACGTGGCCCCAGGTCAGCGCCGATGTCTTCCAGCTCGTCGAGCATGGCTTGCGGCCCGCAGCAGTAAACATGGGCGTCATCCGCCATGCCCTGCAGGGCCTGGGCCAGTGACTTGCGACCAGGGTCGATGTGCCGGGAATAATGCAACGTCACGCCGCTCTGCCCCTCCAGGGTAGAGCGGAACAGCGCGTGTTCGCCGGTGCGGCACCAGTAGTGCAACTGCACGGCGCGGCCCTGGTCGAGCAGCGCGCGGTACATGGAGTAGATCGGCGTGATGCCGATGCCACCGGCCAGCAGGATCACCGGAGCATCATCGTGCACCAGTGCGAAATGATTGCGCGGCGCGCTCACGTCCAGGATCTGACCGACCCGGGCATGGTCATGCAGCCACAACGAACCGCCGCGGCCGCGCTCCTCACGCTTGACCCCGATCACATAGCGGCGGGCATCGCACAGCGGCGCCACCAGTGAATACTGGCGGACCAGGCCTCCCGGGATGTGCAGGTCCAGATGCGCCCCGGCTTCCACGCTGGGCAGGTCGGCGGCGTCCAGTGCCTCCAGTTCATAGAGCACGATATCCTGCGCGCCGTAGCGCATACCGGTCAGGCGTACACGGCAATTCCCCGCTTCAAACGGCGCCATAGCGGATCCCCATGGCACGCAGCCAGCTGCGGTACTTCATGCCCAACAGGTCGGTACGGTGGTGCAATTCCTCGCGCAGGTCGGTGGGAATGCGCTCGGGGCGCTGGGTGTCAACGATGGCGGCATCCTGGGCGTAGACCAAGTCCTGACGGCGGCGCACGTCGGCATCGCTGGGCTGTGGGTCGAAGTTCATGGCGCAGGTGATGCGGATGATGCTTTCGGTTTCACTGACCTGCTGCATGGTGAAGAAGGTGCAGAAACGGTCGGCCTCGTTGCCTTCATGGGCACGCTCCGGGTCGGAGATCACCAGGCGTTTCTTGAAGTAGGCCACGCCCGGGCGAAACACCTTGTAGGCGTAATAGGCAATTACCGGGACTTCCCGCGGGTCGCCGTAGGGCTGGGTAAGGCGCACCTCGTCGGTGTGCAGGTAGCCGTCTTTTTCCCAGACGTCGTAAGGGCCGATCGGGTCCGGGCTTTCGAGGATGCCGTTGACACCCGCGTGGACGAAGGGGAAGTGGGTGGGGTCCATGAAGTTCTCCAGTGCGCGGTAGCCGGACTTGAACCGATACGGTCCGCAGACCACTTTCTTGTAGCGGGGGTCGTGCCATTCCTCATACGGCGCGATCTCGTGTTCCGGCTCGCCGAGACAGGTCCACAGCAGGCCATAGGCTTCCTTGACGTGGTGGGCAATGGCCTTGGCTTTCTTCATCGGGGTTTCATTGGGTGACGCCGGGATCAGCGTGCACTGGGCGGTGCCGTCGTAGTTCCAGCCGTGGTAGGGGCAGACCACTTTGTCACTGGCGATGAAGCCCTTGGACAGCCGTGCCCCGCGATGGATGCACAGGTCTTCCCAGACATAGGCCTGGCCCTGGGAGTCGCGCCAGATGACCAGGTCGCGGCCAAACAGGGTAGTCGGGTACAAGGTCCCCGCCACCACTTCATCGCTGGCCGCGACCACGTGCCAGTCATTGAGCAATGCCGGCTCCAGCGGTGTGTCCAGCTGGTTCAAATGTTCTCTGCAGTTCATCAGGGTCACCTTGTCGATATCGGTTGAACCGGGCACGGCCCCGGTTGTATTGCCTGTTCGGTTACCAACTGGCCACGGCGCCATCGCTGCGAGGGTCGCTGCCACCTTCCAGCAGGCCGTCGGCGTGGCGCACGATGGCGCCGGCATGGCCCATGCTTTCGTCGTAATCATCGAGCACTTGCAAGTCGTGGCCCTTGGCGGCCAGTGCTTCCTGGCAGGCCCTGGAAAAGCGCGACTCCAGCTTGAGGTTGTCGCTGGCATCGCCCCAGGTGCGACCCAACAACCAGCGCGGCGCATCAATGGCCGCCTGCGGGTTCATGCCGAACTGCACGATGCGGCTGAACACTGCGCTCTGGGATTGCGGTTGGCCGTCGCCGCCCATGTTGCCGTAGACCAGGGTGCGGCCGTCTTCCAGCCGGGCCATGGCCGGGTTGAGCGTATGAAAAGGCTTGCGTCCCGGCGTCAGCGGGTTGCGTGCTGCAGGGTCGAGGGAAAAACTGCAACCCCGGTTTTGCCAGTTCAGGCCGGAGGTGGGCAGCACGAGGCCGCTGCCGAATTCGTGGTACAGGCTTTGGATAAAACTCACGGCCACGCCCTGGTTATCCACCACGCCCATCCACACCGTGTCGGCCGGGCCCACGCCCTTGCCCCAAGGCGCGGCCTGCGAAGGGTCGAAGGCTTCGGCCATGGCATCGAGCCGTGGCGAGTCGAGAAAATCCTGGGCCTGATCGGCCATGTAGGCCGGGTCGGTGATGTGCCGATCGCGAATGGCGAAGGCCCGCTTGGTCGCCTCCACGCAGGCATG
This sequence comes from Pseudomonas sp. dw_358, assembly GCF_018449655.1. GTDB lineage: Bacteria > Pseudomonadota > Gammaproteobacteria > Pseudomonadales > Pseudomonadaceae > Aquipseudomonas. The sequence continues at coordinate 297,873 of NZ_JAAVUX010000003.1, forward strand.
CACGAACGGCGCGCCGAGGGCGTCCATGTCCGGGGTCAGCAGGCGGTCGAGCTGGCCGAGGATCAGCAACGACACCAGCCCCTGAGTGGGCGGTGGAAAGTTGTACACCTCGCCGCGGGAATGACTCAGCACCAGCGGCTTGCGCCATTGCGCGGCATGATTTCTCAGGTCGCTCAAGCGCAGTGGGCTACCGGCCGCTGCCAGCTCGCGGGCGATATTTTCCGCCAGCTCGCCTCGGTAGAAATCCCCCAGACCGGCCACCGTCAATTGCTCCAGCGTATCGGCCAGCCGCGGGTGATGAAACCGCTGCCCGGCCAGCGGCGCCCGGGCGTTGAGCAGGAAGGTCTCGGCGAACCCCGCAATCCCGACCAATTCTTCCTGCTTGGCGAGGGTGCAGCGGCGCTGGCTGTCGGTCACCGGAATCCCTTGGCGGGCGTACTCGATGGCGTCCGCCAGCAAGCGCGACAGCGGTAGCCGGCCGGCCAGGGCCTCGCGCTGCCAGTCGAACGCCGCCTCCCAGCCGGAGACGGTACCGGCCACGGTATTGGCCGCCAGCCCGCCGCGAAACGGAATGCTCTGCAAGCCCTGATTGCGATAGCTGTCCAGCGTCGCGCCCATGGCCGCCGCGCCGCAGGCGTCAAGCGCCATGGGCCGCTGACCGGGACGGGCGATCAGCCAGAAGCCATCGCCGCCCAGGCTGTTCATGTGGGGATAGACCACCGCAATGGTGGCCGCGGCGGCAATCATCGCCTCCACTGCATTGCCGCCTTCACGCATGACCGCCAGCGCGCTTTGCGCCGCCAAGGCATGAGGCGCCACAGCCATGGCACGGGTGCCGCGAATGGGGTTGAGGCTGTGTGTTTTCACGGGGCAGGTTCCAAAGGCTGGATGCATTGTCGATACAGAAAACGTGCCGCCTCCAGCACCTGATGGTCGGTGCCATGGGCGCCCATCAGCGACAGCCCCAACGGCGCGCCGTCAAAGCGCCGCCACGGCATGACCACTTGCGGCAAGCCCGCCAGCCCGGCCATGCAGAGCAATTGCTGCGAGCGCAAGCGCACTTCGCTGACCTGCGCCGGCGACGCGTCAAGCCGCGGTGCACCAGCAGGGACCGGCGGCAGCAGAAACAGGGCATCGCTGCCCAAAAGTCGGGCAAGCGTGCTGCGGGCCTGGAGCCGGGTTTGTGCCGCCTGCCAACGCTGTTCGCTGGTGATGCGGCTGGCGTTTTCGAAGCGGCCTTCCACGTCTGCCCCGAAGCGCGGCGAAACGCGACTGACCCAGTCGCCGTGCCGTTGCCAGACTTCACCGGCTTGCAGGGTACGAAAGGCCGCCGCCCATTCAGCCAATGGCAAACGGCCGGGGGGCAGACGCTCAGGGTCGATGGCAGCCGTCTTGAGCCAGGCTTCGAAAGCGTCGCGGACATCGTCGTCCAGCAAGCCGAGTACGTCCTCGCTGACGATCAGCCGTGGCCGGGACACCCCAGTGGCCTCGGTGGACGCTGGCAACAGGCAGTCCAGGGCCAGCGCCAGGGTCTGGCCGTCCCGAGCGAACCAGCCTACCGTGTCGAAGCTGCCCGCCAAGGTGAAGCAGCCCTCGGCCGAAACCCGGTCGTGGCTCGGGCGAATCCCCCAGATCCCGCAATAGCTCGCCGGCAAACGCACCGAGCCACCGCAGTCGGTGCCCAGCGCCAGGTCGGCGTAGCCCGCAGCGACGGCCACCGCCGAACCCGACGACGAGCCACCCGGTAAACGCTCTGGCGCCAGCGGGTTGATCGGAGTGCCATAGTGAACGTTGATCCCCGCCAGGCTGTAGGTCAATTCGTCGGTGACCGTTTTGCCGACCCAATGGCAGCCGCACGCCAGCAAGGTGCTGACCGACGCGGCAGTCACCCGGGCCTGGGGTTGCCCTTGCAGCCACTGCGGGTTGCCGGCGCCGCAGGTCAGGCCAGCGACGTCATAGACGTCCTTGACCGCCAGACGCACGCCGGCTAGCGACTGCACGCCCACGGGCTCGGGTCGCTGTGCCAGCAGGCCGAAACCCTGCGCCATGAATGCGCCGTGAAGGCCGGGTTGCAGCGCCCTGTTCATAGATCCATCCAACTGACGTGGGCCGCGACGATGCGCCACTCGCCGGCAAAACACACCCAGCTTTGGGTCTGACGGCCCAGGCGCGGCTGGCCGAACCGGCTGAAGACGATATGGGTCACGGCGAACTCGCTGCCGAAGGTGGTCAGGGACCTCTGCTCAATGGCTCGGTCCAGACCGGTCGCCGGCCGGCCCTGACGAAAAGCCTGAATCGCTGCATAACCGTACAGGTGTTCGCGAGGGCCGTAGCGCAGGGTGTGGGGGCTGTTCCAGAACAATGCGTCGAGCACGGCGATGTCGTTGCTGATCAGGGCCTGCTCGTAATGGGCAAACTGCTCGGTCAAGGCCGCCAGGGTGTGCGGTTGATTGATGTGCGGTCCCGCTTGCGCCGGCGCACCGAACAGCGCGGGATCGATCCGGCACAGGCCACGGCCAAGCAACCCTTGCTCGCCAGCGCCATCGAGCATGGCGATCGCCACCCAGGGGGCAGGCTGGTCGAAGGTCACTCGGCTGGCGTCGATAGCGCTGCCCAGATGGAACCCGGCGAACAGGGGGTGCTCACCCCGCAGCCAGCCTGGGCGACGGTACTCGCCGGGCGAGCGCCAGGGATTCATCGAGCGCGCCACATCGATGCTGTGATGCCAGGCCTGGGCGCCGAAACCGGCAGCATCGATTACCCCGCTGTCGCCCAGCATCGGGCTGGCCAGCGTGGCGCCAGGTTTGATACGCGGGCCATCGGGGACATGAGCGGGCGCGGTCAGCCAGCGTTGTGGTTGATCTGCCAGGCGTACGCCGACATCCACACCGTTGCCGGCCAGCGCCAGCACCAGCCGGGTAGGCCGCGCCGGGTCACAGGTGGCGTCCAGCATCAAGTGGCAGGCCGCCATCCAGAGGGTCAGGAAGAACAGCGGCGTACTGTCGAGCATCGCCGTGACGTCGAGGTCATCCAGCCCGAGGCTGTGCTGCAGCGCCGTGGTGGCCGCCGTGGTGCAACTGTGCAGGTCATCGCCGCCCTCAAGGCCAGCGACCGCGAGGGGCAACAACGCCACCGGCGCCGCTTGCAAGCGCTGGTGCAGCACGGCTGCCAGGCGGCCATCGCGCCAGCGCAAGCGGTCGAGCACGGCCGGGTTGCGCGTGCCGAAACGGATCTGCGGTCCACTGCCGCTGCCCAACAACGACCAACTGCGCGCGCCTACGCCATCACGCACCTCGACCAACGTGGTAGCGGGCGAGATGACCGCCGCCAAAGGCGTGACCACTCGCAGGTCCTGAGCCGGACGCAGGCGCACCTGCCCGCTGGCGATCAAGCCCTGAGCCTCGCTTTCGCTGCGAGCCCAGCCTTCGTACAGGCAGCACAGCACCGCCGAGGACAGCACCGGCGCGCTTGGCTGGCAGGGGTCGGCGAACGGCGGCCCGGCGTGGAGCAACGTCATTGGCGCCAGCCCGACAGCCTCTGCGGCGCTGCGCACATCCGTCCACATCGGGCGCACCGCATACAGCCGCGCCAAGGCAGGGGCCAGTGCGAGCTCAGGCGCGGTCATCGGTCGCTCAGACGGCATGGGGCACCGGCAGAATCGACGCCGTAGCGTCGAAACGCTTGCCGGCCCGCAGGCAGAACAACGGCTGCAACATGCGCTTGGCGATCACCTCGGTGCCTTCGTTGTCGCGCAACAGCCAACGACCCTGCTCGTCGCTGAGCACGCTGATGTCCGCCTCGCGGCCCACGCCCAGGGTGCCGAGCGCATCGCTCATGTTGGCCATTTTCGCGGCATTGACGCTGACCATCGGCACCACCTGTTCCAGGCTCAAGCCCAGCGCCATCATGCTGACCATGGCCGAGACCAGGCTGAAGCGCGAGGTACCGGTAAACAGATGCTCTTCGTCCGGATGCTCGTCCGGTGTGCCGGCCGGGGCTGGCACCGTGGTGTTATAGCCATGCATGTCGGAGCCCAGGGTGTCTGGCAATACACCGGCGCCCAGTACCTTGCCGGCCATCTTGTAGCTGAAGTGCGAACCGTGGCCCACGTCCACCTTGAGACCGCGCTCGATGGCCTCACTGACCAAGGGATGCATCTGCCCGCTCTGCTCGACGAAACCACCGGGGTGGCGGCTGAACGGATGGGCCAACACATCGCCGGGCTTGAGCACCTCCAGCACCTGGGGAAAGATGCTGTCCGGGTCGATCTCGAAGGCCGGCTCGTCCGGCATCGGCCACAGCTGGCCAAAGTGGATGTACACCGGCAAGCCGGTCTGCTCGCCGATCTGCGAAGCTTTTTTCATCACGTCCAACCCCCAGCGGGCAAAACCACCCAGCTCGGCATGGGCCTTGATGCCCTTGACCAGGTCGCTGTTGGCCAGAGCCGACTTCACCGTGGCAGCGACATCCGCGCATTCCGGGCGATAGAGCTCGGGGTAGAAATGCCCTTCCAGGCCACCCACCAGGTAAGCAGAAATGAACGACAGCACGCGGCTCTCGGCCGGCTCGGCAACGAACTTGCGAAAGCCCGGCAAGGTCATGCAGCTCGCGCCGCCCTGGTCGATCAGGGTGGTGACGCCCGAGTGCACGCCGCACATGTCGGCATTCAGGCCGAAGCGACCGGTGACGTACTGATAGACATGGCTGTGGGTGTCGATCAAGCCAGGCAGCACCAACCGGCCGCTGCAGTCGATCAGTTCGACGTCACTGCGGTCATGGCTGGCCAGCAAGGCGCCGACGGCAGCGATGCGACTGCCTTCGACCAGCACGTCACAGACACAGTCGATATGGTTCGCGGGATCGATCACACGACCACTGTGGAGAAGGATTTTTTTCATGGCAGGCATCGGGTCAAAAGAAGGTAGACAGGACTACGCAATCAGCATGCCAATGCGAAAAAAATAAACCCTATACTGGATTCAACTAATTGATAAATAATCATTTTTATTTAGGTGGTATACCTTCTTTATTGGCGTCTTGAAGTCCTCTGCCGGCCTCTGTGACTGCACCAATAGAAATCGCCACGCACCACCCTGAAGCATCGCGTGGCATACCTCCTATCAGATGAGCTGGACGAGGCATTTCAGGGGCAATCAAAAACAAGGAGGCATACCCCTTTGTGCTTTATAATCGGGGCTCTTTTCCAGCCAAGGTGGTCTGTGACCCATGAGTACGACGCAAGACGATGATGTGCAGACCGAGCTGAACCTCGCCCTGAGCCGGTCGGCCTTGCTGGGCCGGCCGGGTTTCCTGATCCGTCGTCTGCATCAGATCCACTGCGGCCTGTTTCTCGATGAAACCCGCGAGTTCAATATCACCCCGGTGCAGTACAGCTTGATGACCGCGCTGGGTACCCACGGCGAGATGGACCAGAACACCTTGTCCCTCGAGATCGGCCTGGAGCGCACCAGCGTCGCCGAGGTGATTCCTCGTCTTGAGGCACGCGGCCTGCTGCAGCGGCGCCAGAGCACCGAGGACCGGCGGGTCAAGCGGGTCAAGCTCAGCCGCAAGGGCCTGTACCTGTTGAAGAAAATGGACGCCAACGTCCAGCGCGCCCACGACCGCACCATCGAACACATTCCCGCCGACCAGCGCAGCCTTTTCATGCTGCAACTGATCCGCCTGGTGGAGGCCAACAACGATCTGGGCAGTGCGCCGTTCAAGCTGCGTGACGACAACTAGGCAGGGCGAAAACGCGCCAGAAACTGCTGCGCCCGGGGCGTCTGCGGTGCCGAGAAAAAGGCCTCCGGCGCGCCGCTTTCGACGATGTGGCCGGCGTCCATGAACACCACGCGGCTGGCCACCTGGCGGGCGAATTCCATTTCATGGGTGACGATCACCATGGTTGCGCCCTCCCCCGCCAGCCCGCGCATGACTTCCAGCACCTCGCCCACCAGCATCGGGTCGAGGGCGCTGGTGGGCTCGTCGAAGAGCAGGATGTCCGGCTTCATGGCCAACGCCCGGGCGATGCCCACGCGCTGCTTCTGGCCACCCGATAGCCGGGAGGGGAACATGTGCGCCTTGTCGGCCAGCCCGACCCGCGCCAGTAGCGCCAGCGCCTCCTCGCGCACTTCGTCGCGGGAGCGTTTCTGCACGTGCAGGGGCGCCTGCATGAGGTTGTCCAACACACTCAAATGCGGCCACAGGGCAAAATGCTGAAAGACCATGCCGATGCGCGCACGCATCTGCGCCAGCCCGGCGTCGTTCATCTTCACCCCGCCCTTGTTCACGCCCATGCGCTGGCCCTTGAGGTAGACACTGCCGGCGTCCGGCTGCTCCAGCCAGTTGATGCAGCGCAGCAAGGTTGACTTGCCGCAGCCGGACGGCCCCAGCAGGCAAACCACTTCGCCGCTGGCAACGTCCAGGGACACGTCCTTGAGCACGTGGTTGTCGCCGAACCACTTGGACAGGCCTTGCAGTTGCAATACCTTGCCACTGCTGACGGCGAGACCGTCCAGGGCCGTTGTCGGGAGAGCATTCATGGGCGGCGTTCCTCGGCCAAGCGGGTCAGGATGCTGGTGAGGATCTCGATGCACAGGCACAGCAGCCAGTACAGCAGCACGGCCGAGAGAAACGCAGCAAAAGGTATGAAATAAGTCGACTGGATGGCGTTCATCACGCTGGTGAGCTCGGTGACCGCGATAATCGACAGGAAGGCACTGTCCTTGACGATCTGGATCAACTGGTTGCCCAGCCCCGGCAAGGCGCGTATCAACACCGGCGGCATGATGATGCGGCGGATCAGGGAAAAACCGTGAAAGCCGAACGCCCGCGCCGACTCGATGGCGTCCACCGGCAGGTCCAGCCAGGCGCCGCGCAGCAACACCGCCATGTAGGCCGCGTTGTACAGCACCAACGCCAGTAGCCCGCTGCTCCAGTTGGACAGGCGCACTCCCATGGACGGCAGGGCGAAGTAGATCAGGTAGACGAACAGCAGAAACGGCACGCAGCGCATGGCGTCGCAGAACAGGTTGGCGGCCCGGGCGATACCGCGGCGCCGGGACATCAGCATCGGTGTCAACAGCATGCCCAGCAGCAGCGAGACGCTGGCAGCAATCACCACCAGAATCACGGTGTTGATGAAACCGCTGCGAATGTCGGGCAACTGTCCCCAGATGGTCAGGAAGTCGTGGCTCATGTGAACGCCTCTTGCCCACTACTGCGCCGTTCCAGCCGCCGTTGCAGGCGGATCAACCCATACACCAGCGCGCTGTAGATCAACAGCGCAAAAATGAACGGCGGCAGCGGCTCATAGGTCCGCGACCCGACCCTCTGAGCTGCGCGGGTAATGTCCACCATGCCGATCACCGCCACCGCCGGGCTGGACTTGAGCAGCATGGTCATTTCATTGACCAGCCCCGGCAGGCTGGAGCGCCACACCTGGGGCAGCACGATCAGGCGCAGACGCAAACCCCGACGCATGCCGAAGGCCAGCGCCGCATCGTATTCCTGCTTGGGGAAGGCGATCAGCGCGCCGCGCCAGACTTCGCAGTTGAACGCCGCCGTGGACAGGCTCAAGGCCAGGATCCCGGCCGTGACCGGATCCAGGGAAATGCCGAACTGGGGCAACGCGAAGAAGATCAGCAGGATCAGCGTCACCGCCGGGCACGCGCGCATGACGCTGACATACAGGAACACCAGTTGTGTCACCCCCGGCACCTTGCCCCAGCGCAGCAATGCCAGCCCCAGCCCGGCCGGCACGCCGAGCAGGATGCTGGCCAGCGACACGCCCACCGTCGAAAGTGCCCCGACGACAATGCTCCAGTAGTCGTAAGCGGTCATGGATCAGTTGACGTCCAGCGGCATGTCGTCGTGGCTCTTGCCCAGCCATTTGGTTTGCAGGCGCGACATCTCGCCGCTCCTGCGTGCGTCCAGCAGCGCCGCATCGACGGCTTTCAGCACGCTGCTGTTGCCCTTGGCCACGGCCCAGGCCAGGTAGGTCGGCGCACCGATGGGCTGGGCGATGACGAACATGTCGCCGCGTTGCTTGATCAGGTCCTGCAAGGACATGTCGGTATTGGCCACGGCATCGAGGCGGCCGTTACCCAAGTCCTGATAGGCCTCGGGGTAGCCGTGGTACTCGACGATTTCTTTCAGGCCCGGCCCTTTGGCCTTGAGTCTGGCGTCGAAATCCTTGAGGTCGGTGAGCATGGCACTGCCGGTCTCGGCGCCCACGGTCTTGCCGATCAGGTCTTCGGGCTTGAGGATGGGGCTGCCTTTTTTGGTGGCAAAGTAGGTGGTGACTTCGGCCGTCGGCGAGGTGAAATCGAAGGTCGCCTTGCGCGCCTGGGTCACCAGCACCGCCGACAGCGCCATGTCGTACTTGCCAGTGGTGACGCCGGGCAGGATCCCGGCCCATGGCAGCACTTGCTGACGAATCTTCAAGCCGGTGGATTTCTCCACCAGGGCCAGCAATTCGTTATCGTAGCCGGTGGGTTTGCCCTCATCCATGAACTCGAATGGGCGGTAATCATCTTCAGTAGCCACCAGCAAGTAGCCCCGGCTCTTGGCCTCATCAAGGGTGCCGGCCTGGGTCAGGGTGGAATGGGCCAGGGTGGCGGTCAAGGCCATGGCCAGAGTCAACAACGGCGCGCGCGCACGCAGCCGGCGCTGGAGGGTCTGCAATAGAGTGGTCATGAGAATTCCCTTGTCGTCGAGAGCGCAGGCTGCGCTCAACCGACAAAGCAAGTGGCATGCCACCTATTATGTCAGGGCTCAAGGTCGGGAGATGGCTTTGTGAAGGCCATTGGATCTACAGAGACAGCCATATTCGCAGGGCTGGTCGCGCACCAAAAAAAACCAATTAATAGGTGGTATGCCTCACAGATGATCGTTTATCGGCAGCGCCGGCCCGTCGGATATCCCCGACAAGACCGACCTGCCCAAAACGGCCTTACTTGATTGCCGCCAACGCATCCGCTACGACTTTCAAGTCCAGGTCGCCATCCGGCGTGCTGACCGCCACCGAACCGATCACCACACCGTTGTGACGAATGGGCTCGCCGCCGGGCAGTGGCGCCAGGCCAGGCACAGCCACCATCACCAGCTTGTTCTGGTTCAGCATCTTGTAGAAAGTGTTGGTGGTCTCCTGGAAGCGCGCAGCAGTCCTGACCTTGCCTTCAGCCGACTCCAGGCAGTCCGGTGCCGAGCCTTCCTGGCGCTGCATGAACAGCAACTGACCGTCAGCGTCGGCCACGGCGATGCAGCCTTTGGTGTGGTTGGCGTCCATGGATTTCTTCGCCGCGTCGACGATTTTCATCACGTCGCTGTCCTGCAGCACCGGGACATTGGTGATAGCGCTGGCCTGCGAAGCAAAACCGCTCAACAACAAGGCGGTGCCCAGGCCGAGGGCCGCTTTCTGGAATCCGGTTTTTTGAAACATGGCTTTCATGGTTATCTCTTCGAAAAAGGCGCAAGGCGGTATGCCATGCGCTAAAGGGAAATCAGTTGGGTATGACTTTGCGGCGCTTCAGACGGCTGCCGATCAGCAGCACGATGATCGCCAGGACGATCAGGCCGACGATGGCCAGCGGCTTGGCATAGTGGGTCAGCCAGTTCTGCTGGACATCGCCGCCACGCACCCTGACCACATCCTCCACGGTGATGGCCGGCGACGAGGCAAGGCCGCCGATGGTTTGCCGCACATAGGTGGCCAAGGCCGCAATCTGCGCGTTGTTGAGGTCGGCACTGAAGCCGGGCATGGCGGTTTTCTGGCCATTGACCGTACGGTGAACCCCTTCGGCGATGGTCAGGATCAGGTTATTCGGCGACGCCAGCAGGACCGTCGAATTGCTCGCCAGATCCGGATGGGTCTTGTCGACGGTGCCCGTACCGTTGGCGGCATGGCAGGCGGCGCAGGCGGACTGGTACAACTGCGCACCATCACGACTGCTGCCGTTGGCCAGAGTGGCAATATCGAAGTGCTGCTGTGGCTCCACCGCCGCCACGTCCACCGGCGCCGGCGCATGCGCCCGGCCGGCGGCATGGGGCGTGGAGACCGGCGGCAGGCTGCGCAGGTAGGCGACCAAGGCGCGGATGTCCTCCGGCGGCAACCTGGACAGGCTGCGCTGCACGGCCAGGCCCATGTCGCCCCCGGCCGACGCGTGATCGTTATGCCCCTGGGTGAGGAATTGCGTCAGCTCCTCGTCACTCCAGGCCCCGATGCCGGTCTTGTCGGAGGTGATGTTCGGCGCAAACCAGCTGCCGACCTGCGCGCCCGACAGCAGCTTGCTGGTGTTTTCGGCGAAGAAGTCATTACGCGGCGTATGACAGGTGGAGCAATGCTCCAGCGCCTGCGCCACGTACTGTCCACGCGCCACCGAGCCGGCCGGCGCCGTGGCCCCGGCACTGCCTGCCGTGTGCAGGAACAGCAGGTTCCAAGCGTGCATGGCCTGGCGGACGAACGGGAACGGCAACTCGGTCACCGGCGGCTCGTGGTCGGACGGCTGCACACCTGTCATCAGGTAGGTATAGAGCGCGTGCAGGTCGTCGTCGCTCATGTTGGTGTAGGCCGTATAGGGCATGGCCGGGTAAAGCATGCCCTTGGTCGGCGACTCGCCCTTGGTCATCGCGTCGCGGAACTGTTCGAAGGTCCACGCGCCGATGCCGTGTTGTTTGTCCGGGGTGATGTTGGACGCGTAGATCGAGCCCACCGGCGAGACGATCTCCAGCCCGCCGCCAAAGGCCGAGCCACCGGGACGATGGTCCTGGTGACAGGCCGAGCAGTCTCCCGCCGTTGCCACGGCGCGGCCGCGGCTGATGGCGTCGGTGTCGTTGTCCTGGGCCAGCGCGGGCAAGGTCAGCACACTGAGGGCGGCGGCAAGGGCAAAACCATAAGCAGACTTGATCACCATGTCACACCTCCGCCGCGATGCGGCGCCCGGCGCGAATCGCCAGGGCCATGCCGGCCAGCGTCGGATTGACCGAACCCGAGGCGGGAAAGACCCCGGTGGTCACCAGCGACAGGTTGGGATGGTCGTGGGTGCGCAGATCGGCATCGACCACCGAGTCTTTGGGGTCGTGCCCCATGATCACCGTGCCCATGACGTGGTCCTGGCCGGTCCAGTCGGTGGGCGGCGACGCGGGCGTGCCACCCAGCGCCTCGAGGAAGTTGGCGTAATCGTCGATGGCGTTGGCCTGGGTGGCGCGGCTGTAATCGTCCAGCCGATAGTGCAGGTTCAGGCCCGGCAGGCCGATGGCATCCTTCCATCCCCGGTTAAGGGTGATGCGGTTATCGGGCCGCGCCAAGTCTTCGGTCATGGTCTGGATCTGCACGAAGCGCGAGAGGCGATCACGCAAGGCACTTTCGAAATCATCACCGATGAGCTTTTCCTTGGTCAGCAGCTCGGTGGCGAATTGATCGGTCCAGATGATGTTGATCACGTCGTAGTGCATGGCGGCCACCCGGTCGCGGTCGGCCTGATTGCGCCGCTCCAGGATCGCCCCGGAAATGAACTGCCCGCGCCCCTGCCACAGCGGCTCGTCGGCATAAAAGGTGAAGCCGGTGCCGGGGTGAATCATCAGGTTGCGCCCGACTTGATCGGAGCTGTTGGCCAGATCGTTAAGCAGCAGCAATTTCGGTGTTTCGAAACCATGGCCGGCGATCACGAATTGCCGCGCGGTCAGCCGGGTGCGCTGGCCCTTGGGGCTCAAGTAGGACAGCGCGGTAATCTTGCCATCGGTGCCCTTCTCGATCTTGTCCACCACCGCATCGGTGCGCAGCTTGGCGCCGGCTTCCTGAGCCATGCGCAAGGTCATCAGCCCCGAATACTTGGCATTGATCGGGCAGTTGGGCTGGCACATGTTGTTGCCGACGCAACCGGGCCGACCGTTCCACGGTTGTGAACTGCGCGAGGACGATGCATGCAGTACTCGATAGCCCTTGGCAGCCAGGCGCATCTGCATGCGCTGCAACATGTAGGGCTTGGCTTCCGGCGGCAGAGGGAAGGGTTTGGAACGCGGCGGATAGCCGTGCTGATGGCCGCCGGACTGGTCCTCGATGTCGACGCCGTTGACGCCCATGAGGTATTCGGCCTCGGTGATGAACGGCTCGAGCTCGTGGTAGTCCAGCGCCCAGTCGCGGCCCACACCGTAGCTGGTCTTGAGCTTCATATCCTCGGGCAATGGCCGCCAGGCGGATGCCGTCCAGTGCCGCGAGGTGCCGCCCGCCACGCGCAGGGTGCCGGGGAAGTTTTTCATGGGCGCGTTGTCCAGCACCAGATAACCCGGCGTCTGGCTGTTGGGCGCATGGGGCACATCACCAAATGGCGCATTCCAGTTGTAGCGCTCGGGCAAGGTGCGCCAGTTCTCGGTCACCTTCCAGTCCGGAATCTCGGGGCCCGCCTCCAGAATGATCACACTGCGCCCGGCTTTCGCCGCTTCGTAAGCCACCAGCGAACCCAAGGCCCCGGAGCCGACGACAATCACATCTGCATCAAAATCTGCCATGGTCAGCTCCGATCAAGGGGTGGGGTTGGTCTTGGGGGTGGTCGCCGCGCCAGCCGTATTACCCGCCGGGCGCGTGGGCTTGGCCTTCGCGCCAGGCAACGCAGCGCGTGCCAGCTCGACGCTGGCGTATTGACCCATGCCGAACGCCCGCCAGGCGGGGTCCGGTTTGGCGATCACTCCCGTGGCCCCTTCCGGTTGCCATGTCCAATCCGTGACTCGCTCCGGCATCGCCGGCGACGTCACCCCTTCCGGTACCGCCTGCCACCACCCCTGCCCGCCCGGCGGATACGAGGTGCGCGGCAGATCCTTGCTCACCACCTCGTAGGCCTGGGCATCCAGGTAGGTCACGAACACGGCATCGTCCTTGAGGATCGACCCCGACGGCGTACCTACGTAGCCCAGGTACCAGGGCTTGGCGATTGCCAGGGCGAAATCCAGGTCATCCACCGACAAACCCTTGAGCAGCGCCGTGCGCTGGCTGGGGTCCTGCATGGCCGAGGTACAGGTCAGGGCAAGTTCGTTGATCTTCTGCGTATAACCGGGGACGCGTTGCGCCAGCAGCGTCTCGATGCGCCGGGCAATGTCCGGGGAAAGGTCATTTCGTCCGATCAGCACCCGGCTGACCTTGAGGAAGCTAGTCTCTGAATCTTCAACCGCGAAAGCGACGTTCGACGACAGAAAACCCAGCACGGGGGGAATGGAGATGGCACCTATCAGAAAGCTTCTTCGATCCATGGCGTCAAACCTTAGGTAACAGACTGCACGGAGAATCCTTGTGCACACACTGTCGCCTCGCGAAGTTCGTTCGAGGGCGGCGTGGGGCGCTATTGTTGAATGAGAACCTGTCCGCTTTGCAGCGACAGTGAGAACGGTCTCAAGCGAAAACAACATACCCAAGGTGTAACGTTAGTTTGATATTATTTTTGCAGATTCAGTCTATCGACAGGGTAGATAGAACTAAGGGGGGAAAGAATAGGTCGGGGGTTGTTCAGGTCAAAATGACAAATTAGTTAAGCGTACTTCCAGACAAGTTGAATGATGGCTTTGCGTCAATGTTTCATCTTACATACCGCATGATGGCGTGCAAGAGCATCCATAGTTGCCCGCCATGGGCTGGGCCGGCACTTGCACTTGTGAGCAGGGCTGGCCGCGATGCAGGCGACGCGGTGAAACGGTACTGCGCGGTGATGCCATCGCGCCCACGGGCGGCTCCCACACACTCACGCGTGGCTTCCGAGACCCCTGACAGTGATAGAAGAGTTGCACTTTTAAAGGGTCATCTCTGCATGCCGGCCATGGCCGAAACAAACCCCTCCGGGTCTTCCACCATCATCAAATGCCCACCTGGCAGCCGCGTGATACTGGCCGCGCTCTCCAATGCCCAGGCAGGGACATTCCAGCCGGAAAACGAGCGCTCTCCTGCCACCAGATGCACCGGGATCGCCCCCCCAAACACGGCTTGAACGCCCTCCAGAAACGAGGGTGCTCCGGTGACGTCGACCACCGAGCAAGCTGTCGCCTGAAGGGTGGAAGCCGGCTGATTGGCCAACAGTCGCGCCGCCATTTCAAGATTGGCCGGCGTCGCATCGATACCGGACCTGGCCAGCCACGCACCTGGCGCACCCCGAAAATCGCGCAGCATAGCCTCGGCTTCGACAGGGGCCATGCGGGCCACGCCGGCAGACCAGAAGGCGTCAGACAGCGTGAAATTGCCTTCCACGCTGATGACGGAGGCAACGCGTTCTGGATACGCGCGGGCAAAGCGCATGGCCACAGCGCCGCCTACGGAATGGCCAAGCAGGTTGACCCGTTCGATATTGTTTTCCTTCAGCCAGCAGGCGAGATGGGCGACCTGTCCATCGAGGTGGATGAGGGAGGGCGCCGTATCCTGCAAAGTGCCGTAGCCAAGCAGATCCGGGGCGAAGGCTTGAATGCCCTGACGAGCGAACACAGGGAGCAGGTCCCGCAGGCTGCCGATCAGGCCGTGGATGAGGAGAATGGGAGATCGAGGCATTTCAGACATCCGTGTATTAATCTCAAAAACGAATAAACCGGCCTCAAGCCGGCGTGTTCGCCCCAAACGGCCCGCGAACTGAATCGCGGCGTGCCAAGGCCGAGCGATAATATTTTTTCTTGTTTTGCCAATACGTTCAAGGCGTATCAGCCCCATGGCTTTCCAACGTTGAAACCGTGTTCACCGCGCGTGCAGCTAATCTCTGAAAAGCACTGCTCGCATTCACACTCCCCTTTTGATCACCCCACCCCGGACAGGAACCTCCCATGCCTTTGTCCATCGCTAAAAGCTGGATCCCCTCGGCCCGCCATCACCCCGACTTTCCCCTGCAAAACCTGCCGCTGGGCATTTTCGACACCGGCGGATCAGCCCCCCGCTGCGGCGTCGCCATCGGCGATCACATCTTCGACCTGCAAGCGGCTGCCGGCTTCTTCGAGGGCGAGGCCCTGCGTGCGGTACAAGCCACCGCCAACGGCCAGTTGAACCGCTTTTTCGAACTGGGCGCCGGGCCTCGGCAGGCCCTGCGCCAGCGACTGGTGCAACTGCTGGAAGAACACAGCCCCTGGCGTGCCGAGCTGCAAGCACTGGGCACGCAGGTCCTGCCGTTGGCTGCCAACTGCCAGATGCACCTGCCGGCCCGGATCAACGACTACACCGACTTTTACGTCGGCATCGAACACGCGCAGAACGTCGGCAAGCTGTTGCGTCCCGACAACCCCCTGCTGCCCAACTACAAGTACGTGCCCATCGGCTATCATGGCCGCGCCTCGACCATTCGTCCCTCCAGCACGCCGGTACGCCGACCCAATGGCCAGACGCTGCCACCTGGCCAGAGCGCGCCGGTGTTCGGGCCTTGCCAGCGCCTGGACTTCGAACTGGAGCTGGGCATCTGGATTGGCCAGGGCAATACGTTGGGCGAACCGATTACCATTGGCCAGGCCGGCGAACACCTCGGCGGTTTCTGCCTGCTCAATGACTGGTCGGCGCGGGACATCCAAGCTTGGGAGTACCAGCCTTTAGGGCCCTTCTTGTCGAAGAGCTTCATGACCAGTATTTCGCCATGGGTGGTGACGGCAGAGGCGCTTGCGCCCTTTCGTGTGGCCCAACCCAAACGCCCGACTGGCGACCCGCAACCGCTGGGATATTTACTGGATGCACAGGATCAAGCGGCCGGCGCGCTGGATATCGAGCTGGAGGTGTTGCTGAGCACCGAAGCCATGCGCCACCAGCAACTGCCGGCCCAGCGCTTGAGCCTGAGCAGCACTCGCCACATGTACTGGACCGTGGCGCAGTTGGTGGCGCACCACAGCATCAATGGTTGCCAGCTGCAAGCCGGGGACCTGTTCGGCTCGGGGACCTTGTCCGGCCCGGCTGCCGGACAGTTCGGCAGCCTGCTGGAGATCACCGACGGCGGCAAGAAAGCGATCACGCTGGCGTCGGGTGAAGTGCGCCGGTTTCTTGAAGATGGCGACGAAGTGATCCTTCGCGCCCGTTGCGCGCGCGAGGGCTTTGCCTCCATAGGCTTTGGCGAGTGCCGAGGGATTGTCGTGTCCGCGTTCGAGTGGGGGCGCTAGTGTTCGTCGAGCGGGATACCGCGCCTGGACTTGCCCTTGGCCATGCTCTGCAACACCCCATCCCGGCGAATCAGCCCGTGAAACAACGCCGCCGCCAGATGCACCAGCACCGTCAAGAACAACAGATAGGCCAGGTACCCATGGGCCTTGCGCAGTAATGCAAACGCATGGGGATCAGCCCCGATGAGCGCCGGCAGGCGGATGGACGGGGCCAGCATGATCGGATCGCCCGCCGCCGACAGCATGGCCCAACCCACCAGCGGCAGAATTAACATCAACCCATACAACAACAGGTGCGAGGCTTTGGCCGCCAGCTTCTGCACCTCGGGCAGGTCCCGTGGCAACGGCGGCTGGCGGGTGCTCAGGCGCACGATCAGGCGCACGATCACCAATGCCAGCAAGGCAATGCCCAACGGCTTGTGCAGGTTGATCAGCCATTCATGCCGCTCGGACACCGAGGCGACCATCCCGGCGCCGATGAACAGCTGGGCAATCAGCAGCAATGCCATGCCCCAGTGCAGCAGGCGCGCCACGGGGGCGAAGTGTTCGCGGTGCGGGGTCATGAGCGCGGCTCCTGGTCGGCATGGGCGTTCTTGAGCTGATCGACTTCACTGGTGCGGCGCAGGTAGGAGGTCGCGTAGGCCGCCGAACGCGCGGGCAGCAACGGGTCGCCTGACGCCTGGATGCCATTGGGCAGGATCAGCGGGTCGTAGTTGATGTCGCGGCATTCGCCATCGTTCTGCGCCTCGGCCTTCTCGATCGTGAGGCTGCCGGCGATCACCTGCGCGCGCTCTGCCGGCCAGGCTTTGGTGGCATCGTCCACAGGGTCGCCCGCCTCGGCCATGGTCATCTTCAGGTCCCAATGCAGCGGTCCGGCGGCCAGGTGCTGCTGCAGGTCCTTGTCGAGGAAGTCGCCGCTCTGCAGGCCGGGCTCGCTGACACCGTTGCCGGGGTGCGGCACCACACTCCAGCGAACAGCGCGGCGCTGCCCGGTCCCGTCCACCAGATAGAATGCATTGATGCTGTTGTAGGTTTCGGTGGCGTAGCTGGCCGAGGGTTTCGCGGTCTTGACCCAGGCCAGGAACGGCGCTGCTTCGGGATGAGCGGCGAAGAACTGGCCCATGTGGGCGGGGTTGGGCTTGCCGGTCGCGGGATCCGGTGCGCTGGCCTTGAGCATCTCCAGAAATGCCTGGGGCGTGCCCACCGGGAAAGACGGCATGGCGTTCATGCCGGTGCGCCATTGCTCGCCGTCGGACTGGGAGAATCGCAGAGCGAAGCTGCGAATCGGCGCAGCGGTATCCGGCGAGTAAGGGCTGCCGGTGGGCAGCGCGAAACGGCCGACCACGGGTGTGCGGGCATCCTGAAAAACCTTGGCCGAAGAATACTGCCGGATCGGCGCGGCGCTCTCGAAGTAGCCCACCACGCACACGCCTTTGGCGTGGTTGCGGCGGTAGCCGGGGAACACCCCGTTGTCGGTCTGTAATTGATCGACCAAGGCATCGGGTGTCAGGCGGCCAGGGTCGAACACACCGCGAACGTAGGCGAAAGCGCCAGCAGCAACCGCCACCACCACCGCGATGACGCCGAGGCGCAGAAGGGTACTGGCGGGACTTAAAGGAACAGCGGGCGAGTCTGATCGTGTTTCCGGCATTAGAAGCTCCAGGCCCGAGGGGCCCACGTTTCAGGTACAGATGGGACGAACGCGCGCAGGGTTAATTCCACGCGGGGGTTATTAAAGCTTCTGAAACTCGATCATGGGCCATTCTCCGGTATAGCCGAGGATTAACTTGTCTGGCCCTGGACGGCTCGGCATCATGCCGGGCCACCCATTCTCAAGGAACGCCGGGCATGAACCGCAGCACGCTGAACATTCTGATTCCGTTGATTATCGCGGGGTTGGTTGGCACCTACTTTTACAGCCAGAGCCACGGCCAGAAGAGCGGAGAGCTGATCAAGGCCCGGCTTGAGTTGGTCTGGCCGACCTTCACCACCCTGCCGGGTGTGGATCGCGCCTTGATGGGCGGCTTTGCCGTGAGCTGCCACCTCGACGACAAGCCGGCCGAGGCGCCCGCAGTGATCGCCTGCCTGCGCGAAGCGGCGACCAAATCCGATGCCATCCGCCCCCAGGGAATGGAGCAGGCACAGGCCTCGGCGCGCCTGGAAACCCTCATCGACCAGGCCCAGGGGAAGTAGTCCGGCTGCGGGCACCGCTCCTCTGTCCGCGCGCAGACTATTGGTCATGTCGATAGACTGAATTGAAAAAACGAATGTCAAAAAGTTGTGAAATATTGGTTATCTTTTTGTCGTAGCAGTGAGTACGGGCTGATCGCCCTGACGCACTTCAGCGAATGCTCTGGCACAGAGCAAGGAGAACCGATGAGAACCGCTCTGACCGGTGTACTGTTTACGCTTGGCGTCTTCGGGCTGTGGGAGTTTTCGGCGGCGGCCATCGGCCAACCCGTCTTCAGCGGATTTTCGGGGTGGGACCCCTGCGGTGTCGTCGAAAATTCGGCAACCGGCCTGCTTTCCTTGCTCTCGGTGGTTGCGGCCGTCGGGCTGTGGAGTCATCGCAGCCACGCACGAATTTCCGCTGGGGTCGAAAATAGAAGTATGACGGATCTTGAGACCGCTCACCGCCACCTGCGCGGGTGGACGAGTGCCGTGGACAAACGCTAGAACTGCAGACGAAAAAAAGCCCCGCAAATCAGCCTTTGCAGGGCTTTTTTATATAGGGCGGAGAGATAGTCCTACTGAATGCCATTCAACGGCATCCAGATCGTGTCCCAGGAAGGGCTTTACTGGGCAACAGCAGAGGTCAATGAAATTTCAGCAAATGGGTCACTTCGACATCAGCGTCCACAGCAAGACTCCCAAACTGGCTCCTTGCGGCTTTGAGGGCATGTTTTCATCCAACGACGAGCGGCAAATAGCTATCATTCGTGGCGGGCTCCCCACAATATAAAGGATTCACCCATTCCATGATGGAAATTGCTGAGCTGGAAGCCTTTAAGGCGATCGTTGATCACGGCAGTGTGACGCAGGCGGCGGTTCGCTTGAATCGGGTTCAGTCGAGCATATCTTTTCGTATCAAGACATTGGAGTCCCGGCTTGGAGTACGCTTGTTTGAACGGGTTGGCCGCCGGATCGTCGCCACTAGGGCCGGACAAGAGTTGTACGGTTACGCCTCTGAAATCCTTGAGCTGACTTCTCGTGCACATGCGGCTTTGGGAAGCATAAAGGTAAACCAGCGAATCCGGCTGGGTGTGATCGAGTACATCACCATCGCAAGGCAGCCGCTGCTGCAACGCATCATCAGCAATGCGATAGATCTGCAGGTTGATGTCACTGTGGGGAGCTCTACCCACCTCATCGAAGCGCTCCAAGCGGGAACCTGCAACGCGGCCATCGTCGGTGCCGGGTTGGCCCCACCACATTTGGGCCGATCAAAGCTTTTTGACGACTCGCTCGTGCTGATCTACGGACACACACATCCCGCTGTTGATCTTGCTTGCTTGAGTGGCTACCAGTTCCTGGTCAATAGCAGTCAAAGCGCCTCACACCGTAACCTGAAGGAATTGTTGACCCTCCATCGGGCTAACCCAACACGGATCGTGGAGTGCGGATCCTACGCGCTACTGTTTTCCCAGGTTGCTGCCGGAGCCGGCGTATCCCTTGTGCCGAAGTCCTTGGTAGACGCGCTAACCGACAGCTACAACGTGAATAGCCTGGCGCTGACGGGCTCATTTTCACTGTTCAGCACAGAATTCGTTTTCGCAGACACCTCACCTTACTCGGCGGCGAGAAGATTAGAGGACTGGATTCTCCTACCCAGCAAAGGCACGAGATGCTCGGTGATTGAGAGTGAAAGGCGGGCTAATTGAACCACCCGCACTATCCCGCTACGTTTCAATGGGCTCAACTGTTACAGGAACACCGGACCACCTCATCGGCGTAGGCTACCTCAATATCAAGATCTCCGATCTCTGAGCTGGCCCTGATGACATCGCCATGCTGCAAACGCAATCCATCCCTGTCGGTGCTGATAGATGCGCCGAGCAAGACGAAGTGCAGAGAGCCAGGTTCGCAGAAGCTGTCATGCTGGAACAGCATCGCTTCAAGCTCCGGCAGTGAGACGTTCAGCTGCTCCAGCCCAAGCTTCGACGACTTCTGCCAGATCAGTCGGCCATCCCGAACAACCGAGCTGCTGACTACTGTGCTCAAGGGCGGTAGCTCAAGTATCAGCTCAGGCGATATGACGGTTTGTCTAAGCTTTGACAGGCCGGCAAGGCTTGGATGGCGATGGCGCAAATCCGGATCTGAAAAGTCCAGGGCCAAGGTATATCCGCAGTAACGAGGGTTACCCAGCTCATCAACCAGGTACGCGCAGAGATACTCCACCTCATAACCTGAGCCGCAGGCATGGAATGGTGTGGTGACCTCCCCCCCTGAAATCACAACGCCGCTGCCGTTGCCTTTGAAGTACCAGTCAGGGGCGTCACGCTGCGGGGCAGCGGCGCCGTTGACCTCCCGATGGGTGTAACCAAAGCTACTAACCCAGCAGTCTCGCGGCTCTTGAGTCTGCAGGGGCACCACGGTTCTGGCGCCGTTAACACGATAGCCGTCGTCTGAGTGGATCTCGATACCGTGAAGAAAATCCGCCCATTCCAACCCGCTCTGCAATTGGTTTCTGAGCACATCGATACTGCGTGTGAATCCTGAGACTGTTCGCCGCGACACGCTGGCGGGGTCCTCGGAAATCTCTACCCAACGCGTGCCATTGTCAGAAAGCCATTCGGTCAGTTTTCTCATTACGCAGCCTCCACTTTAGCGGCGAGCTGGAGCTTTGGCTTGGCTGAGCACATGACCACCCCGACAGCAATCAGCAGCAGGCTGACCAAATGGTAGGTGTGCAACGGCGTCCCCAGGAAAATGATGCTAAGCACACCACCGGACAGGGGAACCAGGTGCGTGAAGATCTCGCCACGGGTAGCTCCGATCTCAGCGATACCGCGATTCCAGAACAGGTAGGACAGATAGGATGGGAAGATAACCAGGTAGGCAAGGCCCCAAAGGTTTACCGATTTGAGCGATTCAAACACCCCGACTGTTGCAGGCTGATAGAGCGTGTACAGAGTGAACGGCACTAGCAGCACAGTCCCGACAACGGCCGAATAGGTGACGAAGGCTTGCCCAGGAATCGACTTGGGTTTGGTGCGCAGAAACGCACAATACGACGCCCAACTGGCAGCCGACAGCATCGTCCATAGGTCGCCCTTGTTGAATTGCTTGAGGAAGCTCAAATCCGAGAGCTGTCCCATGGTGACCAACCAAGCGACGCCGATTGTGCTGGCCAATACGCCCAGCCAGTTACCCCGAGTGATGGTGTCGCCAAACACGAAACGATTGATCGACAACACCAGGCACGGCGTTGCGGAAAGATAGATCGCCGCGTTAAGCGATGTCGTGTACTGCAGACCGATGTACAACGTCAGCGGAAAAAGCACTTGGCCGCAGATTGCGAGCATGGTCAATGTTGACCAGGCCTTGCGGATTTCACCAGCGGAGCGAACAAGCGGCCGTAGGTTGATGATCAACAACAGTGCACTGGTCAGCAGCCACCGAGCCTGGGACAGAAGTATCGGGTCCATGTCGACAACCATCAGCTTGCCGACGACGTAGTTGCCGCCCCAGAAAATGGCAGCCAAGGATAAATACAGATAGGGCATCGTCGTCACCTCAAGCTTTCTGAAGGACGGCGAAGTCCTGCGCGCCCAGACGAATGTCCGCCAGTCTCTGCCAGTCACCTGGAAGATCCTGCGAAGCTTCCAAATCAGGCAGCGGGTAAAGCACCACCCCGCCCGGTGCGCAGACTCGCAGCCCTTCGGCTAGGTCGGCGGCGGGTTCGTTGCTATCGCTGCTGCCAATGATGACCACCCCGTAGCCCAACTTGCGACGGTAGTGGTAATGGCCGCCGCTGATAAAAGGCAATGCAGCTGCACTCAGATCACCACGGACGCGAAGGCGGCGTTGGCCGTTATCCTGTGCCCATTGGAGCAACGCGGCGAAGTGCTCACGGGAGTGGGAAATGATATCGGTCGAATGCTCCCCAAAGCACGGCGCCAGTTGCGCTGCTTGCGGCCCGACCAATAGCACCGACGACGACGAGGGAAGGTTTGCAAGCAGTGCCTTCACCTCCGTTGCGGTATGGGCCGATTGCAGAGGGTTGTCGCGGTACGTCGTAAGCCAGTCCGAATTGACCGCCGCCCAGTCACTGATTTGGAGGGTTTGCTCAACCGCTGGCTGGAAGCGCTCCATCAGCCAAGCTTTGTAGGGCAGGTACTGGAGGACCTTTCCTTGATCGCCAACGATCGAGTAGTCGCCCACCCAACTGTTCACGACGCTACGCAATCCGACGATACTGCTTTTGCCCAGGTAATCCGCGTTCCAACCGACAATCGCTTCGCGCCCGACCCACGCGTAATCGCACAGGCGCACGGCAGGGAGGCGTGTCATCGCTACCGTCCGAGACCCCACCGACGGACGACCGTACGGATCATGATCCTGACGCAGCAGTTGCGAACCTGGGGAGAGCCAGACGGCGTCCCCCACATAGACATCGCCACCGGCGTTGATTGCTGCGTTACGTCCCAGGCGCACGTATTTGCCGACCTGGATCTTGGGAAGATCAGCAGTCGATTGCTCAAGCTGATGATCCGCATGGGGGTGACTGAAGTAGGCACCGTTTTCAAAGTGAGTTGGCGAGATCACGTGCTCGCCCGTGGACTCACGCACAATCAGCGGGCTGCCGGACGTATCGAAGTTATAGTGGCCTGCGCTCAGGCCAAGCTCGGTGGCAACGGCCCCCAGACGCGCATGAGCGGTATGCGAAAAGCGAATCTCGTCCCCGTGCCCACTGATCGCCTGTGAGCCTTTGCGCAACTCTCGCAAAGCGTTTACGTAAAGTGGTATTGGACGTCGATCTTCGGGGTCACGAAGCGCCTGCTCAAGCGCGCCGATAGTACTCCCCACCTCGGGCGCTGCGACCGCTTCAACGTTTACATTCCGATCCAGATAGCGCTCGAACATATCAATCTCCGTTATCCCATCATTTGGTCGAGCGTCGTGCTCGAAGGGCGTGAAGGTAGGCTCCGGCGATATGGGCGACTATCAAGAAATTTCGCTGAGTGGATTCGGTAATTTCGATTCTGCCGTGAGGCAAGACCCGCTCTAGAACAGTGACGAGCATGCCAGGGCAGCTAAAAAGCTAAATCTTTTTAGCTGACCTGCACCTCAGGTGTTACCGCTGCTCAGGTTTCTTACGCATCCAATGAAGGTGCTCAGCTCGGATGGTACGAAGGCTTCTTCCCGCTGCGCTTCAGATCGAACAGGTGACTTGCCTACCCAGTTCGCCAACGGCCTCGTCGCTCGATACTCTCAGCGTCAGAGCGCCACACTCTTCTTGCGCTGCCGGAAAGCCAGGACGACCTCATCCGCTACTACACCTTCAACGAGTCCGACCTATCGCTGATCCGTCAGCGACGGGGTGATGCCAATCGGCTTGGCTTTGCCGTGCAACTCTGTCTGCTGCGCTACCCCGGTTATGCTTTGGCCAGCGACAGCGTGCTACCAGATCTGGTCGTTAAATGGGTGGCACGACAGATTCAGGCTGCTCCCGAAAGCTGGGAAAAATACGGTGAGCGTGTGGTCGCTGAGGTCGAATTGCCCCACCTGCTTAAGTTTCACTGACCCGACTTGTCGCACTGTAAATCCTTTCCAGCTTTGCCTTGTGAGTCGTATCGCGTAGGGCACCGTTGCGTCGGCGTATAGGGCAATCCCGCATCAGCGGCAACAGTCATGCACAGCGCTGGCATCAGCATCGAGATGATTTGCAAGGTGCTCAACCATTCAAGCCCAGCAATCACCATGGCATACATCGGCCTGACACAGAGCGAGACAGACGCAACGTACGATCAATTCATCATCTGATGACCAGTGCATAACAGCCTTCACAGGCTCACTACAGGCCCGCTTGCGCGGGCTTTGTCGTCTCTGCACCAAAGCCAGCGAGTGACATCCATTGCACATCAGCGATCATTCCAGCCTGCCCATGGCCAGCGAACCCCAAGGGTTATTATGAAATTAGTCAGAACTGGCCTTGCCACTGGTGGCCTGCGTTAAGCAGGTGGCTCGATGCTCCGTCGCCAGCGTTCAAACTGCCCCGTCTTACTCTCGCCAGCCATGCACCAAGCGACCCCCACCCCTTGCAAGGCCTGAAAATCAGCGGGGATTATTTCTTGTCAGAAATCGCAGGGATCGGGCGAATCTGAAACTTTTTGCTGTACCGGGGCGACTTAAAGTAGCGACCTACCCGCTCTGCCGTTTCGATCAGTCTATCCATGGCATCTTCGAGCCCTTCTTCCTTGAACGCGATGGACTCTTCGTTCGAGTGAACACCGATGTCGTCGTTTATGGTCCGGCATGGGACGTTTGGATGGGCTATCTCTTCAAGATAGTTGTAGAAGGCGTTCTTCGAAATCACCAAGCCGAAACGACGCCAAGCATACTTCCGTCCCCAGTAGTAGCCGTCTGTAGCGCGGTGCCTGACCCTGTCGTCGTTCTTGCCTTTATTCTCGACAAGCTTATCAAGCGAAAAATGCTTCGCCGCCGAATAGCTCAGCAACTTGTTGACCGTATCTGCCTTCCCCATGGAAGAGGGCTCGATGATTTTTCTTCCTGCGGCATCGGTAGTGAAACCGATGTTGTAACGCTCGCCTTCCTCCAATTCCGCGTTGCCGTTGTTGGTCTCGAATTGGTACACAGTGTCAGTGGTGGAGGGAGTGAACTGGTGAAGAAATTTACCAGACGGTAGTGGCACGATCGAATAATTGGTAACGATCAAGTCGTGAATGGTGTACTGATTTCTGGATTTCATTGATCTTCCTTGAAAATTTAGGTGAGGTAGCAAGGTAGTGGCAGATTGACTTTTAGGCAACTGAGATTTTTCAACCCAGTGGTTGCATTCTGACGCCGGTCGGTTCACTCGCCACCCAACCGCCACACCACTCTGGCCAGCACAGGCAATCGGCCTTCGATGTGCAACCTTTCTTACGGCGGCGGGGTAGTTTCCGCAGAAACTGGCTTACGGGTAAAGACCGTCACACGCTCGTTTAATCAGTATGTAAGCGATCCGGCTTGCCGTCTTTTTTCCAGAGTCGAGCGTGCATTCATCCGCCGTCTTGTATCCAAAGAAGTCGGTGCCCAGTTCTTTTGCATAGTAGGGGTACTGCTGACAGTCTTGATCAATCGTGCGAGCGGAAAGATCGTTTTGCGCATCAGGTACGTTTTTTATCACGCACCGCTGATACGACCATCCAGAATGGGAGGGGCTGTTTCTGCGCATCGCCTCCAACGCCTGTTCGGTTTCAGCCTGCTGTTTCTCCGCTTCCTTTGCGTTAACAGCCGTTTGATTTCTGGAAACGCAATCGAGGAATTCTTTTGAGAAACGGTTGCTCGGTGACGAATACGGTAAGCAATCTTCAAGCTGGCCACTTTGCCCATGTGCCTGCTGGGCGTCTCTTTCGCTCATTACTTTGACGGCTCTATCTGCCTCCTCCTGTGTGAGCGCTTGAGCCGAGACCGCAACGCCTAACCCGCACAGCAGTGCAACAATCATTATGAGTCGAACAGTCATGGTCGTCGTCCTTGGTTGATCCAGTGAGGATATCCGCCACCATCGCACAACGCCATCACCCGCCAGCGTCAGGTGCTTGCGTTTCTCACCTACAGTGAAAATCCGCTACCAGCGTTCAAACCGCCCTGTCTTATTCTCGCCAGCCCTGCACAGGACGACCCCCACCCTTAGCATAAGGCTGAAAACCGGGGGGCCGGTTTGGGTAGGAAACGCTCCTTGCCGTGTGACAAGGAGCATGGGCTTTTTAGAACTCGAAGCTCAGCTGCTGCGGAGGGCTACGGAAATGCTGCCGTACATGTTCCCAGCGGCCAAAGCGCCACCGAGGATAAGCATTCACGTGAATAGATTTGACGCGCTGGAGGGACGTGCGGCGGGCTCTGCGATTTTGCGTGATCATATGGGTAATTCTCTTCTGAATTGCAAAGGTGTGCATTCATCTGGAGAACGCCCCACTGATCGCCAACTGTTGACGAAACCGTCACGCTGTTGGCTTAATGGCGCTCGCTCCAGAGTCATGCGTTTTCGAATGCCAGCTTCGGGGGTGATGCGGGTGGACACGTTCTGTCGCCAAACTTCGCGTGTTCATCCGTAGTCTTTCCTTCCGCTATCCGTTCAGGATAAGCATCCAGCACAAAAGCCTGAAAACCCAACATGTAGTGGTTTTCTGCGCTTGGGATACAAGATAAAGCGCCATCAGGGGTAATGCAACCAGTCGTGTCTGTGGATAACTTGTGGTTAAAGTGTGTGTGTGGCGTGCGTAAAACGCTGTAGCCCTTGAGCTAACTGGTGTAGGACCTTTCGACAGGTTTGTAAGATGGGTGAAAATTTTTTCCTGAATTGCGCTTTTCGATGCCTGCCGTAAGGCACCTGTGACGTCGACCACGCTATTTTCGCGAAATCGCTGTGTGTATCCCGGCAAACAAGGCATCAGCTACGTGCGAGCCTCCCAAGCTCTCGAAATGCGCTTTCTAAATTGTCAACCCCTTAATATTGACAAATCGTCGCGCCATTCCGTATAATCCACGACATCGCCACTAACGGCGAAAACCAAACGCGGCGCCCAGCGCTGAAGGAAGTGATCAACATTTGAACTTACAAAGGAGAATCCCGCCTATGAAAGCCAACGGCTACGTACATTTCCCAAAATCCCTCATGCATGCCTCGCACTGGAAATCACGAACCACCGGTGTGTTGATCGCGCTCACGCACATGCAGAAAAATCTCTGGCTGCACATCAAAGACCGGTACGAGTTCTTCACGGGTCGTGGCACCACTTGGTTCGAGAGCCAGGAAACTATCGCCGAGGCCATCAATTGCAGCCGTGATTCCGTCGTCGAATTCCTCAAGGCGCTTGAGCAGCACGGATACCTTCAGGTGACCCGCACGCCTGTACGTGGGAGCCAGCAGCAGAATACGTATGTCATCCTTGCTGACCTTGAGGTTACACACGTACCCAGAGCAGCCAAGAAGGCAGCACCAGTACCAACAGTGCCAGAGGTGCCAGAGGTGCCGGTGATACATGCGCCAGCTACACCAGTGGCGCCAGCGCCAATGATCCCAGCGAGTACACCGTTCGATTCTGAGTTTGAAGACGATCCTTTTGCCAACGTGTCGGTTCTTCCTACGCGTGAGGCAGCGTGACGTGCCGGGTTGTTCCCTGCACGAGTCGGAAATATCCACACGCCACGAGTAGGAATTTTCCCGGTGTCGCGTCGGAGAATCCCACAGTAATAAGAATGAGTATCAAGAAAGAGAGAGTAAGAACGATCTTAGGAGCGTGATCGTCAGAAGCTTTGCACGTACAGACAGGAGCAAGGCCAGAGCAGGAGCGGGATTGGGGATTCTGTATTACTGGTCGAGGTACGGCAGGACCGGTGATGGTGTCGCCGCTGGCAAGTGATTCGCTGTGACGTGGAATCACGCTGAAAGCTAACCGCTTTCGTGCATACGTACAAAGCGTCAGCTTTGGGGTTCACTCCCTTCAGCGGCGCTGACGATTGGAGTGGGCAAACTAAGTGGGCAAAGTGAAAAACCATCAGGCACAAAAAAGCCCCGTAAATCAAAGACTTACGAGGCTTTATACGTAATGGCGGAGAGATAGGGATTTGAACCCTAGGTACTGTCGCCAGTACAACGGATTTCGAATCCGTCCCGTTCGGCCACTCCGGCATCTCTCCAATGGCGCGCATCATACCAAGCTAATCGCTGGAAGCGAAGCCCCCAGCGCAAAAAAAACGGCGTGCTATCAAACGCTTGCGCGCCAGAAGGCGTTACAGCGGTACGCCGAGGCGCTGGGCGACTTCTTCGTAGGCTTCGATGACGTCACCGAGGCCTTGGCGGAAGCGGTCCTTGTCCATCTTTTTGCGGGTTTCCTTGTCCCACAGGCGGCAGCCGTCCGGGCTGAATTCGTCGCCCAGCACGATCTGGCCGTGGAAGGTGCCGAATTCGAGCTTGAAGTCCACCAGCAGCAGGCCGGCGTCGTCGAACAGTTTGCTCAGCACTTCGTTGACCTTGAGGGACAACTCTTTCATGCGCACGAGGTTTTCGGCGGTGCCCCAGCCGAAGGCGACCACATGGGACTCGTTGATGAACGGGTCGCCCTTGGCGTCGTCCTTCAGGAACAGTTCGAAGGTGTATGGGCTGAGCTTCATGCCCTCTTCCACACCCAGGCGCTTGACCAGGCTGCCGGCGGCGTAGTTACGCACGACGCATTCCACCGGGATCATGTCGAGTTTCTTGACCAGGCATTCGTTGTCGCCCAGCAGTTTGTCGAACTGGGTCGGCACGCCGGCTTCTTCGAGCTTCTGCATGATGAAGGCATTGAACTTGTTGTTCACCCTGCCTTTGCGGTCCAGCTGTTCGATGCGCTTGCCGTCGAACGCCGAGGTGTCGTTGCGAAACAGCAGGATCAAGCGGTCAGCGTCGTCGGTCTTGTACACCGACTTGGCTTTGCCGCGGTAGAGTTCTTCACGTTTTTCCATGATGGGCTCCGCTTGCTAGGTAGTTGGGCTAGGCGATATGACGCCAGTCGAGCCCTGAATCTTGATCGGCCACTTGAAGCCAGTCCGGGTCGCACCCGAGGGTATCGACGAAACATTGCCGGGCCAGCTGCGGCAGGTTGTTCTTGCGACTGAGATGGGCCAGCACCAGATGCTGCAGGCCTTGCCATTCCAGTTCGGCCACCAGGCTGGCGGCCTGATGGTTGTTCAAATGTCCGTAGGCACCACCCACCCGCTGCTTGAGAAAGCTGGGGTAAGGGCCACGCGCCAGCAGGTCGCGGCAATGATTGGACTCGATCATCAACGCGTCCAGGCCCTGATAATGGTCCAACACCTTGTTGCACCAGGAGCCCAGGTCGGTGAGCACGCCGAAGCGGCGCTTGCCGTCACTGAACACATACTGGATCGGCTCACGGGCGTCGTGGGCGACTTCGACTACGCCGACCTGAAGATCACCGATTTCCAGGGTATCGCCGCAGGCCACATAACCCCTGGCGTTCACCGGTTTACGCAGGCTGCGGGCTGTGCCCTCGCTCAGGTAGACCGGTACACCGTGCTTGCGCGACAGCAGTTCGACGCCGTGCACGTGGTCGGCGTGTTCGTGGGTAACCAGAATAGCGCTCAATTGCCCGACAGTGACACCCAGCCGGCCAAGCCGACGTTCGGTTTCGCGCAAGGAGAAACCACAGTCGACCAGGATATAAGTGTCATTGCTGGCAACCAGGGTTCCGTTACCCTGGCTGCCGCTGCCCAAATTGGCGAAGCGCACTTAACCCAGGTTGTCCTGAATGACGCTCAGCACGCGACGGGCCACATCGGCCGGTGCCACGGTGTTGATGTTCTTCTCCACGGTGACCTGGACGTTGTCGCCGACCTTGCTCAGGCGAACCTGATAGCGCTCGGCGCGGGCCTCGCGCTCTTCCTTGGTCGGAGCAGAGCCGAACAACCGAGCGAAGAAGCCTGGCTTGTCTTCGTCCTTGCCGCCTTTTTCGGCGAGGTTGATGTAGTACAGGCCAAGGCTGCGGTTGATGTCTTCCACCTTCCATTGGCCACGGTCCAGAGCGCTGCCGACGCTGGCCCAGGCGCGATCCAGGTCGGAGCCGACGCTGAGGGTCGGGTTGCCGTTGCCGTCGGTGGTCAGGGCGACCCGCGAAGGGGTGTCGTAGTCGTGGGCCGCGAGCAGCGATACCGAGCCGCCCTTCTCCGAGGTCCGGGTCATGCCGGCGAGCATCTGATCAACCAGCACCGAGTCCACCGGCACGTTGGTGGTGTGGGCCGGAAACTGCGTGTCGTCGGTGCTGCCACCTGGGCGCTCGACGCTGACCACGTAGACTTCACTGGTGTTGCGCTGCACGCCAGGTTCGATGCGCACGCGCACGCGGGTTTCGCTGGCAGCACTGCTGGCGGCGTTTTGCAGACGCTGGGCCAGGGCACCGGAGAGCGAGTCGATACGCTGCCATTCGGTGGTGAACTCACCCACCTGCGGACGTTCCTGGGCAATGCGGAAACCGTTGTCTTCGAAGAACTGGTGAGCCACAGGCCAGACTTCAGCCGGCGCGTGCTGAGCCAGCACCCAGTGGGAGTCGCCACTCTTCTGCAGACTGTAATCGCTGGCCTCGGCGGCCACTTGCAGCGGCAAGGGCCGAGGAATCTCGAACTCGGCCTTGTTGGCAGTCTGGTCGGCCACGTTGGTCGGGATCGGCAACAGGGGCTGGAGACGCTTGTCGGTCTTTACGTCTGGGGGCAGCTGCATCGGCGCCGTCTGGGTCGCTTCGAGGTAGTCGTTGCCCCGATCGCGAAAGTAACCGTGTTCGCCATAGATCCAACCACAACCGCTGGTGCTGGAAATGACTAATGCAAGGGCGGACAGGCCGGCCAATCGCTTCATGCGGGGTCTTTCCTCAAAATAAGCAGGCTCAAGTTAAACCAGGACGCCGGACTGGCGCAGGGCCTGGCGCAGCGGTTCGTGATAGGGGGTGCTCAGCCAGGTCAGTGGCAGGCGGATGCCTTCGGCCATCAGGCCCATTTCCTTCAGGGCCCACTTGACCGGGATCGGGTTGGCTTCCAGGAACAGGTTCTTGTGCAGAGGCATCAGTTTGTCGTTGATCGCGCGAGCCAGATCGGCTTCGCCGCGCAGGGCGGCGGCGCACAGGTCGGCCATGGCGCGCGGGGCGACGTTGGCGGTGACCGAGATGTTGCCTTTGCCGCCCAGCAGGATCAGCTCGACTGCGGTCGGATCATCACCCGACAGCACCAGGAAATCGCTGCTCACACCTTGGATGATGGCCTTGGCGCGGCTCATGTCACCGGTGGCTTCCTTGATGCCGATGATGTTCGGCACGCTCGACAGGCGGATCACGGTGTCGGCCTGCATGTCGCAAGCGGTCCGGCCCGGCACGTTGTAGAGGATCTGCGGGATGGCCACGGCTTCGGCGATATGCTTGAAGTGCTGGTACAGGCCTTCCTGGGTCGGCTTGTTGTAGTACGGGGTCACCAGCAGGCAGGCGTCGGCGCCGGCAGACTTGGCGTTGCCGGTCAGCTCGACGGCTTCACGCGTGGAGTTGGCACCGGTGCCGGCGATCACGGGGATGCGCCCGGCCACCTGGTCCACCACACGACGGATCACGTCGATGTGCTCGTGCACGTCCAGCGTCGCCGACTCGCCGGTGGTGCCGACTGCGACAATAGCGTTGGTGCCTTCTTGCAGGTGGAAGTCCACCAGTTTGCTCAGGCTGTTCCAGTCAACCCCACCTTGTGCATCCATGGGAGTGACCAGTGCCACCATACTGCCCGCAATCATGCAACCGCTCCTGCCGGAAAAAGAGAGCGGTAATGGTACTGGCGCCATCAGGCTTGCACAAGCAAAGACGCCGGTTATAAGGCACGTCCGCCTGATGGTCGGTGCGCACGGAGGTTACCGCCAGCATTCCCCTCGGGCGCGCTTTTCGCTACCCTTCAGACTTTGATCGATACGAGCGGGCAGAATCGCCCGGTCCGCACCTGCCAGTGACGTGCCAGAACCCCGTTCCAGAGCCTTGCGCACCTCATGATTGCCTGCCTCCCCTCGTCTCGACCGCTCATCGCTTTAGGAAGGCTGCATGTCCACCCCCACAGTTCGCGAACAATTCCTTGTTATCAGTGCCCTCGGCCCCAACCCCATGGAGTTGACCAACGTGCTGTGCCGTGCCTCGCACGACAGCCGCTGCTCGGTGGTGACTTCCCGCCTGAGCCGCCACGGCGAGTGCAGTGCCCTGGTGCTCCAGGTGTCGGGCAACTGGGACGCCTTGGCGCGCCTGGAAACCACCCTGGGTTCGTTGTCCAAGAAGCATGGTTTCACCGTCAACATCGTGCGCAGCGCCAGCCTGGAAAATCGCCCGCTGTCGTTGCCGTACGTGGCCTATGTCAGCTCGGCCTACCGTTCGGACATCATCAACGAGCTGTGCCAGTTCTTCATTGACCACAATGTCGAACTCGAAAGCCTGACCTGCGACACTTACCAGGCACCGCAGACCGGCGGCACCATGCTCAATGCCACCTTCACCGTGACCTTGCCCGCCGGCGTACAGATCAGCTGGCTGCGCGACCAATTCCTCGATTTTGCCGATGCGCTGAATCTGGATGCATTGATCGAACCGTGGCGTCCACAGAACCCGATGTAACAAGGAGTTTGCCAAGATGGCCGTCACCCTCGACCAGCCCGTACCTGATTTCGAAGCCCCCGCGACCAGCGGCCAGACCGTCAGCCTGGCCAGCCTCAAGGGTCAACAGGTGGTGATCTACTTCTACCCCAAGGACAGCACCCCCGGCTGCACCACTCAAGGCCAGGGTTTTCGCGACGCCCATGCCCAGTTCGAGGCCGCCGACACCGTGGTGCTGGGCGTTTCCCGGGACAGCCTGAAGTCTCACGAAAACTTCAAGGCCAAGCAGGGCTTCCCCTTCGAACTGATCAGCGACAAGGACGAGGCGGTCTGCCAGCTGTTCGACGTGATCAAGCTCAAGAAGCTGTATGGCAAGGAGTACCTGGGTGTAGATCGCAGCACCTTCCTGATCGACAAGGACGGTGTGCTGCGTCAGGAATGGCGCGGCGTGAAGGTGCCGGGGCATGTGGCAGCGGTGCTGGAAGCGGCGCAGGGCTTGAACGCGGCGTAATCGGAGTCGACTGGGCCCTTGTGGGCAGCCCTTGGGTGCCAGACTGGCGATGCCGATCTAAAGCAACGGCGCCACCGTTGGCTGATTCCTTGGCCAGGCATCCAGCACGGCCTTGAAAAGGGTGGCCAGCGGAATCGCGAAGAAAATCCCCCAAAAGCCCCACAGCCCGCCGAACAGCAGCACCGCGCAGATGATCGCCACGGGGTGAAGGTTCACCGCTTCGGAAAACAGCAGCGGCACCAGCACGTTGCCATCCAGCGTCTGGATGATTCCGTACACCACCATCAGATAGATGAACTGGTCACCCCAGCCCCACTGGAACAGGGCAATGGCGGTCACCGGTACGGTCACTACCACCGCGCCCACATAGGGCACCACCACCGACAGACCCACCAGCAGGGCCAGCAGCGCCGCGTAGTTGAGCCCCAAGGCCACGAAAGCGATATAAGTGGCAATGCCGCAGATAAAGATTTCGATGACCTTGCCACGAATGTAGTTGGCCAGCTGCCGGTTCATTTCCTGGGCAACACGGGTGATCAAGGCACGCTCGCGAGGCAGGTAGCCACGCACCCAGCGGCTGATCATTTCGCGGTCCTTGAGAAAGAAGAACACCAGAATCGGCACCAGCACGAAGTAGATCATCATGTTGACCAGCAACGGCAGGCTGGCCAGCGAGAAGGTCAGCGCCCATTGGCCGAATTTGCCAATCTCGCCCCGGGCCGTCTCGATTGCCTGCAACACCTGCTCGTCGGAGACCAGGTGCGGGTAGCGTTCGGGCAACAGCAGCATCAGTGACTGCCACTTGCCGAGCATGCCGGGGAACTCGTTGAACAGGGTGATCAACTGGTGCCAGAGTAGCGGTACCAGCACCAGCATGAAGACCGCCAGCGCCCCGAGGAACAAAGCGAACACCAGCCCCACCGCCATGCCGGTCGGTACCCGCAGCCGCTCCAGGCCGTTGACCAGACCCTGCATCAGAAACGCCAGCACCATGCCAGCCAGCACCGGCGCCAGCATGCCGCCCAAGGTCAGCACCGCCGTGAACGCCAAGACCAGCAACACCGTCAGGACCACCGCCTGCTCGTCGGAGAAGTAGCGCTGAATCCAGTCGCGAAGCACCTTGAACATCGAAAATCCTTCAGAGGAAAAATGGTCTGCGGGTTACGCCTTGCGCAGCCAATAGGTATAGACGCCGTTATCGGCTTGTTCTTGTAACAATTCGTGGCCTGCCAGTTTGGCAAAGGTACGAAAGTCCCGCTGTGAACCGGCGTCGGTGGCGACCACTTTCAGCACCGCGCCGGGACTCAATCGGTTGAGCTCAAGCTTCGCCTTGAGCAGCGGCAGCGGGCAATCGAGGCCACTGGCGTCGACTTCGGCATCACAGGCGAGTACATCGGACATGGGGCTCTCCGCAAAGGCATCGGCAGCAGAACCGCCGCCTTGCAGGCGGCGGTACCAATCGGCCGCCTAGGATACCTGAACCTTGCCACCACTGGTCGCCATGTGTTGACTTGGCTACAGTAAGGCTTCCTCCCGCTTCGAGCGCTGTGCATGAGATTTCTGCGCCCTACTCTGCTGACATTGGCCTGCCTGCTGGCGCTGCCGGGGCATGCCGACGACCTGCCACTGCTTGGCGATGCCAGTTCCGCCATCGTTTCCCCGCAACAGGAACACCAGTTGGGACGCGCCTGGCTGGCACTCCTGCGCTCTGAGGTGGGTCAATTGTCCGACCCCCAGCTCAAGGATTACGTCGAGACCAGCGTCTACCACCTGGCCGAAACCAGCCAACTGGAGGATCGGCGTCTGGAATTCATCCTGATCGACAGCGATGAGCTCAACGCCTTTGCCGCGCCTGGCGGTATCGTCGGGGTCAACGGCGGCCTGTTCCTCAATGCCACGACCGAGGGCGAATATGCCGCGGTCCTGGCCCACGAACTGGCGCACGTCTCCCAGCGCCACTTCGCCCGGGGCATCGAGGAGCAATCCCATATGCAGGTCCCGGTGATGGCCGCACTGCTGGCAGGGATCGTCATGGCAGCGGCCGGCGCAGGCGACGTCGGGGTCGCTACCATCTTCGGCAGCCAGGCCGCCGCCATCCAGTCACAGCTGGCATTCTCCCGAGAGCGCGAACAGGAAGCGGACCGCATCGGCATCATCAACCTGCAGAAAGCCGGCTACGACCCGCGCAACATGCCGAACATGTTCGAGCGGCTGATGCGCCAGTATCGCTTCGACGCCAAGCCGCCGGAGTTCCTGCTGACTCACCCGATCACCGAGGCGCGCATCGCCGACACCCGTAACCGCGCCGAGCAATTCCCGCCGGGCGGTATCGAAGACACCCTGCGCTATCAACTGATGCGCGCGCGGGTCCAGCTCATCTATGAAGACACCCCGGGAATGGCGGCCAAGCGTTTCCAGGCTTTGCTGGATGAAAACCCCAAGTCCGAATCCGCCCGCTATGGGCTGGCCATCGCACAGATCAAAGGCGGGCAGCTCAACGATGCGCGGGCCAACCTCAAGACGCTGCTGGCCAAATCTCCCGACGAGATCGTCTATAACCTGGCCGAGATCGAGCTGGACGTGGCCAACAGCCGTGTACCGGATGCCCAGGCTCGAGTCGATCAGATGCTCAGGCTGTACCCCGACAACTACCCGCTCAATCAGGTCCATATCGAGGTACTGCTCAAGCAGAACCGCAATGCCGAGGCCGAAAAGGGCCTGGAAGCCCTGCTCAAGACCCGTCCCAACGATCCAGACGTGTGGAACATGGTGGCCGACACCCGTGGCCTGAACGGCAACATCATCGGCCTGCACCAAGCTCGGGCCGAATACTTCGCCCTGACCGGCGATTTCCGCCAGGCCCAGCAGCAACTGGACTTCGCCAAGCGCCGTGCCAACGATAACTTTCAGCTGGCTTCTCGAATCGATGCGCGGCAGAAGGAGTTGGAAGAGCAGGAAAG
Organism: Pseudomonas sp. dw_358; assembly: GCF_018449655.1. GTDB lineage: Bacteria > Pseudomonadota > Gammaproteobacteria > Pseudomonadales > Pseudomonadaceae > Aquipseudomonas. The sequence continues at coordinate 333,767 of NZ_JAAVUX010000003.1, forward strand.
GATGGTGAAAGAATTGATGAAGGGATGATATTTCAAATGGCGCAGGCTGCTCCTGCCCAAGCCCGCGATGCGACCCCATCCATGCATCAGACAAACGGTGATAACAATTCTCATCCTGCCCTTGCTGTCTAATTAAGATATATCTTACGATGTATCTTAATTAGACAGGAGAAAGCACATGAGAGAGCCCCGCCATCTGGGACAAGGAGACGGCCTCGAGCGCCGTCATGGCCGCGAGCGTGGCGGCCGCGGCCCTCGGGTATTTGCCCCGGGCGACCTGAAACTGTTGTTGCTGGCACTGATTGCCGAGCAACCCTGCCACGGCTACGAGCTGATCCGCCAAATCGAAGAAATGTTCGACGGCGCCTACAGCCCGAGCCCTGGCGTGATCTACCCGACCCTGACCTTTCTTGAAGAACTCGAGCATATCCTCGGCGACACTCAGGGGGGCAAGAAGCTGTACACCATCACCGATGGCGGGCGCCAGGCCGTCATCGACCAGGCCATTGCCCTGGAGGGCGTACGCACTCGGATCGACGTCAGCAAACGTTCCCTGCGCGGCCATGATCGTCCGCCCGAGATCCATGAAGCCGTGCACAACGTGCGTCACGCCCTGCAATCCCATCACGGCCGCTGGACCCCGGAAGAAATTCTGCGGGTTTGCGAGCTGCTCAATGCAACTGCCCGCGCCATCGTCGACAGCCCTGCCCTGGAGAACGCGCAATGACCGAACACAATTCCAACGCCGTCCACCGCGTCATGCATGAAATCAAACGCCGAAAGTTGCGAGTGCTGAAGGTCACCGATCTGACCCCGCGCATGCGCCGCATCACCTTGGGCGGCGCACAGCTGGCCGGTTTTTTGAGCCAGGCCGCCGACGACCATATCAAGCTGTTTTTCCCCCGCAATGCCGAGGAGGAGCAAGCCATGTTGACCATGGTACTGGGTGGCCCGAAAGACGACGGCCCCAAACCGGCCATGCGTGACTACACGCCGCGCCGTATCGACTTGGCCAATCTGGAATTGGACATCGACTTCGTCCTCCACGGCGACGGCCCCGCCTCCACCTGGGCGGCGCAAGCCGAACCGGGGCAGCACCTGAACATCGGCGGCCCGCGCAGCTCGCTGATCGTGCCGGACATTTTCGACAGCTACCTGCTGATCGGCGATGAAACTGCCCTTCCGGCCATCGCCCGCCGCCTGGAAGAATTGTCTCCCGGACGCACCGCGCTGGTGATCGTCGAAATCGAGAACGAAGCCGAACGCCAGCCGCTGAACAGCGCTGCAAACCTGGAAGTGATCTGGGTCAACCGTCACTCCAGCGATAACGCGCTGGCACGCACAGTGGCCGATCTGCAACTGCCCGAGGGCGAGCTGTATGCGTGGATTGCCCTGGAAGCCGCATTGTCACGGCGCCTGCGCAAGGTGTTGATCCAGGATCATGGCCTGGCGGAAGGCGCAGTCAAGGCCGCCGGCTACTGGCGGCTGGACGAGAACGAAAACGATGCCCCCTGAGCCCCGCCCGTGATCACTTCTTGATCACATCTCCCCGTTGGGCCGCCAGCCGCGCCAGCAGGCGGTTCTGCGCGGGGACCGGGACGTTCTGGGCGTTCATGCTGTCGATCAGGTCTTCCACCAGCGCGTTGAACTCGGCCTTGCCGATGTTCTGGCCCTTGTGGACCTCGGCCATGCTGTCGCCGGTATAGCGGCAAGGGCCACCCGCCTCCATGCAGAACTTCAACACCAATTGATCGCGCAGGCGCAGCGGCTCGACATGCTGGAAGTGCCGATTGATGCGCGAGTCATGGGCAATATTGATCAGCATGCCCTCGACGATGCGGTTGATACCGGGCCGCTCGCCGAGCTCACGGTAGAGGCTGTCGTCTTTCGGCGGCTGCAATGCGCAGGCGCTCAGCAAGAGCAGGCAAGCCACCGTCCATCCACGCCACAACGCACTCATCTTAAAAAGCCCCCTGCACGGAAAGGTAGGTGCCGTTCTGATTGTTCAGCGTGGCGATTTCACCCAGCTGCGCGTACGCCAGCACGAAGGACAGATGCTTGTTGGGGAAGTAGCCGACAAACAGATCAGCCCAGTCACTTTCACCGGCAAAGGACAAGTTGTCCGGTTTTTCACGGTATTCGACGCCCATGGCCCAGTGGGGGTTGACCAGCACCGCCACCGAACCTTCCTTGAGCACACTGCGGCTGTCACGGCGATCACCGCCAAAGCCAAGCAGACCGTTTTCGTTGGCGCGGCTGTAGCGAACACCGCCGTTGACCACCAGGTTGTAGCCAAAGAATGCCCCCATGAACAGGCGGCTTGCGGTCAGGTAACCGTCCACATCGGCGTCACGCTTGGCGCCCACCAGACTGGGGATCAGGAAGTCATTCTGATGTTTGTATTCCAGCCCCAGCGACACCTGCGGCAGGCGGTCGTAGATCAGGTCGCCGAACAGCCTGACCTTGGCGCCGAAAATGTCCATGCCCAGGTGGTCCTGCGGCAAGTTGAGCTTGTGCACCAGGCTGCCCAGGTTGAAATCCTGATGGGCATAGGACAGCTCGACGCGGTTGTTCCAGGACGCCGCGAGGCCGGCCACATCCAGGCGATAGTCCGGCAACCAGACCCGCGTGGCAAAGGCGCTCGCGCCCCACTGCCCTTCATCGCCGTAGCTGGTGATGACTGCCCACGGCGTGATACCGCCGCCGGCCGCGCCGTCGATGCTGGTGCCCCCGCCCGTGGCGATCAGGCGACCGTCGTCAGCCTCGGCCTGAGGTGCCAGCGACACCGAGCAGGCCATGGCCATGAATACAGCAGGCAAGTAACGTTTCATGGTTAATGGACCAGAATGGAAGGGGCGGTAAGGGGCTGTCGAACCCAGGTTTCGAATGCCTGGGGCGGCAGCGGCCGGCTGATCAAGTAACCCTGGGCGGTATCGCACTCCCAACGTTCGAGCAAGCGCAGGCTGCGTTCGTACTCGACGCCCTCGGCAACCACTTTCAGCCCCAGGTTGTGGCTCATTTCAATGGTGGAACGAACGATAACGGCGTCTTCACTGGTTTCATCCAGGTCGCGGACAAACGATTGGTCGATCTTCAGCTCCTGCACCGGCAAGCGTTTGAGGTGAGCCAGAGACGAGTAACCCGTGCCGAAGTCATCCACCGACAGGCTGATGCCGCAATTGCGCAGGCTGTTGAGCACTTTCAGGGCGGCTTCCGGCTCGCGCATGATGGCGCTCTCGGTGATCTCGAAAATCAACTGCTGTGCCGGTACGTTGTGCAGCTTGAGCAGACGGAGGACCCGTTCGAGCAGGTCGCCGCCGGTGAGATCTTCGGCCGAAATGTTCAGCGACACCTGAATGCGCAGCCCGCGGCTGTTCCACTCGGCCAGTTGGCGGATACCTTCTTCGATCACCCAGCGGGTCAGAATCTGGATACTGCCGGTACGCTCGGCCAGCTCGATGAACTCGCCCGGCGAGACCATGCCGAAGTGCGGATGCTGCCAGCGCAGCAAGGCCTCGGCCTGTACCACGCGTTGTTGGCGAATGTCGAGCTTGGGCTGGTAGTGCAGCATCAGCTCGCCATTGGTCGCCGCCCGGCGCAGATCGCGAATCAGGCGGATTTGTCGCTGATGGGCCAGGTCGCGGCCGTGCTGATAGACCTGCAAGCGACCCGGCATGTCACCGGCATCCTTCATGGCGATAGCGGCGCGGCCCAGCAGCTCTTCGGCGGTGATGCCGTCGGCCGGGTAGGCGGCGATGCCGATACGGCAGTCGATGCTCACGTCCTGTCCGCCGAACCGGTGTGGCTGCAAAAGGACTTGCTGCAGGGTGTCGGCCCTGGCCACGGCGCTGGCGCTGTCCATGTTCTCCAGCAGCACCAGAAACTCGTCGGTGATCAAGTGCGCGACGGTATCGCCGGGGCGGATAAATTCCCGCAGGTTTTCGCCAATCTGTTGCAGCAGGCGGTCGATGAACGCAGGGCCGCCGGTGTCGCTCAGCGCCTTGAGGTTATCGACCCCCAGATAGAGCAATGCCACGGGACGGTCGGCGGAGATTGCGCTGCCAAGACGCTCCATGGCCAACGCGCGGTTGGGCAGACCGGTCAAGGCATCGTGGAGGGCATTGTGGGCAAGCAGCACTTCGCGCTCGGCAATGCCTTGCTGCATGCTGTGAATGGCGTTGGCCAAAAGCCCCAGCTCGTCGGCGCGCTGTACGGGCAACTGGGTGTGATAGTCACCCAGACGAATGCGGTCGGCGGCGACGGCCAGCGCCCGCACCGGCTGAGAGACGCTGCGAGCCAGCAACAGTGCACCGATCAGCGACGCCAGCAGAGCCGCCATGGCGATCAGCAGAATATTGTGGTCCAGTGGGGCAAAAGCGCCGAGAGCCGCATCCAGCGGGCTTTGCAGCAGGGCAATGACCTGACTGCTGGCCGCGTCTGGCGATCCAGACAGCATCAGAACCTGGCTGAGAAAGCGCTGGCCCTCATGCTCGCTGAGGGTGATGGTGCGGCCTTGACCGGCATTGCTCTGGATCCAGTGCACCAAGGGGTCCAGCATCACGATGGGCTGAGTGGTGATCAGTTGACCGGGCACACCTTTATCCACGGCCAGAAAAGATACTTCGAGGTTGCTCAGCTCATGCAGCTCTTTGGCGAAAGCGGCGTCCATGCTGAAGCCGACCACCACCCGGGCGATCGGCAGCGGCGCCAGTACCGGTGTTTCCACCAACAGGTGCGGCTGCCCCTGGAGCGCGACGATGATCATCGACTGACCGGTGCGACGGGCATCGCGCATGGCCTGGTCGAAAGGGAACACGCTGTCGACGGGGACCGCATCCACGGTGCTGCCCAGCACCTTGCCATCCATCCCCAACAGAAACATGTCGCTGGCGTTGATGCGCCCGCCGTGGTTGAGCAGGGCCGAGCGGATGGTGGCCGAATCGCCACTGGCAACGGCATCGCGAAAACCGAAGTCGGCGGCCAGCACCTGCACGCCATCGCGCAGGCGGCGGCCGCGGGTGTCCAGCAGACGTTCGAACAATTTGGTGCCCAGCTGCAACTGCGCACTGGCCTGGCTGCGTACGGCCTCGTTGGTGGCAACTTTGACCGCCATTGTAAGCGCGCCGATCACCACCAGCAGCAGCAGGATCAGTACCCCGGCGATGCGCGCCTGAAAGCTATTTTTGAGGTTCACTGAGGGCATTACCAAATGCGTTGCCGAAGGCGCTGGGCGCGGGCGCAGCCGTTGCATCGCCAGCGGGCGGTTGAACCGCCAGGGAGAAGTTGTGGCTGGTGCCGGCAGCAGCAATATCCAGCTCACCACCCGACTGATTGAGCATGTCGGTGACTTGCGGGTGCCACAGGGTCACGCTGTAATGGCCAGCAGGCAGTTGATCGATGCTCAGCTTGCCATTGGCATCGGTGACGGCGAACCAGGGGTCGTCACTGACGTAGATGTAGCCCAGCATCCAGTCGTGAATGTTGCAGCCCAGCACGACCACGCCGGGCTTGTCGAACAGCAGCGGATCGGTGGGCGTGCCCTCATAGAGACGCAGCTCGAAGCGCTTGGGCGCCGAGAACGAGTAGACCTGATGACGAATGTTATCGCTGTTGGGAAAACTGATCAGCGTCCCGGTCCGCACGGCCAGCACGTGGGGCACGAATTCCTGCTTGCGCTGGTCCATGATGGCTTTGGCACCTGGAGTTGCCGGCAATGGGCCACCTCGCAGGGTCAGCACCGCACCGGACAGCGGGTGCCCTTGCTGGTCAACGACCTGAGCCTGCAATGACGCGGCATTGAGCCATGAGCTACAGACCAGCAAGGTCGCAGCCATCCCTGTTCGAATCAAGATTCCACGCATTCCGAGCACCCATCATCGGCCAAACCAGACACAGCACCTACAGCGTAGTCAGTGCGCATGTGAAAGTTATCGACCGCTGTGGGCAAAGCTGTAACAGCCCATTGAAACCGAGTGCCCATCGCCCCATCTAAGCACCATGACCCATTGCGCAGGTGCCCCATGAGCGACCAGCAAGAACACCCGGACACTCAAGACTCTCTGGACGGCCACGCCGACCTGGACAGCGATCACATCGAACACTCGACCCACTCCAGCACCGAGCTGACCCTCCCCGGCCAGAACCTGCCCGACAAGGTCTACATCATCCCGATCCACAACCGTCCGTTCTTTCCCGCCCAGGTGTTGCCCGTCATCGTCAACGAAGAGCCTTGGGCCGAAACTCTGGACCTGGTGGCCAAGACCCCGCATCACTCGCTGGCGCTGTTTTTCATGGAAACGCCGCCAGACACCCGCCATTTCGATACCTCGAACCTGCCGCTGTACGGCACCCTGGTGAAGATCCACCACGCCAGCCGCGAAAACGGCAAGCTGCAGTTCGTCGCTCAGGGCCTGTCGCGGGTGCGCATTCGCACCTGGCTCAAGCACCATCGACCGCCTTACCTGGTGGAGGTTGAGTACCCGCATCAGCCCACCGAGCCGACCGACGAGGTCAAGGCCTACGGCATGGCGCTGATCAATGCGATCAAGGAACTGCTGCCGCTCAACCCGCTGTACAGCGAAGAGCTGAAGAACTACCTGAACCGTTTCAGCCCCAACGACCCGTCGCCGCTGACGGATTTCGCCGCTGCCCTGACGTCCGCCACCGGCACCGAATTGCAGGAAGTGCTGGACTGCGTCCCCATGCTCAAGCGCATGGAAAAAGTCCTGCCCATGCTGCGCAAGGAAGTGGAAGTCGCGCGCTTGCAGAAGGAGATCTCGGCCGAGGTCAACAAGCAGATCGGCGAACATCAGCGAGAGTTCTTCCTCAAGGAGCAGCTCAAGGTCATCCAGCAAGAGCTGGGCCTGACCAAGGATGACCGCAGTGCCGACGTCGAGCAGTTCGAGCAGCGTCTGCAAGACAAGACCCTGCCGGCTGCGGCGAAAAAACGTATCGACGAAGAAATGAACAAGCTGTCGATCCTCGAGACCGGGTCGCCAGAGTACGCCGTGACCCGCAACTACCTGGACTGGGCCACCGCCCTGCCTTGGGGTGTATATGGCAAGGACAAACTTGACCTCAAGCACGCGCGCAAGGTTCTGGATCAGCATCATGCCGGCCTTGACGACATCAAGAGCCGCATCCTCGAATTCCTTGCGGTGGGCGCCTATAAAGGCGAAATCAGCGGCTCCATCGTGCTGCTGGTGGGCCCTCCGGGCGTGGGCAAGACCAGCATCGGCAAATCCATTGCCGAATCCCTGGGCCGGCCGTTTTACCGGTTCAGCGTCGGCGGCATGCGAGACGAGGCGGAAATCAAGGGTCATCGGCGCACCTACATCGGCGCGCAACCGGGCAAGCTGGTGCAAGCCCTGAAAGACGTCGAAGTCATGAACCCTGTGATCATGCTCGATGAAATCGACAAGATGGGTCAGAGCTATCAGGGCGACCCGGCGTCAGCGCTGTTGGAAACCCTGGACCCGGAACAGAACGTCGATTTTCTCGATCACTATCTGGACCTGCGCCTGGACCTGTCCAAGGTGCTGTTCGTCTGCACCGCCAACACCCTGGACTCGATTCCCGGCCCGTTACTGGACCGCATGGAAGTCATTCGTCTGTCCGGTTACATCACCGAAGAGAAGCTGGCGATTGCCAAGCGCCACCTGTGGCCCAAGCAACTGGAGAAGGCTGGCGTCGACAAATCGCGCCTGGCCATCAGCGACGGCGCCCTGCGCGCGGTGATCGAAGGCTACGCGCGGGAAGCCGGCGTTCGGCAATTGGAGAAACAGCTCGGCAAGCTGGTCCGCAAAGCGGTGGTCAAGCTGCTGGATGACCGCAACGCGGTGATTCGCATCGGCAACAAGGACCTGGAGGCCTCGCTGGGCATGCCGGTGTTCCGCAGCGAGCAGGTGCTGTCGGGCAAAGGCGTGATCACCGGGCTGGCCTGGACCAGCATGGGCGGTGCCACGCTGCCGATCGAAGCCACGCGCATCCACACCCTCAATCGCGGCTTCAAGCTCACCGGGCAGCTGGGCGACGTGATGAAGGAGTCGGCGGAAATCGCCTACAGCTACGTCAGCTCCAACCTCAAGCAATACGGGGCCGACCCGACGTTTTTCGATGAGGCTTTTGTGCACATGCACGTGCCGGAAGGTGCCACCCCCAAGGACGGTCCCAGCGCCGGTGTGACCATGGCCAGTGCCCTGCTCTCTCTGGCCCGCGACCAGGCACCGAAGAAAGGCGTGGCGATGACCGGTGAGCTGACCCTCACCGGCCATGTCCTGCCCATCGGCGGTGTACGGGAAAAAGTCATTGCGGCGCGGCGACAGAAAATCACCGAATTGATTCTGCCGGAGCCGAATCGGGGCAACTTCGAAGAGTTGCCTGATTACCTCAAGCAAGGGCTGACCGTGCATTTTGCGAAACGCTTCGCTGATGTCGCCAAAGTGCTTTTCTGATAGAAAGGAGCTCTTGCCCTGACTGGAGCTCCCGATGACTGCTTCTCGCCTGCTTGCTGCCACCGGCCTGATCCTGCTGACCGCGTGTACCGCGAACCGGCAGGGCGGGCAAAATGTGACGGTGACACGTCAGGGCGACTGCCCGCTGCACTTGCAAGCGGGACAGAAACTGACCCTGACCCTGCCCAGCGATCCCACCACGGGTTATCGCTGGCGGGTACGGAATGCTGGCCAGCCAGTGCTGCGCAGTCTTGGACCTGAGGTGTTCAGCAATCCGGAAGACGTCGGCGTGGTCGGAGCGGCCGGGCAATCATCTTGGCGTTTCGACGTGTCGCAGGCAGGGAGCGGCGCCCTGCTGCTGGTGTACCAGCAGCCGTGGGCGCCTGAGGTGAATCCGATCAAGTCGTTCGAGTGCGTGATTGTCGTGCAGTGACCGCTGGAGAGCGGCACTGGCTCACGCTTGCGGGAGCGAATCGATGAAGCTGTTCATCTGCTTGAAGTGCCCCTCGATTTCGGTGAATGAGGTCGGGTCGGTCACCCGCGTATCCAGGCCAAGATCTAGAAAAGCGTGATAGATCACCACGATTTTGCTGATTTCTGCATCCCATGTCTCGGCGGCCAGCCAAGCGGTCGGGACTTGGGCAAACGCCTGGAGCTGGCTCATTTGTGCGCGGATCGTTTTTTGATCGGCGTGGAGCTGCTTGCTCAGTTCGCCGACTTCGTCTCTCAGTTCGTCGCGTTTCTGCGCCAGTACCGTGTACCTGCGGATCTCGCCAAAGAACTCGACATGTTCTTCAAGCTTGCCTATCACGGCCATGACCAGCGCTTTATCGATGCCCTGGTTCTTGACTGTATTCAGGGCAACTTCAGCCTCTTGCGCCGTCGGGAGCGCCTTTTTGAACAAGTCTTCGAGCCCATGACGCTTGAATAGATCGAGGGCTTCGCTGATATCGGTCGCTGCCTGGTTCATGGTGGCGATCCGGGTCTGCAGCTGAGCGACCTGCGCCTGTGCGGCCTCGTTCTCCTTTTCCAGACAACGCTGCAAATGTGCGAGCTCCGGCCGAGCCACCGCGCGAATTCGCTGCAAGCCCTTTTCCAGAATCCTCACGCCTTCCCTGACAGCATCAAGGCCATAGGCCACCATCGTGACCGACAGCGTCGTCAGCTCCTCCCGCCGTCGGGCGCACTGGCTTTCATTCAAGCTGGCATCACTCTCCAGCGCGGCGAAGGCATCATTTATCTGGGCCAGCCCGACATAATGCAGAGCGGCTTGCGTGGCTGCACCGCGCTCATAGAACTTCTCATAGCTGTCCTGGGCCACTGATTTCAGCAGCACCAGCTGCTCCTGAATAACCGGTAGCGATTGACCCACCCCCAAGCGGATCGCAGACCTCAGGTCCTTGAGGCTGTTGCGAAGGGTCGTGCCGTCCGGGGTCTCAAGGGATTCGTTGACGAAGTTGACAGTTCTCATCATTCCATTCCTTTGGCAGTGTACGATCTGAAGAGCTCGTTCAGCTCTCGGGATTGCGTATGAACGTCGCGCCAGGGCGCCATCGTGTTGTCAAACCGAAGCGTGAACAACATGAGGGACGTTGTGTTGTTGATCGCGGCAGCATCCTTCTGCGAGTTTTCGATGCTTGCATAGATGTCGCGCCAGACTTTGAGCAAGTGCTTGGACGCTTCGAGGGTGATGCCAAAGCGGATATTCATATCCTCGAGGGCAACGCCGTAACTGACAAATCGGCCCTTGATACCGTTTTGCTGAGCCAGTCGTCGACAGTAATTGTCACGCTCCACGATCAACTGGTTCATGGTGTCCTCGGCGTGTTGCGCATGGGAATCCACCGCAAGGTAGGAAATACCAAGCCCCAGGGGCCCGAAAACGGCCCCATACCATCGGGCAGACAGGTAATAATCGACGTTTTTTTGCTGTTCGCCGATTCGAGTGCTGACGTGAGCGATGGCGTCCTCCAACTCCCTCACCTGTTCGCCAATACCGTGGGCTTTCAGGGCGTCCATCACGTCTTCATGAAGTGCAGCCAGTTCGTATTGCAAGGTTGTCCTGAAGGCCAAGGCCTGTTGATAGGTCTTCTGGACATGCTCCAGGTACCCCAGGATCTGTTGCTTCATGTAGTCGAGAAATTCGCCCAGTGAAAGCACAGCCACCTGGTCGCTTTCCACGAGGTCATCGTGGGGCTGCAGGTCAACCGGCAGACTCTCGAGCTCTTCAAGTGTCGCCCCGCCCCGCCGGTAGGCCACCGTGTCTTTGACCCGCCGCAGAACATCCTCACCGGTGGCGACGAAGCCTTTGGAAAAAGTCTCCAGGCGGATCCCCAGCAGCGAGCATGATTCTTCCAGATCGGGCCAGGTCTTTACATGGTCTTCAAGCGCGAGGTTCAAGTGCTTGATGGCTTTGAGCAGGGGTTCTCCCAGCACTTTCTGGGTCGTGGAGAAGGATGCAAGGATAGTCTCCTCATCGAGTGGCAAGCGACTATAAGCCTCGACATAACGCTTGATGGTCTGCAGATTATCGGCGGTGAATACAATACTGGGCTGTCGCACCCGATACCGCTCTGACGGGATCGACTGTGGCTGATCTTGATTGGACATCACGTACTTCCTGTCTCGTGAGTGAAGCCACAACGGCGTCCGAGCCGAGCGGCGTGAGGTGTCTCGATACCCTATCGCCGCCCCCAATGCGTCGGAATGTGGAAACGGCTCCTCGCGCGGCTGCACAAACGCGGCAAGGTCGGTAAAATGCCAGCCCCCTGCACTTGCCTGGACTTCCACCGTGCCTAGACAACCTGACCGCCTCTTCGCCACTCCGCTGGCAGAAGTCCCCGACTTTGCCTTCAACGAGGATGTGGTGCGGGTCTTTCCAGACATGATCAAGCGTTCGGTGCCGGGCTACCCGACGATTGTCGAGAATATCGGCGTGCTGGCCGCGCAGTTCGCCCAGCCCGACACCACCCTGTATGACCTGGGCAGCTCGTTGGGCGCCGTCACGCAGGCGCTGCGCCGTCATGTCCGCACTGAGAGCTGTCGGGTGGTGGCAGTGGATAACTCCAGTGCCATGGTCGAACGCTGCAGTGAATACCTGAAGGCTCAGGATTCGATGTTTCAAGAATTGTTGCCCGTCGAAGTGCGCGAAGGCGACATTCTGCAGTTACAGTTTGAGCCGGCGTCGGTGATCGCCCTCAACTTTACGTTGCAGTTCATTGCACCCGAGCAGCGGCTTGCCCTGCTGTCGCGCATTCGTCATGCCCTGGTGCCCGGCGGCGCACTGATTCTTTCGGAAAAGCTTCGCTTTGACGATCCCGAGGAGCACACGCTGCTGACTGACCTGCACATCGCCTTTAAAAGGGCCAACGGCTACAGCGAGCTGGAGATCGCGCAAAAACGCAGTGCCATCGAAAACGTGATGAAACCCGACAGCCTGCAAGAGAACCGCGAGCGCCTGCTGGCCGCCGGCTTTTCAAAAGTGCTGCCTTGGTTCCAGTGTCTTAACTTTGCTTCGATGATCGCCCTGCCATGATCGATTTATCTGCGTTGGTCCGCCGCTTGGCGGACACCCCGTTGGCCGGCTGGTCCCAAACGCTGCAAGCTCAGCTCGACAGCAAAATGGCCAAAGGCCACGGCGACCTCGAGCGCTGGCAAGGCGCACTGGATGCCCTGCCGCGGCTGACGCCCGGCGTTGTCGATCTGGTCAGCGGGCTAAGTCTGGACTGTGAGTGTGACGACGAGACCCGCGCACGGATGCATAGCGCCTTGATGGGCCTCTCACCTTGGCGCAAGGGGCCGTTCGACCTGTTCGGTACTCACATCGACACGGAGTGGCGCTCGGACTGGAAGTGGTCTCGCGTGAGCCCGCACCTGGATTTGTGCGGCAAGCGCGTACTCGACGTGGGTTGCGGCAATGGTTACTACCAGTGGCGCATGTTGGGTGCCGGAGCCGACAGCGTGATCGGCATCGATCCCAACTGGTTGTTCTTCTGCCAGTTCCAGGCAGTGCAACGCTATCTGCCAGACCTGGCAGCCTGGCACCTCCCCTTCGCGCTGGAAGACCTGCCGGCCCGGCTCGAAGGGTTCGACACGGTGTTTTCCATGGGGGTCTTCTATCACCGACGTTCCCCCCTCGAACACCTGCTGGCACTCAAGGACTGCCTGGTCAAAGGTGGCGAACTGGTGCTGGAGACGCTGGTGATAGAAGGTGATGTGAATCAAGTGCTGGTGCCCGAAGATCGCTATGCTCAGATGCGCAACGTCTGGTTCCTGCCCTCGGTGCCGGCCCTCGAACGCTGGCTACGACGCGCCGGCTTCCAGGACGTGACCTGCGTGGACGTCAGTGTGACCACCGTCGCCGAGCAACGCAGCACGCCCTGGATGCGCTACCAGTCACTGAGCGATTTTCTCGATCCCGAGGATCACAGCCGCACTGTAGAGGGCCTGCCCGCCCCCATGCGTGCAGTGATCAAGGCGCGCAAATAACTTGAAACAGCTGCCCCGGAAGTGCGATACCTTCAACTGTCCGCATGTGCGCCCCAACCTTTCAAGGAGTCCAAGATGAGCAACCGTCAAAGCGAAATCGCTGCCGCTCTGGCCGTGGTCCCGCCATTTGCCGATATCGCCGCCCTGCAAGCCGAGATCGACAAGCGCAAGGCATTCATCAAGCAATGTCTGCGCAACGCCGGCCTCAAAGCGCTGGTGCTGGGCATCAGCGGCGGCGTCGACTCGCTGACGGCAGGCCGCCTGGCGCAATTGTCAGTCGAAGAATTGCGCAGCGAAACAGGCGATGATTCCTACACGTTCATCGCCGTGCGCCTGCCTTACAACGTCCAGCATGACGAGGAAGATGCTGCGGCCTCGATCAAGTTCATCAAGGCCGATGTCGAGGACACAGTCAATATTGCCGGTGCGGTGCTGGGCCTCAGCGAGCAGGTTATCCATTTGCAGGGCCTGACCCACGCCCGCCGGGATTTCGTGGTGGGCAATGCCAAAGCGCGGATCCGCATGGTGGCCCAGTACACCATCGCCAATGCCAACAATGGCCTGGTCATCGGTACGGACCATGCGGCAGAAGCGGTGATGGGTTTCTTCACCAAGTTCGGCGACGGTGCCTGCGACCTGGCGCCCCTGAGCGGGCTGGTCAAGGGTCAGGTACGGGCTATTGCCCGGCACTTGGGTGCGCCGGAAAACCTGGTATTGAAAGTACCGACAGCCGACCTCGAAGAGCTGCGCCCAGGCAAGCCCGATGAAGAGTCACATGGCGTGACCTATGCGGAGATCGATGCGTTCCTGCACGGTGAGACCGTACGGGCCGAGGCTTACGAGATTATCGTGCGCACGTACGACAATACCCGCCACAAGCGCGAGTTGCCGTTCGTTCCGGCCTAGTCCGCGTTACATTGTTCCCGAACCATCTCGGCCCCAAGGGTAACAGGAGGACCGAGCTGGCTTGGTAAAAGCGTCAGCCGCGGCTGGCAGCCAGGATCAGCGCCTTCATCTCCGCTACTGCGCCTTTGAAGCCGACGAACAAGGCGTGGGCCACCAGCGCATGGCCGATGTTCAATTCATTGATCCCGCCGATCGCCGCCACGGCCTCGACGTTGTGGTAGTGCAGACCGTGGCCGGCATTGACGATCAGCCCTTGGCTAAGGCCAAAGGCCACGCCATCGGCAATGCGACCCAGCTCCTCGGCCACTTCCGTGGGGGTCTGCGCGTCCGCATAACGGCCGGTGTGCAGTTCGATGGCCGGTGCACCGATACGTTTTGACGCTTCGATCTGACCTTCGTCGGCATCGATGAACAGCGATACCTCACAGCCCAGCCGTGACAGGCGCTGGACGGCGTCCTTGATTCGCTCCTCCTGCCCCGCCACGTCAAGGCCGCCCTCGGTAGTCAGCTCCTGGCGAGTTTCCGGCACCAGGCAGATATGCGCCGGACGAATCTGTTCGGCGAAGGTCAGCATCGCCTCGGTGACGCCCATTTCGAAGTTCATGCGGGTCTGCAACACCTCCTTGAGTAGCAGCACGTCGCGCTCCTGGATATGCCGGCGGTCTTCACGCAAGTGCACGGTAATGCCATCGGCACCGGCTTCTTCGGCATCCAGTGCAGCCTTGACCGGGTCGGGATACCGCGTGCCACGGGCCTGACGCAGAGTGGCGACGTGGTCGATGTTGACGCCGAGAAGGATGCGGTTGCTGGTGGTCACGGGGTGGCTCCCTGGTAATGAAGGATGCAAGGATACGATGGCTTCAGGGTTTGCGAAACAGTTCGCGACTGACCAAGGGCCGGCCGCCCAAATGTGGGGCGAGGGCCTGACGCATCAGGCGCTTGGCGGCAGCCAGTGATCCCGGTGCGCTCCAGTCGGCTTCAGCCAGGGCCAGCAGATCGATGCCCCGGAACAGCCCGGGCTGAAAGAATTCGACCCGTTCGAGCCCGGCATCCACCCGCAGGTGGTAGAGCCCAGCCGGATCGACCGCTGTGCCATTGACGTCGGTGTCGAGGGCAAAGCCATAACCGAGGTCATCCAGCAACCGCCACTCGAAGGAACGCAGCAGCGGTTCGAGAGCCCGACCGGCCGCCAAGCCTTGCAAGGTTGCGGCGTAATGATCGAACAGCGCAGGGTGTGGATCTTCGGCAGGCAGTACGCGGATGAGCAGTTCGTTGAGGTACAAACCACTGAACAGTGGATCGCCGACCATCCAGGTGGCAATCCCCGCGCTCTCCATGCGCCCGACGTTCTTCAGCTCGCCCCGCCCGCGAAACTCCACTTCCAGTGGCACGAACGGTCGGGCCAGGCTGCCTGCCTTGCCCCGAGCGCTACGCAGCACGGCCCGCAAGCGGCCTTGGGGTGTGATGAAGTCGACCAAGGCACTGGTTTCGCGATAGGCACGCGAGTGCAGGACATACGCCGGTTGCGCCAGCGACCAGTCAGAGATCGCCGTAACCCAGCGAACGCAGGGCGCGTTCGTCGTCGGACCACCCGCCCTTGACCTTGACCCAGAGGTTGAGCATGACCTTGGAGTCGAACAGCACTTCCATGTCCTTGCGTGCCTCGGTGCCGATGCGCTTGATGCGCTCGCCCTTGTCGCCGATGATGATCTTCTTCTGACCATCACGTTCCACCAGGATCAAGGCGTGGATATGCAACGTCTTGCCCTGCTGCTTGAACTCTTCGATTTCCACGGTGATCTGGTAAGGGAGTTCGGCCCCTAGCTGACGCATGATCTTTTCGCGAACCAGTTCGGCGGCGAGAAAACGGCTGCTGCGGTCGGTGATCTGGTCTTCCGGGAAGAAGTGCTCGCTTTCGGGCAAGTGGGTGGCGATCAGAACTTCCAGTGCTTCGAGGTTATGCCCCTGTTGAGCGGAAATCGGCACGATCTCGGCATTGGGCAACTGCTCCTGCAACCAGCTCAGGTGCGGCATCAGCTCGGCCTTGTCCTCAATGCGATCGGTCTTGTTGATCGCCAGGATCACCGGTCCCTCGACGTACTGGATACGCTCCAGGACCATCTGGTCCTCGTCGGTCCACTTCGTGCGATCAACGACGAAGATGACTACGTCCACGTCTTTGAGCGCCGCCGAGGCGGTCTTGTTCATGTAGCGATTCAGGGCCTTTTCGCCGCCCTTGTGCATGCCCGGGGTATCGACGTAAACCGCCTGAATGGCGCCTTCGGTCTTGATGCCCAGCATGTTGTGACGGGTGGTCTGAGGCTTGCGCGAGGTGATCGCCAGTTTCTGCCCCAGGATGTGGTTCAACAAGGTCGACTTGCCGACGTTGGGGCGGCCTACGATGGCCACATAGCCACAACGGGTAACAGTTGAATCAGTCATTGCAATTCTCCACACCCAGGGCGATCAGGGCGGCAGTGGCGGCGACCTGCTCGGCGATGCGACGGCTGACGCCCTGGCCCCGGCTTTTTTCGTTCAAAAGGATAATTTCACATTCGACGAAAAACGTCCGGCAATGCGGGTCCCCCTGGATGTCCACCACCTCGTAGCGAGGCAGTTCGCACCCGCGCGACTGCAGAAACTCCTGCAAGCGAGTCTTGGGGTCTTTGTTGGTGTCGACAAGGGTCAGGCTTTCGAACTCGGTACTCAGCCAGGCCAGCACGCGGTCACGGGCGACCTCCATGCCCGAATCCAGGTAGATCGCGCCAATCAGTGCCTCCAGGGCATCGGCCAGAATCGATTCGCGGCGGTAGCCACCGCTTTTCAACTCACCGGAACCCAGACGCAGGTATTCGCCCAGATCAAAGCCACGAGCCAGCAAGGCCAGGGTCTCGCCCTTGACCAGACGGGCGCGCAAACGCGACAACTGCCCTTCGCGAGCCAATGGAAAGCGCTCGAACAGCGCCTCGCCGGCGACGAAGTTGAGAATGGCATCGCCGAGGAATTCCAGGCGCTCGTTATTGCGCCCGGCATAGCTGCGATGGGTCAAGGCCAGAACCATCAGTTCCTGGTCCTTGAAGGTGTAACCGAGCTGACGCTCGAGACGGCTCAAGGAAACGCTCACGGTTTACGCACGCTGAATTCGTGGTCGAATTTCACCACCAGATCAATGTTGCCGACCAGTGGCTCACGTTTTTCATACTTCAGATGAGCAAGGTAGACATCTTGCTGCTCGGTGACACTCAAAGCGCTTTTCAAATCCAGATCCCGGATATTGTTGACCTGCATGCCTCGGTAGACATGGGTGTAGAAATCTTCGACGCTGCCGACTTCGTCAGACTTGTCCGTGCCGATGGCAACGATGATCTTCTTGATCGTCATGTCGTCCATATAAAGGGGCACGACCCTGGCACCGACGGTCACCAGAAAGCCGATCACGAACAATGCAACCAGCCACCCCACCATGGACAGGCCTTTTTGCGAAACAGGAGACTTCATGCTGCACCCCTCGTGCTATCCCTGGCCTTGAAAGCATTCGGCGCCATCCATGGGATGGCGCCGCGCTTGACTACTTGATCAGACCGACCCGCGACAGGCTTGGCAAGTGACTGAACTTCGGATCCGGCCAGCTCATCCAGACCGCGAAAGCCTTGCCAACGATATTCTCGTCGGGGACCATGCCCAGCAGGTCCTTGGGAATCCTGGGGTCATCCCAGTAACGGCTGTCGTTGGAGTTGTCGCGGTTGTCGCCCATCATGAAGTAATGGCCAGCCGGGACGGTCCACTGGCTGTCGGGCGGCGCGCGGTAACGACTCATTTCCTCGCGGATCATGTGCTCGATATTGCCCAGATGCTCACGGTACAGCTTCACCGTATCAAGGCTGCCAGGCTCGGAGCCGAGCAGCTCCTTGGACACCAACTGGTCATTGACATAAAGCTGCTTGTCGTTGGTATAGCGAATCTTGTCGCCCGGGAGGCCGATCACTCGCTTGATGTAGTTGACACTTGGGTCGCTGGGGTAGCGAAACACCATCACGTCGCCGCGCTGTGGATCACCGATCGGAATGATCTTTTTGTCTATCACCGGCAAGCGAATGCCGTAGGCGAATTTATTCACCAGGATGTAATCGCCCACTTCCAGCGTCGGCATCATCGAGCCCGAAGGGATCTGGAAGGGCTCAACCAGAAACGAGCGCAGCACCAGCACGATGAACAGGACCGGAAAGAACGACTTGCCGTACTCGACCAGCAACGGCTCCTTGTTCAGCTGCTCGACCACCGTGGTGTCCGGCTGCGTGACGCTGCCTTCGTAGGTGGCGATGGCCGTGCGCCGACGCGGCGCCAGGATGAGCAGATCGACCAGCGCCAGCAGACCGCAGACGGCGACAGCAATAACCAGCAACAGCGGGAAATTTAGTGACATAGGACCTGACTATTCCAACCTGAGCACGGCAAGGAAGGCTTCTTGTGGAATTTCCACGTTGCCGACCTGCTTCATGCGTTTCTTACCGGCCTTCTGCTTTTCCAACAGCTTGCGCTTTCGGCTGACGTCGCCGCCGTAGCATTTGGCCAGTACGTTCTTTCTGAGCGCCTTGACAGTGGTCCGCGCAATGATCTGGCCGCCAACGGCCGCCTGGATCGCCACATCGAACATCTGCCGCGGAATCAGTTCTTTCATTTTCTCCGTGAGCGCCCGGCCCTTGTAGGCCGCGTTGTCACGGTGCACGATCAATGCCAGGGCATCGACCTTGTCGCCGTTGATCAATACGTCCAGCTTGGACAGGTTGGCCGACTGGTAACGATCGAAATGGTAGTCCAGCGAAGCATAGCCACGGCTGGTGGACTTCAAACGATCGAAGAAGTCCAGCACCACTTCGTTCATCGGCAAGTCGTAACGGATTTGCACCTGGGAACCCAGGAACTGCATATCACGCTGAACCCCGCGCTTTTCAATGCACAGCGTAATGACGTTGCCCAGGTGCTCCTGAGGCACAAGAATAGTCGCCGCGACGATCGGCTCGCGGAAATCCTCGACCGATGACACGTCCGGCAGCTTGGACGGGTTGTCGATGTAGACGGTCTGGCCGTTCTTCAGGAGCACTTCGAAGATTACGCTCGGCGCCGTGGTGATCAGGTCCAGGTCGTACTCGCGCTCCAGGCGCTCCTGGATGATTTCCATGTGCAGCATGCCCAGAAAACCGCAACGGAAGCCGAAGCCCAGTGCGTCGGAGCTTTCCGGCGAATACTGCAGGGAGGAGTCATTGAGCGTCAGTTTTTGCAGGGCGTCGCGGAAATCCTCGAAGTCTTCGGAGCTCACCGGGAACAAGCCGGCATAGACCTGCGGCTGAATGCGCTTGAAGCCAGGCAGCACGTCGACGTCCGGGGTGGTGCTCAAGGTCAGCGTATCGCCCACTGGAGCACCGTGAATGTCCTTGATGCTGCCGATGATGAAACCCACTTCACCCGCCTTGAGGTCGGCGGTGGCGGTGTGCTTGGGCGTGAACACGCCCACGCTGTCCACCAGATGCACCTTGCCGGTAGACTTGACCAGAATCTTGTCGCCCTTCTTCACCCGCCCGTGGCGGACACGCACCAGCGAGACGACGCCCAAGTAGTTGTCGAACCAGGAATCGATGATCAAGGCCTGCAACGGCGCTTCGATGTCGCCGGTGGGTGCCGGGATCGTCTGCACCAGGCGCTCGAGCACTTCGAGCACGCCCATGCCGCTCTTGGCGCTGCACGCAACGGCGTCGGTGGCATCGATGCCGATGATCTTCTCGATCTCGTCCTTGACCTTGTCCGGGTCGGCCTGCGGCAGGTCCATCTTGTTGAGCACGGGCATGACTTCCAGGCCCTGCTCGATCGCCGTGTAGCAGTTGGCGACCGATTGCGCCTCGACACCCTGCCCTGCGTCCACCACCAGCAAGGCACCTTCACAGGCTGCCAGCGAGCGGCTGACTTCATAGGTGAAGTCGACGTGGCCGGGGGTATCGATGAAATTCAGTTGATAGGTTTTACCGTCCTGCGCCTTGTAGTGCAGGGTCACACTGTGAGCCTTGATGGTGATGCCGCGCTCGCGCTCCAGATCCATGGAGTCGAGGACCTGAGCTTCCATCTCGCGATCGGCAAGGCCGCCGCACATCTGGATGAACCGATCGGCGAGGGTCGACTTGCCGTGGTCAATGTGGGCGATGATGGAGAAATTGCGGATATGACTCAAATCACTCACGGATCAACACTCAAAATGGCTGCGGGCAGGGGGCCCAACGAAAAATAGCCGGGAATTGTACCTTATTTGGCCGGTGTTGTGTGTGACCGCAGGGCGACGCCCAGGACATTCAGACGTAGGAGTGCACGGAAGCCCGCGACAGACAAGACACAAATCCTGTGATCTTGCCTGTCGCGGGCTTCCAATGCGCCGGATCAGCGGCGCCTGCGGACTACTCGGACAGCTTGAACGTAATGAAGCTGGCGCGCCCCTGACGCAAGACTCGCATCGACACCGAACGGTTCTTCGGCAAGCCCTTCGCCACTTCGGCAAATTCCTTCGCCGTGCCGATCGCCTGGTTGTTCAAGTGGGTGATGACATCACCTGGTTGCAGGCCGATGACGGCGGCCGGGCCATCCTGAACATCCTTGATTACCACGCCCCCCTGCAGATCCAGCGTCTTCTTCTGGTCAGCGGTCAGGTCAGTCACCGAGACGCCGAGGCGGTCGCTGCTGCTCTCGTTGGCCGCTTTAGGGGTCACGCTGGCGCCATCCTCGTCGTCATCCGGCAAGGCACCCACGGTGATGCTCAGGGTCTGGCGCTTGCCATCGCGAATCACTTCGAGATCGGCTTTGGCACCGGCCTTGAGGCCACCTACCAAGTGAGGCAGGTCAGCAGACATGATGATCGGCTGCCCGTTCATGGTGAGGATCACGTCACCCACCTTCAGCCCACCTTTGGCCGCCGGGCCATCGTCCAGTACCTGGGCCACCAGGGCTCCGGCCGGCTTGTCCAGACCGAACGACTCGGCCAGGTCCTTGTTGACTTCCTGAATGACTACGCCCAGCCAGCCGCGGCTGACCTTGCCGTCTTTCTTCAACTGGTTGGCCACGTCCATGGCCACGTCGATCGGAATGGCAAAGGAAAGCCCCATGAAGCCACCGGAACGGGTGAATATCTGCGAGTTGATGCCGACCACTTCCCCCGCCATATTGAACAACGGACCACCGGAATTGCCCGGGTTGATCGCCACGTCGGTCTGGATGAACGGCACGTAGGAGTCGTTCGGCAGGCTGCGGCCCTTGGCGCTGACGATACCCTTGGTTACCGAATGGTCGAAACCGAAGGGCGAACCGATGGCCAATACCCATTCACCCACTTTGAGTTTGTCCGAGTCGCCCAGCTTGACGGTGGGCAGGTTCTTGCCGTCGATCTTCAGAACGGCCACATCCGTGCGCGGATCGGTACCGACCAGCTTGGCCTTCAGTTCCGAGCGGTCTGCCAGACGCACGATGATTTCATCGGCATCGGCGATCACATGGTTGTTGGTCAGCACGTAGCCGTCACTGGAAATGATGAAGCCCGAGCCCAGCGACTGCGCCTCACGTTGACGGTCGCCGCGCGGCGACTTTCCGTTGGGCGACTTGCGCGGCAGGCTGCGCTCGAAAAACTCGCGAAAGGCGGGCGGCAGGCCGTCCAGATCCGGCATCTGCGAATCGGCCACGGAGCGATCGGGGAGCTTCTGGGTGGTACTGATGTTGACCACCGCGGGGGAGGCCTGCTCCACCAGACCGGTGAAGTCCGGCAGTGCCTCGGCCTGAGCCGACACGACCTGGCCGAGCATCAGCACCGCGGCAAAGAACGACAGGTAAGATTTCAAACTTGGTATGGACATACGGCTCCCGTTCATAACGAGCATGGTTGAGCAGCGCCTTCGGGATATCGGACACCCCTGGTGGCAGACAAGGCCAGCCCCCGTGAGGGCTGATCTATAGAAGCTTTGATTGCAGGCGCTTTGCAACCGAACGGTTGCAGATTTCATCTGGCACGCGGCGTGACGCGGTCGAAACTCATGTTGCCATGCACGCAAAGCCAGTCCTATTAACACTATGTCACTCAATATTTCAGGAGAGGCCGCGCTGTCATGGGCTGGTTTTCACATCGTCGGCACGCACGGACAACGCGATACGTTCGGCAGTACCGATTGGCACCTCGCCCACTACCGTCACCAGCAAATCACCGCCCTTGCCTGCCAAACGGCGCGACACGGCTGCCGTGGGACCCAACTGGGCATGGGTATCGGCTGTTTCGTTGGCGGCCAGCGGCTCGATGAACACTGACACGCGCGCCAAACCATCGCCGTACATCAAGCTGGCGACTACGACCTTGCGCTGGGGATCGAGGTGTGCTGACTGGCCGAGCAACTCGAACCCGGCCGGCAACCAGTCACTGCGCCAAGGTGCCGGCGAGGTGTCGGCACGCTGATTCGCCGGCGCTACAGGCTTGCAGTCATCGGTGGCTGTCAGATCGGTGTCCGAGGGCGCGTCGGTGCTGAACCGGGTGTACTGGAATCGCTCCAGCAACTGGCCTTTGTCGTTGAGCAACAAAGATTTGAGCGGCAACCCGGTCTGTTTGTCCAGATGCATCTCGAAGCCATAGCGTTGCTGGTCCTTGGGTGTCAGGGTGACCACCACAGCCTCGCGCCCGGCCACGCGAGATTCGCCGCCGACGTTCAAGGTGTACCAGGACATCAGCTTGAGGGGGTCCAGTATCGGACTGGAGGATGCTGCACCTGCGCCAGGCATGGGCGATGAACCACTCACGCAGCGCAGCGAGTCATCCACGCGCAGTACCTCACGGGGCGGACCGTCGAGCTGATAAAGCCGCTCGCTGACCCGGCCCTGATTGGCACGATGCCAAATATCATGGGAGGAGAAACTGCCAGCACGCTCATAGATGAACGTGCCCTGGAAACTTTGCTGCTGCTCGGCCTGCGCCATGCGACCGAGCCATTGAGCGGCATCGGTCGCGGCAAACGCAGGGGCAGCGAAACATCCAACAAGCAGGACAGCTGTCAAAGGAAAAGCGCGCATGGTCCGCCTTAACGGTTTTCCAGGCTGGCAGCACGTGCGTAAGGCAGCGCCCCTTCGACGCCCTTTCCGGCGGCTTCTTGAGCATGCTGACGCACATAGCCGGGCAGACGCTCGTCAGCCTGACCCTGGATCACGCCACTGGCCATGGGGCCCGGTGCCTGATCGGAGCTCTCGCTGTAGTTGGCAAGCACGGCCGGACCCTTGACCTGAGGCACACCCATGGTTTGCTGGGCAGGCTGCTGCTGGGCCAGTTGAGCACCCGTGATTTCGTTCTGGTTATACAGACGAACACCGGCGAGCACCGCGACAGTCACCGACGCGGCCACCGCCAGTCGACCCAAGCTGCGCCATGGGCTGCGCCCCGGCTTGGCCGGTGCCACTTCGTCAGCGATCGCAGCAGATACAGCAGCCGAAAGGTCCAGATGCGGGTCCAGCAGGTCCTTGTGCATCACCGCCCGGGCAACCTGATAACGAGCCCAAGTGGCACGAGTTTCAGGATTTTCCAAGGCCGCGATGACCCGGCGCAATTCCAATTCGTCCGCTTCGTTATCCATCACCGCGGACAGCGATTCCTGCAGGGCTTCACGACTCATTGCGTTCCTCTCTTGGCTGTCGCCGCTGTCTCAGGTTTCCTGCAACAAAGGTTGCAAGGCTTTATCAATGGCCTCCCGTGCACGGAAAATCCGCGACCGCACGGTACCGACCGGGCACTGCATGACGCTGGCAATGTCCTCATAACTAAGACCGTCGAATTCACGCAAAGTTAGCGCCGTACGCAAATCTTCGGGAAGCTGCTGGATGGTTCGATGGACGGTGCCTTCGATTTCGTCCCGCAACAACGATCGCTCAGGGGACTCGAGATCCTTGAGGCCATGATCGCCATCGTAGAACTCAGCATCCTCGGAACTCACATCGCTGTCCGGTGGCCTGCGTCCGCGGGACACCAGATAGTTTTTCGCCGTGTTGATGGCGATACGGTACAGCCACGTATAAAACGCACTGTCGCCGCGAAAATTGCCTAGGGCACGGTACGCCTTGATAAAGGCTTCCTGCGCCACGTCCTGGGCTTCATGGGTGTCGTGCACAAACCGCACGATCAACCCGAGAATCTTGTGCTGATACTTCAGCACCAACAGATCGAAAGCTCGCCGATCGCCACGCTGTACGCGCTCGACCAGCTGCTGATCCTCTTCCTGGGTTAGCATGAACACTCCTCGTTGAACCTGAAGGAGCGTCGCTCTGGCCAGTGTTCAGGCTTGCAACCATAGACTCGGGCTTTTCGCAA
The DNA here is from genome assembly GCF_018449655.1 of Pseudomonas sp. dw_358. Lineage (GTDB taxonomy): Bacteria > Pseudomonadota > Gammaproteobacteria > Pseudomonadales > Pseudomonadaceae > Aquipseudomonas. The sequence continues at coordinate 357,980 of NZ_JAAVUX010000003.1, forward strand.
AAGTTCTCCCCTTCCAGGCAAGTTTCCTGCAGACCTTGTTTTTGCCTGCACGAAAAACGCGGCCCGGTCCTGGCCGGCCGCGTCAATAATCTTGTCGTCGCCCTGCGCCGCAGTGGGTACGGCGACGGGTCGACGCTGCTCCCCCGTCTGAGGGGGTAACCTTCTATTGATTCCAGGGATTTACAGAAAGTTCAAATTTTAAAATGGAGATGTAACCGGACATTTGCAAGACCGCGGCCCGCTATTGTGCAACCCAGCGCGTCGATATACTACTGACGTCAGCATAATGCTCCACACGGCAGCTTACAAAATAGCGCCCACAACAATAATGCTTATCGCGGAATCCTCATGAGCCGACAGTTTAAATACGACGTCCTGATCATTGGCAGTGGCGCCGCGGGCCTGAGCCTGGCCCTCAACCTGCCCGCCCACGTGCGCATCGCGGTGCTGAGCAAGGGCGATCTGGCCAACGGTTCGACATTCTGGGCCCAGGGCGGCGTGGCCGCCGTGCTCGATGATACCGACACCGTGCAGTCCCATGTCGAGGATACGCTGGGAGCCGGGGGCGGCCTGTGCCACGAAGACGCCGTCCGCTTCACGGTGGAGCACAGTCGCGAAGCCATCGAATGGCTGATCGAGTTAGGGGTGCCCTTCACCCGCGATGAACATGGCGACAACCCTGACCAGCACTTCGAATTTCACCTGACCCGGGAAGGCGGCCACAGCCATCGGCGCATCATCCACGCCGCCGATGCCACCGGGGCCGCGATCTTTCGCACGCTACTGGCCAAGGCTCAGGATCAGCCCAACATCGAGTTGCTGGAACAGCGTGTCGCCGTCGACCTGATTACCGAGCGTCGCCTCGGCCAGGCCGGCGATCGCTGCCTGGGCGCCTACGTGCTGGACCGTGGCACTGGCGAAGTCGACACCTTCGCGGCGCGCTTCGTGGTGGTTGCCACGGGCGGCGCCGCCAAGGTCTACCTGTACACCAGCAACCCCGACGGCGCCTGCGGCGACGGCATCGCCATGGCCTGGCGCGCGGGCTGCCGCGTGGCCAACCTGGAATTCAACCAGTTTCATCCCACCTGTCTGTATCACCCCCAGGCCAAAAGCTTTCTGATTACCGAAGCCCTACGCGGCGAAGGCGCCCACTTGAAACTGCCCAACGGCGAACGCTTCATGCCACGGTTCGACACCCGCGCCGAGTTGGCGCCCCGGGATGTCGTGGCCCGCGCCATCGACCATGAGATGAAACGCCTGGGCATCGACTGCGTATTCCTGGACATCAGCCACAAACCGGCTGAATTCATCAAGCTGCACTTTCCCACGGTGTATGACCGCTGCCTGGAATTCGGCATCGACATCACTCGCCAGGCTATCCCGGTGGTCCCGGCAGCACACTACACCTGTGGTGGCGTGATGGTCGACGCGCGTGGGCAAACTGACGTACCCGGGTTGTATGCCATCGGCGAAACCAGCTTCACCGGTCTGCACGGCGCCAATCGCATGGCCAGCAACTCGCTGCTCGAATGTTTCGTCTACGGTCGCTCGGCAGCGGTGGACATCCTCGAGCAATTGACCACGGTGGCGATGCCCGAATCCTTGCCCGCCTGGGACGCCAGCCAGGTGACGGATTCTGACGAAGATGTGATCATTGCGCATAACTGGGACGAACTACGGCGATTCATGTGGGATTACGTCGGCATCGTGCGCACCAACAAACGACTCCAGCGCGCTCGGCACCGGGTCCGCCTGCTACTCGGCGAGATCGATGAGTTCTACAGCAACTACAAGGTCAGCCGCGATTTGATCGAGCTGCGCAATCTGGCTCAGGTGGCCGAATTGATGATCGAGTCGGCCATGCAACGCAAGGAAAGCCGTGGACTGCACTACACCCTGGATTACCCGGAAATACTCCCCGAAGCCCGCGACACTATTGTGCTGCCGCCCACCTGGAACGGCTGAACTTGAGCAGCACCCGCAGCCTGCGGTGATGATCGGCGCTCAGGGTGTCGGCCGGCAGGCACAGGCTGCGGCTGAACCACTGGCCCGACTGACGCCAGCGCAACACAATCAGCATAGGGGTGGCGAGCGAATCAGCCTGTAGCTGCACGCTGCGCCAGCCCAGTGCCGGACTCCACAGCTGCCAACCCTGCCCGTCGTGGCGCAGAGCGCGCCAGGCAGCAACATGGCTCAAACTGATGGTCCGCGGCACCTGCCAAAGGGCGTGCACCACACAGACCGCTATGCCCAAGGCACGAAACAGCGTATCGATATCCAGCAAGACCAAGGCCAGCAGCGCCATACCCTGCCCTGCCGCATAGGCGCCAAGCAGGCGCCGGGACGGCTGCCAGCGGCATTCGAAACGGTCACTTGGGCTGGACACGGTCCAGTATCATGCGAACCATGCGTTGCAGCTCGGGATCCTCGGACTCCGCCCGCTCCATGAACCAACCGAACATGTCCTGATCCTCGCATTCGAGCAAGCGGGTGTAGCACTCGCGGTCGGCCTTGTCGAGGTGCGGATAGACCTCGCGCACGAACGGCACCAGCAACACATCCAGCTCCAGCATGCCGCGGCGGCTATGCCAGTAGAGCCGATTCAGTTCTACGTCTTCAACCATGGAGCTCTCCTTTGGACAGGCGAGAAGTATACAGGAAGCCGTGTACCCCGGAGCGGGCCGTGGTAACCGCCCATGACGGTCCGGCTCCGTCACCGCCAGTAGCCGTAATAGTGGGAAGCCGCCTACCTATTTTCCCCGGCGCGCTCTATCATGGTGCCCAGTATCCCATTCCAGCGAAGACCCATGGCCGATTCCGCATTTTTCTGCGTGCTGTCCCACGAAGGCATCCTGGCCGTGCGCGGCTCGGATGCTGGCAAGTTCCTGCAGGGTCAATTGACCTGTAACATCAATTACCTTGATGAACATCATGCCAGTCTGGGTGCACGCTGCACCCAGAAGGGGCGCATGCAATCGAGCTTTCGCATCCTGTTGGAAGGCGACGGCGTCCTGCTGGCAATGGCCCATGAGTTGATCGAGCCACAGCTGGCTGATCTGAAGAAATACGCGGTGTTTTCCAAGTCAAAGCTCACCGATGAAAGTGCTTCCTGGGTCCGCTATGGGCTCGATCATGCCGATGCGCTGCTGACCGGCCTGGGCCTCGAGCTTGCTGCTCAGTCCGGCGCCGTGGTCCGCGCCGAAGGCTTGATCGCGGTCAGGGTCTCTCCCGAGCGGGCAGAGCTCTGGGCGCCCGCCGATCAGGCCCTTGAGCTGCACCGCCGCCTCGCAGGACAGGCACGCGAGGCCAGGCTGAACGACTGGTTGCTGGGCCAGGTTCGCGCCGGCATCGCTCAGGTCATGCCCCAGACCCGCGAAGCATTCATCCCGCAAATGCTCAACCTGCAGGCCGTGGACGGTGTCAGCTTCAAGAAAGGCTGCTACACCGGTCAGGAAATCGTCGCGCGCATGCAATACCTCGGCAAGCTGAAGCAGCGCCTGTACCGCTTGCACCTTGAAGGCGACGTATTACCTGAGCCTGGCGCCGAGCTGTTCTCGCCGGTGCATGCCAGCGCCGTCGGCGATGTCGCCCTGGCCGCCCGGGGAGAACAGGGCATCGAATTGCTGGCTGTGCTGCGAAACGATGCGGCCGAGCAAGGCGAATTGCATCTGGGCACGCCCGATGGGGCTCGCTTGGCACTGCTGGAATTGCCCTACACATTGGACCGTGACCGCGAGATCCAGCGCTGATTCGCGCTTGTTCTGTGCCCTGAAGTGCTGATTTTCCGATAGAGAAACCCAGATGAGCGAGTTGGCCGAAGTGGTGCAGAAGGATCTGCTGACAGCCATAGACAAGGACGACCTGGTATTGCCGACGCTTCCCGAGGTGGCCTTGGCGATACGTGAGGCGGCCGAAGACAGCGAAATCAGCGTCAGTCAGCTCAGCCGCGTGATCGGTCGCGATGCGGCACTGGCCGCCCGCCTGATCCAGGTGGTCAACAGTCCGCTGTTGCGGGCCACGGTCGAAGTCACCGACCTGCACACTGCGATCACCCGACTGGGGGTCAATTACAGTTGCAACCTCGCCATCGGCCTGGTCATTGAACAGATCTTTCACGCTCGTTCCAGCGTGGTCGAGCACAAAATGCGCGAGGTCTGGCAGCAGAGTCAGGAAATTGCCGGGATCAGCTACGAAATCTGCCGTCGCTTCGATGGCCTGGAACCGGATCAAGGGGCCCTGGCCGGCTTGATCCACCAGATCGGCGTGCTGCCCATTCTTACCTACGCCCAGGACAACAATGAATTGCTGTCCGACCCCGTGTGCCTGAACCACGTGATCGACGCCATCCACCCGGTGATCGGCGCCAAGATCCTGCGTAAGTGGGAGTTCCCCCTTGCCCTGGCCAAAGTGCCCGGACAGTACCTGGACCGCGAGCGCGAGTCGCCGCGCGCCGACTATGGCGATGTCGTGCAAGTGGCGACCCTGCTCAACCAGCGCGGCCGCGATCCGGTGCTGGGGATTTCCGATCTGCCCGCCTACAGGCAACTGCGCATGCATTCGCGCGCGCCCATGACCGAAGAACAACTGCAGGCAGCCAGGGACATGTTCTGCTGACATCCGAGCTGATCAGACGGCCGTGAACGCCACCCGCACCCGCAACCCTCCCTTCCCGCCTTCGTGCAGGCTCACCTGGGCCCGGTGCGCGCGGCATATCTCGCCGACAATCGCGAGGCCCAAGCCGGTACCCTGGGTGCCGCACCGGTAAAAGCGCTCGAACACCCGTTCGCGCTCCTCGGTCGGGATGCCGGGCCCATCGTCCTCCACCTCCAACACCGCCGGCCAGCTCACGCGCAAGATCACACTGCCACCTGAGGGGGTGTGGGCCAACGCGTTGTCCACCAGGTTGCTCAGCAGTTCATACAACAGCGTCGGGTCGCCCCGTAGCCACACGGGCTGCTCTGCCTCCAGCGCCAGCGCCACGCCACGGCCGTGGGCCAGGGCGGCCATGGACAGGCCAAGTTCGCGCGCCAACTGCGCCAGGTCGACGGGCTGTGCGCCACCGTCGGTCATGGCCCGGGCACCGTTTTCGATCCGGGCCAGAGACAACAACTGGTTGGCCAGACCAACCAGGCGATCAGTGCTGTGGGCCGCCGCTTGCAAGGCCAGTCGCCATTCTTCCGGCGCCGGGGCGCGCAGGCCCAGCTCCAGCCGCGCCTTGAGGGCCGCCAATGGCGTGCGCAGCTCGTGGGCCGCCTCAGCGACGAACTGCGCCTGACGTTTGAACTGCTGGCGTAACCGTGCGGTGAAGTGGTCCAGGGCACGGGCCAGGGGGCGCAATTCCTGCTGCACGTCGATCGCGGGCAATGGCCGCAAATCATCCGGCTGTCGCGCCTCCACCGCCATGCGCAGACGCTCGAGAGGTCGCAGCGCGGCGCTGACCATGTGCCACACCAGCAGCAGCGCGCCGACGCCCAGCAGGCCCAGACGAAACAGCGTGTCGCTCATCAGGCTACGCGCCATGCGCACCCGCGCCTCATCGGTTTCGGCCACGCGGATTTCGACCATGCCGTTCATCTGCGGGTCGCTGATGGCTTTGAGCAGGCTGACGACACGTACGTCCTGACCGCGGTAGCGGGCGCTGTAGAAACGCGCCAGGGCAGGATAATCATCCGTGCGCGGCGCATCGGCGGGAGGTGGCGGCAAGTCTTCGTAGCCGGACACCGGCCGGCCCTGAATATCATTGATCTGATAGTAGATCCGCCCGGCGCTGTCGTAAGCGAAGGTATCGAGGGCCAGCCAGGGCACCTCGACACTGAGACTGGCCTCATGGGGCGACAGCCTCGCGGCGAGGGTCCGTGCCGAGGCCAGCAGTGTGCGGTCATAGGCGGTGTCTGCGGCCTCGCGGCCGTTCCAGTAAGCACTCAAGCCACTGGCTAGCATCAGCACCACCAACAGCACGGCCAGACTGCACAGCAACCGCCAGCGCAGACTCTCGGCCCTAGGCATCCCGACTCTCCAGCAGATAACCCAGACCGCGAAAGGTAACGATGGCCACCGCGTGGCCCTCAAGCTTTCTGCGCAGGCGATGCACATAGATTTCGATAGCCTCGGCGCTGGCCTCTTCGTCGAGGCCGAACACCTTTGCCGCCAGCTGCTCCTTGCTCATCACCCGACCGGGCCGCGCGATCAACGCCTGCAAGACCGAGTGTTCCCGGGCAGTCAGTATCAAGGGTTGCTCGGTCAGGCTGAAACGTGAGGTATCAAGATCATAGAGCAGCGGCCCGCACCGCTGCCGACGCTCGCCGCCCAGCACCGTGCGCCGCAGCAAGGCGTTGACCCGGGCTTGCAGTTCGCTCAACGCGAAGGGCTTGGCGAGGTAGTCATCGGCCCCCAGATTCAACCCGTGGACCCGGTCCCTGACGTCGCTGCGTGCAGTCAACATCAACACCGGCAGGGTCTTGCCGCGGGCACGCAAGCGGGCCAGCACCTGAAAACCGTCCAGCCGAGGCAGGCCCACATCGAGCACGGCCATGGCGTAATCCTCATCGGTCAGCGCCAGGTCGGCCAATATCCCGTCGCTCAACACATCGACGGTCAGACCAGCGGCCTTGAGGGTCTGGACAATGCTGTCGGCCAGGGATGGATGGTCTTCGACGAGCAGCACGCGCATCGGTTTCTCCTGTTGTTATAGGTGTGGCAAAAGCCGGCGTGAAAGGTCGCTGAAAGGTTCGGCGCTTAGCATCCGCTCCCTCACGACAAAAACAAGATCGGAGAAACATCCTGATGCGATTCCTGCGCCCGATGGCGATCGCCGCCTGCACGACACTTCTGCTGGTTGCGCCTCTGTACGCCGAGCCCAAACGCCCCGAATGCATAGCTCCCGCCTCTCCCGGTGGCGGTTTCGACCTCACCTGCAAGTTGATCCAGAGTGCGTTGGTCAACGAGAAGATTCTCGGCAAAGCCATGCGCGTGACCTACATGCCGGGGGGCGTGGGCGCTGTGGCCTATAACGCGGTAGTGGCCCAGCGCCCGGCCGATCCCGGCACCCTGGTGGCCTGGTCCAGCGGCTCGCTGCTCAACCTGGCCCAAGGCAAATTCGGTCGCTACGACGAGAACGCGGTGCGCTGGCTGGCCGCCGTGGGCACCAGCTATGGCGCCATTGCGGTGAAAAGCGACTCGCCCTTCAAGACCCTCGACGACCTGGTCAAGGCCCTGAAAGACAACCCCAGCCAAGTGGTGATCGGTGCCGGGGGCACCGTCGGCAGCCAGGACTGGATGCAGACCGCCTTGATCGCCAAGGCTGCCGGCGTCAACCCCCGCGAGCTGCGCTATGTGGCGCTGGAAGGGGGCGGCGAAATTGTCACGGCGCTGCTCGGCGGCCATATCCAGGTCGGCAGCACCGACATCTCCGATTCCATGCCACACCTGCAAAGCGGTGGCATGCGCCTGTTGGCGGTGTTCTCGGAACAGCGCCTGGAAAAGGACGGCATGGCCCAGATCCCCACCGCTCGCGAACAGGGTTACGACATCGTCTGGCCGGTGGTACGCGGCTTCTACCTCGGGCCCAAGGTCAGTGACGCAGAGTACGCATGGTGGAAAACCGCCTTTGACGGCTTGTTGATCTCCGACGCGTTCAAGACCTTGCGCGAGGAGCGCGAACTCTTCCCGTTCGCCATGACCGGGCCGTCATTGGAAGCTTACGTCAAACAACAGGTGACCACCTACAGGGGCCTGGCCCAGGAGTTCGGCCTGATCCAATAGCTCGCCTGCCCGTAAAGGAATCTGACCATGACTGCCCAACGCATCCTTGCGCTGATACTGCTGATCGCCTGCGCCTTGCTCGCCACGATGGCCTGGCCCTATCAGGCGGCGTTCTCCTACGAGCCGGTCGGGCCCCGTGCCTACCCCTTGCTCATCCTCGGGCTGATGGCTGTGGCCCTGATCTACATGGCCTGGCGGCCGGTGGCGGCAGTGCCGGACGCCGACGAGCCCGCGCTGGACCCTGCTGCCCTGACCAAGATCGCCCAGTGCACGGCGTTGTTGCTGCTGTTCGCCGGGCTGTTCGAGCCCCTCGGTTTCATCCTCGCCAGCGTGCTGGCAGGTATTCCCATGGCGCGACTATACGGCGGCCGCTGGCTGCCCGCCGCGCTGGTCATCAGCCTGATGAGCATCGGCTTGTACCTGCTGTTCGACAAGGCAATGGACGTGCCATTGCCGTTGGGCGTCCTCGATATTCTGGAGAACTGAACAGTGGACACACTTGGATACCTGGGCCAGGGCTTCGGCGTCGCCCTCACGCCCTACAACCTGATCACCGCCTTGTGCGGCACCCTGATCGGCACCGTGGTCGGTTTGCTCCCGGGCTTGGGACCGATCAATGGCGTGGCCTTGCTCATTCCGATTGCCTACGCCCTCGGCCTGCCGCCGGAGTCCGCGCTGATCCTGCTGGCGGCGGTGTACCTGGGCTGTGAATATGGCGGCCGCATCAGCTCGATTCTGCTGAACATTCCCGGCGAGGCCTCCACGGTCATGACCACCCTCGACGGTTACCCCATGGCGCGCAACGGCCTGGCAGGCGTCGCCCTGTCGCTATCAGCCTGGAGCTCGTTCATCGGAGCGCTGATCGCCACCTGCGCCATGGTGCTGTTTGCACCCCTGCTGGCGCAGTGGGCCATCGCGTTCGGCCCGGCGGAATATTTCGTGTTGATGGTATTTGCTGTTGTCTGCCTCGGGGGCATGGCGGGAGACAAACCGCTGAAGACCTTCGTCGCCGCACTGATCGGCCTGTTCCTGGCCAGCATCGGCATCGACGCCAACAGCGGCGTATACCGCTTCACTGGCGACATGGTCCACCTGGCAGACGGCATCCCCTTCGTGGCGCTGGTGCTGGGGTTGTTTTCCATCAGTGAAATCCTGCTTCTGCTGGAAAAGACCCATCACGGCCAAAAAGCGGTCAAGGCCAGCGGGCGCATGATGTTCAACGTCAAGGAGGCGGCTTCGGTGTTCTGGGTCAACATCCGCTGCGGCGTTCTAGGCTTCATCATGGGTGTGCTGCCCGGCGCAGGAGCGACATTGGCCAGCGCCGTGGCTTACACCACGGAAAAGCGCCTGGCCGGCGCCAGTGGCGAGTTCGGCAAAGGCGACAAACGTGGCCTCGCGGCACCGGAAACCGCCATCGGCGCTACCGCCTGCGGCGCCTTGGTGCCGATGCTGACCTTGGGCGTCCCGGGCTCTGGCACCACGGCGGTGATGATCGGCGCCCTGTCGCTGTACAACATCACCCCCGGCCCGCTGTTGTTTCAACAGCAGCCGGACATTGTCTGGGGGCTGATCGCGTCGCTGTTCATCGCCAACGTCATGCTGGTGGTGCTCAACATCCCGATGATCCGCGTGTTTACCCGCATTCTCTCGGTACCGAACTGGGCGCTGGTGCCGGTGATCGCCATCATCACCGCCATCGGGGTCTACGCAGTGCATGCCACGACGTTCGACCTGTTCCTGATGATCGGCATCGGCATTTTCGGCTACGCCCTGCGCAAACTGGACTTTCCGCTGTCGCCGATTCTGCTGGGCTTCATTCTCGGCGGCCTGATGGAACAGAACCTGCGTCGCGCGCTGTCGATCTCCAGCGGTGCTTTGGACATCCTCTATGCCAGCCCGATTGCCCTCGGCGTCTGGTGCCTGAGCGCGGTGGTGCTGGTACTGCCGCTGTTCAGGCTGTGGCGCAAGCGCGCCAAACTGCGCCGCGCACCTTCCGAGGTCTGAAGCAGGGTTCAGAGCGCTGGCAATTGCCAGTCGATCGGCGCCAGGCCGTGCTGCTCGAGAAACTTGTTCGCTCGGCCAAAGTGCCCATTGCCGAGAAAGCCACGATAGGCAGAGAGTGGCGATGGGTGCACCGAAGTCAGGATCAGGTGCTTGGTGGCGTCCACCCACTTCTGTTTGCCTTGGGCATGGGCGCCCCACAACAGGAACACCGAGTTGGGTTGGTGTTCGCTGACCACTTGAATGACCCGGTCGGTGAAATGCTGCCAGCCTTTGTTGGCATGGGAAGCGGCATTGGCCCTCTCCACGGTCAAGGTGGTGTTGAGCAGCAACACCCCCTGCTCGGCCCAATGCTGCAGGCAACCGTGAGCGGCGATGTCGATATTGAGGTCGCGCTTGAGCTCTTTATAAATGTTGACCAGTGACGGCGGCGTGGGGATACCCGGCTGCACCGAAAAGCACAGGCCGTGGGCCTGGCCCGGACCGTGATATGGGTCCTGGCCCAGGATGACCACCTTGACCTGATCCAGCGGTGTCAGGTTCAAGGCGTTGAAAATCAGCGGTCCGGGCGGATAGATTTCCTTGCCGGCGGCATGCTCCTCGCGCAGGAATTCGCGCAGTTGTTGCATGTAGGGCTGGTCGAACTCGGCGCGCAGGGCGTGCTTCCAGCTGGGTTCGAGCTTGATACGGTCGTCTTGGGTCATGTCTGCATCCGTTGAAACAATGCGCGACACTAGGAAAGCCCGCTGCGCTTGTCAATCCATCCGACCGGATGCCTGCGGGTTTCGACGCAGCAGCCATACTCAAGTGATGGCACCGCCCACAGCGGACCACGGTATCACTCGACGAGAGGGTTCAATGAATCTGCATTTTGAAGAATTGACCGGTGTGGATGGCGCTCGCCTGGGCATCGCCACATTGGACGCGGAAAAAAGCCTTAACGCGTTGTCGTTGCCGATGCTTCAGGCGTTGGCCGAACGTCTGGATAACTGGGCCCAAGACCCGCAAGTGGTCTGCGTGTTGTTGCGTGGCAATGGGGAAAAAGCCTTCTGCGCCGGGGGCGACGTGCGCAGCCTGGTCAATGCATGTCGCAGCGAGCCCGGCGTCGTGCCGCCCTTGGCCGCCCATTTTTTTGCTGCTGAATACCGCTTGGATTACCGCCTGCACACCTACCCCAAGCCCTTGCTGTGCTGGGGGCACGGTTATGTGTTGGGCGGCGGTCTGGGCTTGCTGCAAGGGGCTGGGGTGCGCATCGTCACACCCAGCAGTCGACTGGCCATGCCGGAAATCAGCATCGGGCTGTTTCCCGATGTCGGTGCCAGCTGGTTCCTCTCGCGCCTGCCGGGGCGCCTGGGGCTGTTCCTGGGCCTGACCGGGTCGCACATCAATGCTCGCGATGCGCTTGACCTTGGCCTGGCTGACCGGTTTCTCGACGACTCGCAACAGGAGCCCTTGATCAACGGCCTGCTCCAGCTCAATTGGCAGGAACAAACGGCGCCGCAACTCAACAGCTTGCTCAAGGCATTGGAACAGCAGGCCGTGACCAAGCTGCCAGAAGCGCAATGGCTACCCCGAAGGGAGCCAATCGACCACGCCTTGGATGTCACCGACGTGACTTGTGCCTGGAAAGCCCTGAGCATGTTGCGCAACCACACCGACGCTCTGTTGGCCAAGGCCAGCCGGACCCTTACCGAAGGCTGTCCGCTGACCGCGCATCTGGTGTGGGAACAGTTGCACCGTGCCCGCCATATGTCCTTGGCCCAGGTCTTTCAGATGGAATACACCTTGAGCCTGAACTGCTGTCGTCACCCCGAGTTCAGCGAGGGCGTGCGCTCCCGGCTCATCGACAAAGACCACAAACCCCGCTGGCACTGGCCGGATGTCAGCAAGATCCCCCTTGCGGTGGTGGATGCGCACTTCAGCAAAGCCTGGGAGGGACGCCACCCGCTGGCGGATTTGTCCGAATACTGAGTGCGGCCCGCTTTTTCTCGGCTGCAGGCCGCGTTCAAGGCGCCGGCACCCAGAGTGACTCCGCCCCAGGCGCACCGGGTGCCCAGTCGGCGGTATACGAGGTATGGGTCTGCAGGCAACGCCAGTCCCGACCGTTGTGGCCGACCAATACCCCAGCGGTGTACAGCGTATTGAGAGCCCATGCCGGCTCCGTGCCGCCATCGGCCCGTGTTCGAACCACAATGATGTTGGAGCTGGCGGACTGTCGGCCGTTATTGTCCTCGGCGTATACCAGGTAGGCGACCTGGGTATTGGGCGCCAGCCCTGTGTCGATGGTATGGGTCTGCGGCGGCAACACGACCTGAACCACATCGCCGAGGCGCTGGAGCTTGTAACGGGCGATCCCGGCACTGCTGCTGGCAGCGCTCCACATCAGCTCGACGCTGGTGGCCGTGATGTTCATGGCGTGCAGGTTTTCCGGCCGGGTCGGCCGAGGGTTTTCGCCCCCTGGCGCCTGGGTGACGGCGGTTACCGTGTTGCTGGGCGCTGAAGAGTGACCGTTGGCCGCGATGGCCGTGACAAAATAATGGTAAGAGGTGCTGGGAGCGACTGTCGTGTCGGTCCAGCCCAGAATCGATGCGCCGACTTGGGCAACCTGAATACCGTCACGCAAGACCAGGTAGTGCGCGACAGGCGACGCGCCACTCGATGCTCCCCACGCCAGCGCAACGGTGGAGTCAGTCACCGTACCCAACGTCAGGTGGGCGGGGGCCGACGGCCGCTCATCCCCACCCTCGGCAGGCAGAAAGTCCAGATCGACCACTTGGTAAAAGGCCATGGGCGTATTGGCGATTTCCCAGATAGCCAATACGACGTGGTACCCCTCGCGCTCCGGCAGTGGAATTTCATGGCGAGAGGGATTCGCGGGCAGAAGTGCCTCGGGGTGGTCCCAATGAGGTTGCAAGGCACTCTCTTCTTGCCAGAACGGCAGGGGATCGAACTGCGCGCGACTCAATAGGTGATCCGGGTTCCACCCAACTTTAGTGACGAAGTAATTGAAGCGTCGCGTTTTGTGAGGCGCTGTAAAAGCCCAGGTGAAATCCAGTATTTCAGCGCTGTACACCGTACTTTTCGGCCATTGCCGACCCGGAGCATCCAACGCCTGGGCAGTGGGATGACCGCCACTGGCAATCTTGCCGTCGGGGGGAGGAGCAACATTGGCCTCGTCAGTAGGGGCCAGACTGTCACGCACGCCACCGGCGGTCAGTGGAAAAAATTTACCGCCCTCGAGCTGATTCAGCTCGCCTGTATCCAGCTCCCCGGCCTGCCACAACCTGTAAGCGCGCGAAGGCGGCGATGAGATATGCCCATGTCGGCTTGACAAGGCATCGTCGTTGATTTTTGGCCGGCTGATCGCTTTGGAATTTCGAATGGGCATGCTCACCTCCGTTGAGAATCATGAGCACAACCGACGGCTCGTTCGGCTGCACTGTCACCAGATTTCCAACGTAGGCTAGTGCCACGATGTGCTGTTAACGACTGTCAGGATTGACAGTTATTCAATATAAAATCTTACAAAAACGGGTGCATTGAACCAGACGTTTACACGTCACTAACACGTTCACGCCGACCTGCGTGGGAAGGTGCATCCGCGCAGAAGGCTGGATCAACGTTGGCCCCCGCCGGAGTGACCGCCTGGACCGCCCCCGAAACCGCCGTGACCGCCGCCCGGTGGGCCGCCACCGGGCCGACCCGGTCCGGGCCCATGACCCATGGGCGGTCTGAACCCGCCGCCAGGCGGCGGACGAAAGCCGCCTCCCGGGGGACGAAAGCCCGCCCCCGGTGGCCGGTAGTACCCCGGTGGCGGTCGGTAATAACCAGGGCCGGGCGCATAGCCACGGTTGTAGCGGTAGTAACCACCGCTGTAACCCCAGCCGTAGCCATAGGGATAAGGATCGGATGTGTAAACCTGGGTCGATTGGTAGTAGCCGCCGCCTCCATCATAAGGAGCACAGGCAGTGATCAGCGAACCCAGCAAGACTATCAGCAGAAGTCGGCTATACATGGCGGCCTCCTGGACCGCGAAACGGCTCGACCAGCGACGCTGGCCAGCACCGGGAATCTAGGGTTCACCGGCACAGGATCAGACCACGAAATCGCCATGCTGTGCGGTTCTTGTAACGCGCGGTAACATGCTTTACACAAAGCTGACACTGGCCAAGGCCCGGGTCAGGGCCGCGCAAAAACGGTGCGCAACGCACCATGATTCAGCATCCCCCCGCTGCTCCCCCCGTCCTGTCGCCGTTCAGACCAGAGAAAGCAAGCCCCGCGGAAATTGGCACGTCTCTCGCTTGACCTTTGCCGTGCAGGAGTCAACTCAGGTTCGCGGCACCACAATTTGCAAATGGCTGACTAGGGTTCCGGCTCGCTGAACGCGAGTGGCTGGTCCGAGAGTTGGCGACCTCCAGTTGAGGTTACACGGCGGGATAAAAGCCCGGGAGACAGACCACCCTACGGTGTCGCGCTGCTCCTGTCCGCCCACTTCAACTGGAGAATTCCGATGTTCAACTCTTTCTTGCTCAAACGCCGTCTGCCCGTCCTCGCCGCTGCTACCCTCGCCCTTTCCCTCGCCGTGACTTCGGCCCAGGCCGCCACCAAGGATCATTTCAAAGTCTGCTGGACGATCTATGCCGGCTGGATGCCTTGGGAATATGCGGGCGCGCAGGGCATCATCAAGAAATGGGCGGACAAATACCACATCGCCATCGACGTGGTGCAGCTCAATGATTACGTCGAATCCATCAACCAATACACCGCTGGCCAGTTCGATGGCTGCACCATGACCAACATGGACGCCCTGACCATTCCGGCGGCCGGCGGCGTGGACAGCACGGCACTGGTGGTCAGCGACTTCTCCAATGGCAACGACGGTATCGTGATCAAGGGCGAAGGCAAGACCCTGGCCGACCTCAAGGGCATGAGCGTCAACCTGGTGGAGCTGTCGGTTTCACACTACCTGCTGGCGCGGGGGCTGGAACAAGCTGGCCTGAGCGAGAAGGACCTCAAAGTCGTCAACACCTCCGACGCCGATATTTCCGCCGCCTTCGACACCGACCAGGTCCAGGCCGTGACCACCTGGAACCCGATGCTCGCCGACATCAAGGCCAAGCCCGGGGTCACTGAGGTGTTCGATTCGAGCAAGATCCCCGGCGAGATCATGGACATGATGGTGGTCAACAGCGCCACCCTCAAAGATAACCCGGCCTTGGGCAAGGCCTTGACCGGCGCCTGGTTCGAAGTGGTAGCGCTGATGAACAGCCAATCGGTCGAGAGCACCGACGCCCTTGAGCACATGGCCAAGGCCTCAGGCACCGATCTGGCCGGCTTCAAATCGCAACTGGCCACCACCAAGCTGTTCTACACGCCCAAGGACGCTCTGGAATTCGCCAACAGCCCTGTCCTGCCTGCGACCATGGAGAAAGTCGCGCAGTTTTCCTTCGCCCATGGCCTGCTGGGCGACGGCGCCAAAGACGCCAACGTGGTCGGCATGACCTTCGCCAAAGGCATCAGCCTGGGTGACAAGGGCAACACCAAACTGCGCTTCGACCCGTCCTTTGTACAAATGGCCGCCGACGGCAAACTCTAAGCCGCATGCCAGAGGGCCTCACCATGCGTTTGATCAATCGTCACCCCGACGGTGCCGGTCGGCTGTTGCTGATCATCCTGCCGTTTGCCTTGTTGCTGTGCGCCTATTTCATGGGCTCGGCCACACGGCTTGCGGAGAATCCCAACGACAAACTGCTGCCCAGCGCCGTGCAGATGACCGATGCGGTCAAGCGCATGGCTTTCGAGGAGGATAAACGCAGCGGTGGTTACTTGCTGTGGCAAGACACCGAAGCAAGCCTGCGACGTCTGGCCATGGGCCTGGGCATCAGTGCCTTGGCCGGGCTGTGTCTGGGGATCGCGGCGGGGACTTTGCCGCTGTTTGGCGCCACCCTGTCGCCGTTGCTGACCGTCCTGTCCATGGTACCGCCGCTGGCAATCCTGCCGGTGCTGTTCATCGTGTTCGGGCTGGACGAACTGAGCAAGGTAATGCTGATTGTCATCGGCATCACGCCAATTCTGGCCAGGGACCTGGAGCAACATGCCCGGTCCATTCCGGTCGAACTGTTGATCAAGGCGCAGACCCTGGGTGCCAGCACCTGGACGCTGCTGTTGCGGGTCGTCTTGCCGCAACTGATGCCGCGCCTGTTGATCGCCGTGCGTCTGGTGCTGGGTTCGGCCTGGCTGTTCTTGATTGCGGCCGAGGCCATCGCTTCCACCGATGGCCTGGGCTACCGTATTTTTCTGGTCCGTCGCTACCTGGCCATGGACGTGATCGTGCCCTACGTGGTGTGGATCACCCTGCTGGCGTGGCTGATGGACATGGGCCTCAAGCGCCTGACCCGGCTGGCGTTTCCGTGGTACGAGGGAGCACGGCCATGAGCTTTATCAGCGTCAACAATGTCTGGCAGCAATACGGCGAGCAAGTGGTGCTGGAGCGTCTGAACCTGAGCATCGCCGAGGGCGAGTTCTGCACCCTGGTGGGCACCTCCGGCTGCGGCAAGTCCACTTTTCTGAGGCTGCTGCTGGGCCAGGAAGTGCCGAGCAAAGGCCAGATCCTGTTGGACGGACAACCCTTGCGTAACGAGCCCGACGCCAGCCGTGGTGTGGTGTTTCAGCGCTATTCGGTGTTTTCCCACCTGAGCGTGCTGGACAACGTCGCCCTCGGCCTGGAGCTGCCCCATGCCCCGCTGCTGGGGCGGCTGCTGGGCCGGGCGAAAAGCGAGGCCCGCGATCAGGCCGCGCAGCTGTTGGAACGGGTCGGCCTGGGGCATTCCTTGAAGAAGTACCCCAGCCAGCTATCGGGCGGCATGCAGCAGCGTCTGGCCATCGCTCAAGCGCTGATCATGAAACCCCGGGTGCTGTTGCTGGACGAGCCGTTCGGGGCACTGGACCCCGGCATTCGCAAGGACATGCATCACTTGCTGCTGGAGTTGTGGCGGGAGACGCGGTTGACGGTGTTCATGGTCACCCATGACCTGGCCGAAGGGTTCAGCCTGGGCACACGCCTGCTGGTATTCGACAAGGTGCGTGTCGATCCTCACGCGCCACAAGCCTATGGCGCGCGGATCACCTACGACCTGCCCCTCAATACCGAGCGCAGCCGTGGCCGCACCTTGCCCGACTTGCTGTCGAGCGCAGTGCAGCCGGCGTGACGGTTACAGCTCGATCTTGACTGCCTGGGCCGAACGCGTGGCCTTGCTGCGCGCCGCGTCGATGGACTCGTCGCGGGCCAAGGCCACACCGAGGCGGCGCTGGCCGTTGACTTCGGGCTTGCCGAACAGGCGCAACGCCGTGTCCGGCTCGCTGAGGGCTGCGCCCAGGTTGGCGAAGGCAGTCTGCTGCGAGTGGCCCTCCACGAGGATCACCGCCGAAGCCGCCGGGCCGAACTGGCGGATCAACGGAATCGGCAAGCCCAGAATGGCACGGGCATGCAAGGCGAATTGCGACAGGTCCTGGGAAATCAGGGTCACCAGGCCGGTGTCATGGGGGCGCGGCGACACTTCGCTGAACCATACCTGATCGCCTTTGATGAATAACTCAACACCAAACAGACCGCGGCCGCCCAAGGCTTCGGTCACGGCGCGGGCAACCCGCTCGGATTCCGCCAGCGCCACCGGGCTCATGGCTTGAGGCTGCCAGGATTCCTGGTAGTCGCCCTTCTCCTGACGATGGCCGACCGGCGCGCAGAAGGTGGTACCACCGACATGGCGCACGGTGAGCAAGGTGATCTCGTAGTCGAAGTCGATGAAGCCTTCGATGATGACTCGGCCCTTGCCGGCGCGGCCACCTTCCTGGGCGTAATCCCAGGCTTTCTGCACATCGGCTGCGCTCTTGAGCAGGCTCTGGCCCTTGCCCGACGAGCTCATCACTGGTTTGACCACGCAGGGAAAGCCGAGGTCTTGCACGGCCTGGCGATAGTCTTCGAAGGTGTCGGCGAAGTGGTAAGGCGAGGTGGGCAGGTCCAGCTCTTCGGCAGCCAGGCGACGAATGCCTTCGCGGTTCATGGTCAACTGCGTGGCGCGGGCCGTCGGGATCACGGTAAAGCCTTCCGCTTCCAGCTCCACCAGCGTGGCCGTGGCAATGGCCTCGATTTCCGGCACGATGTAATGGGGCCTCTCGGCCTCGATCACCGCTCGCAGCGACGCGCCGTCGAGCATGTTGATCACATGGCTGCGGTGAGCGACCTGCATGGCCGGCGCGTTGGCGTAACGGTCGACGGCAATCACTTCAACGCCCAGACGTTGCAGTTCGATCACCACTTCCTTGCCGAGTTCGCCGCAGCCACACAGCAGTACGCGGGTCGCGGTGGGCGACAGAGGGGTTCCGATACGGGTCATTGCAGGTCCTCAGGGGTATGGCGGGATCAAGGGCGCGTATTTTACATGATTACGCGCGCCCCTACGGCATCATGATGCCTTGGGCCACTGCGCGCTCATGACACCGGCGCAGCACCTCCCGCCGTTCGTCGTTTTGCATGCGGCCCCAGCGAGTGATTTCGTCTGCCGTGCGCTGACAGCCGGTGCAGATATCCTGCTCGTCGAGCGCGCAAATACTGATGCACGGCGAGCGAACCGGCCGTTCGGGGGTATTCATCATTCGTCCTGAGGCGCGAGATCGCGAGCATAGCGTTGGGCGTTTTGCACGTAATGAGCTGCACTGGCTTCGAGCATCTGTTTCTGCGCATCGGTGAGTTCGCGTATCACTTTGCCGGGCGAGCCCATCACCAACGAGCCGTCCGGGATGTCCTTGCCTTCGGCAATCAAGGCGTTGGCGCCGATGATGCAGTATTTGCCGATCTTCGCGCCGTTCAGGATCACCGCATTGATGCCGATCAGGCTGCAGTCCCCCACGGTACAGCCGTGCAGCATGGCGTTGTGACCGATGGTCACGTTCTTGCCGATGGTCAGCGGCGAGCCCATGTCGGTATGCATCACGGTGCCATCCTGGACATTGCTGTTCTCGCCAATGTCGATCAATTCGTTGTCGCCCCGCAGTACAGCGCCGAACCAGACGCTGGCATTGGCCTGCAGCCGCACGCGGCCGATCAGTGTGGCGGTGGGCGCTGTCCAGCTCAGGGGATGGGTTTCTACACGAGCATCGCCCAGGCGATATTTCATGACGGTTGGCCTCGATGGGATTGTTTTTAGAAAGGGGGGTAGTGTCGCGGTGGTCGGTGAAGGCTGATGTCGGCGTCGTACAGCAGGTTTATCAACTCGACGATCATGATCGCGGACAATCCCCAGATCTTGTAGCCCTTGTAGCGATAGCTCGGCACATACCAGCTCTGGCCCTGGTAATCGATACGGTGGGTGTGCTCGCGCGGATCCTGGCGGAAAAACGCCAGCGGAACGCTGAACACGGCGGCAATCTCGGCATCGTTGGGGCGGTACTCGACAAAATCAGGGATCACCCCGACGTAGGGTGTGACCTTGATGCCATGCTTGGACACCAACGGACTGAGCGGCCCCAGCACTTCCACCAGGCCCGGAGGCAGGCCGATCTCTTCTTCGGCCTCGCGCAGGGCGGTGAACATCAGGTCAGGGTCTTCGGGGTCGCGACGGCCGCCAGGAAAGGCCACTTCGCCACCATGGGTGGACAGGCCGGACGCGCGCAGGGTCAGTACCAGCTCGGGCTCGTCACTGCGGGTAATGGGCAGCAGGACGGCAGCCTCGGGGAAACGTCGGTCGGCCTCGGTTTCCAGATCGTGGGGTACGTACTCACTGACACGTCGGAGCAGCTCGTCCAGCATGGCTTCTCTCTAGTAAGGGCTGCTTTGCATCATGCACCAAACCGGCGAAGCGCCCAAGCCCTTCGACCCATGACTTGCGACGTTCGGCCCGATGGCCGCAAGATAGAGCCAGCCCCCAGGAAGCCCAGCATGAAATTCTGCAGCCAGTGCGGTCACCCGGTGACCCAGCGCATTCCCGAAGGCGATAACCGCCTGCGGTTCGTCTGCACCCAGTGCGACGTGATCCACTACCAGAACCCCAATATCGTCGCCGGTTGCGTGCCGGTCTGGGGTGATCAGGTGCTACTGTGCCGGCGTGCCATCGAGCCGCGCCTGGGCTACTGGACGCTGCCGGCCGGGTTCATGGAAAATGGCGAGACCCTGGCACAGGCTGCCGCCCGGGAAACCGACGAAGAGGCGTGCGCGCGGGTTTCCGGGCTTGAGCTGTACACCCTGTTCGACCTGCCCCACATCAGCCAGGTGCATGTGTTCTTCCGCGCGCAGCTGGTGGACCTGGACTTTGCCGTGGGGCCCGAGAGCCTTGAAGTGCAGCTGTTCGACGAACGTTCCATTCCCTGGGCCGAGCTGGCTTTCCCCACGGTCGGGCGTACTCTAGAATGCTTCTTCGCAGACCGTGCGCACCAGCATTACCCGGTGCGCAACGAGTACCTGCCGCCCTTGCTGTCGCGCCCGCGACAGAGCTGAGCCGATCACCCCGGGAACATGCCTTGATGCGTTGGTTGCTTGCCGTTTTATGTCTGACCTGCGCTCCGCTGTGTTCGGCCTCCTTCA
The DNA here is from genome assembly GCF_018449655.1 of Pseudomonas sp. dw_358. Classification (GTDB taxonomy): domain Bacteria; phylum Pseudomonadota; class Gammaproteobacteria; order Pseudomonadales; family Pseudomonadaceae; genus Aquipseudomonas. Next base: position 378,318 of record NZ_JAAVUX010000003.1, read on the forward strand.
CTCAGACAATCATCAGCAAACCCGTCGCCCCGGCCGGTGCGCCGGTGTTGATCGCCCCAGCCAGCTCTCCGGTCATTCCCGGGGCCATTGATAAAGTACTGGTGATCAAATCGGCCCACCAGCTGCAATTGCTCAGCCACGGTCAGGCACTCAAGACTTACCACGTGTCTCTGGGCAAAGTTCCGCGCGGCCCCAAGGAGCGTGAAGGCGACCTGCGCACCCCCGAGGGTCTCTATTGGCTGGACTGGCGCAAGACCAGCGACCGCTACAACCTGGCCATTCACCTGTCCTACCCCAATATTCGCGACGCCGCCCAGGCGCGTGACAAGAACGTGGCCGCTGGCGGCATGATCATGCTCCACGGCACACCGGTGGATAACGACTACCCCGAGTGGTACTTCAGCTCGCTGGACTGGACCGACGGCTGCATCGCCTTGAAGAACGATGACATGCGCGAAGTGTGGAACCTGGTGCGGGACGGGACCTTGATCGATATTCGCCCCTGATCATCGGATTCAGACATTTCCTATAGCTTTATAAGAAATTTCCTACTCGGTTCTCGGATCGGGATAAACACTCTGCGATGAATCAGCCTTTAGCATCCATCCGTCTGGATACCTGAAGTGTTCTCCTGTTCGGAAACGGTGCTGATGAATCGCTCTTGCTGCCTCTGCCTCCTGTTATCGATTGTTCCGGCCCAACTCGCCTGGGCCGACGAAAGCCTGAGGCTCTATCAGGAGCACCAGCGCGAAAATGAGGAACGGCTGCTGGAGCAGCGTCTGCGCCAGCTCAAGCGCAGCGCGCCAGCACCGGCTGCGCCCGACGACACGCTCGCCGGTTCCGATCATGCCTGCTGGCAAGTCAGCGGCTTGCAGATCACGGGGAACCAGCGCCTGAGCAGCGCTCGCATTACCTCAGTGGCTGTCCCATGGTTGCAACCGTGCATGGGCGTGAGTCAGATCAATCAAGTGCTCAAGGCGATCACGACGCTCTACCTGGAGGCCGGGTATGTGTCCAGCCGGCCCTATCTGGTTCGCCAGCCGGAGGACGGGCAACCCTTGGAGATCATGATCATCGAGGGTTTTGTCGAAGCCATCGAGATCAGTGACCCGGACCTGCCGCTGTCGCTGTCCAGCGCCTTTCCCGGGATGCTGGGTGAGCCGTTGCAACTGCGCGACCTGGAACAGGGGATGGATCAGCTCAACCGGCTGCGGGCGTTCGATTTGACGGCGGATGTGGGGCCGGGGGAATTCGAGGGTGGGTCCAGAGTGGTAGTGCGCCCACGGAGCAAGCCTTCGCGATGGCAGTTGCAGGGTTCGTTGGCCAACTCTGGCAGTGATAGTGTGGCCAGACAGAGGACGCACTTAAGTGTCAGCCTGGACAGCCCCACGCATTCCAACGACTTGATCGGCCTGTCCTACGCACAGTCATTGAAGGGGGTTGGAGAGTCGCGGCTGGTGGCCGTCAATTATCAAATACCCTATGGGCGCTGGACCCTGCGCGCCGATGCCATACGGTCCGAGTCCGATTCGCTGCTGACACAACGCTCCCAGTTCTTGCACAGCGAGCTGGCGGGGCAAAGCGTGAACGTGGATCGGGTCTTGTGGCGAGACGGACAAAGCCTGATCAATGGCCATCTGAAATGGTCGCACCAAAAACGAGCGAACCGCATCGGCGAGTTCGTCATGCGTCATCAGGCACTGGACCTCGAGAGAGCCGATATAGGCCTGAGTGCGATCCTGATCGGAGAAGAAACAAGGTTCGGTCAGTCCATGTGGACGCTGGGAGGTAGCTACGCCTGGGGCCTCAAGGGAGCGGCCAGGTTTGCCAACGACGTAGAACCACGTTTCGAGAAGTACCACGTGAGCGGTCGCTGGCAGGTGCGTGGCAAGGGCTTGAGCCGGCCTTGGTTTTTGATCAGCCAGCTCGATGCTCAATACAGTTCTGACCGTCTGCCAGACCTGGAACACCTGGGCCTGACTGGACCCGGTGCTGTTCGCGGCTTCAGGGACACGAGTGCCAATAGCGCCAGCGGTATCGTTTGGCAGTCGACATTGACCTTGCCAGGCCTGCGGATGCCTATAGGCGAAATCGTCCCGTTCCTGGGACTGGATGCAGCCGTCGCCAAACATCACCACCAGGACGCGAAACTTGTGCCATCGGTCCAGCGCTTGGCTGGAGCGACTGCGGGCGTCACCCTTCACTGGCGAGATAGCCGCCTGCGCCTGTCCTACCAACACGCCCTTCGCAACAGCCACGCCATCCGGCTCGAACCCGGCTTCTGGCTCACCGAACTCTCCTTCGCCCTTTGATCCGTCACCCACAAGAGAAATAAAAATGACCTCAACGAGCCTTCGTCCCGATCGCCTGCGCTGGATTATTTCCGCTGCCTTGCTGGCCCCGACCCTGGCCGCCTCGGCCGATCCCACCATCGCCACGCCCGGCCCCGGCGGCACGCCGATGATCTCCGATGCCCATGGCATCCCGGTCATCGATATCGTCGCCCCGAATGGCCACGGCGTTTCCCATAATCAATACCTGGAATTCAACGTCGGCGAGCAGGGCGCCGTGCTCAACAATGCCTTGCAGGCCGGCGAGTCTGTGCTGGCGGGCGTGCTGCAAGCCAACGCGCAGTTTCAGGGCCACGCGGCCAGCGCGATCATCAATGAAGTGGTCGGTTTCAACACCACCAACGTGCTGGGGCCCCAGGAGATTTTCGGCCAGAAGGCTGACTACATCCTCGCCAACCCCAACGGCATCGTGGTCAACGGTGCCAGCTTCATCAATATCGCCCAGATGACCTTCCTGGTGGGCAAACCAGAGATGGTCGATGGCCAGATCCAGTCTCTGAGCACCTTGCACAGCCAGGGCAAGGTGATCGTCGGCAGCAATGGCGTCGACCACGAGAGCGGCGCAGTCGACCTGCTGACGCCCTATATAGAGCAAACCGGTCCTGTGTCTGGCAAGGGCGATGTCACCCTGATCCTCGGCAACAACCGTATCGCCCACAAAGGCGGCGAGATACGGGAAACCGCTGCCCACGACCCTTCCCGGCCGCCGGTGGACGCTCAATTGCTTGGCGCCATGATGGGCCAGCGGATCCGTATCGTCAGCACCACCCAGGGCGCCGGCGTGCGCCTGCCCGAAGAAATGCTGTCGCGCGAGGGCGTCAGCGTGAAAAGCGCCGGGAGCATCAATGGTCGTGGCGAAGGCGTTACTCGGGTACAACGCTCCACCCTCGAAGGGGGCAGCGGCGACGTACTACTGAACGCCAAGGATGACCTGACGTTGACCGCCGTCGATATCTCCGGCCGCAACATTCGCGGCAGCGCCGGCAAGAACCTCCGTGTTGACGCCGCCATTGCCCGACGCCTGGAAGAGCGGCGTGAACAATACAAGAAAAAGGCCTGGTTCATTCCGACAGAGGAGTTCTCCAAGGTCCGCAATCAAGAGTACGTCGAACACACCGGCAGCCAATGGGTGGCAACGGGGGACATCGCCTTGGATGCCGGCGGGCGCATCGACGTCAGCGCCTCTCGCCTCGAAGCCGGCGGGCGTCTGAGCGCCAAGGCCGGCGATGAAATACTCATCGACGGGCGTGCCGATCGCAGCGAGCTGACCGAAACCGTGCGCCATCGCAAGCACTTGTGGCGCGGCAATAGTGACCGCCACACGGTGGTGGAAACCGTTGCCGGTAGCTCGCTCAAGGCGGCTGAAATCGATCTGCAAAGTGACACCATCGTGCACGTGCGCGGCAGCAACGTGCGCAGTGAAGGCGCCCTGCGGATCAAGGCGGGGGAAAAGATCCTGGTCGACTCGGTGGAGCTTGAAGACTCCTCCCGCCATCGCGAATCACGCGGCGACGCCCTCGGCGGCGTCTTCAAGAATCGCAAGAGCAACGACACCGGTCGCCAGGCACACAGCGAAGGCAGCCAGATCGTCGCCAACGGCTCGCAACATCTAGTGAGCGACGGAGAGCTGACCATCATCGGCTCCAACGCCACAGCGGGAGGCCTGCTGGAAGTCAAAGCCAAGGGGCCGATCAATGTGCTGGCCAGTGCCGAGCAGAGCGAGGTCAATCACACCACACAGGAACGCGGCTTCACCGCCAACGCGAGCCAGACCAAGGACGCCCAGGACGGCAAACCCGACTCACGGCAATACACGGCCGGTGTCGGCTACAACGTGACCCGTACTGCTCAGGGCATTCGCAAGACCGAGCACCGCGGCGCTGCGCTCAAAGGCGGCACCGTGAACGTCAACAGCGAAGCAGCGCTTAACGTCACCGGCTCAAGCCTGAATTCCGAGACAGGCAAGGCCACGGTCACCGCACCGCACATCAACCTGCTGGCCAGCCGCGACCGCGAGACAGTAGAAACCGTCAATACCCAGGCCGGCGGCAGCTTGCAAGTGGGCGGCGGCATCGACCGCCTGAGCAGCGCATTCGAGGGTCATACCAGCCACGAGAAGGTCACCCTCGATACCACCAAGGCCGTAGTCTCAAGCATCAATGCCCCCGCAGGGCTGACGCTGGAGACGAAGAAGCTGACCAACGAGGGCACCCGGATCACCACTGGCGGCGAACTGATTGCGACCTTCGACAGCGCCGAGAATCGCGAAGCCACCGACAGCGTTCGCGAAACGCGAGAAAGCAGTCAGTGGAAAGGCAGCCTTGGGGCCAGCCTGGAATACCGTGACCTCACCCGGCCGATCGAAAAACTGGTGCTGGGCGAGGAGCAGGCGCGCTTCCAGCAGCCTGGCGTAGAAGACGCCCTTGCCCCGCCGAGCCTGGGCGCCGACCTGGATCTGAGCTATAAGCAGCGCGCTACGGATCAGTTTGACAGCACCGCACAGGTCACCCGCTTCCAAGGCCAGACAATCGACGTCCAAGGCACCGAGCTGTTGCGCGATCACGCGACGCAATACGTCGCCACGGGCGGCACAGCCCGAGTCCAGGCAGGGCAACACGAGCAACTGACGGTGGCCAATGTCAGCGAAACCCAGCTCAAGCGTCTGGACATCGAAGGTGGCGTACGCGTGGACAGCAACACCGGCGCCGATCTCAATGTCCGCCTCAGTGGGCTTGGCAGCTCGATCGACCGCACCACCCGCCACGAGACCGCCGTGGTCGGCAGCCTCAGCGGCGCCACCGGCCTGCAAGTTCAGCTGGGGACCGACGGACGTTACGAAGGCAGCGCGTTCAATGGCGGCACCGGCGACGTGACCATCAAGGCCGGAGGCTCGCTGGACTTTGCTCAGGCCAACGACCGCCAACACCTGGATGAAGTCCTCATTGATGGCAGTGCCTGGGCCAAGGGCGGCAGCAGCCCGGCCGCGGGCAAATCGTTCGGCGGCAGCGGCATCGGCCAGTACAGCCAGCAGACCGGCGATGATAGCCATGCACGAACCGTACAGTTCGACGGCCAAGGCGCAATGACCGCCAAGGCTGGGCAAAACCTGCGCATGGAAGGTGGGCGTATTGGCTCGAAAGAGGCGAAGGTGGCCAGTATCGATTTCTCTGCCGACGGCAGGACCGGGCTGCTGGCCTCGGTCGATACCCACAGCCTCAGCGGACGCAAGATCGGCGGCGGCCTGCAACCCACCGTCAGCCACAGCAGCACCGGCCAAGGCGGTGGCCTGGGTGGCAGCATCACCATGGGCAAACTCGACGAAGGCTCGCGGACTTTGGCGGGAGGTGATTTTCACAGCACAGCAGCCACCCATCTGGGCGCCGCTGCTCGCGGCAATGACGCGCTGACAATTCAGGGCTTGCATGCCAACGCCGGGGCTATCGACCTGAACGCGCGCAACGGTGGCGTATTGATCGAGGCGGCCACCACCACCGAAACACGCGACAACCTGAGCGCCGCGGGCGGCCTGGGCATGAACGCCAGCCGCAATCAGGACGCGAGCACCAATACCCACGCCGGGTTCGCCCGCGCCACGCTGAACCTGGACCGCATCGCCAGCACCACCCACAGCAACACCCAGCTGCGCGCCGACGGCATTCTGAACGTCGATAGCCGCGAGGACGTGCGGCTATCGGGGGCCAATCTGGCGGCCGAGCGGATGACCGGCACGATTGGCGGTGACCTCATCGTCGAAAGCCGCCAGGATCAGGTCAACAGCCTGAAAATCGACGGCGATGCACGCCTGAGCAGCGAGAAGAATCCGCAGGGGTTGATCAATGGCGTCAGCGCGTTTGCAGGGCCCGCTGCGGCCAAGGTCAAGGAACACGCAGGCAGGAAGATCCAACTGTTCGATACCGGGATCACCCCAAGCCTGGACATTTCGGTGATCAAGCAGGACCGCAACACCGTGGGTCAGGCGTCCGGGATCAAGGCCATGGACAGCATTGACTTGAACGTTGGCGGCGGGACCCGTCTGAGCGGCGCGGCGATCAATGCCGTCGCGGGCAAGGTCGCTCTGGGTGGCAGTTCGGTCAAGCTGGAGACGCTGTCAGGCAGCGATTATCGCGCTGAAGCGATTGTGGATTTGAGCAACGCGCCGGTCGACCTGACGCAGGGCATCATCGAGGCGGCCAAACGCAAGATCAGTGGCGAGACGTCGCTGGATCTGGGGCTGATCCGAGCGGGAGGGCATGACACGGTGCAGGTGTTGAAGTCGAGTATCGATTGATGGCTTGACACCGTGTAAAGGCCAACGCGGCCAAGGCCTGCTCCCACAGGGTGTAATCCATGCCGAGATCACTCTGCAGGAGCAAGGCTTACCTGCGACGACAGCACCGCGCAATACCGCTAGAACTCGGCCAGCCGCCACACCTCGTAAGCCGGCGTCTCATAGGGATGAGCCTCCTTCAAGGCCCGGACCACCCCCACGATCACGTCATCGGCAACCACCAATTCGACTTTCCACTCCTCGACCTGCGCCACCACACCGGTCTGTCCGATGAAGGGCTGGCTGCCCTCCCGCGGACGAAACTGGCCTTGGCCGAGGGCCTGCCAGGCGCAGCAGTCGTAGTCACCGATCCGGCCGCCACCGGCGGCAAAGACGGCCTCCTTGACGGCCGCCACATGGCTGGGCGGAACGAAGAAGGCCAGCTTGTACACGCCTCAGTTCACCCAGACTCGCGCGTTGCGGAACATGCGCATCCATGCGGCATCTTCGTTCCAGTCATCCGGGCGCCAGGAGTTCTGCACCGCACGGAAGACCCGCTCAGGGTGCGGCATCATGATAGTCACGCGGCCGTCGCGGCTAGTCAGGCCGGTGATCCCGCGCGGCGAGCCGTTCGGGTTAGCCGGGTACTTCTCGGTCACCTTGCCGTGGTTATCGACGAAACGCAGGGCCACGCAACCGGACAGATCCGCTTGCAGCAATGCCTCTTCATTCTGGAACTCGGCATGGCCTTCACCGTGGGCGATGGCGATCGGCATGCGCGAACCGGCCATGCCCTGCAGGAAGATCGAATTCGACTCCTGCACCTGAACCATGGCCACGCGGGCCTCGAACTGCTCCGACCGGTTGCGCACAAAATGGGGCCAGTATTCGCTGCCGGGGATCAGCTCGTGAAGGTTGGACATCATCTGGCAACCGTTGCACACGCCGAGGGTAAAGCTGTCGGTGCGCTCGAAGAAGCCCTGAAACGCATCCCGGGCGCGGCTGTTGAACAACGCCGACTTGGCCCAGCCCTCGCCCGCACCCAGCACGTCACCGTAGGAGAAGCCACCGCAGGCCACCAGCCCCTTGAACTCGTTGAGGTCGACACGGCCGGCGAGGATATCGCTCATGTGCACGTCGATGGCATTGAAGCCGGCACGGTCGAAGGCCTGGGCCATTTCGACCTGGCCGTTGACGCCCTGCTCGCGCAGCACCGCCACTAGCGGGCGCACATTCTTCTTGATGTACGGTGCGGCCACGTCCTGGTTGACGTCGAACGACAGTTTGACGTTCAGGCCCGGGTTGTCTTCTTCCAGGAGAGCGTCGAATTCCTGCTCGGCACAGTCGACGTTGTCGCGCAGCTTCTGCACCTGGTAGCTGGTTTCGCTCCATTGACGCTGCATCAGACGACGCTGGGCTTCGAAGATGATCTCGTCGTTGTAACGGATCGTCACCTCGCCGTTGTTGACCGGACGGCCGACCACCGACACGCAGTCGCCCAGACCGGCAGCGCTGAATTGCGTCAGCACGTCGGCGGTTGCGCCTTGACGCACTTGAATCACGGCCCCCAGCTCTTCGTTGAACAGCAGCGCGTTGACCTCTTCACGAGAGTGCGCAAGGGCATCCAGTTGCAGGTCCAGGCCGCAGTGGCCGGCGAACGCCATCTCCACAGCGGTGGTCAGCAAGCCACCGTCGGCACGGTCGTGATAGGCCAGCAGGTGACCGTCGGCGTTAAGGCCCTGAATCACTGCGAAGAAGGCCTTGAGGTCTTCGGGGTCATCGACGTCCGGTGCCTGGCTGGCCAGCTTGCCGTGAACCTGGGCCAGAATCGAGGCGCCCATGCGGTTCTGACCGCGGCCCAGATCGATGAGGATCAGATCGGTTTCGCCCTTGTCCAGGCGCAGTTGCGGGGTCAGGGTCTTGCGGATGTCCAGCACGGGGGCGAAGCCGGTGATGATCAGCGACAGCGGCGAGGTCACGCTCTTCTCCACGCCCTCTTCGCTCCAGCGGGTCTTCATGGACATGGAGTCCTTGCCCACCGGGATGGTAATGCCCAGTGCCGGGCACAACTCCATGCCCACGGCCTTGACCGCGTCATACAGGCGAGCGTCTTCACCGGGGTGGCCGGCGGCCGACATCCAGTTGGCCGAAAGTTTGATGTCGGAAATCTTGCCGATGCTGGAGGCGGCGATGTTGGTCAGGGTTTCACCGACCGCCATGCGTGCCGATGCCGGAGCATCCAGCAGGGCCAGCGGGGTGCGCTCGCCCATGGCCATGGCTTCGCCGCTGTAGACGTCGAAGCTGGTGGCGGTGACGGCCACGTCAGCCACCGGAACCTGCCACGGACCCACCATCTGGTCGCGGGCCACGAGGCCGGTGATGGTTCGGTCGCCGATGGTGATCAGGAAGCTCTTGCTGGCCACGGCCGGGTGATGCAGGACGCGCTCGATGCTGTCCGTGAGGCTCAGGGCACTCGGGTCAAAATCATCGCCCAGCTCCTGTTCGCGCACGGCACTGCGGTGCATGCGCGGTGCCTTGCCGAGGAGGACTTCCAGCGGCATGTCCACCGGGCTGTTGCCGAAGTGGCTGTCGGTCACGGTCAGTTGTGGCTCCGCGGTCGCTTCGCCAACCACCGCGAACGGGCAACGCTCGCGCTCGCAGATGGCCTGGAAACGCTCGAAGTCGGCCATGCCCACGGCCAGCACGTAGCGCTCCTGGGATTCGTTACTCCAGATTTCCAGCGGCGCCATGCCAGGCTCGTCGTTAGGCACGTTGCGCAGTTCGAAACGGCCACCGCGGCCGCCATCGTTGACCAGCTCCGGGAAGGCGTTGGACAGACCGCCCGCGCCGACGTCATGGATAAAGCTGATAGGGTTGCGCTCGCCCAGCTGCCAGCAGCGGTCGATGACCTCCTGGCAACGGCGTTCCATTTCCGGGTTCTCGCGCTGCACCGAGGCGAAGTCCAGGTCGGCCGAGCTGGTGCCGGTGGCCATGGACGAGGCGGCGCCGCCGCCCAGACCGATGAGCATCGCCGGGCCGCCCAGCACAATGAGCTTGGAACCCACGGTGATTTCGCCTTTCTGCACGTGTTCGGCGCGGATGTTGCCCATGCCGCCGGCCAGCATGATCGGCTTGTGGTAACCGCGTACTTCATCGCCGTGCAGGGTGGTGATCGATTGCTCGAAGGTACGGAAGTAACCGGTCAGGGCCGGACGGCCGAATTCGTTGTTGAACGCGGCGCCACCCAGTGGGCCGTCGATCATGATGTCCAGGGCAGTGACGATGCGCTCGGGCTTGCCGTAGGGCTTTTCCCAAGGCTGTTCGAAACCGGGAATGTTCAGGTTGGACACAGTGAAGCCGGTCAAGCCGGCTTTGGGCTTGGCGCCACGGCCGGTCGCACCCTCGTCACGAATTTCGCCGCCGGAACCCGTCGAGGCACCGGGAAACGGCGCGATCGCGGTCGGGTGGTTGTGGGTCTCGACCTTCATCAAGATATGCACCGGCTCCTGCACCGCACCGTACTGGCGGGTATCAGGGTTCGGGAAGAAGCGCCCGGCGACGCTGCCAACGATGACCGAGGCGTTGTCCTTGTAGGCCGAGAGCACGTTCTCGCTGTGCATCTGGTAGGTGTTCTTGATCATGCCGAACAGGCTTTTTTCCTGTTCCTGACCGTCGATGTCCCAACTGGCGTTGAAGATCTTGTGACGGCAGTGCTCGGAGTTGGCCTGGGCGAACATCATCAACTCGATGTCATGGGGGTTGCGCCCCAAGCCCTGGAAGGCGGTGACCAGGTAATCGATCTCGTCCTCGGCCAGGGCCAGGCCCAGTTCGACGTTGGCTTTTTCCAGCGCGGCACGGCCACCACCCAGCACATCGATGACGGTCAGCGGCTTGGGTTCGGCGTGGCTGAACAGCCCTGCCGCGTCATCCAGCCGGGCCAGCACGATCTGGGTCATGCGGTCGTGCAGCACGTCGGCGATCAGCTGCGCGTCGGTTTCGCTGAACTGCCCGGCCACATGGAAAGCAATGCCGCGCTCCAGGCGCTGCACCTTGGCCAACCCGCAGTTGTGAGCGATGTCGCTCGCCTTGCTCGACCACGGCGAAATTGTGCCAAAACGTGGCATGACCAGGAACAACCGCCCGGTTGGCTCCTGGACCGGCACGCTGGGGCCGTATTTCAGCAGTCGAACCAGTACGTGCTGTTCGTCACCGGACAGCTCGCCAGTCACCTCGGCGAAATGGGCGAATTCAGCATACAAGCCACTGACAGCAGGGACTTTCTGGGCCAATTGCTCGAGTAATTTACCGTGGCGAAAGGCAGAAAGGGCAGGAGCGCCGCGCAGGATCAACATCTTCGGGACAGCCTCGGGAAGGGGTGTGCTTTGAGGCCGTGCATTCTAGCGTAAACCGCCGCCCACGGCATCCGAAACGGCAATTGGCACGTCGGGCGCAGACCATTGGTGCGCGCAGGTCACAAAAACAAGGGCATGCGCCGCGTTGCACTGTAGGAAAACTTACCGTAACGGGTGTGAATGATCCATTAATTACAGGGAAATCACCGCGCGGACTCGCTAGCAGACTCGCTCCGTTCTGTCGAGATATGGCGGCGCGAGTGCTTTGCGTATACTGCACGCCATGCCCTCCCCAATTGCCCTACGACCGCGCGGTGCCAAGTGGTTCATCGCAGCTGCAATGCTCTTCCTGCTCCATGGCTGCGTGGATAAACCCAGCACCCTGGAACGCATAAAGGAAGAAGGCGTGCTGCGCGTGGTCACCCGCAACAGCCCGGCGACCTATTTCCAGGATCGTAACGGCGAGACTGGCTTCGAATATGAGCTGGTGAAGCATTTCGCCGACGATTTGGGCGTGGAACTGAAGATCGAGACCGCCGACAACCTCGACGACGTCTTCGGCCGCCTCGACCAGCCCAACGGCCCGGTGCTGGCAGCCGCCGGCCTGGTGAGCACAACCTCGCGCCAGCAGCAGGCACGCTTCTCCCACCCCTACCTGGAAGTCAGCCCCCAGGTGATCTACCGCAACGGTCAGTCACGTCCGACCAGCGCGGCGGACCTGGTGGGCAAGAAAATCATGGTGCTCAAGGGCAGCAGCCACGCCGAGCAACTGGCCGAGCTGAAAAAACAGTACCCCGCTCTGCAATGGGAAGAGTCTGACGCCGTGGAGGTGGTCGACCTGCTGCGCATGGTGGATGAAGGCCAGATCGACATCACCCTGGTCGATTCCAACGAAGTGGCGATGAACCAGGTGTATTTCGCCAACGTGCGGGTCGCCTTCGACCTGGGGGACGCCCGCGACCAGCGCTGGGCCGTGGCGCCGGGGGAAGACACCAGCCTGCTCGACGAGATCAACAAGTACATCGACAAGGTCAAGAAGAACGGCGAACTGCAGCGTCTCAAGGATCGTTATTACGGCCATGTCGACGTCCTCGGCTACGTCGGCGCCTATACTTTTGCCCAACATCTGCAGCAACGTCTGCCCAAGTTCGAGAAGCACTTCGAGGCTACCGGCAAGGATGAGAAGGTCGACTGGCGACTGCTGGCAGCCATCGGCTACCAGGAATCCATGTGGCAGGCCACCGTGACGTCCAAGACCGGCGTGCGCGGGCTGATGATGCTGACTCAGAACACCGCCCAGGCCATGGGCGTTTCCAACCGCCTGGACCCGCACCAGAGCATCGCCGGCGGCGCCAAGTATTTCGCGACGATCAAGGACCAGCTCGACGAGAAAATCGCCGAACCGGACCGAACATGGTTCGCACTCGCCGCCTATAACGTCGGCACCGGCCACCTTGATGACGCGCGCAAACTGGCGCAAAACGAAGGTCTGGACCCGAACAAGTGGCTGGACGTGAAGAAGATGCTGCCGCGCCTGGCGGAGAAGAAATGGTACAGCAAGACTCGCTATGGCTACGCCCGCGGCGGCGAACCGGTGAGTTTCGTGGCCAACATTCGTCGCTACTATGACATCCTCACCTGGGTGACCCAGCCGCAGCTCGAAGGCAGCCAAGTGGCCGAGAGCAACCTGCACGTGCCCGGCGTAGACAAGACCAAACCCCCGGCCGACCCACCGCCGGGGAGTTGAATCGCTGCGGGACGGGTGTCAGACCCAGGTTCACCCTGCGGGAGATTCCAGGGTGATCTGCACGATTTTTGGTCGGCAAGGCCTGCTCCCGCCACCAGGCCTTGAGCTGAAATCCAGAAAATCCAGCCCAGCGAATCAAGACACTGACGGCTTGGCCCTGCGCGCCTTGAAAAACTCGCTCAAGATCGCCCCGCACTCCTCGGCCAGCACCCCCCCTTCGATCAGCAACCGATGATTGAGAAAGCCCTGACTGAAAAATTGCCCCTGGCTCTGTGCCACCCCCGCCTTGGGCTCCAGTGCGCCGAACACCACCCGCGCGATCCGCGCATGCACGATCAAGCCGGCGCACATGCTGCACGGCTCCAAAGTCACATACAGCGTACTGCCCGGCAGCCGATAATTGCTGGCCGCCTGGGCCGCCGCCCTGATCGCTACCATCTCGGCATGGGCACTGGGATCCGAACCGCTGATGGGGCAGTTGTACCCCTGGCCGATGATCTGTCCGTCCTGCACCACCACAGCGCCCACCGGCACTTCGCCCAGGCGCGCGCCGTCGGCGGCCCGTTTCAGCGCCTCGCCCATGAAAAAGGCATCGCGGCTGCGATCAATGATCTTTACTTGCTTCAACGTCGGGAAACCTCGATTGCTGCTACACCCAGACTTGGGATGACCTGCTACGCGCGCCCACTGGACACGCGGGTTATTGGCCTGATGACGGTCTCCGCGCCCCGCTGGCTCAGGGCCGGACCACACCCGGCGGAGCCAGAGAGGGGTCCAGGTACTCGTAAGGTTCCACCCGTACCTGCAGCGCCAGCCGCCAGTCGCCTCTCACTACGCCATCGGGGCGACCCATGGACGGCAGGAAGAACTCACCGGGATCGAGGGTCATGCCGGTCCCCTGCCCTGCGCCGGCGTCGACCACCCGCAATGCCAAGACATCTTCGAGCTGCGCCAGCCCTGGTACGCCTTTATAGGTCGAAGCATGAGTGTTGCCCACCAGTGCGACCCACTTGCCGGCGCCGGACGCCGCTTGCCGCACACCGATCACTCGGCTGGCATAATAACTGAACACCTGATGACGCAGGGTGCTGCCGACTTGATCGAATACGTCGTCCATGCCATCAAGGCGATAACTGGCGGCGCAATCGAGCGCTCGCACCTTGATGCCTTCGCGACACGCCGCTTGCACCAGCCGCGTGAAGCTGTATTCGCTGGTGATGTCCAGGCCATGACCTTGATCCAGCCCACGCAAGTAGTCCTGCAGGCGGGTTGGCAGGTTGCCACTGCGCCGAAGCTTTTCCAGCCAGACCTGATGCAAGTCACTCATCAGGTGCTCCATGTACAAGGTGTCCACACCTTCGCGGGCCAAGGTGTGCATGTTCTCGATCAGCAACCGCTTGCTGGAGGTAGCGATGTGCGATTCGCCAATCACCACCCCTCTGCTCTCCTGGACCAGCCGCTGAAAAGCCAGTGGCACCGGCAGGCTACTGTCCGGCGCAAGCAACGCCGAGCGGGGCCGGGGATTACGCCGCCACTGCTCGATAAAGTCGAGCGAGTCCTGGATCAGCTGGCCACGCAGACGATTCACAATCGCCAACGTCGCTTCCAAGGGGTGTCCAGACTCCAGCCCAAGGCCACTCAGCAGGTTGCGGTATTCCGGCCGGTACAACTCGCGCACCGCGCCCCGCGCCGACACTGGCACTTCGTAAAGCGGTGTCGGCAACTGAAACGCTTCATGGAAGTCTGGCAGTTGCGAATCCGCCACGCCTTTGCCAAGACACTGCCCACCGCCCAGCAAACACGGACGATCAAGCAGTTCCCACTGCAACTGCTCATTAAAGCGCACGGGATAATTGCCATTGAAGGCAAACGGCCGCTGCGGATCAACAATCAGCCAGTAATCCAATCGAGGGTCGCGACGGATTTGATAAAGGCGGCCGTCGAGACGAGCATACGGCAGCCCTTCGCGCATCAGCACGCCGTCGGTTCCCGGCAGCGCCGGGGCCAGCGGCGCGATGGCGGGGTCTGCCTGGAAAGGTAGCAATTCTGAAGTCAGTGGCCGGCTCGCGGGGATCAGCAAGGTGAGGTTGAGCAGCAGCTCGATCCCGCTGAACACCGCAGCCAGTATAGCGGCACTGCGCCGCCGGGGGTCCTTGGCATTGACGGCCTGATCAACCTGCAGCGCAAATTTTGCGCCACTGGCCACCACCACCAACAGCGCCACGGGCCAGGCCACCATGGCCCCGGCACCGAACGCACGCAACCCGGCGCCCAGGTAACCGACCCACATATCCTTGCGCAAATCCCCATTGCCTCGCAGGTGCAGGTCGGCCTCGGCGGCCATCTGCTGGCGAGTTTGTTCGCACAACCAGGCACCGGCATCGCCGGTCATGGCCAGCAGTTCCAGCTCGCTCCGCGCCGCAGCCAACGACCGCGTGCCCAATGCCGCGAATGCCGCGCTTCTGGCCGAGGCTGCGCTCGGCCCCAGCAAACGCCCATGGGCCAGCAGATGATCACGGCTATCGGGATGCTGCAACTGAACGTGCAACCACGCTTGCAACGCTGCTTCGTCGGTAAAGGCCTCGAACGCCGACTGCCGCCCCGCCAGGTACAACAGCCGCGCCCCCGCAGGATCGCCGAAACACAACACGCTGACCAGATCGTGCCCGGCCACTCGCAACCGCTGCACGTCGATACGGCCCTGCGGTGAGTGCTCACCGGTAAAATCAGCCAGCACAGGTACCATGGCCTGCCTGACCCCCAGCCCATCGAACACCCGCTGCACCTCCAGGCGACTGACCTCTCCCACCTCGCAGGCCTGTATCGCCGCAGCCAGACAGTTAAGCCTGATCAGCGCACTCACCGCCCCGGTATGAGCCGCCCAGAAGGCCGTCATCCGCCCATGATAAACCTGGCTGAAATTCACCTCCCAGAGCGCGTTCAGCACTTGAGCGGGGAGCAGCCGCACCTCGCTGTGCTCATCATAAAAGCGCTGACCGGCATCCGCGTGATAGAAACCACCCATCACCTGCAACACATCACCATTGTCCTGATCACCCACGCGAAAGCGCTGCATGACCAACTCGGTGAACGTCATCGACTCGGTGGGCGGCCCGACGTGGACATAGCCGGTAAACGAACGGTGACTGGACTGGCTGTTGTCGAAGCGGTGCCAGTGAATGGCATTCGGGTCGCCCTGCACACCCAGGGTGGCGAGTAGATGCGACGCGACATCCCACGCCATCTGGTACAGCTCGGGCAGCTCGATGACGGCCTCGCGGGCCAGAGTCTTCAGCTGCTGGCCAAGGTCGGAGAAAGACGCTTGAGTGCTCATGGGAAACTCCGCAACGATAAAAGAGCGCGAAGTATCGGAAGCGGCGGGTCCCTGCGGGCTTTATATAAATGTAGGTCCAGGACTCGGGTGCAAAAAAGCCGCACAGTGCCTGGGCGCCAGTGCGGCTTTGGGGAGCGTTCAACGGGAGGGGATCATTCCCACTCGATTATCAACAGTAGATTAAATCACTTTTAAATCAACTAGTTACAAATAAATCAAATTCAGAACCATGAAATATACCATCCAGTGTATGACTGATGCTCGCATGTCTCCAAATCAGAAACGCCTGTCGATTGGCAAGGCTCATGATCACCTCTCAACG
>NZ_JAAVUX010000030.1 GCF_018449655.1 Pseudomonas sp. dw_358
AACGCGGCGCAGACGCCGGTCACCCTGACCCTGTCCAACAACCAGACCATCACCATCGACGCCGGCAAAACCGTCGGCACGGTGGATGTGCCGACGGCCGCCAACGATGTCTACATCGACGCCCACACCGTCAGCACCACCATCACCGCCGCCAGCGGCGGCAACTTTGAAAACCTGGTACCGGACCAGACCGCAGCCGTCACGCAGGTCACCGATTCCATTGACACCACCACGGTCAGCCTTGCTGGTTCCGCCACGGTCACCGAAGGTCAGGATGCGACCTATACCCTGACCCTGACCAACCCGCCGCAGACCGACGTGACAGTGCAACTGGCCTACAGCGGTGTTGCCGCCGATGGCACTGACTTCAAGGGCGTGACCTCCGTCACCATCCCTGCCGGTACCACTACGCCTTATGCCTTCGCCGTGCAGACCATCGACAACAACATCGTCGACGGTGCCCGCAGCTTCACCATCAGCGTGGTCAACCCCACCGGCGGCAACTACGAGAACCTGGTGCCAGCGGCCAACGCCTCCAGTGTCACCACCACCATTCTCGACAATGATGTGCCCGTCACCGGCACGCCGAACGCCACCGGTTTCGAAGACACGTCGCTGGCCATCACCTGGAGCGATTTCGCGGTCACCTCGACCGTCAGCGCCAGCCTGACCCAGGGCGTGATCATTACCTCGCTGCCCGCCAACGGCGTGCTGCAATACGAAACTTCGCCGGGCGTGTGGACCAACGTCACCCAGGCCGACATCACCAACGGCACGGTCTTCAGCAAGGCCGACATCGATGCCGGCAAACTGCAGTTCGTGCCTGCCGCCAACGAATCGGGCGACAGCAGCTACGCGGGAACCGGCGTGGGCAACATGCAGCATGACTATGCGGATATCGGCTTCAAGCCGGTGGCCGGCACCGAGGTGGGTGCCACGGCCACCATGACCGTGGATATCCACCCGGTCTCCGACGTTCCGGTCATCGATTTCAGTGGCGCCGGGCAATTCCTGTTCGCCAACTTCGAGAACGTCCCGGTCAACACCCTTGGCTTCCTCCCGGTGTCCACCGTCGGTGGCGCGGGTGTGTGGAACACTCACAACATCGAAGGCACGGTGGAAATCGGCCAAGCCAATACCCTGTACGGTGTGACCAACAGCGCCAGCCAGGTCATCGAGCTGGAGCAGAACAAGGGCGACGCTGCCGACTTGTACACCACCATCGCCACCCGGGCCGGTGCGACTTACCAGATCGATGTCGACTATGCGGCCCGCGAAGGCCACACCGGCGACTCGGTCATCAATGTCTACTGGGGCACGGTGCTCGTCGGTACACTCGACAGCGCCAGCACCACCATGACCCACTACACCTTCCAGGTGCCGGTGGACACGACCGGTAACGCCGTACTGACGTTCCAGGCGGCCGACAGCAACTCCTACGGCGGCCTGATGGACAACATCGCGGTCAGCGAGGTGCGCAACAGCGGCCTGGAAGACCACGCGATCCTGTTGTCCAACATCACGGCCACCAGCGTCGACACCGACGGTTCGGAAACCATCAAGCTGTTCCTGTCCGGCCTGCCCGAAGGCTCGGTGATCACTGACGGCACGGCGGCCCACACCGTGACCATCAGCAGCGCCAGCCAGTCGGTGGAAATCGAAGGTTGGAACACCAGCAACCTGCTGTTCACCGGCCCGAAAGACTTCAACGGCACCGTGACCGCGCTGGTCACCGCCATCGACAACGACGGCGTCGCCACGCCGGTGACGTCCACCAAAAACCTGGTCATCACCGTGGCTGCCGTGGACGATGCCCCGGTGATCGACCATACCGGGGGTGGTACCAGCACGTTCGTCAGTACCTTCACCGAAGATCAGGCCGCCGTCACCGTGGCCGCCGACCTGCATCTGAGCGATGTCGACAATAGCACCCTCAAAGGCGCCACCATCACCCTGGCCGCCGCCAGCAGCGATGACGTCCTGACCTTTGGCGTGAGCAATTCGGCCATCAGCGAGACCACCACCACGAACGCCGACGGCAGCCGTGTGATCACCCTGAGCGGCGAAGCCTCGCTGGCCGATTACCAGGCCGTTCTGGAGTCGCTGCAATACAGTAACAGCAGCCAGAATCCGAGCAGCGACGACCGCGAAATCACCATCACGGTCAACGATGGCAGCGTGGACTCCACCGCTGCCACCGCCGTGGTGCATGTAGTCCCCGTGGACGACGCGCCAGTGGCCCTGGGCGGCACCGTGCAAGGCAACGAAGACAGCGCGATCACCCTCCAGTGGTCGAGCTTGAACATCAGCGACGTGGACAGCCCGTCAAGTGCACTGGGTATCGCCATTACCCAACTGCCGGCGAACGGCGTACTCCAGGTTGAAAATTCCAGCGGCACCTGGGTGACCTTGACCCAGGCCGACGTCACCAACGGCAACTGGATCAGCAAGGCGGCCATTGATGCCGGCGAACTGCGCTTCGTGCCGGACAGCAATGAGTCCAGCGGCACCCAGAGCGGTGTGGGCAACCTTGATCAGGTCTACGCACAGATCCAGTTCACCCCCACCGACGGCACCACCACCGGCGCGGCCGCAACCCTGAATGTCCAGGTCACGCCGATTGCCGATGCACCAACCGTGACCCAAGGCACCGACGCAATTGTTTCCACCGGCCTGACCAAGCAGACCTGGGTGGGTACTATCAGCGGCCTGGGCACCGGCGGTGGCGGCGCTGATGCCGCGACCTTGATCAGCAAGATCGGCTCCACCGCCGTGGCGGCCAATAGCAGCACCCACGCCACCGACGTGAACGCCGCGACGGTCACCCAGGGCGTGGCCTCGAAAACCAGCGGCCTGATCTACCTGGAAGCCGGCCACACCTACACCTTCAGCGGCACCGCCGATGACAGCCTGGCCGTAACCGTAGGCGGCACCACCGTGGCTCAAGCCACCTGGGCCAACAACAGCGGCACCCTCACCAGTTCCACTTACACCCCGCTGGAAACCGGCTACTACACGCTGGATATCTACCACTACAACCAGAACGGCCCGGGCAACTACGACGTCAAGCTCTCGGTAGACGGCGCCAACGCTGTAGAACTGGGCAGCTCGACCGCGCCGACCTACACCAGCATCAGCGACCTTACCCATCAAGGCGTGACCGTTGTCGCCCACGTCGACAGCAATGGCGAAGGCCATTACGCCGGTTACCAGTTGAACGAAGGCGCGGAAAATACTGCGATCAAGCTCAGCAGCGTGACCGCGACCTTCACCGACAACGATGGCTCGGAAAATCACACCGTGGCCATCAACGGCGTGCCGACCGGCGCGACAATCACCGACGGTACCCACACCTCGACTACCAGCGGCACGGTCGATGTCACTGGCTGGGACCTGACCAAACTGAGCGTGACGCCGGCCACCGGTTTCGTCGGTACCTTCGACCTGACCGTGACCGCTACCGCCACGGAAACTGCCAACCTGAGCAGCACGGCGTCCAACTCCACTGTGATTCACGTCACTGTGGACGCGGTAGACCAGGCACCCGTGGCCACCGGCGGCACCGTCA
Organism: Pseudomonas sp. dw_358; assembly: GCF_018449655.1. Lineage (GTDB taxonomy): Bacteria > Pseudomonadota > Gammaproteobacteria > Pseudomonadales > Pseudomonadaceae > Aquipseudomonas. The sequence continues at coordinate 3,569 of NZ_JAAVUX010000030.1, forward strand.
GCGGCAACGAAAACACCGCGCTGACCCTGAACTGGTCGGACTTCCACGTCACCGACAACGACAGTTCGCCGAGCTCACTGGGCATCACCATCAGCAAACTGCCGGTGGATGGCGTCCTGCAGGTCGAGAACGCCAGCGGCACCTGGGTCACCCTGACCCAGGCCGATGTCACCAACGGCAACTGGATCAGCAAAGCCACCATTGATGCCGGTGAACTGCGCTTCGTGCCAGACGCCTACGAGTCGGGCAACAGCAGCTTCAGCGGCACCGGCGTGGGCAACCAGCAAGCCGACTACGCCACGTTCCAATACGCCCCCACCGATGGTCTCACCACCGGTACCGCCGCCACCATGACCGTGGACATTGCCCCGGCCAGCTACGTCAGCATCGATGGCACCACCCCGGCGGCAGCCGGCGTCAACACCATTGAAGTGGCGGACTCGACCGGCGCCATCGTGCAAGGCCAGAGCTACAACGTCGCTTTTGTCGTGGATACCTCGGGCAGCATCGGCAGCACCGCCATGCAGACTATCAAGGACCAGCTGACCAGCCTGTTCCAGACCCTGTCCAGCAACGCGGCCAAAGACGGCTCCGGCGTGGTCAAAGTGTTGCTGGTGGACTTCGACACCAAGGTCGAGTCTCAGGTCTCGGTGACCTTCAGTTCCGATACCACCCAGCAGGCTGCCGCGCTGAGCCAGTTGCAGACCGTGATCAACAACATGGTCTCGCACTCCTACGACGTGACCAACTACGAGGACGCCCTCAAGGCCACGGCGAACTGGTTCAACAGCAGCAGCGTCACCGCAAACGCCAATAACGTCACCTACTTCATCACCGACGGTGCACCCAATACCTACGGCAAAGACGTCAGCACCGCCATTGGCCTGTTGCCGAGCGAGACTTTCGACTCGCTGGTCAACACCAACAATTACACACTCGGCCAGACCACGGCGCTGTATGCCACGGTCGACGGCGTTGCCAACCGCCTGGTGGTCGACGCCAGCGGCCAAGTTCACAGCTATGCGACCACCACCACCGGTACCGGCACGGTCATCGGTTATGTCGAGGCGGACGGCGTTGGCGGCTATGACGTGGTCAAGACCACCACGCCGAACACCACGGCCGGGCAGGTCACGGTCAACAGCGAATCGAGCGATGCCTACAAGCTGCTGACCGCCGACCACCTGGACATGACTGTCCATGCCATCGGTATTGGGAGCAGCATCCAGTCCGCTGTGTTGAATACCTATGACACCACAGGCAAAGCGCAGACCGGGGTCGACGTCAGCAACCTGGACAACGCCGTGCAGGGCCACTATAGCGCTACCGGCAACGACACGCTGCTGGGCAACGACGGCAATGACATCCTGTTCGGCGACCTGATCACCTTCACCAAGGCCGACGGCACAACCGTACAAGGCACCGAAGCGCTCAAGGCTTTCGCCGGTGTGAGCACTGACAGCGCGTTGCACCAGTACATCACCGACCACCTGGCCGAGACGATTGCGCTGAGTAACAACTCCAACCCCCACGGCGTGACCGAGGGCAACGACATCCTCAAGGGCGGTTCCGGCAACGACATCCTGTTCGGCCAAGGCGGCAACGACACCCTGGACGGCGGCAGCGGCAACGACATCCTGATCGGTGGCTCGGGCAACAATACGCTGACCGGAGGCAGCGGCGCCGACACCTTCATGTTCGCCAAGGGCAACACCGGCAACAACGAGATCACCGACTTCAAGGCCAGCGAGGGCGATCGCCTTGACCTGCATGATCTGCTGCAGGGCGAGAACGACAGCAACCTGAGCAACTACTTGAAGATCACCACCGACTCGACCGGCACGTCGACCTTGCAGGTCAGCAGCACCGGTGCGTTCACCTCGGCTGGCGGCGGGACGGCCGACTTGACCATCAAGCTCGACGGTAACAATTGGTCGCACACCACCGTCAATGCGTTGGTGGCCGGCGCCGATCCGACGGTCAAGGTAGACCACCACTGATCACGGCGTTTGCCTATAGTCAGTCAATACGCTGCGGGCCTGGCCCGCGGCGTCGTTTTTTCCAAGGATTGCCCGATGGAGAGTCGAGATGTTTTACGTGCAGCGTGACGTTGAAGGGCAGCTGATGCGGGTCGAGGCGGCGGAGTATCCCGAAGCCACTGAAACCCTGGCGGCTGACCATCACGAAATCCAGGCGTGGTTTGCCAATGATGTGGTGCAAAACAGCCTGAAGCAGCTCAAGCAGAGCGACCTGGACATGATCCGGGTACTGGACGACCTGATTCAGGTGTTGACCACCCAGGGCGTGATTCGCGTCACCGACCTGCCGCCGGCGGCGCAGGCCAAATTGATGGACCGCACCAACGCGCGGGTGGCGCTGGGTGGTCTGACGGATTTGATCAATGATGATGAGCCGGGGTTGATCTAGGTCAGCGCCAAGGTGCCGGGTCGCCGATCAAGCGGCCTTGAACCCCTGAAACACCCATCTCCCGGATAACACTCAACTCCCCTTCTGTTTCCACCCGCTCGGCGATCAGTGGCAGGTCGATGCTGTGCGCGGCCCGCTGGATGGCTTCGATGAACAGGCGCTTGTGGCTCTCCTGATCGATGGCACGAATGTAGCTGCCGTCGATTTTCAGATAGGCCAGGCCAAGGTGGGCCAGGTTGCCGATCATGCTGAAGCGTCCGCCAAAGCGCTGCAGGCTCAAGCCGTAGCCCAGGCTGCGCAGGCGCCGGGTCAGCGCTTCGAGGGCAGCTTGCTCCGGCAGCTGTTCTTCGCCGATTTCCAGGGTCAGGCGTGGACCGAGGTCGGGCAATTCGGCCAGCAGGGCGAAAATCCGTTCCATCGTTGCCGAGTCGGCCAGGGTCGCGGCGGAGAGGTTCACTGCCAGCGCATCACTGTGGGTCTGCAGGTGTTTGAGCACCATGGCCAGCATCATCTCGTCCAGCCGCGGCAACCAGCCGAAACGCTCGAGCCAAGGCAGGAAACGCCCGGCGACGATGGCCTGGCCCTGCTCATCCAGGAGTCGCGAGACGACTTTGTAGTGCAGCAACCGAGCGGTGGGATCGCTTTGCACCACCGGTTGGAAAAACAGCTGTACGTGACCCTTGGAGAGCGCACGATCCAGCAGTTGGCGCCAGGCGTGATGGTCGTCTTCCACGACCTGCACCACGCTGTGTTCAAGGCACACCCAACTGCGTTCGCCGCTGCTTTCGGCTTGCGCCAGCGCCTGGTCGGCCAGTTTGAGCAAGACCTGCGGATCGTCGCCGGGCAGGTAGGCGGCCAGCCCCAAGTGGGCCACCGGCAGCAGATCGCTGGCGCCGGTGTCATACAGGCTGTGCAGGGTCGTTTCCAGCTCCTGAGCCCATTGAACCGCCTCGGCCTGCACCATCCCGGGTGCCAGCACAGCGAACTCGCCGCCGCGGCTGCGGGTGATGAGGTTCTGGGTCTCCGGGTAGCGCACACAGGTGCGCACCAGTTGCTGCCCGACTGCTTGCAATAGCTGGTCGGTGCGCTGGCCGCCGAGGCGCTGGTTGAGACCGGCCAGATCATTGACCCGCAGGATCAACAGGTAGCCAGCACGTGACTCTTCGGCTGCACTGACTCGGTCGTGCAGCTGCATCTCGAAATAGCGCCGGTTGGCCAGGCCCGTGAGGCTGTCCTGGTAAGATTCCACTCGCAACTTTTCGCTGCGCTCGGTCTGCTCACGGAACAGTGCCTTGAGCTTCTCGACCATCTGGTTCATCGCCGACACCACGCGGCGGATCTCCGGGGTGGTGGGCAAATCGGGCAAGCTGAAGAATTCACGCCGCGCGATGGCGTGGGACTGCTCGACCAACAGGTCCAGAGGACGCAGTTGCCGACGCAGAATCAAGGCGCCGACGATACCACTGAGAATCCCGCACAACAGCAACCAGCCGAGACTGCCCAGGGCGCTGTCCCACAGCTTGGCCAAGGCAAACATCGGGTGGCTGATGACTTCGACCCGCGCCGCCTGCTGCCAGCCGCGACTGACGATGGCGTCGCCGCCCGCCGGGTCCAGGCCGATCAGACGCACGAACCAGCCAGGCACATCGCCTTCGCCAGGGTCGGCATGGCGCTCGACCATGACCTTGCCGTCAGCCAGATTGATCACCCGAATGCTGGTGTAGTAACCGCTGTCGAAAATCGATGAGACCATGATTTCGACCATGGCCGGATCATCGATATTGGGGGTCAGCGACAAAGCCAGCGACGTCGCCGCATCCTGAGCATGGGAGCGCAGTTGGTTGACGTACTGCGCCCGTGAGCTCTCCAGGCTGACCATGAAACTGCCGGTGAAGGCGACCACCAGAAACAGACAAATCGCGAGCAACAACTGTTTGAACAGAGACATCGGTGCTCCTGAATTAATTTTCCGACTCGACGGGGAAGCCTTCGGCGGCCATTTTGTGCAACACGTCCTGCCAGCGCGACAGGCGCTTGCTGTCGCCCACTTTTTTATTGCCCGCAGAACCGGTCAGCCACAGCCCTTCACCGTTGAAGGAGTAGACCGGCAACAGGTCGGGGCGGTCACTGGCCATCTTGATCGGGTCCATCAGACTGTCGAGTACCAGTGGCACGGCATTGGGTGTCGCATAATAGGTCAAGACCATGTGCGCGCGGTTCTGAGTCAGCGCCTTGACGTAGGTGATGCGCAATTTCTCGGCGGCGACGCCCAGATGACGCAGGCTGAAGTACTTGGCAATGGCGTAGTCTTCGCAGTCGCCGGCACCTTTCCAGAGCGCCTCGACGGGGGTTTCCCAATAGTCCACCACGCCCCACAGGTCGATGTCTTCGGTGTAGACCATCTGGTGGTTGAAGAACAGGTTGACCACCTTGAGCTTCTCCACCTCGGTGTCCTGCTTCTGGGTAGCCAACAGGTTTTGCCAGGCATCGATACGCTGCTGGCCAGCGCCGAGCGGCCCGTAGAGGGCGGTGGCCTTGCGGCTGATGGAAGTGAAGTCCCAGTCGGCCTGCAGCGCCAGCGGCAACAGGACGAACAGCAGCGATAGCGGCCCGAGCCAGTGCCCGTAGCGGCGCAGTAATGCTTTGATGGGAGGGCTGAGCGCCAAGGCGAGCATCCGGACTACTGTGTGGGATCTCGCGCATGGTGAGCGCTGCCAAGGCAAAAGACAATGGCACTCGCGCCACCTTCCGTCCGTCCTGCTGGTCATTTTTCAGCCAGCGATCTGAAAGCGTGTAAAAGACCCTAGAATCCGGGTGAGAAGGCTTGGGCAACTCCCTGCAGGTATGTAAAACTTAGCTTGGATAAACGGCCTATTTCGGCCGGCCAAGCAGGATTGGGGGGCTGAAGTCGCGTGGCAGAAAAATCCGTTCGTTTGAGCAGTATTCTCGACATTGAACAAGTTCCAGCCCACATGGCCAGGTCAGTGATCGAAGAGCGTTTGCGTAACGCTATTCTCGACGGTCGTCTGCCCTGCGGTCTGGCGCTGCGTCAGCAAGAGCTGGCCACCCTGTTCGGTGTCAGCCGCATGCCAGTGCGAGAAGCCCTGCGCCAGCTAGAAGCCCAGGGCCTGTTGCAAGTGGTGCATCACAAGGGCGCCGTGGTAGCTCCGCTGATCACCGGCGACGCTGCGGAAACCTATGGGTTGCGCATTCTGCTGGAAAGCGAAGCCCTGCGCCTGTCGATCCCTCGTCTGCGCGAGGCTGACTTCGACACCGCGTTGACCATCATCGAGGCTCTTGAGCAGGAAACCGACTTCAAGGAGATGGGCCGGCTCAATCGCTTGTTCCATATGGCGCTGTACAGCCAGGCCCCCAACCAGCGGCTGCTGCGCCTTGCCGAGCAGGGCCTGGCCGAAGAGGAACGCTTCCTGCGCTTCAATCTGTCGGCGATGGGGCTGGGCAAGTTGTCCCAAGACGATCACCGCGACCTGCTCGCTGCCGTCCGCCAACGTGACACCACGCTGGCAGTCGAATTACTGACCCTCCATTTGCAGCGCGGGATCGACGCCATCACCCGCTACCTCAGCCAAGGCGGCACCCACGACTGATTCGATCGCTGGCCGCAATGGCCGGCGAGCAGTGCTCTCTCCTCTCTTCTTCCCATGTGAAACACACCCCCTACCGGTAGCCTGCTGCCTACGCCGAACACTAGGATGGCTGCATTGCGGGTCGATGCGCCGGAATCCGGCGTCACACGCCAACCCGACAAGGAGGGTTAGACCACCAGGCTTGCCAGCCACCTGCATTGGCCAGCGCCCTTTCAAATAAACACCGCCCCACTTGCCCATGCTGGGTGTCCAGCGTGAACGTGCCATTTGCCCTGAATTCATTTTGATAGTGAATCTATTGAAAGGGACACTCACGCCACAATAAAACAACTTGTGTTTGTTTTAACGGATGCCTGCAACTTTAAGAAACCGCGTCATTAACTTTTCAGAAAAAGTACTTGGCAGCCACCGACAAACTGAACTAAGTTTTTCTCACCAGCGGGCAACCCCTTGCCGGCTGGGCCTGTCGTACTGACAGGGTATTTGCCGATGCCGGCAAATCATTGCATCAGTCTTGAGTGTCCCGTCTTTCATGCACGGCGCAGGCGTTCGCCTCGACGCGGCCTGATCGGTCCACAACAGCGCCATCAACCTCATCAAGGAAGTTTGATTATGCCGCCACTTGACCAGCAACTTTCCCACGACAAACTTGAACTGTCACACCACCCGATATTTTCCGAAATTGATGCACTTCCGCGCCTCAGACGGTTTATGGAAGTGCATGTATTTGCGGTCTGGGACTTCATGTCGCTGACCAAGCGCCTGCAACAGGAACTGACCTGTGTACAACTGCCCTGGCTACCACCGGCTGATCCCCGAGCGGCTCGGCTCATCAACGAAATCGTGCTGGGCGAAGAAACCGACGATCATCTCGAGCATGGCCATTACAGCCATTTCGAGTTGTACCTCGACGCCATGCGGGAAATCGGTGCGAGCACCGACAAGATCGAACGTTTCATCGCGCTGCAGCGCGGCGGCATGCATCACCTCACCGCACTTCAAGCGGTGGGTGCCGATCCGGCGGCGATGGCGTTCGTGCGCAATACCCTGGACACCGCCCTGCATGCACCAGGCCATTGTGTGGCGGCTGCCTTTCTGCACGGTCGAGAGAGCGTCATTCCGCCGATGTTTCAACGCTTGCTGGATGACTGCGACGTAGGTGCCGATCAGGCCCCGACTTTTCGTTATTACCTGCAACGGCACATCGAAGTCGACAGCGAAGATCATGGCCCGGCAGCCGAGCAATTGTTGGCCCGCCTGATCGCCGGCGACCCGCAACGCGAGCATGAAGTGTACCGCGCGGCCATCGACGCAGTGGCCAGTCGCAGGGCGCTTTGGGACGGCCTTCGGCAAAGCCTGTTGACGGAGGTGGCGGCATGAACGCCTGTGAATACCAGTCATTTGCCGAGACCTGGGAGGCACGGGCGACCATTCGCACGCGACCGCGGCGGATGCTTGAAGACGATGACCGACTGATCTACCCACTCAGCCGGCAGCCCTTGGCGTTGAGTGCCGCCTTTGTCGACACCTGTCCGCAACTGCGCGATTTCGTGCTGGTGCAGAGCCTGTACAAATTCATCAACGACGTGGTGATTTTTGAAACGGAGATCGTCGACAAGACGGCGCGCAACATTGCCAAAAACCGGTTTGCCATCGAGTTTCCGTTTGCCTGTCGGTATGACGCCATGACCGTGGTGGTGGACGAGGACTATCACGCCCTCGTCGCCATGGACTTCATGCAGCAAGCGCGCACCCTCACGGGTATAGAGCCTATCGAACTGCCAGGCGAGATTGAATTGAGCCGGGCCATTCCTGCTGCCGTGCAACTGGCTCCGCCGCCGCTTCGCGATGCCATGGAGCTGATCTGCGTGGCGATCGCCGAGAGCACGGTGACCAATGATGTCGCCGCATTTGCCCGCGACGACACGGTCAAGGCATCGGTCAAGGGGTTGATGGCGGACCACCTGCTGGACGAAGGACGACACTCGGGTTTCTGGGCCCGGCTGGTGAGCATCTACTGGCAAGGGGCGCCAGCAGATGACCGCCAGACGCTTGCGCAGATTTTGCCGACCTTTATCCGCCAGTACCTGACCAACGACATCCAGCAAGCCTTCGACCTGCGCCTGATCGACAGTCTGCCGGTGAGCGCCACTGTTCGTCGCAGGCTGGTGAGCGAGGTCGCCGGCGTGGCATTTCCAGTCAACTACCAGCATCCCATGGTGGCCAATATCATGCGTTTCTTCCGCACCAGCGGCATGCTCGAACATGCCTGTGTGCAGGCTGCGCTGAGGGACTATGTCCCGGGGAGGGCAGCATGAAACGGCTCGATATCACGCTGCTCGGGGTGACCGAAACCTTGGGCAGGCTGGCCACGGAACTGCGTGAGCATGGGCACCGCATCACACAGTGCACGACGGCAGCAGTGGAGGCCGGCGACGTGTTGATTGCCGACGGCAGCCTGAAGTGCCCAGCAGCCTGGGCCGGCGAGCAGTTACATGTGCGGATCAGCCTGGGGCCTGTCGATGCAAGCGGCCTGCCGCCACTGGAGCTATTGTGCTGGCGGGGACACGGATGTGAGCAGCGCCTGCTGTGGTGTCAGGCGGTCGGGGCCACCGACAGTGGCAACGGCCGCGAGCAAGTTGACCTGGCGCGCGAGGCGCTGGTGTCGGCAGTGACGTTGCTCATCAGCGGCCAGAGCCGTGACGGCCAATGGTTAGAGCAGATGAGCAGCGTCCAGCCCTCTCGTCACACTGTGCCTTCAGGTTTGCTGGCGTTGGAAAGTCTGGCCTTCCAGCATCGCTACAACCGTACTGCACGCCCGGACTTGCTCGCCGTTGCCGAACAGCCTCTCAGTCAGCGACTGCTGGAGAGCCTTGAGCGCTTTGCCGAGCGGCCGGCATTACAGTTCGAGGAACGATGCCTGAGCTTTGCCGAGCTGCAGCAGCTGGCCGCCTCCGTACAACAGCAGCTGCTGGGCCGGCTGCCGGTGGGGGAAAGCGGGGATGTCATCATCGGTGTCTGCCTGCCCCGCTCGCCGCTGCTCTACGCCACTATCCTCGCGGTGCTGGCCAGCGGCGCGGTGTACCTGCCCCTGGACCCTGCGCAACCGCTGCAGCGTCAGCAATTCATCCTGGAGAATGCGGGCGCGGTGTTGTTGCTCCATGACGGTACTCACCCGTTGGCGGGTGAAATCAGCCTGGCACTCCATAGCCATGCAGACGAAACGGCTGTGCTGCTTGGCGGCGCCTGTCACCGTGACGCGGCGTGCATGGCCCTTTACACGTCGGGCACCACCGGTCAGCCCAAGGGGGTATTACTGAGTCAACACAACCTGAGCCATTTCACCGCGTGGTATGCCGATTACGTCGCCTTGGGGGCTCAGAGTCGGGTGTTGCAGTTTTCGACCCTGAGTTTCGATTCCTCGGTGATCGACATCTTTCCCACCCTGCTCAGCGGTGCGTGCCTGGTGGTGCCCAGCGATGATCAGCGGCGCGATCCCTTGCAACTGGTGGAGCTGATTCAGCGCAGCCGCCTCAGCCATGCCTTTCTGCCGCCGGCGCTGCTGAGCCTGTTGCCGCTGGACCGGCCACTGGGCTTGCAGCATGTCATGACCGGGGGCGATGTCTGCGAGCCGTGGGTGATCGAGCGGCTGGCGACGCAGTGTCGACTGTACAACCTGTATGGACCGACAGAGGCCACGGTACTGGTGACGGCAAGACGCATGGAGGCCGGCGATTCGAACCGCTCTCTTGGCGGCCCGATTGCCAACTGTGGCGTACTGATTCTCGACGCGCATCAGCGCCCCGTGGCCGAGGGAGAAAGCGGCGAGATCCACATCGTAGGTGCCGGTGTGGGGCTGGGCTATCTTGGCAACCCGTCCCTGACCGCCGAGCGCTATCCGTGGATCGAGCTACCCGGCGATACGCGAGTACGTGCGTACCGCACCGGTGACATCGGGCGCTGGGGCAAGCAGGGTATCGAGCTCAGCGGCCGATTGGATAATCAGGTGAAGATCCGCGGTTTTCGCGTGGAGCCCGAGGAGATCGAGGGTTGTCTGCGGGACAGCTTGCTCTATCGCCAGGTGGCCGTGGTCATCGACAGTCAGCGACGTATCCTGGCTTTTGTCGCCGAACCCCAGGCAGAAGATGCCCAGGCGCTCCTCAAGGCACACGCCCAGGCTCGACTGCCCGACTACATGCAGCCCACGGTGATCAGCGCACTGCAGCAGTTGCCGTCGGCCAGCAATGGCAAGATTGATCGAAAGGCGTTGCTAACGACGCCCCTGAGCTTCTCGGAGCGGGCACAGCATCGCTTGCCCGCGAACGAAGTCGAGCAACGTCTGCTGGGGCTGTGGAGCGAGCTGCTGGCGTTGTCCGAGGATGAAATCAGCACGGACGAAAGCTTCTTCAACCTGGGCGGCCACTCGATTCTGCTCTCGCAAATGCTGGTGCTGATCCGCGAGCATTTTGGCCGGGGGCTGTCGATCAACCGCTTCATCGAGCAACCCACCTTGATCAATCTCGCAGTGTTGGTCAGTGGCGATGCCGTGGTGGCTTCCAGTGTCAGCGATCAGGCGTATATCGATGCCGAGCGGGAGCTGGGCATCGAGGTCCAGCCCATCAGCCGGATGGGCGACGTGCATAAGGTGATTGTGACCGGGGCCAATGGCTTCGTAGGCGTGCATCTGGTTCAGGCCTTGTTGGAATGGGGAGCGACCGAGGTGGCCTGCCTGGTGCGCGGGGCTTCGCAGGTGATGGCCACTCGGCGTTTCACCGATGCGCTGGCCGACAACCAGCTGGGGCACTTGGATCTGAGCCGTGTGCGCGTCTATGCGGCGGATACCAGCCGGCCACTACTCGGCCTGAACGAGGCTGACTACCGCCGGCTCGACCAAGAGTACGGGGCGTTGGTGCATAACGCGGCGAACGTCAATCACGTGCTGGATTACGATTCGTTGGCAGGCGACAACGTCGACTCGATTTTCGAGTGCCTGAAGTTATGTGAAGGGGCGAGCAAGAAGGTCTTCAACTATGTTTCGACCCTGTCTGCCTGCAGTGCCGTGGATGCCCAGGGACAGGTGCTGGAGCAGCCTGCTGCCGAGACCCCGCCTATCTACATTCGTAACGGCTACAACTTGTCCAAATGGGTTGCCGAGCGCGTGCTGGAGCGGGCCCGACGCCAAGGGGTGCGGGTCAATCTGTACAGGCCGGGCAACATCGGTTTCAACAGTGAGTCAGGTGTGTGCCAGCCCCACCGCAACCGTTTGATGCTGATGCTCAAAGGGTCGTTGCAACTGGGCATGGTTCCGGCACTGGAGCTGAACTTCGACCTGATGCCGGTAGATTTCCTTTCCCGGTTTATCGCGTTTCACAGCAGTCGCTATCAACCGGAGGCTGCAGTGTTCAATCTGCACAACCCTGAACCCTTGAGCTGGGCGGCCTATGTCGAGTCGTTTCGCAGCTGCGGCCTGGCGTTTCAGTGGGTCAGCGTCGAGCAGTGGCAGCGTCAACTCAAACTGGTGGATAGCAGCAATGCGCTGTATGGCGTGCTGGGGTTCTATCTGGACGGTTTCGAAGAAGACATCGGCGATATCTCTCTGATCGGTCATGCCAATGCGGCAGCCGGCCTGCGCCGCATGGGCACCGCGTACCCCGCTAAAACACCGGAGCTACTGGGCACCGGATGCGATTACCTGAAGACCATTCACTTCCTTTGATCCACCCCAACCGGAGTAACACCATGAACGCACTCAAACCCGATACGCTGATCCATAACCCTGAAGGCCGTCGCGTGATTGCCGCTGTGGAGATTCCTGCAGCGGCCATGAGCGTCTGGGGCACCGTAGGTAATTTTGCGGGCTTCGCGACCTTTATTCCTGCGCTGTCGCACACAGAAATGACGGGCAGCGGTCCTGGCTCGGTACGCAAGAAGTTTTTCAAGGACGGCAACGTGGTGATCGAACAGCTGAACAGTCGAGATGACATCCGCTATTGCATGACCTGGAACACGATCCATACCACCTTGCCCGTGGGTAATCTGTGGGCGTCGATGGAGGTGCAAGAACTGGGGGCAGACGCCTGCCGGGCCGTGTGGACGATCATTGCCGAGCCGGTGTTGGCGAACGCCCAGGATATGCCGGGGTTCGAGGCTTTCCTGCAAGGCTTTGCCGATCATGCCATGGCTAACGTGCGCAATCTGTTCGCATGACTCAACGGCGAGGAACCTGTTGCACGCCCTAAAAACAAAACCCCATCTGCTTGCGCAGATGGGGTTTGGAATTGAATCTTGACGATGACCTACTCTCACATGGGGAAACCCCACACTACCATCGGCGATGCATCGTTTCACTGCTGAGTTCGGGATGGGATCAGGTGGTTCCAATGCTCTATGGTCGTCAAGAAATTCTGTGTCGTCGGGTCGTCGCCTAGGCAACGCACCAACAAAAATCGAATGTCTCTACTAAAAACAAAACCCCATCTGCC
>NZ_JAAVUX010000031.1 GCF_018449655.1 Pseudomonas sp. dw_358
CGCGAGCAAGGTGCTGTACCTGCACCCCGACCATCTGAACACGCCGCGGCTGGCGACCGACAGTGCGCAGACCTTGCTGTGGAGCTGGAACAGCGATGCGTACGGGGTAGGGGCACCGAACGAGGATGTGGACGGGGATGGCAATACGACGAGCATCGCACTGCGCTTCCCAGGTCAGGTTTATGATGCGACCAGCCAGCTGAGCTACAACTACTACCGGGACTACAATGCGCAGACGGGGCGGTATGTGCAGAGCGATCCGATTGGGCTGAATGGCGGGATCAATACTTATGGGTATGTCGGAGGAAACCCCTTATCTTACCAGGACCCGTCCGGGCTTTATGGTCTCACAGCTAGCGGAATGTTGGTAGAAGGGGCTGGAGTTGGTGGATTTATAAGCTCTGGAGCTTTGGTTGTTCCTTTGGCATTAACTGGAGACACCCCTAACCGAAATAACTTTTCTTATGCGACTTATACGCGAACAAATCCCGGCACCGGCCAGGTTTATTGTGGTCGGACCTCTGGCTATGGTACGCCTGAAGATTTGGTTCGTACTCGAGGTATGCAGCAAAATCATCTAAATGCCGAGGGCTTTTTTCCTCCGGTGTTGGATAGATTTACAAATGATTATCAAGCCATTCGCGGGCGTGAACAACAGTTGATAGATTTTTATGGAGGAGCGCAAAGCGTAGGTGGCAGCGCTAGAAATTTGATAAACGGGGTTTCTGACTTTAATCCTAGAGGCATCCTGTATGATTCTGCAGCAAAATCATCATTCGGCGCCTTGCCTGATAATTCTCCTGCACGTATTAGAATTTTCGGGGGTAGATAACTATGGAAAAAATTAAGAAAAATAACGCCTTACCAATTGCTGGTGATTTGCTAGCAATTCCAATCAAGGGTGGTAACTACTGTTATGCCGGTTTGACCAGTTTCGGAGATTGTGTTTTTTTTGATTTGATGACCCAGGAACTGGACAAAAATCCAAACCTCAAAGAGGAAAAAATATTATTTAGAGTTTATGTGGATTTAAGGTCAATTAAAAAAAGCAAATGGGAAGTGATAGGTCATTGGGGTTGCGGAGATAACATCGGCCCGGCACGATATCGTAATCAGCCGGTTGGGTCTAACCAGCTCTTTATATATATTAATGGGAATCTAGAAGAGGCTGAATTAGATGCTGTAAGCGATCTAGAGCTGTTTGTGGTTTGGATGCCAATTCATGTAGAGCAAAGGCTAGATGACTATTACAATGGTAGGGCGAATGCTGCCGTGGAGTTCTTTAAGAAAATAAAGAAATATGACATTAATACAGGTCAAGAAATCCCTTAGCGATTAAGCTTCTTAGCTATACAGTGAAAGGGTGGGCAATGAATACACCGGAACAAACTAGAGCGCTAGACGTGCTTTTAATCAGCAAAAGTATTAGGCCCGCCGACGCAGAGCGAGCTCAGGCTCTGTACGCAAGCGAGCCAAATCAAAGCTTTTCAGAGCTGTTGCTGCGCCTTGGTGTGGTCTCCGAGAGAGACCTTGCATTTGCCACGTCTACTGCCTTTGACATCCCTGTCGTTTTTTCTGCAGAGATTTCTGAGCTAGCTGATCGGCCGCCTGCCATTCCTGCGCGCTTTCTTAAGCAGTACCGCCTGGTACCAGTGGAATGGGATAACACCGAAATTCACCTTCTGGTAGCTGATCCATCAGACCTGCCTGCGATCGAGGCTCTGGAATACGCCACTGAACGCAAAGCCCGTTGTTCTATAGGCCTCCCAAGCGAAATCGAACGATTGGTCGAGCAATTTTACGGTCAAGGGCGTTCCATGATGGGGACGCTTACGGAAAGCCTCGTCCAGACCGATGATCATGAAGACGACATCGAGCATCTCAAAGATCTGGCCTCTGAAGCGCCGGTGATCCGCTTGGTCAATTTGGTGATCCAGCGAGCCGTAGAGCTCCGCGCTTCAGACATTCATATCGAGCCTTTCGAGAACATCTTGAAGGTCCGGTATCGTGTCGATGGTGTGCTTCATGAGTCGGAGGCGCCTCCCTCGAGCTCGTCTGCGGCGGTGATTTCTAGGGTCAAGATCATGGCCAAACTAGACATCGCCGAGCGCCGCTTACCTCAAGACGGCCGCATCATGCTGCGTATTCAGGGCAAGGATCTGGACCTGCGCGTTTCGACGATGCCAACTAGCTTTGGCGAGTCAGTGGTCATGCGGCTTCTGGATCGACAGACTGTATCACTGGACTTTCCGAGCCTGGGCTTTGATGGCGAACGGCTGCAGCGCTTTCTGGATGTACTCGAACGACCTCACGGTATTGTCTTGGTCACGGGCCCCACCGGATCCGGCAAGACCACGACCCTGTATGCAGCGCTATCACGGCTCAACAAGCCCGAGCGCAAGATCATTACGGTGGAGGACCCGGTGGAGTACCAGATCGCTGGGATCAACCAGACACAGGTGAAACCTGCCATCGGACTGGATTTTGCAAACGCGCTGCGCTCGATCGTCCGTCAGGACCCGGACGTGATCATGATCGGTGAGATGCGTGACCTTGAGACCTGCCGGATCGCGATTCAGTCCTCGCTTACCGGGCACCTGGTGCTGTCCACCTTGCACACCAACAGTGCTTCGGCGAGTATCACCCGCTTGATGGACATGGGAGTGGAACCCTACCTCATTGCCTCTACCGTGAATGCCATCCTGGCCCAGCGCCTGGTGAGAAGATTGGTGCCTGAGGAATGTGAAACTTATGAACCTTCGGCCGAGTTCATAGCCCTCTACGGCTTGGACCGTTTGACGGTTGTGCGACCTATTAAGCTCTGGCGACCTCGAAAGGGCGTGCCGGACAGCCTTGCTTACAGCGGTCGTAACGCCATTACCGAGCTGCTGGTCATGAGTGATCGTCTGCGTGGTTTGCTGATTGAAAGAGTTAGCGCAACGGCACTGGAGCAGGCGGCGCGCGAGGAGGGCCTGCGCACGCTTTTCGAAGATGGCTTGAGACAAGCTTTGATGGGCCTGACCACGTTTGAAGAAGTCCTGCGAGTGACACGTGGAGAGTAATGGATGACCCAGTACCGATACAGAGCACTGGATGCTGCTGGCCGAAGAGAACAAGGGGCAATCGAAGCAGCTAGCCAAGACGCGGCAACTACCCTGTTGCAGGCCCGCGGACTGATTATCATGGAGGTAGGACCGGCGCAGGCTTCGTCGGGAACCGGTCTGCGGCGGCTGTTCAAACGAGGCCCCCTGAACAGTCGGCAACTCGTCCAGTTCACGCACCAACTGGCAACGCTGCTCGGTGCCAGCCAACCGCTGGACAAGAGCTTGCTCATTTTGCAAAGCCAACCTGGCAACTTGCCGGGTGGTGCACTGGTGACCCGGGTCCGGAACCGCGTCAAAGATGGCCGGCCGCTCTCGCTTGCCCTGGCAGAAGAAACGGGACAATTCACCCCCCTTTATCTGAGCATGGTCAAAGCGGGTGAAGCAGGGGGTAGGCTTGGCGACACCCTTAAGCAGTTGGCTCTTTATCTGGAGCGGGCCCAGGCTCTCAAGGGAGAAGTAACAAACGCGCTCATCTATCCGGCCTTCCTGCTGGTGGGGGTGCTGGGCTCATTGGTATTGTTGATGGCCTATGTGGTGCCGCAATTTATCCCGATATTCGATGGGCTGGGGGTTCCGGTTCCGCTTATCACTCAGTCAGTGTTACGAGCGGGCCAATTTCTAGGTGACTTCGGCCTTTACTTGCTCATCGGTGGTATCGCAGTGGGGATGACGGTCACCGCACGGTTTCGGGAACCTGCCGCTCGACTGCGATGGGATCGCCGTGTGCTGCACTCACGCGGACTGGGGCAGCTACTGCAGCTTCTCGAAACCGCCCGACTGGCACGGACGCTCGGCACGCTCCTTAGCCAAGGCGTGCCACTTCTGACCGCGCTGGGTATCGGACGCCAGGTCTGCAACAACCGCGCGGTACAATCAGCCGTCGACCAGGCTAGCACCCAGGTCAAAAATGGCGGCACTCTGTCAGTCGCACTTGCCATACAAGGGGTGCTACCTGACCTGGCGCTGCAGATGATCGAGGTCGGGGAAGAGTCGGGACAGCTCGATGTAATGCTACTCAAAGTGGCCGAGGTGTTCGATACAGAAGCAAAACGCAACATTGATCGATTACTTGCTGCGCTAGTCCCCAGCCTTACGCTGGTCATGGCTGCCCTGGTGGCTTTTATCATGCTCGCCATCATGCTTCCGCTGATGAGCCTTACGAGCAATATCTGATTTGGAACTCGATACCATGCAAAACACATTTTCGGCGCCTCGGCATCACCGCGGTTTCACCTTGCTGGAGATGCTGGCCGTCATCGTGCTGCTGGGCATCGTGGCCACCATTGTTGTGCGCCAAGTGGGGGGCAACGTGGAGAAAGGCAAGTACGGAGCAGGGAAAGCGCAGATGGCCAGTCTCTCGATGAAAATCGAAAGCTATGCCATGGATGTCGGTTCGCCTCCCAAGAATCTGACCGACCTGATCACCAAGCCGGCAACCGCTAGAAACTGGTCAGGTCCCTATGCCAAACCAAGCGACTTGCAAGATCCCTTCGGCAATCCCTTCGCCTACCGCGCACCAGGTGAACATGGGCCTTTCGATCTGATCTTCCTGGGCCGTGACGGTCAGCCGGGCGGCGATGGGTACAACGCCGATCTTGGCAATTGGGAATAGTCTCAGGTGGCTCGCTGGCAGCGCATGCGGGGCTTCACCTTGCTGGAAATGCTTGCCGTCATGCTTATCATGGCCGTTGGCATGAGCCTGCTGGCATCGAGTATCAACCACGGATTGTCAGCGGCGCGGGACCGGCAGGCCGGCCGCGATCTGACGTTGGCACTGCGTACCGCTCGCTCCCAAGCCATCTCTCAGGGGCGGGCGGTTTACGTGCGTCTGGATATTCTCGACAAGCGCTTCCAAATTTCGGGAGCCCCCGTGCAGTCGTTGCCCACTGACATGACGATCCGGGCTACCACAGCTGCCGGCCAAGTGCCTCATGAGGCAGTGTTTGCTTTTTATCCCGATGGCGCCTCCAGTGGCGGCAATGTCTACCTGGAGCGCGAGGACCGTGCATGGCGGATCGATGTGGCCTGGCTGACTGGCATGGCGGTGTGGCATGAGATCACGCCGTTATGAAGCGGTGTATTGCAGGTAAAAGACGCGAGAGCGGCTTCACCCTGCTGGAGCTGTTGGCCGCGGTGTCGCTGCTGGCAATCGGTTTCTTCGTTGTGTTCAGCGCCATGGGGTCGGCGACCCGATCCTTGCTCAAGGACGACGAAGCCACCCACCTGGCACTTACAGCTCGATCCATTTTTGACGGCCACGCGCGAGGAGCGGTGCAGGTCGGCCAGTGGCAGGGCGATGAAGACAGGGTGCACTGGAATCTGGCCAGCACCGTCATGCGCAGTACCGCTGCAGTAAAACTCTTCAAGCTGGAGTTAACCCTCACCGACGGCTATCGCGAAGAGCATTTCACCACGCTGCGCGCGCAGTCCAGCGACGTCAGGTTGACCCCATGAAGGCGCACAGCAAGGGCTTCACACTGCTTGAAATGCTGCTGGCCATGACCCTAATCGGCGTCATGCTGGTATTGGTCGGCTCCGCGCTGACCAGTAGCCGCCATACCCTGGCAATGTCCAACCGCTACGCCTCAAGGCTGACCGAAGTCCGGGCGGCACAAGATTTTCTGCGCTTGGCGCTCCAGCAGGCACTGGTGCTCGCTTTGGACAGTGACAGGGGTAGAAAACGCAACGTGCTGGCCGGGACGGAACAAGCCATCGAGTTTATGGCCCCCTTGCCCGCCTCCCTGAACGGGGGCCTGCAGGTCCATTATGTTCGATTGGTCGATGATGGTTCTGGAGCCCATGATCTGATGGTGACGTTTACCCCCGTCAACGATTCGGATACCCGATCATGGGGTGAGCCTCAGTGTCTTTTGCATCATGTACGCAGTCTGCATCTGGCGTATCGAGGTTTGGACAACAGCCAGCATCCCACGGAATGGATACCGTCCTGGCCATGGCCTGATCGGTTACCCAACTATGTACGCCTCGAGCTGGAAATTGAAGGTCCGGTGCGTTGGCCGGACTTGACGGTCGCCTTGCGCTCGAACCTGGATACCACGTCATGGGCAGCACCATGACTTGCCAACGCGGAGCGGCCTTGCTGGTCGCCTTGTGGGCACTGGCGTTCCTGGCGGTGCTGATGGGCGGCGTGGTGACCGCTATACGGCTTGAGAATCAGCAGAGCCATCATGCCCTTGACCGCAGCCATGCGTTGATCAGCGCCGAGGCGGGGCTGGCCGTGGCGGTCGAACGCCTGCTCGAGCCTGCGGCTCAGCCGTTGGTGGCTGATGGCAGAGAGTACGAGATGCTGCTGGATGGCGTGAAAGTGGCTTTCTCGGTTCGTAGTGAACGTGGCAAACTGGACCTCAACTTTGCTGATCCACAAGCTTTCGCGCAATTGCTGCTCTATCTGGGCGCTAACCGCATCCAGGCCCCGCAACTGAGTGAACAATTAAGAAGTCTTCGCACGGCCGGTCGCCCTGTGAAAGTCCTTGAACAGGTGCAGGCGTTTAACGGCATGGATTCCGAGCTTTATCAAAAATTGGAGCCCCACATCACCCTGTGGACAGGATTGGCTCAACCCGACACGGCGTTCGCCACTCCAGACGTCCGTGCCGCGTTGGCTTTGGCGAATCCGATCAGTGTCTCTAATAGCCCCGGTTCTATTGTTACTATAAACACTCGTGGCCAGATGTCTGACGGCTTTAGCGCGGGCCTGCACGTCACGCTTTATCTGAATCCTGCGGGAGGAGGCGAGCCACTTTACCGCGTGCTTCGCTGGAAGGAATGAAATCACTCTCCAAAACAAGCGCACTGATGTTGCGCTCAGGGTTCGGCCCTCTGCTGTCCTACTGGCATGCCTCAGTTTTCCCCACGTTCACGCGCTGGTGGGGTCGTCAATTAATCGGATGCATGCCTGCCCGATGGCAACAATGGATGGTCGCCGACAACGAAGAGGTGGTCCATTGGAGGGACGCAGCGCTATGGGACAACAGCGGCACGCAGATAGACCTAGCTAACGCTCGTCTCTCTGGGAGCACCGCCAGGCTTGTGCTGGTGTTGGCTGCCGAAAACGTGTTGACCCGACCGGTCGTGCTCCCGCCGACGGCAGCGTCCGAGCTGTCCGCCATCATGAAATACGAGGTGGACCGGTACATGCCGTTCACGGGGGAGCAGGTTTATCTCGATTACGAAAGGCCGATAGTTCGTCCTGACAAGAGCCTGCAGGTAAACCTTGTTGTCGTGGCCCGGCGTCGGCTGGACGGCATTCTGCAAACGCTCGGTAATCGAGGCATAAAGGTCAGTTCAGTGAGCGCCCTGGATCGCGACGGCCACCAGCTGCAGGTGGATCTGACCCCCAACGATTGGCAGGTCGCAAGAGCAGACCCGCATCGACGTACAGGCTGGATACTGATCACTGTCAGTGTGGCCTTGACCTTGCTGGTCATGCACCTGTGGGTAGTGGATCGTGAAGATCAGTTGGAGATCATGCGAGGCGAAGTCAGGGCTCTGCGTAGCCAGGCCCAGGCCGTACAAAGTCTGCGGCAGAGTCTAAGTGCCGCTCGGGATGAAGGCCAGTATGTCGGTGTTCGCAAAGCCAACGCGTCGTCAATGAGTGGGCTATTGAGTGAACTCAGTCAGTGCATTCCATCCAATACCTGGCTTGAGCAACTCATCATCAACCCGGCTGGCGACGTCAGCCTTGATGGTCAAAGCGAACTAGCCAGCGGCCTGATTGACCAGATGAAGAAATGCACCAGCTTGAGCAATATGGGGTTTTCAGGGGTTATCCAGACCGACGCCGCGACTGGTAAGGATCGGTTTTCGATACTCGCTCATCTCAAGCGGGAGGGTCTGCAGAATGCGCCTGAAACTAAAGCCCCTTGAGCAACGGCTTGTGGCCGTGACGCTCGCTCTGGCGAGTGTGGTGCTCGGGTATCTGCTGTTGGTGCATTGGTGGTTCACTGCGCCATTATCCGTAATGAATGAGGAAGCGCGGACATTGGACGAGACCTACCAGCACTACCAGGTGCTGTTGGCCCAGCGTGCGCCACTGGAGAAGCAGCTGGCCAATGTCCAGGCGCAAGGGTTGGCTGCACAGACCCTGCTGTCAGGCAATGACAGCGGCGCAGCAGGGGCACAGTTGATGGGACTTCTGGCTTCGTATGTTCAGGAGACGGCCATCAACGGCCACAGCTGTTCCATCTCCAATCGCATGCCCGTCAACGGAAATAGCGACAACGGATTCTCGGCCGTCAAGATCAACGTCAATCTGGACTGCGAAAGCGAGCCATTGGCACGGTTGCTGTATCGCCTGGAGACCGGCCATCCTACTTTGATCGTCGAGTCCATGAGTCTGAGGAAACTGGATAACTCGACAACCAACGGTCGACATCACATCAACGTGCAGATGCTCATCACAGGCTACCTGCGCACCGCTGCATCTACAGAGGTGCAACAGTGATGCTGGCACGTCATCGAGCAAACCTGCTGCTTGCTATTCTCGTTTGTGCGCTGACGCTCATCTGCTGGAGCCTTTGGAGACAGCAGGGTGGCAGTATCATTTGGCCAGAATTCTCCAGCACGCCGGTGTTACAGATTCCCGTATCGGCAGTCAGCCCCGTGATCGCATTACCATTGGCCGACTACGCCGCGACTTGGGAGCGACCATTGTTCAACCCTTCTCGGCAGCCGGATCCTGTTGCTGCGTCTGCCCCTGTAATGGCCCCGAGCCTTGATGGCGTTCAGGTGACCGGCATTGTCCTGACCGGGCAAACTCGGCTGGTCTTGATCAAGCAAGGCGAAGCCCGGTTCAAGATCAAAGAGGGGGATACGCTGCCCAATGGGTGGAAGGTCACCTTGGTCGGCGAGCGTCAGGTTCAACTGATCTATGGCAGCAAAAGCGCAACCCTCTGGTTATCGGGAACAAAGCCTAAGCCCTGATCCCGGACATACGATTTTTTCTCATTTGTGACGATCTACTAAGGACAGTGCCACGTGGCCTACCGCTCTATTTCATGTTGTTTGACGATTGCTCTGGTCCTTCAGGGTTGCGTGGCCCCGACCAATTCACAGCCCAAGCGCGAAGACGCCTTGATACGGGAAGGCCTGGCTGGAACTGGGGCTGATCGTCCTAGGGTTGAGGCAGCCGTTTTGCCCTCGTTGGACACCAACGTGAGCCAGCCACCGTCTTCGGCAGCGCAGCAGATCATCCGCGGCAACCGTAGCTTCGTTGCGCCCGGAAAGGTACCTTCTCTTGCTCAGCCCAAACCGGTGGGGGCTGATGGTATCTCCCTCAACTTTACCAATCAGCCCATCCAGACGGTGGTAAACATAATTCTGGGCGATATCCTCAAGGAAGACTTCAGCATCGCTCAAGGCGTGACCGGTGACGTGACATTTTCCACCTCCAAACCTGTTGCTCGAAGCGAAGCTTTGTCCATTCTGCAGACCTTGTTGTCCTGGACCAACAACGCTCTGATCCGCCAAGGTAATCGCTTCGTCGTGCTCCCGGCCAATCAGGCCGTAGCAGGGCAGTTGGTACCTCGTCTTTCGATAGGCCAACCGGCCAGCGGACTGACTGCACGCCTGTACGTACTGGATTACCTGTCGGCCTCTGAAATGCAGAAGCTGCTCAAGCCTTTCGCTCGTGAAAATGCCTTTCTGTTGGTCGATGCCTCGCGCAATGTCCTGGTCATGGCGGGTACTCAGGAAGAGCTCAATAACTACCAGAGCACAATTGATACGTTCGACGTGAACTGGCTCAAAGGCATGTCCATTGGTGTATTTGGGCTTAAGCGCGCAAATGTCGGCGAATTGATGCCGGCGCTAGACCGAATGTTCGGCCCTCAAAGCGGTACCCCCATGGCAGGCATGCTGCGTTTCCTGCCGATCGAACGTACCAACGCGATCGTGGCGATTTCCCCGCAGCCTGAGTATCTCAACGAAATCAGCCGATGGATCGACACCATTGACCAAGGCGGTGGTAACGAGCCCCAGATGTACGTGTACGACGTGCGCAATTTAAAAGCCACAGACCTAGCCGGCTACCTGCGTCAGATCTACAGCAATGCCCCCAGCGGTGAGACACAGGCTGCCCAAGTGGCCCCAGGATTGCGCACCATGACTCTGTCTTCAAACGGTGTCAGCAGCGGCGGGCTGGGCAGCAGCGGTACCTCAATGGTCAGTGGCCAAGGCGGCTTAGGCAGTATGGCGTTGGGAAACAACTCAAGGAGAGAGCCGAGCAGCGACAACGGCACGCAGACCAACGATACCCAAGCGGATGCGCCACCTACGTCCAGCGATAATGGTGCTGGCAATAACGGGGTCAGGATCACCGCAGAAAAAGCTACCAACCAGTTGCTGGTGAGATGCCGACCCACTGAGTGGGCGGAGATCCACTCGGCAATCCAACGCCTGGACAGCCTGCCGATGCAGGTGCAGATCGAGACCCGAATTCTTGAGGTCAGCTTGACGGGATCTCTTAATTTAGGCGTGCAATGGT
The DNA here is from genome assembly GCF_018449655.1 of Pseudomonas sp. dw_358. Taxonomy (GTDB): domain Bacteria; phylum Pseudomonadota; class Gammaproteobacteria; order Pseudomonadales; family Pseudomonadaceae; genus Aquipseudomonas. The sequence goes on from NZ_JAAVUX010000031.1 coordinate 10,609, forward strand.
ATCTGGGCCATCTGGCTGGCAACTCGACGACGTCGGGTATCCAGAACGTTTCGGGAAGCCAGGGCGCCTTGGGTGCTGGCGGAGCCGCCCTCGGCAGTACCGATGCGCTGTTCTACTCTTTTGTGAGCAATAACCTGCAGATTGCGTTGCATGCCTTGGAAACCAGCGGCAACACACGGGTGCTCTCCGCCCCTTCCCTGGTGGTGATGAACAATCAGCAGGCGCAGATTCAGGTGGGTGACAACATCCCCATCAATCAGACGACCATCAACACGGGCAGCTCACTGGTCACGACCAGTTCGGTACAGTACATCCAGACAGGGGTGATTCTGGATGTGGTGCCCCGGATCAATCCAGGCGGTCTGGTGTACATGGACGTGCAGCAGCAGGTCAGTGATGCCAGCGCCATTACGGACGCCAATGGCAATCCGACTATTTCTACGCGAGCCGTGTCGACCCAAGTGGCCGTTCAGAGTGGTGAGACAGTGCTATTGGGTGGCTTGATCAAGGACAACCGCGTCGACAGCAACAGCAGCGTTCCGTATCTCGGGAAGATCCCGGGGCTAGGTTGGCTTTTTGGCAACACCAGCCGCAGTCGTGGCCGGACCGAACTGATTGTTCTGATCACGCCAAGGGTGATTTCCGGGAGCAGTCAAGCGAAAACGATTACAGATGAGTATCGTGAACAGCTGCAGTTGATGCAGCCTCGTCCTTCAACTATCAGTGGAGGATGAAGCGTTTTAGATCCCTCCAAGCTAGTAGAGCGCTCAGGGGTCCAAG
>NZ_JAAVUX010000032.1 GCF_018449655.1 Pseudomonas sp. dw_358
TAGAAACCGGGTGGGGTCCCAGGTGGTGGTGATCGTGCGGGACTGGGGTGTGCCGCTGGCTTCGGTACGGCTGGATTCCAGGCCCCGGTCATTGTAGGTGTAGGTGGTGAGGTTGCCTTTGGCGTCGGTCTTGGTCAAAATCAGACCACGATCGTCATAGGTGTAGCTCGAATTGCTAGCCAGGCAGTTATCAGAAGGTTCGCCGGTAATTGCGACAACGCGTTTTACTCCATCTATCAATTGAAACTTATAATTCGCTTGTTTGCCAAGAGCGTTTGTCACTGTGGTAGTACCGTCAGAATTGTATTCCAATTTTATCTGATCGATAGCGCCACCACGCGCCCCCAAAACAACTCGCCCGCTCGAATCATATTCCCAGGAACTCGCAACCAAGCCTCTCTCGTCGATCACACTCGTAATACGATCAGGGTTAGTTGAATCACCGTAATTATATTTTTTTGTCACGACCGAACTCCCTCTTGTATAAGTCGCTTGCGACAAGAGAGAAGCGTTTGATCCGCCATAGCTATAAACAACTGTCAACCCATCAGCCTGCAAGCTTCCAAGCTGCCCATTTGCACTATAGCTATAAGTTATAGTCAGTGAATTCCCCAAATCATCTTTAACCACAACATCCCAGTCGCCATAAGTCAGTGAAAGCGTGCTTAAAGCGTTGCGCTGCCACTTCGTCATCTGACCGGATGAGTTGAACGTCTGGACATCCCCAGTAGGAGCCATGTATATATAATTCGAACCGGACTGGGATAACTGCCCAAGCTCTGTGCTTTCGGAAGAGATCACTCCATTATGAATGAAAAACATGGCCTGAGATCCATCTGCTTTGACCAAAATCAAGTCACTTGTATCAATCACCAGATGAGTAGAAAACGTATTTGTCCAAACAGGAGCGGGAGTACTTTGACTATTGTAATATCGATGAAATTCCAGCTGCAGATCTTTCGATTGATAATCAATATCATCTTGATAGTTATTCCCAGTGGCGATGTCTATGGGGTCGCCTACTGCTAACGATGGGGCATTGCAGCTTAATAAACCACCAGGCTTTCCCGTATTCTTGCGCAATATTTCGACCCCTGACTGCTCGCATGCTCCGGAAATTGCGTTGTAGTTCCCACCGTTTGAACAGTCACCCTTTACATAGTTTACCCCCCTCCTACCCCGAGTGCTGAAGCAATAGGCCCCTCCGAGCTGACCTGCACGGTAATCGGGAGCAGAAAAATAATCATATTGTAGAAATTCAAACGTCACGGGAAAATACTCATTACTCCAAAAATCGCACGCGGCGACCGCTGTCGCATAATGAGGTTCGGGCGTTGATTCTAGCCACCAATACGAATCAGCTGCAAGCGCACAATTCGTAACACTCGTGGTAGCTATCGTCAATGCGAGGATCCTGACTTTACGTACACAGCCTGAGACTGATCTCATTACAAACTCCATTTTAGCCCTAGATACAATCTTGCAGGTGCCTTGATCGTCGTAAGCGTGAAAGAAAATTAATGGCTAGCAGAAGTAATTGCAAGAACTAGCTCTCCTACGAAATTTCATCACCATAATTCCATCTCATTTCCTCAGTAGCTAAAATTTTTCCGAAACGGTTCTAGAAATAGCTTTAACATGTGTTTCGGCAGCCTTCCTAAGAGCTTGATTTTTTTTTGCTGCGGCAGCAACAAAATTGACTAACGTAGCGTAATACTGTCTCTCGGCAACCACTGCCCGTCTCGGTTCGTGTCGGCCTCAGCACATACGTCTGCGATGCGCGCTCTAACACATGGCCCCATGCAGTGTGAACTGCCGCCTTCACATCAAGGTGACTGACTCGACTTCGACGTACCGATACTTCTTCCTGGCCACCTTGACCGCTTCCTGCTCGGCCTGCAGCATGCTCAACGTATCGACCTCATGGACATAGGGCTGCGTTGCGCCTTCGAGTTCATTGCCTACCTGTAGAGTCACCCGCACCCGTGGTGTGAAGGCCCCGCTACTCTTTTTTTTCCGGGTTGCAACTGCCGGAGCCGGCGGCACGATCACCACGTCCGGAATATGCGCCATCGGATCGGGAATCTGCACCTGCGGCGCAGGGGCCTGCTCTGCCCCAAACAATGCTCGGCGCATTTCTTCTTCAGTCAATTCAGCGGTCATACCGTGTCTCGAGTTATGTCAGTTATGCAACGAAGATTTTGTGCCAATTGACCTGCGTTGTGGTGCGATCGCCTAGTGCAGAGGGGGATAGCGCGATCATGCAACAGCCGAGCGCTGTCGAAAAGCCCTCCTACGCCCTGCCCTCCTCCTTTTGATCCTTGGCCGGCGCCTCCTGCGCCTCCAGCCAGTCATGCGCTTTTTGCAATTGGCGTAGCTGCATGGCCGCGCTCTCGACCTGCACCCGCAGCCCGGCGCTTTCCTCCTTGGCATCCGAGCGCTGCACGCGCAGCTGGTCGACCAGGTCGCGACTGTGCGTCAGTTCCTGGGTCAGTCGTTCGGTTTCCAGCTTGGCGGCATCGCGCACCCGGCTGGTCTCCATCATCAGGTGATTGGTGGTGCTCTCGAAGATGTCCGCCTGGCGACTGACCTCGGCGCGCAGCGCGCTATTCTCCTCCTGGTGCACCGCTTGCAGCCGAGCGACCTCGGCCGCATGCGTTTGCGCAAAACGCATCTGCTCCGCCTGATGCGACGTCTGCAGGCGCTCCAGCTCGGTAGCGTGCCGCTGCCCTTGCTGCTGATGCTGATTCATCACCTCGCGCAGCTCGCCGCGGATTTCCTCGTTCTGCGCCTGCGCCCGATCCAGCTGCGCGCTCAGCCGCTGCACGTGCTCGCCGAGCAAGGCGATCTGCCGTTCCTGGTCGGCAAAGCGTCCCCTCGCCTGCTCCGCCTCTTCCAACGCTACGGCCGCCCGGGCCTTCGCCCGATCCGCTTCTTGCACGTGGTGCGAGCGCTCGATCGCATACGCGGCGGTGGCTTCGTTCAGCGCCACCTCCCACACGCTGTCCAGCACCTGGCACACCGCCTCCGGTATTCCCGGTCGCTTCAGTCGGGCACTGAGCAAGGGCCCGGTCCGGGCCCAGAACTGTTTGACTTCATCGCCCACCACGTTCGGCGACGCGGTCACCCCGTGCTCGTCCCGGATCAGTGTCCGAATCGCGCTCACCGACACCTCTGCTCCGGCCTCGAGCAACTGCGCCGCATAGTGGCGCACCAGGTCTCGGGTCTTGGGCAGGCCGATGGGGCCGGAATTCAAGGTCACAGGCGTTTCTTCCTTTTTTGAAATGACAAAGCGAGGTGTGGGTGCTTGAGCGGTTGGCCTGTCACGCCCTGTGAATACGGGGGTCACGGGCGAAAACAGCCATTTTTTTCAGTTTGAGTATCAATAAAAAAACTACTGCAATCAATACTAAATATATCGCCTTCCGGAAAAATTCGTGATTACCTCCGATTATCAAGAATTCTAAATTCCGTGCTTTATCTAAAGCGTTTGTGAGGCTAAATCTGACCACTTCGAATTCATATATAGTGCATAAGCCAGCCGCTTCGTGGCAGCCGCAAAAACTGAGTGCAACACCCCTACCTCAGGTAAGGTACGGCGATGTCTTATACCGAACTCAGTATCGAAGAACGCGTCACTATTCAAATAGTGACAGCAACGAGACCTCAGTCAGCGAGAGATTGCTCATCTGCTGGGACGTAGTCCTTCCACCATCAGCCGCGAGTTGCGAAGAAATAGTGCTTCCACCGGAGGGTATGCGGCCTGCGAGGCCCAAGCCCTGACTCGTGAACGTCGAAAAATCTGCTGTCCGCCCCGAAAGCTGGTGCCGGGCAATGAGCTGTTCGACCTGATTATCCTCTTGCTTCGAGAGCGCTTTTCTCCCGAGCAAATCGCGGGCAAGCTGCGTGTTATGAAAATAAATTTTGAAGAAGCCTACGTTTGCCGGGAAACGATCTACAACGCCATCTACGCACTGCCTGTGGGCGAGCTGCGCAAGGAGTTGATCCTGTGTCTACGTCAGGGGAAAAGCACCCGTAGACCGCGCAGTGGCGGTGTTGATCGACGCGGCCAGATTCCCGACATGGTGAGCATTCACGTGCGTCCGCCCGAGATTGAAGACCGGCAAATGCCCGGCCACTGGGAAGGCGACCTGATCAAAGGCAAGGACAATGCCTCGGCGGTGGGCACGCTTGTCGAGCGCACCAGCGGTTATCTGATCTTGGTCAAAATGCGCGATGCCACCGCGACCTCGGCGGTCGAGGGCTTCAGCGCGGCGCTGAATAGCAGTAAG
>NZ_JAAVUX010000033.1 GCF_018449655.1 Pseudomonas sp. dw_358
GATTGGTCGTCACGAACAAAGCCTGCCGGTACTGGCGCAGTTGAAAAGCTGGATCGAAAAGACGCACCCACAGGTCACCGCTCAGAATGCCCTGGGCAAAGCCATCAGTTATCTCGCAAGTAACTGGAGCAAGCTGGAGCGTTACGTCGAGGAAGGCTACCTGCCGCTCGACAACAACACCGCTGAACGCGCGATCCGTCCCTTCGTGATCGGAAGAAAGAATTGGCTGTTTAGCGACACTCCCAAGGGAGCGAAGGCCAGTGCGCAACTTTACAGCCTGGTTGAGACCGCCAAAGCCAACGGCCAAGAGCCCTATGCGTGGCTGCGCCACGCACTCGAGCGCCTGCCAACGGCGGCATCGGTTGAAGATTACGAAGCCTTGCTGCCGTGGAACTGCTCACCCGCATCGCCTAGCTGAGCGCGCCACCCATATTGAGTACAGTGGGGTTTATGGAGCGCTTACGTATTTTCGATCCAAATGCCCAAGATATCGCGCGTTCCGTCGGGTAAAACGCCCAACGCCAGGTAAATGGCCTTGTTACGCACCAGGCCTTCCTCGCGGATTTTGACCCGCAGGGCATCAAAGAAAATAACGGGGTACATCGGCTCCAACGGGCGCTGCTGCCACGCGCCAATTTCTTCCATGACCTCGTCGGTCACAGAGCTGATGAAATCGGGCGAGACGTCCGTACCGTACTGCTCAGAAAGAAACGCACGGATCTCTCTGACCGTCATGCCACGGGCATACATGGCAATGATCTTGTCGTCAAAACCGGTATACCGGCGCTCATGCTTGGGAATCAGAATCGGTGAGAAACTGCCGTCGCGGTCGCGCGGAATATCCAGGCGTATCGGGCCATCGCCAGTGAGCACCGTCTTGCCGCTCTTGCCGTTGCGCTGGTTGGTTTCATCCTCCGGGCGCTGCGCGCCCGACGGATAACCCAAGTGGTAGCCAAGCTCGGCATTTAGGGCTCGCTCGATCAGCACCTTCTTGAAGGCCGCAGAAGCCTCTTCGATGGCCTCAGCGGTCATCAGCGTTTCAGGGAGTTGATCCAGCAGTTCCTTTGGAAGCTTCGGCAGCTCCCGCACCGGTTGACGCTCAGATTTCTTTTTGGTTGGCATACATGCACCTCTTGCTCATGTTAGGCCCGAACACAAAATTTCTGACACCCCCGATCGGTCGTTTATTTCCACTTCCCTGCAAGGTTGCGCTCAGGCTTTGGCGACAGCAGCCGATAAGCATGCAGGGCCCCTCGAAAGCACTCGAAAGCCGAAGCGTCGGGTCCACCCCAAATCAAACGATGGTGGAATGACCTGCGCATACCGGCCAGGAAGAGGGAACTGCAATGCCACTGCTTGACCCGCTGGCTCGCATCATCACTACGTCCCTCCACCTCTTTGCGCGCACCCAATTTGTCGAGCCCAACCGAATCACGGTATACAGCTACGACGACTAGGGAAGATTGATCAACACGCAGGTCACAGCTCGTTAAACGACATCTTTAAAAGGAATTAATCATGGCAGAAAATTCAGAAAACCGGCGTAACTCGGCTACCCGGCAGGCCTCACCGCAGCCTACACCCGCAACAGCGCCGACCAGGTCACCGACATCCAGCTGCCGGTCAACGGCACCACGGTCCTGCTGGCCACCGCCATCAGCTACCCCGTGGCTACATTCGATTGAGAGACCTGCTGGGAACCGTGTTGATCCTGACGGTGTGGCACGACCTATACCTCGGGAAGGTAGGTACACTATCATTTTGATGAAATAAAACTCAGGAATCTGAAGTTCTAGAGAAATTTGCCGATCATTTATGAAGCCTGTACGCGAGCGTTTCAATCTGGCGCTTAGGCAATGGATATCCACTTGTGCGTTCCAAAAAAGAAGTCGAATGAATTATCGTAGGGTCAAGTAACAGTAGATGCTAAATTGCAATCACATGAAGATGAGGGTACACAAGGATGTTCGAAGGTAGAGTGCATTTTTTAGAAACGACTGTCAGTCGCGTCCTTTTTGTGAGTTTAGATAGATGCATATCTTTGCTTTTCTGTAAGATTTTTATGTGGGTTGGAGGTGCTAATAAACTTTGGAGGAGAAAAATTTCCGTCGCGACTGTTTTGGTCTGTCTTCTTTTTAGTGGTCTAGCATCAGCTGAAACATATTCGTTCTGGGCAGGTGACGGTTATCCTGGGCGTTCAATTTCGGCGCCGGCGGCTTGCAGCTATTTATTGTCTGATTATGCTGTATATACCATTGCTCCATATCATACGCCAGCCAGTGACTACTATAAATCTAATCAAGATAATATACCTGATTCGGATATGTATTGGTGCACTGCCGCATTCAACTTCCCATGGAACCCAGGCTCAAATGAGCCGTCGCAAGAAGTATTCAACGTTGTGAAAACAACATGGACTTGCCCAGATGGCGACAGTATGGATTTATCTGTCGGCCTGTGTGGTACCTTTGCTCAGGCAGGTCTGCCAGACAAACCATATGCTTGCCCTGTACTCAACTCGCCGTTACCTTCTTCTTCCATAGGAAATCCGATCAATTTGGCAACGGGTAATAAATATCAGGAGGAGGAGGCTTTTACTTTAGGTGCTGCAAGTATCATCAAGGTGTCGCAATTTTATAACAGTTTTTATGGTGCGTGGACACACAGCTACTCTGACAGGCTTTATATAAGTGATGATTCTGCGTTTTTGGTTTTGTCCGACAATAGTCAAACCATTTTCAGTGCTGGTTCAAATGGTTATACGTCGAAAACCGATGCTGGGACGCTAGTGGGAAATGATTCAGGATGGCTCTACAGTTCTCCTGATGGTATCTCACGACAGTTCAATGCGGACGGTCGGTTGATATCGATACAGTATCCAGATGGTCGAATGATCCATGTTTCCTACAGTGGTACTGTGCTGACCATTGATGATGGTGTCGCTCAGGCGACCATAACTGAAGACTACAATTTTCAAATGATCAAGGCAACGACGGGAAATATCACGGTCGCTTATCAGTTTGTTAATAATGGGCTTAACCGATACACCAACCTACAAAGTGCTACTAAAACCATTGACGATAAGTTTACTACCCGGACCTATGTCTACGACAGCACTCAATATGGCAAGCTGACCGGCATCGTTGATGAGCGTGGTATCCAATACGCTACGTGGGGCTATGACCCTAACGGCCGGGCCAATATGAGCCAGCACGCAGGCGAGGCCGGCAAGGTGACGCTAACTTATAATCCAGATGGCTCGACCACCGTGGTCAATGCCTTAGGCAAAACTTCTATTTATAAATTTCAGGTTGTGAATGGCGTGAACCATATCGTCGCAATCCAGGGCCAGCCGTCGCCTAACTGCCCTGAAAGCGATTCGTCGTATGCCTACAACGATCGGGGACAGGTCGTGAGCAAGACAGATGCCAAAGGCTCCGTCACGACCTTCACTTATAACGATAGGGGTCTGGAAATATCGCGGACGGAGGCGGCGGGCACCCCCCTGGCGCGAACGACCACAAGCGAGTGGGATGCATCTCGATTCTTGCCCATCAGAGTTGTCACTCCTACGCAGAGCACGTCATACACCTATGACGCACAAGGACGTACCCTCAGCCAGCAGGTCAGTGCGCACTGATGGCCATTCAAAAGGATTCGACCATGAAGTTCTCCCATGTGCGCGGCATGTTCTGTGGTCTGGCGTTAAGCATTGCCTTAGCGGGCCAGGCTCAT
>NZ_JAAVUX010000034.1 GCF_018449655.1 Pseudomonas sp. dw_358
TGGGGTAGGGGCACCGAACGAGGATGTGGACGGGGATGGCAATGCGCCCCAGGTGGCGCTGCGTTTCCCGGGGCAGGTCTATGATGCGACCAGCCAGCTGAGCTACAACTACTACCGGGACTACAATGCGCAGACGGGGCGGTATGTGCAGAGTGATCCGATCGGGTTGGAGGGTGGAATCAATACCTATGGGTATGTGGGTGGAAATCCCCTATCTTATATCGATCAACGGGGCACTAACCCAATTTTAGGAGCAGAATTGGGCGCCAGTGCTGGTTCCGCAGTTCTACCGCTCGCTGGGACCGCGGTAGGTGCAATAGCTGGTGCGGTGGCCGGGTACTACCTTGGAGACAAAGTCACCAATCTGATTCTCGGAAAAAATTCCCCGCTTGAAGCTTCTTACCCGCCTGGGGTATGGCCTGCCGATAAAGGTGCCGCTGAGTGGGGTAAAAGAAACGGGTTGGGCGCTCGAGAAGGGAAAGGGAGATTTCACGGAATAAAGCAGCGCTGCCCGGGAGGCAGTAATGCAACGGATGCATTTGGTGTGAATCCTGAAACTGGTGATGTGTATAGTCCAGATGGCGACTTGATCGATAACTTAGGTGAAGTCAAAAGCAAATGATTAATAAAAAATACTATATTGTAAGTGCTATATATGCGAAAGGAGACAACCTCAATCCGGAGGAAGTCTCTTCGGCATTGAGGTTGACCCCTACCGAAACGCGATCAAAAGGCGCATTGAAATTTCTTCCTAATGGCGAGGAGATCGTGGCGCCCATAGGTCTATGGGAGCTGCGAGAGGAATCCTACAGCGAGAGCCTAGATGAATTTATTGTTGAGTTGATCCGCAAATACCACTTAATTGGCGAAAGAAAGTCGTCTCTGTCTAGCGTTGAAGAATTTTTTCTTGACCTGTTTATATCGGTAGTGTCTTACAGTGACACTGATACGAATTTAGTCTTCACTCTTCGACCGGATACAATTGTTAAAATGAATGAGATTGGCATACCTATTAAATTCACTATAAATATTTCGGCTGATGGATAAGCACGGCCCCGGCCCGTGATCCTAAAAGTCCGCTTTTTGACTCCTGGAAGACACCTGAGCCCACTGATGCCGAAAGCGTTTACAGCGATGCGGTCAGGGGAGGTATGAATTCGTGGTATGGGAACGGCGCTAATGGCGATGTTTATAGATATTTCCCGGATAATGCTGGTGGCAGCCACTTTAGCGGTATTGTACCCGCCGCTAAAGTGCCGAATCCAGTGTTAAAGCTTTTGGGGGGAATAATGAAAACCTTTGGCGATATTAACGAGTTTGCTATCGAGTACTCCCTAAATGATAAGTATGGGGATAGCGGGACTGTCAGATTTTTTGTGTGGGGGCCGATAATGGCCTGTCATCAGGCAGGCCCTGATGTTCACCAGGTCGGCCTGATGAACCGATCCCCGTACAGAATCGCAAATTGATTCATCGCATTTTTCCAGTCATGGGCTGCAGAACCCCAGGTCGCCGTGATGTTTCGTAGCCCCAGCCAGATCAGTTTGGTGGCTGCGTCGTCGTTCGGGAAGTGGCCGCGGGTCTTGATGATCTTGCGTAACTGAGCATTGATGCTCTCGATCGCGTTGGTGGTATAGATCACCTTCCGGATGGCGGGCGGGAAAACAAAGAATGGAATCACTCGATCCCAAGCGCGTCTCCAGGCGGCCACGACCGTTGGGTACTGCTTGCCCCAGGGCCCGTTTTCAAATTCATCCAATGCCTGCTCCGCTGCTTGTGCGTTGATGGCCTGGTAAATCGGCTTCAGCGCCTTGGCTAGTGCTCGCCGCTTGTCCCAAGCCGCGTAGTCCAGGCTGTTGCGGATCAAATGTACAATGCATGTCTGCAGTGTTGTTTCTGGAAACACCGCGCTGAGGGCCTCTGGCATGCCCTTGAGGCCATCGGTCACAGCAATCAGCACGTCCTCGACGCCACGCGTCTTGAGGTCGTTGAACACCTTCATCCAAAACTTCGCACCCTCGGTATTTTCGTAAGCGCTCCATGAACCCCACATTCCAAGCGCTTATCTGATGCTCGATGCTGTGCTCCCGATTCTCTCAGGAGCCCTCGCCATGATGCGACCCGATGCAAAAGTCGAAAAAGTCTATCTCTACCCCAAGCCCGTCGACTTCCGAAAATCCATTGACGGCCTGGCTGCCCTGGTCGAGCTGGACATCAAGGTCGCGGTCTTCGACCCAGTGCTTTTTGTCTTCCTCAATCGCCACCGCAACCGCGTGAAGATCTTGTACTGGGAGCGCAACGGCTTCTGCCTTTGGCTCAAGCGCCTGGAGTCTGAGCGTTTCAAAACATCGCCCGATGTGACCGACGAAGCGATTGTCCTGACAGTCCGGGAACTCAACTGGATGCTCGACGGTTTTGACCTCTGGCGTAACCGTCCCCATCAAGTTTTGACGCCGCGATTCGTGGCCTGATTGGTATAATCCAGGGCATGAGTTCCGTGCCCGAAAACCTCCCCGACGATCTTCAACTTCTCAAGCAGATGCTTGCGAAGATGCAGTCGCGGGTCGGTTTTCTTGAAGAGGAAAACGCGTTGCTGCGTCAGCGCCTGTTCGGACGCAAGTCCGAGCAGACAGCTGATCCTGCGACACCTCAGCTGGCTCTCTTCAATGAAGCAGAAAGCATCGCCGACGTTGCCGACGAAGATACGGAAGAAGAGGTTGTCGCACCCGCCAAGCGTCGTGGCAAGCGCAAGCCACTGCCTGCGGATCTCCCGCGTATCGAAGTGATTCACGAACTGCCCGAGCATGAGCTGACCTGCGTCTGCGGCTGCCGCAAACACGCCATTGGCGAGGAAATCAGCGAGCAGCTTGAAATCGTCCCGATGCAGATACGGGTGATCAAACACGTCCGTACAGTCTACGGTTGCCGCGACTGCGAGACTGCACCGGTCACGGCGGACAAACCGGCTCAGGTGATTGAAAAAAGTATGGCCAGCCCGAGCGTTCTGGCGATGCTACTGACCACTAAATATGTGGACGGTTTACCCCTGCACCGCTTTGAAAAAGTGCTGGGTCGCCACGGCATTGATATCCCTCGCCAGATCTTGGCACGGTGGGTTATCCAGTGCGGAGAGCACTTCCAGCCGCTGCTGAATTTAATGCGCGATAGCCTGTTGGCCAGTCGCGTCATCCACTACGATGAAACGCGGGTACAGGTGTTGAAAGAGCCTGACCGCGAGCCAAGCAGCCAGTCGTGGATGTGGGTGCAAACCGGTGGCCCACCGGATAAGCCGGTGATCCTTTTTGACTACTCCACCAGCCGAGCGCAGGAGGTGCCTATGCGCCTGCTTGAGGGTTATCGTGGCTACGTCATGACCGATGATTACGCCGGATACAACGCGTTGGGCGCCCAAGCCGGAGTTGAGCGTTTAGGATGCTGGGCCCATGCTCGTCGCAAGTTCGTTGAAGCACAGAAAGTGCAGCCTAAAGGTAAAACAGGGCGTGCGGATATCGCGCTGAACCTGATCAACAAGCTTTACGGCATCGAACGCGACCTGAAGGCGTTGGACGACGCGGAACGCAAGATTGGT
>NZ_JAAVUX010000035.1 GCF_018449655.1 Pseudomonas sp. dw_358
TTCGCAGATGGGGTTTCGGAATTTAATCTTGACGATGACCTACTCTCACATGGGGAAACCCCACACTACCATCGGCGATGCATCGTTTCACTGCTGAGTTCGGGATGGGATCAGGTGGTTCCAATGCTCTATGGTCGTCAAGAAATTCGGGTACCGAGTCGCTTGCGCGCTTCGGCAAATCAGGTGTGTGATATCGGTTCGTTTGTGAATCGCGAACTTTCGGTTCGTGTCATCTCCACAGTCACCGCAATCTGATGCCCTTTCGGGTCACAAATTGCTTGGGTGTTATATGGTCAAGCCTCACGGGCAATTAGTATGGGTTAGCTCAACGCCTCACAGCGCTTACACACCCCACCTATCAACGTCGTAGTCTTCGACGGCCCTTCAGGGAACTCAAGGTTCCAGTGAGATCTCATCTTGAGGCAAGTTTCCCGCTTAGATGCTTTCAGCGGTTATCTTTCCCGAACATAGCTACCCGGCAATGCCACTGGCGTGACAACCGGAACACCAGAGGTTCGTCCACTCCGGTCCTCTCGTACTAGGAGCAGCCCCTCTCAAATCTCAAACGTCCACGGCAGATAGGGACCGAACTGTCTCACGACGTTCTAAACCCAGCTCGCGTACCACTTTAAATGGCGAACAGCCATACCCTTGGGACCGGCTTCAGCCCCAGGATGTGATGAGCCGACATCGAGGTGCCAAACACCGCCGTCGATATGAACTCTTGGGCGGTATCAGCCTGTTATCCCCGGAGTACCTTTTATCCGTTGAGCGATGGCCCTTCCATACAGAACCACCGGATCACTAAGACCTACTTTCGTACCTGCTCGACGTGTCTGTCTCGCAGTCAAGCGCGCTTTTGCCTTTATACTCTACGACCGATTTCCGACCGGTCTGAGCGCACCTTCGTACTCCTCCGTTACTCTTTAGGAGGAGACCGCCCCAGTCAAACTACCCACCATACACTGTCCTCGATCCGGATAACGGACCTGAGTTAGAACCTCAAAGTTGCCAGGGTGGTATTTCAAGGTTGGCTCCACGCAGACTGGCGTCCACGCTTCAAAGCCTCCCACCTATCCTACACAAGCAAATTCAAAGTCCAGTGCAAAGCTATAGTAAAGGTTCACGGGGTCTTTCCGTCTAGCCGCGGATACACTGCATCTTCACAGCGATTTCAATTTCACTGAGTCTCGGGTGGAGACAGCGCCGCCATCGTTACGCCATTCGTGCAGGTCGGAACTTACCCGACAAGGAATTTCGCTACCTTAGGACCGTTATAGTTACGGCCGCCGTTTACCGGGGCTTCGATCAAGAGCTTCGCTTGCGCTAACCCCATCAATTAACCTTCCGGCACCGGGCAGGCGTCACACCCTATACGTCCACTTTCGTGTTTGCAGAGTGCTGTGTTTTTAATAAACAGTCGCAGCGGCCTGGTATCTTCGACCGGCATGAGCTTACGGAGCAAGTCCTTCACCCTCACCGGCGCACCTTCTCCCGAAGTTACGGTGCCATTTTGCCTAGTTCCTTCACCCGAGTTCTCTCAAGCGCCTTGGTATTCTCTACCCAACCACCTGTGTCGGTTTGGGGTACGGTTCCTGGTTACCTGAAGCTTAGAAGCTTTTCTTGGAAGCATGGCATCAACCACTTCGCGTCCTAAAGGACACTCGTCATCAGCTCTCGGCCTTGAAATCCCGGATTTACCTAAGATTCCAGCCTACCACCTTAAACCTGGACAACCAACGCCAGGCTGGCCTAGCCTTCTCCGTCCCTCCATCGCAGTAACCAGAAGTACAGGAATATTAACCTGTTTTCCATCGACTACGCTTTTCAGCCTCGCCTTAGGGACCGACTAACCCTGCGTCGATTAACGTTGCGCAGGAAACCTTGGTCTTTCGGCGTGGGTGTTTTTCACACCCATTGTCGTTACTCATGTCAGCATTCGCACTTCTGATACCTCCAGCAAGCTTCTCAACTCACCTTCACAGGCTTACAGAACGCTCCTCTACCGCATCATCAAAAGATGATACCCGTAGCTTCGGTACCTGGTTTGAGCCCCGTTACATCTTCCGCGCAGGCCGACTCGACTAGTGAGCTATTACGCTTTCTTTAAAGGGTGGCTGCTTCTAAGCCAACCTCCTAGCTGTCTAAGCCTTCCCACATCGTTTCCCACTTAACCAGGATTTTGGGACCTTAGCTGACGGTCTGGGTTGTTTCCCTTTTCACGACGGACGTTAGCACCCGCCGTGTGTCTCCCATGCTCGGCACTTGTAGGTATTCGGAGTTTGCATCGGTTTGGTAAGTCGGGATGACCCCCTAGCCGAAACAGTGCTCTACCCCCTACAGTGATACATGAGGCGCTACCTAAATAGCTTTCGAGGAGAACCAGCTATCTCCGAGCTTGATTAGCCTTTCACTCCGATCCACAGGTCATCCGCTAACTTTTCAACGGTAGTCGGTTCGGTCCTCCAGTTAGTGTTACCCAACCTTCAACCTGCCCATGGATAGATCGCCCGGTTTCGGGTCTATTCCCAGCGACTAGACGCCCTATTAAGACTCGCTTTCGCTACGCCTCCCCTATTCGGTTAAGCTCGCCACTGAAAATAAGTCGCTGACCCATTATACAAAAGGTACGCAGTCACAGAACAACGTCTGCTCCCACTGCTTGTACGCATACGGTTTCAGGATCTATTTCACTCCCCTCTCCGGGGTTCTTTTCGCCTTTCCCTCACGGTACTAGTTCACTATCGGTCAGTCAGTAGTATTTAGCCTTGGAGGATGGTCCCCCCATATTCAGACAAGGTTTCTCGTGCCCCGTCCTACTCGATTTCATGACAAAGAGATTTTCGCGTACAGGGCTATCACCCACTATGGCCGCACTTTCCAGAGCGTTCCGCTAATCTCAAAGCCACTTAAGGGCTGGTCCCCGTTCGCTCGCCACTACTAAGGGAATCTCGGTTGATTTCTTTTCCTCAGGGTACTTAGATGTTTCAGTTCCCCTGGTTCGCCTCTTGCACCTATGTATTCAGTACAAGATAACTGTCTTATGACAGCTGGGTTCCCCCATTCAGACATCTCCGGATCACAGTCTGTTTGCCGACTCCCCGAAGCTTTTCGCAGGCTACCACGTCTTTCATCGCCTCTGACTGCCAAGGCATCCACCGTATGCGCTTCTTCACTTGACCATATAACCCCAAGCAATCTGGTTATACTGTGAAGACGACATTCGCCGAAAATTCGCAAAACTCTCAAGAGTCCTCACAAATTTTACCTTAGCCTGATACCCACCAGTGAAAGTGGCCATCAGTCTATACTTCTATCACACACCTAAATTTTTAAAGAACG
>NZ_JAAVUX010000036.1 GCF_018449655.1 Pseudomonas sp. dw_358
CGGAGTAGGGGCACCGAACGAGGATGTGGACGGGGATGGCCATGCGACCCAGGTGGCGCTGCGCTTCCCGGGGCAGGTGTATGATGCGACGAGTCAGCTGAGCTACAACTACTACCGGGACTACAATGCGCAGACGGGGCGGTATGTGCAGAGTGATCCGATCGGGTTGAAAGGCGGGATCAATACCTATGGGTATGTTAACGGCAATCCTTCGAATGGAATAGATCCGTACGGGCTTGCAAAAGAAGGCGGGACGATAACTCCTACCTGTATTCCCGGTTTTGAGACGATGATTTGCAGCCCAACCGGGGCGGGCGAGCTCGGACCGATAGGCGGGATAAAGCGAGGATTGAACCCAGATGGAGAGCTAGCTTGTCCTAGTAGTGGCGGAAGTGGAGGTACACCCGCTTTAAGAGGCAGTGAATATTCTCCTGAGGTTGTTGATGCACGAATCAAGCCTCCATACAGAGCAAATCCGGCTCATGATCCGAAAAGCCCGCTTTTTAACCCCAGAAAAACGCCTGAGCCTACAGATGCTGAAAGCGTTTACAACGATGCAGTGAGGGGTGGCATGAACTCGTGGTATGGGAACGGGGCTAATGGTGATATTTATAGATATTTCCCTGACAATGCCGGCAGCAGCCACTTCAGTGGTATTGTACCCTCCGCTCAAGTGCCGAACTCAGTATTGAAAGTGTTAGGGGAATAATGAAGATTTTTGGTGATATCAATGAATTTGCTATTGAGTACTCCCTAAATGATCAACATGGAGGGAGTTGGCTTTTTGGGCAGGTGTGTTATTGGATCGCAGGTGAGCGAGTGGGAGATTTCCCTCTTGGGACCTCACTGCGGGATGTATTGATCCAGATGCAAAATGTAATTGATAATTGTGGAAAGAGGCAGCTAGATAATATGGTGTCGAAGAGCCCGCAAGAGCTGTTCGATGCTATAGATAGCAAACTTTATGGTGGCGTTGACGTAGATAATAATTCTGATGAGTCGGTGGAGAGTTTCTATCGATTTGATATAAGAATTCCGGTTGACGTGTTTGATGGTTGTAAGATGTATTTATTTGAAAGCTCCGGATTTGAATTGATTTTATATAAAAAAAGTTTGGATGGGTTGGTTAACGAAAAAAGGCTGTCTGCCGGGTATTTCGATGCTGTTATCCGCTCTTTCTATGAAGAGGTTCTTGAGATATATAAAAATAACAAATAGCAGTAGGGTTGCTCTGCGCACCCAGGTTGTGGAGGCGAACCGGATCACGGTATACCACTAAGACGATCAGGGACGACTGCTCAACACCCAAGTCACAGCTCGTTGAACGATTAATTAAAAGGATTTGATCATGGCCTCACGTTTTACTCTCGCACGCCTTGCGGTGCCCTTGACCTGTGACTGGCTGTCAGCGTCAACGCGTATGCTGGCAGCTTTGTCAGCTACGCCGATACCGCGGCCAGGTGGTCAGCATCGATAGCTCACGCATCGGTACCATCGGCGTCAACCTGTTTTGCTGCGACGATCAGGGGCAGCTTCATCCCGCTGGCCAATTGAGGTTTTTATGGCTGCGGGTAAACTCTGCCTTGACATTTGATTCAGGCATTCTGGCGAGTAGGTGACACACGGGATCTACATCAATCTGACACATAACGGTATATGATACATTGAAAAAATCAAGGGTTTGATCCTCCCTGCCGATGTATATCAATATGGCTAAATTCTTGTCGACTGAAACTTTTTTCAGGATGGCTGAGACGGAAAGCGTAGGATATTAAGTATATAGAACAGGGATAAGTAGTATGAGACTAGGACGAATGAAAAGCGTTATAAGCTTGTTAATGGCTCTTTGTATAAGTTTTTTTTTCAGCTTTAGAGTCGTTGAGGCTAAAGCATATCAATATTGGGTAAGGGATGTTCCTACTACTGAAAATATGAAGGCAACAACACCTCAAGAGTTATGCCGATATTATTTTCGCACAGAAGGGGCGAATTATCTTGGCGCGGGGAATACCTCTTATGATGGGTCACTTGACATCTATGCAAATCCTCAAGATTTTCGATGTACTATGTACGCCAATCCTTACTATTACTATCAGCATGAAATACAATTTGCTTATTTGAAGCTTTTCACAGGAGATTGTCCAGATGATACCTCCTTAGAGTTTTCAACGGGGTCTTGTAAAGCTAACTCTCAAAAAGGAGTTTCTGAAGAGTCTCGTCTGTGCTCGATATCCAATAATCCATCTTCAGTGAGAGGGGATCCTATCAATGCTGCTAACGGAAATAATTACCAAGTAGAGCTGGATGCTGTTGTAGGCGTACGGCATCCGATTGTTATGAAGCGCTACTATAACAGTTCTGATGGAGTTTGGCGGCATAGCTATTCGGATTATTTGACCTTCGCAGACAGTACTGTTAACGTTGTTCGGGATGATGGTAAGGAGTCTATTTACACTCTTTCAAACGGAGTTTATACATCGTACACTGACTCTGGAATATTGTCCGCCACGAGCTCGGGTTGGGTGTACGTTTCTTCTGATGGGCAAAGTTATTATTTTAATTTGGCAGGCAAGCTGGTACAGCTCACAGATGATACTGGAGATATTTTTAGTGTCGCTTATAACAACGATGCTATTGTCGTAACCAATATAGATGGTCTGATGGTGACTATGACAGAGGATGGATTGCATCAGCTCCAGACGCTTACCACGCCTAATGCTCAATTCACTTACGCTTTGAACCTTACTCGTATCGAAAATGTGCAGAAAACAATGGGGGGCGTGACGACTACTCGACAGTATGTTTATCAAGATAATGGTTACTTTAAAACTTTACTGACGGGTATCATTGACGAGCGTGGGATACAATTCGCTACTTGGACTTACGATACTTCTACGTCCTTGCGACCCACCTTGACCGCCGAACACGCCGACGGCGCTGAAAAAACCACGTTCGTCTACGGCGATACTTCCACCACCGTCACCAACGAGCTGGGCAAGCAGCTGGTATTTCAATTCCAGACCATCCACGGTGCCAAGCTGATCACCGCCATCCAGGGCGAACCTTCTGCCAACTGTCCGGCGAGCAACTCCAGCTACACCTACAACGACCAAGGCCAGGTCCTGACCAAAACTGATGCCAAAGGCTTCATCACCACGTACACCTACAACGACCGTGGTCTTGAAATCAGCCGCACCGAAGCGAGCGGCACGCCTCAAGCCCGCACTACCACGACCGAGTGGGACCCCACTCGATTTCTG
>NZ_JAAVUX010000037.1 GCF_018449655.1 Pseudomonas sp. dw_358
CCAGGGTCGCAGCACTGCTCTGCACGTAGTTGCCAGCGATGGTGGCCGTAGCGTCGGAGGCCAGACGCAGGGTGCCTTGGTTGTCGAAGCTGGAAACGGTGAACAGGTTGCCATTGTTCATCGTGTAGGTGGCGCCGCTGACCAGGTCGACATTAGCCGATGGCGCATGGACCTCGCCGCTGAACACGGCGGTATTGTTGCCGCCAATCTCGATCTCGCTGAGGCTGTTGTCGTTGGACAACACGGCGTATTGGCCACCGCTGATGGTGCCGCTGTTGATCAGCACCCCGCCGCTGTCGCCGCTGGCCTGCACGCCGCTGTTGGTGCCCTGGATAACGCCGCGGTTGACGAGGGCGCTGCCAAGGGAGCTGCCGGTGATCAACACGGCCGAGTCGGTGCCGATCAACGAACCGCTGTTGATGATGCCGCCGGTGCCGATGGTCGAGCCATAGATCCCCAGCGCCGGGCCGTTGACTTCGGCATTGGAACCACCCGTGTTCTGGATCAGCCCGCTGTTGATGATGCCTTTGACCGTGGAGCTGTCCAGCCACAACGCCCCCTTGTAGTTGGCGGCGATAGTACCGCTGTTCTGCAGGGTGCCGCCGACGGTGCTGTTGCTCAGTTGCAGGCCGGTCATGCTGCCGCTGTTGTTCAGGGCACCGGTGATGGTGCTGGTGGAAATGTCGTAAGCATCGCCGATGCCGCTGATGGTGCCGATGTTGACGAAGCTGCCCAGCGTACTCCCGGTGATATACCCCGGGCCCATGTAGGTCGTGAGGCTGCCCGCGTTGATCAGGCCGCCGCTGACCACGCTGTTCACCAGCGCAATCGCCCCATTGTCGGCGCCAATGTTGGCGCCGTTGATCAACTGCCCGGTAATGGTGGAGTTGGTCAGCAGTACCCCGGTACGCCCGGTGATGCTGCTGCTGCTTTCATTGATCAGGCTGCCGTCGATCACACTGCTGGTGAGGGCCAGGCCGGTGGTCGAGCCGCCAATGGCACCGGTGTTGTCGATGCTGCCGACAAGGGTGGATTGCTGGAGGTCCAGACCGACATTGCCGACAATATTGCCGCTGTTGATCAGCTGGCCGTTGAGGATGCTGTTTCGCAGCAACAGACCATCGTTGCCGGTGGTGTTGAAGTTGTCGGTGTACTGGAGGGTACCGGCGTTGACGATATTGCCATTGACCGTGCTGTTGCCGATCAGCAGACCGCCGCCGGCTCCCAGCGCCGAACCTGTGTTGTTGATACCACCGGCCACGAGGGTGGAATCGCTGACCGCGATGGCTGCGCCGCCGCCTCGGTTGGTGATGGATCCGCTGTTGGTGATGCCGTTGCCGATGCTTGAACCGTCGGCGACGTTGATCACCCCGGTACCGTTACCGGTCAGGTTGCCGCTGTTCTCGACGGCGCCGCCGACGGTGCTGCCCGACAGGCTGATGTCGCTGCCGCCGGCCAGAATCGTACCGGTGTTGACAACGTCTTGAGCGATGTGGGTATTGGTCACCGTCAGACCAGAGGAGGCGTTGATGGCACCGGTATTGGCGAGGCTGCCGCCAATCGTGCTCTGACTCACGGTCACGCCGTTGGTGAGCCCGGTGATGCTGCCGAAGTTGATCAGGCTGCCCTGGATGACGGCGCCATCGACAGAAAGGCCCGTGTCGGAACCGCTCAGCACCCCGCCACTGAGGTTGGCCAAATCCCCGTCAATGATAGTGCCCGCGCCAATGCCGATCGCTGTGACGCCGGACACGCTGCCGCTGTTGGCCAGCCCCCCGGCGATGGAGCCGCCATTGACACTGATGCCCGTGCCGGCTGCAGAGACCGTCCCGCTGTTGGAGAGACCGCCGGTGATAGTGGAATTGTTGATCTCGATGCCGTTGCTGATCACGCCACTGTTGGTCAGGCCGCCGCTGACGATGGTCGAACTGTCGAGCGCCAGCTTGGCACCGATGGTGCCGCTGTTGAGCAGCCCACCGGCGACCCGCGAGTTCGACAGCTCGAGGGTATTGCCGGCAGCAATGGTGCCGCTATTGACCAGCGCGCCACCAATGGTGCTGCCTACCAGCCAGATCCCATAGAAGCCATCGGCGCTGAGCTGCCCGGAGTTGACCAGGTTACCGGTCACCAGCGACTGCTGCACAGAGAGCCCGGCGGAGCCTGCCGCCGAGCCACTGTTGATCAGATTGCCGTTCACGGTGCTGTCCATGACTTGCAGACCATAGCCTCCGTGGGCGGAACTCAGGGTACCGCTGTTGAGCAGGTCTCCATTGAGCGTGCTGTTGTAGATGCCCAGTGCCGACTCGTTGAACACATGCCCGGAACCGTCGGAGACAATCGGGCCGAAGAGGGTCCCGCTGTTGGTCACTCCGCCGCCCACCGTAGTGGAATCGATCGCCACGCCATCGATCTGGCCGCTGTTGAGGACCTGCCCGGCAATCAGGCTGCCGGTGACACTGATGCCCAACATGCCCACCCTGGAAATGCTGCCACTGTTGTTGAGGTCGCCGTTGAGCGTGCTGTTGTTGATTTCCAGGTCGTACAAACCCCCGGACATGGTGCCGGTGTTGGTAAATCCACCGATCGTGCTGTTGTTGATAACGTTGTCGGAGATACCGTCGATGGTGCCATTGTTGATCACACCACCGGCCACGCTGCTGCTCAGCAACTGGATGGCGGCATTGACCGACCCCTGGGCAGTGTTGATCAGTTGGCCGGTGACCGTGGAGTGGTCCAACGCAATACTGGTGAGCCCCTGCATGTCGCCATTGTTGACGATGTCGCCGTTGACCTGGCTGCCGGTGACGCTCAGGTCGGTTGCACCGTTGACCTGCCCTTCATTGAGGATCCCGCCCAGGGTGCTGTTGGTGACACT
>NZ_JAAVUX010000038.1 GCF_018449655.1 Pseudomonas sp. dw_358
GCCATTACAAAATCATAACTATTTTGGTTGTTGAAGAGATTACATTAGCGTTCCACTCCTGCCCATTCGAAGCACCCCTCTTCGGCCATTCCCTGCTGACCCAAAAGGATGATGACAGATGAAAGATCGTTCCCACGACGAGGCCATGGCCGAGCAGTTTCAGCTCGATCCGGACTATGCGGCCGAGCTACTGGCTGAGGTACGGCTTAGTAATGACCCAGCCGAGCTGGCCATCCTACTGAGGCAGTTGGCTAAGAATTCCCGTCAGGTCGGGGTTAAAAGCCTCACCAACGCAAAGGGTAATCCATCATCTAAATAATTTAGAATGGTATATTTCATGGTATTGGTCAGGGGCATGGCATTTTCGCCGTTATTCTATTGGGTTGATACGGTTGATACGGTTGATACGGTTGATTGATAATAGAGTGGGAGTAGGGATTATTGTCATCTATTTGATTTTTTGTGAAAAATAAAACTAAATAGTGATGCTTACTAGGTCATCAATGTCGTTTTTCATGGTGCGCATGGTTGGTATCGGCAGAGAAGTGCCTCGATACCATGTTCGGCATTAGTAATGCCGGCATGGTATGGAGAGTGTTAATTTTGCAGATGTGGTCAGGAGCTGAATTGCCGGTATGGAACACTTTCTCAACCCTGCCTTGTAAATTTTGATAAAAAGTTTTGTACGCGGACTTCGTATTCTTTATCAAGCAAACTTACAACATTCGTTAAAAATACATGCAGATCTCCATCAAAATAATCTTCAACGAAAGATGTTTCTTGCCCGAACGGGGGGGCTACATATTCCAAACCTTCCGAGGTCATGTGATTTTTGATATATCTTTTGATTTGTCTCTTTAGGAAGAAGACATTAAGCAGGTTGCGTTCATCAATGTAGCTCTTAACTATTTGGTCTAGGCTCAAAGGCGTAAACTGCGCCTTCTCATCATCTGGTAGGAACTCCCCGACACCCTCACCCACATCATAAATGAAGTCAATTATTAACCCGTATGCCATAACTCTAGTCTCATATTGATGGAAAGGCAGTTACTATGAAGTATGGCATATGGTTGTACTCAACAAATTTAATCACTACTGTTACTTTTGACATGTTTATTGTAGTGTTGGGCGCTTCTCTTTTTATACCCCAGCCAATTGGTTTTTCCAAAGTTGTCGAAAGCTCAATTCGCTTTTCTTTAAGGATAAGCCTGGCTTTAGATTGCATTAATATTTTAAGTCTGTTTCTTTGTAGGACTTGGCTTACCGCCCATTCTGCCGTTTCTAGATCATAAAATGTAGATGAGACTTGAACTTTTTTTGATGCAAATCGTGTTTTCAAATTTTCTATATTTTTATCGACGTGCTTTAAAATTGTATGCCCGCCGCCCAGTTTTTTAGGCGCTTGAAGTGGTTTTTCACTGGTAATAACGGATATGCGTCCTGCTCTTACTGATGAAGCTCGAAAAGCGTTATAAAGCGAAGCAGTGGTAAGAGGAACCGCAAATTCGGTGGCCAAGCCAATTACCTGACCAGTTGTTCTTGAAGCCCCCAATACCTCTGCAACAGTTGCCCCGGCTTTGAATGCATATGAATCGGTTTGCCTGCCCGTAACGATTTGCGTGGTAGCTGCCGAAAGCTGGTCAGATGCATGAACGCCCATGGCCACGCACCCGACTTTTGAAATCATCGTTGGCTCAGGTAATGCACATAATACGCCAGAACCAGCAAGCTCAATGATTCCGCCGACCAGCCGAAGGCTTCCAAATATACGATTTGACCTTATCTCCGCAGGCGTAAGCGACTCTTGCGTTAAGATAGCAGCTAGTTGTGCGAAGCTGAGGGCAACGCGAAAATCTCCATCCTCAAAGTCAGACATGACGCGTTTCCTTACGCAAAAGGCTTTTTAGCGGTCCGGTCCCAACCGCCCGAGACGATACCGGCACTGCCGCCATCTGAACGTCTTTGCTGCGTGTATTCGAATTTAATGCGCCCGTAATTCAGGGTTACGACTTCGACAGGGAAGCCGGAGTTTTCTGCGCCTTGTCCGCTGACCAATGCGATCAGCACCTCTTCAAGCACGATGTCCAAATACTTAAATTTTTCTGTTCCTGCACGATGGACTCGAATTGTCACGGTTTTGATATGCGAGCCTGTGCAGCAAAGCTCAAATATCTTAGGAGTGGCACGGTCAATGTACTTGCTGATCTGAAAATCCCCGAGGGAAACACCTCCAGCGGAAGCGCACCACTGGAGCTTGCTGTCTGACTGATGGACTGCACGGCGTCGTAGTGAC
>NZ_JAAVUX010000004.1 GCF_018449655.1 Pseudomonas sp. dw_358
GGTGTCGCGAGAGGTGCTGCAGGTGGAGCTTCCCCAGGCTGGGAATGGCGCGAGCAAGGGGTGGGTCGGTATGCCCTACACGCTCTTTGCCGACGCCAGGCCTGTCGCTGAGGGCGTGATGGATGCAACCGGAAAGCTGCAGGTCAACCACCAAGCCATCACCCGTCGGTACCGCATCCAGATGGCGAACGGGCAGACTTTTCAGATTCCCGTTCCTGATGACTATCGCAACCCGGAGCAAGGGCTGCTGGCCAACATCGGGCTGCGCAACCACTTCTCGAACACCCATCCGGAGGTATTGGCCCCCGCTCACCATGCCGATCACCGCTCGGTCTATGACGCAGCGATGGAGCGCCGCAATAACAAAAACGGAGAAACACCATGAGCCACCTGGAAACCACTTTCCCGCTGTGCACCCGGTACACGAAAACGGTGATTTGCACGCCGAGATGGTACGTAGAGAACACGGAGTATCACCCGGTGCTCTGTACTTACCAACCGTTGATCAACGGTGAAGAAGCCTTCAAAGAAGTGCACCTGGCCATCGCAGCGGCCACCCGATCCGTGGACATCATCTGCTGGGGCTTCCAGCCGTCGATGTACTTCATTCGCGATCACAACTCACCCTGTATTGGCGAGTTGTTGCGCCAGAAAGCGAAAGAGGGTGTGCGCGTGCGGGTATTGGGCTGGGAGTTGGTTGCCAACCTTGCGGGTGCTGGAGGCGAGGCCAATCTGCCAGGAAGGTTTCCCTATATCGCGGACATGAAGTTGCAAAATTCTACGAAGCAACAACATGCCTACGACCATGAGTGGTTCAACCAGCACAGTGGAGATCCTGGCAAGTTTGCCTACGGCCTGGGCCGGGCTCAGCCTGTCTTTGTCAGTCGTGGTTTCTCTGGCACAGAGCGGGCCAGGATCGTCTGGGACGCGCGGGTCAATGCCCGCGACAAGGGGCTGAGTGCCAAGACCCTGGGCATATTGATGTTATCCGCCACTCATCACCAGAAAAGTGTGCTGGTTGACTACGAAGACCCGGCGAACGCTGTTGGGTTTGTCATGGGTCATAACATGCTCGACGAGTATTGGGACACCGACGCGCATTCAGCACTCAACCGAACGCAGCATCACTGGCCTGCCCCCGATGCAGGTGCACGGGGGCTTCTGCCCAGACAGGATATTTCCAGCAAAGTCACCGGTCCTCTCCTGGAACATCTTCACCATAACTTCGCCACGGCGTGGAGAGAGGTGCTGGGCGAAGACTTGATGAAGCTGCGCCAAGCCAAAAAGCTGGCGTGCGACCTGAAATGTGGCGAGGGCACCTGGCAAGTTGCACAACTGTTGCGCACCCAGGCACAAGAGGGCAAGCGTGATATCGAGACGGTCTACCTGCAAGCCGTCAACAACGCCTCGCAGTTTATTTATATTGAAAACCAGTACTTCCGCTGGCCGCCCTTGGCCGAGGCCATCAAGAAAGCGGCTGCCGATCAACTGGCCGGAAAGCGCGACCCGGCCAAGCATGGTTACTTGTATCTGTTTGTGGTCACCAATGACACCGATGACGGGGTGGGCAAGGCCAATGTGAATACCCAGCGAATGCTGGAGTGTCTGGGGCGTGCGGACACCATCCCGCACATCACCAAGTTACAGCGCATCGACAACATCAGTGTCCAGTGGCGTGATGACGAGGAGCGTGAGCGCAAGACCCGTGAAATCGAGGAATCCACAATCACCATGGAAGAAGTACCTGGCCTTAAAGTCCACGTGTGCTCGCTGGTGGCTAAAGATTCGCCCGCCGGCAAGCCCTGGACGCCGGTGTATGTGCACTCGAAGTTGATGATTGTGGACGATGTGTTCACGACCCATGGGTCGGCCAATATCAACACGCGCAGTATGCAGGTGGACAGTGAGCTGAACATTGCGCATGAGTGGGTGAGTGTGACGACGGCATTGCGAAGGCGGTTGTGGGCGTTGCACATGGGGAAGGCGGAAGCGGAAGTGCCGGATGATGCGAAGGAGGCGTTTGATGCGTGGACTTATATTCTTGAAGAAAATGTCGATCTTCGCGGTGAAAAAAACGCTCCTCATGGGGCTTTGGTGGAGTTTTATTACGGTGGAAAAACCAAGTGGGATTTGGATTGATGCGTAGTGTAGTGATTGTCATGGTTTTGATGGCGGCAGGCTGTAACAGCGGAAGTGATGAAAGTTCATCAAACAACAACGAGGCGCGTGTGAATCCATTCAATGATGTCCAGCCTGACTTGGCTTTTTCCTGTCAGTACGAGAAGATTCCGGCACCTGCTGCAGAAGCCGATTTGCTCTTTCAGTATGCCCGTTGGTTGCAGAAAAATAATGTGCTGATTCCGGATATTTCTGTTGATGCTGAAATTGAGCGATTGTATCGCATTGCCACCAATCATCAGCACTATAAAGCCAATATAAATCTTCAGTTGGGAGGCATGCGAGGTCGTTTAAAGTTGCGGGTGCTGAGCAGAGGCGGATGTCTCAGGAGCTGATAGACGCGGGCGTGGCGACGGGATATTTTTTTACCGCAATGGCTATTCAGCAAGGGTCGTGGAGACTCAAACAGGACTCCGAAATGGCGCTTAGATACTATCGCAGGGCCGCAGACGAGGGTAGCGCAGAGGCTCAGGCTTACGTTGGAGAGAAGCTCTACCCCGTTGATGTGATGCCCGCTGTAGGCCTTCAGCTACTGCGTTGTGCTGCTGAACAGGGGCACGGCCGCTCAGCGCTGAGGGTTGGGATACATCATAAAATAGCTGGACGGTATGAAGAGGCGCTAATCGCATTCCAACTGGGCGTGGCTGCCGGAAACGCTACCGCTGCAGGATTCCTGAAAGAGGGCTTTCGAGCACCGCCTGCGAGTAACAAGCTCCACTTTCTGGGCCAGCAAGCGGATCCCGAACGCGCCGAACGCGCCGAACGCTACAAAATAATCGGCGATCTGCTCTCCGCCTGGTACTACGCCAAACCCAAAGTCCCCGAGATCAACGACATCGTCCCCCTTCCACCGGCGCCACTGCCGGCCTGGGATGGAAAACTGCAGTGGGTAGAAGAACGCCTGGCCAACATCCCCCCGGAAAAACCCAGCGAAGAACTGATCAAACGCCTGGCCGACGAGAAACTGCTTGAACCCGCCACGGGTAGACCCATGCCCGGTTCCGCCGGCTTCGACGCCTCCGGTTTCCCGCTCAAAGCCTGCTACAGCGGCGATATCTGCCCGCAAACCGGCCCGCCTGGGTCGGGCGCCGCACGTGAGGTCAGCGCTCTATCAGTTGAACGAATGGTCAAACTTCTACAGGCCTTTGCCAGCATCACTGTGGTTCAGCCTGAAAGTTGAGGAGGTGCGCAAGTTGTTGATTGTCGAAAGGTGTCATCGGGCCGAAACATCAAGTGCTCGTTGTAAGGGGCACGGGAAACTTATACTCCAGAGTGTGACATTTAATTGTTAAACCGTCGGAAATTTCCTACACGTCTTCGGAAATTTCCGATCAGATGCTCTGAAACAAATTGTCATATGTTAGTGGGTGGTTTCCCCTTGTGCATATTTTCCAGGGTTGTAGTATTTTCGGTCTCACCCGGCGTCTTGCTTGAGTCCCCGTTCGTTACCATGGCGGGAATCGGAAGGCTACTTTTTTAATATGGCGTTGATCGTCATCTGTCATGAGTTGCTGAAAGGCTGGATGGCTGGCGATTGCAATCTGCAACACCCTATAACTAACAAGAGAGTTTATAAGCTCATGCAACTTGTCATCCGCCCCAGCGATAACATTACGGCTGGCTGTGCCGTCATCACCGCCAGTCCAAGTAAGAAGTTCAATCGCCATTCCACGCTCCAGCAACGTCTTGCCTGCACCGGCTCGTACATTTGCTCATGGCCCAAGGCCGGGAGGCTCTGACGTGCCCGTCGATCTCGATTCAGTGCCCGCCAAGCTGCCCATGCCCGGCACGCCGCGAGTCGGGCTGTGGGGCGCTATCGCGCTGCCCGGTTCACTGCTGGTCAGCGGCTTGATCGTGGTGTTCTGGCCGGAAAATATCTGGCGGCAGTCTTGGTGGTTCTGGGCCTGTGTGCTGGTGTTTCCGCTGGTAGGGGCGTTGTCCCTGTTTGCGTTCGGATTGCAGGCCTATGAACGGCGCCGCGATTTCGTCGGCAGCTGGAATCGCCAGCATGACGAGCGTATGCAAGTGCTCCTTGGCCAGGGGCAGCGGACCATTGCGGTGCTGGCGACTGCCTATGTCACCTCGGCTGGCGACGAGCGTTTGGCCAGGGCCATTCTCGGCGCGACTCGGCAGATGAAGCCGGCGTTTCTCGAGACGGACGGTTCGAGTACCTGTATGGGCTTGTTGAAGCCGCCGGCGGCGGATCGAGACGTGGACGAGTACCGGCGGCGGTTGCGCACGCACTTTGCTCATGTCCTGAAAAAGATTGAGCCAGCGGTGGCCAGGGCTGCAACCAGTGGTGTGGTGCACGTGCGCCTTCGACACGATGGCTTGCTCAGTGATGAAGCCATGCTTGGCCAATGGCAGGAGGCGAGCGCGAGTCTGCAGATTGTCAGTCAAGCCGTGATCGCCAGTGCCCCTCACGGTTTATTGTGGCTGGACCGCTGGATGGATGATGCCGAGGAAGGGCCCCCGGTGCTGTCGGTCGAAGTCAATCTCCTCCAGCAACCGGTGGCAGGTCAGGGTGAGTCCGTTTCGGCTGTGTTGCTGTCGCGCTCCGGTTGGGCCAGGCAGCACCAGTGGACGCCGTGCGCGTGGGTGCATCGACCTGTGATGATCAACGATCAAGCTGCCGGGCTGGCAGAGGCCTTGCGCTGGGGCAGGGCGCAATCCGGCGTACTGCCTCGCACCTGGTACTCCCAAGTGGATAAACCATTCATGCGTCAGCTGGCGTTGATCACCCATGCCTCCTACCAGCCGTTGAGCCTCGATACCTGTCATGGCCTTGACGATTGCATCGGCGCACCCGGCGCAGCGATCGGGAATCTGGCACTGGTTGTCAGCAGCGAGCAGGCGAGCACCGAAGGACGGGCACAACTGCTCTTGCTGATGGACTCTTTCCCCCAGGCCTGCGTTGTTCGACCGGCCTGACGCTCGATAGTAAGGAATCATTGTGCACAACAAACGCGTCAGCGTCTGGATGGTCGTCGCTTGCCTGCTGATTGTCGGCGGCATACTGATCTGGGTCGAAAATCCCCTGGTGACTCGTCAGGACGAAGCCGATCAGCTCAAGTGGTCGGTCAGCCTGCTGCTGGTCTGCCTTGCGTTCATCTTTCTCCAGGGATTGGGCAGCTGGGCAGTACAGACGTCGGGCGTCAGCGCGTTTGTTGCGCAATGGCGCAGCAAGCTCGGCCCCTCTCAAGGACTCGCTGCGGTGTCCAGCGAGACGCCACGGCTGCGCAGCGATGTGGCGGGGGTGGAGCGTTTGCACATTCATTTGCGCGATCACTACAGCTTGATCCGCCGCGTTCGGCTGCGTCTTTGGCTGGTGGTCGGTGAGGCGGGGTCCATCGAAGCGATTGCCCCCGGGCTCGCCAGCCACGGCTGGCTTGAAGTGCCCGGTGGCATCCTGGTGTGGGGCGGCAGTCTCCAGCATGCCATCGCGGGCAACATTGTTGCTTCATTGCAAAGGCGTCGACCCTATCGTCCCATTGATGGTGTCGTCTGGGCGCTTGACGAGGCCCAGCGTGATGATCGTGTCGCAGTGAGCGCCGGCACCTTTCACCTCCAGGCGTTCATGACCACTCTGCGCTGCAAGGCCCCCCTCTATCTCTGGCAGGTATGCGAGAGCCCGTGGTCGCAAAGCGATCGATCCAGTGAGACGGTGGGTTGCCTGCTGCCAGCCAGCGCCCAGTTGCTGGCGATCGAAGTTGCCTTGAAGGGGCTGATCGCGCCGCTACGCAGCGCCGGGACGGCCCAGTTTCAGGCCTGCATGAAGCATGACTTTCTCTGGCGGCTGTCTTTCAGCCTGAAGCAGAGCGGTATTGCCGCCTGGTGTCGCGCGCTTGAGCCGATCTTGAGCGAACTGGGGCGGGGTACGCCCTTGCGTGGCCTGGTGTTCAGCCTGCCCCATTCGGCGGTGGCGATCCCCGGAGCGCGGCACCGTCTTCTGGCCGACCCCTCATGGCTCGGTATCCTCAACGACCGCCAGGCGCCAAGCCGTCTGACCGGCCGCCACCCCCTGCGCGTGCTCTACCTCGGCGCCATGGCCGCCATGCTGGTGATGACCCTCGGCCTGGTGATTTCCTACGTCAGCAACCGCGCCCAGATCGCCGAAATCCCCCTGGCAGTATTGCAGGAACAGGGCGACGCTGCGGCCCGATTGAAAGCCCTGCACACGTTGGCCAGTGAGCTTAAGCGCTTGTCTGACCAGCAGCACAAAGGCGCCCCCTGGCGCCAGCGCTTCGGCCTCAACCCCAATGTCGAGCTCGGCAAGAAGCTCTGGCCGCTGTACGTCGAAACCCACAACACCTTGCTGCGCGACCCGGCCCGCGCAGCGCTGGAAGGCCATCTGATAGCCCTGCTGGCCGTCACCCCCGGCACCCCCCAACGCGCCGCAGCCGCGCAGACAGCCTACGACCCGCTCAAGGCCTACCTGATGCTGGCCGCCCCGGACAAAGTCGATCCAGCTTTCCTCGCCAACGCCCTGATGACCTTCGTCACTCCTGACGAAAGCGTCCCCAACCCCCTATGGCAGACCCTTGCCCCCGACCTATGGCGCTTCTACGCCGAACAACTGCCCAGCCACCCGGAATGGGCCATTCAGCCCGACCGCCAGCTGATCGCCCAGGCTCGTCAGGTCATGGTCGGCCAACTGGGCCAGCGCAACGGCGAAGCGGCCCTCTATCTGGAAGTGCTGGAGCAAGCCCGCAGCCACTACCCCGACCTGCAACTGTCGCAAATGACCGGCGACACGGACGTAGCCGCGCTGTTTGCCACGAAAAAAACCGTCCCCGGCCTCTACACCCGCCAAGCCTGGGAAGGCAGCGTCCGCGCTGCCATCGACACCGTCGCCCAGGGCCGCCGCGAGCAGATCGACTGGGTCCTCGGCGACCCGTCCGGCCATCTCGACACCGCGATGTCCCCCGAAGCCCTCAAGGCTCGACTCACCGAACGCTATTTCGACGACTTCAGCGACGTCTGGCTGACCTTTCTCAACAGCCTGCGCTGGCGTCCGGCCAATAGCCTGCCGGAAGTGATCGACCAGTTGACCTTGATGAGCGACATCCGTCAGTCGCCACTGATCGCTCTGGTCAACACCCTGGCTTACCAAGGCCAGACCGGCGCTCAGGGCCAGGCATTGGCCGAATCGCTGATCCAGTCCGCGCAACAATGGGTCAACCAGAAAACCCCGGCCATCGACCAAAACGTCCTTGGCCTGCGCGAGCCCTTGGACAAAACCTTCGGCCCGCTGCTGAAGCTGGTGGATCAATCCCCCGACGCCCATAACCTGCAAACCTTCCTCACCCGTGTCACCCGCGTGCGCCTGAAACTGCAACAAGTCAGCAACGCCCCGGACCCGCAAGCCATGACCCAGGCCCTGGCGCAAACGGTTTTCCAGGGCAAGGGTATCGACCTCACCGACACCCGCGACTACGGCAGCCTGATTGCCGCCGGCCTGGGCGCACAGTGGAGCGGCTTTGGCCAGAGCCTGTTCGTACAGCCGTTGAATCAGGCCTGGCAAAGTGTGCTGCAACCTTCGGCGGCCAGTCTCAATCGCCAGTGGCAGCGCCATATCGTCGACCACTGGAACAGCGCTTTCAGCGGCCGCTACCCGTTCGCCGGCTCCGGCAGCGACGCCTCCCTGCCGATGCTGGGCCAGATGATCCGCAGCGGCACCGGGCGCATCGACCAGTTCCTCGCCGGCCATTTGGGCGGCGTCTTGAGAAAGGAAGGCGACCAATGGGTCGCCGACAGCCGCCACAGCCAGGGCCTGAAATTCCACCCGGACTTCATCAAGTCGATGAATCAGCTCAGCCACCTGGCCGACGTGCTCTACACCGATGGCAGCCTCGGCCTGCACTTCGAGCTGCAAGCCAAAGCTGTGCGCGACGTTGTCCAGACCACCTTTGTGCTCAACGGCCAGACGATGGCGTACTACAACCAGCGCGAAAGCTGGCACCGCTTCCCATGGCCGGGACGCAGTGACTATCCCGGCATGCATTTGACCTGGACCAGCGTAAAAGCCAGCAACCGCTTGTTCGGCACTTACGACGGGCCCTGGGGGTTCATCCGCTGGCTGGAGCAGGCCCAGGTCACGCCACTGGATGACAGCGACACACGTTATCAGCTGGTGCTGACCGCACCTGACGGCATTGACCTGACCTGGTTCATGCGCACGGAGCTGGGCCGTGGGCCGTTGACGTTATTGCAGTTGCGAGGGTTCAGGTTGCCGTCGCAGATTTTCATGACACAGATCGCCAGCACCGAACCCGGCGCGGCGCGAGGAGAGAGCTGATGAAATTGCAAGAACTGGTCCGTGCCTGTCTGGCGCCGGGGGAAGATCTGCCGTTGCCAGCCGAGCTGATAAAACCCTGGGAGTCCTGGTTGCAGCCGCTGAAGGGGGATAGCGACGCGAGCCGCGAGGACGACTACCAATACCTGCGCGAGGAAGTCGGCAAGACCTCCGGAATCGATGCCGAGTACGCGCAAATCCTGGCCGAGCGGCTGTTCACCCAGCGCACCAAGGATCTGCGCGTCGCCGTCTATTACCTCTGGGCGCGCACCCAGGCGGCTGGCCTGACCGGGTTGGCGGATGGTCTGATCTTGCTGGCCGGAGTGCTGGCGCGCTTTCCCGATACGGCGTTCCCGGTCCGATTGCCCAGCCGTCGCTCGGCGTTGCAATGGGTGGCTGGTGCCAAAGTGGTGAATGGCCTGGCGTTGCATCCCGATGCGATCAAAGTCGATATTCAACGCGCCCTGGGGGCGCTGGTCTGGCTGGAGCAGCTCTTCGAGGCCTGGCCGGAGCCCCAGCGTCCCCCCCTCGTCGGGCCACTGACCAACGCGATCGCCGCCATCCTTGCGCGCTCGTCAGACAGCAAGGTGCAGCCCCGGACCAGCGCACCGTCGCAGGTCAATCAGCTGCCTGACGCGCAGGCCATGCCGCGGTCCGGACGCGACGTGTTGGATCAGGGAAAATCCATGGCCAGGTACCTGCGTGACCAGCCCCTGGGCTGGCTCGCCGGGCACAGACTGATGACGGTATTGCGCTGGGATACCCTGCAGCAACTGCCGTTGCTCAATGGCGCCGGTCATACCCACTTGATGCCGCCACGCAACGAACACCGCGCTCAATTGAAGAATCTGCACGCCCTTGAGCAGTGGCACGAGCTACTCGGTGCCGCCGAGCGTCTGTTCCTGGAAGGTGCCAATCATTTCTGGCTGGACCTGCAATGGTATATCTGCGAAGCGCAGTCCAGGCTTGCGGCCCCCCATAAAGCCTGGGGTGACATCGTCAAGCGTGACCTGGGCATGTTCCTCGAACGCCTGCCGGGCCTGGAGGCCATGCATTGGAGCGATGGCTCACCCTTTGCCGAGCCCGCGACCCGTGACTGGATCGCCCGGCAAGTCAGCGGCAACCAGCCGGGGCAGTGGCTGAATGTACCTGAAGCCAGTCAGTCGGATGACGTGCTGGCGCTGGAAACGCAAGCGCGGGAACTGGCCGACAGCAACGGGATCGAAGCCGCCCTGGCCTGGCTGCACGAGCGCTCTGACGTCCAGGGCGGTCGCGAGCGTTGGCAGTTGCGATTGATCATGGCTCGGGTCGCCGAGCAATACGGCAAGACCGACCTGGCGTTTCACCTTCTGGGTGATCTCGAGGCCACGTTACTGCGTCTGGGGCTGCATGGGTGGGAGCCGGCAACAAGCTTCGAGGTGCAGGCTCGCCTGCTCAGGCTGCTGCGCCAGAAAGCTCGCTGCAGTGAGGCTGACAAACCGGCCTTGAACCAGCGAACGGCTTCACTGCTGGGCTCGCTGGTGGCCATCGATCCGGTGCGCGCGGCGGTGCTCTGTGGCTGACATTCCTGATCGGGAAACGGCCATGGGGGACGATAACCCGACCCTGCGTTATTTCGAGGCCGAGATGCGCTACTTGCGCGAAGCCGGCAAGGAGTTCGGCGAGGCGTACCCGGACCGTGCCGCTTATCTGCACATGGACAAAGCCGGTGCGCGGGATCCTTACATCGACCGACTGTTCGAAGGCTTTGCGTTCCTCATCGGACGGCTGCGAGCCAAGCTCGACGATGACTTGCCAGAGCTGACGGAAGGGTTGGTCAGCCTGTTGTGGCCGCATTATCTGAGGGCCATCCCGTCGTTGTGCATCGTACAGCTGCAACCCGACCTTGCCTTGATGAAACACGCGGAACCTGTCGGCAAGGGCTTGGCGGTGTTGTCTCGCCCCATTGGGGCGAGTGGCACCCGCTGCCAATACCAGACGACTCGGGATGTGGTGTTGCGGCCTCTGGCCGTGACGGCGCTTCGGGTGGAACGCGAAGCCGACGGCCGCTCGCTGTTATGCATGCGCTTTGACTGTGGCGCCATGGCGGACTGGGAGCGAATCGATCTGCGCGAACTGTCGCTCTATCTTGACGCCGATGGCCCGACGGCGAGCGCGCTGCACCAAGCGCTGACGCGCAAAGTCGACGCCGTCTATGCACGCATGCCTGATCAGCCCGTTCGACAACCATTGCCGGCGGTGTTCTCGGCGGGTGGTTTCAGCACAGCCGATCGCCTGTGGCCGAGTGCCAACAGTGCATTCAGCGGCTATCAGTTGTTGCTGGAGTATTTCACCTTTCGCGAAAAATTCCTGTTCGTCACCTTAAGCGGTCTTGAGCACATCACCCTCGTTCCCCGGCAGACCTGGTTCGAGTTGCAAGTGGTGTTGAGCGAGCACTGGCCGGCTGAGCTCAAGCTGGCGGCCGACAACCTGCGATTGCACGCGGTGCCGGTGATCAACCTGTTTACCCTGGAAGCGGACCCCCTCACGCTGGTGCCTTTCCAGAGTGAATACCTGATGCGTCCGATGCGCTTGCAGGACGGCCATACCGAGATATTTTCAGTGGATGCCGTCAGCGGTTCCAAGGGTAATCAACGCCATGAATATGTGCCCTTCACCGGTTTTCGGCACCAGGGCGCAATGCTTCGCGACGAGGCGCCGGAACGCTATTTCCATACTCGGCTCAAGCGCGGCGCCAACGGCTTGCACGACACCTGGCTGGTGTTGGGCGGGGAGGCTTTCGACCAGGACCAGTCGGGCAAGCGCCAATGCCTGTCGCTGCGCCTGACCGGTACCAACGGTCAGCTACCCAGGCGGGCCTTGACCAGCACCTTGCTGGACAGCCTCGCGCAAGCCAGTCCGACCGGCTTGCAGGTGCGCAACCTCGGTGCCCCGACCTTGCCGTGTTACCCGCCCAGCCGTGACCGGTTTCACTGGCGAGTGCTCAGTCATCTGGGCTCGACCTACTTGTCGATGATGGACAATGCCGAAGTCCTGCGCGGGACCCTGGCGCTCTACGACTGGAGTGGGAGCGAGACCAATCGCCGGCGGCTGGCGGCCATTCTCCACGTGCGTCATTCGCTCATCCAGCGCTTTGAAAAGAATTACGTCCTGCGGGGGGTCGACATCGAAGTCACGTTGGACAGCACAGGCTTCATGGGGGAGGGAGACATCGGCCTGTTCGGCGAGATGCTCCACCAGTTCTTCAACATTTACGCCGACGTGCATTTATTCAACCGACTGACGCTGGTCCTCCAACCTTCAGGGAAAAAGCTGCGATGGAACGAGAATCACAGTCCGCACACTCCCGGCTGATCGCCAGCCAATTGCTCGATATCGTTGCAGACCACGTCAGTCAGGCCAATGTCTACCGCTTCTGTCAGTTGCTGGAACTGGCGCTTCCGGGGAACCCCCCTTTGGGCAGTACCGACTCGCCGGCCGATGACCCTGTGCGTTTTCGACCGCATCCCGGCATGGGGTTCGCGGCCAGCGAGCTGAAGTCCATCGAGTTCGATCTCCGCGACCCCGGGCGTCCGGCGACCGTACGCACTCGGGTTCTGGGGTTATACGGGGTCGACTCTCCCATGCCCGGCGTCTACCTGGATGACATTGCCCAGGGCCGTGAGGGGCATGAGGCGCTGGAAGCCTTTCTGGATATTTTCAACCATCGGATCTTCACCCAGTTCTATCGAATCTGGCGCAAGTACTCCTATCCGGCGTCGTTCGAGCCCGGCGGCACCGATGGCACGTCACGCTGCCTGCTGGGGCTGGTGGGGTTGGGCATTCCGGGTACTGCGGCGCAGATCGCCACGCCTGTGTCCCGCTTCCTGGCCCTGCTCGGCATCATGAGACTGCCGACCCGCAACGCTGAAGGCGTGGTCGCCCTGGTGAGTCTGCTGGCGCCCGACACCCGGGCCACGGTACGGGGGCATTGCCCTGTGCCGGTGATGATGGAACGGCCGCCCCGCCTGTCGCCGGAACATCCCGTCCGGCTGGGCCAGGGTGTCCCGTTGAGCGGCGTCGGGGTGGACATGAACAGCCACATCAGCCTGCTGCTCAGTACCGATGACATGAGCGAAGGCAACGGCTGGCTGCCGGGCAGGCCCCTGTTGCAGGACTTGCTGGTGCTGTTGCGAGTGTATCTGGGTTGGCGCTGTGGGGCGCGCCTGTCCTTGTCGCTACCGGTACGTTGCGTGCCACCACCCAGGCTCGGCGAGCCCGGCTTGCTGTTGGGCATGACTGCCGTCATGGCCTGCAGTGATACCGATGACCACCCCCCGGAAAATGCACGTATCACCCTCGACGTCGGTGCCTATCACGCACTGACGCCACATCCTGAACCCTTCAAGGAGGCAGAGCATGTCGACTTTTCCGCTTGAGCGCTGGCTCATCCTGCTACTTGCCGCCGGCCTGCTGTCCGCCTGCGGCGTGGCCCAACGGGTCGGCGACGGCGCCCAGGCCACGGCCAGTGCGATCTTCTACAAACAGGTGAAAACCCTGCATCTGGACTTTACCGCCCGCCCGGCGCTCAACACCGACAGCAGCGACGTCCGGGCCCTCTCGGTGCCGGTCTTGCTACGGGTCTATCAGCTGCGTGACAGCCAGGCATTGACTCAGTCGGCCTACCAGCAGCTGTTGGCCGATGACAACAGCGTGCTTGGCGCCGCGCTGCTGACCGAGCATCAGGTGATCGTCAAACCCGGGGAGGGCGCGCAGTTGAGCGTGCCGTTGGCCGAACAGGCTTCGGCCGTCGCCGTGGTCGGTTTGTTTCGAGACGCCCGAGGCAGCGATTGGCGCTTGTTGTTGTCCCGCGACGAGCTGGAACCCGAGCGCGCCAGGGTCATCGAGCTGAACGATCGCGCATTGAGTCTGCAAGCCAAAGCCCGGGAGGCCTCATGAGTCTGGACAAACCCTCGATGTACGAAATCCTGCTGATGAACTTCAGTGGCGAGATCGACCTGCACCGTGTCGCCGAAAACGACCAGATTGCCTTGTCCGTACTCGACAACATGCAGCGCATCCTTAACAGCCGTGAAGGCGCTTTGACTCACCTGCAGACCTACGGCCTGCCGGACATGAGTGAAATTCTGCAAGGCCTGCCGGGCACCGCGCACCGCTTGATGCAGATCTTGCGGGCGTGCCTGCTCAAGCACGAGCCGCGGGTGGCCAATGTGGCGGTGCAGTTGTTGACGCAACGCGAGCCGGGCTATCTCGACTATGCCTTGCAAGTCGAGATGAAGGACGGCGAGCGCGCTACCTTTGCCACACTGGCCCAACCTCAGGGCAAGTTGGTGCTGCGCCATCTCAGGCAGCATTACAGGGCTCGCACACCCTGAGCAGGTGGTCGGCCTTGCAGGCCTGCCTGTGTTCCAGCTTCATCTTGCAGGCGATGAAGGCGTCAGGCCGACGCGCATGCCGGCTTGCAGAATCCATGGGTCGGTGAGGGGATGGTTCAGGCTCATGGCGAGAGAATTCACGCGAATATTTCTCATTATCCTTGCGGCTGCATCAGTGTCTCCACCAGCAGTCGATCGGCCTCGCTGGCCGGGTTGTAGACCAGCAGGCTGAGGTCTGGCCGGCCGTCCACGGCGAACGAGGAGTACTCCAGGGTGATGCAGCCGACTTTCGGGTGATGCAGTTGCTTCAGGCCGTCGCCGTGAGTCTGCACGTTGTTGTCGTTCCACATGGCGGCAAATTCCGGGCTGGTTTCGCTGAGCTCGGCCACCAGTTGTTCAATCTCGGCGTCGGCGCCGGCCCGGGCTGCATCGATGCGGAACGAGGCCACCACAAATCGAGCCACTGCTTGCCAGTCGGTCTGCATGGCGCGAATGCGCGCCTGGCTGAACATCAGGCGCAGAATATTGCGCTGCTTGGGGGCCAGCAGGCTGTAGTCGGTGAGCACCGCAGCCGCCGCGCGGTTCCATGCCACCACATCCCAGGTAGCGGTGCGCACGACGGCCGGGCTGTGGGTCAGTATATCCAGCAGCCGTTGCAGGCGCGGGGTGATGGCATCGGCGACCCGGTACTGCACTTGCGGCGGGCGTCCCAGGCCGATCAGGAACAGGTGTTCGCGCTCCACTTCGGTCAGGGTCAGGGCGCCGGCGATACGGTCCAGCACTTCAGCCGAAGGCTGGCCGCCTCGACCCTGTTCGAGCCAGGTGTACCAGGTGGCACTGATGTTGGCGCGCTGGGCGACTTCTTCGCGGCGCAGCCCAGGGGTACGCCGTCGACCGCCGGCCAGCCCGAAGGAGGCGGGGTCGAGCTTGGTACGGCGGTTCTTGAGGTAGGTGCCGAGGGGATTGCCAGGGGGCATGGCGAGTCAGCCTTTAGAGGTTTATACCGCAATAGTCAGGTGACTTTACCCCGATGAGTGGGCCATCAGGGCAAATGATCCGCAGCAAAGTCCGCCTCCGACCGTGCCCGCAAACGCCCGTCTCGACAGGCTTTCTGGAAGATCTCGAAATCCCGTTCATTCTGCGCTGCATAGCCAAGGGCGTATTGCAGCAAGGCGTCGGCCAAGGCATCGCTCTGGCCGATGTAACCGCTGATGCACGCCGCCATGCCCGAGGCCTTGGCGTGGGCGCGGGCCAGGGCGCGGCCGCAGAGGCGGGCATAACCGCCGAAGGTCTCGGCGTCGAAGGTTTCCAGTTCTGCCGAGACTTTCATGTCGCGCAGTTGGCGCACGTAGAAATCCCGCCCGCTGGGTGCCCGGGTCCAGCCCAGAAACAGGTCGCTGGCCGATTGCATCAGGCGTTGGCCTTCCACCACCCGTTGCCCTTCGTGGCGCAGCGGCGATTTGGCGTCCACGTAACCGGCCAGCACCGAGCGGCGGGCTTCCTTGAATTGCAGGAACAGCGGGTGATGCTGATCATCGGTCAGCAATGCCACCAGGCAGCGCGTGCCGACACTGCCCACGCCCACCACCTTGAAGGCCAAGTCATGGACCTGGAAGCGGTCGAGCAGGGCGCGGCGGTCATCCTGCAAGGTGGTGCGATAGTCCTTGCGCAAGGCGTCGTACAGCGGATGCCAGTTGTTCATGCGCAGCCAGTCATCGTTGGCATCCAGCAGCGAGCTCTTTTTGTGCAGATGGAAAATCTGCGGCAGGTCGTCGCGAATCAGCAGATGCCCGTGATGGTCGCGTTCGGTGATCTTGGGCAGCAGGCGCGCGTGTGTGCGGCGCTGGGCTTTCTCCATGGCGCGCTGGATGTGGGCCAGGGTCGCCTTGCCCAGCGGTTCGTTCATCAGGTCATCGTAGGTGATGGCGTGATACCAGGTTTCCAGTGCGCCCAGTTCGCGGCTGTCGGTCACCGATTGCTGGTAGGCACCCACCACCTGTCGGCACACCTCTTCCTGCACGCTGGCGCTGTGGTTCAGGTGTCGCGCGGCAATCATGAAGCTCGCCACCAGGCGCTTGAGGTCCCATTCCCAGGGGCCAGGGTGGGCTTCGTCGAAGTCGTTGACGCCGAACAGCAGGTTGCGCTCCGGCGTGGCGAAACCGCCGAAATTCATCAGGTGGCAGTCACCGCAGATCGGCGTGACCAGGCCCATGTTCGGCGTGCCTGCCAAGTCGTGGGCCTGCAGCAGCGCGTTGCCGCGATAGAAGGTAAAGGGCGATACCAGCATGCGTCCGTAGCGCAGCGGCACCAAGGCCTTGACCCGGCCCTTGCTGGAGGTCTCGATCAGCGGCAGCGGGTCGCGACGGGTGTCGCCCACCTCGGCCTGGCTGGCCCGTGGGCATTGCCGGCGGGCGTGCTTGCCGCGGGCAATGAGCGACTGGGTTGAAGTCATGAGGCCCCTTGAGGCGTGGCGCCGCTACTCCTTGACATCCATGAACTCGCGGGCCCAGGAGGTGTAGGTTTCCGGCAGTGTGTAGGTGTGAGTCAGCTCGGTGGCCGTCAGGTTGCTGGTGCTGCGGGTCAGGCCGCGCTGCTCGCGCAGGCTGTCGTAAGTGGCCTTGATCGCCGCAAAGTAGGCGCCGTGGCCGGCGACGACGATGCGTACGCCCAGTCTGGCCAGGCGCTCGTTGTCATTGAGCTGCGGGTTGCCGTAGGTCACCAGCATCAGCGGGATGCTGAGGCCTTCGGCGATCTTTTCCAAGTGGTCGAAGTCTTTCACGCCGACCATGCAGATCCCGTCGGCCCCGGCCTTTTCATAGGCCTGGGTGCGGTGGATGACTTCTTCGGTGGACAGTACGCCGGCATGAGTACGGGCGATGATCGACAGTTCCGGGTCGACCCGGGCTTCGAGGGCCGCGCGGATCTTGCCGATGCCTTCGGCCACAGAGATCAGGTCGGTGGACTTGCGGCCGAATTGTGCCGGCAGCAGGGTGTCTTCGATGGTCAGCGCGGCGACGCCGGCGTGTTCCAGTTCGACCACGGTGCGCATGACGTTGAGCGCATTGCCATAGCCATGGTCGGCGTCGGCGATGAAAGGCAATTGCGCCACCCGGCCGATGCGTCGGGCCTGTTCGGCGAATTCGGTGAGGGTGATCAGGGCAAAGTCGGGCGCGGCCAGCACTTGCAGCGAGGCGACCGAGCCGCCGAGGATGCCGACTTCAAAGCCCAGGTCGGCGGCAATGCGGGCCGACATGGGATCGAACACGGAAGCTGTGTGGTAGCAGGACGTCGAGCCGAGCAATTGACGGAAGGCGCGGCGCAGGCCTTGATGGGAAATTCTGGACATGGATTGCTCCGAAGACAGGCGGAATCTGGCGGCTGGCGTCAGGGCCAATGGGCACGGATCAGCAACTTATCATAGGAAAAGCGCTTGCTGACACGTTTTTGCTCCATGTTTAATCACCTGCGTCGAATGATTCAAGCACGTGCCAGCAGGGCAGTACCGTACAAACCGATGGCAAACACCACGTGCCCGGCGATGTTCAAGCCCCTGGCCAGGTTGGGATTGGCGGCCTTGGAGCAGGCGACCCCGACGCCCATGCCCGGCTGCAGAATGAACCAGCCGGCCCCGACGGTGACCAGCCCGACCGTCAGGGCGGCCCCGAATGTCGGCGTCGCGGCCCATTGCATGCCCCAGATCAGCAGCAGCGCCGCCGCGAACAGAATGCCGACCACATAGTGCATCACCCAGCCGATCGCCAGCTCCCCGGACACCGGCGTGCAGTTGGGGATGCCTTCGCGGCGTACGAGCAGCCCGTGGGGCAGGCCGGCGAACCAGCGTCCGACCAGATGCCAGGGCGGCAGAGGCAGGCTGAACAAACGGTTGAGCAGCAGGTTCCAAAGGTCGAGCAGTGCAGTAGCGCCAATGCCCAGGAGAATGGCGTGGGAGAGGAAGGTGTGCATGGAGGCCCTTGAAAGAGGTCGGTGCCAGAAAAATAGCATGTCGAGTGGGTATTTGCCGGGTCACCCACCCCACATTTCATACTCCACTCGCCCTCAATGTGTAGCACAATAGGCGTTGGTCATTTTTACGGGATGCGTAATGTCAAACTCTACCGTCGTCGCCGGTGCAGGCCTGGCGGCCCTGCTGGCTGTGCTGAGTGGCTGCACGACGACCAAGCCCTTGTACGATCATGAAAACTTCGATGACGCCGGCACGTTCTCGCGCAATTACCCGGTCAGTGACCTCGCTTCCTGCGAAGCGGCGCGCCGGGCATTGCTCAGCCAGGGCTACATCATCACCAGCACCGATCCCAAGCTGGTGGCCGGGCACAAGAGCTTCCAGCAGACCGGCGATACGCACATGGAGATCAGCTTCAACATTGTCTGCGCCAGCGACAGCAGCAACGATCACAACTCCACGGTGTTCGCCAACGCGCTGCTTGATCGTTATGCCCTGAAAAAGACCAACCAGTCGGCAACCCTTGGGGTCGGTGTGCTGGGTTCGGTGTCGATGCCCATCGGCTCCAGTGACGACTCCATGGTCAAGGTCGCCAGCGAGACGGTCTCGGCGGATACCTTCTATGATCGCTACTTTGCCCTGGTGGAGAATTTCCTCCCGCCCGAAGCGAAGAAAGCCGCGCACATCCCCGAGAAGCCCAGCACCGACCTCGGGGTGCCGGAGCCGGCCAAGTCCAAGCCCGCCAAGCCCGTAGCCCCAAGCCCTGATCCGACACCGAGCGCCACCACCGCACCGGCGTCGCCCCCTGCGGCCCAGCCCGACCCGACCGTGCAGTCCGAACCGGTCGCGCCAGCGACCGAGAACAAGCCCATCGAAGCGCAACCGGCCCCGCAGGCCGAACCGGTCAGCTTGCCGGAGCAGCCTGTCAGCAGCACCCCGACGGCGCCTTGATCGCGGTCATGATTTGTTCACCGCAGGCGGCTATGCTCGGGGTTCAGATCAGTCGCGCTTGAAAGGAGGCGCTTATGGACGATTATCAGGAAGAATGGCTGGAAAGCCGTGCGTTCGAATTCGATCCGGCAGAACCGGCGGACGATGCCACTGAGTTGTAACCCGCTTCAATCGTCCCGTGCCGACAAGCCTCGCCGAAACGCCCCGGGGGTCTCTCCGGTCCAGCGCTTGAACGCGCGGGCAAACGCCTCGGCCGAGGCAAAACCCAACACGAACGCAATTTCGCCAAAGGTCAGGTCGGTGTCACGGATATAGGTCGTGGCCAGGTCCTGGCGCGCGTCATTGAGCACGGTGCGGAACGAGGTGCCTTGCTCGGCGAGTTTGCGGCGCAAGGTCCATACCGGCAATTTCAGACGCAGGGCCACCTCTTCCAGGCTCGGCTCGCGACCACTGCCGAGCAGTGGCCCCAGCAGGCGAGTGATGCGCTGGCCGAGGCTGTAGGTCCGTGTCATCTGCTCAAGCTGTTGTTCGCACAGGGCCTGCAGCGCTTGCCATGTCCCGGGGCAATAGGCCGGATTGGCAAGCGCCAGAGTACCCTTGTCCAGGCGCAGCTGGTTGGCGCCTGCGCCAAATTGCACGGTGCTCCGGCTCAGACCTGCATAGGCACTGGTGTAGTCAGGAGCGTCGAACTCGATCTCGATCCGCTCGGCCACCAGTGTCTGCCCGGCCACCTGGGACAGCTGCTGCAACCAGCCGCCGAGCACCGAGTCGACCACAAAGCGGTTGAAACCGTTGTACGGGCTCAGGGAGTACAGCCGCAGCCAGGCACCGCCGGCGTCTTCATGAAAGCTGCCCTGACCGCGGTAGTTGGAGGCGTACAGCGCTTCGAAGCGGATCAGCATGCGCGCGGCATCGCGCACGGTAGGAGCCTGGGCGGCGGTGACGCCGGCCAGCCCCAGTTGCGCCAGACGACAACAGCGGCCCATGGACAGGCCCAGCGCCGGGTCGCCGGCCAGTTGCATGGCGGCATGGCCCAGACGCATGTAGCGCGGGATCGACAGGCGCCCGCCGGGTTCGGCAAGCCGCTGCGGGTCAAGACCGTAGTGGGCCAGCAAGGGCAAAGGATCATGACCGGCCTCGCGCAGGGCGGCGGCCAGGCTGTGGACGAAGCCGGTGGAGAGGTCGCCCAGACGCACCGGGGTTCGTCGATTCACAGCCACAGGTTGACCAGCCGCGCGCCTTTGCGCGGTTCACTGATGGCCTGGTTGCCTGCTCCACCGACGACGTTGTGGCCGGTCGCGGTCTCATCCCACAGCCGTCCGCCGAGGGCCACGCCGACATGACTGATGGTCTCGGGGACATGGCCGTGGCTATTGCCGCTGAC
This sequence comes from Pseudomonas sp. dw_358, assembly GCF_018449655.1. Lineage (GTDB taxonomy): Bacteria > Pseudomonadota > Gammaproteobacteria > Pseudomonadales > Pseudomonadaceae > Aquipseudomonas. Next base: position 20,145 of record NZ_JAAVUX010000004.1, read on the forward strand.
CACGATCAGGTGGGCGCCGGCGCGGATCAGTTCGTCATAGTGGCTGGGCTCGTCGGCGTCCGCACCCAGCAGAATGCCCAGGCGCCCGGCCGGTGTGTCGATCACTTGCAGCGCCTGCTCGCCGGCACCCTCCAGCACCGCGCCCTGGGCCTCGGAGCGCGACAGTTCGCGCTGGGGCTGGCCCAGCGCCAGACCATCGGCACCGAACACCAGGCTGGTGTTGTACAGCCGCCCATGGCCGATGGTCAGGCGGCCTTGCTCCACCGTCGGCGTCGGCAGCACGATGGAGCCGGCCACCAGAGTCACACCGAACTCCTTGGCCAGGCCGCCGAACAGCTGCTGATAGTTGTCCGCCATGCTGGTGGCCTTCATCCGCAGCCAGGTATCGGCCACGCGGTCACTGCCCCGGGCCTGAACCCAGGCGCTGACAAACTGCAGCGGGTTGCGCAGCAACAACCATTGCAAGGCGACTTCGCGCTGGCTGGCGTCGTACAGCTCCTGCTTCTCGCCCATTGCCCATAGCCAAGTGCCGATGTGCTCAGGCAACACCACCACCGTACGGGGTCCCAACAACCCCTGTTGGCGTGCCTGCTGCAGGTAGGCAGCCAGCTTCAGGTGCAGGCGATGGCGGCTGCGGTAGTCCCCTGAAAACAGCTCCGGCTGCACGCCGAGCAGATTGCCGCGCTCGCCGGGGATGCCTTCGTTGAGCGCCAGTTGCACGCGCAGATCGGACAGGTAATGCCCCGCCGGCCGCTCCCGGGACCACAGGCCATAGCTGCCGGCGGCCAGCGCGGCTGCGAGCAGAAGCGAGGTGGTGAGTAATTTGCGCATGGAGAGGGGCGGGGACTTTGGCAGACGACAAGTCGCCAGTATCGACGATGGCCATGGTCCCCGTCGAGGGATGGCCAGTCCTGGGGTGCTCATTACGATCAATAATCTGTCATTTTAAGTCATTGAGCCGTGCACGCCTGCGCTTTACTGTCCATCCTCATCCAACGACGGGGCAAACGACGATTCGCCCCGCATCCCGTGATCGAACCGATGTGGAGTCTTGCCCATGGCCGCCGCCCTTTATCCCCACCTGCTGGCCCCGCTGGACCTTGGGTTCACCACCCTGCGCAACCGCACGTTGATGGGCTCGATGCACACTGGCCTTGAAGAGACCAAAGGCGGCTTCGAGCGCATGGCGGTGTACTTTGCCGAGCGTGCCCGGGGCGGGGTGGGGCTGATGGTCACCGGTGGCATCGGCCCCAATGTCGAGGGCGGTGTGTACGCCGGGGCGGCCAAGCTGAGTACTCCGGAGGAGGCCGAAAAGCATCGGATCGTCACCCGCGCGGTGCATGCCGAGGGCGGCAAGATCTGCTTGCAGATCCTTCATGCCGGGCGCTACGCCTACAGTCCCCAGCTGGTCGCGCCCAGTGCGATCCAGGCGCCGATCAATCCGTTCAAGCCCCATGAACTGGACGAGGCGGGCATCGAGGCCCAGATCAAGGCCTTCGTGCAGTGCGCGACCCTGGCGCAGTTGGCCGAATATGACGGCGTCGAGGTGATGGGTTCCGAAGGCTATTTCATCAACCAGTTTCTCGCCGCCCACACCAACCACCGCACTGACCGTTGGGGCGGCAGCTATGAAAACCGCATGCGCCTGGCGGTGGCAATCGTCAGTCGTGTGCGGGCGGCGGTGGGGCCGAATTTCATTCTGATCTTCCGCCTGTCCATGCTCGACCTGATTGCCGGCGGCAGTGTCTGGGAGGAGGTGGTGCAACTGGCCCAGGCTGTGGAAAAGGCCGGTGCCACGATCATCAACACCGGCATCGGCTGGCACGAAGCACGGATTCCCACCATCGCCACCAAGGTGCCTCGCGGCGCGTTCACCAAGGTCACCGCGAAATTGCGCGGGGCGGTGAGCATTCCGCTGATCACCACCAACCGCATCAATACCCCGGAAGTGGCCGAGCGGGTGCTGGCCGACGGCGACGCCGACATGGTCTCCATGGCTCGGCCGTTCCTGGCCGACCCCGAGTTCGTCAACAAGGCGGCGGCCGGGCGCGCCGATGAGATCAATACCTGCATCGGTTGCAACCAGGCCTGCCTGGACCACACGTTCGCCGGCAAGCTGACCAGTTGTCTGGTCAATCCCCGGGCTTGTCACGAAACCGAACTCAACTACCTGCCTACGACCCGGCGCAAGCGTATTGCCGTGGTCGGCGCCGGGCCGGCGGGGCTGGCGGCGGCCACGGTGGCGGCCGAGCGCGGGCATGCGGTCACACTGTTCGACGACCATGGCGAAATTGGCGGCCAGTTCAACGTCGCCAAGCGCGTGCCGGGCAAGGAAGAGTTCTATGAAACCCTGCGCTATTTCCAGCGCAAGCTGGAGATCACCGGCGTCACGCTGAAGCTTAATACCCGGGTGGACGTGGCAGCGCTGGTGGCCGGCGCCTATGACGAGGTCATCCTCGCCACCGGCATTGCCCCGCGCACGCCGCAGATCGCCGGCATCGATCATCCCAAGGTGCTGAGTTACCTTGACGTGCTGCGGGCTGGCAAACCGGTGGGCGCGCGGGTCGCCGTGGTCGGCGCGGGCGGCATCGGCTTCGATGTCAGCGAATTCCTCGTGCATCAGGGTGTCAGTACCAGCCTGAACCGCGAGGCTTTCTGGAAAGAGTGGGGCATCGATCTCGACCTGCAAGCCCGGGGCGGGGTCGCCGGCATCCAGGCTGAACCCCAGGTGCCAGCACGGCAGGTCTGGTTGCTGCAACGCAAGGCCAGCAAGGTCGGCGACGGGCTGGGCAAGACCACCGGCTGGATTCACCGCACCGGCTTGAAGAACAAGCACGTGCAGATGCTCAACAGCGTCGAGTACCTGAAGGTAGACGACGCCGGACTGCACATCCGCATCGGTGAGGCCGAGCCACAGGTGCTGGCAGTGGACAACGTCGTCATCTGCGCCGGGCAGGACCCGCTGCGTGAGTTGCAGGACGGCCTGCTGGCCGCCGGGCAGTCGGTGCACCTGATCGGCGGCGCCGACGTCGCCTTGGAACTGGATGCCAAGCGCGCCATCAACCAGGGTTCGCGATTGGCGGCCGAGCTGTAGACTGCGCGGCTGTCGACTGTGGAGCCGTTCATGCCTTGCTTGCCCATCGCCCCCTTGCAGCCCCTGCGCCTGGACTGGCTCGACGACGCGGGGGTGGAGGTTGCCGTGCTGCGGCTGGACTTGATCGATCCGCTGATCAGCGGCAACAAGTGGTTCAAACTTGAGCCCTATTGGCATCTGGCGCAGGCTCGAGGCCGCAGCGGCCTGATCAGCCTGGGCGGCGCGTACTCCAATCATCTGCACGCGCTGGCCGCCGCCGGGCTGCGTTTCGGTTTCGAGACAGTGGGCCTGCTGCGCGGCCATCCACAGGTGACCCCTACGGTGATGGATCTGCAAGCCTTCGGCATGCAGTTGCACTGGCTCGGCTACGCCGGCTATCGGCAGCGACATGCGCCAGGGTTCTGGGACACCTGGACGGAGCAGTATCCGCAGCTTTATCCAGTGCCCGAGGGCGGTGGCGGTGCGCCTGGTGCCCAAGGCTGCGCTGCCATCGTGGCTCAGGCCCGTGCACAACTCGGCGAGCTGGGCTGGGACGATTACCACGGCTGGTGGCTGGCCTGTGGCACCGGCACCACCCTGGCCGGGCTGGTGCTGGCCGAAGCCGGCGCGCATCCGGTGTACGGCGCCATGGCCGTGCCGCCGGGCCATGGGGTAGTGGAGAACGTCGAGGCGTTGGTCGGGACGGGCGGTTATGGGTTGTTCGAGGCCAGCCGGGGCGGATTTGCCAAGGTGGATGAGGCGTTGAAGCAATTTCTGGCCGAATCTGAAGCGGCTTCGAGGGTGCCCTGGGAGCCGGTGTATACGGCCAAGGCGTTGCTGGCATTACAGGCACAGGTCGAGACAGGTCTATTCAAGCGGGGTACCCGGATTGTTTTTGTTCACACCGGAGGGTTGCAAGGGCGGCGTCAGGCTCTGGCTTGATGACATCCCGACGCCTACCTGCGCCGCGGTAACATCCTCGACAATGTGTCATCCCGCTTCAAGTAATGATGGGCCAACCCCGCCAGCGTGTGCAGCCCGATCAGCCAGTAGCCCCACTCGCCGATCTGAATGTGCCAGTCCTCGATCTGTGCCGCCAGCTCCTTGTCCGGTGCCATCAGTGGGGGCATTTGCAAGCCCCAGAAGGGGATAGCCTTGCCCTCGCCGCTGAGGGTCAGCCAGCCGAGCACGGGCATGGCGATCATCAAGGCATACAAGGCCATGTGCATGAGCCACGCCAGCCGCCGTTGCCAACGCGGCGGCGCCGGGGTGATGCGCGGGGTGACCCCCAGGCCGCGGGCCAGCAGGCGCAGCCAGACCAGCGCAAAAATCGTCAGACCGAACATATAGTGAAACTGGCCCGACAGCAGTCGGCCGGCAGTGCCTCGGTCGAAGTGGCTGCGCAGTTCGGTGCAGGTGTAGACCGCGATCAGCAGCACCACCATCAACCAGTGCAAGGTGATCGACAGGCTGCCATAGCGGGCGAGGGTGTTCTTCCAGGTCATGGGCTGCCTTTTCCAATGCGTCGTGGCCCGACGCGCAGGCGCCTGACCTTAATCGATATCGTTGCCTGCCACGTTCGGCCACAGATCACTGACCAGAAACACCCGCTGTGCTTCATGCCAGTCACCGTCCACCCCGGGCACCAGGCGAACCAGCAGTTGGGCACGGGCTTGTGGATCGAGTTCCGCGAGCCACAGCCGCAAATCTCCCTCGGACCACACGTCATTGACCTCGACCCGCGCGGGCGCCAGCCAGGACGGGCGTGGCAGCAGCTGCCAGACACCGGGTCCGGCCTGCTGGCGTAGCGTCGGCCAGTCCTGGCGATGCACCCACAGCCCGCGCAGATGTTCGCCATGCCCACCCCGTGGGGACTCGACGTGCCGGCCCCACGGGTAAAACAGGTACCCCGCCAGCCACAACCGCGAGTCGACGCCGTCTACCCCCAATGCGCGCAAGGCCATCTGCGCCTGCTCACGAGACGCCATGGGCAACTGATGCTCGCTCAGATGGGTCAGCTTGCGCCCCAGTCGGTCGTGGCAGCCCGGGCCCAGCCAGGTAAACGGGTCCGCACCGCGCGGCGGCTCTTCCACGCTATCGGCAGGCCCCAGGTAAAGCTTGATAGCCAGCTCGAGGTGATAAGTGCCGCTGTCATCCCGCAGGACGATATCCAGCTCGCCGAGGGTGCGGCCTTCGCCGCGAATGGCCAGATTGGCGGCCACCAGCTCGATGCCGGGTGCCTGCGTCAGGGCAAATTGCCACAGCCGTTCGTAATACACCCCCAGGCGGCGCGTGCTGCTGCGCGCCAGCCAGTCGAGCAAGGGTTGGCCGTCATGGTCCAGTTCCCGCAGCCACTGTTCCAGGCGCTCCGGGGCGCGCGCCCAATGGCTGCCGGCCAGTGGGTGGCGCTGTGGCCAGGGCGCGTCTTGCAGGAGCGGCGGCGAGACAAGGACCCAGGCCAGGTCGCGCACGGCGGGCTGGCGCAGTTCAGAGGGCAGGTGACACAAGCGGGAAAAGGGGTTCATGCTGCGCAGCATAGCGCCCTGCGCGCCGAAAGGCTTTTGCCCTGTGGGCGCTTTCGCCCATAATCCTCGGTACTGTGCCTGTGGGCACCAGCGTTCGTCAGACTCAAGCAGGATCTCCATGGAGCAATTTCGCAATATCGGCATCATTGGCCGCCTCGGCAGCGTGCAGGTGCTGGATACCATCCGCCGGCTGAAGACCTTTCTGCTGGAGCGACACTTGCACGTGATCCTCGAGGACACCATCGCCGAAGTCCTGCCGGGCCATGGCCTGCAGACGTCCACGCGCAAGATGCTCGGCGAGGTCTGTGACCTGGTCATCGTCGTTGGCGGTGACGGCAGCCTGCTGGGCGCCGCCCGCGCGCTGGCTCGGCACAACATCCCGGTGCTGGGGATCAACCGTGGCAGCCTGGGGTTTCTCACCGACATCCGCCCGGACGAATTGGAAGTGAAAGTCGCCGAGGTGCTCGACGGTCACTATCTGGTGGAAAACCGCTTCCTGCTGCAGGCTTCCGTGCGTCGCCACGGCGAGTCCATCGGCCAGGGTGATGCCCTCAACGACGTGGTGCTGCACCCGGGCAAATCCACGCGCATGATCGAATTCGAGATCTACATCGATGGCCAGTTCGTCTGCAGCCAGAAGGCCGATGGCCTGATCGTCGCCACACCGACCGGCTCCACTGCTTACGCACTCTCCGCGGGCGGGCCGATCATGCACCCCAAGCTCGACGCCATTGTGATCGTGCCGATGTACCCCCATACCTTGTCTGGTCGGCCGATCGTGGTCGATGGCAACAGCGAGCTGAAGATCGTCGTGTCCAAGGACATGACCATCTACCCGCAGGTCTCCTGTGACGGCCAGAATCACTTCACCTGCGCGCCGGGCGACACCATCACGGTGAGCAAGAAATCCCAGAAGCTGCGGCTGATTCACCCACTGGACCATAACTATTACGAAGTCTGCCGGACCAAACTCGGCTGGGGCAGCAGGCTCGGCAACGGAGGCGATTGATGCTCGATCCGGCGCGCAGTTTCGATCTGATCGGCGACGTGCACGGTTGTGCCCATACCCTCGAGCATTTGCTGGACATGCTCGGCTACCGCAAACAGGCCGGCGTGTGGTGCCATGCCAGCCGCCAGGCGCTGTTTCTCGGTGACATCATCGACCGTGGCCCGCGCATCCGCGAGGCGCTGCACATCGTTCACGACATGGTCGCTGCCGGCCACGCTCTGTGCATCATGGGCAATCACGAGTTCAACGCGCTGGGCTGGACCACGCCGGCGCCGCCCGGCTCGGGCAAGGCATTCGTCCACGAGCACACCCCGCGCCATCAGCGCCTGATCCAGGCCACCCTTGACCAGTTCGAACACTACCCCGGCGACTGGCAGGATTTTCTCGGCTGGTTCCACGAACTGCCGATGTGCATGGACGGTGGACGGTTTCGCGTGGTGCACGCCTGTTGGGATCACGCCTTGATCGCTCGCTTCATGGAGCAGTACCCCGACGCCTGCATCGATGCGCCCTTCGTGCAGCAGGCGGCGGTCAAGGGCAGTTTTGCCAACAGCGTGTTCGACCGGCTGCTGCGCGGCACCGACATGCGCCTGCCCGATGGCCTGACCCTGACCGGCGGCGACGGCCTGACCCGCGCGTTCTTTCGCACCAAGTTCTGGGAAGACGACCCGCAGACCTATGGCGATATCGTCTTCCAGCCCGACGCACTGCCCGACCAGGTGGCCAGCGTGGCCCTCAGCGATAGCCAGAAAAGTGCGCTGCTGCGCTACGGCCCCGATGAGCCGATGTTGTTTGTCGGCCATTACTGGCGCAGCGGCAACCCCATGACGATCCGCCCCAACCTGGCCTGCCTGGACTACAGCGCGGTGCTCTACGGCAAGCTGGTGGCCTATCGGCTGGATCACGAAACCGAAGTCGACCCGCAGAAATTTGTCTGGGTCGACGTGCAGCGCCCCGAGGCTCAGGGATGACGCCCGACGCCCTTATTTCTTTCACAGGCCCTTGCAATGGATGACTCCACCCTCGCGCAACTGGAAGCCGCGCTAAGCGCTTCCCCCGGCAACCCTGCGCTGCTCGCGCTGGTGCTCAAGGCGTACCTTGAACGCGGCGAGCCCCGGCGTGGCCTCGAACGGCTGCCTGCCAGCCTCGACGATTCGCCTGAAAACGCCAGCCTCAAGCCTCTGGCGGTGCAGCTGTGTCTGGCCGCCGATGACGCCGAGCGCGGGTTGCGTCTCGCCGAGGGCGCCGACCCCGCGCTGGGCCTGCTGCGGGCCCGTGCCCTCGCGGACCTGGGGCGTCTGAAGGAAGGCTTGACCGAGTACCGCGCTGCCATTGCCGCCAATACTGCACTGGAAGACATGGCGTTGCTGCGCCGGTTGAATGTGTCGGTGGTGGAGTTTCCTTCCGGCGAAGGCCGGCCGAAGCTGCGGGTCATCTCCAATGACGACACCGATGTCAGCGAAAGCCACCGGCTGCTGGAGCCCAGCGCCGAGACCCTGACCTTCGATGATATCGGCGGCCTCGACGAGCTGAAGAAGACCATTCACAAGAAAATCATCCTGCCTTATCAGAAACCCGGCCTTTTCCAGCGCTTTCGCAAGCGCGTGGGCGGGGGCGTACTGCTGTATGGCCCGCCCGGCTGCGGCAAGACCCTGCTGGCCCGGGCCACGGCGGGTGAGTGCAAGGCGACGTTCTTCAATATCGCCATCAGCGATGTGCTGGACATGTACATTGGTGAGTCCGAGCGCAAGCTGCACGCCCTGTTCGAACAGGCGCGCAAGGCGGCCCCGGCGGTGATGTTCTTCGATGAAGTCGAAGCCCTGGGCGGCAAGCGCTCGAACACCCGGGAGGCGACGTCGTCCAAGCTGGTCAGCCAGTTCCTTTCGGAAATGGACGGTTTTACACACGACAATCATGGCGTGCTGATTCTGGCGGCCACCAACGTGCCCTGGTCGGTGGACTCGGCGTTCCGCCGTCCCGGCCGCTTTGACCGGGTACTGTTCGTCCCGCCACCCGATCGCGCGGCCCGGGAAAGCATGCTCAAGTTGATGATGGCCGATCGCCCGACCGCGCCGGGTATCGACTTCGTGTTCCTGGCCAGAAATACCCCCGGCTTCTCCGGTGCCGACCTCAGCGAGCTGGTGGAAACCGCCGCCGATGAAGCCATCGAAGAATCCATTGCCAGCGGCAATGAGCAACCTATTGGCGACAGCCATCTCAAGCGCGCCCTCAAGCAAGTCCGGGCCACCACGCTGGAGTGGCTGACCACGGCGCGCAACTACGCCCGCTACGCCAACGAAGGCAACCAGTACGACGAAGTGCTGGCCTTCCTCGATCAACACGCCAAGGACCGCTGATGGCCACGCGTTCGATGTACCGTCTGGAAGATGAACCGCGGCCCGGCCCCCTGGCGCAGTTGGCCGTGTCGCCCTTCTGGCCCTTGCTGGCCATGATGCTGGCCGGCAGCTGGCTGGGTCTGCCTTGGTTTGCCCTCAACTCGGTGGCGGTGGGCAGCCCGACCCGTACACGCGAATTGGTCCTGGTGGCGGTGGGCTTCCTTGGCAGCCTGGTGCTGGCGATGATGGTCCTGCATTTGTGGGAGGGTGGTTACCTCACCACTCAAGCCAGTATCCAGTATGCGCTGCTGGTGCTGTTGATCTGGAAGCTGGCCATCGGCTACGCCTTGTTCGTCCAGCAGAGCGCCACCATCGAGCTGTACCAGTATTACGGCGGCGTGCTGAGCCGCTATGGCATTGCCGTGGTAGCCGTGGCGAGCTTCGTCGTGCAGGACAGGGTGATCAAAGTGCTTCCGTCGCTGCTCTGGCAATTGGTGATGCAATAATGAATTCCGCCTACCTGCTGCACCTGGCCTATCAACGGCTGCAAGCCGGGCACAACGACGGCGCGATCGACAGCCTGCGCCAGTTGCTGGCTGAAGACAGCGACCACGCCGAGGCCCACGCCTTGCTGGCCATCTGCTTGATCAACATGCGCCGGGTCCATGCTGCCCGTGCCGAGTCACGCCTGGCCCTGGCCGCCGACCCGGAGCTGCCGGTGGCGCACTACGCCATGGCGGTGGTGGCGATTGCCATGCGTCAGTTCAAACCGGCCGAGCAGCACCTGCGTCAGTTGCTCGACATGGAACCGCTCAACCCGATGTACCACCGTACCCTGGCCGAGCTTTACAGCCTCACCGGGCGCTCGGCGTTGCGTCTGGAACAATTGCAGAAGGCCTTGGAACTGGGCCCCGACGATGCCGCCAATCTGGTGGCCATGGCGCAATATCATCGCAGCGAGGGGCATTGGGATCAGGCCGAAGGCTATGCCCGCCAAGCGCTGCAAAGTGACCCTGGGCATCCCGGCGGGGTGGTGGTGCTGGGCCACTTGCTGTTGCGTCGCGGCGAAACGGCTGCCGCCCGCGAGCACGCCATCTGGGCGCTCCAGGAAAACGCCAACGACCGTGCGGCGCTGCACCTGATTACCGCCGTCAAGGCCCGGGAGAGTCTGTTTCTGAGCTTCTGGTGGCGCCTGAACGCATGGATGAGCGAGCGCGGCACAACCCGAGCCATCGTCATTTTGCTGGGGATGTTCGTGCTGTACCGGGTGATGGTGATCGCGTTGAACCAACAGGGCTACCCGACGTTGGCCGAGGGCGTCGATTGGGTCTGGCTGGCGTTCGTCGTCTACACCTTTGCCGCCCCGCAAATCTTCAAGCGGGCGCTGGACAAGGAGTTGGTGCAGGTGCGGCTGTCGAAGGAGTTTTGACCGAAGGCGTTTGAGGAGACCTGTGGGAGCAGTCCTGCTCCCACAGGCCGAGGTTACTTCTGCCCCACCAGCGTATCCACCGCCGGCACCCGGGTTTCGCTCTCCATTTGTGCATCATGTTCGATCTGATGGCTGAAGCGCTCCAACGAACTGTTGGTGGGCTTGGCGTCGCTGGCGAATACCGGCGGGCTGAGAATGTAGGCCACCAGGATGCGGCTCAGGGCGGTGAGGCTGTCCAGGTGGGTGCGCTCGTAGCCATGAGTGGCGTCACAGCCGAAGGCCAGCAAGGCAATGCGGATATCGTGCCCAGCGGTGATCGCCGAGTGGGCGTCGCTGAAGTAGTAACGAAACAGGTCGCGGCGCACCGGCAACTCGTTTTCCTCGCCCAGGCGCAACAGGTGCCGCGACAGGTGGTAATCGTAGGGTCCGCCGGAGTCGAGCATGGCCACGCTCACCGCATGTTCGCTGGAGTGCTGGCCAGGCGCGACCGGGGCGATGTCGATGCCGACGAACTCACTGACGTCGAACGGCAGCGCAGCGGCGGCGCCAGAGCCGGTTTCCTCGGTGATGGTGAACAGCGGATGGCAGTCGATCAACGGCTCGATACCACTGTCGACAATGGCTTTGAGCGACGCCAGTAACGCTGCCACACCGGCTTTGTCGTCCAGGTGCCGGGCGCTGATGTGGCCGCTGTCGGTGAACTCCGGCAAGGGATCGAAGGCCACAAAGTCGCCAATGTTCACCCCCAGCGATTCGCAGTCGGCGCGGGTGGCGCAATAGGCGTCCAGGCGTAGCTCGATGTGGTCCCAGCTCACCGGCAACTGATCGATGGCGGTGTTGAAGGCATGCCCGGATGCCATGATCGGCAGGACGCTGCCGCGAATCACGCCATTGTCGGTGAACACGCTGACACGGCTGCCTTCGGCGAAACGGCTGGACCAGCAGCCCACCGGCGCGAGGGTCAAGCGGCCATTCTCCTGCACGGCGCGCACGCTGGCACCAATGGTGTCCAGGTGGGCAGACACTGCGCGGTCCGGTGAATTTTTCTGGCCCTTCAAGGTGGCGCGGATGGTGCCGCGCCGGGTCAGCTCGAAAGGAATGCCGATTTCCTCCAGACGCTCGGCGACGTAGCGCACGATGGTGTCGGTAAACCCGGTGGGGCTGGGGATGGCGAGCATCTCCAGCAGTACTTTCTGCATGTACTGCGTATCCGGTTCGGGAATTTTACGCGTCATGGAAACTCCTGATTGGATAAAGACACCTCAGCACGGTGCCTGGCTGTGGGGAAACAGCAGGTCGATGAAGCGCTGGGCGGTCGGGCGGGGTTCATGGTTGGCCAGGCCGGCACGTTCGTTGGCCTCGATGAATACGTAGTCAGGCTGATCGGCGGCGGGCACTAGCAGGTCGAGACCGACCATGGGGATATCCAGTGCGCGGGCGGCGCGAATCGCAGCATCGACCAAGGTCGGGTGGAGGATGTCGGTAACGTCTTCCAGATGGCCGCCGGTGTGCAGGTTGGCGGTCTTGCGCACCGCCAGAACCTGGCCGGCCGGCAGCACGGTGTCGTAGTCTACGCCGGCCGCTCGCAGGGTGCGCTGGGTTTCGGCGTCTACCGGGATGCGGCTTTCACCACCGGTGGCCGCCTGGCGACGACGGCTCTGAGCTTCGATCAGGGCACTGACGGTGTTCTGCCCATCGCCGGTAATCTGCGCCGGCCGGCGGATGGCGGCCGCCACCACTTCAAAACCGATCACCACGATGCGCAGGTCGACGCCTTCATGGAAGCTTTCCAGCAGCACCCTGCTATCAAAGGCCTGGGCCTGTTCGATGGCCGTCTGCACCTCTTGCAGCGTGCTCAGGTCTACGGCGACGCCATGGCCTTGTTCGCCGTCCAGCGGCTTGACCACCACGCGGCCGTGTTCTTCGAGAAAGCCTTCGTTGTCGTCAGCGCTGGCCGCCAGTTGCTGGGCCGGCAATTTCAGGCCGGCGGCCGTGAGCACCTTGTGGGTCAAGCCCTTGTCCTGGCACAACGTCATGGCCACGGCACTGGTGAGGTCGCTCAGCGACTCGCGGCAACGCACCTTGCGCCCGGCATGGCTGAGGGTGAACAGGCCGGCCTCGGCGTCGTCCACCTGCACATCGATGCCGCGCCGATGGGCCTCGTCGACAATGATGCGGGCATAGGGGTTAAGGTCACCCTGAGGGCCCGGACCGAGGTACAGGGTCTGGTTGATGCCGTTCTTGCGCTTGACGGCGAAGGTCGGCAGGTTGCGAAAGCCGAGCTTGGCGTACAGGTTCTTGGCCAGTCGGTTGTCATGCAGCACCGATAGGTCCAGATACGCCAGGCCGCGGCTCATGAAGTGCTCCACCAGATGGCGCACCAGCACTTCGCCGACACCGGGCCGCGTGCAGCGGGGGTCCACCGCCAGGCACCAGAGGCTGCTGCCGTGCTCCGGGTCGGCAAAGGCCTTGAGGTGGTTCAAACCCATGACGCTGCCGATGACCTGCCCGCTGTCTTCGTCCTCGGCCAGCCAGTACACCGGGCCGCCTTGATGGCGCGGGGTCAGCAGGGCAGGGTCGATGGGCAGCATGCGGCGCTTGAGGTAGAGCTGGTTGATGGCTTCCCAATCGGCTTCGTTCTGCGCCCGACGAATGCGAAAGCCACGAAACACCCGCTGGGCCGGGCGATAGTCGCTGAACCACAGGCGCAGGGTGTCCGACGGGTCGAGAAACAGCTGTTGCGGCGACTGCGCCAGCACTTGCTGGGGCGCCGCAACGTACAACGCAATGTCCCGTTCGCCCTGGCGCTCGTTCAGCAGTTCGGCCGCCAGGCTTTCCGAGCTGGCATAGGTATGGCCGATCAACAGCCGCCCCCAGCCGCAATGCAGCGGGCGCGGCGTGTCGTCGGGCACGCCGCCGTCTTCGGCCAGGCGGGCCTGCAGACGCTCGTAAGAGGGGGGCTGGCCGCGCAGCAGGCGCTGGTTCAAGGCATTGGCATGGGCTTTCATCGGTCAGATTCCTTGTTCGCTGAGCCACAGGTTCAGCGCGGCCAGTTGCCACAGTTTCGAGCCGCGCAGGGGCGTGAGCTGCCCTTGCGGGTCCGTGAGCAGACGGTCGAGCATCACCGGGTTGAACACGCCGCGATCCTGGCTGGGGTCGAGCAGCAGGTCGCGCACCCAGTTGAGCGTGTTGCCCTGCAAATGCTTGAGGCCCGGCACCGGGAAGTAGCCTTTCTTGCGGTCGATCACTTCGCTGGGGATGACCCGGCGCGCGGCCTCTTTGAGCACCTGCTTGCCGCCGTCCGGCAGCTTGAACTTGCCGGGTACCCGGGCCGAGAGCTCCACCAGCCGGTAGTCGAGGAACGGCGTGCGTGCCTCCAGACCCCAGGCCATGGTCATGTTGTCGACGCGTTTGACCGGGTCGTCCACCAACATCACCGTACTGTCCAGTCGCAGCGCCTTGTCCACCGCCGCGCTGGCGCCGGGCATCGCGAAATGCTCGCGGACAAAATCGCCGGCCGCGTCGTGCTGCGTCAGCCAGGCCGGTTGAACGGTGGCGGCATAGTCGTCGTAGCTGCGGTCAAAAAAGGCCGAGCGATAGGCGGCATAGGGGTCGCTGGCGCCGTCCACTTGCGGGTACCAGTGGTAACCGGCGAACAGCTCGTCCGCGCCCTGGCCGCTTTGCACCACCTTGCAGTGCTTGGCCACTTCCCGGGACAAGAGGTAAAAGGCGATGCAGTCATGGCTGACCATCGGTTCGCTCATGGCCCGGAACGCGGCAGGTAACTGCTCGATGATTTCCCGCTCGTCGATGCGCAGCTGGTGATGGTGGGTGCCGTAATGTCTGGCGATCAGGTCGGAATACTGGAACTCGTCACCTCGCTCGCCACCAGCGTCTTCAAAGCCGATGGAAAAGGTCGACAGGTTCTCCACCCCGGTTTCGCGCAGCAGGCCCACCAGAAGGCTCGAATCCACGCCACCGGACAGCAGGACACCGACGTCCACTGCTGCACGCTGGCGAATGGAAACGGCGTCGCGGGTACTTTGCAGCACGCGGTCGACCCAGTCCTCCAGGGTCAGGTTGTGTTCGTCGGCGTGGGGGCCGTAGGGCAGGGTCCACCAGGTTTTCTGCTCGGTGCGACCGTCCTCTTCAATGCGCATCCAGCTGGCGGGGGGCAGTTTTTCGATGTTGGCCAGCAAGGTGCGCGGTGCTGGCACCACGGCATGAAAGTTGAGGTAGTGATTGAGCGCCACCGGGTCGAGTACCGGGTCGATGTCACCGCCCTTGAGCAAGGCTGGCAGTGACGACGCAAAGCGCAGGCGGGTGGCGTTGCGCGACAGGTACAGCGGCTTGACCCCCAGGCGGTCGCGGGCGATGAACAGCCGGCGGCTGTCGCGCTCCCAGATGGCAAAGGCAAACATGCCGTTCAGCTTGGGTAGCAGCGCTTCACCCCAGGCGTGATAACCCTTGAGCAACACTTCGGTATCGCCGCCCGAATAAAAGGCGTAACCCAGTGCTTCGAGCTCGGCACGCAATTCGGGGAAGTTATAGATGGCGCCGTTGAAGGCCAGGGACAGCCCCAATTGGGCGTCGACCATGGGCTGCGCCGAGCCATCGGACAGGTCCATGATTTTCAGGCGGCGATGGCCCAGGGCAATCGGGCCCAGGCTGTGGAAGCCCCACGCATCAGGGCCGCGAGGGGCCAAGGCATGGGTGATGCGTTCCACGGCAGCCAGGTCGGCCGGTTGATGATCGAAGCGTAATTCGCCAGCTAATCCGCACATTGAACGTGAGCCTTGCGTGATTGGTCAGGCCTTTTCGAGGGCACCAAAGGCTCGAACGTTCAATAAAACCTTACGAATGGTCCTGGTTCGGATCCGCTGTCTCTTGGCGCAGGCCGTCGGATTTCTTCGTTCCTGGCGTGAAGATGAGCGGTTCAGAGTCGGGGGTGCAGGCTGTACCCTTGGTCCGAATAGCGGCAGGCACAGCAAAGTCGAAGCCTGAATAAACTAGACTTGTTGCCTGGGAACGCTTCCCGAGTTCCGACATGAGGCACCCACGTGGACATCACAACCGTTGTGAAGATGCACATGGATGATTTGCCGGCCTGGCTCAAGTTTTCGGTCGAGCCACTTTACACCAATACTGCCGTGGTACTTCCCCCCGAATTCATTTGGGTGATCATTACGAATCTGCGGATGATTGCCGCCTACCTGACGCTGGATGAAGCTCACCTTGCTGCCTCTGGCATTGAGCGGGCTTACGTCAAATCTTTGCTGCCACTGGCGATCATTGAACTGGTTGCACAACAGGAGATCGATCTTGGCGTTTTGATCGATGAAATTATCGAACATGGCCTGTCGGAAGAGGCAGACCGTGCGCGGCCGGTTCATCTAAGCGACTGGCCTGATGGAGACGAAGAGTGACCGGATGAGGCACGCTCACACCTCGTACAATTCCAGCGGCAAATCATCCGGGTCGGCGAAGAAGGTGAAGCGTTTGCCAGTGTATTCGTCGATCCGCACCGGCTCGGTGGCCACCCCGTTTTGCTGCAGGTGCTCGACCGCTGCCGTCAGATCCGGCACGCGCAAAGCCAGGTGGCGCAAGCCGCAGGCTTCCGGTCGACTGGTGCGCGGCGGGGGAGACGGGAAGGAGAACAACTCGATCTGGCTGCCGTCCGGCAGGCCCAGGTCCAGCTTCCAGGAATCCCGTTGTTCACGGTACACCTCGGCAACGACGTTCAGGCCCAGGATGGCCGTGTAGAAGTGACGTGAACGGGGGTAATCGGACGCAATGATGGCCACGTGGTGGATACCTGACAGCTTCATGAAGGCCTCTTGATTGTTGGGCTTTGGCATTTTTAGCCCATGGATCTGGGGCATTATGAACATTTATTTTCATCTTTACTTTTCGGGAAACAATTAGTTACCTAACGATTGCCCGGTCGGTTATCTTTGCTGCAAGTCAGCTCACCCGGGTCTGACGGTTCTGGCCAGGAGCGGGGATTACCGTGGAGTCTGATGACAGTGGGCGCGGCCCTCGGTCCGGGAAGGATGGGCCGATGGCCGACAACCCTTTGGCGGCGCGCGAACGACAAGTACTGACGTTTACCGCCATGGGCAAGACCGCCGCACAGGTCGCCGTCGTCATGTTTCTGTCGGAGCGAACCATCAATTTTCATATCAGCAAGGTGGTGGCCAAGCTGGGTGCCGCCAACAAGACAGAGGCGGTAGCCATCGCCATTCGCGCCGGGTGGATCTAGATACATGCCCTAATACCCCGTCATCTCCAGATACCCCTCACCCTGCTGACTGCCGTCAAAACGGATCGGCCCCTCCCAATAGGGTGTCGCCAGGCCCATCCAGGATCGATCGTTCAACGCGTGGGTGTGGATGTCCAGGCCCTTGCGCAGGATCTTGAGCGACCATTGGGTGGGCACCGAGTGGCCGTCGATCGTAGTCTTGGCCAAGGGTTGCAAGGCGATATCAGCGGCGGTCAACGGCTCGCTGCTGCCATCGGCTTCGATCCAGGTGCCACTCACATACGGTTGGCCGTCGGCGTGGCGCAAGCGGAACAGCATCAGCTGTCGACCGCCTTGCAAGTGCAGGGAAAACCAGTCCCAGCCTTGCTGGTTGGCGGCCATGTACTGGCTGCTCCATTCGCGATCCAGCCAGGCCGTGCCCTGAACCGGCACGCTGTGCCCGTCGATCTGCAGGTGGCCGCTGGCCTTGAGAAACGGCTGGCTGTAGTACCAGGAGGCCTGACCCTGATCGGACTTGCGGCTGTAGCCCTGCTGGCCTTGCAACACCAGTGGCTGCTCGGTGTGCAGTTGCAGGTCGTAGCCAAAGCCCTTGCCCTGGGCTTGAACCCGCAGGTTTTGCAGCGGGTCGCCGATGCTGGCGGTGGTGTGCAGTGACCAGTTGTCAATCCATGCACGCCAGGGGGTCGGATCGACGCCGGCCTGGCCAACGCCGCCTCGGCTGATGCGCTGCTCGGCGTATTGCCGGGTGGCGGTGGTCAGGCCGGCATGGCCCAGCCACAGATTGCCATTGCCCCAGCCGGGCTGGTCGGCGCCGGGGGCCAGGGCACTGCGAAACAAGGTCCACTGCACGCCATAGTGCTGACCGTCGGGGTCCATCAGGTTGGCGGTCACATACCACCACTCGATGCGGTAGTCGGGGTGGGCGCTGTGGTCGCGAGGGAAGACGAGCGCATGGCCCGGGGTCACGGCGGTGAAGCCCGCACTGTCGCCGCCCAGCCCGGCAAAGCCCGGCTGGCTGTCGACGTGGGGCTTGGGACCGCAGGCACACAGCAGCAGGCAGCAGAGCAACAGGTTACTTTTCATCGACCAGTACCCTCAACAAATCCACCGGCCGGCTGCGCAGCAGGCGCACCATCGGCCAGGCCGACGCCAGCCCGGTGGCCAGCACCGCCAAGCCCAGCAGTTGCAGCAACTGGCCAGGAAACACCTGCAACGGCAGGCGCCAACCGAAGGCTTGTACATTGATCACCGCCACCAGGCACCAGGCCAGCAGGATGCCCAACGGCAGAGACAGGGCCAGGGTCAGCAGGGCAAGCATCCAGGTCTGGCCCAGGTTGATCAGCAACAGATGGCGTCGGCGCACGCCCATGGCCCATAGCGGTGCCAGTTGGCCCAGACGCCCTTGGCTCTGGGTCAGCAAGCTGATGAACAGGGCGACACCGGCGACACCCAGGGTCAGGCTGTTGAGGGCGGCAGTGGCGGCGAAGGTGCGCTCGAAGACTTGCTCGGCCCAGCGCTTGAGCTGGCTCTGGTCGACGATACGTCCATCGTCCAGGCTGAAGCGCCCGTTCAACTGTTGCCTGAGACTGTCGATCCGGGCGGGGTCCAGTTGCACCGCTACCCGGCTGATCGGCAGCTTCGGCCAGTGTTGCTGCAGATGATTGGATGCCACCAGGACGTGACCGCGAGGGTTGCCGTAGTCGGCGTAGGTGGCCAGCACCTGGGCGCGCCACACGCCCTGTTCGCTGGGCAGGGTGAGAAAGTCGCCCAGCTTGAGGTGCAAGCGCCGGGCCAGTTGTTCGCTGAGCATCAGGTTGTCACCCTGAAACAGTGAGTCCCACGGGTGATCATTCAGGGTGTCCAGCAACGGCCAATGCTGACGGTACAGCGGCGCGTCGATCACGCCGGCCATGTCCACCGGCCAGCCTTGCAGGCGGGTGTCCAGCTCACGGGCGGGCAGCACGTGCCGGACCACCGGTTGCTGTTGCAGCCAGTCGATCAGCGCCGGACTTTGCCCGGTGTCGGCCGGGCGCAGGTAGAGTTCGGCGCTCAGGCGCTGTTCCAGCCAGTGGTCGAAAGTCTGGCGGAAGCCGTTGATCATGCTGCCGGCGCCGACGTTGGTGGCCAGAGCCAGTAGCAGCGCCATCAATGCCAGGCTGATGCCGGGCAACTGCTGGCGGCAGTCAGCGAGAAACCACAGTCCCAGCGGGCCATATCGGCCCTGTCCCAGTACGCTCAGCGCCAGACTCAGCAGCACTGGCAGGCCAGCGGCCGCCGCCAGC
This sequence comes from Pseudomonas sp. dw_358, assembly GCF_018449655.1. Taxonomy (GTDB): domain Bacteria; phylum Pseudomonadota; class Gammaproteobacteria; order Pseudomonadales; family Pseudomonadaceae; genus Aquipseudomonas. The sequence continues at coordinate 39,061 of NZ_JAAVUX010000004.1, forward strand.
AACAGCGCGCCCAGCAAGGCAAAGCCGCTGCCCAGGCTGTTGCCCCACAGCCACGCGGCCAAGGCCACCAGCAAAGCCGCCAGGGCCACCGCGCCCTGGCGGCGCAGGTAGCTGCGGTGCGCGCCATGCCAGGCTTCGTTATCCGCCAGCGCCAGCACCGGCAGGCGCGCGGCGCGCCACAGGCTGCTGGCCCCGGCAACCAGCGCCCCCAGCACGCTCAGGCCCAGACCGCCGAGCCACCAGACCGGGCTCAGGGTCAGTTCGCCCGCCACCTGGGCGCCGTACAGGCCGCGCAGGCTGGCGGCGACGTCGGGCAGCAAGAGACTGGCCAGCAGATAGCCACTGACGACTCCGGCCAGGCCACCGAGCATCGCCAGCCCGATCAGCTCCAGGGCCAGCACGCCGATCAGGCCGCGAGCACTCACACCACAGGCGCGCAAGGTGCGCAACAGGGGGCGGCGCTGTTCCAGCGCCAGACCGATGGCCGCGTGAACAATGAACAAGCCCACCACAAAGGCCAGCAAGCCCAGGGCGGCAAGGTTCAGGTGAAAGCTTTCGGTCAGGCGCGCCATGTCGCTGGTTTCGCCCTGGGCCTGCCATTGCAGGCGTGTGGCCCATTCGGCCGGCAAGGGCGCGTGGAAGCCCCGGGGCAGGGTCAGCCGGGAAATCTGTTCGGGGGCCTGCAACAGGCGCTGGGCCGCGCCGATGTCCATCAGCAGCAGGCCGGGGGCCATGCCGGCCCTTTGTTGCAGGGGCGGCAGGCGTTCGCCGGTGGAGGTCAGTGGTTGCTCGCCATCCTGCCAGTGCCATTCGTGCAGGGTCTGGGTGGCAATCCAGGTACGGCCGGGGGTGCCGATGAACCGGGTCAGTTCGTCCAACTGTGGCACGGCGCCGGCCAGCGGCGCATCGCCGGGCAAGGTCAGCGGCTCGACACCCAGCACATCGAGGCTGCGGTTCGCCGCGCCGGTGGCCAGTTGCACGCGGCCTTGCAACGCGGGAGAGACCGGCCAGCCCAGCAGGCGCAGTTGCACGAACGTGGCCTGGCTCAGGCGGCCACCCTCGGGCGCCACCAATGTCGGCAGCGGCTGGCCCCCGATCAACTGGCTGGCCTGGGCGTAGCTTTGCCGTGCCTGACCGTTAAGCGCCAGCACGCCGGTGAGCAGGGCGGTGGCCAGCCACAGGCCGGTGAATACGCTGAAAAACTGCACCGGGTGTTTACGCCAGTGGCTGAGCAGGGCGCGCAGGCTCCAGATCAAGGTATTCATCTCAGGGGGTGGCCGCCGGGTGGACGCGCCCGGCCCGCAGGACCACGGTGCGTTGCAGCTGGCTGGCCACCAAAGGGCTGTGGGTCACCATCAGCAAGGTGCTGGCGCTGTCGCGTTGCAACTCCAGCAACAACTGCAAGACATTGGCACTGGTGCTTTCATCGAGGTTGCCGGTGGGTTCGTCGGCCAATAACAGGCGCGGTTTGCCGGCCAGAGCACGCCCTAGTGCGACCCGTTGCTGTTGGCCGCCGGAGAGCTGTTCCGGATAGCGTCCGAGCAGATCAGCCAGGCCCAGGCGTTCGATCAGTTGGTCCTGCCAGACTTGGTCATAGCGTTGCGCCAGACGCGCCTGAAAGGCCAGGTTGTCGGCGACCGTGAGGCTACCCACCAGATGAAATTGCTGGAAGATCAGCCCCACTTCGCGCCGGCGCCAGTCGGCCAGCTGATGTTCGGCCAGGCCCTCCAGCGCCAGGCCAGCGACTTGCAAGGTGCCGCTGTCAAAGCGGTCGAGCCCGGCGACCAGGTGCAGCAGGGTGCTCTTGCCGCTGCCCGATTCGCCCATCAATGCCAGGCTGGCGCCGCTGGCCAGGGTCAGGTCGATGCCTTGCAGAATCTGCAGTGGCCCCTGTGGCGTGACGTAGTGCTTGTGCAGCCCTTCGATCAACAGCATGGGTCATCCTTTCTGGCGGATCAGTCGGCGCAGGGCAAAACGGTTGGGGTGACAGGCATAGGCGACGTCCCGAGGCACCGGCAGCGGCTCATTATCGAGCCACGCAGCGATCAGCTCGCCGGCCAGGGGCGCAGTGATCAAGCCCCGCGAGCCATGGCCGCTGTTGACGTACAGACCGTCGAGCCAAGGGCAAGGCGTCTGCGGTACCTGGCGGGCGTCCTTGGACAATACGGCATAGGCCAGGGCAAAAGCGCCCTCGTCGGCCACCGGACCGACGATGGGCAGGTAGTCCGGGCTGGTGCAGCGGAAGGCCGCGCGGCCGGGCAGGGTGGCCTGGGCATCGATCTGCAGGCGCTGGCGCAGGTCCGGGGAAATCTCGTCCAGCAGCGCAAGGTTGCTCGCCTGTTCGGCGGCGGTGGGCGTCAGATCGGTGCTGTGGAAGTCGAAGCTGGCGCCCAAGGTGTGTTGACCCAGGCGCGCCGGCGCCAGGTAGCCTTCGGCGCAGACCACCGTGTGCAAGGCCGCGCTGGCGGGGGTCTGGCTCAGGCAGGTGATCTGACCGCGAATGCGCTTGAGCGGCAAGTGCGCCGTGAACGGCAGCTGGGTCACCTCGGCCGCGCTGGCGAGCACCACCACGGGTGCGCTGGCCAGCAGTTGGTGATCGTCCCAGGCTTGCCAGTGCTGCTCGACACGGCGCAATTGCAGCACGGCGTGGTGGGGCAGCAGGGTGATCAACGGGTGGCCGGCAAGCCAGCGGCACAGGGCCGGTGGGTGCACCCAACCCCCTTCCGGGTAGAACAGGCCGCCCTGGGCCAGTTCGACGCCGGCCAGGGCTTGAGCCTGCTCGCGGGAAACCGGCTGTAGCAGGTCATCGGGGAAGGCCTTGGCGAGCTTGTCCTGACGGGCCTGTTCCTTGTCGTCGAAGGCCAGTTGCAAGACTCCGCAAGCGTCCCAGTCGCGTCCCCGCTGCAGGCGTTCCAGCAGCCGGCGCGTGTGCCCGAAGCCGCTCAGAATCAATTGAGACAACGCCGTGCCATGGGCCGAAAGCTTGAGATAGAGCACGCCCTGAGGATTGCCCGAGGCTTCCTGGGCCACATCGCCGTGGCGCTCCAGCAAGCTGACCCGCCAGCCCCGCGCCGCCAGACTGGCGGCGGTGGCGCAACCGGCCAGACCGGCCCCCACCACCAGCGCATGGCGCTCGCCGGCAACGACCGCCGGGCGCGCAAACCAAGGTGCAGGCGCCGAGCTCGGCTCGCCAATGAAGGCGCCGCGCAGCACCTCCCATTTGTGCCCGATACCTGGCACCCGTTTCATCTTGAACCCGGCCGCCGCCAAGCTGCGGCGCACCCAGCCGGTGCTGGTGAAGGTGCCCAGCGTCGCCCCCGGCGCCGACAACCGCGCCAGCTCGGCGAACAGTTCCGGGGTCCACATCTGCGGGTTCTTCGCCGGGGCGAAACCATCGAGGAACCAGGCGTCGATCTGGCCTTCGATCTGCGGCAACTGCTCCAGCGCGTCGCCGATCAACAGGGTCAAGGTCACTCGGCCATCAGCGAACACCAGCCGTTGAAAGCCCGGGTGCACGGCCACGTAGTGCGCCAGCAGCGGTTCGGCAAAGGCAACCAGCTGCGGCCACAGTGCCAGGGCGCGGCTCAGGTCGGCGTGGCTGAGGGGGTATTTTTCCACCGTGACAAAGTGCAGGCGCGCTCCGGCGCGTGCGTGTGTCTCGAACACTTGCCAGGCACAGAGGAAGTTCAGCCCGGTGCCGAAGCCTGTTTCGCCAATCACCAGGTGTTCGCCGTCGCCGAGGGCAGCAAAGCGCTCGCTCAAGCGGTTCTGGTCGATGAAGACGTGACGGGTTTCCGCCAGCCCGGCCTCGAGCGAAAAGTACACGTCGTCGAATGCTCGCGAGCGGGGACGGCCCTGTTCGTCCCAGTCGAGCTGGGCGTGGTGTGGCAAGTGGCTCATGAAACGCTCTGGATGAAGGCCGAGCCGGGATTCTACTCTCCCAGAACTAAAGCCTGCACCGTCGGTCGTCTTAGGGTGCTCATCGCGATCAAGGAATCCATCCCTCATGTTCGAATCCGCCGAAATCGGTCACGCCGTCGACAAGGACACCTACAAGGCCCAGGTTCCCGCCCTGCGCGAAGCGCTGCTCGAAGCCCAGTACGACCTGCAACAGCAGGCGCGCATGCCGGTGATCATCCTGATCAACGGCATCGAAGGCGCCGGCAAGGGCGAGACGGTCAAGCTGCTCAACGAGTGGATGGACCCGCGCCTGATCGAGGTGCGCACCTTCGACGCCCAGACCGACGAGGAGCTCGCGCGGCCACCGGCCTGGCGTTATTGGCGTCAGTTGCCCGCGAAAGGGCGCATGGCGGTGTTCTTTGGCAACTGGTACAGCCAGATGATCCAGGACCGCGTCCACGGCCGCTTCAAGGACGCTGTGCTCGACCAGGCCATCAACGAGGCCGAGCGCCTGGAGCAGATGCTCTGCGACGAAGGCGCGCTGATCTTCAAGTTCTGGTTTCACCTTTCCCACAAACAGATGAAAAAGCGTCTGGAAACCCTCAAGGACGACCCGCTGCACAGCTGGCGCATCAGCCCGCTGGACTGGCAGCAGTCCAAGACCTACAAGCGTTTCGTGCGTTTCGGCGAGCGGGTCCTGCGGCGCACCAGCCGCGACTACGCGCCCTGGCATGTCATTGAAGGCGCCGACCCCCACTACCGCAGCCTGGCGGTGGGCAACATCTTGCTGGAGGGCTTGCAGGCCGCCCTGAAACAACCGGTGACGCCGGTGCATCAAGCCATGGCGCCGCTGGGCGAGAGCCTCGACAAGCGCAGCCTGCTGCGCAGCCTGGACCTGACCAAGGCGCTGGAAAAAGACGATTACGAAAAGCAGCTCACCGCCGAGCAGGCGCGCTTTTCCCTGCTGATGCGCGACAAACGCATGCGCCGCCATGCGTTGGTGGCGGTTTTCGAAGGCAATGATGCGGCCGGCAAAGGCGGCGCCATCCGCCGCGTCGCCGCTGCGCTCGACCCGCGCCAATACCACATCGTGCCAATTGCCGCTCCCACCCAGGACGAGCTGGCACAACCCTACCTGTGGCGCTTCTGGCGGCAGATTCCTGCGCGTGGGCAGTTCACCGTGTTCGACCGCTCCTGGTATGGCCGGGTGCTGGTGGAGCGAGTCGAAGGCTTTGCCAGCCAGGCCGACTGGATGCGCGCCTACGGCGAGATCAACGACTTTGAAGAACAGCTGCGCCGCTCCGGGGTGATCGTGGTCAAGTTCTGGTTGTCCATCGACCAAAAGACCCAGCTGGAACGCTTCAAGGCCCGGGAAAAGATCCCTTTCAAGCGCTACAAGATCACCGACGACGACTGGCGCAACCGTGACAAGTGGGATTTGTATGCGGACGCGGTAAACGACATGGTCGACCGCACCAGCACCGAGGTCTCGCCCTGGACCTTGGTGGAAGCCAATGACAAGCACTATGCCCGGGTGAAGGTGTTGCGCACGTTGGGTGATGCGTTGGAGGAGGCGTTCAAGAAGAGTGACAAGAAGGGTTAAAGCCCAAGATCCACGCCCAACACCACCCCCAGCGCATTGCGTGCATCGTCCAGTTGCACCAGCGTGGCCTGCCGCGCCGCGAGGGCGTCGCGGTTTTCGATGGCGGTGAGAATCGCCTTGTGTCGCGGCATGGCCAGTTCGTGCAGGTTGGGCCGCTGGTTGGAGTGCTTCAACGCTTCGCGCAGGGCCAGGGAAAGCATATTGCACAGGTGCGAAAGCAGGTCGTTGTGCGTGGCATCGGCGATACGGCTGTGAAAGTCCAGGTCCGGCTGCAGCAGCGCGGCGGTGTCCGGGGCGGCTTCCATGCGTTGGTAGGCTTCGCCGATGGCGGCGATCTCGGCGTCGCTGGCGTGTTGTGCGGCGAGGGCAGCGGCGGCCGGTTCGATGATGGCGCGCACGCTGGTGAGCAGGGCAAAAAATTCATTCTGCGGCGAGCTTTGCATCAGCCAGTGCAGCACATCGGGGTCCAGCAGGTGCCATTCGCGACGGGCCTTGACCACGGTGCCGACGCGGGGGCGCGAATACACCAGCCCCTTGGCCACCAGCACCCGGGTCGCCTCGCGCAGCACAGGGCGGCTGACCGCGTATTCCTCGCACAGCAGCGCTTCGGCGGGCAGCTTGTCGTCCGGCTTGAAGCGGCCGGAAACGATCTGCAGGCCGATGTCCTGGACGATGCGCGTGTGCATGCTCTTGCGGTCGGAGGGTTTGCGGTAATCCATGGGGCTGCTGAAGGTCCGGGCCGGGGAGAGCGGGCATCATAGCGGATATCCGCGAGGGATGGCTTTGGCGGCAGGGATTGATGGGGCAACCGCTCAGGTTGCGGTTGACCCTGTGGGAGCAGCCCTAGGGCGCAATGCATCACCGCGCAATACCGCCCGACCGGGCTGCCTGCCTCGCGCCCAAGGGCGGCTCCCACAGCAGCCGGCGTCTGCGGACCTCAGTGGGAATGGCGCGGCACTTCCGAGCCTCGGCAACCCACCAGGAAATCGAAGTCGCAGCCCTGGTCGGCCTGCATCACATGGTCCACGTACAGCTGGCGGTAGCCCCCGGCCAGCAGGTTGTTGGGTTGTGGCTGCCAGTCGGCCAGGCGCGCGGCCAGTTCGCTGTCGCTGATGTCCAGGTGCAGGCGGCCGGTGGCGCAGTCCAGTTCGATGTAGTCCCCTTCCTGGACCGCCGCCAGTGGGCCACCGGCTGCCGCTTCCGGGGCGACGTGCAGGACGACGGTGCCGTAGGCGGTGCCGCTCATGCGCGCGTCGGAGATGCGCACCATGTCGGTGATGCCCTGGGCCAGCAGCTTGGCCGGCAAGCCCATGTTGCCGACTTCGGCCATGCCGGGATAACCCTTGGGCCCGCAGTTTTTCATCACCAGAATGCAGCTGGCGTCGACGTCCAGATCGGGGTCGTTGATGCGCGCTTTGTACATGTCGAAGTTCTCGAACACGATGGCGCGTCCGCGATGTTTCATCAAGGCCGGGGTGGCGGCCGAAGGTTTGAGCACCGCGCCGTTGGGCGCCAGGTTGCCGCGCAGCACACAGATGCCGCCGTCGGCCACCAAGGGGTTGTCGATGGCGCGAATCACTTCGTCTTCGCCATAGATCGGCGAGTTCTGCACGTTGTCCCACAGCGACTTGCCGTTGACAGTCAGCGCATTCGGGTGGGGGATCAGCTGGTTCTCCCCCAGGCGCCGCAGCACGGCGGGCAGGCCGCCGGCGTAGTAGAACTCTTCCATCAGGAAACGGCCGGACGGTTGCAGGTCCACCAGGGTCGGGGTGCCTCGGCCGATACGGGTCCAGTCGTCCAGTTCCAGGTCCACACCGATGCGCCCGGCAATAGCCTTGAGGTGGATCACGGCGTTGGTCGAGCCGCCGATGGCCGCATTGACCCGGATGGCATTTTCGAAGGCTTCGCGGGTGAGGATTTTCGACAGGCGCAGGTCTTCCTGGACCATCTGCACCGCACGCATGCCGGACATGTGGGCCAGCACGTAGCGGCGCGAATCCACTGCCGGAATCGCCGCGTTGTGGGGCAGGGACGTGCCCAGCGCTTCGGCCATGCAGGCCATGGTCGAGGCCGTGCCCATGGTGTTACAGGTCCCGGCAGAACGGGACATGCCGGCCTCGGCGGAGAGGAACTCGTCAAGGCTGATCTGCCCGGCCTTATAGGACTCGTGCATCTGCCAGACGATGGTACCGGCGCCGATGTCCTTGCCCTTGTGCTTGCCGTTGAGCATCGGCCCGCCGGTGACCACGATGGCCGGCACGTCGCAACTGGCTGCGCCCATCAGCAGCGCTGGGGTGGTCTTGTCGCAACCGGTGAGCAGTACCACGCCGTCGATGGGGTTGCCGCGAATGGCTTCCTCTACGTCCATGCTCGCCAGGTTGCGGGTGAGCATGGCGGTGGGGCGCAAGTTGGATTCGCCATTGGAAAACACCGGGAACTCCACCGGCCAGCCACCGGCCTCGATCACGCCACGCTTGACGTGTTCGGCGATGGTGCGGAAGTGGGCGTTGCAGGGGGTCAGCTCGGACCAGGTGTTGCAGATGCCGATGATCGGCTTGCCCTGAAACTGGTGGTCGGCGATGCCCTGGTTCTTCATCCAGCTGCGGTACATAAAGCCATTCTTGTCAGCGGTACCGAACCACTGGGCCGAGCGCAAAGGCTTTTTATCAGACATGACAGGCTCTCTTATTGTAAGACTTAATGGCGTGCTTGTTGGCAAAGCTAAGGCAAAACTGCGCGGATGGGAAGTGGTTGTTGGCTAAATAGTAATACTATATAGTCTGGCGCAACCGGGCTGTGATCCGGACGCTGACCAATAACAACAACACAGTGGAGACCCCCTCTATGCGCCAGCCCACGCTGAGCGAGGAGTTGCGGCTTATCCGGCGCATCACCCTCAAGCTGATTCCCTTTCTGGTTTTGCTCTACCTGATTGCCTACGTCGATCGTTCGGCGGTGGGTTTCGCCAAACTGCACATGGGTGGCGACGTCGGCATCGGCGATGCGGCCTACGGCATGGGCGCGGGCCTGTTCTTCATTGGCTACTTTCTGCTGGAGATCCCCAGCAACCTGATGCTCGAACGCTTCGGCGCGCGACGCTGGTTCGCGCGCATCATGATCACCTGGGGCGCCATCACCATCGGCATGGCGTTCATTCAGGGACCCACCAGCTTCTACGTCATGCGCTTTTTGCTGGGTGCGGCCGAAGCGGGGTTCTTCCCCGGGGTGCTGTACTACATCACCCAATGGTTTCCGGTGCGCCATCGCGGCAAAATCCTCGGCCTGTTCATCCTCTCCCAACCGATCGCCATGATGATCACCGGGCCCGTGGCCGGCGGCCTGCTGGGCATGGACGGGGTGCTCGGCCTGCACGGCTGGCAGTGGTTGTTCATCGTCATCGGCACTCCGGCGGTGCTGGCCACCTGGCCGGTGCTGCGCTGGTTGCCGGACAAACCGCAGCAGGTGACCTGGCTGGATGACCGCGAAAAAGCCTGGCTGGCCGGCGAACTGCACAAGGACCTGGAAGCCTATGGCCAGACCCGCCACGGCAACCCGCTGCATGCCCTCAAGGACAAACGGGTGCTGCTGCTGGCGCTGTTCTACCTGCCGGTCACCCTGAGCATCTACGGCCTTGGGTTGTGGCTGCCGACCTTGATCAAGCAGTTCGGCGGCAGCGACTTGACCACCGGTTTTGTTTCGGCGGTGCCCTACATTTTCGGCATCGTAGGCCTGCTGGTGGTACCGCGCAGTTCTGACCGCCTCAACGACCGCTACGGCCACTTGGCAGTGCTTTATATGATGGGCGCCGTGGCCATGTTCCTCAGCGCCTGGCTGGAGACGCCGGTGTTGCAACTGGCGGCGCTGTGCTTCGTGGCATTTTCACTGTTTTCCTGCACAGCGGTGTTCTGGACCTTGCCGGGGCGGTTCTTCGCCGGGGCCAGTGCGGCGGCGGGGATTGCCTTGATCAATTCGGTGGGCAACCTGGGCGGCTATCTCGGGCCGTTCGTGATCGGCGCCTTGAAAGAGTCCACCGGCAACCTGGCCAGCGGTCTGTATTTCCTGAGCGCCGTATTGCTCTGCGGGCTGGTGCTGACGGCCATCGTCTACCAGCGCCTGGAGCGTCGTCACGCCTTGGCGCCCGAGCAGTTCGCGGCCAGTGCCCGGACCTCGGCCGAAACCACGACAAGCACTCACTGACAGAAGGAATTTCTCATGCGTCTGGTGCAATTTGAATTGAATACGGGTGAACGTCGCGTCGGCTTGGTCGATGGCGACAGGGTGCGCGCAGTGCAAGGCGCACAAAGTGTGCGGGAACTGGCGCTGGCGGCTATCGAGGCCGGCCAGAGCCTGGCGAAACAGGTCGACAGTTTGAGCCTGGGTGCTCACCACGACTATCGGCAATTGCTGAACGAGCGACGCGTTCTGCCGCCGCTTGACCACCCGGACCCGGCCCACATGCTGGTGACCGGCACCGGCCTGACCCACTTGGGCAGCGCGGCCACCCGGGACAAGATGCACCAGCACGCCGGCAAGGAAGCCGAGCTGACCGACAGTATGCGTATCTTTCAGTGGGGCCTGGCCGGTGGCAAACCGGCGGCGGGTGAGGCCGGGGTGCAGCCGGAATGGTTCTACAAAGGCGATGGCAGCATCGTCGTGCGCCCCGGCGGTGACTTCGCCGTGCCGCCGTTCGCCGAGGATGCTGGCGAGGAGCCGGAGCTGGGCGGGATGTATGTCATCGGCCATGACGGCAAACCCTACCGCCTGGGTTTTGCCTTGGGCAACGAGTTCTCCGACCACGTCATGGAACGCAAGAACTACCTGTACCTGGCCCACTCCAAACTGCGCAATTGCGCCTATGGCCCCGAGTTGCGGGTAGGCGATCTGCCCGAGCATCTGGCCGGCACCAGCCGGATCATGCGCGGTGACGAAGTGCTGTGGGAAAAGGAATTCCTGAGCGGCGAAGCGAACATGTGCCACAGCTTCGACAACCTGGAATATCACCACTTCAAATACGCGCAGTTCTTGCGGCCGGGGGACGTGCACATTCACTTTTTCGGCACCGCGACCTTGTCGTTTGCCGATGGCATCAAGGCCCAGCCCGGGGACCGTTTCGAGGTGGGCATGACCGAGTTTGGTGAAGCCTTGGTGAACGGAATTTCACGGGCCGATGCGGTATTCGAGGCGGGGAGCGTCGGCAAGCTTTAAGGTCAACCCTGTGGGAGCAGCCCTTGGGGGCGACGCAGACGACGCGGTCCGTCGGCAGTGCGCGGTGATGCCATCGCGGGCAATCCCTGCTCCCACCCATGAACCCTCGATGTCCGTGCGCAGAACATGAAATCTTCCTGAAAGAATCGATAAACCGCTCTGACCTGCCTATCATGGGAACCTTCCTCGGCCACGGACGACCCCCATGAGCGAATCCCTTCTCGACCATCTCCGGTCAACCGACGGCTTGTTGTTCGACAACCTGTTTGCCGAATTCAGCCTCGGCGACGACGCCAGCCTGCACATCGAAGTCATGGACGGTCGCGACCTCAAGCGCTGGGACTTCACCCCGGCCCATCTCGGCGCCGCCCATCTGGACCCTGTCAACAAGACTTGGCAGTTGGCCAACGACCACTCTTCCCATCACATCGTCTGCCTCAGCGGCTTGCACGCCGGCAACGACGATGACGATGAAACCGAAGCACCTTGAAGCGAGCCTGAACTACGCAGATTCCTCAACTTTCGCCAACTACGCAGGGTTTCAAAAATAATGAAAAAGCTCTTGTTGCCTCTTGTTGTCACCAGCCTGATCAGTACGGTTGCCCACGCCGACCTGCTGGTCGGCACCTACACCGCCGGCACCAGCCAAGGCATCTACCGCTATGCGTTCGACAGCAGCAGCGGGCAGATCTCGGCTCAGCCTGCGCAGACAGTGAAGACCGAAAACCCTTCGTGGCTGACCCTCTCCCATGACCAGAAACACCTGTTCGCGGTCAACGAGAACGGGCCTGGTCAGAAAGACGTAGTGGGTCGCGTCAGCAGTTTTGCCATCGACCCCAAGACCCATGACATCACCCCGATCAACCAGGTCGAAAGCAAAGGCTCCGAGCCGACCCACTCCAGCCTGAGCAAGGGTGAAGGGTTTCTGTTCGTGTCCAACTACTCCGTGCTGCCGCAGCCGGGCGGCCACTTGAGTGTGCTGCCGGTCAAGGGCAACGGCGAGCTGGGCGACGTGGTGCAGCAAGAAGCTCACGAAGCGAGCAAGGTCAACCCCGAGCGCCAGGCCAGCTCCCACGTACATTCCATCGTGTCGGCGCCCAATGGCAAAGACGTGTACCTGCAAGACCTGGGTGCCGATCGCATCTTCCTGTACAAATTCGACCCCAAAAACGCCGCACATCCACTGACCGCCGCGAAGACGCCGGAAGTCATCCTGGCCCCGGGCAGCGGCCCCCGCCACCTGACGTTCAGCAAGGACGGCAAGCACGCCTACCTGACTCTGGAAATGGCTGCCCAGGTGGTGGCCTTCGACGTGCGCGAAGACGGCTTCCTGGTGATTCGCCAGACCCTCGACCTGGCGGCAGGCAAGCCGGCTACGGCCAAGGGCGGCGGTGCGATTCACCTGTCCAGGGACGGCAAGTTCCTGTACGTGACCAACCGTGCCACCAGCAACGAGATCTTCGTCTACTCGGTAGCGCCGAAAACCGGTGCGTTGAAGCAGATCCAGGTGCGTTCGGTGGAAGGTACGGAGCCGCGTGAATTCACCTACGACCCGTCGGGCAAGTTCCTGCTGATCGCCAACCAGAAGAGCAACCAGATCGTGGTGGTCCGTCTGGACACCAAGACCGGTCATCTGGGCGAGACCGTGCAGAAGTTCGACATCGATGCACCGTCGGACGTGAAATTCCTCACCGCCCGCTGACAGGGGCCTGCGGCGTTATCAATCTGGTTGATATTCGATAACGCCGCAAAGCATTTTTCTCGTACGCCACCCAGGCGTAGGTTTGACCCATGGCCCACACGGGCAGGACTTCAAACCTGAATTCGAGGAATGCACCATGAACTTCAATCTCTTCTCCATCATCGCCGCTTCCGCTGTTTCCGCCACCGTGGCATTGCCGGCGCATGCGAATCAGCTGGTCACCGAGAAAAAATCCCAGGTGGCCACGTACACCCAGAGCTATCTGCAAAAAAGCGCCAACTTCTATGCCGCGCTGGATCACAAGATTCAGTTGTGAGGGGTGTCACTGTCCCTGTATGACTGAGCTTGCTCGGCAACATCCACGGCAGATCGTCAGATCCAGTGTGCCGGGATCTTGCTGAGCAAGCCTGGTCTTGCGGGGAAACCGGTGGCTCAACCCACCACTTCCACCGTACTCAAGCCGTTACCCATCCGCTTGACCTGAATCTGCACCGGAATCCGTTCGTGCATTTCCTGCACGTGAGAGATCACCGCCACCTTGCGCCCTTGGGCCTGGAGCCCATCCAGCGCGTCCATGGCCAGTTGCAGGGACTCGGGATCAAGGCTGCCGAAGCCTTCGTCGATGAACAGCGATTCGATCTTCAACGTGCTCGACGCCATGGACGCCAGGCCCAACGCCAGCGCCAATGAGACGAGAAAGGTCTCGCCCCCGGACAACGAATGCACCGAGCGCAACTCGTCACCCATTTCCGTGTCCAGCACCAGCAGCCCCAGCATGCTGCCGCCACGTTTGAGCCGGTAGCGGCGCACCAGTTGGCGCAGCTGCACGTTGGCGTGGTGCACGAGCAAGTCGAGGTTGTAGGCCTGGGCGATCTTGCGGAAGGTATCGCCGGTGGCCGAGCCGATCAGTGCGTTGAGCCGCGCCCAGCGCTGCCACTCGGCATAGGCGTTGTCGATCTGTGCGGCGAGTGCCTGATTGGCCTCCTGCCTGCGCAGGTCTTCGGCCTGGCGCGCACGAAGCTCGGCGCAGTGTTTTTCCACGCCGGCCAATTGCTCCGCGCAGGTTTGCAACGCGCCGGCCAATGCCTTGGCTTCAAGCCCGGTTTCTTGCAGCGCCTGATGTTCCTTGAGCCGCTGCTCGCGTTCGGCCAGCAGCACCTGAGCTTGCTCGATGGCTTTTTCGCTCTGTTGTACCTGCTGGCGCAGCAAGGCTGATTGTCCGTCGCTCATCGCCAGCAAGCGCGACAGCTCCACGTCATCGAGCGCCGGGTGCAGCGCTCGCCATTCGCTGATACGCGCGGCGATTGCCTGCCGTTCGCTGGCCAGTGTCTCCTCGCGCTGTTGACGCGCCTTGAGGTCGGCCGCCAGCTGGATCAGCTCGCTGCGGGTGTCCTGCAACTGCTGACTGGCCTGGGCTTCGTTGCCACGGGCCTGTTCCACATCATGATCCAGCAGTGTTTGCCAGTCTTCGGCACGGCCGTGGCTGCCGAGCAACTGGGCCAAGGCGTCTTTGGCGTGCTGTTGCCGCGCGCCAAGGTCGGTGAATTGTTGCAGCAGAACCTTGAGTTGTTGCTCGCGATGCAGCTGGCGATCCTGTTCTTTCTCGATGAGTTGCTGACGTTGTTGCTGCTCGGCCAGCTCGTCTCTCTGGTGATCGAGCTGTTCCAGGCGCTGGCCGATTTGCTGGTCCAGGTGCAGAAAGGTGGTGGCCGGGTCCGCGCGCAAGCCGGCGAGGATGACTTCGGGCAACAGGTGAGCGAACCCGTCGAGTTCCTCTTCGAGGTGTTCGCGATCGCTGGCCAGCTCCCGTTGTTGATCGACCAGTTGTTGGCGTGCCAGCTGGCTGGCCTCCTGCAAGGTTTGCAACTGTTGCTGCAGGCGCCCGGCGTTCTGTTGCAGGTCGAGCAGGGCGCCCTGGCGTTGTTCATCCTGGGCGATGCTGTGCTCAAGCGCACGCTGCTGCTGGCTCAGCCAGACCCCGCGCTGGCCCTCGTCCTGCTGCCATAGCGCGGCGTTCAAAGGGTGTGCGGCCAGCCCCGGGGCCAGCCCCTGCAACTGGCTGGCGAGCTGTTCCTGTTGTTGCACAAACTCTTTCTGCTGGGCAATCAGGCCACCGACTTCGGTGCGCAGATCGGTCAGCCGCTCCTTGAGTTTCTCGACCGCCGCCACCGCCAGGGCTTCTTCACTTTCATCGTGGCGCTCCAAATGCGGCAACAGCGCTTCGGGCTGATGGTACGGGTGCTCCAGGCTGCCGCAGACCGGGCACGGCTGTTCATCCTGCAACTGCGCGCGCAGTTCTTCGACGCTGGCGCTGCGGGCCACACGTTGGCGTTCCAGCAGCTGGCGGGTCACGCTCAGGGTCTGTTCGGCAACGGTCAGCTCGGCCTTGGTCTGCAAGCCGGTCTGGTTCAATTGCTCGCGTCGTTGCTGAGCCAAAGTCAGCTTCTGGCCCAGCGCCCGGCTCTGACTGTCCAGTTGCTGTTGTTGCTCGTACAGGCGTGCGAGGTCTTCGAAGGCACGATGCTGTTTGCGATTGTCCTTGAGCAGGCTGTCGAGCAACTGGATCTGTTCGGCGACCGCATGGGGCTCGGCGCCGGCCTCCTGATACAGCAACTCCAGGGCCTGGCGCTGATGGGTCCATTGCTCGCTGGCAGCCAGGGCGCGCTGCTCCAGTTGCGGCAATTCGGCCTGGCCTTTTTTCAGACGATTACCGCGCAGCATCAGTTGCTGCAACCGCTCGCGGTAGGCCGTCCACGACTCGCTCAAGGGGGCAAAGGCGATGCTGTGCTCCAGCTGCGTGGCCAATTGCTGCAGGCGCTGGGCAACCTTTTGTTGCAGCTCGCGCAGGCCGTTCAAGCTGGCCAGCCCTTCGGCGCACGCGGTCTCGCTCAGTTGTTTGGCTTCGGTGCTCTTGTCCACTTCACGGGTCAGCCGCGCAAGCGTGTTCTGTTCTTCAAAGGCCTGGCGCAGCAATGGGATGGCGTCTGTCTGCCGGGTCAAGGCGGCGCCCAGGGCGGCTTGCGCCAGGGCCTGTTGTTCCAGCAGTCGGGCCTGACGTTGGTCCAGGCTGTGCTGTTGTTCGATTTGCTGACGGATTTGCGTGGCCAGAGGGCGCAGTTCGCTGTTCACTTCTTGCTGACGGCTGAAGTGATGACGCTGCGGCGCCAGTTGCTCCAGCCGGCCCAAGGCCTGGCGCTGGTCGCCCTGTTCCTGCCACAGGTGTCGGGCAGCTTGCAATTGCTCGGCCGCACTCTGCTGGCGGTCTTGCCACTGGCGCAGCTCCTGGAGCCACGTGTGCTGAAGTTCGAGTCGCTTGAGGTGGGCCTGATGCTGCTTGAGCTGCTGCTGGGCTTCACGGGTTTGCTGATCCAGCTCGGCCCGTTCCAGCTCGGGCAGCGGGGTGACACCCGTGGCCTGTTCCTGCAACAGACGGTGGACTTCGCGGGTGTCCTTGGCCTTGTCGAAGGCGCGACGGCCCAACCGGGTGTACAGGGCCGTGTCAGTCAGTTTTTCCAGCAATTCGCTGCGTTCGTTGTCATTGGCCTTGAGAAAGGCGCTGAACTCGCTCTGGGCCAGCAACACGGCGCGGGTGAACTGCTCGAAATTCAGGCCCAGGGCCGCTTCGAGCTGAGCTTTGTATTCGGTCTTCTGGCTGGCCAGCACCTGTTCACTGTCCAGGTCGGTCAGGCTTTGTCGGCTGTTCTGCAACTTGCCACTGGCCTTGTCGCGGGCGCGGTTGGCTTCCCAGCGGGCACGGTAGCGGCGGCCGTTGACGCCGACGAAGTCCACTTCGGCGTAACCGCCACCGGTACCGCGGCGGATCAGCGTGCGGGGGTCACCGATGGAAATGTCGGTGTCGGCGTCCGGCATCTTCGCCTGCCCGGTGTCGCCCAGCCGCGGCACGGTGCCGAACAGCGCCAGGCACAGGGCGTCGAGCAGGGTGCTCTTGCCCGCCCCGGTGGCGCCGGTAATGGCGAACAAGCCCGCGCTGGCCAAGGGTTCTGCGCTGAAGTCGATGTCCACGGGGCCGGCCAGGGAGGCGAGATTTTTCAGGCGGATGGCGAGGATTTTCATGGCTGCTCAGTTTCCTGTTGCACTTCCTGGAGCAGCACGGCGAAATCCTTCAAGGTCTGTTCATCGGCGTCGTTGCCATAACTTTCCCGCCACACCCGACTGAACAGGTCCTGCGGGGTCAGTTGGCCCAGCTCCACCAGTCCGTCTTCCCCACGGTCATCCTGAGCCCCGCGTCCGGCATATTCGGCGGCGATGCGCACCAGCCGCACGGCTTTGCCTTGGAGGGCTTTTTCCACCTGCTGGCGCAGGTCGGGCTGCGGTTCGTCGAGACGCACCCGCACTTCCAGCCAGGGCTGGCGCTGGGTATCGGCCAGCAGGTCGACGTCCGGCAGGTCGGCCAGTTGCTGGAGGATCTCGGCCAGGGGCGCGGACTCCAGACGCTGCAGGTTCACCGCCCGGGGGATCAGCCGCGGCTCGACGCTGACCAGCCGTTCGCCGTCCAGCTGCACATCGAGGATCTGGTGCTGATAGCCGATTTCGGAAAACGACAGCGGGATCGGCGAGCCGCTATAGC
This sequence comes from Pseudomonas sp. dw_358, assembly GCF_018449655.1. GTDB lineage: Bacteria > Pseudomonadota > Gammaproteobacteria > Pseudomonadales > Pseudomonadaceae > Aquipseudomonas. Next base: position 56,059 of record NZ_JAAVUX010000004.1, read on the forward strand.
GCAGGCGTTCCTCGCCATTGACCCGCTGCGGTTTGTGCAGGTGGCCGAGGGCGACGTAGCTCACGCATTCATCGAACAGGCTGGCGGGCAGGGCTTCGGCGTTGCCGATGATCAGGCTGCGTTCGGAGTCCTCGGACACCGAGCCGCCAGCCATGTGCGCGTGGCTGATGGCGACCAGTGCCTGACCCGGCTGGCGTTTGGCCTGGGCGGCGGCGATGAGCATTTCGTGGACCCGGCCGATGCCGTGCAGGTAGTTGTCCCCCAGGTGCAGGCCGGTGACTTCGGCCGGGCGCAGGAAGGGCAGGGCCAGGCACCAGCCGGCGATGGCGCCGCTGCTGTCGGGCAAGGGCAATAGCAGGCGGTCGCTGTCCAGTACGCTGTCGTCGAGCCACGAAACCCGGCCCAGGGCATGGGTGCGCAGGCGCTTCATCAACGTGGCCGGCAGTTCGATACGCGAGCCAGAGTCGTGGTTGCCGGCGATCATGATGATGGTCAGCTGCGGCTGCTGCTCATGGGCATCGACGATGAAGTTGTACAGCCGCTCCTGGGCCTTGACCGGCGGGTTGACGATGTCGAACACATCGCCGGCGATCAGCAGCACATCGGGCTGTTTCTCCTTGAGCTGGCGCAGCAGCCATTCCAGAAAGCAGGCGTGTTCGTAGTCACGCTCCTGGCCGTGGAGGGTCTGGCCGAGGTGCCAGTCGGAGGTGTGGAACACGCGCATGGGGTTTCCTGATCAGCCATCAATTACTTGGGATACAGCGGGGGCAGGCCACCGTTGTCGCCGACGTGCAACGCCGCGCGGTCCACCGCCGGGATCGCATTGATCGCTCGCCACAGATCGCCGCCTTGCCAGTACTGCCCGGCCTCGCTGTACAGCGCGCCGTTCAAGCCATCCAGGGCATCGGACAGCGGCACGAAACGGGCGGCCATGTCGGCGAGGGTTTCCGGTTGCTGACGGGCCCAGGCGTCGATGGCCTGGCGCGTGGCGTAGGTGTCATTGGCCTGGCAGGCGCGCTTGATGTCGTCCAGCAGGCTGCGCGGGCTGGGGCCGGCCTGGACGCTGCGTTGCACGGCCGGCTGCGAACGGGCGCGCCACCAGAGAATGAAGCCCAGAAGAGTGGTGAACGCGAACAGCACGGTGGCCACTTTCCAAGGCCACAGCGCCGGATTATCGGCAGGCGCGGCATGATCGGCTACCGGGGTTTCCACGGCGAGGGTCGGGTTGTCCACTACGCGCAAGGTACGGGCCGGCAGGTTGCTATGCTCCAGATGATCTTCACGGGTGTTCCACCACACCACGTCCACCGGCGGCAGCTCGATGTTGCCGCTGCGGGCCGGGACCAGCGCCTCGCGCTCATCGCGGCTGCCCACCAGGCCTTGCTCGCCGGGCTGGTTGTTCAGTTGTGGCTGGTCAGGGTAGCGGCGCAGGCCGTTGACGTTGGTGGCTGGCAAGGGTGGCAGTTGGGCGCTGGAGAGCCCGTCAGCTTTGAGGGTCAGGGTACGAGTCAGGGAATCGCCCACCTGGCTCTGCGCTGTTTCCGGATTCCAGCTCTCGCTCAAGGTGACGCTGCGGGCGGGCAGCCAGGGCGCATCGGCGGGCCACGCATCCGGGCGTGGACGCACGTCAAGGGGGATCTGCGCCGAGGTGATGCGCAACAGTTCGCCGGGACGTGACGTGCCGTCGCTGTTGTGAGTGGTGTCCACCAGGGTGGCGTTGAACACCAGCGCCGGGATGGTCAGCTGGCCACTGCGCTGAGGGTAGATGGCAAAGCGCATTTCGATCACACCGTGGCGCACGCCATTGATGATTTTCTCGTAGGTGCGCACATCGCCCAACTGCTCGACCTTGGCATCGGTGATCTGCGGGGGCGAAAGCCTGCTGTCGTCGTACAGCGCCACCGAGTGGTACACGCGCACCGTCAGCACAGCCTGGGCCTGAACGTAGACTCGGTCGGTGTCCAGGTTGGCGTCGATGAACACGGGCTTGAGGCTGGCGAGTGCTCCATCGTCGCCGACGAGCACTTGCAGGGTGATGGCCTCGCTGTGGGCATCGCCCAGTTGCAGCGCCGGGATTACCACGGTGCCGGTGTGCCGTGGCAGCAATGTGATCAGCCAACGTGTGGCGGCCGAGGTGTCGGTTTCCAGCGAAGCGGGGCGGTTGACCTGACGTGTGTCGCGGACTTCGAACTCGGCCTCCAGCGTGCTCAGGTCGGGTTTGCCGAACTGGGTCACGTCGTTGCTCTGCAAGGTCAGCTCCACGGTTTCGCCGGCGCCCAGCCGCGTGCGATCGACGCTGGCGACCAGCGTCGAGGCCTGGCTGGGCAACGCCAGCAGGGCCAGCAAGCAACAGATAAAGAAGGCGCTGACGCGACTCATCGGGTGGTGTCCTGACTTTGTTGCTGTTCGTACCAGAATTTGCGCCGCAGCAACTCCGACGGATCGTCGGGCACCTGGCGCAACCATTGCTCCAGCGCCTGGCGCTGTTCACTGTCCAGGGTGCCGGCGGCCGGGCGTTGCGGCGCCTGCATGGTAGCGTCGTCATCGGCACCGCGGCCCGGACTTTGCCCGGTGCGTGGCGGCGGCGGGGGATTATCACCGGGTTTGGGGGTGGTCGGCGAGTGTTGTGCGGAAGCGGTGGCCTGTTCGCCGCTCTGATTCGCCGGTCTGCTTTCCTGCGGGGCGCCCGCTTCACCACTGCCTGAAGTCCCGGCGGGGGCTGTGGCGGCTTGCTGCTCGGCCTCCCGGGCGGCGTCCGCCAGCTGCTGGCGGCGTTGTTCGTCCAGCAGTTGTTCGACCAGGGCTTTGTTCTGCAACGCCGGTTGCAGGTCCGGCTGCCGGTCGAGGGCCTGGTCATAGGCATCCAGGGCGCCTTCCAGCTGGCCCGCGCGGGCCAGGGCATTGCCGCGGTTGTAATGGTCGGCCGCGCTATTGCCTTGAGCAAAGCGCAGGGCAGCACCGTTGTAATCACCGGCCTCATACAGCGCCATGCCTTGCCACTGCGGGTCGGCGAAGCGCCGGGCAGCCTCGGCGGGACGCTGTTCTTCGAGCATCTGTCGGCCTTGTTGATCGGGGCGCAGCCACAGGTCGATGAAACTGGCGGCATCGCTGGGCTGCGGTGCGCCGATCAACAGCAGCGGCAGGCACAGTAGCCAGCCGCGGCGCCCGGCGCAGGCCGCCAGCAACAGCAACGGCAGGAGCAGCCAGTAACCCTGATCGGCCCAACTGTCCAACTCCAGGGTCTGGCCGTTGCCGCGCAGGCTACGCGGGTTGTCGAACAGGCCCAGCTCGCGCAAGTCCATGTCATCGTTGCGCGCGGCCCGGTATTCGCCGCTCAGGTCGGCGGCGAAGGCCCCGAGGCTGGGGCTGTCCAGCTGCGCCACCAGAATGGCGCCTTGGTTGTCCTGAAGGAATTCGCCGTTTTCCTGTTTTACCGGCGCGCCATCGCGGCTGCCGATGCCAAGCATGAGCAGGCGTGGCGAGCGATTGCCCAGGCTTTGCCGAATGCCGGCACGTTCCTGATCGTCGAGCTGCGAGCCGACCCACAGGATCCGCCCCTGGCCCAGGGCGCCCTGGTCCAGCAGGGCCAGAGCCTTGCGCAGCGCAAGGTCGGCGCGATGGCCAGGCAGCGGCATGATCGACGGTTTCAACGCGGCGAGCAGGTTGGTGCTGGTGCTCAGGTCGTCCGACAACGGCACCAGCACATGAGCGCTGCCGGCATAGACCACGATGGCAGTCTGCGCATCGCGGCGCTGGTGCAACAGATCGAGAATCTTGCGTCGAGCCTGCTCCAACCGGTCCGGAGGGACGTCGGTGGCGAGCATCTCGGGGGTCAGCTGCACCAGGATCACCAGCGGGTCCGCGGGCTTTTGCGCAGTCTGTTCCACCCGCTGCCAGCTGGGGCCCAGCAGGGCCAGCACCGCCAAGGCCCAGGCCACGCCCAACAACAGCCAGGGCAGACGGCTGCTGCGCCCGCTGCCGCCGGTCAACAGCATGGCATGAAAAGCCGGCGGCAGGATCATCTGCCAGCGCCCGGTGCGTTTCTTGCGGTGCCACAGCTGCCACAGCAGCCAGCCGAGCAGGGGCACTGCCAGCACGAACCACGGCCGGTACCAGTGCGGCCACAACAGGCTCATCGGCGCCTCCGCAAGCGCAGGCGCTCGAGACGCGCGCGCCAGTCCGGGGTGGCAAGGAGGGCGGCGCCCAGCAAACGTCGCCGCCCCGGCAAGCGTTCGACCAGACGGCGCAGCAGGTTGTCCGGCCAGTGCTCGCGCAAGGTCAGCAGCACGCTGATCAGCAAGGCCAGTGCCAAAGGCCAGTGATACAGCTCCTGGCTGGGGCGCGCGCGGGTAGGCTGCTGGGCCACCGGTTCGAGTTGATCCAGGGTCGCGCCGATCTTGCTCAGCTGGTTGCCGTCACGGGCGCGGAAGTAGCCGCCACCGGTGGTACTGGCGATCTCCTTGAGGCTGACCTCGTCCAGATCCAGGTCGGGGTTGATGCCCAGCACCCCCAGACCGCCACTGTCTTTGGGGTCGGCGCCGATGCCGATGGTGTAGATGCGCACGTGCTCCTGGGCCGCCAGTTGCGCGGCGGTCAAGGGGCTGATCTGGCCGCCGTTGTTGGCGCCGTCGGTGACGAGGATGAGCACGCGGCTTTGCGTCGGACGCTGGCGCAGGCGTTTGACCGCCAAGCCGATGGCGTCACCAATGGCGGTATTCTTGCCGGCAATGCCGACGGTGGCGTCGTCCAGCCACTGGCGCACGGTGTGGCGGTCGAAGGTCAGCGGTGCCTGGAGGTAGGCCTTGCTGCCAAACAGAATCAGGCCGACCCGGTCGCCTTTGCGCTGTTCGAGGAAGTCGCCCAGCAAATGCTTGACCAGGCTCAGGCGGCTGATGTCATCGCCCTGCCAGTGCATGTCGGGGTAGTCCATGGACCCAGAGACGTCCACCGCCACCAACAGGTCGCGGCCGCTGGCGGCGATGGGCAGCGGCTCCCCCAGCCATTGCGGGCGGGCGGCAGCGGTCAGCAGCAACAGCCACACCAGGGCAAAGCGTGCCTGCTGGCGCCAGGCCGGGAGGCCGACCCGGGCTCGACGGTTGCTGAGCAGTTCCAGGTCGGCGAGGAAACTGACTTTCAGCGCGGCTTCGCCGCTGTCGGCGGCCGGCAGCAGCAAGCGCATCACCCAAGGCAGCGGCAGCAGAGCGAAGAGCCACGGCCAGGCGAACTCAAACATGTTTGCGAATCCAGGTTTCCACCGATTGGCTGAGCCCGGCGATGGCCTTGTCGTCCAGCTTGCATTCGGGCTTGTATACCCCTTCCACCAGAATCATCCAGCGGGTCAGCCCCGCTGCCGGGCAACGGTTGTCGAGAAAGGCCAGCCACTGGCGGCCATTGAGGGTATGGCTGTGGCTGTTGGGGTAGTGGCTGCGGCACAGGCGCTTGAGCAGCGCGTTGATCTGTTGCAGCCAGGCGCCGGCGGGCGCGCCGTTGTACGGGCGCTCGAGCAAAGCCAATTCGGACAGGGCTTCGCTGCGCACCGGGTCCAATGGCTGCTCGCCGGGCTCGCCGGCCTTGCGTCGCCAGCGCAGGTGCCCGCGCCAGTGCCAGGCGGCCCAGCCCACCAGCGCCAGCAGCACTGGCAAAGCCCACCATCCCGGCGCGGGCGGCCACAGGCTCACCGGCGGCGGCGCAATCAACGGTTGCAACTGCTGCAGCGAACTCATGGGCTCTTGCTCGACTGCTGCGGGTTGAGGTACTCGCGCAGCTGTTCGATCATCGGGCTCTGGGTGCTCAGTGGCATCAGCAGTACCCGCAGCTTTTGCGCCAGGGTTTCCCAGCGCAGGATCCGTGCTTCGGCCTGGGCCCGGTAGGCCTGGCGCAGCTCGCTGTTGAGGGTATCCAGTTGCAGATGGTGCTGGCGTTCCTCGAAATTCAGCAGGCCGGCGGCGGGCAGGGCATGGTCCAGCGGGTCGGACAAGGGCAGCAGCAACAGGTCGCAGTGGCGCGACAGCAGGCTCAGCTGTTGCTCGGCGGCGTCCACCAGGGCGCGCTCGTCACAGATGACGATGGCCAGGCTGCCGGGGCGCAACACCTCCCGAGCCCGGCGCAAGGCCATGCCCAGGGCATCAGGGTCGGGGCTGGCTTCGCTGTGCAGGCTCTGATTGACCCGCACCAGCCGGTTGAGCAGCTGTAACAGGCTTTGCTTGCTGCGCCGTGGCTTGATTTCGTAGTGCTCGCCGTCACCGAACACCAGGCCACCGATGCGGTCGTTGTGGCCCAGGGCCGCCCAGCCGATCAGTGCGGCCGCCTGGGCAGCCAGCACCGACTTGAAGGTCTGCCCGGAGCCGAAAAACAGGCGTCGGCTCTGCTCTACCAGAATAAAGATGGGGCGCTCGCGCTCTTCATGGAACAGCTTGGTGTGGGGCTCCTGAGTGCGTGCGGTGACGCGCCAGTCGATGCTGCGCACGTCATCGCCGGCCTGATAGACGCGCACCTGATCGAAGTCCACGCCGCGTCCGCGCAGCTTGGAGTGGTGCAGGCCGATCAGCGGGCTGCGCTGAGCCGGCGTCGAGAACAGCTGCACTTCGCGCACGCGGTGACGCATCTCGATCAGATCGGCCAAGGTGATACGAACGCCGGGCATGGCGGGCAGTGCTTCAGTGGGGCTCATGCCTCAGGCCACGGCCACGACGTCGAGAATCCGCTGCAGCACGCGATCCTGGTCGACCCCTGCCGCTTCCGCCTCGAAGGACAGAATGATGCGGTGGCGCAGCACATCGAACAGCACCGCCTGAATGTCTTCGGGGCTGACGAAATCGCGTCCGGCCAGCCAGGCGTGGGCACGGGCGCAACGGTCCAGGGCGATGGAGCCGCGCGGGCTGGCGCCATAGGCGATCCACTCGGCCATCTCCGGGTCGAACTTGCTCGGCGTGCGAGTCGCCATCACCAACTGCACCAGGTATTCCTCCACCGCGTCGGCCATGTACAGACCGAGGATTTCCTTGCGGGCGGCGAAGATAGCCTGCTGGCTGACGCGACGCTCCGGCTTGGTTTCACCATTCAAGGCTTCGCCCCGCGCCTGTTGCAGGATGCGCCGTTCTACGGCAGCGTCCGGGAAGCCGATCTTGACGTGCATCAGGAAGCGGTCGAGCTGGGCTTCGGGCAGCGGGTAAGTGCCTTCCTGCTCGATGGGGTTCTGGGTCGCCATCACCAAAAACAGCGGCGACAGATTATAGGTGCTGCGCCCGACGCTGACCTGGCGCTCGGCCATGGCTTCGAGCAGGGCGGATTGCACCTTGGCCGGTGCCCGGTTGATTTCATCGGCCAGTACCAGGTTGTGGAAGATGGGTCCTTGCTGGAAGACGAAGCTGCCGGTTTCCGGGCGGTAGATCTCGGTGCCGGTGATGTCGGCTGGCAGCAGGTCAGGGGTGAACTGGATACGATGGAACTGCGCTTCCACCCCTTCGGCCAGCTCCTTGATGGCCTTGGTCTTGGCCAGCCCCGGCGCCCCTTCCACCAGCATGTGCCCGTCGGCGAGCAGCACGATGAGCAAACGCTCGACGAGTTTTTCCTGGCCGAGGATCTGGGTGGAAAGAAAGGTTCGCAGCGCGATCAGCGCTTCACGATGTTCCATCGATGACGGTTCCTGAAAGGAGGGCCCGCGCACCTGGAGTGGGGGTGGTTGGCCGGGGGGCCATTACTTTAATGCATTCGGGGGGTGGATAGGAATGCAAGGGTGTGGCGGCGGGGTTTTTTGCGGCCCCATAGCGCCCGGTATTCGGCGATGCCGGCGACGCGGCCTGCCGGCAGTGCGCGTCGCCCCATCGCAGGCAAGCCCGTCTCCCACAGGTTGAACTCGAGATCGAGGTTCAGCCTGTGGGAGCCCTGCGCCTCAGCAGTACTGATCCACAACCCGGACTTCACGGCCATGGCGAACCTCAGGCCATTCGCGCTTCAATGTTTGCAACACCTGGCCCAGGAAATCATGGTCGGCTGCCGCCTTGCGCCCTACGTACCCGGCCCCGCGCCGGTAGGTGCGCAGGCGAGCGCGCATGCTCGGGCGGCTTTGTTCGAATTCGCTTTCGGCCGCATGGGGCGTCAGCGGTTCGATTTTTACTTCGCCGGTTTCGCAGACCCAGAGGATGTGGCTGTCGAGGCTGTCCTTGCGCGCCGCGAAAAGACGGGCCAGTTCATCAATGGTCGGTTGTTGATTCAAGTTCATCGCAAAGCCCCTTTCGGTTGATTGATCTGTCTGTGGTGCATCGCAAACATGGCATTCGATGGCCGCAAATGGCCGGCTCGAAGGCTGATCTGGCCAGGAGCTTGATGTAGGTAGCGCTGATGAAACGTGACTACATAGTCATGGGTTGCCGAGACAAGGCGCGGTCAAAGACAGCCACAAGTCGCATGAGGAGGTCTCGCCCGCGTGACGCGTCCCGAAAGACGACCGTGACGGTCAGCTTCATCAATCTGCCTTGTGGGCATTACACATCGGGAGGAGAGCAGCGATTTGCCAGTCCCGTCCGGTATACCTTTGCCAGTGCTCCCGATCGGGGAGACGGGGCCATCATGCAAAAGCTTTGCACGGTCGTCAAGCAATATGTAGTGAAAATATTTAAGCACTACATATTCTGCGTGACCGGCGATTTTACGACCTCCGAGTCACCTGTGTTGCCCATGGCCGAGCGGCTTGCTCACTGAGTGCGCCCTGAAGTTCAACGATAATGAGAGCGTGAAGATGAAAACTGTGACTGCCCAGTCACGGGTTTGGAGGGGAGGGAGGCGACGGGCGGGATCCATCAAAATCCTTGTGTATCAATAGGTAAAAATTTGTTTTGAAACAGTCACCTCAGAACAGCAAATGCACGATTTAGAGGTAAAGCTGATTTATTGACGGATTTGCCCGGAGGGCTTGAGTGATGGCATCTTGACTTCATTCGATCCGGCCCCTAAGGTCCGGCCTACACCCTGGCCGATCCGTTTCGAGTAGTCGATTACGCCACGCTCAAGGCGACGCTCAACCTTGTTTATGAGGAGTGGATAATGCTACTCGGATTCAATTTCAACGATACTTTACCTCGGGCTCTGGCGCATGAAGTGCCTTCGGCCGTCCCCGTGTTCATTGGCTTCACGGCCCAGCCCCGGCCGGGGAGCGCACGGTTCGAGGCGCTGCCGATCAAGGACTATGCCACCTATGTCGAGGTGTTCGGCCCACCCCCCGAGTGGAACACCACCGGCCGCGCGGCCGACGTGTCCCTGAGCCGCGGCGTGCGCAGTTATTTCGACAACGGCGGGGCGACCTGCTTTGTCCTCAGTGTCGGCCTGTACAGCGAGATCAATGCGCTGTCGGTCACCCAATTGGTCAATCGCCTGTCGGGTCACGATGTGTTCGCCGCGATACACCGCCAGACCGACATCTCCCTGGTGGCCATTCCAGACATCAGCCTGTTCGCCGACAACGAGATCGCGCCGCTGCTGACGCTCTGGCAGCAGACGATGAATGAATGCATGCATTCGGCACGCTTGTTCGCGTTGCTTGACCCACCGCCCACGTTCGAAGCCGCGCAGGTCTGCTTCGACTGGCTGAATTCGGGCCATCGCAACGGCGCCTCCTGTGCCGGCGCCTGGTGGCCATGGCTGGTGGTGGCAGAGCAAGGCCACTCGGGGCAGCCTGAAGCGCGGGTGATCCCGCCGTCGGCAACGGTGGCCGCGCAGCTGCAGGCCGCCGATCGCAGCGCGGGCCTGGACCAGGTCGCCCTCGACGGTGCTGCGCTGGTCAATGTGGTACAAGCCATGTTCCCGAACGAATTGGGCGAGCAACTGACCGATCCCCGTGGCGCGTCCATCAACCTGATCCGCACCTTCGCCTATGGCGATGCACGCATCGCCGGCTGCCGTACCTTGGCTGGCGTCGATGAAAGCCCGGTGGGCCGGTTCGTGCAGACGCGGCGGCTGGCTTCCTACGTGCAGTACAGCCAGGATGGGTCGCGGCAGGTGGGGTGATCGGGTGCTTCAGGGGGGCATGTCTTGATGAGATCTGCCGCCCCTCACCCCACCTGATTAACCAACTCCCCCGTCCCCTTCAGAATAATCACCAAGGTCTCCAGCACTTCCGGCAAGTCCGCCGGGTCGGTGCCATGGAGCACCTCCAGCACCGAACTGCCGCGCAGGGCTGCACGATCGGCGGTCGCCACTTCGATGAGCAGGCGCTCGGGACTCAAGGTCACCTTGAGATCACGCAGCAGGTAGGGCTCGTCTTCTATATCCAGCGCCAGGCTCACTTCGTCCTCGTCGGGGAAGCGCGTCAGCAGCAGGGACTCTCCCGTCAGGCCGAGGCAGCACAACAGGGCCATGTTGTCCTCTTCGTCGTCACAGGGGTTGGCGATCAGTTCGACGGCGGTGAGTTGCATGGCGCAAGGTCCGGGAGAGGGAGAGAAGCTGTGATTTTGCCATGATGGCACCGCCGAAGATACGGTCTCTCGGCGCGACTCATTTGTTACATCTCGTACGATAACTCCACTTCGACCGAATATGTCGCCGCACCGCAAGCAAGCGGCCCCCGGCTGTCGTTAAGCTGGGGCGCCGATGGGATACCTTTCCACGACCAAGGCGCCCTTGCCACTGCCCGCTGTATCCGGCGGGCGCTCTGTTTCGGGCATCCCATCCGCCATGAGACGGCAGATGGACTAGGGTTGATCCATCTCGCCGCACATACGCGACGCTTCATTCCAAGACAAAGCTCAAGCGGAGTACCACAGATGGCGTTCTTCACCGCAGCCAGCAAGGCCGACTTCCAGCACCAACTGCAAGCGGCCCTGGCGCAGCACATCAGTGAACAGGCACTGCCACAAGTGGCGCTGTTCGCCGATCAGTTCTTCGGCATCATTTCCCTGGACGAGTTGACCCAGCGCCGGCTCTCGGACCTGGCCGGCTGTACCCTGTCGGCCTGGCGCCTGCTGGAGCGGTTCAACCATGCCCAGCCCCAGGTCCGGGTCTACAACCCCGATTACGAACGGCATGGCTGGCAATCAACCCACACTGCGGTGGAAGTCCTGCACCACGACCTGCCGTTTCTCGTGGATTCGGTGCGCACCGAATTGAACCGTCGTGGCTACAGCATCCATACGCTGCAGACCACGGTACTCAGTGTGCGTCGCGGTGTCGGCGGCGAGTTGCTCGAAGTGCTGGCCAAGGGCGCCACGGGCGACGATGTGCTGCAGGAATCGCTGATGTACCTGGAGATCGACCGCTGCGCCAGCGCCGCCGACCTCAACGTGCTGGCGCGGGAGCTGGAGCAGGTGCTCGTGGAAGTGCGCGTGGCCGTGGCCGATTTCGAGCCCATGAAGGCCAAGGTGCACGAACTGCTCGCGTTGGTGGACCAGACGCCTTACGCGGTGGACCCGCAGGAAAAGTCGGAAGTGAAAAGCTTCCTCGAGTGGCTGGTCAACAACCGCTTCACCTTCCTCGGGTACGAAGAGTTCGTGGTCAACAGCGCCGTCGACGGCGGGCAGTTGCAATATGACCCGACCTCCTTCCTCGGGCTGACCCGCCTGCTGCGGGTGGGCTTGACCGCTGACGACCTGCGCATCGAAGACTATGCCGTGACGTACCTGCAGGAGCCGCTGCTGCTGTCCTTCGCCAAGGCCGCCCACCCCAGCCGCGTGCACCGTCCGGCCTATCCGGACTACGTGTCCATTCGCCAGATCGATGCCGATGGCAAGGTGCTCAAGGAATGCCGCTTCATGGGCCTGTACACCTCGTCGGTGTACGGCGAAAGCGTACGGCAGATCCCCTACATCCGTCGCAAGGTCGCCGAGATCGAAAGCCGCTCGGGCTTCGACGCCAAGGCACACCTGGGCAAGGAGCTGGCTCAGGTGGTGGAGGTATTGCCCCGCGACGACCTGTTCCAGACCCCGGTGGACGAGCTGTTCGGCACCGTGATGTCCATCGTGCAGATTCAGGAACGCAACAAGATCCGCGTGTTCCTGCGCAAGGACCCCTATGGGCGTTTTTGCTACTGCCTGGCCTACGTGCCTCGGGATGTCTATTCCACCGAAGTGCGGCAGAAGATCCAGCAGGTACTGATGGAACGCCTGAAGGCCAGCGACTGCGAGTTCTGGACGTTCTTCTCCGAGTCGGTGCTGGCCCGTGTGCAGTTGATTCTGCGGGTTGACCCCAAAAACCGCATCGACATCGACGCCCAGCAGTTGGAAAACGAAGTCGTGCAGGCCTGCCGCTCGTGGAAGGATGATTACGCCGCGCTGACCGTCGAGAGTTTCGGCGAGGCCCAGGGCACCGCCGTGCTGGCCGATTTCCCGAAAGGTTTCCCGGCCGGCTATCGCGAGCGTTTCGCCGCGCACTCGGCGGTGGTGGACATCCAGCACCTGCTCGACCTGTCCGCCAGCCGGCCGCTGGTCATGAGCTTCTACCAGCCGCTGGCCCAGGGTGGCGAGCGCCAGTTGCACTGCAAGCTGTACCATGCCGATACGCCGCTGGCGCTGTCCGACGTGCTGCCGATCCTCGAGAACCTCGGCCTGCGGGTGTTGGGCGAGTTTCCGTACCGCCTGCGTCATCGCGACGGCCGCGAGTTCTGGATTCATGATTTCGCCTTCACCTACAGCGAAGGCTTGAAGCTGGACATCCAGCAGCTCAACGACACTTTGCAGGACGCCTTCGTCCACATCGTCAACGGCGATGCAGAGAACGACGCGTTCAACCGCCTGGTGCTCACCGCCGGCCTGCCGTGGCGCGACGTGGCGCTGCTGCGCGCCTATGCCCGCTACATGAAGCAGATCCGTCTGGGCTTCGACCTGGGTTACATCGCCAGTACCCTGAACAACCACACCGACATCGCCCGTGAACTGACGCGGCTGTTCAAGACCCGTTTCTACCTGGCGCGCAAGCTGGTGGGCGATGACCTGGGTGACATGCAACAGCGTCTTGAACAGGCCATCCTGAGCGCCCTGGACGACGTCCAGGTGCTTAACGAGGACCGCATCCTGCGGCGCTACCTGGACCTGATCAAGGCCACCCTGCGCACCAACTTCTACCAGCCGGACGCTGGCGGCCAGAGCAAATCGTACTTCAGCTTCAAGTTCAACCCAAGGCTGATCCCCGAGCTGCCGAAGCCGGTGCCCAAGTTCGAGATCTTCGTCTATTCGCCGCGTATCGAAGGCGTGCACCTGCGCTTCGGCAACGTCGCCCGTGGGGGCCTGCGCTGGTCGGATCGCGAAGAGGATTACCGCACCGAAGTGCTGGGCCTGGTCAAGGCGCAGCATGTGAAGAACTCGGTGATCGTGCCGGTGGGCGCCAAGGGCGGCTTCCTCCCGCGCCGCTTGCCGCTGGGTGGCAGCCGCGACGATATCCAGAATGAGGCGATTGCCTGCTACCGCCTCTTCATTTCCGGCCTGCTGGACATCACCGACAACCTCAAGGACGGCGGCGTAGTGCCACCGGCCAACGTGATCCGTCACGATCAGGATGATCCCTATCTCGTGGTGGCGGCTGACAAGGGCACCGCGACCTTCTCCGATATCGCCAACGGCATTGCCATCGACTACGGCTTCTGGCTCGGGGATGCCTTTGCTTCCGGCGGTTCGGCCGGCTACGACCACAAGAAGATGGGCATCACCGCCAAGGGTGCATGGGTCGGCGTGCAGCGCCACTTCCGCGAGCGCGACATCAATGTGCAGCAGGACAGCATCACCGTGGTCGGCATCGGCGACATGGCCGGCGACGTGTTCGGCAACGGCCTGCTGATGTCCGACCAGCTGCAACTGGTGGCCGCGTTCAACCACCTGCACATCTTCATCGACCCCAACCCGGAACCGGCCGCCAGCTTTGCCGAGCGCCAGCGTCTTTATGACCTGCCGCGTTCGGCATGGAGCGACTACAACACTGCGATCATGAGTGCGGGCGGCGGGATCTTTTCCCGCAGCGCCAAGAGCATCGCCATCAGCCCGCAGATGAAGGCGCGCTTTGATATCCAGGCGGACAAGCTGGCGCCCACCGAGTTGCTCAATGCGCTGCTCAAGGCGCCCGTGGACCTGCTGTGGAACGGCGGCATCGGCACCTACGTGAAGTCCAGCAACGAGACCCACAGTGACGTGGGCGACAAGGCCAACGATGCGCTGCGGGTCAACGGCAACGAGCTGCGCTGCAAGGTAGTGGGCGAGGGCGGCAACCTCGGCATGACCCAGCTGGGCCGGGTCGAGTTCGGCCTGCTGGGCGGGGCGACCAACACCGACTTCATCGACAACGCCGCGGGTGTCGACTGCTCCGACCACGAGGTCAACATCAAGATCCTGCTCAACGAAGCGGTGCAGGCCGGCGACATGACCGAGAAGCAGCGCAACCTGCTGCTGGGCAGCATGACCGACGAAGTCGGCGCGCTGGTGCTGGGCAACAACTACAAGCAGACCCAGGCGCTGTCCCTGGCGGCGCGCCGGGCCTACGAGCGCATTGCCGAGTATCGCCGCCTCATGGCGGACCTGGAAAGCCGCGGCAAGCTGGACCGGGCCATCGAGTTCCTGCCCAGCGAGGAGCAGCTCAACGAGCGCATTGCCGCCCGGCAGGGTCTGACCCGTGCCGAATTGTCGGTGCTGATCTCTTACAGCAAGATCGACCTCAACGAAGCCTTGCTTGCCTCCCAGGTGCCCGACGACGATTACCTGGCCCGCGACATGGAGACGGCTTTCCCGCCGTCGCTGGCCAGCAAGTACGCCGAACCCATGCGCCGCCATCGCCTCAAGCGCGAAATAGTCAGCACGCAGATCTCCAACGATCTGGTCAACAACATGGGCATCACCTTCGTCCAGCGGCTCAAGGAGTCCACGGGCATGAGTCCGGCCAATGTGGCCGGTGCCTATGTGATCGTGCGCGACATTTTCCACCTGCCGCACTGGTTCCGACAGATCGAGGCGCTGGATTATCAGGTCTCGGCCGAAGTTCAGCTGGCCTTGATGGACGAGCTGATGCGGCTGGGACGCCGGGCCACTCGCTGGTTCCTGCGCAGCCGCCGCAACGAACTGGATGCCGGGCGTGACGTGGCGCACTTCGGTCCGCACATCGCCGCGCTGGGGCTCAAGCTCGACGAGCTGCTGGAAGGCCCGACCCGTGACCTGTGGCAGCAACGCTACCAGGGTTACGTCGCCGCCGGCGTGCCGGAGTTGCTGGCGCGCATGGTGGCCGGGACGAGTCACCTCTACACGCTGTTGCCGATCATCGAAGCCTCCGATGTCACCGGCCAGAACGCGGCGGACGTGGCTAAAGCGTTCTTTGCCGTGGGCAGCAAGCTGGAGCTGACATGGTATCTGCAACAGATCAGCAGTCTGGCCGTGGAAAACAACTGGCAGGCCTTGGCCCGCGAGGCTTTCCGCGACGACATCGACCTGCAGCAGCGCTCCATCACCATTTCGGTGCTGAAGATGGCCGACGCTCCGCAGGACATCGAAGAGCGCCTGGAACTGTGGCTCGAACAGCACAAGGCCATGGTGGTGCGCTGGCGTGCAATGCTCGACGACCTGCGGGCGGCGACCGGGACTGACTACGCAATGTATGCGGTGGCGAACCGGGAGTTGATGGATCTGGCCTTGAGTGGTCAGTCCGGTCTGTAACAGGCTGTGCCCGTGAAAAACCCGCCCTGGTGGCGGGTTTTTTCTTTTTCTACGGGCAGCGGCGACCTTTCCCCGTTGAAGCATGGACCGGCGCTCCCTAGGTTGGGCGGCCATCCACACGGGACAAGGAGTCTTTCATGCAACAATACGACACGAACAGTTTTGTGGCCTCCCTGCACTGCATTTACAACGGGCGCAAGATGGCCGTTGGCAGCAGCGACACGCTGTTTTCTCTCGACAAGAACTGGCTGGTACTCGATGGCTCTCCAGTGCGCGCTTCGGGGCACCCGTTACGTCTGGGCTTTGAATACACCGGCCGCGGCCATGATCGCCTGCACTATCACGTCCATGGGCTGCTGCCGTTTGCCGGTCAGGTCGGCCTGAGCAGCCACGGCTACCTGGGGTTGTATGAGGTGGCCGTGGTCTCTGATTACTGGAAAGTTGAACCTCTGGAGCACTGGTCGCTGGAGGTGGGGCGCGAATTGCGCTGCAATCTGCGCGATGTCTTGGGCCATCAGGTGGGTATTTACCTGGGGGCCTATCTGACGGTGGGCGCCGAGTACCTGACGGATTTCTGGCTGGAAGTGCTTGAAGTGGGGGACTGAACGGGGTATTTGCGGCGCGCTGCAGGCGCCGCAAATCTGCCCGGCATCAATCACGAAAAAATCATGCAGGTCGTACTCCCCGTCGCATACAACCGACCTTCCACGTCATAGATGCGCCCCTCCGCCAGCGCCGTCGAACGCCCCAGATGCACCACCTTGCCTTCGGCGCGGATCGGCCCGGTCAACTCGGTCAATGCCCGTACGTAGCTGATGCGCAGATCCAACGTGGTGTAGCCCTGGCCTTGCTTGAGCCGGGTGTGAATGGCGCAGCCCATGCAGGAATCCAGCAAGGTCGCGGCATAGCCACCGTGGACGCTGCCCAGCGGGTTGTAATGACGCTGGTCGGGGCTGCCCTGGAAGATGAACAGGCCCTCGGCCCATTCGATGGGCACAAAATCCATCAAGGCCCCGATGGGGGGCGATGGCAGCTCGCCGCGCCCAATGCCATCGAAAAATTCTGCCGGGCTCAGGGCGCTGACCTCGCTGAGGGTCAGGGTGCCCGGTGCCCCCAATCGCTTGCGCATGGCCTGTTCGGCGGTTTGCCATTGGGCGAGGGTGTCTTCACGAGAGAGGGTCGACATGGGCGCGGTTCCGACGGGAGGAAGGGGCTTTCATCATATGTTGTCTGAAATATAAATCAACGCTGTGGTGACTTTGCTATCCTGCGCGACCGTTGGTGAGGAGCCTGCCATGACTGCCAAACCCCTGTTGCTATCGCGACCCGACCACAAGACCCTGGGCCTGGCCGCGCTGGGCGGCGCGCTGGAAATCTACGATTTCATCATCTTCGTGTTCTTCGCCCTGACCCTGAGCCAGCTCTTCTTCCCGCCGCAGATGCCCGAATGGCTGCGCCTGCTGCAGAGTTTCGGCATTTTTGTCACCGGTTACCTGGCCCGGCCGCTGGGGGGCATTCTGATGGCGCATTTTGCCGATCATCTGGGGCGCAAGAAGGTCTTCAGCCTGAGCATCCTGATGATGGCATTGCCGTGCCTGCTTATCGGGATCATGCCCACCTACGCCCAGATCGGCTACGCGGCGCCTTTGGTGTTGTTGGCCCTGCGCATCCTGCAAGGGGCTGCCGTAGGCGGAGAGGTACCCAGCGCCTGGGTGTTCGTCGCCGAGCACGTGCCGGCCGAGCGCCGCGGCTATGCCTTGGGTTTCCTCCAGGCCGGGCTGACGTTCGGCTACCTGATCGGTGCCCTGACCGCCACCGCTTTGGCCCAGCTATTCACTCCCCAGGAGATCCTTGCCTACGCCTGGCGCCTGCCGTTTCTGCTCGGTGGTGTGTTTGGTCTGGTGGGGGTGTGGCTGCGTCGTTGGCTCAGTGAGACTCCGGTGTTCCTCGCCCTGCGCGAGCGCCGTGAAGCGGTGGTGGAATTTTCCCTGCGCACGGTGCTGCGTGACCACCGCGCGTCATTGTGGCCAGCGGTGCTGCTGACCTGCGTGCTGACCTCGGCGGTGGTGGTACTGGTGGTTATCACCCCGACGGTGATGCAGCAGCGTTTCGGCATGACCGCCAGCCATACCTTTGCCTTGAGCAGTCTAGGGATCGTGTTCCTGAACCTCGGCTGCGTGCTGGCCGGGCTGTTGGTCGACCGCATCGGCCCGTGGCGGGCGCTGCTGGTGTATAGCCTGCTCCTGCCGCTGGGGATCGGTGCGTTGTATGCCAACCTGATCGGTGGCTGGGGCTGGCCGGGCGTGGGCTATGCCCTGGCTGGCCTGAGCTGTGGTGTGGTGGGAGTGGTGCCTTCGGTAATGGTCGGGCTGTTTCCGGCGCGTATCAGGGTGTCGGGCATTTCCTTTACCTACAACCTGGCTTATGCGTTGTGGGCCAGCACCACGCCGTTGCTGTTGATCGGCCTGATGCCGTGGAGCCCTTGGGTGTGCGTGGGCTATTGCGCGGTGATGGGTGGGGTCGGCGTGTTGACCTGGGGGTTGTTTGGCCAGGGGCGCCACGTTCGCGCGCTGGTTGAAATCTGAGGTTGACCCTTCCTGCAGGGCCGAGCTTGCTCGGGAAGAGCTCATCGCGATAAGCCTCGTCTGCAGGTGGACGGGGTCACGCCTCAATGGATTCATTAAATCCCATATTATGATCGTCCAATTTATATATTGAGATATTTACGGTTTCAGGTTTATAGTCACCCTCGGACGCTACTCACTGCCAACAACAACACAGGTGAAGCGATGCAGGCGCAATTGATTGCGCTCGATTGGGGCACCACGTCCCTGCGAGCCTATATGCTTGGAAGCCATGGTCAGGTGCTCGAACAGCGCGCTTTGAGCTACGGCATCATGCAACTCCCCACACCCCCCCGCCCGATCAGCGGCGCACTCGCCGACAACGGTTTCGAGTTGGCCTTCGATGAGGCTTGTGGCGACTGGCTGAGGGCGCAACCGACATTGCCGGTCATTGCCTGCGGCATGGTCGGCAGTGCCCAAGGCTGGGTTCAGGCACCTTATTGCCCGACCCCGGCACGGGTGGCAGACCTCGGCGCGGCGATGGTCCGGGTTCGCACGCGCAGCGGCGTGACCCTGCACGTGGTACCTGGCATCGTCCAGAACAGTGCCCTGCCCAATGTCATGCGCGGCGAAGAAACCCAGGTGCTGGGCCTGCTCCAGGGCCTGCCTGCCGATACCCGCAACGAGCCCCTGCTGGTCGGCCTGCCTGGCAGCCACTCCAAATGGGTGCGGGTGGTGGAGGGCTGTATCCAGCAGTTCGACACGTTCATGACCGGCGAGCTGTTCGCCGCCGTGTCGGCCCACACCATCCTGGGTCGCACTCAGGAGCTCGGCGGCCCTTTCGATGGCGTCGCATTTGACCGGGGCGTGCACACCGCGCTCTCCACCGAGGGCGATATCGGCCCGCTATCGACCCTGTTCAGTGCCCGCACCCTGGGCCTGACCGGACAGTTGCCGGGCAGCGCCCAGGCCGACTACCTCTCCGGCCTGCTGATTGGCCATGAGCTGCGCTCCCTGGGCGAAGTCCTGCGGGCACGGATGAAATCCTCACGGCTGCCCGACGTGGTGCTGATCGGCAACGACCAGCTCTGCGAGCGCTATCGACGCGCCTTGCAGGCCTGCGATTTCCCCTGTGTCGACGTCGCCGCTCAAGCCACCGAGCGCGGCCTGTGGAGCCTGGCGCTGGCCGCCGGGTTGACTCAATAACCCTTTTCCAAGGACATCTCCATGCTCCTGAAACAAGCATTGGCCAGCAACGGCATGATCGCCATCCTGCGGGGGCTGCGCCCCGACGAAGCAGCGGCCATGGGCGAAGTGCTGTACGCCGCCGGCTTTCGCGTGATCGAAGTGCCGCTCAACTCGCCTCAACCCTTTGACAGTATCCGCATCCTGCGCGACGCGCTGCCGGCTGATTGCGTGATCGGCGCCGGCACCGTGCTCACCCCTGAACAGGTGGAGCAGGTCAAGGCCGCTGGCGGTCAGTTGATCGTCATGCCCCACAGTGATGCCCGGGTACTGCGCGCAGCCAAGGCGGCCGGCCTGTGGCTGGCGCCAGGGGTGGTGACGCCCACCGAAGCTTTCGCCGCTTTGGCTGAAGGCGCCGACGTGCTCAAGCTGTTTCCTGCCGAAATGCTCAACCCCGGCGTTGTGAAGGCGCTGCTGGCGGTGCTGCCCAAAGGCACACAGCTGGTGCCGGTGGGTGGCATCAGCCCGGACAACATGCAGCCTTTCATCGAGGCTGGCGTCGCCGGTTTCGGCTTGGGTTCCGGGCTGTTCAAGCCAGGCCTGAGCGTGGCTGAAGTGGCCGAGCGGGCCAAGGCCTATGTCGCCGCCTGGCAGCGTCTGAACTGAATTCAAACAAGAGAATCTCGCGATGAAAATCACTCGACTGACCACCTACATCGTTCCGCCGCGCTGGTGCTTCCTCAAGATTGATACCGACGAAGGCGTCTGCGGCTGGGGCGAACCGGTGGTAGAAGGCCGTGCCCATACCGTGGCCGCCGCCGTGGAGGAGCTGTCCGATTACCTGATCGGCAAGGACCCACGCAACATCGAAGACATCTGGACCGTGCTCTATCGCGGCGGTTTCTACCGGGGCGGGGCGATCCATATGAGCGCGCTGGCCGGTATTGATCAGGCGTTGTGGGACATCAAGGGCAAGGCCTTGGGCGTGTCGGTCAGCGACCTGCTGGGTGGCCAGGTCCGTGACCGCATCCGCGTGTATTCGTGGATCGGCGGCGACCGTCCTGCCGATACGGCTCGCGCCGCCAAGGAAGCCGTCTCCCGCGGCTTCACCGCGGTGAAGATGAACGGCACCGAAGAACTGCAATTTCTCGACAGTCACGCCAAGGTCGATCTGGCCCTGGCTAACGTCGCCGCCGTGCGCGAGGCTGTCGGCCCTCACGTCGGCATCGGCGTGGACTTCCACGGCCGCGTGCACAAGCCCATGGCCAAGGTGCTGATGAAGGAGCTGGATGAGTTCAAGCTGATGTTCATCGAAGAACCGGTGCTCAGCGAGAACTACGAAGCCCTCAAGGAACTGGCGCCGCTGACCAACACGCCGATCGCCCTGGGTGAGCGCCTGTACTCGCGCTGGGATTTCAAGCGCATCCTCAGTGAAGGCTACGTGGACATCATCCAGCCGGATGCCTCCCACGCCGGCGGCATCACTGAAACCCGCAAGATCGCCAACATGGCCGAAGCCTATGACGTGGCGCTGGCCTTGCACTGCCCGTTGGGTCCGATCGCCCTCGCGGCCTGCCTGCAGCTCGATGCGGTCTGCTACAACGCCTTCATCCAGGAGCAAAGCCTGGGCATTCATTACAACGAAAGCAACGATTTGCTGGACTACGTGAAGAAGCCTGAGGTGTTCGACTATCAGGACGGCTTTGTGAAGATCCCTGACGGCCCGGGACTGGGCATCGAGATCAACGAGGAGTACGTCAAGGAGCGCGCGGCCATCGGCCATCGCTGGCGCAACCCGATCTGGCGTCACGCCGACGGCAGCTTCGCCGAGTGGTAAGCACCGCCCCCTGACAGCCTTCAATAACTATAAAAGGGCTCCTGACATGCCTAGCCACACCCTGGCGGGCGCCGCCTCCATGGCGACGCCCAGCCGCAAGCGCTTTTTCATCATGGTGCTGCTGTTCATCACTGTGGTGATCAACTACCTGGATCGCAGCAATCTGTCCATTGCCGCGCCGGCCTTGACCAGCGAGTTGGCCATCGACCCGATCCACGTCGGCCTGGTGTTTTCCGCGTTCGGCTGGACCTACGCGGCCATGCAGATTCCCGGTGGCTGGCTGGTAGACCGGGTGCCTCCACGCATCCTCTACAGCGTGGCCTTGCTGCTGTGGTCGCTGGCCACGGTGATGCTGGGGTTTGTCGGCAGTTTTGTCGGCCTGTTCGTGTTGCGCATGGTGGTGGGGGCGCTGGAAGCCCCGGCCTACCCGATCAACAGCCGGGTAGTGACCACCTGGTTCCCCGAGCGCGAGCGTGCCACCGCCGTAGGGGTGTACACCTCCGGGCAGTTTGTCGGGCTGGCGTTTCTGACCCCGGTGCTGGCTTGGCTGCAACATGAATTTGGCTGGCACATGGTGTTCGTCGCCACCGGGGTGGTAGGCGTGCTCTGGGCGTTGTTCTGGTACCTGGTCTACCGCGAACCCCGGGATTTCAAGGGTGTCAACGCCGGCGAGATCGAGCTGATCAGCGAGGGCGGTGGCCTGGTGGACATGCAGAGCAGCGCGCGCAAGGTCAAGGCGGGTTTCAGCTGGACCGACCTGGGTATCGTGCTGAGCAAGCGCAAGCTGTGGGGCATCTATCTGGGCCAGTATTGCCTGAACTCCACCCTGTGGTTCTTCCTGACCTGGTTTCCCACCTACCTGGTGAAGTACCGAGGCATGGACTTCATCAAGTCCGGGCTGTTGGCCTCGCTGCCCTTTCTGGCCGCCTTCGTCGGGGTATTGTGTTCAGGGTTCTTTTCCGATTGGCTGATTCGTCGCGGCGCCACGGTAGGGCTGGCGCGCAAGTTGCCGATCATCAGCGGGCTGCTGATTTCGACCTGCATCATCGGCGCCAACTACGTGAACTCTACCGGACTGGTGATTGCCTGTCTGGCCCTGGCCTTTTTCGGCAACGGCCTGGCCTCGATCACCTGGTCGCTGGTCTCGACCCTGGCCCCGGCCCGCTTGCTCGGCCTGACCGGCGGCGTGTTCAATTTCATCGGCAACCTGTCGGCGATCACCACCCCATTGGTGATCGGCTATCTGGCCAGCGGTGACAGCTTTGCGCCAGCCATTACCTACATTGCAGTGATGGCGTTGATCGGGGCGCTGTCTTACATCCTGTTGGTGGGCAAAGTGGAGCGCATTACGCTGTGACTGCATAATGCCCGCCTTCTCCGTGACTGATTCAAGGGTTGCCCATGCAGGATGACACCATCACCGCCGCAAAAGCCGCCACGCCCACGGGCACCCAGACGCTGTTACGGGGGCTGGCCGTGGTGCAGGCGGTTGCCGCCGGTGCCCGGGACCTCAAGGAAATTGCCCGGCGCATTGGCACCACCCGCAGCACCACCCATCGCTTGGCCAGTTGCCTGGTGGACGAGCGTTACCTGCGGGTCCTGCCGCAGGTCGGCTACCTGCTAGGCCCCAAGCTGATCGAGTTGGGCTTCCAGGCCCGGGAGGAAGTCCCGCTGGTGATGCTGGCCACTCCCTTTCTCGACACATTGTCGGCCTTGACCGGTGACACCATCCACCTGGCGGTGCGCGATGGCGACGAGGTGCTCTACCTGCACAAATTGCCGGGTCGCAATGGGCCGGAAATGCGCTCGCGGGTCGGTCATCGCATGCCGCTGTTGCGCACCGGTATTGGCAAGGCACTGCTGCTGGACAGCTCGGTGGCTGAATGGCAGCGCTTGTATGACCTGTGCCAACCGTCCCAGGGTTGGGACGCGGTGCAGGTGCGCATGCTCGACTACGTGACCGGGCGCTATGCCTTCGACCTGGAAGACAACGAACCTTCGATTCGCTGCGTCGCTGCGCCGGTGCGTGATGCCAGCGGGCATATCGTGGCAGCCATCAGTGTGGCCAGCACGGTGCCGTATATGCCGCTGGATAAGATGCAGGGATTGGTGAGCGTGGTGCAGAAGGCGGCGGCGGGGGTGTCGGCGCAATTGGGGTGGAAGGAGCGGTAGACCGCGTCGCGTCCATCGCGGGCAAGCCCTGCTTCCACAGGGCCAGACGCGGGAGGAATCTGTGGGAGCAGTGCTTGCCCGCGATAGGGGCGACACCGATGTTACATATTCGGGTAAGTCGGCCCGCCCGAACCTTCAGGCGTCACCCAGGTGATGTTCTGCGAAGGGTCCTTGATGTCGCAGGTCTTGCAGTGCACGCAGTTCTGAGCGTTGATCTGGAAGCGTTTTTCGCCGTCTTCCCGAGTCACCACCTCGTACACGCCGGCCGGGCAGTAGCGCTGTGCCGGTTCATCGTAAAGCGGCAGGTTGCGTGCGATCGGAATGTTCGGGTCGGTCAGCTTCAGGTGGCAGGGCTGTTCCTCTTCGTGGTTGGTGCCGGAGATGAACACCGAGCTGAGTTTGTCGAAACTCAACTTGCCGTCGGGCTTGGGGTAATCGATCTTTTTCGACTCGGCCGCCAGTTTCATGCAGGCATAGTCCGGCTTGGTGTCGTGCAGGGTGAAGGGCAGCTTGCCCTTGAACCAGTTCTGGTCGACATAGTTGAAGGCACCGCCGATCAGCGCGCCCCACTTATGCAAGGCCGGGCCGAAGTTGCGACTGGCAAACAGTTCGTCGTACAGCCAGCTGGCCTTGAAGGCGTCGACATAGCCGGTCAGCAGGTCGCCACCTTCACGGCCAGCTGCCAGGGCCTCGGCCACGGCGTCGGCGGCGAGCATTCCGGACTTCATGGCGGTGTGGCTGCCCTTGATCTTGGAGAAGTTCAAGGTGCCCAGGTCGCAGCCGATCAGCGCGCCGCCGGCGAAGACCATCCTGGGCAGCGAATTGAGGCCGCCCTTGCAGATGGCGCGGGCGCCATAGCTGATGCGCTTGCCGCCTTCCAGGTACTGCTTGAAGACCGGGTGGTGCTTGAGGCGCTGGAACTCGTCGAACGGTGACAGATACGGGTTGGCGTAGGACAGGTCGACGATCAGGCCCACCACCACCTGGTTGTTTTCCAGGTGATAAAGGAAGGAGCCGCCGGTGTTTTCATGGCCCATGATTTCCAGCGGCCAGCCGGCGGTGTGCATTACCAGGCCCGCTTGATGTTTGGCTGGGTCGACTTCCCAGATTTCCTTGAGGCCGATGCCGTAGTGCTGGGCGTCGGCGTCGCTGTCCAGGTGGTAGCGCTTGATCAGCTGCTTGCCGATGTGGCCACGGCAGCCTTCGGCAAACAGCGTGTACTTGCCGCGCAGTTCCATGCCGGGGGTGTACATGCCGTCCTTGGGCTGGCCCTCGCGGTCCACGCCCATGTCGCCGATCAGGATGCCGCGCACCACGCCGTTTTCATCGATCAGCGCTTCCTGGGCAGCAAAGCCTGGGTAAACCTCGACGCCGAGGTTCTCGGCCTGCTGCGCCAGCCAGCGGCACAGGTTGCCCAGGGAGATGATGTAGTTGCCTTCGTTATGCATGGTGTGCGGTACGAAGGCGTCGGGAATCTTGCTGGCGCTCTCGGCGTTTTTCAGCACATAGATGTCATCGCGCTTGACCGGGGTGTTCAAAGGCGCGCCCAGGGCTTTCCAGTCCGGGAACAGTTCGTCCAGCGCACGGGGTTCGAACACCGCGCCGGACAGGATGTGAGCACCCACTTCGGAGCCTTTCTCGACCACGCAGACGCTGATCTCGCTACCGGCTTCGGCGGCTTTCTGCTTGAGTCGGCAGGCAGCAGACAGGCCAGCGGGGCCAGCCCCGACAATGACCACGTCGAATTCCATGTATTCGCGTTCCACAGGTTTTCTCCTACCAGGCTCATCAGGCCTTGTTTCTAATGGGTGTCAACAGGCGCGCGGGTGCCAAGGGCGCTTTTTCCACGGGCGGCGCATTATATCTACACCACTCGCAGGGTCCAATACAAACGTTTGTTTGAAATGTCTACAGGGCAGATTAACCGCAGCCGGCAAGGGCGTGACCGGTG
Organism: Pseudomonas sp. dw_358; assembly: GCF_018449655.1. Lineage (GTDB taxonomy): Bacteria > Pseudomonadota > Gammaproteobacteria > Pseudomonadales > Pseudomonadaceae > Aquipseudomonas. The sequence continues at coordinate 81,382 of NZ_JAAVUX010000004.1, forward strand.
GGTTCCGCGTATTGACCGGTTGGGGCTATGCGGTCAAGATACGGTCGGTTTTGCGTATGACATAGCTCATTCGCGACACCTCAGGAGCCCCTGTAAAAATCAGGCGCGAGCCTCTGTCGATACGCTTTGCAGCAATTTGTCGTGAAGTTTACACGGGGAGAGCCCTTTCACGCACGGTCTGCCGCGTTTTTACAGGTGCCCTTGGGCCAATGAACGACGCCTGCGGGCGACTTTCTTTTCACCGGAGAGTAACGAGGAATCCATGAAGGTTCTTGTAGCTATCAAACGAGTGGTTGATTACAACGTCAAGGTTCGCGTCAAGGCGGACAACTCCGGCGTCGATCTGGCTAACGTCAAGATGTCGATGAACCCCTTCTGCGAGATCGCGGTAGAAGAAGCCGTGCGTCTGAAAGAGAAGGGTGTGGCCAGCGAGATCGTCGTGGTCACAGTGGGTCCGAGCACCGCTCAGGAACAGCTGCGCACCGCCCTGGCACTGGGCGCCGACCGCGCCATTCTGATCGAACACGCCGAAGACCTGACCTCCCTGGCCGTGGCCAAGCTGCTCAAGGCCGTGGTCGACAAGGAACAGCCACAACTGGTGATCCTCGGCAAGCAGGCCATCGACAGTGACAACAACCAGACCGGGCAGATGCTGGCGGCGCTGAGCGGCTACGCCCAGGGCACCTTCGCCTCCAAGGTCGAAGTCAACGGCGACAAGGTCAACGTCACGCGCGAAGTGGACGACGGTCTGCAGACCGTGGCCCTGAGCCTGCCGGCCATCGTCACCACCGACCTGCGCCTGAACGAGCCACGCTATGCTTCCTTGCCCAACATCATGAAGGCCAAGAAGAAGCCGCTGGAAACCGTCACTCCTGAAGCCCTGGGCGTTTCGGTGGCCTCCACCAACAAGACCTTGAAAGTCGAAGCACCGGCTGTGCGCAGCGCGGGCATCAAGGTCAAGTCGGTGGCCGAACTGGTCGAGAAACTGAAAAACGAAGCGAAGGTGATCTGAACATGACTATTCTGGTTATCGCTGACTACGTCACCGAAGGGCAGGTCCACACCGCCGTTGCGCCTTCCACCCTCAACACCGTGGCCGCAGCTGCCAAGATCGGTGGCGATGTGCACGTCCTGGTCGTCGGTCAAGGCGTGGACGCCGTGGCCCAGGCTGCTGCCAGGATCGCCGGCGTGGCGAAAGTGCTGGTGGCCGACAACGCCGCCTACGCCCATCAGCTGCCGGAAAACGTCGCGCCGCTGATCGTCGAACTGGCATCTGGCTACAGCCACGTACTGGCCGCTGCCACTGCCAACGGCAAGAACATCCTGCCGCGCGTCGCTGCACAGCTGGACGTCGATCAGATCTCGGAAATCGTTTCGGTCGAGTCGGCCGATACCTTCAAGCGGCCGATCTACGCCGGCAACGCCATCGCCACCGTGCAATCGACGGCGGCCATCAAGGTCATCACCGTGCGTGCCACCGGCTTCGACGCCGTCTCGGCCGAAAGTGGCTCGGCGGCGGTCGAAGCTGTGTCGGCTGCCCACGATGCAGGCAAATCTTCCTTCGTCGGCGAAGAGCTGGCCAAGTCCGATCGTCCCGAACTGACCGCAGCCAAGATCGTCGTTTCCGGCGGCCGCGGCATGCAGAACGGTGATAACTTCAAGCACCTGTACGCCCTGGCCGACAAGCTCGGCGCCGCCGTGGGTGCCTCGCGCGCCGCCGTCGATGCCGGCTTCGTGCCCAACGACATGCAGGTCGGCCAGACCGGCAAGATCGTCGCGCCGCAGCTGTACATTGCCGTCGGCATCTCCGGCGCGATCCAGCACCTGGCCGGCATGAAGGACTCCAAGGTGATCGTCGCGATCAACAAGGACGAAGAAGCACCGATTTTCCAGGTGGCTGACTATGGCCTGGTGGCGGATCTGTTCGAAGCCGTGCCTGAGTTTGAAAAGCTGGTCTGATTCAACCATTCCTGAGCGTCCTGGCGCTCCGGGAGCGCGAAGCCCGCAATGGGTTCACCCGAATGATCGGTGTGATACCCGGTGCGGGTTTTGTGTTTTCATGACGGTCAAATAGACGCGCTGATGGCGCACGCCTGCAACAGCGCCATCCGGCGCCGTGCCGACCCTCTTGTCTCTGGGGCCTGCCCACCTGGGAAAACAGAAGAGGGTAATGAACCTCATCCGACGGCAGTGCCAGTATTGGTCGCACTGGGGCTGGCGGCGATTTATCTGCCGTTTGTCGGGGGGCCAGAATACGCCACCTGTGCAGGATCCCGAGCCTTTCCAAGGCAAACCTGGACCTCGTCAACCGCATCGACTGACGGCAAGCAATCCCGTTCGGTTTTTGCTATCGTGCCAACTGTCCCCGTACACTTGGCAACTGTACTCCCGCCGGTCATCCCATGAATCCGGTGGGTCTTACCCTGCAGTGCGACCCCCGACAGAGCCGCCCATGACCAGCCTCCTGCTATATCAGCGTATTGCCCAGCAACTGGCCGAAGACATCCGCCGGGGCGTCTATCAGCCCGGCGAAAAAGTGCCATCGGTGCGCAAGATGAGCTCGCAGCTCAATGTCAGCCACGCCACCGTATTGCAGGCCTATGCGAATCTTGAGGATCAGGGGCTGATTCGCGCGCGGCCGCAGTCGGGCTATTATGTGCATCAGACTCCGGCGCTGACCGCCGCCACCCCGGACATCGCGCGGGTCGAGCGGCCAGGGTTGGTGACCCGGGGCAGCATCATCCAACAGGTACTGGACGAGTCCCGACGCGACGGGGTCTTTCCGTTGGGGGCGGCGACGCCAAGGGTTGATTATCTGCCAGTCCGCGCGCTGCACCAGCAATTGGCCAAGGTCACCCGCTTTCAAAGCCCCCGCGCCTTCAGCTACATGTTCAGCCCAGGTTTCGAGCCCTTGCGCCGTCAGGTCGCCATCCGCATGCGCGATGCGGGCGTGGTGGTAGACCCCTCGGAAGTGGTGATTACCCACGGTTGCGTCGATGCCTTGCAGATGTCCTTGCGGGTGCTGACCCGGCCGGGTGACCTGATCGCCGCTGAATCGCCGACCTATTACGGTCTGTTGCAACTGGCCGATCTGCTGGGCCTCAAAGTCATCGAAATCCCCAGTGACCCCACCACCGGCATCAGCCTGGAAGCCTTGCAGCTGGCCGCCAATCAATGGTCGATCAAGGCGCTGGTGCTGACCCCGCGCTTGAGCAATCCGCTGGGCGGGACCATGCCGGAAGAGCGGATGAAGCAGTTGTTGCGGCTGGTGTCCGACTTCGACATTCAGGTGGTGGAGGACGACATCTATGGCGAATTGATGTTCGAGCAGGGCAAGACCAAGGCGCTCAAGGCCTATGACCGGCTTGGACAGGTCATCTACTGTTCGAGCTTTTCCAAGACCTTGTCGCCGGGGGTGCGAGTGGGTTGGATGATCGCCGGCAAGTATCAGCCGCAGATCGAGCGCTTGCAGACCTTCACCACCCATTCGGCGTGCAGCGTGACCCAGATGGGCATTGCCAGTTATCTGGAAAATGGCGGTTACGACCGTCACTTGCGGTTTATTCGTCAGGAATACCGCAAGAACCTCAGCGCCTATCAACTGGCAGTGCAGCAATACTTTCCCGAGGGCACGCAGATCACTCGGCCCAGTGGCGGTTTCATCCTGTGGGTAAGCCTGCCGGGGCGGGTCAACACCCAGGAATTGCACGTGCGGGCGCTGGAGCAGGGCATCAGCATTGCCCCAGGCTTGATCTTCAGCAACACGGAACAATTCAATCACTGCATCCGTCTCAATTGTGGGATCCCGTGGAATCGCGAGGGGGATCGAGCGCTGATGACGTTGGGCATGCTGGCCACCCAGCTGTGTCTTGAAGTGGCTTCAGGCCAAAGCCTCTACTGATCCGACATAAATATTTACTGATTGTTTACCTCAGTGGTGTGGGTTGGCCCTTGTCAATGGCTAGCCACACGGTGAGCATATAAACCCCCTGTTTCAGTTGTAACACCTGCCTATGACTGCCCTGCGTTGTGTTGTTGTGCTGCTGTTGGGTCTTGCCACGCCGTTTACCTGCGTCTGGTCGGCTGCGGCCGTGGATTCGGCCGGTGCCCCGGTCAAGGCACAGGTGCACAAGAGCCCCATGGCCAAACCCACCCTCAAGGACAAGAAAAAGGCCACGTCCGCCAGCAAGACCAAGTCGCGCAAGGAAGCCGATGCCATCGCCGCACCCGTGCCCAAGGCCAAACTGGACCTGAGCCTGCCGGCCGCCATGGTCAAGGACTTGCATCCCCCCGGCAAACCGGCCGCGGTACCCGTACATGATGGCTACTTGCCGCCGTTGTTTCCCGACAAGAAGCCGGACGATTCGTACCAGATCAACCCACGCCTGCTGAGCAACGAGATGCAGCTGCAATTGCGCAATGAAGACCGCAAGATCGACGGTGCAGCGCTGGATTTCGAATTCAAGCAGTGATTGCGGAGACATCACGGGTCGGTAATTTGCGTTTCAAACGTGCGTTTAAGCGGTTAACATCGAACTCCGTTCATTGCCTGTCTCAGAGGGTGTTGCCCCATGAATTGCCGTGAAGGCTGCGGCGCTTGCTGCATTGCGCCCTCTATCAGCAGTCCGATCCCTGGCATGCCGCAAGGCAAGCCGGCGGGCCAGCGTTGCGTGCAGCTGTCGGCCGCCAACCTGTGCCAGATTTTCGGCCAGCCCGAGCGGCCGGCGGTGTGCAGCGTGTTCAGCGCCGCGCCCGACGTGTGCGGCGAGACCGACGAGCAGGCGCTGCAGTTGCTGACCTGGTGGGAACAGGCCACTGCCTGAGCGGATTCGATTGACCACAACAAGGATAAAATCATGGCATCGCTTCACCGAATGGCAGTTGTCTGCGGGCTGGCGGCATCGCTCGGTATTATTTCTCAGGTTCAGGCCGAGGATTGGCAGACCGCCAAGCAGGCCGATGGCATCACCGTCTCCCTGAGCAGTGTGCCGGGGTCGGAATACAAGGCGTATCGCGGCGTGGTGCTGATCAACGCCAGCGTGGCGAAGATCCGTGCCTTGCAGGAAGACGTGGTGACGGCGTGCCGTTGGATACATGAATGCAAAATGCAGAAGCTGCTGAAAGCCGAAGGCGACCAGGCCTGGACTTATACCCAGTTCGATACGCCCTGGCCGGTGACGCCTCGTGACTCGGTGCTGCACGTGACCAATTCGATCGGTACAGATGGCACCGTGACACGAAAACTCGAGGGTGTACCCAACTATCTGCCCGAGGAGAAGGGCTTCGTACGGGTCGCCCAGGTGGAAGGTTTTTGGAAACTCGTGCCCAAAGGGCCGGCCAGCACCGAGGTGACGTATCAGGTACACACCGAACCTGGCGGCAGCGTGCCGTCGTTCGTGGCCAACAAATTTGTGGTGGACGCGCCGTTCAACACGCTCAAAGCGCTGAAAGAACACGCCGAGCAATAACTGAAGCGTATAAAAAACCCGCCATTTTTGACGGGTTTTTTTGTGCCGGACAGACCCTTATTTACGGTCTTCCAGCTTGCTCACGTCACGTGACGGCGATCCGGTGTACAGCTGGCGCGGACGCCCGATCTTGTACGGGCTGGAGAGCATTTCCTTCCAGTGCGAGATCCAGCCGACGGTGCGGGCGAGGGCGAAGATCACTGTGAACATGCTGGTGGGAATGCCGATCGCCTTGAGGATGATCCCCGAGTAGAAGTCGACGTTCGGGTACAGCGAGCGCTCGATGAAGTACGGGTCGGTCAGGGCGATCTCTTCCAGGCGCATGGCCAGTTCGAGTTGCGGATCGTTGTTGATGCCCAGTTCCTTCAGCACTTCGTCGCAGGTCTTTTTCATGACCGTGGCACGAGGGTCGCGGTTCTTGTAGACGCGGTGACCGAAGCCCATCAGCTTGAACGGATCGTTCTTGTCCTTGGCCTTGGCAATGAAGGTGTCGATGTTCGAGACATCGCCAATTTCATCGAGCATGGTCAGCACGGCTTCGTTCGCACCGCCGTGGGCAGGGCCCCAGAGCGCGGCGATACCAGCAGCGATACAGGCGAACGGGTTGGCCCCCGAAGAGCCCGCCAGGCGCACTGTGGAGGTCGAGGCGTTCTGTTCGTGGTCCGCATGGAGGATGAAGATCCGGTCCATGGCCTTGGCCAGCACCGGGCTGATCGGTTTGATCTCGCACGGCGTGTTGAACATCATGTGCAGGAAGTTTTCCGCGTACGACAGGTCGTTGCGCGGGTACATCATGGGCTGGCCCATGGAGTACTTGTACACCATCGCTGCCAGGGTCGGCATTTTCGCGACCAGACGCACCGCCGAGATTTCACGGTGCTGCGGGTTATTGATGTCCAGCGAGTCGTGGTAGAAGGCCGACAGGGCGCCGACCACGCCGCACATCACCGCCATCGGGTGCGCGTCGCGACGGAAACCGTTGAAGAAGGTCTTCAGCTGTTCGTGAACCATGGTGTGGTTCTTGATGGTGACGACGAAGGCGGCCTTTTGCTCGGCGGTGGGCAATTCGCCGTTGAGCAGCAGGTAGCAGGTCTCGAGGTAGTCCGACTGTTCGGCCAGTTGCTCGATAGGGTAGCCGCGGTGCAGCAGGATGCCTTGATCACCGTCAATGTAGGTGATCTTCGACTCGCACGAAGCGGTCGACATGAATCCAGGGTCGAAGGTAAAACGGCCCGTGGCGGTCAGGCTCCGGACGTCGATCACATCGGGACCCACGGTGCCGGTTAAAATCGGCAGCTCGACGGGGGCTGCGCCCTCGATGATCAACTGCGCTTTTTTGTCAGCCATGTGGCCTCCTATTAATGCTTGGTATCATCAGACAGACCCCCCACGCAGGGCCCGCACCACTATAGTGTGATAAACACGAATGTCAATTTGCCGCAGGGACTGCCGTGCAGGCGGGCTGGCACGCGGCTTTCAGATGAATTTTTCTATCGATGATTTCATCCTCCCGATGCATTCAAGGTTGACAGATTGGTTGTACGATGACTCGGTGATCACGTTGTCATTAGTAGACTAACTGTCTATACTCGGCAGCCGACCGCCAGGGGCTTTTCAAGCGCCTAACGGGGTCGTCACTTCCTGGGTGGTGGGTACCTGACCAGTACACTTCCCGACAACTTGCCCTGCTTGCTAGGGGCTCTTCAGTGTGAAAAAAGCCGTGAATAGCCAACGACCTGTAAACCTAGACCTAAGGACCATCAAACTCCCTGTCACTGCTTACACGTCCATTCTCCATCGTATTTCCGGTGTCATCCTCTTCGTGGGCATTGCCATCATGCTTTATGCATTGGGCAAATCCCTCGGCTCCGAGGACGGCTTCGGCGAGGTGAAGGCGTTTATGACCAGCGCGCTGGTCAAGCTTGTGATCTGGGCCTTGCTCTCAGCCCTGCTGTATCACATGGTGGCGGGCCTGCGCCACCTGATCATGGACACGGGTGTCGGTGAAACGCTGGAAGGCGGGAAGCTGGGCTCGAAAATCGTCATCGTCGTTTCTCTGGTGCTGATTGTGCTGGCAGGAGTCTGGATATGGTAACCAACGTCACGAACCTTTCGCGTTCGGGCCTGTATGACTGGATGGCGCAGCGTGTGTCGGCGGTCGTTCTCGCGGCTTATTTTCTGTTCCTGATCATTTACCTCGTGGTGCACCCCGGGCTGGAATACGCTCAGTGGCATGCACTGTTCTCCGCCCTGTGGATGCGTATTTTCAGCCTGTTGGCGCTGGTAGCGCTGGGCGCCCATGCCTGGGTTGGCATGTGGACCATCGCGACCGACTACCTCACGCCCATGGCGTTCGGCAAGTCGGCCACGGTCATACGTTTCCTGTTCCAGGCGGTATGCGGCATTGCAATGTTCGTGTACTTCGTCTGGGGTGTGCAGATTCTTTGGGGTATCTGATTCATGGCAATTAATTCGATGACTTTCGACGCCATCATCATTGGTGGTGGCGGTGCTGGCATGCGCGCTGCGCTGCAGCTGGCTCAAGGCGGTCACAAGACCGCCGTGGTAACCAAGGTTTTCCCGACCCGTTCACACACCGTGTCGGCCCAGGGCGGCATCACTTGCGCCATCGCGTCGGCCGACCCGAACGATGACTGGCGCTGGCACATGTACGACACCGTCAAGGGCTCCGACTACATCGGTGACCAGGACGCTATCGAGTACATGTGTTCCGTCGGCCCGGAAGCCGTGTTCGAGCTCGAGCACATGGGGCTGCCGTTCTCCCGTACCGAGCAGGGCCGCATCTACCAGCGTCCGTTCGGTGGCCAGTCCAAGGACTTCGGCAAGGGCGGCCAGGCGGCACGTACCTGCGCGGCGGCTGACCGTACTGGCCATGCGCTGCTGCACACTTTGTACCAGGCCAACCTGAAAGCCGGCACTGTATTCCTCAATGAATACTACGCAGTCGATCTGGTGAAAAACCAGGACGGCGCCATTGTCGGCGTGATTGCCATCTGCATCGAAACCGGCGAGACCTCGTACATCCGCGCCAACGCGACGGTACTGGCCACCGGCGGCGCGGGCCGTATCTATTCGTCCACCACCAACGCCCTGATCAACACCGGTGACGGCGTCGGCATGGCCTTGCGGGCTGGCGTGCCGGTACAGGACATCGAGATGTGGCAGTTCCACCCGACCGGCATCGCCGGCGCAGGTGTACTGGTCACCGAAGGTTGCCGCGGTGAAGGTGGCTACCTGATCAACAAGCACGGTGAGCGTTTCATGGAGCGCTATGCGCCCAACGCCAAAGACCTCGCCGGTCGCGACGTGGTCGCACGCTCGATGGTCAAAGAGATCATTGCCGGCAACGGCTGTGGTCCGGATGGCGACCACGTGATGCTCAAGCTCGACCACCTTGGTGAAGAAGTCCTGCACAGCCGCCTGCCAGGCATCATGGAGCTGTCCAAGACCTTTGCCCACGTCGATCCCGCCGTTGCGCCGATCCCGGTCGTCCCTACCTGCCACTACATGATGGGCGGCGTGGCCACCAATATTCACGGCCAGGCCATGACCCAGGATGCCAACGGCAACGACGTCATCATCCCGGGCCTGTTTGCGGTTGGCGAAGTGGCGTGCGTATCGGTGCACGGTGCGAACCGTCTGGGCGGCAACTCGCTGCTCGATCTGGTGGTGTTCGGTCGCGCGGCCGGTCTGCATCTGGAGAAAGCACTGAGCGAAGGCATCGACTACCGTCGTGCCAGCGATACCGACCTGGAGGTGGCCCTGGCCCGTCTGGACGGCCTCAACGCCCGCACCACGGGTGAAGACGTTGCCTCCTTGCGCAAAGAGCTGCAAAGCTGCATGCAGAATTACTTCGGTGTATTCCGCACCGGCGAGTACATGCAGAAGGGTATCGCTCAACTGGCGACCCTGCGCGAGCGTATCGCCAGCGTCAAGATCAACGACAAGAGCCAGGCCTTCAACACGGCTCGTATCGAAGCGCTTGAGCTGCAGAACCTGCTGGAAGTGGCCGAAGCCACCGCGATTGCCGCCGAGCATCGCAAGGAGTCCCGCGGTGCTCACGCCCGTGAAGACTTCGAAGACCGTGACGACGAGAACTGGCTGTGCCACACCCTGTACTTCCCGGGTGAAAAACGCGTGGCCAAGCGTGCCGTGAACTTCTCGCCGAAGACAGTTCCGACGTTCCAACCCATGATCCGGACTTACTGAGGGTGGCCGCCATGTTGCAAGTCAGTGTTTACCGCTACAACCCCGACCAGGACAGCGCACCGAAGATGGTCGACTTCCAGGTCGACACCGGTGGCAAGGACGTCATGGTGCTGGACGTATTGGCCCTGATCAAGGAACAAGACGAAGGCTTCTCCTACCGTCGCTCGTGCCGTGAAGGCGTGTGCGGTTCCGACGGCATGAACATCAACGGCAAGAACGGCCTGGCGTGCATCACGCCGCTGTCGGCCGTGGTCAAGAACAACAAACTGGTGCTGCGCCCTTTGCCGGGTTTGCCAGTGATTCGTGACCTGGTTGTCGATATGAGCATCTTCTATAAGCAGTACGAGAAGGTGAAGCCGTTCCTGTTGAACAATACGCCTGCGCCGGCTATCGAACGCCTGCAGAGCCCGGAAGAACGGGAAAAGCTGGACGGTCTGTACGAGTGCATCCTGTGCGCTTGCTGCTCGACCTCCTGTCCTTCGTTCTGGTGGAACCCGGACAAGTTCCTGGGCCCCGCCGCTCTGCTGCAGGCTTATCGGTTCCTGGCCGACAGCCGTGACACCCAGACCAATGAGCGTCTGGCGTCGCTGGATGACCCCTTCAGCGTGTTCCGCTGCCGCGGGATCATGAACTGCGTGAACGTTTGCCCCAAGGGTCTGAACCCGACCAAGGCAATCGGCCACGTACGTAACATGCTGCTGTCCAGCGGTACCTGATACAGCTTTAGTGCTTTAGCGTAGAAACACCTGTTGTACCGCAAGCCGCCAGGCGCTGGCATCGATGCCAGTGCCTTGGTGATAACCCGAGCAGGGGTCCTGTGACCTTTGCTTTTATCTTGTAGTAATGAGACCAGCAGGGGCATCCGGGCTGGTACCCGGACTGTCTGTACGATGGCGAACGACCTGGAGATTGGCGGCTTGCAAGCTGCCCGGGCCATTCTGTCACGCGCGCGGATGGTGGGCCCCTAACCGAGGGTGACCAAGCATGCAAGAAAGCGTGATGCAGCGCATGTGGAACAGCGCCTACCTTTCAGGTGGTAACGCTGCCTATGTGGAAGAGCTCTATGAGCTTTACCTGCACGACCCTAACGCTGTGCCAGAAGAATGGCGCACCTACTTTCAGAAGCTGCCCGCCGATGGGAGCTCTGCCACCGACGTTTCGCACTCCACTATTCGTGATCATTTCGTGCTGCTGGCGAAAAACCAGCGCCGTGCGCAACCGGTTTCTGCCGGCAGCGTGAGCAGCGAGCATGAAAAGAAGCAAGTTGGAGTGTTGCGACTGATTCAGGCCTTCCGGATGCGCGGCCACCAAGCGGCCCAGCTGGACCCGCTGGGACTTTGGAAGCGACCGGTTCCGGCCGACCTGTCAATCACCCAGTACGGCATGACCAATGCCGATCTGGATACGACCTTCCGTGCCGGCGACCTGTTCATCGGCAAGGAGGAGGCGAGCCTACGCGAAATTCTCGACGCCTTGCAGCAGACATATTGCCGCACCATTGGCTCGGAGTTCACCCACATCACCGATTCCGAGCAACGCAGCTGGTTCCAGCAGCGTCTGGAAAGCGTGCGTGGCCGTCCCTCGCTGTCCGCCGAGACGAAGAGCCATGTGCTCGAGCGCGTTACCGCCGCCGAGGGCCTGGAAAAATACCTGGGCACCAAGTACCCGGGCACCAAGCGCTTCGGTCTGGAAGGGGGAGAGAGCCTGATTCCGATGCTCGACGAGATCATCCAGCGTTCCGGCTCGTACGGCACCAAGGAAATCGTCATCGGCATGGCCCACCGTGGCCGCCTCAACGTGCTGGTCAACACCTTCGGCAAGAGCCCGCGCGAGCTGTTCGACGAGTTTGAAGGCAAGAAGAAGGTCGAGCTGGGTTCCGGTGACGTCAAATACCACCAGGGCTTCTCCTCGAACGTGATGACCACAGGTGGCGAAGTGCACCTGGCCATGGCGTTCAACCCGTCTCACCTGGAAATCGTTTCGCCCGTGGTGGAAGGTTCCGTGCGCGCCCGTCAGGACCGTCGCAACGACGCGGTCGGCGACAAGGTGCTGCCGATCAACATCCACGGCGACGCCGCGTTCGCCGGCCAGGGTGTGGTGCTGGAAACCTTCCAGATGTCCCAGACCCGCGGTTTCAAGACCGGCGGCACGATCCATATCGTGATCAACAACCAGGTCGGCTTCACCATCAGCAACCCACGTGACGCGCGCTCCACCGAGTACGCCACCGACGTGGCGAAGATGATCCAGGCGCCGATCCTGCACGTGAACGGCGATGATCCGGAAGCCGTGGTGTTCGTTACCCAGCTGGCCATCGACTATCGGATGCAGTTCAAGCGCGACATCGTCGTCGATCTGGTCTGCTACCGTCGTCGCGGCCACAACGAGGCCGACGAGCCGAGCGGCACCCAGCCGCTGATGTACCAGCAGATCGCCAAGCAGCGCACCACCCGCGAATTGTACGCCGAAAGCCTGATCAAGGCCGGCGCGCTGGACGAAGCCGGGGTGCAGGCGCAGGTCGACGAGTACCGCAACGCCCTGGACAACGGCCTTCACGTGGTCAAGAGCCTGGTCAAGGAGCCGAACAAGGAATTGTTCGTAGACTGGCGTCCGTATCTGGGTCATGCCTGGACGGCGCGTCACGACACCAGCTTCGACCTCAAGACCCTGCAGGAACTGTCGGCCAAGTTGCTGGACGTGCCAGAAGGCTTCGTGGTGCAGCGTCAGGTCTCGAAGATCTACGAAGACCGGCAGAAAATGCAGGCCGGTGGCTTGCCGATCAACTGGGGCTACGCCGAAACCATGGCCTACGGGACCTTGCTGTTCGAGGGCCACCCGATCCGCATGACCGGCCAGGACATCGGCCGCGGTACCTTCTCGCACCGCCATGCGGTGTTGCACAACCAGAAGGATGCCGAGACCTACGTTCCGCTGCAGAACCTGTTCGACGGCCAGCCACGTTTCGACCTGTATGACTCGTTCCTGTCCGAAGAAGCGGTGCTGGCGTTCGAATACGGCTACTCCACCACCTCGCCCAACGCGCTGGTGATCTGGGAAGCCCAGTTCGGCGACTTCGCCAACGGTGCGCAAGTGGTGATCGACCAGTTCATTACCAGCGGCGAGCACAAGTGGGGCCGTCTGTGCGGTTTGACCATGCTGCTGCCCCACGGTTATGAAGGGCAGGGGCCGGAGCACTCCTCCGCGCGCCTGGAGCGTTACCTGCAACTGTGCGCCGAGCACAACATTCAGGTCTGCGTACCCACCACCCCGGCACAGATCTACCATCTGCTGCGCCGTCAGGTGATTCGCCCGCTGCGCAAGCCGCTGGTGGTGCTCACGCCTAAATCGCTGCTGCGCCACAAGCTGGCTGTTTCGACCCTCGAAGACCTGGCCCATGGTTCGTTCCAGACCGTGATTCCGGAAGTCGATACCCTCGACGCCGCCAAGGTGACTCGCCTGGTGCTGTGCAGCGGCAAGGTGTACTACGACCTGCTGGAGAAGCGCCGCAGCGAAGGTCGCGATGACATCGCCATCGTGCGCATCGAGCAACTGTATCCGTTCCCGGAAGACGACTTGATGGAGGCCATTGCGCCTTACACCCATCTTGAAAACGTGGCCTGGTGTCAGGAAGAGCCGATGAACCAGGGCGCCTGGTACAGCAGCCAGCACCACCTGCGTCGCAGCATCGGCAACCACAAGCGTGGGCTGGGCCTGGAATACGCCGGTCGCGATGCGTCGGCAGCGCCGGCCTGCGGTTACGCTTCGATGCACGCCGAGCAGCAGGAAAAACTGCTCAACGATGCTTTCACTGTCTAATGCCATCGGGCACAAGAAACCGAATTTAAGGAACCACTGATAATGGCTATCGAGATCAAAGCCCCTACCTTCCCGGAATCGGTTGCCGATGGCACCGTTGCCACCTGGCACAAGAAGCCGGGCGAAGCGGTCAAGCGTGACGACCTGATCGTCGACATCGAGACCGACAAGGTAGTGCTGGAAGTACTGGCCACGGCTGATGGCGTATTGGGTGCCATCGTCAAGAACGAAGGCGACACCGTTCTGTCCGACGAAGTTCTGGGTTCCATCGAAGCCGGCGGCGCTGCTGCCGCACCGGCTGCGGCACCTGCCGCCAGTGCAGCACCAGCACCTGCTGCTGCCCCGGCTGCCGCCTCCGCTGAAGAAGACGCCAATGGCCCGGCGGCTCGCCGCCTGGCTGAAGAAAACGGCATCAACCTGGCCAACGTCAAGGGCACTGGCAAAGACGGCCGCGTGACCAAGGAAGACGTGGTTGCCGCCATCGAAGCCAAGAAGTCCGCGCCGGCGGCTGCCAAGCCTGCCGCACCGGCCGCTGCCGCGCCGGTGGTCACTGCCCCGGGCGACCGGACCGAGAAGCGCGTGCCGATGACCCGCCTGCGTGCCAAAGTGGCCGAGCGTCTGGTCGAAGCCCAGTCGAACATGGCCATGCTGACCACGTTCAACGAAGTCGACCTGACCGAAGTCATGGCACTGCGTTCGAAATACAAGGACCTGTTCGAAAAATCCCACAACGGGGTTCGTCTGGGCTTCATGTCGTTCTTCGTCAAGGCTGCCACCGAAGCGCTGAAACGCTTCCCGGCGGTCAACGCGTCGATCGACGGTGCCGACATCGTCTACCACGGCTACGCCGACATCGGTGTCGCAGTGTCCAGCGACCGCGGCCTGGTGGTTCCAGTCCTGCGCAACGCCGAATCCATGAGCCTGGCTGAAATCGAAGGCGGCATCGCCACCTTCGGCAAGAAGGCCCGTGACGGCAAGCTGTCCATGGACGACATGACCGGTGGTACCTTTACCATCACCAACGGTGGTACCTTCGGTTCCATGCTGTCGACCCCGATCGTGAACCCGCCACAAGCGGCCATCCTGGGCATGCACAACATCATCCAGCGTCCCGTGGCGCTCAATGGGCAAGTGGTCATTCGCCCGATGATGTACCTGGCACTGTCCTACGATCACCGCCTGATCGATGGCAAGGAAGCGGTAACCTTCCTGGTGACCATCAAGAACCTGCTGGAAGACCCGGCGCGTCTCTTGCTCGACATCTGAATTAGGCGCAGCTGACCGCTGCGGGCGGCAAGCGGCAGGCTCTCACCGAGCGCCTGCCGCTTGCCCTCGCCGCTAACGGCTCGAAGCTCGAAGCTAATAGGGAACCTTTGTTATGTCGCAAAAATTTGACGTGGTAGTGATCGGTGCAGGCCCTGGCGGCTATGTCGCGGCCATCAAGGCTGCCCAACTGGGCCTGAAGACCGCCTGTGTCGAAAAATACCTGGACAAGGAAGGCAAGCTGGCGCTGGGCGGTACCTGCCTGAACGTCGGTTGCATTCCTTCCAAGGCGCTGCTGGACAGCTCCTGGAAGTTCCACGAAGCACAAGACGGTTTCGCCATTCACGGCATCAGCCACAGCGGCGTGCAGATGGACGTGCCGGCCATGGTGGGTCGCAAGTCGAACATCGTCAAGAACCTGACCTCCGGCGTCTCGACCCTGTTCAAGGCCAACGGCGTGACCACCCTGCAAGGCCACGGCAAGCTGCTGGCCGGCAAGAAAGTCGAAGTCACCGGTCCCGACGGCTCGGTTGAAGTGGTTGAAGCCGACCACGTGATCCTCGCCTCGGGCTCGCGTCCGATCGACATTCCTCCGGCTCCAGTGGACCAGAACGTCATCGTCGACTCCACCGGCGCCCTGGAATTTCAGGCCGTGCCCAAGCGTCTTGGCGTGATCGGCGCCGGCGTCATCGGCCTGGAACTGGGTTCGGTATGGTCGCGTCTGGGGGCTGAAGTGACGGTCCTCGAGGCCTTGGAGAAATTCCTCCCGGCGGCCGACGAAGCCGTGTCCAAGGAAGCCTACAAGACCCTGACCAAACAAGGTCTGAAGATCGCCCTGGGCGCTCGCGTGACCGGTTCCAAGGTCAACGGTGAAGAAGTCGTGGTTACCTACACTGACGCCGAAGGCGAGAAGACCATCACCTTCGACAAGCTGATCGTTGCGGTCGGCCGTCGTCCGGTGACCACCGAGTTGCTGGCCGCCGACAGTGGCGTGGATCTGGACGAGCGTGGTTTCATCTTCGTCGACGACTATTGCAGCACCAGCGTGCCAGGCGTCTACGCCATCGGTGACGTGGTGCGTGGCGCCATGCTGGCGCACAAGGCCTCGGAAGAGGGCGTCATGGTGGTCGAGCGCATCAAGGGTCACAAGACCCAGATGAACTACGACCTGATCCCGTCCGTGATCTACACTCACCCGGAAATCGCGTGGGTCGGCAAGACCGAACAGACCCTGAAGGCCGAAGGCGTTGAAGTCAACGTCGGCACCTTCCCGTTCGCTGCCAGCGGCCGTGCCATGGCGGCCAACGACACCGGCGGCTTCGTCAAGGTCATCGCCGACGCCAAGACCGACCGCGTACTAGGTGTTCACGTGATCGGCCCGAGCGCTGCAGAATTGGTTCAACAGGGCGCAATCGGTATGGAATTCGGCACCAGCGCCGAAGACCTCGGGATGATGGTTTTCTCCCACCCGACCCTGTCCGAAGCGTTGCACGAAGCAGCGCTGGCCGTGAATGGCGGCGCCATTCACATTGCCAATCGCAAGAAGCGTTAAGCAAACAATAAGAAACCACGGCACTCCGCCCGTCGCAGCCACACGCCTGCCGCGGAACGAGCGCCGGACTCAACCTCGTGCAGCACGGTGTGGCCTTGGTCAAGGCTCGCACTGCAAGCGCGATCAGCAGTCACAGGTGGTGCGGCCCTCCCTGCCCAGGCAGCCGAGAGCAGCGCCGAAAGCGCAGTACCTAACGAAGACGGTAAAAAGCATGAATCTTCACGAGTATCAGGGTAAGCAGCTGTTTGCTGAATACGGCCTGCCAGTTTCCCAGGGTTTCGCAGTCGACACCCCGGAAGAAGCTGCAGCAGCCTGCGACAAGATCGGCGGCACCGAATGGGTCGTCAAGGCTCAGGTTCACGCGGGTGGTCGCGGTAAAGCCGGCGGCGTCAAGCTGGTCCGCTCCAAGGAAGACGCCAAGGCCTTCGCCCAACAGTGGCTGGGCAAGCGTCTGGTGACTTACCAGACTGACGCCAACGGTCAGCCTGTCACCAAGATCCTGGTTGAATCGTGCACCGACATCGCCAAAGAGCTGTACCTGGGCGCCGTCGTTGACCGTTCGAGCCGCCGTATCGTGTTCATGGCCTCCACCGAAGGTGGCGTGGACATCGAGAAGATCGCTCACGACACTCCTGAAAAGATTCTGAAAGCAACCATCGACCCACTGGTTGGCGCTCAGCCATTCCAGGGCCGTGACCTGGCTTTCCAACTGGGTCTTGAAGGCAAGCAAGTGGCTCAGTTTGCGAAAATCTTCGTCGGCCTGGCCAAGCTGTTCAAGGACCATGACCTGGCCCTGCTGGAAGTCAACCCGCTGGTGATCAAGGCGGACGGCGACCTGCACTGCCTGGACGCGAAGATCAACATCGACGCCAACGCCATGTACCGTCAGCCCAAGCTGAAGACCTTCCACGACCCGTCCCAGGACGATGCGCGCGAAGCCCATGCGGCCAAGTTCGAACTGAACTACGTGGCCCTTGAGGGCAACATCGGCTGCATGGTCAATGGTGCCGGTCTGGCCATGGGTACCATGGACATCGTCAACCTGCATGGTGGCAAGCCAGCCAACTTCCTCGACGTGGGCGGTGGTGCCACCAAGGAGCGCGTGACCGAAGCGTTCAAGATCATTCTGTCCGACAGCAATGTCGCGGCCGTGCTGGTCAACATCTTCGGCGGCATCGTTCGTTGCGACATGATTGCCGAAGGCATCATTGGCGCCGTGAAAGAAGTCGGCGTGAAAATCCCGGTGGTTGTGCGCCTTGAAGGCAACAACGCTGACCTGGGCGCCAAAGTACTGGCAGAAAGCGGTCTGAACATCATCGCGGCCACCAGCCTGACCGACGCTGCTCAACAAGTCGTTAAAGCTGCGGAGGGCAAGTAATGAGCGTCCTGATCAATAAAGACACCAAGGTCATCTGCCAGGGCTTCACCGGCTCGCAAGGTACCTTCCACTCCGAACAAGCCATCGCCTACGGCACCAAGATGGTCGGCGGCGTCACTCCGGGCAAGGGCGGCACCACGCACCTGAACCTGCCGGTGTTCAACACCGTTCGTGAAGCAGTCGAGCAGACCGGTGCCACCGCGTCGGTGATCTACGTTCCGGCTCCCTTTTGCAAGGACTCGATCCTGGAAGCAGCATTCGGCGGCATCAAGCTGATCATCTGCATCACTGAAGGCATTCCGACCCTGGACATGCTGGACGCGAAAGTGAAGTGCGACGAGCTGGGCGTACGCCTGATCGGGCCGAACTGCCCTGGCGTGATCACCCCAGGCGAATGCAAGATCGGCATCATGCCCGGTCACATTCACTTGCCAGGCAAGGTCGGTATCGTGTCCCGTTCCGGCACCCTGACTTACGAAGCCGTGAAGCAGACCACCGACGCCGGTTTCGGCCAGTCGACCTGCGTCGGCATCGGCGGCGACCCGATCCCGGGCTCCAACTTCATCGACATCCTGAAGCTGTTCCAGGAGGACCCGAAGACCGAGGCGATCGTGATGATCGGCGAGATCGGCGGTTCGGCTGAAGAAGAAGCGGCTGCCTACATCAAGGCCAACGTGACCAAGCCGGTGGTGTCCTACATCGCCGGTGTGACTGCCCCTCCAGGCAAGCGCATGGGCCACGCGGGCGCGATCATCTCTGGCGGCAAGGGTACGGCCGACGAGAAGTTCGCCGCCCTGCAAGACGCCGGCGTTAAAACCGTGCGTTCGCTGGCCGACATCGGCAAGGCCCTGGCCGAGTTGACCGGCTGGGAAATCAAGAAGGCCTGAGCCTGGCTTGATTGAGTGGTAAAGCAAAGGCTGCCTTCGGGCGGCCTTTGTTGTTTCAGCGATATGCGCAATGTCGTCCGACCGCATCGCGGACTCCTGCACCCGCCGTAGGAGCCCGCGATGGTGGTAACGCTCTCTATCGGTTGCGTAGTCGCCACTCCTCGCGCGTCATCTCCCAGATCTCTTCCACCAACTGCCCGCAGACAAACTCATCAGGCCGGCTGTCGACCATGCGCATGCCCTCACGGGTGCTCAGGCGCCGAGAGGCTTCGTTGACCGCGGCCTTGGCCACGCGCAGGCTCGGTTGCCCAAGGGTTTCGAACCAGAAACGGGTGACCACCGCGCATGCCTCGCTCATCAGGCCCTGGCCCTGCCAGGGCGGGGCAATCCAGAAGCCGCGTTGATTGTCGGGCTCATCCATCACGCAGATCACCCCGATCATGAGCTCGGGGTTGGCACGCAGGCGCAAGGTCCAGTGCCATTCCTCCCCATCGGCCATGGCGGGCAACGCATCCTCGCGAATGTGACGCAAGGCTTCACCCTCGGGGTAGGGCCAGGGGACCAGGTGGGTGAGGTAGCGCACGACTTCCCAATCATTGAACAACGCCTGGTAGCGGTCGGCGTCGGCGACGCACAGCGGCTCGAGGATCAGGCGTCGGGTGCAGAGTACCGGCGTGGGGATCAAATCTGACATGGCGTCTTTTTCTCTTTCTTGGCAAGTGACGATATTTTGCGTGCCCAGTCTGTTTATTGTCTGTCGGACGTTTCCCAAATTGCGGGCTCACGGACAAGCAAGATTTGTCTGATATCGGTGCGTTCCATCGGCTGACAGCCCTGAAAAGGTGCGTTTCGTCGCCTATTTCGTTACTCTGGCGCCGCTTTGCGTTCGCCGCCCTCACAAAGGGCCGACGCGCGTCGAAGGCCTGCCTCCATCAAGGCCGGTGACATTTCCCTCACCCCTCGGGAAATCCTCTCTAAATTACGATTTGAACGTGTGGTTTCCTTCTGATGAAAGTGTTGAAAGGCCAGGACATCCTGGCATTGGGTTTCATGACCTTTGCGCTCTTCGTAGGCGCGGGGAACATCATCTTCCCGCCCATCGTCGGCCTGCAGGCGGGGCCCCACGTGTGGATGGCCGCGCTGGGCTTCCTGATCACGGCGGTCGGCCTGCCGGTGATCACGGTGGTGGCCCTGGCCCGCGTCGGTGGCGCCATGGACGCCCTGAGCAGCCCCATCGGCAAAGTCGCCGGCGGTGTGCTGGCGGCGGTGTGCTATCTGGCCGTGGGCCCCTTGTTCGCCACCCCGCGTACGGCCACGGTGTCGTTCGAAGTGGGCCTGGCGCCGTTGACCGGTGACAGCCCGCTGGCCTTGTTCCTCTACAGCGCGGTGTACTTCGTGATGGTGTTCATTGTCTCGCTGTACCCCGGCAAGTTGCTCGACACGGTCGGCCGCTTCCTGGCACCCCTGAAGATCATTGCCCTGGCCGCGCTCGGCATTGCGGCCTTCATGCTGCCTGCCGGCGACATCGGTTCGGCCACGCCCGAGTACGTGGCCGCGCCGTTCTCCCAAGGCTTCGTCAACGGCTACTTGACCATGGATACCCTCGGGGCGCTGGTCTTCGGTATCGTCATCGTCAATGCCATCCGCTCCCGTGGCGTCGAGTCGCCGGTGCTGATCACTCGCTACGCGATCATTGCCGGCCTGATCGCCGGGGTCGGGTTGGCGCTGGTCTACGTCAGCCTGTTCCGCCTCGGCGCGGGCAGCCATGCCGTGGCGGCGAGCGCCACCAACGGCGCTGAAGTGCTGCACGCCTATGTCCAGCACACCTTCGGCTCCCTGGGCAGCGGCTTCCTCGCGGTGTTGATCTCGCTGGCCTGCCTGGTCACCGCCGTCGGCCTGACCTGCGCTTGCGCCGAATACTTCAGCCGCGTGTTGCCATTGTCCTACAAGACCCTGGTGCTGCTGCTGGCGGTGTTCTCGCTGGTGGTTTCCAACCTGGGCCTGACCAAGCTGATTCACTTCTCCATCCCGGTGCTGACCGCGATCTACCCGCCGTGTATCGCGCTGGTGGCCCTGAGCTTCTGCAAGTCGTTGTGGCACTCGCAGGCGCGTATCGTCGCGCCGGTCATGGCAGTGTCGTTGCTGTTCGGCATGGTCGATGCGCTCAAGGGCGCGGGGCTGGGTGAGTGGCTGCCGGCGTCGCTGGATCACCTGCCGTTGAGCAGTCAGGGGCTGGCGTGGCTGGTGCCGAGCGTGGCGATGTTGTTGATTGCGGTGGTGATGGATCGGGTGTTGGGCAAGCCTGAGACGGCGGCGGCATAAAGGCCTGAAGCCAGACACAAAAAACCCGACCTCACGGTCGGGTTTTTTTATGCCAGCAAGAACCTCAGTTCTTGGCAGGCGCCTGAGTCTCTGGCGCAGGCGCCGGAGCCGTCATGGTCGAGCCTGGAGTGGCAGCATCGGTGCCTTCTTTGGCGCGAGCGGCAGCCGCCTGGTTGGCGTCGTCCTGAGCCTTGGCATTTTCCTTGTTGGCATCGTTCACTTTGTCCTGAGCCTGGTCCATTTTCTTCTGGGCCTGCTCGGCGTGGGCCTGGGCATCCTGTTGCTTGTCTTCGGATTTTTTGTCGCAGGCGGCAAGGCCAAGGGCAGCGGTCAGCATGAGGGCAGTGGCGAGAGTAGTGCGCATGGGTGTTTCTCCTTATTTATAGTCTGTTACGCGCTGTTGGAGCGTAGCCGAATAGCATTAGTTCCGACTATTGAGGTTCGGCAAGACGGCGAAGTGCGTACGAGATGTCCGATCTGAAAAGGCCCTCGCCACCCTTGAAATCCCCTCATCCACCCCCATCTGCTTGTCATCCCGCCGCAAAGCTTTTCGGCTGCGCGGCTTCTGCCATCTGATTGGAGTTTGATGACCATGAGTGTGGAAACTCAAAAGGAAACCCTGGGCTTCCAGACCGAGGTAAAGCAGCTGCTGCACCTCATGATCCATTCGCTGTATTCCAACAAGGAAATCTTCCTTCGCGAATTGATCTCCAACGCTTCCGACGCCGTGGACAAGCTGCGTTTTGAAGCGCTGTCCAAGCCTGAGTTGCTGGAAGGCGGCGCCGAGCTGAAAATCCGTGTGAGCTTCGACAAGGACGCGAAAACCGTCACCCTCGAAGACAACGGCATCGGCATGAACCGTGAAGAAGTGATCGCCCACCTTGGCACCATCGCCAAGTCCGGCACCGCCGACTTCATGAAAAACCTCAGCGGCGACCAAAAGAAAGATTCGCACCTGATCGGCCAGTTCGGCGTTGGCTTCTACTCGGCGTTCATCGTTGCCGACCAGGTCGAAGTGTTCAGCCGCCGTGCCGGCACCGCCGCCAGCGAAGGCGTGCACTGGTCGTCCAAGGGCGAGGGCGAGTTTGAAGTCGCCAATACTGACAAGGCCGAGCGCGGCACCCGTATTGTTCTGCACCTCAAGTCCGGTGAAGACGAGTTTGCCGACGGCTATCGCCTGCGCAACATCATCAAGAAGTACTCCGATCACATCGCTCTGCCCATCGAGCTGCCCAAGGAAGCCGAAGCGGCTGAAGGCGAAGACAAGCCTGCCGTTGAATGGGAAACCGTCAACCGTGCCAGCGCGCTGTGGACCCGTCCGCGTACCGAGATCAAGGACGAGGAATATCAGGAATTCTACAAGCACATCGGTCACGACTACGAGAACCCGCTGAGCTGGAGCCACAACAAGGTCGAAGGCAAGCTGGAGTACAGCTCGCTGCTGTATGTGCCCGCCCGTGCGCCGTTCGACCTGTACCAGCGCGAAGCACCACGCGGCCTGAAGCTTTACGTGCAGCGCGTGTTCGTCATGGACCAGGCCGAGTCGTTCCTGCCGCTGTACCTGCGCTTCATCAAGGGTGTGGTGGACTCAAACGACCTCTCCCTGAACGTGTCGCGCGAGATTTTGCAGAAAGACCCGATCATCGACTCCATGAAGTCGGCGCTGACCAAGCGCGTGCTGGACATGCTGGAAAAACTGGCGAAGAACGAGCCGGAGCAATACAAGGGCTTCTGGAAGAACTTCGGCCAGGTGCTGAAGGAAGGCCCGGCCGAAGACTTCGCCAACAAGGAGAAGATTGCCGGCCTGCTGCGCTTTGCTTCTACCAGCGACGACAGCGGCGAGCAGAGTGTCGGCTTGGCCGACTACCTGTCCCGGGTCAAGGAAGGCCAGGACAAGGTCTACTTCCTGACCGGCGAGTCCTATGCGCAGGTCAAGAACAGCCCGCACCTGGAAGTGTTCCGCAAGAAAGGCATCGAAGTGCTGCTGCTCACCGATCGCATCGACGAGTGGCTGATGAGCTACCTGACCGAGTTCGATTCCAAGAGCTTTGTCGATGTCGCCCGTGGCGACCTGGACCTGGGCAAACTGGACTCCGACGAGGACAAGAAGGCCCAGGAAGAAGTGGCCAAGGACAAGGAAGGCCTGGTCGAGCGCTTGAAAGCAGCTTTGGGCGACAGCGTCAGCGAAGTGCGTGTTTCGCACCGTCTGACCGACTCGCCGGCCATTCTGGCCATTGGCGAACAGGACCTGGGCTTGCAGATGCGCCAGATCCTCGAAGCCAGCGGGCAGAAGGTGCCGGATTCCAAGCCGATCTTCGAATTCAACCCCAGCCACCCGCTGATCGAGAAGCTGGATCACGAGCAGAGCGAAGATCGTTTCACCGACTTCTCGCACATCCTCTTCGACCAGGCGGCGCTGGCAGCTGGCGACAGCCTCAAGGACCCGGCGGCCTACGTCCGGCGCCTGAACAAGTTGCTGGTCGAGTTGTCCGTTTAAGCAGTTGAACAAAAGGCCCGCCTCGGCGGGCTTTTTGCATTTCTCGTTGGTGTCTTTTAATTGGGGAGTAATCCATGAGCAATCCACAAGCGCAATCGCTGGTCTATCAAATCGACGGGCAGGCCTTTGAAAGCCGCCTGTTCCATGACGGCGACATCGTGTCGGCTCGTCCCGGCCTGATCATGGCGCCCAACTGGATGGGTGTCAGTGAAGGTGCCGAGCGCATTGCTCACGCCGTGGCCGCTCAAGGTTATGTCGTGCTGCTGGTGGACCTGTACGGCCAGGCCGTACGTCCCGCCAACGGTGACCAGGCCGGCGCGGCGATGATGCCGATGAAAAATGACCGTGCGTTGCTGCTCAAGCGCATGAACGCCGGTCTTGAACAGCTCAAGATCCAGACCGTTGCTGCCGTTGATACCAGCAAGCTGGCTGCTTTCGGCTTCTGCTTCGGCGGTTGCTGCGCGCTGGAACTGGCCCGTACCGGTGTCCCGCTCAAGGCTGCCGTATCGTTCCACGGTACCCTGGACACGCCAAACCCGAGCGCGACCAAGATCGATGGCTCGGTGCTGGTGCTGCACGGCGAAGCCGACCCGCTGGTGCCCAAAGAGCAACTGCCGGCCTTCATCGAAGAAATGAACAACGCCAAGGTCGATTGGCAGCTGACTTCCTTCGGCGGTGCCTACCACTCGTTTACCGACCCGGAAGCCAACAACCCTGGCGTGCAGATGTTCAACCAGAAGGTCTCGGATCGGGCGTTCAAGAACATGTACGACTTGTTGGTGGAAGTGTTCAAGGACTGATAGCGCGAACGGCCATCGCGACCTTGGTCGCGATGGCCACGGCGGTGGTGGTTCACGGCACGTGCATCACGGCCACTCGATTCGTCCGATCTCTCCTGGCACCACCGGCCAATCCCCGGATTCCCAGCGCTGCTGGGCCGCATCGAGCAACGTCACATCGCTGGCCACCCAGTTCCAGCGCATCCGCCGTGGTCCATCCAGCGCCTTGCCTCCGATCACCATGGCATGGCAATCGCTCAGCGCACGCAGCGTGTAGACCTCGCCTTCAGGCAGCACCACCAGGCTGGCGGCAGGCACCTCATCGCCGTCCAGTTCGCAATTCCCGTCGATGACGTACAAGGCCCTCTGCGGGTGTTCTGCGGGAATCGACAGGGTTGCTCCCGCCTGCATGTGGATCTCGGCGTACAGCGTGCCAGAGAGCACCGGAACGGGGGACTTCAGGCAGAACCCACTGCCGGCGATCAGGCGGATCTGCACGCCCAGGGATTCGGACACCGGCAGTTGCTCGGCCGGATGATAGCTGTAGTGCCCCGGGCCCTGCTCGTCGGCTTGCGGCGAAGCCAGCCAGACCTGCAGGCCGTGAACCCGTGAACCGCTCTGACGGAGGGGCTCGGGCGTGCGCTCGATGTGGGCGATGGCGCTGCCGGCGGTCATCCAGCTGACTTCGCCTGCGCTGACCACTTGCTCGGACCCCAGGCTGTCCTTGTGCAGCAGTTGCCCTTCGAACAGGTAGGTCAGGGTCGACAGACCGATATGGGGATGCTGGCGAATATCGATGCCTTCGCCAGGGGCATAGGCGGTGGGCAGCATGTGGTCGAAGAACACGAAGGGCCCTACGCTGCGGCACTTGGCCGACGGCAGTGGACGCAGGATAGGCTGGCCTTCGACGTCTTCGGTCTTGGGGCGGATGAGGAGGGGCAAAGGCATGGGGGCGGCCTGATCGCAGACGGGATGCCCGACAGCATAAACGCTCTTACTGCTGGTTATCGACCAATGTCGTCTCGATGCTGACCTCGGCCGTGGTCATCAATTTGTGCACCGGGCAATGGTCGGCAATGCGGTCCAGTTCCTTGCGCTGGGCATGGGTCAGGTCGCCTTCCAGGGTCAGGCTGACGTTGAGCACGTACTTGCCGGTGGGTTCTCCTGCGTTGTCTCGGGTGACCTTGACCTGTACACCGGTCAGCGGGATGCCTTTTTTCTGCGCGTACAGCTTGAGGGTCAAGGCTTTACAGGCGCCCAGGGCAGCGTCGAAATAATCGTGAGGGGAGGGCGCCGAGTCGGCACCGCCCAGGCTTTGCGGCAGGTCGGCGAACAGCAGGTGGTTATCGATCTGGATGCTGTGGCGAAAGCCTTCGAGTGATTCAGTCTTGACGTCAATGGTCATCAGCAATTCCTTGCAGCGGGGCGGGGAGATCCTGACAGGTTAGAGCCTTGGCCAGTGGGGGACGTTCCATCGGCGGGTGCTCACAAAAAAGCCCCTGATCTTTCGATCAGGGGCATTGCGGTCAAGCCGAAAGGCTTACTTGCCCTGCCAGCGCTTCAACACCAGCGTGGCATTGGTGCCACCAAAGCCGAAGCTGTTGCTCATGACGGTATTGAGCTCGACATTTTCGACAGTCTTGGTCTGGATCGGCATGTCGGCCACAGCCGGGTCCAGCTCATCGATGTTGGCGGAGCCGGCAATGAACTTGCCTTCCATCATCAGCATGCAGTAGATGGCTTCGTGCACGCCGGCAGCACCCAGCGAGTGACCGGACAGGCTCTTGGTCGAGCTGATGGCCGGGGCCTTGTCGCCGAACAGTTCGCGCACGCCCTTGATTTCGGCCACGTCGCCTACTGGCGTTGAGGTGCCGTGAGTGTTGAGGTAGTCGATCGGGGTGTCCACGGTGGACATGGCCATCTGCATGCAGCGGATGGCGCCTTCGCCGCTTGGCGCGACCATGTCGTAACCGTCCGACGTTGCGCCGTAGCCGACCACTTCGGCGTAGATTTTCGCGCCACGGGCCAGAGCGTGTTCCAGCTCCTCGACCACCACCATGCCGCCACCGCCGGCGATAACGAAACCGTCACGCTTGGCGTCGTAGGCGCGGGAGGCCTTTTCCGGGGTTTCGTTGTATTGGGTGGACAGTGCGCCCATGGCGTCGAACAGGAACGACTGGCTCCAGTGTTCTTCTTCGCCGCCGCCGGCGAAGACGATGTCCTGCTTGCCCATCTGGATCTGTTCCATGGCCGTGCCGATGCAGTGGGCACTGGTGGCGCAGGCCGAAGCGATGGAGTAGTTCAGGCCCTTGATCTTGAAAGGGGTGGCCAGGCAAGCGGACACGGTGCTGCTCATGGTGCGGGTCACGCGGTACGGACCGACGCGCTTGACGCCTTTCTCGCGCAGGATGTCCAGCGCTTCCATCTGGTTGAGCGTCGAAGCACCACCGGAACCGGCCACCAGGCCGGTGCGCGGGTTGGACACCTGGTCTTCGGTCAGGCCCGAATCCTTGATCGCGTCCTGCATCGCCAGGTAGGCGTAGGCGGCAGCATGGCCAACGAAGCGGAACACCTTGCGGTCGATCAGCTCTTCGAGGTTGAGGTCGATGGAACCGGAAACATGGCTGCGCAAACCCATTTCGGCATATTCCGGGTTGAAACGGATGCCAGGGCGGCTTGCACGCAGGTTTGCGGAAACGGTGTCTTTGTCATTGCCCAAGCAGGAAACAATGCCCAGACCAGTGATAACGACGCGGCGCATGCGAATACCCTTAGAAATTTTCAGTGGAAGTGAACACGCCGACCCGGAGGGCGTCAGCGGTGTAGATCTCGCGGCCGTCGACACTGACCGAGCCATCGGCGATGGCCAGGTTCAGCTTGCCTTTGAGGACGCGCTTGATATGGATGTTATAGGTGACTTTCTTCGCGGTCGGGAGAACCTGGCCAAAGAATTTCACTTCACCGGAACCCAGCGCCCGGCCACGGCCTGGCAGGTCCTGCCAGCCCAGGAAAAAACCGACCAGCTGCCACATGGCATCCAGGCCCAGGCAACCGGGCATCACCGGGTCGCCTTCGAAGTGGCAAGCGAAAAACCACAGGTCCGGGGTGATATCCAGCTCGGCGACCAATTCACCTTTGCCGTACTTGCCGCCTTCTTCGCTGATGTGCGTGATGCGATCGACCATCAGCATGTTGGGGGCGGGCAGTTGCGCGTTACCAGGGCCGAACAGCTCACCGCGACTGCAGCGCAGCAGATCTTCCCGGGTAAAGGCGTGTTGTTTGGTCATGCGAGCTCCTCAATAGTCCCTGTGTGGCAGGGGGCAAGTCGTGCTGACCGCACCAGGACGTATCGTCCTGGCCGGCAGCCTACTCATAGACTATTGCGTTGTGGTGAAAGTCACAGCGCCAGGGACGAAGATGTACACCTGTGCACTGAAATTTATTATCCGACCGTCTTCCGGGCCAGATCCAAAGGTGAAGATTGCCGCATTTTATCGTTCGCCGCCAGTTATGCCGCTAACGGTGACGATCTTGTCGCCGGCCTGAAAGGCTGGAAGGCCCTGGAACAGGGCGTCGGCTCAAAAGGCCAGCCACCGTGCCAGGACCTTTTGCAGGTCTGCCCGCTTGAACGGCTTGGCCAGGTAATCGTTCATCCCGGCCGCCAGACAGGCTTCCCGGTCACCGTGCAAGGCGTTGGCGGTCAGGGCAATGATCGGCAGGCTTTCGCGCTCCGGTTGCAGGCGGATCTGGCGGGAAGCTTCATAGCCGTCGATGATCGGCAGCCGGCAGTCCATCAGGATCGCGTCAAAGGAGCGAGTGCTGGCCTCGCTGATGGCCAGTGCGCCGTCACCCACCACCTGCACGCCGAAGCCCAAGCTGCGTAGCATGGCCTCGATCACGGTCTGGTTCACCGGGTTATCCTCCACCAGCAGTACGTGCAAGCCATGACCCTCCTGGCTCGGGGCGATTCCGGCAAGCGGGGCCGGGGCCTTTTGCAGGCACAGGGCCAAGGGCAGTTCCAGCGTGAATCGAGAGCCGATGCCTTCTTCGCTCTGGGCCCGCAGCGTGCCGCCCATGCGCTCGGCCAAGGTGCGGGCAATGGGCAGGCCCAGTCCGGTGCCGCCATAGCGACGGGAAATAGAGTTATCGGCCTGCTGGAAGGCGACGAACATCAACTCCAGGCGATCGGCACTGATACCGATGCCGCTGTCGCGCACCGAGCAAGTCAGCCAGATCAACTGGTGATCCAGCTCATGCCAGTTGGCTTCGATCTCGACGCTGCCGGTTTCGGTGAACTTCAGCGCGTTGCCAACCAGATTGACCAGCACCTGGCGAATGCGCGTCGGATCGCCCTCGACCCACAGGTCGTCGACGCTCACCGGCTTGCGCAGGCTCAGTTGCAGGTCGCGCTGGCGGGCGCTGTGATGGAAGGACTGGACGCAACTGTCGAGCATGTCCCCGAGATTGAAGGCGATATGTTCCAGTTCCAGAGCGGCCTGTTCGATGCGGGAGAAATCGAGGATGTCATTGATGACCTTGAGCAGATGCTCGGTGGACTCGCTGGCAAGCGCCGCGTACTCCCGTTGTTCGTGGGTCATCTGCGTGGTTTCGAGCAGTTGCAGCATGCCCAGCACGCCGTTCATGGGGGTGCGCAACTCATGGCTCATCATTGCCAGAAAGTCCGACTTGGCACTGTTGGCGCGTTCGGCCTGCTCGCGGGTCTGGATCAGCTCCTGCATGGCCAGGCGCTGCTCGCGTCCGGCCTGGTCCAGGCCCGTGGCGAGGTTGTTGATGTGGCGCGCGAGGTTGCCCAGCTCGGAGTCGTCGACGATAGGCAGCGGCGCCTCGAAATCGCCCTGCTGGATGGCCTTGACGGCTTGGCCCATGGCGCTGATCGGGCGCGACAGACTACGGGACAGGCGCCTTGCCAGGAGGAAGGTGAAGAGCAGCGCAAACAACGCCAGCACGGCCGCCTTGATGAGGATTTCCTGCTGGCGCTGGTTGAAGGCGTCATCCGACATGCCCACCGTGACCCGCCCCAGATAGTCGTCTCGGGGGCCCGTCGCGGTGACGCCGATCCGGTGCAACAGCTCTTCGTTGCGCCGCGCCGCCTGCAGGCGGATGCTGGCCTGGAACACTTCGATCTGTTGCTTGGACATTGGGGGCTGATCGGGTTGTTCGAGGTACATCAGAATATGGTCGCTGCGGTCCTGGATCTCGAGAAAGCGCACGTGAGGCGTGGCCAGCGTGGCACGCATCAGGCTTTCCAGCACTTCGGTGTTGTGCATCAGCACGCCATACTCGGCGGCCGGCGCCAACTGCCCGGCGATCAGGTGGCCGGTGCGGTTGAGCTCCTCGCGCAGGTCCTGGATGCGGACGAACGTGAAGAAAAAGATCAGCAGCAGGCTCAGCAGCAGGGCTGGGCCCAGGCAGAGGATCTGGGTGCGGGTATGGATGTCCCAACTCAGGCGTAACGGCATGGGCGGCCTTCAGGGGCTTCAAGTGCAGCACGGGTTCGGCCGCCTATGTTAACCGACTCTCGCGACATTTACAGTTGATCGCGGTCAATCACAGGATGAGTCACGGGCAATCGGCGCTGGTCGCGGCAACGCGGGGCCGTATAATGCCCGGCAACGCCATTTGCGCATCATGACGGACAGGATATGACTGAACAGCAGCCGGTGGCAGTTCTGGGAGGCGGCAGCTTCGGCACCGCCGTGGCCAACCTGCTGGCCGACAATGGGCAACGGGTGCTGCAATGGATGCGCGACCCCGCTCAGGCCGAGGCCATTCGTACGCACCGCGAGAATCCCCGCTATCTCAAGGGCATCAAGGTACACGCTGCGGTGGAACCGGTCACCGAGCTGGCCGACACCCTCGCGGCCTGCGAACTGGTGTTCGTCGCCTTGCCCTCCAGCGCGCTGCGCTCGGTACTCGCGCCCCACGCCGAGCGCCTGAGCGGGAAACTGCTGGTCAGCCTGACCAAGGGCATCGAGGCGCAGACCTTCAAGCTCATGAGCGAAATCATCGAAGAAGTGGCGCCGGGTGCGCGTATCGGCGTGTTGTCCGGCCCCAATCTGGCTCGGGAAATCGCCGAGCATGCGCTGACCGCCACGGTGGTTGCCAGTGAGGACGAGGTCCTCTGCCAGCGCGTGCAGGACGCGCTCCATGGGCGTACCTTCAGGGTGTATGCCAGCAGCGATCGCTACGGGGTCGAGCTGGCCGGGGCGCTGAAGAACGTCTACGCGATCATTGCCGGCATGGCCGTGGCGCTGGGCATGGGCGAGAACACCAAGAGTATGCTGATCACTCGGGCGCTGGCGGAAATGACTCGCTTTGCGGTCAGTCAAGGCGCCAGCCCCATGACCTTCATGGGGCTGGCGGGCGTCGGCGATCTGATCGTCACCTGTTCCTCGCCCAAAAGCCGCAACTACCAGGTCGGTCACGCCCTGGGCCAAGGGCTGAGCCTGGACGAAGCGGTGACACGCCTGGGGGAAGTGGCCGAGGGTGTGAACACCCTCAAGGTGCTCAGGGCCAAGGCCCAGGAGCTGCAGGTGTACATGCCGCTGGTGATGGGCCTGCATGCGATCCTGTTCGAGGGCCGTACGCTGGCCCAGGTGATCGAGTTGCTGATGCGCGCCGAGCCCAAGACCGACGTCGACTTCATTTCCTGAAACCCGTTTTTTCAACCGATTCATCCCAGTGGCAAAGGAGCAGGACATGAATGAATCACCCTTGGAGCCTCGGCACGAGTCCATTGCACTGCGCATCCTGTGGATGCTGGTGTTCCTGCTGGTATGGCAGGTGGCGCAGTTTCTGCTCGGCGCACTGGTGGTGGTGCAGTTGATCTATCGCCTGATCTACGGGGCGCCCAACGCCGGCCTGATGAATTTTGGCGACAGCCTGAGCGCGTACCTGGCGCAGATCGGCCGCTTTGGCACCTTCCACAGCGATTCCAAGCCCTGGCCGTTCGCCGATTGGCCACAGCCCCGTCAGCCAGACGGCGAAGCCCCCCACAAGGTGGCGCCTGCGGCCCATCCGGTGCGTGACGAAGAGCCGAAACTGTGAACCTCTGGGTGCTGCGCCACGGCCAGGCACAAAATCGCGCGTCCAGTGATGCGGCTCGCGAGCTGACCGACCGTGGTCGCGAAGAAGTTTTGCGCAGCGCCGCTCACCTGGCCACCCAGCCGTTGCAAGCGATCCTGGCCAGCCCTTACCTGCGTGCTCAGCAGACGGCGGCACTGGTACGCCAAACCCTGGGTTTCGAGCCCAACGTGCTCACCGTGCCCTGGTTGACCCCGGACTGCGAACCCACTGACGTCATCACGCAACTGGAGGGCATGTCCTGGGAGCACCTGCTGCTGGTCAGTCACCAGCCGCTGGTGGGCGCTCTGATCGGCCTGTTGCAGCACGGGCACTATCGCCAGCCGCAACCGATGGACACCGCCAGCCTGGTGCGCTTGCAGGGTGAGTGGCCACTGGCCGGGCTGATGACATTGGGCCAGATCCATCACGCCTGATCGGCCAAGGCATGGCAGTAAAGGCCCCTTGGATGGCCGATCCAGTCATTGCCGGCAACCAGGGTCTTGCCGACAATCAGCGACCTGTCGAGGGAACACTCGTTGCCTGTCGATGCAAGGAGTGCAGAGCATGTCCCAACCGATCTTTTTTGCTCACGCCAACGGATTTCCGTCGGGCACCTATGGCAAGTTGTTCGCCGCCCTCGAGCCCGAGTTCAGTGTCGAACGCCTGCCACAGCATGCCCATGACCCGCGCTTTCCCGTGGATGACAATTGGCACAGCCTGGTGGCCGAGTTGCTCCACCATCTGGCCCTCGCACCAGCGCCGGTCTGGGGCATCGGGCACTCCCTGGGGGGCTTGTTGCATCTGCACGCCGCTTTGCGGTGCCCGCAGTACTACCGGGGCGTAGTGATGCTCGACTCGCCGGTGCTGACCCTGGCCGATCGCCTGATGATCCGCGCGGCCAAGCGCCTGGGTTTCATCGATCGCATCACGCCGGCCGGGCGCACCCTCGGGCGGCGTCAGGAGTTCTCCGACCTTGACTCGGCTCGTGGTTATTTTGCCAGCAAGCGCCTGTTTCGCGCCTTCGATCCAGACTGCTTCGAAGCCTATCTCCAGCACGGTTTGCGGGCGGTGGGCGAGACGTTCCAGCTATGCTTCGATCCGGCCACGGAAATCAGCATCTACCGCAGCGTGCCCCATGTGAACCCCGGGCGCATTCGCCAGTTGGCAGTGCCGTTGGCCATGGTGCAGGGCAGCCACAGCGATGTCATCATGCGTCACCATGCCAGCGCCGTGCGCCGCCTGGCCAACGCCGAGCACCATACCCTGCCGGGTGGACACATGTTTCCCCTGGAGCGCCCGCAGCAAACCGCCGACCTGATCAAAGGCATCATCAGCAACTGGCAGCGTCGGACGGTGGTGGGCAAGACAGCAGAGCCCGAGCACTGATGAACGACCCGATTGAAGAAATTCGCCTGCGCCTGCCGCACATCGAACTGGCCGCGCAACTGTACGGACCGCCCGACGGGATGCCGGTGGTCGCCCTGCACGGCTGGCTGGACAACGCCAACAGCTTTGCCCGTCTGGCGCCGTTGCTGCCGGGGCTGCGTATCGTCGCCCTGGATCTGGCCGGTCACGGTTATTCCGAACACCGCCCGGCCGGTGCCGGCTACGCGCTGTGGGACTATGCCCATGATGTACTGCAAGTGGCCGAGCAGTTGGGCTGGCAACGCTTTGCGCTGATGGGGCATTCGCTGGGCGCGATCATTTCGATGATGTTCGCCGCCGCACTGCCCGAGCGTATAGAACGTCTGGTGCTGATCGACGGTCTGGTGCCGCCTACCGCCTCCCCGGAGGGCGCGGCTCGACGCCTGGGCGAAGCACTGCAGGCGCAATTGGCCCTGCCGAACCGACGCAAGCGTGTCTACGCCGAGATGGACCGGGCAGTCGAGGCGCGCAGGAAGGGCGTAGTCGCGGTCAGTCGCGAAGCCGCCGAACTGTTGGCTCGGCGCGGCCTGGCGGCGGTTCACGGTGGCTACAGCTGGCGCCATGATCCGCGGCTGACCCTGCCGTCGGCGGCCCGACTGACCGACGAGCAGGCACTGGCCTACGTCAGCCAGGTGGCCTGTCCAACCCGCCTGATCGTCGCTGAGGCCGGCATTCTCGCCACTCGCCATGAGCTGCTGGAAGCCTTGCCCTTCATCGCCACCCGTCTGCCGGGCGGCCATCACCTGCATTTGAATGACGAGACGGGCGCGCAGGCTGTCGCACAATGTATCAATCGCTTCTTCGACGTTTCTTGACTTGCCACCGGCAAGTGCCGAGGCTTGGCGGGTTTACTACGGAGCGCTTTCTATGCCTTTTCCCCTTCTTTCATCCCGCGCGGCGCGTTGATGAAAGCACTTCTGTCATTGCCTTTTTTCAGCCTGCTCTGGGCCGCCACCGCAGTGGCGGCGCCGTTCAGC
The DNA here is from genome assembly GCF_018449655.1 of Pseudomonas sp. dw_358. Classification (GTDB taxonomy): domain Bacteria; phylum Pseudomonadota; class Gammaproteobacteria; order Pseudomonadales; family Pseudomonadaceae; genus Aquipseudomonas. The sequence goes on from NZ_JAAVUX010000004.1 coordinate 115,062, forward strand.
GTGCCTGCACCCATGGACGCGACAGTGGTCGACGAGCGTCCGGCCAGTCAGCAGGAACGCCTCTATCCCATGGGCGCAGTGCGCAAGATCAGCGGCCAGTTGCGCATGGAGGCGCAAGTGAGCGGCAAGGGCGAACTGGCCTCCGTGACCTGGGAACTGCCCGTGGAACGCACCGCGCTGGAGGCCCTCACCACCGCGCGCAGAGCCTTGCAGGCGCAAGGTGCCCAGGTGCTTTTCTGGTGCGAGGCCCGTGACTGTGGCGAAAGCAGCCTGTGGGCCAACGAAATCCTCGGCAACTCCCGGCTGTATGGTTCCGACGAGCAGCAAGGGTTCATTCTGTTGCGTCAGGCGACGCCCGACGACAACCGCCTGGTGGCGCTATACAGCATCACCCGAGGCAACCGCCGAGCCTACCTGCACGCCGAGCAGTGGCAAAGCGACGCGCCGCTGGGTCGTTTACTGCCGACCCCCGGCACGGTGTTGCGTGAGCTGCGCGGCACTGGCGCGCTGGACTACCCGGCGTTGAGCGGTGTGCCCGACGTGGCCTGGGCTGCTTTACTGGCTCGGAGCCTCAATCAGGATGTGACCTTGCGCATCAGCCTCTCTGGCGCGACCGCCCCGGCCTGGCGCCAGGCGCTGATCGACCAGGGCGTGCGCGGGGCGCGTCTGGAAGAGGGCACCGCAGCCACCCAGGGCCTGCACCTGGAATTGATCCGTTAGGCTGATCAGCCCAGGGGGTACGCACATGTTCAACAATGACCGACTGCTGGTGCAGATTATCCTGCTGGCGCTCTTCGGCGCCTGTCTCTGGGTCATGGCGCCCTTCATCTCCGCTCTGCTCTGGGGGGCGATTCTGGCATATGCCAGCTGGCCCTTGATGCGTCTGCTGACGCGTTGGCTCGGCGGCCACGAAACCCTGGCAGCGGGCATTCTGACGCTGTGCTGGATGTTACTGGTGGTACTGCCGCTGGTGTGGCTGGGTTTCAATCTGGCCGACCATATACGGGACGCCACGGTGTTCATCCGAGATGTGCGGGTCGACGGCTTGCCGGACGCACCCGGCTGGCTGGCAGGGATTCCGTTGGTCGGCGCCCGGCTGGTGGCGCTGTGGAACAGCCTGGACGAGCAGGGCGCAGCGCTGTTGGCCAGCGCCAAGCCGTACTTTGGCCAGGTGGGCAATTTCCTCCTGGCGCGCAGCGCCCAGATCGGTGGCGGCCTGCTGGAGCTGACACTGAGTCTGGTCTTCGTGTTTTTCTTCTACCGCGACGGCCCGCGCCTGTCGGCGTTCGTGCTGGGGCTGCTGGAGCGGCTGATCGGTGAGCGCGCCGCCTACTATCTGGATCTGGTGGCCGGCACCGTTCAGCGTGTGGTCAACGGTGTCATCGGCACGGCAGCAGCCCAAGGCCTGCTGGCGCTGGTGGGTTTTCTGATCGCGGGGGTTCCGGGGGCGCTCGTGCTGGGCATCGGCACCTTCGTGCTGAGCCTGATCCCCATGGGGCCCCCCCTGATCTGGATTCCGGTCACAGCATGGCTGGTCTGGCAGAGCCACTATGGCATGGCGGTATTCATGGCGATCTGGGGCACGCTGGTGATCAGCGGGGTAGACAACGTGCTCAAGCCCTATCTGATCAGCCGCGGAGGCAACCTGCCGTTGGTGATCGTGCTGCTGGGGGTATTCGGCGGCTTGCTGGCCTTCGGGTTCATCGGCCTGTTCATCGGCCCGACCTTGCTGGCGGTGGCGTATAGCTTGCTTCTGGATTGGACACGCAAGCAGCAGCCTTGAAGTCCGCGTCGCCCTGATCGCAGGCAAGCCCTGCTCCCACCGGGAGTAGCCCTTGGGTGCGATGCAGGCGACGCGGGTGCGCTTTGAATCAAGCCGCCGTGGTCACCTGGCTGCCCACCGACTGCGAGGCATTGAGCTGATACTGGCTGGTCAGGTTGGCAATCATCTTGGCCAGTGCGGCTGCCTCCATGGCTTTGGCTTTTTCACTGTCGGTCGTGGTGGTCGACGAGGTGCTGCTCAGCAAGCTGCTCAGGTCGCTGGAACTGGACGAGGCTGAGTTGGACGTCGAGCTGTCGCTGGACGACGAGTCGGAACTCAAGGCACTGGCCAGTTCCGCTTCGCTGATGCTGCCGCTGCTGTCGGTGTCCAGGGCGCTGAACAAGTCACTGGCCGAGTCGCTGGACGTGTTGGTCTGGGCGGGCGGCGGTGGCGGAGGGCTCATGGCGGCCGCCAGTTCATCGGAACTGACCGTCCCGTCCTGGTTGGTGTCCAGCAGGGAGAACACGGTGCTGGCGTCGTCCGTGGTATCGCCGGCCTTGGTCATTGCAGTGCTGAGTTCATCGCTGCTGATGGTGCCATCGCCGCTGCTGTCGATCGCCGTCATCAGTTGATCGACCGCGTCGGTGCTGGGCGCACCGCTACCGTCTTGAGACGGCATCGGCGGCGGGCTCATGGCGGCCAGTTCGTCGAGGCTGAGGCTGCCGTCGGAATCGCTGTCGAGTTTGCTGAAATCCTTGCTCAGGCTGACCAGTACACCGCTGGAGCCATCGCTGCCACTCGAACTGCTGGTGCTGTTGGACACCGCCGTCTGCAGCTCGGCCTTGCTGATCTTGCCGTCACCGTCGGTGTCGAGCTTCTTCAGCAATTGCTCCTGGAATTTTTTTGCCTGGTCGGTGGTGGTGCTGCTGGTGGTCGAACTGAGGTAGCTCGACAGACTACTACTGACGCTGCTGATCATGTGGCTGCTCCTGATACTGGGGATCGCCCTCTGCGTGGCGACACCTGTAGCATCTGGTAACAATTTGTCAGGCGTGTGCGTTTTGTGTATCGGCCGAGTTACTGGCGTCAAGGCCTTGGCAGGCGCACCACTGCCGTTAATCCGCCGCCAGGGGTTTCTTCCAGTCGCAGTTCGCCACCCAGGCGTTGTACCGCTTCCCGGGCGATGGTCATGCCCAGACCGACGCCGCCGGAGTTGCGATTGCGCGAGCCTTCCAGGCGATAGAACGGCTCGAACACCGCCTCACGCATTTCCTCGCTGATGCCAGGCCCGTGGTCGATCACTCGGATCAGTACTTCATGGCGACTGTCGCGGATGTCCAGCAAGGTCGCGCCCCCGTAGCGCAGCGCGTTGTCCAGCAAGTTGCTGATACACGAGCGCAAGGCCATGGGCTGCACCGGCAGCGGCGTACAGTGGCCGGCGTACTGGGCGTCGGCGCCGTGGTCCTGAGCGTTCTCGCACAGGGACTCCACCAGGGCCTGTACGTCATACATCTGCTGGGCTTCGCTGGTGCGCTGTTCGTGCAGGTAGGTCAGGGTGGCGTCGAGCATGCCGATCATGTCGTCCAGATCCTGACGCATCTGGTTCTGCAGCTTTTCGTTGTCGATGTTTTCCAGCCGCAGCTTGAGCCGTGACAGCGGCGTGCGCAGGTCGTGGGACACGGCACCGAGCATCCGAGCGCGGGCCTGGACCTGCTCACGGATACGCTTTTGCATGCGGTTGAAGGTGAGGGCCACCTGCCGTGCCTCCCGAGGCCCGGTTTCCTCAAGCGGCGGGCTGTCGAGGTTCTCGCTCAAGCGCTCGGCAGCGCTGCTGAAACGCTGAATGGGCCGCGAGAGCAATTTGGAGCCATACCAGGCCGCGATCACCAAGGTAATCATCTGGAACATCAACGGCACCATCGGACCGCCAAACAACGGCCGTGGTGGTGGCGGCTGGGGTTCCGGAAAGGGTTCGGCGGCGATGGCGCCTCCGTTCTCGTCGGCCGCAGCGGCCGCGGCCGCCGCGTTACGCGCGTGTTCCTGCTGCTCGATGCGCGCCACCCTGTTCGGTGGCGGCGGCGGGAAGCCGTATTGCTGGAACCACAGGTAGGCCAGAATATGGGCGAAGACAATGGCGATCAGTGACACGCCGAACAGCCGGGCGAACAGCGTATCAGGGCTTTTCATCAGCCAATTTCTCTCGCGTCGAACAAGTAGCCCTCACCGCGTACGGTCTTGATCAATTGCGGCGCTTTCGGGTCATCGCCCAGCTTCTGACGCAGACGCGAGACCAGCAGGTCGATGCTACGGTCGAAGGCTTCGATCGAGCGGCCCCGTGCGGCATCCAGCAGTTGCTCGCGGCTGAGCACCCGGCGCGGACGCTCGAGGAACACCCACAGCAAGCGGAATTCGGCGTTGGACAGCGGCACCACCAGGCCATCGGCGGCGATCAGCTGACGCAGGACGCTGTTCAGGCGCCAGTTGTCGAAGCGCACATTGGCGCGCTGCTCGGTGCGGTCGTCACGCACCCGGCGCAGAATGGTCTGGATCCGGGCCACCAGCTCGCGGGGTTCGAAGGGCTTGGCCATGTAGTCGTCGGCGCCCAGTTCCAGGCCGATGATACGGTCGGTGGGTTCGCAACGGGCGGTCAGCATCAGAATCGGGATGTCCGATTCCGAGCGCAGCCAGCGGCACAGCGACAGGCCGTCCTCACCCGGCAGCATGAGGTCCAGCACCACCACGTCGAAGGTGTCGTCCACCAGCACCTGGCGCATCCCTTCGCCATCGCTGACGCCCACGGCAAAAATGCCGAAACGGGCCAGATAGTCGATCAGCAGCTCGCGAATCGGCACATCATCGTCGACGATCAACGCGCGGGTGTTCCAGCGTTTATCTTCTTCAATCAGCCCTTTGCTGGCGTCAGTCTGGGTTTGCGGGATGTTTTGCATGCTTGTTTCGTCTGCCTGAGAGGGTGCCGGAGCGGGGTGGGATGTCGCGTGCGGCGACAGTAGCGGGCACGCGTGTTGGCGGCATTTCTGAAATGTATCAAGGCTGATACAAATGTCGGCTTTTTTACAGAAACTTTATGCCGATCGTCGGGTCGTGCTCTCGAGCCTTTACGGCCCCCTCTTCGAGAATAGCTCCAGGCGGCGCGTGCCGTCACACGGAGAGATTCATCATGGGCGTTCTGGACGGCGTATCACTGTTGCTGGCGGTGGCACTGTTTATCTATCTGCTGGTGGCGCTGCTGCGTGCGGACCGGGGTGAGGTCTGACATGCACAGTTACGATTATGCCCTGATTCTGGCTTTCTTTGCTTTGGTGCTTTTACCCGCGCCGATGCTTGGACGTTTCTATTACCGTGTGATGGAAGGCCAGCGCACCTGGTTGAGCCCATTGCTTGGGCCGCTGGAGCGCGGTTGCTATCGCCTGTCCGGTATCGATGCGGGCGAGGAGCAAAGCTGGCAGCGTTACACCTTGGCGTTGCTGGCCTTCAACCTGGCCGGCTTTGTCCTGCTATTGCTGATCCTGCTGGGGCAGGGCCTGTTGCCCCTCAACCCGCAACAATTGCCCGGCCTGGAGTGGACCCTGGCTTTCAACACGGCGGTCAGCTTCGTCACCAACACCAACTGGCAGGCCTACAGCGGCGAGGCGTCGCTGAGCTATTTCAGCCAGATGGCAGGGCTGACCGTGCAGAATTTCGTCAGCGCCGCCACCGGCCTCGCTGTGCTGGTGGCGTTGTGCCGGGGGATGGGCCGGCGTTCGACGCGCTCGCTGGGCAATTTCTGGGTCGACATGACCCGTGCCACTTTGTACGGCCTGCTGCCCCTGTGTCTACTGCTGGCCCTGGTACTCGTGTGGCAGGGCGTACCGCAGACCTTCGCTCACTATGTCACCGGCACCACCTGGCAAGGGGCTGATCAGGTCATTCCCCTCGGTCCTGCGGCCAGCCAGATTGCCATCAAGCAACTGGGCACCAACGGCGGCGGCTTCTTCGGGGCCAACTCGGCGCACCCGTTCGAGAACCCGAGTGCCTGGAGCAACCTGCTGGAGCTGGCATCCATCCTGCTGATTCCGGCCGCGCTGGTGTTCACCTTTGGGCATTACGTCAAGGACCTGCGACAGAGCCGCGCCATCATGGGCTGCATGCTCGCGTTGCTGTTGATCGGCGGTGGCGCGGCGCTCTGGGCCGAATACCAGCCGGTGCCGGGCAGCGATGCGAGTCTGGTGCAGCAGGCCGCACCGCTGGAAGGCAAGGAAACCCGCTTCGGCACCACCGGCAGCGTGTTGTGGGCGGTGGCGACCACAGCCGCGTCGAACGGCTCGGTCAACGCGATGCACGACAGCCTCAACCCGCTCACCGGCCTGGTAGCCCTGGCCAACATGATGGTCGGCGAGGTGATCTTCGGCGGCGTCGGGGCGGGCCTATACGGCATGCTGCTGAACGTGTTGATCGCGGTGTTTCTGGCCGGTCTGATGATCGGCCGTACCCCGGAATACCTGGGCAAGAAGCTACAGGCCCGAGAGGTGCAGTTGCTGGTGGCGACCTTGCTGGTGATGCCCGTCGGCGTCCTGGTGCTGGGCGCCATTGCCGCCAGCCTGCCAGGCCCGGCCGGGGCCGTGAGCAACCCCGGGCCCCACGGTTTCAGCCAGTTGCTGTACGCCTACACCTCGGCCACCGCCAACAACGGTTCGGCGTTCGGTGGCTTCAGCGCCAACACTCCGTTCCATAATCTGATGCTCGCGCTGGCGATGTTGCTGGGGCGCTTTGGCTACATCCTGCCAGTGCTGGCACTGGCCGGTAGCCTGGCGGCGAAAAAGATCGCTCCGGTGGGGGCCAACAGCTTTCCCACCCACGGCCTGCTGTTCGTGACCCTGCTCGGGGTGACCATCCTGCTGGTGGGCGGCTTGACGTTCCTGCCGACCCTGGCCTTGGGCCCCATCGCTGAACACTTGAGCCTGGCCTTCTGAGGATTCGATGATGAACATGCCTATTCAACCCACCGCCATGACCGTCGAGCCAGCTGCGGCCGCCTCCGGCATGGCGAGCCTGTGGCGCCCGGCGCTGCTGCAAGCCTTCGTCAAGCTCGACCCGCGCCAACTCAAGCGTGCGCCGGTGATGCTGGTGGTGGAGCTGACCGCCATCCTCACCACCGTGCTTTGCCTGATCCCGGACCCGCAGGTGCCGACCTTCATCGCCGTGCAGATCGCCCTGTGGCTGTGGTTCACCGTGCTGTTCGCCAACTTTGCCGAAGCCTTGGCGGAAGGCCGTGGCAAGGCCCGGGCTGATAGCCTCAAGGCCGGCAGCCAGGGCTTGACTGCCCGCCGTCGAGTAGGCGCCGAGCAGTACGAGGTGGTCGCGGCCAGCCACTTGCGCCGAGGCGATGTGGTGCGAGTCGAGGCCGGCGAGATGATCCCCGGAGACGGTGAGGTTCTGCAAGGCATTGCGGCGGTCAACGAGGCGGCCATTACCGGTGAGTCTGCCCCGGTCATTCGCGAGTCTGGCGGTGATCGTTCGGCAGTCACGGGCAATACGCGGCTGGTGTCGGACTGGCTGCTGGTGCAGATCACCGCCAACCCCGGCGAGTCGACCCTGGACCGCATGATCGCGTTGGTGGAGGGCGCACGCCGACAGAAAACCCCCAACGAAGTGGCGCTGGACATCCTGCTGATCGGGTTGACCCTGATCTTCCTGCTGGTGGTGGTGACCCTGCAACCCTTCGCCCATTTCGCCGGTGGCAACCTGCCGCTGGTGTTTCTCGTGGCGTTGCTGGTGACCTTGATCCCCACTACCATCGGCGGTCTGCTCTCGGCCATCGGCATTGCCGGCATGGACCGCCTGGTGCGGCTCAATGTGATTGCCCGGTCCGGGCGGGCGGTGGAGGCGGCGGGCGATGTGCATGTGCTGCTGCTCGACAAGACCGGCACCATTACCTTCGGCAACCGTCGCTGCACGGCGTTGCACGGCGCCCCGAAGGTGAGCCCTGGCGAGTTGGCCGAGGGCGCTTGGCTGGCCTCCTTGGGTGATGAAACGGCCGAGGGCAAATCCATTGTCGATTACGTGCGCAGCCTGCATGAGTGGCCAGCCCCCGACGCGGCGAGTTTCCGGACCGTGGCCTTCAGCGCCGAGACGCGACTGTCGGGAATCGACCTGGGCAGTCAGCGTTACCGCAAGGGAGCGGTGGATTCGCTGCTGAGCTTCATCGGCAAGGGGCGTGGCGATCTGCCCGCAGCCCTGGCGGCGGATATCGAGCGCATTGCCCAGAGCGGCGGCACCCCCTTGCTGGTGTGCAAGGATCAGCAGCTGCTGGGCGCGATTCACCTCAAGGACGTGGTCAAGCCGGGCATTCGCGAGCGCTTCGAGGAACTGCGCAAGCTGGGCATTCGCACAGTAATGGTGACCGGCGACAACCCGCTGACCGCCGCAGCCATCGCCGCCGAAGCCGGGGTCGACGACGTCATAGCCGAGGCCACGCCGGAGAAGAAACTCGCGCGCATTCGCCAGGAACAGGACGATGGCCGTCTGGTGGCCATGTGCGGCGACGGCGCCAACGATGCTCCGGCACTCGCCCAGGCGGACGTCGGCATGGCCATGAATGATGGGACCCAGGCGGCGCGGGAGGCGGCCAACATGGTCGACCTGGACAGCGATCCGACCAAGCTGCTGGACGTGGTTCGTATCGGCAAGGAGTTGCTGGTGACCCGTGGCGCCCTGACGACTTTTTCCATTGCCAATGACGTGGCCAAGTATTTCGCCATCCTGCCGGCGTTGTTCGCGGCGATCTATCCGCAGCTGGGGGTGCTCAACGTCATGCACCTGACCAGCCCGCGCAGCGCAATTCTCTCGGCCATTGTGTTCAACGCCCTGATCATCATCGCGCTGGTGCCCCTGGCCCTGCGCGGCGTTCGGGTGCAGGCGGCCAGCGCCGCGCAGTTGCTGCGGCGCAACCTGCTGATCTACGGCCTGGGCGGGCTGGTGGTGCCTTTTGTCGGCATCAAAGTGATCGACTTGATACTCACTGCACTGCACCTGGTTTGAGGAGAACGACATGACAGGTTATCTGCGTCCGGCCCTGAGCCTGATGGTGGTAATGACATTGCTCACCGGGGTGGCTTACCCGGTGCTGGTGACCGGGGTCGCGCAGCTGGCGTTCCCCATCCAGGCCAACGGCAGCCTGCTGCACGATGCCGACGGCAAGGTGCGTGGCTCGACCCTGCTGGCCCAGGATTTCAGCGGCGACAGCTGGTTCCACTCGCGCCCCTCGGCGGCAGCCTTCGCCACGGTGGCCAGCGGTTCCAGCAACCTGGCGCCGAGCAATCCGGCGCTGGCGACGCGCATCGCCGCCGATGCCGTCAAAGTGCAGGTGCCGGGTGAGGGGCCGGTGCCACTGGCCATGCTGACCACCTCGGGCAGCGGACTGGACCCGCACCTGCCCCCCGAGGCCATTGCCTACCAACTGCCCAGGGTGGCAGCGGCGCGACATCTCTCGGTGCAGACGTTGCAGGCGTTGGTGCAGGCGCATACCGAGTCACCCTGGGTGGGGCCGCCAGTGGTGAATGTGCTGGCGTTGAACGTGGCGCTGGATGAACTGCGATAGGATGATGCGTTGGCGTCCGGCCTACTTGAATCTACGATGGATACCATGACCACCAACACCCAACGTGCCGACGCCCTGCTGGCCGACCTGCCGCGCCCCGGGCGGGGGCGGCTCAAGGTTTTTCTCGGTGCCGCGCCCGGCGTGGGCAAGACCTACGCGATGCTGCAGGCGGCCCACGATCGCCAGCGTCAAGGCATCCGGGTGTTGGCAGGGGTGGTCGAGACTCACGGTCGACGTGAAACCGAAGCGCTGCTGGTGGGCCTTCCTCAGCAGCCTTTGTTGCGCCGAGAGCACCGTGGCGTGCTGATCGAGGCGCTGGATCTGGATGCGGTGCTGGCCGCCGCGCCGCAGCTGCTGCTGATCGACGAACTGGCCCACAGCAACGCCCCCGGCAGTCGTCATGCCAAGCGCTGGCAGGATGTTCAAGAGCTGCTGGGGGTGGGTATCGACGTCTACACCACGGTCAATGTCCAGCACCTGGAAGGGCTGAACGATCAAGTGCGCGACATCACCGGCGTGCGGGTGCGTGAAACCCTGCCCGACTGGGTGGTGCAGGAAGCCTTTGAACTGGTGCTGGTGGACCTGCCGGCCCGCGAATTGCTCGAGCGCCTGCGCGACGGCAAAGTCTATGTCCCCGAGCAGGCCCGCGCGGCCATCGATGCGTTTTTCTCCCAGACTAATCTCAATGCCTTGCGCGAACTGGCGTTGCAGACGGCCGCCGCCCAGGTGGACGCCGACCTTGCCCAGGGTTACCAGCAGCGGGGTCAGGCCGCGCCACCGTTGCGCGGGCGCCTGCTGGTGGGGGTGAGCGGCAATCTTCAGGCCGAACGACTGGTGCGCCATGCCAGTCGGGTGGCCCAGCGCCGACACTTGCCCTGGAGTCTGCTGCATGTGGACAACGGCAAGCCCCAGGAAGAAGCCGTTCGCACCCGGCTGCAATATGCCCAGCAATTGGCCGAGCGCCTGGGTGGCGAAGTGATTACCTTGCGCGGTGAAGACGCGCCGGCGTTGCTGCTGCGCTATGCCCGCGAACACCGTGCCAGCCTCGTGCTGGTAGGGCAGTCCCGTCGGCGGCGCTGGCGGGCCGGGCTCGCGAGTCGTCTGCTGGCCCAGGCGCAAGGCATGGAAATCAACATCCTTGATCGCGACGTCGATGCTGCCGAATCCGGCCCGACCGCCTCGGCGGTCGACGTGCCCTGGCGCGACTACGGGCTGGCGGCATTGGCGACGGTATTGGCCAGTGCCTTGGCCTGGGGCGTTTCCAGTCTGCTGGCGCTGCCCAATATCTCCCTGGTGTTTCTCGCTGCGGTGCTGCTGGTGGCGATACGTAGCAGTATCGGCCCGGCGTTGGCCTGTGCCGGCCTGTCCTTTGTCAGCTACGACTTTCTGTTCATCCCGCCGCGCTTCTCGTTGAGCATCCAGCGCGAGGAGGATGTGCTGACCCTGCTATTTTTCCTGCTGATGGCGGCCCTGACCGGCAACCTGGCCGCCCGCCAGCGCCGCCAGTTGCAAGCCTTGCGCGACACCCGTCAAGAGACCGACGAGTTGCTCGGCCTCTCCCGTCGGCTGGCTGCCGCCACCGATCGCCAGGCCGTGCTCAACGCCGCTCGGCAACACTTTGCCGAGTGGCGCGGGGTGCAGGTGTGTGTTCTCGAACGTCAAGGCAGCACGGCGTGGAACCCGGCGATGGCGCAGCTGAGCGACACCGAACAGGCTGCCGCCAGTTGGGCCTGGCAGCACCAATTACCGGCCGGGCGCGGCACCGGCACGCTGCCGGTGGGGCACTGGTGGTGGTGGCCGCTGGCCCTCGAAGGGCAGCCGTTGGCGCTGTTGGGTGTACGTGAAAGCGCCGAAGACACCGCGCCGGATCATGGCCTGAGCGATTCGCGTCGCCGCCTGCTGGCTGCCCTCGGCCAGCCGCTGGCGCAAGCCTTGGCCCGGGCGCGGCTGGCCGACCAATTGGAGGCGGCGCGTCTGCATGGCGAGACCGAACAGCTGCGCAGCGCCTTGCTGGCGTCGGTATCCCATGACCTGCGCACACCGCTGACGGCCATGCGCGGCAGTATCGACAGCCTGCTCGCGCTGGGCGAAGCGATTCCCCGTGCCGATCGGCAAGAGCTGTTGGAAGGCACCCGCGATGAAGCTGAGCGCCTGGACCGCTATATCCAGAATCTGCTGGACATGACCCGCCTGGGTCACGGCGCGCTGAAACTCAGCCGCGACTGGGTGGCCCCTGGCGACATCGTCGCCAGCAGCCTGCAACGGCTGCGCGCGGTGCTGGGACCGTTGCAGGTCAGCGTGCACATCCCGGTCGAGTTGCCGCTGTTGTACGTGCACGCTGCCCTGATCGAACAGGCGCTGGTCAACGTGCTGGAAAACGCCGCACGTTTTTCCCCGCCCGAAGGTCGTCTCGAGGTGACGGCTCAGGTGCAGGACGAACAATTGCAGTTCACCGTTGCCGATGAGGGCCCCGGGATCCCGGAAGACGAGCGCGCGCAGATCTTCGATATGTTCTACACCGCCGCCCGGGGCGATCGGGGCGGGCAGGGCACGGGGCTGGGGCTGGCCATCTGCCAAGGGATGATCGGCGCCCACGGCGGCCAGATCGTCGTGGGCGATGGCATTGATGGCCGCGGCACGCGGATCGCCCTATGCTTGCCGCTGCAACGCCAGCCCGGCGTGGAAGAAGACCGTTGAATGAGCCAGAGCACGACGATCCTAGTCATCGATGACGAGCCGCAGATACGCAAGTTTCTGCGCATCAGCCTCAGCTCCCAAGGCTACAAGGTGCTCGAAGCGGCCACGGCCGGTGAGGGGCTGACCCAGGCCGCACTGGGCCGGCCTGACCTGGTGGTCCTCGACCTTGGTTTGCCGGACATGGACGGGCAGCAGGCGTTGAACGCCCTGCGCGAGTGGTCACAGGTGCCTGTGCTGGTGTTGTCGGTGCGCGCCGGCGAAGCGGACAAGGTGCTGGCCCTCGATGGTGGGGCCAATGACTACGTGACCAAACCTTTCGGCATCCAGGAGTTCCTTGCCCGGATCCGCGCCCTGTTGCGTCAGGCGCCGGCCGGCGAGCCAGCACCCGTGGTGGTGGAACTCGGTGCGCTGCGCATCGATCTGGCCGCGCGCCAGGTGACCCTGGACGGTACCGAAGTGTCCCTGACCCGCAAGGAGTACGCCGTGCTGGCGCAACTGGCACGCCATCCAGGCCGGGTGATCACCCAGCAGCAGTTACTCAAGGAAGTGTGGGGCCCCAGCCATGTGGAAGACAGCCACTACCTGCGCATCGTGGTGGCGCATTTGCGGCAAAAGCTGGCAGATGAGCCGGCCGCCCCCCGCTATATCGTGACCGAGGCGGGGGTGGGGTATCGCTTGGTGGGGCAGTCTATGGGGGCCTGGCCGCCGTAACTGCCTCACCGCGCCTCCCGCTCATACTCATCGAGGGTATCGCGCGCAATGATCCGCCCCAGCTCGATCAACTCAGGCGCCTTGTAAAATTCGAAAAACCGACACACCCGCTTGGGCACATTGATCAACACGTCCGGCGGGTAACCTGCAATCTTGTACTGGGCCAGCGAGGTCTGCATGACCTCGAAACTCTGGTTGATCAAGTCCAGCAACGAGGCCGGTCCAACGTTGTCGATGATCACCGAACCGGTCGCCGAGGCGCTGGCCTTGGCAGCGCCTGGCGCGGCGGGGCGGGCGGTGGCCGAGGTCGGCTCCCCCAGCCAGGGGTCGCCGGCCACTTGCAAAGTCTCCTGTTCGATGCGCAGCAATTGCTCGGCGGGCGCGCGGCGAAAGGGCAGGCGCGAACCCAGCGAACTCAGCACATTGTTGAAACGCTGCTTGAAGGCTGCGGGGCGCTCCAGCACAGGCAGCGCGTACTGGGTCTGGCTGGTGGAATTGAGATTGACGGCGATGATCAGGTCGCAATGGCTCGACACCACCGGCACGATCGGCAGCGGATTCAACAGCCCGCCATCCACCAGCATGCGGTTGCCTTGCATGACCGGGGTGAACAGGCTCGGGATCGCTGCCGAGGCGCGCATTGCCTGGTGCAGGTCGCCCTCCTGAAACCAGATTTCCTGCTGGTGGGTCAGGTCGGTGGCCACGGCAGTGTAGGGAATGCGCAGATCCTCGATGTTCATCTCGCCAACGATCTTGCGGATCTGGCCAAACACTTTTTCACCGCGAATCGCGCCCAGGCGAAAGCTCACGTCCACCAGTCGCAGCACGTCCAGATAGTCGAGGCTCTCGATCCAGCGCCGATATTCGGGAAGCTTGCCCGCCGCATACACACCGCCCACCACCGCGCCCATGGAACAGCCGGCAATGCAGGCAATGTCATAACCGCGTCGTTCAATTTCCTCGATCACGCCGATATGGGCATAGCCACGGGCACCGCCGGAGCCCAACACGAGGGCCACTCGCTTTTTCATCTGTGCTTACCATTGAGGGTATAGGCATTACAATGCGCCCGATAGACGGTCGGCTTCAATGCGTGTCACGGCACTTTTCATGTGCCGACCGGGTCTGATTGATGTTCTTTACTCTTGAGGTGTCATTGATGAAAGCCTGGATCTGTCTGCCGTTGTTTGCGTTGGTTCTGACAGGTTGTGCCGGTAAGACTGCTTACCGGGATACATGCGGGACCCAGCTGGATGCCGCCTGGCATGAGCTGGATCTGGCGAAGGCGGAAGGCTTTGCCGGCACCGTCAGCTACTCCAAGGCCCTGTCGCTGTTGACCGGTGCCAAGACCCAGCAGCAATTCGAAGCGTTCGAAGGCTGCAGTGACAAAGCCGAAAAGGCGCGGTTTTATATTCGTGAGTCCCGCGCCGGTCGCTGATCGGTTCAAACAGCAGTTCCAGCCCGGCACCCCGCCGGGCGCTTTTGCAGGGAGCATCGTCCCATGCGCAGCCAGTTGCAGGAATGCCTCGACGCCGTCAACCGGGTGCTGTTGGGCAAGGAGCAGCAGGTCCGCCTGGCGCTGACCTGTCTGGTGGCCAACGGCCACCTTCTGATCGAAGATCTGCCCGGCATGGGCAAGACCACCCTCAGCCACACCTTTGCCCGTGTGTTGGGCCTGAGCTTTCAGCGCATCCAGTTCACTTCTGATCTGTTGCCCAGCGATATTCTTGGCACCTCGGTGTTTGACAAGGACTCCGGGCAATTCGTCTTCCACCAGGGGCCGATCTTTGCCGAGCTGGTGCTGGCCGATGAAATCAACCGTGCCACGCCGAAGAGTCAGAGCGCGCTGCTGGAAGCCATGGAGGAGGGCCAGGTCACCATCGAGGGCGCCACGCGCTTGTTGCCGCGGCCGTTCTTCGTGATTGCCACGCAAAACCCCAGCACCCAGGGCGGCACCTTTGCCTTGCCGGAATCGCAGCTGGATCGTTTCCTGATGCGTCTGTCCTTGGGCTATCCGGCCAGGGCGGCGGAAAAGGCGCTGTTGCTGGGCCAGGCACGTCGCGAATTGCTGCCGCAGATGCCGGCGGTGCTCGACCATGCCCAGCTGGCGCGCTTGCAGGCCCAGGCGCGGGCCGTGCGGGTCAGCGATGCGCTGGTGGATTATGTATTGCGGCTGGTGGAAGCGACCCGCAGCCAGCCACAATTTGCCTGGGGCCTGTCACCTCGGGCCAGTCTGGCCTTGCTGGCCGCCTCCAGGGCCTGGGCTTTGCTGGTGGGACGCGACTACGTCATCCCCGAAGACGTCCAGGCAGTATTGCCAGCAGTGGTCAGCCACCGTCTGCGTGAACAGGCCGACCCCGCCGGTCAGGGTGCAGGCCCCTTGGTGCAGTGGCTGCTGCGCGAGGTGCCAGCGCTGTGAGCCCGCGCCAGCGCTGGCGGCGTTGGCAAGACCAGCGTCTGCCCAGTGCCGCGCGCATCGCGCTGGATGGCAAGCGCATCTTCATACTGCCCAGCCGCAGTGGTGTGGGCTTCGGCCTGGTCCTGCTGTTGATTCTGCTGGCGGCCATCAACTACCAGAACAGCATGGCCTATGGCCTGGTTTTCCTGCTGGGTTCTGTGTTCGTCGTGGCGATTCTGCACACCTACCGCAACCTCGCCGGGCTGGTGCTCAGTGGTGGTGCCGCACCCGCCGTGTTCGCCGGGGAGCACGCGCGGTTTGTCTTGCGCCTGGAAAGCCAGGGTCCGGAACATCAAGCCATAGCCGCCGGATGGTCGGCCGCAGACCTGCAACGCATTGACATCGACCGTCAGCACGTCCAGCAGCTTGAACTGCACTTGCCTGCCGAGCGCCGTGGCTGGCTGCGCGCGCCGCGCATGCGCGTGGAAAGCACCTTTCCGATGGGGATTCTGGTGGCCTGGAGCTGGGTCGATCCGGGCCAGCGCGCGCTGGTCTATCCACGCCCGCTGCAAGGGGAAATCCCTGCCGTGCCCAGCCGCGCTGCGCCTCAGGAAGCCCATACGGTGATCATGCACGGGCAGGGTGTGGATGATTTTCAGGGGCTCAAGGAGTACCAGCCGGGCGATTCGTGGCGACGCATGCACTGGAAGGCCTGGTCGCGGGGCGGGCCCTTGTTGCTCAAGGATTTCGCCGATCTGCGTGGCGAGCAGCTTTGTCTGGACTTTCTCGCCTTGGGCGGAGATACCGAACAACGCCTGTCACGGCTGTGCTACTGGGTGCTGGAGCTGTCGCGGCAGAACGCCCCGTTTGCCCTTCACCTGCCGGGGCAGGTGTTGCCACTGGCCAGCGGTGATGAGCATCGGCTGGCCTGCCTGCAGGCCTTGGCGCTGTTCGGGCTACGGTCATGAGTGCCGCCCAGGCGATCCCGCGCATCAGCCTGGTGTGGCTGTTATTGGCGCAGTCCCTGGTGTTGCTGCCCCTATGGTTTTACGTGCCGCTGTGGCTGCCGTTCCTGTGGCTGGGCTGCACCCTCTGGCGGGTGCAGATGCTGCGCATGCGCGCGCCGGTGCCGGGGCGGGCGCTGAAGTTGTTGCTGGTAGTGTTGGTGGCGATCGGCGTCTACCTGAGCCGGGGCAGCATGGTCGGTCTGGACGCAGCCGCAGCCCTGCTGGTGGCGGCTTTTTTGCTCAAATTGCTGGAAATGCACACCGGTCGTGATGGCCGCGTGTTGATCTTCCTTGGCCTGTTCTGCGTGGTGGTGGGCTACCTTTTCGATTCCAGCCTGCCCTGGGCAGTCTACAGCCTGCTGCCGATCAGCGCCCTGCTGGCTGCGCTGATCGGCCTGCAGCAGACGCGTCTCATCAGCCAGCGTTGGGCCACCTGGCGCCTGGCCCTGAGAATGATCGGCCAGGCATTGCCGTTGATGCTCCTGCTGTTTGTCTGCTTTCCGCGACTGGAGCCGCTTTGGTCGCTGCCGATGCCCGGCAAAAAAGGCATGACCGGCCTGTCCGACACCTTGTCGCCGGGGGATATGGCGCAATTGGGACGTTCGACCGAAGTGGCGTTCCGGGCTGATTTCGAGGGGCCGATTCCGCCCAACCGGGAACTGTATTGGCGCGGCCTGACCCTGGAGCGTTTTGACGGTCAGCGCTGGAGCCAGTCCAACTTCAACCTGATGCGTCCAGCACCGGCCTGGCAACCGAGGGGGCCGATGCTGGCGTACCGGATCATTCAGCAGCCCAGCGGCTCGCCTTGGCTGTTTGCCCTGGACGTTGGCCAGACGCCCCTGCGCGAGGCTCGGCAACTGGGGGATTTCCGTCTGCAACGCCAGCAGCCGGTTCAGCAAGCGCTGCTGTACAGCGTGCGCTCATGGCCCCAGGCGGTGCGGGAACTGGAGATCAATGGGCAGTCACGGCAGATGGACCTTCAGTTGCCGGCCCAGGGCAATCCGCAGGCCCGTGCGTTGGGTGAACAGCTCAAGGTTCGCGACGCTTCGCCCGATGCCATTGTTGCGGCGCTGCTGCAGCAGTTTCGTCAGGAGGACTTCCACTACACCCTCAAGCCACCCCCCGTGGGCAGCGACAGCATCGATGACTTTCTGTTTGTGACCCGTCGCGGTTTCTGTGAGCACTACGCCAGCGCCATGACCTTCGTGTTGCGCGCTGCCGGGGTGCCGGCGCGTATCGTCGCAGGGTATCAGGGGGGCGAGGTCAACCCGGCAGGCCACTACCTCACGGTGCGTCAGTACCAGGCCCACGCCTGGGTCGAGTACTGGCAGGCCGGGGTGGGCTGGCGGGTGGCCGACCCGACGGTAGCGGTGGCGCCCCAGCGGATCGAACTAGGGCTGGAGCAGGCACTGGAGAGCGACGAGGACTCGTTGGCCGATTCACCCTTTTCGGGCATCAACTATCGTGGGGCGCCCTGGCTCAACCACTTGCGCCTGGGCTGGGATAACCTCAATTACAATTGGCAGCGCTTTGTGCTGGGTTATCAGGGCGAGCAACAATCGCAGTTCATGAGCCGCTGGCTGTCGGGCCTGCAAGCCTGGGTATTGCCGGTGGCCGGCGTGCTGATATTGGTGCTGCTGTCGTTGTGGCTGCTTAAGCCGTGGCGGTTGACGAGCGACCCCCAGCTGCGCGAATTCCATGCCTTTGAACGGTTGTTGCGCCAACGCGGTCTGGTACGAGGTCAGGGCGAAGGCGCTGCGGCGTTTTCGGCCCGGGCCGCCATGGCATTGCCCCGGCATGCGGCCGACATCCAGGGGTTTGCAGACGCATTCAGCGCCCGGCGTTATGCCGGGCAACCTCATTCGGCTGATCTGGCGCGGGCCCTCCGGGCGCTGCGACGCAGCCTTCACCACCGGGAGTAAAGCCTATGTCGGCCCATGTCGACTCGTTGATCAACCATCTGCTAGGGCTGCATATTCGCTTGATGGCCTGCCAGGCGCGCTTGCAGGTGCAGACCGATCCTGAGGCGCTGCATGACCTGCGCATCAGCGTGCGCCGCTTGCGCAGCCTGTTGCGGCCATTGCGCGATGTACCTGGTGTAGACCGCCTCGAAGCGGCGGCCAAAGGCGTCGGCAGTTTGACCACCCCATTGCGTGACCGTGAGGTCTTGGCGGCGCATTTGTATGCCAGTGGCCACAGTCAGGCCGCCGATCATCGCGTACGGCAGATGCGCGGCGTGTATCCGCAGGTGGCCGAGTCCCAGGAGCTGGCCCTGTTGCTGGCGGTGCTCGACGCCTTTCCCTCGCTGATCCGCAGTGCCCAGCGCCAGAAGGCCCTCAAGGGCCTGGGTCATACCGTGCACCGGCGTCTGGGCAAACAATGGCACGCGCTGCGCGCCGCCTTGAAAGACCCGGCCCATGACCGCCATCGTTTACGCCTGCTGATCAAGCGCGTGCGCTATTCGGCCGACGCCTATCCGGAATTCGACCGGCTGCCCGACAAGGCCGTTGCCCAGTTGAAGAAGGCCCAGAGCGTGCTGGGCGACTGGCATGACCATTGGCAATGGTTGGCGCGGGCCCAGCAAGAGCAGGATTTGTTACCGTGTGTACCCGGCTGGCAGCTGGCGTTGCACCGGGCCGAACAACAGGCGGACAAGGTGCTGGATAATCTGCTGGCGCTGAAAAGCCATTGAGGTAGGTGCTTGCCGAGCGAACTCGGCCCTGCAGGTTTTGCATCGATCAGAGAATATCCATGGACCTTGACGATTTGCTTCACGCTGTTCGCAACCACCCCGACACTGTCACCATTCCCGAGGACTGGACCCAGGGCCGGGCCTGCTACGGCGGTCTCATGGCCGGTCTTCTTTACGAGGCGATGCGCCTGCAGATCAGCCCCGAGCGCAAAGTCCGCTCGCTGGCGATCACCTTCGTGGCGCCGGCCCAGGCAGACGTGCCCATCACTTTCGCCATCGAGACCTTGCGTGAAGGCAAAGGGGTCAGCTCATTGTTGGGGCGCGCCGTGCAAAACGGCCAGGTCGTGACCATGATGCAAGGCAGCTTTGGTGCGCCACGAGCCTCGGCGGTCGCCCTGACCAACCGGCCTGCGGCTGAAATGCTGGACCTGGAAGCCGCCACCGAGTTGCCGTTCATCTCCGGCGTCACCCCGCAATACATCCGCCATCTGGCGATACGCTGGGGCGTCGGCGCCATGCCCTTCACAGGCACGCCGTCGCCGGCCATGGGCGGCTGGATGCGCCTGCGCAACGAAGCAGGTCCGCAACCCTTGAGCGAGGCCCACCTTCTGGTGCTGGTCGACGCCTGGCCACCGGCTTTGTTACCGCACCTCACCGCTCCCGCCCCTGGCAGCAGCCTGACGTGGACCATCGAGTTCGTGCATCCGGCACCGCCCCTGACCACCCTGGACTGGTGCCGTTACTGCGCCGTCATCGAGCATGCGCGCGATGGGTATGGGCACACGGCCGCCGGGGTGTGGAGCGCCAGTGGTGAGTTGCTGGCAATCAGCAGACAAACTGTGACGGTGTTTGCTTAAGGTCGTTGCGCGCCTTGCGCTGCATGGCGTAGGCAACGGCCAGGGCAATGATGCCTTCAGCGATCGGGGCCACACTCATGTCGAACAGGCCGGAGCCGATCAGCAGCAAGGCCAGAGCCAGAAGGGGGGCCACCAGCGGTTGCAGCATCAGAGGTTGAACGATGTTGGGGCTGCGAGGGTTCATGATTCTTTCCTTCAGTGGGTGATCCATGACTGAAGGTTAATGCGCCTGATTCCTGGCCGCGAATGAAGCGTTGCTATGGTACCGATAGCGCCGCTTGATGTGGCTCAGCTCAGTCCGGGGAGATCGAAAAACAACCGTGAGCAAGCCGTGCTGTGGGCGGCCAGGTCGTCCTCGGTTTCGCCTCGATGCAAGGCCAGCTCGCGGAGCACTTCTCCCAGATACGCCGGCTCGTTGCGGCCATTTTTCGGCTTGGGCCGCAGGCTGCGAGGCAGCAGGTAGGGGGCATCGCTTTCCAGCATCAGCCGTCCGCGCGGGATACTCGCCACTAGCGGGTGCAGATGCGTGCCACGGCGTTCGTCACAGATCCAGCCGGTGATGCCGATGTGCAGGTCCATGTCCAGGTAGCTGAACAGCGCCTTGCGCTCGCCGGTAAAGCAATGGACCACGGCGCCTTTGAGGTGGTCGCGGTAATCCTTGAGGATCGCCAGGAGACGCTCGTTGGCGTCGCGCTCATGGAGGAATACCGGCAATTGCAGTTCCACCGCCAGTGCCAGCTGGTGTTCGAGGACCTTTTCCTGTTGGGGACGAGGCGAGAAATCGCGGTTGAAGTCCAGTCCGCATTCCCCCACGGCCTTGACCTCGGGTTCTCGCAGCAGCGCGCGCAGTTGTCGCTCGCTGTCGGCATTCCAATCGCTGGCACTGTGGGGGTGGATGCCGGTGGTGGCGAACAGATACCGGCCGGTTTGATCGAGCCGGCGGCACAGTTCAAGGCCCTGCTCGCTGCCTTCGACACTGGTTCCGGTGACCAGCATCTGGACGACACCGGCAGCCTTGGCGCGTTCCACGATGTCGGCGGCATTTTGCGCAAAGCTGGGGTTGGTCAGGTTGACGCCAATGTCGATGAGTTGCATGGTGCTACCTCGGGCGGGGAGGCCCGAAAGCATACCAGAGCTTTGTATTGGAAAATAAATACTGAAACTTCAACAGCTTAAGGAGGTCTGTTGGAGCCAATTGGGGCTATGCCCGGGGCGCGTATGATTCGATCGACTCTCGTTTTGCTATGGGCCGCAGGCCTTTTGACCCCGTTGGTGGCGACCGCTCGTCCGGCTGGCCCGCCCACCGTGGTGCATGCCCCCAAGGTTCACGACCTGCCGGCCATTCGCAGCAGCCATGTGCTCAGGGTCCTGGTCAACCAGACCCGCAACAGTTCGGCCGAGGTCAAGGGCCAGCCCATTGGCGTTGAATACCCGCGCCTTGCAGGCCTGGAAAAATACCTCAACAGCCGTCCCGGCCAGTCAAAAACCGGCCAGATCCACTTGAAAATCATTCCCAGGCCCAAGGAGCAGCTGTTCATCGCGTTGCAGCGCGGCGAGGGTGACCTGGTGGCCCCCGGTGAATTGATGGAAACCACACCCCCCACGACCGTCACCGCGACGGCGCCGGTCCAGGGGGAAGCCTCGTTGGTGCTCGTGGGCGAAAAGGGCGGCCGACACCTGGGCCGGGTCGAACAACTCTCCGGCCATACCGTAACCCTGGCCCGTGGCAGCGCTGCCGGCGAAGCCATCGCGGTGCTCAATGGAAAACTGCTGGCCCACCGGCAGGCGCCGGTGAAGATCGAGTGGGTCGACCCCAGCCTGGCCGCCGAAGACGTGCTGGACATGGTCCAGGCTGGCATCTACCCGCAGACTGTCGTGGAGCGCTCCATTGCCGAGCGCTGGCTCAAGATCATGCCCAAACTGCGCATCGACGCTCGCGTGTCCTTCCCGGGACCGACCCGGATCAACTGGTACGTGCGCAGCGACGCTGTGCAACTCAAGGCCGACCTCGATCAATTCCTGCTGACCTACAAGGCCCCGGCGGATGCCGATTCGGCTTTCAAGCGTGCCTACAGTGGTCTGTATCAGGTGCACAATCCGCTCAGGCAGCCTGACCGGCAGCGACTCGAGCAGCTACGCCCGCTCTTGCAGCGCAACGCTCGGGAACAGCACATGGACTGGCTCGACCTGGCCGCGCTGGCTTTCAAGGAGTCGGCCCTCGACAGCACGGCGCGGGGCGGCAGTGGTGCCACCGGGCTGATGCAGATGACGCCGGCAGCGGCGCAGCGGGTGGGGGTGAGCAACATTCAGAGTGTCGACAACAACGTGCAGGCCAGTGCGCGTTATCTGGCAATGATCCGGCAGAAATTCTTTTCCAGCCGCAACCTCGATGAACGCGAGCGTATGGCGTTCGTGCTCGCCGCCTATAACATGGGGCCCGAGCGGGTTCAGGCCCTGCGCGCCGAGGCCCGCCGCCGCGGCCTGAACCCCAACAAGTGGTTCTTCCAGGTCGAGCGGGTGGCCATGGAGCAGATGGGCATGAACGCAGTGAACTACGTCAACAGCGTCAACAAGTACTACCTGGCCTATGACCGTGAACGCGATTCGCTGGAGCCACAAAGCCGCAAGCAACTGGCCTCGATCCGTTGACATTAGCCCCGCGCCTTCTCTAGGATGCCCTTCTGCGCCGATTTAAACAGCTACTTGCGGGGCGCCAGAGGGGGCCCTTGGCCCTCGAAATACCGCTAAAGCGCTGGTTCGGTGACGCCTCCCACCGCTGCCCAGCTCAAGCAGTCGAGGCTGAGAACATTTGCCATGAGTTGCCCCCGTCCCGCTGTCTGCCTGGCTCCACTGCCGTCGAGCCCGGCCCTGCGCAATCCCCGTATCCTCCTGGTCGGCGCGCATCAGCCGAGTTTGCTGCGTTGCCTCGATGGTTGGCCGCGTCGGCGTGGGAAGGCCGTGGCCTTTGTCGCGCAGTTCATCGACGACTCGACCTGCCTCGCCGGTTTTCCCGACGGTCGCTTCGACCTGGCGGTGCTCCAGGCCCCGACGCGCGAGCAGGCAGGGGAGGCGATCCATCACCTGACGCGCATCGCGCGCCAGGGCTTGATCACCCGGCGATGAACGGGGCCATGTCACGCCATCAGCCTGCGGAACTGCGTCGATGAGTGAAATCAGCACCAAGATCGTCACCACCGAGGGCCATGTGGCGCTCAAGAAAGAGCTGGATTACCTGTGGCGTGAGCATCGTCCCGACATCACCCAGAAGGTGGCCTGGGCCGCGTCCCTTGGCGATCGGAGTGAAAATGCCGATTACCAGTACAACAAGAAACTGTTGCGCGAGATTGACCGCCGCGTGCGCTATTTGCGCAAGCGCCTGGAAGACATGCGGGTAGTCAGCTATTCACCGGAACAAGAGGGCCGGGTGTTTTTCGGTGCCTGGGTGGAGATCGAGGACGAAGAGGGCGAGCGCAAGAAGTTTCGCATCGTCGGCTATGACGAGATCTATGGGCGGATGGATTACATCTCCATCGATTCGCCCATGGCCCGGGCGCTGTTGAAGAAGCAGGTGGACGACGAGGCTACGGTGCTCACGCCCACCGGGCCGAAGCTTTGGTGGGTCTTGAGCATCGAATACCCTCAGTAGCCTTGAGAGCGGACGTCAAGGTGTCGTGCGTTCTTTCTGCATCTGCTCGCCGCGTTGCTGGCGTTGTTGCTGCAGGGCATCGGTGGCGCCTGATGTGCCAGGCGTGCCCATGTTGCCCGTACCGGTGCTGGTGCCGCTGTCAGGGGCCGAGTTGGTCGTGCCGGTGGCACCATTGACCCGCGGCGCCATGGGCGCCATCGGGGCCTCGGAAGCGCTCTTGGTGCTGGGCGTGACCGGCCCGGTGGTGGTGCCAGTGCCGACGGTGGCGGCGACTGCAGTCTGGGCAGCCAGCAAGGCGCACAAGCCGGCGGCACCCAGCCAGGTGCGATAAGTGGTATTCATGACGGCGTACCTCGTTGTTCGAATGGGCAGTTAACTATGGATAAATGCCCTGTGCCGAGGTTCGGTCGAGGCGCCGAACGGTCCGTCGGTCAACCTTCGCGCAATACCGCGAGCGGGCTGCTGTTCAAGGCCCGCCGGGTGCCGAACACGCCGGCCGTCCCCACCAGCAGCGCCCCCACCAGCGGCAATAGCAGCAGCGAAGGGTGCGGGGTCCAGTGCAGATTGAACGCGTAGCGGTACAGCAGCAGGCTGACCACTTCGGTGCCCAGCGCAGCCAGTACACCACTGGCGGCCCCCAGCAGACCGAACTCGATGCGTCGCGCCTTGATCAGCAGCTGGCGTTGCGCCCCCAGCGCCCGTAGCAGCGCGCCCTGATGGATGCGTTCGTCCAGGGTCGATTGCAGGCCGGAGAACAGCACCGCCAACCCTGCCGCCAACACAAACAACAGCACGTACTGCACAGCGATCGTGACCTGGGCCAGAATGCTGCGCAGTTGCTGCAGCAAGGCTTCCACCGGCAGCAAGGTCACCGCGGGAAAGGTGCGCGACAGCTCGACCACTTGGGCATCATGCCCCGGCGCCAGGTAGAAGCTGGTGAGGTAGGTGGCCGGCAGGTCCTTGAGGGTGCCTGGTTCGAAGATCATGAAGAAGTTGGGCTTGAAATTGTCCCAGTCGATGTGGCGCAGGCTGGTCACCCGCACCTGACGCTGTACGCCGCCAATGTCGAAGGTCAACGTGTCACCCAGCTTGAGGGTCAGGCTCTGGGCCACTTCGTCCTCCACCGAAACGCCGGGCAAGTCACCGTTCCGGGGGGTAGCCCCCCACCAGCTACCGGCGGTGATACGGTTGCCCACGGGCAGGTCCGCTGCCCAGGTCAGGCTCAGGTCGCGCTGGATGGCTCGGTCGCCCCGTGAATCAGGCATGACGATGCCCTGCACCGGCTTGTCGTTGATGTCCGTCAGACGTCCCGGAATGATCGGAAACAAGGGCGCGGCCTGAGCGGTCAGGTGGCTCAGTTGTTCGGCGAAATGGTCGCGCTGGTCAGGCAGGATGTTCAGTGCGAAGTAATTGGCGGCGTCCTTGGGCAACTGGTTCTGCCAAGTGTCCAGCAGCTCGCCGCGCAGCAGGGCGATCAGTGCCATGGCCAGCAGGATCAGGCCGAACGCCAATGCCTGGCCTGCGCCGGCCAGCGGATGACGCAGCAGTTGCCCGAGCCCCAGGCGCCAGGCCAGGGGCGCGCGGCTCAAGGCACGGCGCAGGCCCTGCAACACGAGCAGCAACACGCCGCCAAGAATGACCGCCGCCACCAGGCCGCCGGCCAGCAGGGCAAAGGTCAGCACCAGGTCCAGGCTCAGGCGCCACATGATCAGGCCAAGGGCGAGCAGGGCCGTGCCGTAGACCAGCCAACTGCTGGGAGGCACCGGCAACAGGTCGCGACGCAGCACCCGCAGCGGCGGCACGCGGCCCAATGCGGCCAGTGGAGGCAAGGCGAATCCGGCCAGCGCCACCATTCCGGTGGCGATACCGGCCAACGCCGGAAAAGCGCCGCCCGGCGGCACTACGGCCGGCAGCAGCCCTTGCAACAAGGCAAACAGACCCAGTTGCGCCAGCCAGCCCAACAACGCCCCGCTGATGCAGGCTGCCAACCCCAGCAGCGCCAGTTGCACACAGAACAGCAGCAGCGCTTCACGGCGTGACAGCCCCAGGCAACGCAACAGGGCGCTGGCGTCCAGGCGTCGCGCGGCAAAGCGTGTGGCCGACAGGGCCACCGCGACGCCGCTGAGCAGCACCGCCACCAGGCTGGCCATGTTCAGGTAGCGTTCGGCCTTGCCCAGGGCGCCACCGATCTGTCGGTTGCTGTCGCGTGAGTCCTGCAGTTTCTGGTTGGGCGCCAGATGGGGTTCCATGGCCTGGCGGTAGTTGTCTACAGCCGGCTGCGGCCCCCGCCAGAGTTCGCGATAGCTCACCCGGCTGCCCGGTTGCACCACGCCGGTGGCGTCGAGATCGGCGAGGTTGATCATCACCCGTGGGGTCAGGCTGTAGAAGTCGCCTGCCCGGTCGGGCTCGTAGGTCAGCACGCGGGCCATGCGAAGGGTCTTGTTGCCGACGTCGATGCTGTCGCCGATCTTCAGATTCAGCGCCACCAGCAGGCGTGCCTCGACCCAGGCCTCACCCGGTTGCGGGCCGCCGCCCTGGGCCTCGGTGCCTTGGGGGATGTCGGTACTCTTGAGCTGACCGCGCAGCGGGTAGGCGCTGTCCACCGCCTTGATGCTGGAGAGCTGAATGCCATTGTCGGTGGCGATCACGCTGGAAAACTCCACCGTGCGGGCATGATCGAGGTGGTGTTGCAGGCCGGCGTCGATCTGTTCGGGACGCGCGGGCGAGCTGCCTTGCAGAATCAGGTCGGCGCCGAGGAATTCGGTCGCGCGCATCTGCATTGCGGCGTTGAGGCGCGCCCCGAAATAGCCGATGGCGGTGCTGGCGGCCACGGCCACCACCAGCGCGAAGAACAAGACGCGCAATTCACCTGCGCGGCTGTCGCGGGCCAGTTGGCGCGCGGCGAGGCCGAACAGGCGCGAAAAAGGCAGACGGGCCATCAGGGCTCCAGGGGGGCGACCAGGCGGCCGGCGTCGAGGCGGATCAGGCGTCGGCAGCGATGTGCCAGGCGTTCGTCGTGGGTCACCAGTACCAGCGTGGTGCCGCGCTCGCGATTGAGTTCAAAGAGCAGGTCGCTGATGCGCTCGCCAGTATGGCTGTCGAGGTTGCCGGTGGGCTCGTCGGCGAACAGCACGTCGGGCTGCGCGGCGAAGGCCCGGGCAATGGCTACACGCTGCTGCTCGCCGCCGGACAGTTGTCGCGGAGTATGGCTCAGTCTGTGCCCCAGACCGACCCGCTGCAGCAGCTCGCTCGCCCGCTCACGAGCCTGTGGGTTGCCTTCGAGCTCCAAAGGCAGCATGACGTTCTCCAGGGCGTTGAGGCTGTCCAACAGTTGAAACGACTGGAACACAAAGCCCACATGCTCGGCGCGTACCCGCGCACGCTGGTCTTCGTCGAGCTGGCTCAGGTCCTTGCCCGCCAGCATCACACTGCCGGCGCTGGGCAGGTCAAGGCCGGCCAGCAGGCCCAACAGCGTCGATTTGCCCGAACCGGAGGCGCCGACAATGGCCAGGCTATCGCCGGCGGCCAGGTCCAGGGTCAGTTCGTGGAGGATCGTCAGCGTGCCTTCCTCGCTGGGAACCACTTTGCTAAGGTTGCGCGCTGCGAGAATGCTTTCGCCCATGGAGAATCCGATGCGAGTGTGGTTGATGAGTACTGGCCTGGCCCTGTTGATGATGGCCCAGGGCGCGGCAGCAGGAACCGTGCTGGTGGTAGGCGATAGTATCAGCGCCGGTTTTGGCCTGGATACCAGCAAGGGATGGGTTTCACTGTTGAGGCAACGGCTTGGGCACGAGGGTTCCAGCGAGGTGGTGGTCAATGCGTCGATCAGTGGCGACACCAGTGCCAATGGCGCCGCGCGCCTGCCGCCGCTGCTTGCGGAGCACAAGCCCGATGTGGTGGTGCTGGAATTGGGCGGCAATGACGGCCTGCGTGGCCTGCAGCCGGCTGAACTTCAGCAAAATCTCGCAACAATGATTGACCTGTCGCGGGCGGCCGGCGCCAAGGTTCTGCTGTTGGGCATGCAGTTGCCCCCCAACTACGGTACGCGCTACACCCAGGCCTTTGCCAAGGTGTACGGCGACCTGGCCGAGCAGAAGAAAGTGGCACTGGTGCCGTTTTTTCTACAAGGCATCGGCGGCCATCCTGACTTGATGCAGGCCGACAGCCTGCACCCGGCGGTCAACGCTCAGGGCATGCTGCTGGATAATGTCTGGCCAACGCTCAAGCCGCTGCTTTGAGGCTTTAATCGCGCGGGGCTTTGAGCTAATGTGGCGCCCCCGCTCTGGAGCCCCAAATGCCGCGTCCCGCCTGGTCCTTGTTTGCCTACCAATTGATTGAACCTGACGAGCAGCTTGATCTGTTCGCCTGTCAGGAAGTGCGCGTGCACCTGACCGCCCGGCAACTGGAACTGGGCGGCACGGCCGACCGCACCCTGTGTGGCACGCTGCTGCCGGCGCAACCGCGCTGGTCGCCGGTGGGCAAGACGATCTTTCGCGACCAGCGCCTGTGCCAGCTGTGCAAGGCTATCGTCTATGCCCAACGGCAGGGCACGCGCCCGGTCTGGCCGCTGCTCTGAGTTTTCGCCCGCGGGGTTTGTGTTGCCCGCGGTCACATGAAGTTCGACCCGCCAAACACCACCACCCTTGATCCCATGTACAATCGCGATTTTGCCTCCTTGTCGATTGCGAGGGATTTCCCGGATGTTCGCGCGCTTCTCCATTGTAACCCGCGGCCTCTCGCTGGCTGCGCTGTTTGCCTGCGGCCAAGCCGCCGCTCTCGAATTCCCGTTGCCGCCACCGGGTGAAGACGTGGTGGGGCAGGTGCATACCCTGACCGCCAGGTACGAAGACACCTTTGCCGACATCGGCACTGCCAACGACCTGGGCTACCTGGAACTGATCGCGGCCAACCCTGGCGTCGACCCCTGGCTGCCCAAGCCCGGCACCGAGATCGTCCTGCCCACCCGGTTCATCCTGCCGCCGGGGCCGCGGGAGGGCATTGTCATCAACCTGGCCGAATACCGCCTGTACTACTACCCCAAAGGCCAGAACGTGGTGCGCACCTACGCCATTGGCATCGGCCGTGAAGGCTGGGGATCACCGGTGGCAGTGACCAAGATCACGGGCAAGATCCCCAATCCGACCTGGACGCCCCCGGCCTCGATCAAGGCCGAACATGCTGCCGACGGCGATCCGTTGCCCAACGTCGTCCCGGCCGGCCCCGACAATCCGCTGGGGCCTTTCAAATTCACCCTTGGCCTGCCTGGCTACCTGATCCACGGCTCCAACAAGAAGTTCGGCATCGGCATGCGCACCAGCCATGGCTGCTTCCGCCTTTACAACGACAGTGTGCTGGAACTGGCCAGGCTGGTGCCGGTGGGCACTCCGGTGCGGATCATGAACGAGCCGTACAAGTTCGGTATCAGCGGTGGCAAGGTCTACCTCGAAGCTCACACACCGCTGGACGCCCAGGGCGACCCTTCGGCTGAAGACAAGCACACGGCGGTGATCAACGCCCTGCTCAAGCGTCAGGACCTCGCCGAGCATCTGCAAATGGACTGGGACGTGGTGCGCGATGTGGTCACGGCAGAGGACGGCTTGCCCGTGGAGATCGGCGCGCCGACCGTGGCGGGAGCAGTTGCGCAGTAAAGAGTGGCTGGCGGGAACTGACCGGCCTGTTTCGGTCAGATCCCTCGGCCGTCAATGGGCGATCTTGTCTACCTGGATACCCAGCTTCTTCAAGCGGTACCAGAAGCTGCGCTCCGAGATCCCCAGCTTTTGCGCCGCCGCCGTCTGCACCCCCTGGGACTCCTGCAACGCCGCGAGCATGAAGCCTTTTTCCAGTTCTGCCAAAGTGGCGTCCAGGTCCTCCGGGATGCCCATCTGCGCACTCGGCACCAGCCCGGCGGGCTGGCCGACGGGGGCCGAGCCGAACAGGTAGCCGGGCAGGTCGGCTTCTTCAATCTGCGCGCCGCGGGCAACGATGGTCGCGCGCTCCACGCAGTTCTGCAGCTCGCGAATGTTGCCCGGCCACGGGTATTGCAGCATGGCGCGCAAGGCGCCGTCGCTGAAGCCGGTGATGCGCTTGCCCGCGTCGGCACCCGCCGTGCGGGCGAAGTGGGCGGCGAGGGCAGCGATGTCGTCGACCCGCTCGCGCAAGGCGGGCAGGGGGATCGGGAAGACGTTCAAACGGTAGTACAGGTCTTCGCGGAAGGTCTTGTCGGCCACGGCCTGGAGCAGGTCTTTGTTGGTGGCAGCAATCACCCGTACGTCGACGCGGCGCTCATGGCTTTCACCCACCGGCTCGATGACCCGTTCCTGCAAGGCGCGCAGGATCTTCGCCTGGAGCGGTAGCGGCATGTCGCCTACTTCGTCGAGAAACAGCGTGCCCTTGTCCGCCTGTGCGAAGCGCCCCACGCGGTCGGCAATGGCCCCGGTGAAGGCGCCCTTGCGGTGGCCGAACATCTCGCTTTCCAGCAGGCCTTCGGGAATGGCTGCGCAATTGACCGCCACGAAGGGCTGGTCGGCCCGGCTGCCATGTTGGTGAATGGCCCGGGCGACCATTTCCTTGCCGGTCCCGCTCTCGCCGGTCAGCAGGATGGTCGCGCTGCTCTCGCGCACCGAGTCGATGGCGGTGAGCACCCGAGAAAAGGCCGGGCTTTCGCCGACCAGGCTGTCGATGTGGCGGTGGGCCTGGAGCTCGTCGCGCAGGCGCTGGTTGTCGCGCAGGATGTCGCCGAATTGCAGCGCCTTGTGCACGGTCACATCCAGCTCGTCGATGTCGAACGGCTTGGCAATATAGTCGTAGGCACCATTGCGCATGGACGATACGGCATTCTTCACCGTGCTGTAGGCGGTCATGACGATGACCGGCAGGCGCGGATAGCGTTGCTTGATCTCGGCCAGCAGCTGCGGGCCGTCCATCTGCGGCATGCGCCAGTCGCTGATGACCAGGTCGACGGCGTTCTGCTCGAGAATGGCCAGTGCCTGCAAACCGTTACCGGCGGTCAACACTTGCATTTCAGGACCGGCCAGCGCCGAGACCAGCAGGTCGCACAGCTTGGCTTCGTCATCCACCACCAGCACACAATGGCTCATGCCGACACCGGTACGGGGGGATGATCAGCCAGGTACAGGTTGAACGTGGCGCCCATGCCGGGCTGGTTGACGCACTCGACCCGGCCATCATGGTTTTCCATGATGGAAAAGACCTTGGCCAGGCCCAGCCCGGTGCCGGAGGCCTTGGTGGTGACGAAGGGGTTGAAGATGCGCTCGATCATGTCGGGGGGGATGCCCTGGCCACTGTCGGAAATGCTGATGATGGTGGTTTGCTCGGCATTTGCAATACCCAGGCGCAGGTGGCCGCCACCGGGCATGGCGTCGATGGCATTGAGCACCAGGTTCAGGCAGGCCTGTTGCAACTGCCGCGCATCGGCGTACAACGTTGCCCCCGGCGCCTGATCGTCGATCACTGCCTCGATGTGCTGGTTGACCAGTTCCGGAGCGCAGAAGCCCAGCAGCTCCTCCAGTAGCTGGCGTGCCGAAATCACCGCGCGCAGCGGTGCGTTGGGCTTGGCGAAGTCGAGGAACTCGGTGATCAGGTCGTTGATGCGGGTCACTTCGCTGATCACGTATTCCAGATGGCGCATGTCGGTTTCCGGTAACGCAGCGCGCCGATGCAGCAGTTGGGTGGCGGTCTTGATGATGCCCAGCGGGTTGCGAATCTCGTGGGCCAGGCCCATGGCCACCTCGCCCAAGGCGTGCAGGCGGTCCCGACGGCGCAGCTGCGCTTCCAGGTGCTGCAGCTCCTTCAGGCCGGCCGCCATGTGGTTGAAGGTGGTCGCCAGGTCGGCCATCTCGTCGTCCCCGGCCACTTCCACGCGTTGGCCGTAATCACCGGCGGTGATCGCCTGCACACCGGCCGACAGCGCCCGCAAGGGCTGGGTCATGCGCCGCGAGACCAGCCAGCCGACGCCCAGGGACAAGGCCGAACCCAGCAGGAAGATCAGGATGAACAAGTTACTTTGGTTCACCAGCCCCACCAGGCTGCTATGACGCAGCAAGCCACTATAGACCACGCCCTGCAACTGCCCGTTGTCGTTGAAAAGTGGCCGGTACAGCCCGCTGAAGCGACTGGTGAACTGCTCGCTCGGCGCCCGGGTGGCACGCAGGATGTCTTCGATCCGTTTCGGGATGACGTTGGGCGCGTCTTCGAAGCGCTGGCTGGAGAACACCTGAGCAAAGCCCTGGGGGCTTGCCAGATAGAGGCGCAGGTCCAGGGAGTGCACGTCATCGACACTGGTCAGGAAGCTGGCGTCCAGGTAAGTGGCAATCATCAGCTGGTAGTCTTCCCCGTTCTGCAGACTGGGGAAGGTCGAGACCACCGCACCGGTCGGCGTGCCGTCGTTGCTCAGGGTCTGCAGCACGGCGTTGGGCGCCAGGCTGATCTGCTTGACGATCTCGTCGGAAGCGGTGCTGAACATCACCTTGTGGTCGCGGGTACGGATCAGCGCCACCACGTCGGCGTCCATCGCCGTGGCGATGTCCGTGGTCAGCCGGTTGTCGGCAAGGCTGCCGCCGACTTGGGGCTGAGAATGGTTGAGCAGCAATTGCGCAGTGCGGGAATTGTCCCGCAGGATCTCGCTGATCTCGTCTTCGACGATTTTGGTCGATTCCTGCAGCCATACGCGCACGTTGCTGTCGAAAATCTGTGACAAGGTGGACGCCGCCAATTCGGCAGCGATCATTGTCGGGATGACGCTCACCAACCAGAAGGCCAACACCAGCTTGCGCTGCAGACTCCAATGAATCACGAAGGCTCCTGTTTTGCGTTGGGTCTTCAGAGGACGGGTGAGCGCGACCAGTGGAACACTCATGAGGCCTGGGCGCATTCCAGCGGCAGGGGCTGCGACGCGGTGCTGTGCTGATCGACAAAGTCGGCGCTCAGGTCAATGACCTTGCGGTATTCCAGGTCGACCGTGATCATATGGTAACAGTTGTCCAATAGCACCTTGTTCACCGGCCCGCCGAGGTGGCGTTCGATGTAGTCGGCGTTCCAGCGGCTGGTGATGTCGTCTTCCGAGGAGTGCAGCACCAAGGCCGGCGTCTTCACCGACGGCATGCCGCGCTTGGTGGCGGCCACCAGGCGGTGCAGCTCGCGCACGCTGATACCGGACATCATCAACAGACCGGCGGCATCGCTTTCGCCTTCTTTCATCTGTTTTTCGATGATGGCCCGCAGGCGCGGGTTCTTGATGCCATAAGGCGAAGACTCGACAAACTTGCAGATGTGCACGCCGAACGGAATGGCCATGAAGATATGGGTGAATTTCGCCCAGAAGCTCATGTTCCAGCCGTCATAACGCAAAGTGGTGGAGTACAACAACAGGCCTGCGACCTGGCCGGGGTATTGCGCGGCCAGGTACATGGACATCACCGAACCCATGGACAGGCCGCCGACGAACACTTGCTCGTGTTGCTGGCGGATGTCCAGGAAGGTGCGTTGCACACCCGCGTACCAGTCGGTCCAGCGGGTGGCCTGCAGGTCTGCGTTGTCGCCGCAATGGCCAGGCAAGGTGGGGACATAGACGCTGTACCCACGTTTGGCCAAGCCTTGTGCCACTTTGCGCAGTTCGGTCGGGGTGCCGGTCAGGCCGTGGATCAGCAGCACGGCCACCGGGCCATCGCCCAACTTGAAGCCGGCGCTGCCTTCCCCCAGATCGATCTGCGCACTGTTCACCGAGTGGTCACTCGGTGCAGCAGTTGATCCAGCAAACGCAGGGCCAGATCGATTTCCGGGTAGCTGATTTCCAATGACGGTGCCAAGGTGATCACGTTCTTGTAGTAACCGCCCACGTCAAGGATCAGGCCCAGTTTGCGACCGTCAACCACCATGTCCCCCTTCATGCCTTCGTCGACCATTTCGTCGAGCTTCGCCTTGTCCGGGGTGAAGCCGTCTTCGGTGCAGATTTCCATGCGCAGGGCCAGGCCCAGCCCGTCGACGTCGCCGACAATCTTGTATTGCTTCTTCAGCACTTCCAGGCCGGCCAGGAAGTACTTGCCCTTTTCCATGACCATCGCGCCGTAGTCGACTTCGCTGGTCATCTTGAACATTTCCAGACCTACTGCCGTACCCAATGGGTTGGAGGCGAAGGTCGAGTGGGTCGAACCAGGCGGGAAGATGCTTGGGTTGATCAGCTCTTCACGGGCCCAGATGCCGCCCAGCGGGTTCAGGCCGTTGGTCAGCGCCTTGCCGAAGACCACGATGTCAGGCTGGACGTCGAAGTGCTCGATCGACCACAGCTTGCCGGTGCGGTAGAAGCCCATCTGGATTTCATCGGAGACCATCAGGATGCCGTGCTGGTCCAGGACGTGCTTGAGCTCTTTATAGAAGTTCATCGGCGGAATGACGTAGCCGCCGGTGCCCTGGATTGGCTCGACGTAGAACGCCGCGTATTCGCACTGGCCGGTCTTTGGGTCCCATACGCCGTTGTATTCGGTTTCGAACAGACGGGCGAATTGCTGGACGCAGTAGCTGCCGTATTCTTCCTTGGTCATGCCTTTAGGGCCGCGGAAGTGGTACGGGAACGGGATGAACTGAGCGCGCTCGCCGAAGTGGCCGTAGCGGCGACGGTAGCGGTAGCTCGAGGTGATCGAGGACGCGCCCAGGGTACGGCCGTGGTAGCCGCCTTCGAAGGCGAACATCAGGCTCTTGCCGTTGCTGGCGTTACGCACCACTTTCAGGGAGTCTTCGATGGACTGCGAACCGCCCACGTTGAAGTGCACGCGACCGTCCAGGCCGAACTTGCGCTTGGCGTCGACGGCGATGTGCTCGGCCAGTTCGATCTTGCCTTTGTGCAGGTATTGGCTGGCGATCTGCGGCAGGGTGTCGATCTGCTGCTTGAGGGCGTTGTTCAGGCGTGGGTTGGCATAGCCGAAGTTGACCGCC
Source organism: Pseudomonas sp. dw_358 (assembly GCF_018449655.1). GTDB lineage: Bacteria > Pseudomonadota > Gammaproteobacteria > Pseudomonadales > Pseudomonadaceae > Aquipseudomonas. Next base: position 149,376 of record NZ_JAAVUX010000004.1, read on the forward strand.
GAGTACCACATTTGCAGGTCGAGGTAGGCCTGGTCTTCGGTGTCGAACACGTAAGAGCCTTCGCAACGGCTGAAAATACGTGGCGGCTCGACGTAGTGAACGGTGTCACCGAAAGAGCAATACTTGGCTTCCTTGTCCAGCAGCACTTGGTCTTCGGCGCTGGCAATGCGGATGTGTTCAGACATGGTGGAAGAGTTCCTGGCGTTCAAAAGCGGTAAGAGGTGTCAGCGAAGCCCGGTCGGCGGGCAGACGCGAAAGCAATGCAGGCAGTTCGGCGAAACTGTCGAAACGGGCGTGGGCAATGCCCTCGCGTTCGCAATAGTCGGCCAGGCTGCCCTTGGCAAAGACGAAGTCGGCGTCGGACGCCACGCACATGTCCGACTTGCCGTCACCGATGACCAGCACGCGGCGGTCGCTCGGGGTGGACTTGCATTTGCAGTTGCCGGAGGCGGCGCGGCAGGCATCGCTGGAGTGCGGGAAATCGATCCGCCAGCTTTCCGGGCCGGTCTGGCGCAGACGGTTGGCCAGGATCGGCAGCAGCGTGCAGTAATTGCGCGAGAGCACCCGGGCAATAGCTTGCTCGATACCGTCGCTGACCACTTCCAGGGAAGCGCCGCGCTCACGGACCAGGTCGACGAAGTCGGGGAAGGCCGGATCGATTTCCACGCTGTCGAAATATTCCAGCAACTGGGCAGGGGTGGCCTTGACCATGGACAGCTGGCGGCTCAGGCATTCGCGAGAACCGATCTCGCCGGCCAGCCACTGCTCTTCCACCACTTCCCAGGCCGGGTCGGCGAAACGTTGAAGAATGTTGTCGATGACGTCGCTGCGGGTGATAGTCCCGTCGAAGTCACACACGATATGCCACTGCATCATCTGCAAGTACCTGTGTCATGGCGCGCAATGTGCGCTTGCAGAAGGTAGTGCAGGGGGCGTGCCAGTGGGCGGGGGAGTTATGAAAAATTTCTATAACTACATGATATTAATAGAAATTATCAGAGATAAGGCGCACGATCCATTTTCAGGGACCGCCAAATGGCAGAGACGATGCTACGGCGAGCTACAATTTTTGTAGGTCGCTCCAAACAAGATGAGTGCTTGCGCACTGCAGGTGGAAAACGGCTTCATGCGCGCCTGTATTCACAGAGTTGTGATTGATGAAGTTCGTTCAATATTTTCTTCTGTTTATTTCAGCACTTGCGGCGACCGCGGCCAGCGCCGAGGGCTTGTCCCTGGACGGCCTGCAAGGTGATGCCGGCGCCGGCCTGTCGTGGCAGGCGCGCGAGCCCGCCGGCACTCGCCACGACGTTCAGCCGATGCCGTATTTTGACCTGCAACTGGGCAACTTCGATCTGGATTCCGAGGACGGCCTCTCCTATACCCTTCTCAAAGGTCACGGCATCAGTGTCGGGCCCTTCGTCAATTACGTGCAGGGGCGTACCGCCAATGGTCCGCTGCGCGGTTTGCGCGATGTGTCGGACATGGGCGAGGGCGGTGCCTTTATCTCCTACAGCCTGCAACCCTGGTGGGAGCTCTCGGCTCAGGTCGGCCATACGGCGGGCAGCAGCAGCGGGCAGGGCGGCCTGATCGGCAAGGTTGCCGGCGAGCTCGACTACCCGGTGGGCGGCGGGCTGTTCGGCAGCACCGAGTTGACCGCGCACTACGCCGATCGACGCTTCGAGCAGACCTTTTTCGATGTGCAACCGGACCAGGTCCAGGCCACGGGTTTGGGTGCCTACCGTGCCAGCGGCGGCTTGCAGGACATTACCTTGAGCCAGGGCGTGAAGATTCCGCTGGGCGGCCATTGGTCGTTGCTGGGCGATGTCAGCTGGGTGCACTTGAGCGGTTCGGCGGCTGATAGCAGCCTGGTGAAGGCGCGCGGCGAAGTGAATCAGGCCGAGGTGATGACGGCGGTGGCCTATCATTTCGACTGAGCCGGGCGACAGCCGGTCTTCAAGAACGGCGAGCCCGGGCCGATAGTCCTGGAACGAAATTCTTCACACCGTCACCAAAGCACGGTATGAAGGAGCTCAATCCCGAGGACCTGGTTGTCATGAACAAACGCGCACTGCAGATCGCTTCGTTTTTATCGTTGTCGGCGTTGATCTTCCTGGCGCTGGATTTGACCGCAGGGGCTGGCCAGCGTGATGAGCTGGCGATGCATTTCAGCCATCAGCCGACGGCTGCGCCTTATCTGTGTGTGGCCAAGGTCAAGGTCAAGCGCGTGGTGTGAGGCAAGCACATGCCCGGCAGGAATGACATCCTGCCCAAACCTCGCTTGTCCCCCTGCTGACTCGCCGTCGATACTGGCCCACTCCGATTGGCCATCCGCGGCGAGCCCCCATGCCCGACTATCGTTTCTCCAGCGCCTTCCAGGCTCCCACCGGTTCGGTGATTCGCGAGCTGTTCAAATACCTGTCCTTGCCCGGCATGATTTCCTTCGCGGGGGGCTACCCGGCGGCGCAATTTTTCGACCGTGAGCCTCTGGCCGAGGCCAGCCAGCGCGCCTTCGCCGAGGCGCCCCTGGATTGCCTGCAATACGGCGCCACCGAAGGCCTTCCGGCGCTGCGCGCGGAACTGGTCAAGCTGATGGGCCGGCGCGGGTCTGAGGTGGCCATGGACGACGTGCTGGTGACCACCGGCTCCCAGCAGGGGTTGGATCTGCTGATCAAGGTGCTGCTCGAACCCGGCGATACGGTCATGGTCGAACGCCCCGGCTACCCGGCGGCGTTGCAGGCCTTGCGCATGGGCGGCATGCGCGTGCTGAGCGCGGTCACTGACCGCGACGGGCTGGACACCGAACAGCTGGAGCAGCAACTGGCCGGCCTGCCGACAGGCACCGTACGCCTGCTGTATTGCGTGCCCACTTTCGCCAACCCCACCGGCGCCTGCCTGACCCTGGAGCGCCGTGAGCATCTGCTGGCCTTGGCCGCGCGGCATGACCTGCTGATCATCGAGGACGATCCCTACGGGGCCTTGCGCTTTGCCGGTGAGGCGTTGCCGTCCTTGCTGGCCCTCAGTGAGCGGATTGACGGCGCCCAGGGACGGGTGGTGCATCTGTCCAGTCTGTCCAAGGTGATTGCCCCGGGCCTGCGCCTGGGCTGGATGGTGGCGCCGGCGGCGATTGCGCAGCGCTGTCGCATCGCCAAGCAGACGGTGGACCTGTGCACCTCGCCCTGGGCCCAGCAGATCGCCGTCGAGTACCTGCGCGCCGGAGGCCTGGAAGCGGCGCTGCCGGGCTTGGTGGCGGGGTATCGAGAAAAGGCCCAGCGCATGCTCACGGGACTCGCGGGCCTGGAGGAATACCTCGAGGTCAGCCCGCCGGCAGGGGGCATGTTTGTCTGGGGTAAGTGCCGCCGGGGAGTCGCGGCCAAGGTGTTGCTGGAGAAGGCGATCGAACAGCGGGTGCTGTTCGTGCCGGGGGCGGCGTTCTACGCCGAGGCGCCGGAGATGGACAGCTTGAGGCTGTCGTTCGCAGCGCCGGATGTGGGGCAGATTGATGTGGGGTTGGAGCGGTTGGCGCAGGCGTTCAAGACCGTTTAAGGTCCGTCGCGGGCTTTGCGCTCCTGCCGACGACCTCATTTGGCGTTACGTGATTCCAACGCTGACCAAAACATTTTTACCAACTAATTAAAAGTTTTTGGTGTGGGAGTTCCTGAACCAACTGGGGGACATCGCGCGCTGGCGAATGACTTGCCTCTCATGTGGTGAGAGCGACTGCGCTTGCACGTATCTTCACTTGAAGAGAGTATTCGGCATGTTTGCTACGGTTGAGAGGGCCCATCTGCACAGGTAGAAATATGATGTTACCTTTACTCTAAAGTTTTTTAAGCCGTCAAGATCGGGGTTATAGCTGGCCCCCTAACGATTGACGTCAAAAAAATATTGCTACATGTTCAGCCGATGAGTATCTTTTGTCCGCTTCCATTCTTCAGTAGGACAAAAATAAAAATGGCATTCGATGCTTACGTAAAAATTGAAGGTATTCCCGACGAGGCACTGGATTCCCAATATAAGGATTGCATCGAAATCACAGGTTATCATTTTGGTGCGACGCAACCGGTCTCAAGGACGGCAAGCAGCGCGGGAGGCGCCTCCTCTGGGCGGACAATCATTCGTGATCTTGTACTGAATAAACTTGTGGACCAAGCCAGCGCCAAACTTTTTTTAAAGGCAGCGGCTATTGAAGTTAGTGGAGTGACACAGGCCACAAAGAGGCACCCATGATCATCAAGAGTATGGTGACTTCAATAACGATCGGTGTATCTCTAGGGTTGGCGGCTGCTTCGTCTATACCGACGAAGGTAGAAGGCCTGGATCTCAAGCCCTTTATGAAAAGCCTGGAGATTGCAGAACGTGCCTCCACCTTGGAAACGGCCATGAAGGCCCCTCTGTATGGTGAGTTTCTGGCCGAAGGGCATTCCCGACCTCTGGTAACCTGTAGGGATTATACAGCGGCTCAAGCGAGCGAAGTTCGTTTGCTTGAGCCGAAGGTCGAATCTGAGGCTAATGGATTTAGGGAGTTACTGATTAATTGTCTGGCCGCTGACCTGATAGCGAAGGCAAAACCTTCTGACGTTACCTACTTGCCAGAAAAATTAGTGACAGAAGATTTCTTAAAAAATACGCCTTACTATCCTGGCCAGATAATCGCTAACGAGACCCGGGAAAGGCTCGAGAAACAACGCCCGGAACCGAGTTGGTGGGATGTAGAGCCTGTCGAAAAAATTAAAAGATTTGATCATAATGTCGTTACTCTTTATCTCGACGGGTCTAAACAGACGGTCGTGGCAATAGGGCGTGGCGATATAAATGGTGATGGTGTGGAGGATGCGATGCTTAAGGTTATCGACAGTATTAATCCGCCGGCTACTTATTTTAACGTAAGAATGTATGTCATCACGAGAATGGAGGAGCGGGGGAAATACCAGATCATTAAAAGCTACGATCAGTGAGTCATCAAATAGCCGTCCGCGTCGCCGCCATCGCGGGCTTTGCGCACTCCTGCGGCAGGTGTTGTCCGTAGGCGCGCGCGAAGCCCGCGATGGGCATCACCGAATCGTTACCAAAACACTTTCACCAATAAACTCGCGGTGTTTTGGTTGGTATCAAAGTCTGACGTACTTTCGATCCCGTATTTGTTCTTCCAGTAATCATATTCGAAACCCACGTACAACTTCTGCGGTGTCATGTGCAACGCCTTGCCCAGGTCATATTTGACCTGCGGGTTGACGTGAATATTACGATGGTAATCGCCCTGGGCGTTACTGTCGTTCTGCACCACCCAGTCGATATAGCCGTCGATGAGAATATCGGAGTTGCCCACCGGGATGGTGTACGACCACACCGGGGTAATCTGCCAGATGTTATTACCGGCACGCGACCCGCGGGCATGACGGTCGTAGAAGTTCAGCTGGAAGTAATCGAACCCGGGAATCTTCAGGTCGAAGCCCGGGCCGATCAACCACGACTCCACATCGCCTTCGCCGAACTCGTAGGTGCCGGCCAGCAGCACGTCCTTGATCGGGCCGAAGGCAAAATCGTGGCCGGTCATCTTGGCCAGCGACAAGCGTGGGCTGTACTCGCCATACAGGGTATTGCCACCGACGTTGGAATCGGGCTTGCCGTTATAGAAGATATTGTCGACGAACAGGAAGTTGTCACCGTACTTCCACGAGTCGGCATATTCAAATGTCACCGTCTGTTGATTGGGCGGGTTGACCTTGAAGTTCTGCCCATTGAGATAGGTCAGGCTGTAGCTCTGCCATTGAAACAGATCATCTGCCTGCACTGCCTGTGCGCCAGCCAAGAGTATACCGGCCATGATCAGGCGGGTGAAAGTGCGCGTCATTGTGTAGCTCCCTGAGAATCGGTCTTTGGTTTTTTTTTAAGGGCGGCGCTCTGTGATGGCGCCTTGTCGAGCGTAAAACTGCTGTTTTAAAGTCGTCTGAACGGTCAGCTTCCGCACGGGGCGCATGACCTATAGCAAGAGCTGCGCCAAACCTGAACGAAGCCATGAAAAACCTGACCAGTGCTAGCAATGGCCCTGAAAAAGCCGATTGAACGGTCAGCATTTTCCTGCAAGGCAGCCGGGGCTCCGGTCACCGTGCTCCTCGATGGAGCGTCGGTGACAAAAGTGGGGCACTTGGTCAGCTTTTCAGCGTAAAGGCTTAGTGCAGAGGGGCGCCGCTCAGGTGCGCTCGGTCAGCGCCCCCCAGCACGTTGAACAGCACGTTGAGCAGCACTGCGCTCAGGGTCGCCATGGCGATGCCGCTGTGGGTGATGGGCTCCATCCAGCGTGGCAGGTGCGCGAAAAACTCCGGACGCATCACCGGTATCAGCCCCATGCCCACGCTGACCGCCACCAGCAGTTGGTTGCGACGGTCGCCGATGTCGGCTTCCTGGAGAATCTTGATGCCGGTGGCGGCGACCATGCCGAACATCGCGATGGCGGCGCCGCCGAGTACGGCGGGTGGAATCGAGGCCACCAGAAAAGCCGCCTTTGGCAGCAGCGACAGGCTGATCAGCAGTACCCCGGCCACGGCGGTGACCGAGCGGCAGCGCACACCGGTCATCTGCACCAGGCCAATGTTCTGGGCGAAGGAGGAGTGGGTGAAGGTGTTGAAGAACCCAGCCACGAAGGAGGCGCCGGCGTCGCACAGTAAACCGCGGCGCAGCATCCCTGGCGTGACCTCACGCTCGGTGATGGTGCCTAGGGCGAGGAACATGCCGGTGGATTCGACAAAGATGATCACCACCACCAGGCACATCGACAGCACCGGCGCCAGGCCGAAAGTGGGCAGACCGAAATGCAGCGGCGTGACCACCCGTAGCCAGGGCGCATCGCTCAAGCCGTCGAGATCGACCATGCCGATCAGTCCGGCCACTCCATAGCCCAGGCCCATGGCGATCAGCACCGCGATGTTGACCCAGAAGCCGCGCATGAAGCGGTTGATCAGCAAAATGATGCTCAGCACCATGGCCGCCACCGCCAGGTACAGTGGCGCGCCGAACTCGCTGACGTGCACGCCGCCCCCGGCCCAGTTCACCGCTACCGGAAACAGCGAGAGGCCGATGGAAGTGATCACCGTGCCGGTCACCAGCGGCGGGAAGAAGCGCACGATTTTCGACATGAAGGGCGCGATCAGCAGGCCGAAGAAGCCGGCGGCGATGGTCGCACCGAAGATCCCGGTGAGGCCGACACCGTCCATGCCGGCCATGGCCACCATGCTGCCGACGGCGGCAAAGCTGGCGCCCATCATCACTGGCATGCGGATGCCGATGCCGCCGATCCCTGATGACTGCACCAAGGTGGCGGCACCGGCCACGAGCAGGTCGGCGTTGATCAGGAAGGCGATTTCTTCGCGGGAGAGGCCGGCGGCTTGTCCGACGATCAACGGCACCGCGATGGCGCCGCCGTACATCAACAGAACATGTTGCAGGCCTACCAGCAGCAATTGCAGCAGGGGCAGGGGCTGTCGTGGCGGCGGCGCCGGAATGCGCGCCTGGTCGGACTCGGACATGCAACACCTCGGGTTCTTGTTTTTGTTGGGGTGAAACGTTCGGACTTGACTCGGCGCAGGCGCTGACCAGGGTCGGCGCCTGCGCCGATTGTGTGGGGTCAGTTAACGGCAGCCCCCTTGGAAATCCACTGCCCGATCAAGTCGCGCTCTTCCTGTGTCATCTTGGTCATGTTGCCCAGCGGCATGATCTGGCTGGCCACCGCCTGGGCCTGGATGCGCGGGGCCAGCGCCTGGATCTGTTGCGGTGTGTCGAAGATGACCCCGGCGGGCGCCGTACTGAACAGCGGGCTGGTGGGGTTGGCTGAATGGCAGACGGTGCAGCGTTCGTGGATCACCGCCACCGCCTTGGCGCCGTCACCGCCCGCTGCGGCTGGTGCTGCAGGGGCAGGGTCTGGGGTGACAGGCGCTGACGCGGCCGCCGCCACAGGTGCTGGCTGTTCATCGGCGCGCACACCGCCCACGGCGGTCTCTGGCAACGGTTGGTACTGGATCGCAGCGGGAGCGGCCGCTACCGCACCCGGATGGCGAGCCGGTGCCGTCGCATAGGCCAGGCAGATCATGCCCAGCGCCGCTGCCGGCATCGCCCAGGCATATTTTCCGCTGTCGTGACGGGTGTTGAAATAGTGCCGCACCAGCACCGCACACACCGCGATCCCCGCCAGGATCAGCCAGTTGTACTGGCTGCCGTAGGTGCTGGGAAAGTGGTTGCTGATCATGATGAACAGCACCGGCAAGGTGAAGTAGTTGTTATGCCGCGAGCGCAGCAGGCCCTTGGCCGGCAGGGTCGGGTCCGGGGTGCGGTTCTCGGCGATCGCGGCCACGAGCGCCCGTTGCGCCGGCATGATGATTCGGAACACATTGCCGACCATGATGGTGCCGATCAGCGCGCCGGTGTGCAGGTAGGTGCCACGGCCGCTGAAGATCTGGCTGTAGCCGAAGCAGGCGCCGATGATCAGCACATAGAGGATCACCCCCAGCAGCACCGGGCGCTTGCCCAGCGGCGAATCGCAGAGCACGTCGTACACCAGCCAGCCGATGGCCAGTGAACCCAGGCCGATGCCGATGCCTTCGATCCCGGTCAAGGAACTGCCCGGTTGCAGCAAGTACAGGGTGGGGTTGGAGTAGAACACCACGCAGAGAAGGGCGATGCCCGACATCCAGGTCCAGTAGGCTTCCCATTTGAACCAGTGCAGGTTGTCCGGCATTTTCGGCGGGGCCAGCTTGTATTTTTCCAGGTGGTAGATACCGCCACCGTGGATGGCCCAGAGATCCCCGGACAGGCCGTCGCGGGGGTTGACGCGGTTGAGGTTGTTCTCCAGCCAGACGAAATAGAAAGAGGCACCGATCCAGGCGATGCCGACAATCATGTGAACCCAGCGCACGCTCAAATTGAGCCATTCGATCAGATGTGCTTCCACAGTTACTACCTCTTGCCAGCGACCGCGGGGCGGTCGCCGAGCCTTCTCTTATAGGTGGGGGGCGAGGATCAGGTGTTCTGCCTCATTGAAGAAATGCTCATCGCAGTTGTTGCCTGTGCCACTGCGATCAACCACCAGGAAGTCATCCCGCTTTTCGATCGTCAGCACCGGGTGGTGCCAGACGCCGCGATGGTAATTGATGCCCTGCGCTCCATTGCTGATGAAGGCGCGGACATGCTCCGATACCGGTACGTCGCCAATCGGCGCGACCACGATCAGAAAGGGTTTGCCGAGCAGTGGCACGAAGGCCTGGCTGCCCAGCGGATGGCGCTCCAGCATGCGCACGGTCAACGGCATCGTCAGCGCCTCGGCGCGGAAGATGCTGATGATCGCCGTGTCGTCCGGTGCGCCCAGTTGCACGTCGGCCAGACGATGGAAACGCAGGGTCGAGCCGTTGTTGATCATGAAGTGATCACTGCCGTCGGTTTCGATCACATCGCCGAAAGGGGCAAAGGCTTCTTTGGTCAGGGGCTCGATCACTAAGGTGCGCATAGGGAGTTCTTCTGTCTTGTGTAGAAACTCAGGCCATCTCCGGTGGGAGCAGGGCTTGCCTGCGATAGCATCACCACGCAGTCCAGGCAGACCTCGTCGTGTGCATCGCCGGCAAGCCTTGTTCCCACAGAGCCAGGCACCTGATCCAAGGTTGGCGCAATAAACTATCTGGCAATTTTGCCCAATACCCGCAGCCGGCTCACGCCCCCATCGGGGAACACATTCAGGCGAATATGGGTAATCGGCCCCAGCGCCCTGATCTGTTCGGCGAAGCTGTGTTCCTGATGCATCTCCAGCTTCTGGCTGGGCAACAGCTCGCGCCAGAACAGGCTTTGGGTTTCGATCTGGCTGTCGGTGCCGCCTTTGACGAAGGCACCCTGGATCGAGCAGCTGTCCGGGTAGTTGCCTTTGAAGTGCAGGGTGTCGACGACGATCTGTTCCACCACGCCGGGGTGACCCAGGGCAACGATCACCCAGTCGTTGCCGGGGGTGCGGCGCCGCGCGGTTTCCCAGCCGTCGCCCATGTTGACGCCACGGCCGGGGTTGAGGATGTTGCTCATGCGGCCGAAATGCTCGTCGGAACAGGCCAGCGCGCGGCCGCCGTTGAGGGCCGCCACCAGGTCGATCTGCTCGTTGTCGGCCACGGCCGACCAGTCACGATGGGGCACACCATAGACCCGCAGGCGAGCCACGCCGCCGTCCGGGTAGATGTTGAAGCGCAGGTGACTGAACGCTTGGCTCTGGTTGATCTCATGGTAGTGATGGCTGTTGCCTTGCAGCTCCACGGCGGCCAGTACTTCGACCCACACAGTGCTTTCGGTGGGATCGCCTTCGGCCAGGTAGCAGCCCTCCAGCGAGGCCGACGGCGGGAAGTTGCCGGTGAAGAACGAGGTGTCGATGTCCACGCCCTTGATGCTGCCGGCCACGCCCAGGCGGATCACCGCGCTGTCATACCCTTCGAAGCGCTTGCGGCGCGATTCCCAGCCGTCCATCCATTTGCCGTTGTCGTCGAACACGCCTTCCTTCCACACCGCCGGGGTGGGCTGGAACAGGCGGTTGACGTCGGCGAACCAGTCATCGGTGACCGACAGGGCCTTGGTGCCCAGGCGGGCGTCGGCCAGGTTGACGAACTTCTCGAAGGGTACGGCGTAAGCTTTCATTCTTGTCTGCCTTGAATTGGGGGCTGGGGAAGCGCGTCACACGCGCCGAAAGGTCATCAAAGGTTGTCGAGGCGAAAACGCGCAATCTTGTTGATCTCGGCCAGCGCGCAGGCAAATTCGGCTTCGGCCGAGTGATGGATGCGCGTTTCGAAGGCGGCGAGAATCTGATGCCGGTTGCTGCCCTTGACCGCCATGATGAAGGGAAAGCCGAAACGGGCCTTGTAGGCGTCGTTCAGCTCGGTGAAGCGCTGGAACTCTTCTTTGCTGCACTGGTGAATACCGGCGCCGGCTTGCTCGTCGGTGCTGGCCAGGGTCAGTTCACCCTGCACGGCGGCTTTGCCGGCCAGGTCCGGGTGGGCATTGATCAAGGCCAACTGGGCGGCGTGATCACTGCTCAAGAGCACGTCGCTCATGCGCTGATGTACGGCCTCGATCCGGTCCAGCTCGCGGGTCGCCCCCAGGTCGTAGGCCTTTTCGGCGACCCAGGGCGAGTGCTCGTAGACATCCTTGAAGGCCTCGACGAACTGCGGGCGGCTCAGGGTGGACGGCTTGAGGGTCTGGAAAGTACTCATTGCGGATCCTGCACGGTAAACGGGTGGGTGGCGTGCCAGTGGCGCGCGATGTCGACACGGCGGGTGAACCAGACTTGCTCATGGCTCTTGGCATAGGCCAGAAAGCGCTTGAGCGACGCCAGCCGCGCCGGCCGGCCGATCAGGCGGCAGTGCAGGCCGATGGAAAGCATCTTCGGCGCTTCGCTGCCCTCGGCGTAGAGCACGTCGAACGCGTCCTTGAGGTACTGGAAAAACTGGTCGCCATTGTTGAAGCCCTGGACTTGGGTAAAGCGCATGTCATTGGTGTCCAGGGTGTAGGGGATCACCAGGTGCGGCTTGCCGGTAGGGTTGTTCGGCTCCCAATAGGGCAGGTCGTCGTCGTAGGTGTCCGAGTCGTAGAGAAAGCCACCTTCTTCCATCACCAGACGGCGGGTGTTCGGCCCGGTGCGCCCGGTGTACCAGCCCAGTGGGCGTTCGCCGGTGATCTGGGTGAGAATGCGGATGGCTTCGAGCATGTGCTCGCGCTCCTGCGCCTCGTCCATGTACTGGTAGTCGATCCAGCGGTAGCCGTGGCTGCAGATCTCGTGGCCGGCCTGGACCATGGCGCGGATCACATCCGGATGGCGCTGGACGGCCATGGCCACGGCAAAGATGGTCAGCGGGATGTCGAATTCCCGGAACAGCTTGAGAATGCGCCAGACGCCGGCGCGGCTGCCGTATTCGTACAGCGACTCCATGCTCATGTTGCGCTCGCCCTGCAGGGGCTGGGCAGCGACCATCTCGGAGAGGAAGGCTTCGGATTCCTTGTCGCCGTGGAGAATGTTGCGTTCGCCGCCTTCTTCGTAATTGAGCACGAACGACAGGGCGATCCGTGCATTGCCGGGCCATTGCGGGTGGGGAGGGGTGGGACCGTAACCGATCAAGTCGCGTGGGTAGTCAGCGCTCACCGCAATATCCTTTTGTGCGTCATGGGGGTGGCGTGGCGGTTGCTGGCTGGCAGTGCTGCGCCACGACGATGGATTTATTGTATACAACTTTAGATTAAAATTGTAAGCCCGATTTTCTTGAAAACGGTGTTTTATCGCGTCTCGTCAGGCTTGCAAAAATCCTGCCTAACAGGTCAGGTAAAAGTCTGCGAGTCGGGACGGGTAGAGCACCTTCAGCATTGCGCAGGCCAGGGCGCTGTCGCTGAGCCTGAAGGCAAAAAACGGTGATATCGATCAAAATATTGTGTACAATTTTTGTTTAAACTGTCTTAATAATCGTCAAACAGGCCATTGCCCGGCCCAGCTCGGTGCAGCCTGCACCCGTCATCAAAGAGGACTGCACACCCATGGGACGTTTGACCACCCACGTACTCGACGCCGCTCACGGATGCCCCGGCAGCGCCATCAAGGTCGAGCTGTACAGCGTTCAAGGCCATGAACTGACGCTGGTCGCCGAGGCCCTGACCAACAACGACGGGCGCTGCGACGCGCCCCTGCTGGAGGGCGAGGCCTATCGCACCGGGGTTTACCAGTTGCAGTTCAGTGCCGGTGACTACTACCGCGCGCGGGGCACCGAACTGTCCAGCCAGGCCTTCCTCGATGTGGTGGTGCTGCGTTTTGGCATCGATGCCGGGCAGGACCACTACCATGTGCCGTTGCTCCTTTCGCCTTACAGCTACTCCACTTATCGCGGCAGTTAGCCTGAAAGGTCTCTTTTTATACCTGGCTGAAGGCGTGTGACGACTTCGTTGGTAACCTCGCCCGCCCACACTGCGGGCTTTTTTTTGTTCTCCACTGCACACAGGGGAAGATAAGCGCCCTCCTGCCACACCTGCTCACCGCGTCCCGGCAATCAGTGAAGAACGTGTTCCTGGCCGTTATTCGGACTGTCGTTAACCAGGGCACACAGGTAACCTTGCCCTTCACATGGCGGGCGCCTCACCGCCCGCACGAAAGGAACTCGCCAGGTCAGATCATGAGTAAAGCAGTCAAGGTCATCGCAGGAATCGTCATCGTGGTCGGCGCCGTTGCCAGTGGCGGCGCCTGGTACACCGGCACCCGGGTCGAGGGGGTCATTCGCGACGCGGTCGAGCAGGCCAACCACGAGTTGGCGCAGCGCATGGTGGGCGACAACGGCCCGGCGCATCTGGACGTGGTGTCGGTGGACCGGCATGTGTTCAGCAGCGACATCCGCTACAAGCTGGTGCTCGAAGGTGCCCATTTCAGGGTAGACGGCAAACCGCTGGAACTGGATTTCGCCGACCATCTGGAGCACGGCCCGCTGCCCTGGTCGCGGGTCCGGGCTCTGGACCTGGTGCCGGTCATGGTCGCCAGCCATTTCGACCTGGTACGCACGCCGACCACCGAGAAGTGGTTCGCTGCCACCCACGACGCAGCGCCCTTGCAGGGCCGCGCCGTGGTCGGTTATGACCGCAACACGGTGCTGGACATAAAACTGTTGCCCTTTGCCGTGGACGACGCCGGCCACCCGATGCATTTCTCCGGCGCCACCGCGCAGGTCAAGTACGGCGACGACGGCAAACGCCTCGACACCACCGGCAGCCTTGATGCCTTGCAGTTGACCTTGCCGACCCGCGGCGGTCCGATGAACCTGCAGGTCAACGGTTTCACCTTCAGCTCGGGCGGCACCAAGGGCCGCTCCGGGTTCTACCTGGGGCATACCGACGGCAAGGTGGCGCTGCTGTCCGGTCAGGTGCAAGGCCAGCCGGCCATCCAGTTCAAGGATTTCACCAGCGCCAGCCTGCTGCAGGAAGTCGATGGCAATCTGGCCGGGCAGGTCAACTATGACGTCGGCATGATCAATGTCGGCGGCAAGGAAGTCGGCTCATCGCACATGGCGGGCAAGTTCAGCAACTTCGACATCACCGCCAGTCAGGCCCTGGTGGATTTCTACCAGACCAAGGTCCTGCCCCAGGCAGCGGCCGCGCAGGCCGCCCGGGCGGGGGGGCAGCCCTATGACTTGCATCTGACGGATGCCGACCAGTTGCAACTGAGCAATGAATTGACGGCGCTGCTGGCCGGCAAGCCCCATGTCGAACTGGAAAACCTGTCGCTCAAGACCACCCATGGTGAAAGCCAGGCCAGCCTGATGCTGGACCTGACCAACCCGGGGACCTTCGACCAGCCGGCGGACGATCTGTACAAGAAGATGGTGGCCGAGTTCAAGGCCCAGGTGCTCCTGTCCAAGCCGATGATCGGCGATCTGGTCACCTTGCAGGCGCAAAGCCAGGGCATGACCGATCCGGCGGCACTGGCCAAGCAGGCTCAGGGCACGGCGGACGGTGTCGCCGGCATGGCGCAGGTGTTCGGGCTGGCGAAGGTCGAGGGTGACAACATTGTTTCGCGGCTGCACTACGTGGACGGCATGGTCGACTTCAACGGCCAGAAAATGACGCCGGAGCAATTTGCGGCTGTGATGATGGCCAAGGTGGGGCAGTTGGCGCCGCATTAAGGTCCGAAAGATGTGTTGAGGCCGCTCGCCTCAACACGATTTTATCGGCTCAACACCGCCGCCACCCCCGCCGCGCCGAACAACCCGCAACTGATCCGGTTGAACCAGCTCTGCCCGCGCCCTGTGCGCAGGTAGCGGGCCGCGCCGTGGGCACCCAGCCCGTAGGCCAGCTTGCACAGCAGGTCGAGCAAGGTCCAGGTGATGATCATCACCAGCAGTTGCCCGGGCAAGGGCTGCTCTGCGCTGAGAAACTGCGGCAGAAATGCGGCAAAGAACAGGATGTCCTTGGGGTTGCTCGCGCCCAGCACAAAGGCACGGCCGAACAGTGCACCGAAACGCGGCGCAGGCAGATCGCCCGGGACCTCCTGGCCGTGAGCCGGTTGCCGGGATTGCTGCCAGCTTTGCCAGGCGAGATAGAACAGGTACAGCCCGCCGACAATTTTCAACCCGCCAAATACCCGCTCGGAGGCCATCAGCAAGGCCCCCAGCCCTAGCGCCGAGGCGCTGAGCAGGCAGATCGAGGCGCTGACGCCACCGAGAAACGCCGGGTAGGAACGACGCAGCCCGTAATTCAGGCTATTGCCGATCATCAGCAGCGACAAAGGACCGGGAATCAGAATGACCACCAGCGCCGCGCCGCTGAACAGCAGCCAGGTTTCCAGACTCATCGCGTGTTCTCCTTGCAGACAAAAGCCCCGCCCTGAAGGGCGAGGCTTTTTTAATCGTATGGGTGTTTAAAGGTATACAAACTTGGCGATGAATATCGCACAAAGGACCCACAGACTCACGGAGATTTCTCTGTGTCGTCCGGTCCCGGCCTTGAGCACCACGTAGGTGATGAAGCCCAGGGCGATGCCGTCGGCCACGGAGAACGTCAGCGGCATCATGATCGCCGTGACGATCGCCGGAATGCTGTCGGTGGCTTCCTCCCAGTTGATATGGGCCAGACCGCCCATCATCAGCATGGCCACGTAGATCAGCGCCCCGGCGGTGGCATAGGCAGGGATCATCCCGGCCAGCGGAGCAAAGAACATCGCGGCGATGAACAGCACGCCGACGGTCACTGCCGTGAGGCCGGTGCGGCCCCCGGCCGCGACACCGGCGGCGCTTTCCACGTAGCTGGTCACGGGCGGCACGCCCACCAGCGCGCCGAGCACGCTGGACGCGCTGTCGGCCTTGAGCGCCCGGGACAGGTTCTCGATGCGCCCGTCGGCATTGACCAGACCCGCCCGCTGGGCCACGCCCATCAGGGTGCCGGCGGTGTCGAACATGTGCACGAACAGGAACGCCAGCACCACGCTGATCATGCTGACGTTGAATACGCCCTTGATGTCCATGGCCAGCCAGGTGGGCGCCAGGCTCGGTGGCAGCGAGTAGATCCCGCTGTACTGCACCAGGCCCAGGCCCCAGCCGGCGAGGGTCACGGCAATGATGCTGATCAGGATTGCGCCAAACACCCGGTGATAGCTGAGCA
This sequence comes from Pseudomonas sp. dw_358, assembly GCF_018449655.1. Taxonomy (GTDB): domain Bacteria; phylum Pseudomonadota; class Gammaproteobacteria; order Pseudomonadales; family Pseudomonadaceae; genus Aquipseudomonas. Next base: position 165,513 of record NZ_JAAVUX010000004.1, read on the forward strand.
CCGCGATCAGCAGGAAGCACACCGCCGTCAGCAGCGGGCCGGGTTCACGCAGGGAGCCGAGCTTGATCAGGGTGGCGGGGCTGGCAACGATGATGCCGGAGGTTTTCAGGCCGATGACCCCGAGGAACAGACCCACCCCCGCGCCCATGGCGTAGCGCAAGCTGACGGGGATGCTGTTGAGCAACCATTCACGGACCCGCGACACGGTGAGGATCATGAACAGCACCCCTGAGACGAACACCGCACCCAAAGCGGTCTCCCAGTGGTAGCCCATGGTGCCGACCACGGTGTAGGTGAAGAAGGCGTTGAGGCCCATGCCCGGTGCCAGGCCCACCGGCCAGTTGGCGTAGAGGCCCATGAGCAGGCAGCCCAGGGCAGCGGCAATGCAGGTGGCGACGAATGCCGCGCCATGGTCGATGCCCGCATCGGCCATGATGTTGGGGTTGACGAATATGATGTAGGCCATGGTGATGAAGGTGGTCACGCCGGCCAGCATTTCGGTCTTGACGGTGGTGCCATGCAGCTTGAGTTTGAAAATCCGCTCCAGCCAGCTGTTGCCGACGGGTGCGAGATCCAGCGTAGGGGCTTCGGATTTGGGGCTTTCCACAGCGGGTTACTCCTCAAGACTTTCTTGTTTTTGGCGAAGCACATCGCGAGGTTCGTGCTTCGTGAGGTATCGAAGGCAGTGAGTTGACCATAAAGTCAGGAACTGTCTCGAAGCGGATTATGCTTTTGTATACAAAGAATGCAAATACTGTTTTTAATATTGTGCGCGAACGGTCGGGTGAAACCTGTGGCCCATCGCCCCGCGCATGACCTGACAGACCACGACGGCGCTGTGTACAATGCCCCGACTGCCGATCCATCGCCCCCGAGTCCCCATGAACGAACAGCTGCAACCCCTCAAGAAAGCGTCGCGTGCCAGCAAGGTCGGGCGCAGTGGCACCCAGGATGACATCGTCTATGCGCACATTTTCGAGGCGATCCTCGAGCAGCGCCTGGCACCGGGTACCAAATTGAGCGAGGAAGCCCTGGGCGAGATCTTTGGTGTGAGCCGCACCATCATCCGTCGCTCATTGTCGCGGCTGGCCCATGAAGGGGTGGTGTTGTTGCGCCCCAACCGCGGTGCGGTGGTGGCCAGCCCCAGCGTGGACGAAGCCAGGCAAGTGTTCTTCGCCCGGCGGCTGGTGGAAAAAGCCATCACTGAACTGGCCGTGGAACACGCCAGTGCCGAGCAGTTGGCAGAACTGCGGCAGATGGTACGCGACGAGCGCGACAGTTTCTCCCGTGGCGACCGTGGCGCCGGCATTCGCCTGTCCGGCGAGTTCCACCTCAAGCTCGCCGAGGCCGCTCGCAACACGCCCTTGATCAGCTTCCAGCGCAGCCTGGTGTCGCAGACTTCATTGATCATCGCCCAGTACGAAGGCGGCAACCGCTCGCACTGTTCCTACGATGAACACACCCAGCTGATCGACGCCATCGAGGCGCGCAACCTCAAGCTGGCGGTGGAATTGATGATGCATCACATGGACCATATCGACAGCAAGCTCAACCTCGACGAAGAGAGCGCGTCGGATGATCTGCATGCGGTGTTTTCGCATTTGATGTTGGGGAAGAAGCCGACCAGGGGTTGAAACATCGGGCCTCTTCGCGTGCAAGCTTGCCCGCGAAGAGGCCGGTCGCCTCACCCTCCGTTGTCAGTTCTGCTCCTGCACAAACGCCAGCAACACCTCGTTGAATACCCCTGGATCACTCACACTCGACGCATGCCCGCCATAGGTCAGCACCTTCAGCTCCGCCCGCGGCATGCGCGCAGCCAGGCGTTCGGATTGCTGCCACGGCACCAGCATGTCGTCGCGGTTGGCGATCACCAGCGTCGGTGTGGTGATGTCCGCGAGCCGCCCATCCACATCGAACGCCTGTAGCGCTGCGATTCGCTTGAGCAGATTGCCCGGCTCGGGGAAATGCGCCAACGCATGGGCGTCGTCTTCGGCCAATTGCGCGCTGTGGGCGGCGATCCAGTCCGCCGGGTACAGAAACAGCGCCTGGGCCTGTACATAAGCTGCCGGGCCGCTATCGCGCAGCAAGGTCTTGCGCACCGCGAAGCAGCGGGCGCTGTGGTCGTTCGGACGGCTCCAGGCGTTGATCAGCACCTGGCTTTGCAGCAGCGACGGCCGTTGCAGGGCCATCTCCAGCCCCACCAGCCCACCCAGCGCATGCCCAATGAAATGGCAGCGCTCGATCTTCAGACTGTCCAGCAGGGCCAGCACTTCACGGGCCATGTCGCCGATGCTGTAGCCCTCGGGCAGGGTCGCCGGCGACCGGCCGCAGCCGCTCTGGTCGTATAGCACCACACGGTAGTTCTCCAGCAGCACCGGCAACTGCGGCCCCCAGAAACGCGCCGAGCCGCCCAGCCCGGAGCTGAACACCAGCGTGGGCGCAGCGGGGTCGGTGCGTCCGAGAATTTCGTGATACATGGGTCAATCCTTTTCGTTAGCCGATATGAGCGATGCTGGCGATTTCGATCAGCGCCTCCGGTTTGACCAGGCCGCACTGGATGCAATAGCGCGCTGGTTTTTCCCCGGCAAAATATTCGGCGTAGACCCGGTTGATCGCCGCGTAGTCAGCCCAGTCGCGCAGCATGATCATGTTGAAGGTGACGTCGTCCAACGTGCCGCCGGCGGTTTCGATGACGCTTTTGATGGTCTCCAGCACATGCCGGGTCTGGGCGCCGGCATCGCCGACGTGGACCACGTTGTTGTCCTTGTCGAAGGGCAGGGTGCCGGAGACATACAGCACGCCATCGGCCATGGAGCCGGGTACGAAGGGGGCAATGGGCACGCCGGTGCCGGCAGGGATGATCGCTTTCTTGGTCATGGCACTTCCTTAATGATCAGTGTCGGCGGCGAAGGTGGTGCAGAAGTCATCCACGCTGGACACCCAGCCAAAGAAGGTCTCGATGTTGAACAGCGCCGCCTGTTGCGCGTAGGCAGGCCCGGCCTGATGGGTGGCGTCGGCCAGCACCACGCCGAAGTATTCGAGGAAGAAACCGTCGCGCAGGGTCGACTCCACGCAGACGTTGGTGGCAATGCCGGTGAACACCAGATTGCGGATGCCGCGGCTGCGCATCAGGCTGTCGAAGTTGGTGTTGAAGAAACCGCTGTAGCGGGTCTTGGGCACCACCATGTCGCCGGGCTGCGGGGTCAGTTCGTCCACCAGTTGATAGTCCCATCCGCCCTTGGCCAGTAAGGTGCCTTGCAACTCCGGCCGCTGGCGCATGGTTTTCAGGGCGTTGGATTTATGCCAGTTCGGCGAGCCGGGGCCGCCGGCCTCGACGTAGGCCGGGTCCCAGCCGTTCTGGAAGAACACCACCGGCATGCCGGCGGCGCGGGCGGCGGTCAGGGCCTTCTGGATATTGGCGATCACCGGGCCCGTGGTGCTGACATCAAAGCCCGCCAGGTCCAGGTAGCCGCCGAGGGTGGAGTAGGCATTCTGCATGTCCACCACCACCAATGCGGTTTCGTGGGCCTTGAGGTTCAAGGCTTCCGGGCGAGCGGGCAGGGTGCGGGTGGGCCGTTCGAGCAGGGCGGGGGCGTAACCGGATACGTGGCTCATCAGGCAGACTCCTGGACGGCGGTGATATGGCGGCGGCTGTTCATCAGCGGCTGGATTTTCTGGCCAAAGTTCTCTACCCCCAGCACGAAGTCATCGAAGGTCAGCATCACGCCTTGGGCGCCGGGCACGGTTGCCACCTCGTCGAGCATGCGCGCGACACTGGCCCAGGAGCCCACCAGAGTGCCCATGTTGATGTTGACCGCAGAGGTCGGGTCGGCCATTTGGCGCATGTTCGAGCCGGGGCTCTGGTCGGCGGCGCCTTTCTCGCCCAGCCAGGCGATGGCCTCCTGATCGACCCCGGCCTTGTAGTACTCCCAACGCTCGTGGGCAGCGGCATCGGTGTCGGCGGCGATGATCATGAACAACGGAAACGAGGTGACGTTGCGCCCGGTTTTCAGGTTGGCGTCGATCAGCTTCTGGGCGGTGGGGGCGAACGCGGTGGGGGTGTTCACGCCCTTGCCGAAGCAGAAGTTGTAGTCGGCGTACTGTGATGAGAAGGCCATGCCGGCCTCGCTCTGCCCGGCGCAGATGATTTTCATATCGGCCTTGGGGATGGGGCTCACCCGGCAGTCGGTCATGGTGAAATGCTTGCCCTTGAGGTCACTCGTGCCGCTGGCCCAGAGATCGCGCAGGACCTGGGCATATTCGGCCAGGTATTCGTAGCGAGTGCCGAAGAATTCGTCGCCGGGCCACAGGCCCATCTGCTCGTATTCCGGCTTCTGCCAGCCGGTGACCAGGTTGATGCCGAAACGGCCGTTGGAGATGGAATCGATGGTCGAGGCCATGCGCGCGACGATGGCCGGAGGCAGGGTCAGGGTGGCTGCCGTTGCATACAACTGAATGCGGCTGGTGACAGCGGCCAGGCCGGCCATCAAGGTAAATGATTCGAGGTTGTGTTCCCAGAACTCGGTCTTGCCGCCGAAGCCGCGCAACTTGATCATTGACAGCGCAAAGTCCAGACCATGGCGCTCGGCGCGTTGCACGATCTCTTTGTTGAGTTCGAAGGTGGGCATGTATTGGGGGGCGTTTTCGGAAATCAACCAGCCGTTGTTGCCGATGGGGATGAAGACACCAATGTCCATGAGCGAGACCTCTGTCGTACGGGGCGAGATCTACGGGATCTGCATATAGCAGGCCATGTTTTTTTTAGTGTTTTCTATCAACGGCTTGAGATCAGTGGTTGCTTACACAAGACCATTCGGTCTGAAAAAGAGCACTTGGTTTGTGCGTGTATGCTCGGGGATGGGGCATGGCCCTCGCGAAGAAACAAGGTAAAGTGCCACCATTGCATTCGCGGAACTCACCGGTATGAAAGAGCCCAAACCCGCCAAGACCACGCGCACCCCCAGCGCCGCCACCCTCAGCCGCCGCAGCCGTCTGGTCGAAGGAAAACGCACTGCCATCCTCGACGCGGCGCTGCAGATCTTCTCTCGCTTCGGCCTGCACGGTACCAGCCTTGATCAGGTCGCCACCGCAGCGGATGTCTCGAAAACCAACCTGCTGTACTACTTCGCCAGCAAAGAAGAACTGTACCTCAGCGTGCTGCGCCAGTTGCTCGAGGTATGGTTGTTGCCCCTGCGCGGGTTCACGCTGGAGCAGGACCCCATCGTCGCCATTGCCGACTACATCCGCATCAAGCTGGAACTCTCCCGCGACCATCCCGCCGAGTCGCGCTTGTTCTGCCTGGAGATCATCCAGGGGGCGCCCTTGCTCCTGAGTGAACTGGAGCAGCCACTGCGCGAGACCGTCGACGCCAAGGTCGCGGTGATACAAGGCTGGATCGACGCTGGCAAGCTGGCACCGGTGGCGCCGTACCACCTGATCTTTTCGCTATGGGCAACCACCCAGCATTACACCGACTTCCGCACCCAGATCGATGCCGTCACTGGCAAGACCCTCGACGACCCGGTGTTCTTCAATGAGGTACTGGAAGGGGTGCAGAAGCTGTTCATTGATGGCATTCGGCCCAGGCCTTGAGGCATTAGTGCCAAAGTGCAGGCTGTGCGCCCCGAAAGCGCGCAGCGTGCACAAACCAGGTGCTCCGAAGTAGATCGTTTGGTCAAACTCTGGCATTGTTCGGGGCACAAGCCAATGAAACCAAAGACAATAAGAACATGGCACACAAACTGCTATCTCCCAGCCCTGTCAACGCGCATCAATTCAGCGACCGGCGTCATGGTCGAGCGTCTGGAAGTTGATGCTTCTCTGCCTCGCGCAGAACAGTAAAACCACGCGATGTGCCGATCACCGGTTTTGACCGGCGACGCAGAAGTGTGCGCGCTGAATAACCCTGAACTTTGAAGGATCAAGGAGTATGGCGGTGGCAGTGAACAAGAAAATCAAAGTTGCAAACGTTTGCGTAGGGCTGGGCTGGAGCGTGGCAGCCGCCACGGGGTGGGCCGCCCAGGCCCCGGCCGACGGCGCCGACAGCGCCCAGGGGCAAGGGTTGAGTTATGACGTAGCGCCGCCCGTGGACAATAAGAAAACCGCGCCCTGGTATAACCAGAACCTGACGATGATCGGCAGCAAGGACATCAGTTTCGGCCCTCGACCCTCGGATGATATCTACCTGGAATACGAGTATTTCGGTCGCAAGGGGCCCTTCGAGTTGTACGGTTATATCGACGCGCCAAAAATCCTCGGCATTGGCAACAGCCATGACAGCGGCGCCTGGGACAAGGGCTCGCCCATCTTCATGGAGCACGAACCGCGGATATCCATCGATGAACTGTTGGGTCGCAAGTTGGGCTTCGGCCCATTCAAGGAGTTCTACGTCGCCTTCGACTGGATCTACGACAACGGTCATAATCGCGCCGGCCGGGCCAACACCCTGTACAGCGGCTTCGGCACCGATATCGAGACCCACTCGCGGGTCAACCTCTCGGCCAATCTTTACGCGCGGCGCCAGTTCGAGAACTATGGCGCGGCCAACGAATATGCCTGGGACGGTTACCGGGCACAGCTCAAATACGTAGTGCCGATCAATAAGTTCAACAACGGTGCCTCGTTGACCTACATCGGCTTCACCAACTTCGACTTCGGCTCCGACCTGCATGAGCAGTCCGGTCCGTCACGCACCGACAACGCCACGGTGGCCACCAACGTGTTCCTGTACTCCTTCACCCATCTGCGTTTCATGGCGGTAGGGCGCTACTTTCATAACGGCGGCAATTGGAAGGACGGCACCGAGCTTAACTTCGGCGACGGCAATTTCGAGGCCCGCTCCACCGGCTGGGGTTATTACTTCGGCGTGGGTTACCAGTTCTGACATTGACCACACCCAGGAGCCTGACATGACGATTTCCAGTGAGCATGCGCCATTGCTCGAAGCGGCCCGAGCCGCCGCCGAGGCGACCTATTCACCTTATTCGCACTTCCCGGTGGGCGCGGCCCTGCTGGGCGCCAACGGTGAGGTGATCAAGGGCTGCAATGTCGAAAACATTTCCTATGGCCTGACCAACTGCGCCGAGCGCAGCGCACTGTTCAGCGCCATTTCCCAAGGCCAGGTGCCGCGCAGCTTCAAGGTCATGGCGGTGTACGCGCCCAAGGTCGAGCTGATCAGCCCCTGCGGTGCCTGTCGCCAGGTGCTGCTGGAACTGATGGCCCCTGACGCACTGATCCTCTGCCAAGGCAGCGACCCGGAGCAGTCCCGCACCTGGACCCTGGAACAGTTGTTGCCTGGCGCCTTCAACGCCTTTTGATCCTTTCGATGGAACCGACTTTATGATCAGTCTGCTTGGCATTGTGGTACTCGTCCTGATTGCGTTGGCGTTGTCCACCCGGCGTCGCGCCATCCAGTGGCGAACGGTGAGCGGGGCGTTCATCATCCAGGTGGCGATCGGCGCTTTCGCCCTCTACGTGCCTTGGGGCCAGGCCCTTCTCGCGGATCTGGCCGGCGCGGTATCGTCGTTGCAGTCCTATGCCAACCAGGGCATCGAGTTTATGTTTGGCGGGCTCGGCTCGCCGAAGATGTTCGAGGTCTTCGGCAGCGGCGGTTTCGTCTTCGCCATCAAGGTGCTGCCGGTGATCGTGTTCTTCGGCAGCTTCATCTCGGTGATGTACTACATCGGCGTGATGGGTTGGATCATCCGCATCGTCGGCGGCTTTCTGCACGTGGTGTTGCGCACCAGCCGGGTCGAATCCATGGCGGTGACCTCGGCCGTGTTCATCGGCCAGTCGGAAGTGCCGCTGGTGGTGCGTCCGTTCATTGCCCAGATGACCCGTTCGGAGCTGTTTACGGTGATGGTCGGGGGCTTCGCCGCCGTGGCCGGCTCCGTGCTGCTGGGCTACGCCGGACTCGGGGTAGACCTGCGGTATCTGATCGCGGCCTGTTTCATGGCGGCGCCCGGCGCACTGTTGATGGCCAAGCTGATGGAGCCCGAGACCGAAGAGGTGGTGGAAGCCCAGGCGCTGGATGTACTGGACGACAAGGAGAGCAAGCCGGCCAACATCGTCGATGCCGCCGCCGAAGGGGCACAGGTCGGCTTGCGCCTGGCCATGGCGGTCGGTGCCATGCTGCTGGCCTTCATCGGCCTGATTGCCTTGCTCAACGGCCTGCTGGGCTGGGCTGGCGGCTGGGTAGGCTTCCCGCACCTGACCTTGCAATTGATTCTCGGCTACCTGCTGGCCCCGGTGGCCTTCATCATCGGCGTGCCATGGAACGAGTGCGTGCTGGCGGGCGGCTTCATCGGACAGAAGTTGATCCTCAACGAGTTTGTCGCCTACGCCGACCTGGGCAACTACCTGACCGCCGAGCGTGCGGCCCAGGCCAACGTGCCGCTGTTGTCGGCTCATACTCAGGTGATCGTGACCTTCGCCCTGTGCGGCTTCGCCAACCTGTCGTCGATTGCCATTCAACTGGCCGGCCTGAGCGGGATCGCACCGCAGCGGCGCCATGAACTGGCGAAACTGGGCTTTCGGGCCATGGTCGGTGGCACTTTGTCCAACCTGATGAGCGCCGCCATCGTCGGTTTCTTCATTTCCCTGTGAACAAGGAGCATGCCCATGTGGATGGCCCAGGAAGTCATCCGTCGCAAACGCGACGGCCAGGTACTGGACAATGACGACATCCGCCGCTTTGTCGCGGGCATCGCCGACCATAGCCTGGGGGACGCCCAGGTGGCGGCGTTCGCCATGGCGGTATGGCTCAAGGGCCTGCAGCTCAATGAACGCATTGCCCTGACGGTCGCCATGCGCGACTCGGGGGAGGTGTGGCAGTGGACGCTGCCAGGTCCCGTAGTGGACAAGCATTCCACCGGCGGCGTCGGGGACTTCGTGAGCTTGCTGCTGGCGCCGCTGCTGGCCGCCTGCGGTTGCTATGTGCCGATGATTTCCGGCCGGGGGCTGGGCCACACCGGCGGGACCCTGGACAAGTTGCAGAGCATTCCCGGCTACGATTGCAGCCCGAGCAGCGAGCGCCTGCGCGAGGTGGTCAGCGAGGTTGGCTGCGCCATTGTCGGCCCCACGGCGACCTTGGCCGCAGCCGACAAGCGCCTGTACGCCATTCGCGATGTCACGGCGACGGTGGAGTCCGTGGACTTGATCACTGCGTCCATCCTCGCCAAGAAACTTGCCGCCGGCCTGCAAGTGCTGGTCATGGACGTCAAGACCGGCAACGGTGCGTTCATGGCCGAGGCCGACCAGGCCCGGGAACTGGCCCGCAGCATCGTCGAAGTGGCCAACGGCGCCGGGTTACGCACCTGTGCGCTGATCACCGACATGAACCAACCGCTGGCTCGCAGTGCCGGCAATGCGCTGGAAGTGGCTGAAGCCATCGCCCTGCTCAAGGGTGAGGTGCGCAGCGAGCGTCTTTGGCAGGTGACCCTGGCCCTGGCCGAGCAGGCGCTGATCATGGCCGGGCGCGCGCCGAGTCCGGCCCAGGCCCGCAAGCAACTGCTGCAGGCCTGGAGCAGCGGCGCCGCCTTGCAGCGCTTCCAGCGCATGGTCACCGCTTTGGGCGGGCCGGCGGACCTGTGTGAGCGACCTGAGTATCACTTGCCTGTGGCGCCGATCCGCTTCGCCGTCTGGGCGCAGGCCAGCGGCTATGTAGTGGGGATCGATACCCGTAACCTTGGCCTGGCCGTGGTGGCCCTGGGAGGTGGACGCCAGCAGCCTGATGACCTCGTCGACCTGTCGGTGGGCTTCAGCGAACTGGCCTTGCCTGGCGACCTGGTCGGCGAACAAAGACCGTTAGGCTGGGTGCATGCGTCCTCCCGGGGTCATGCCGAAGAGGCTGCCAACGAGTTGCGCGCGGCCTACCGCCTGGGCCCGGAACCGGTGGTGTCCGAAGCCCTGATTCATGAACACCTCATCTGATGACCACACTCTCTAAGGAGCAGAGAACCGATGCAGACCCACAACCGTTTCATCCTCGCCGCCGCGCTTTGCCTGGGCGGCTCGTTGACCGCACCGGCCCAGGCGGCCGATGCACCGCCGGTGCAGCCCAAGGTCATGCTGATCGCCATGTTCGGCCCGGAGTCGCAACTGTGGATCGAACGCCTCAAACTGACCCGTGACATTGCCGTGCCGGGGCTGTCGGCCGAATACCCCATGGTCCATTGCAACGACGATCAGGTGTGCCTGATGACCACCGGCATGGGCCAGACCAACGCCACGGCGTCGACCTTGGCGCTGGCACTGTCCTCGGAGTTCGACCTGCGCAAGACCTGGTTCCTGGTGGCCGGGATCGCCGGAATCAACCCGAAGCTCGGCACCTTGGGTACCACCGCCTGGGCCCATTACCTGGTGGAGTTCGGCACCCAGTGGGAGATCGACTCGCGCGATGCACCGAAGGGCTGGCCTACCGGCTATCTGGGCATCAACACCAAGGGGCCCAATGAAAAACCGCCGCTGGACTACAAGACCGAGGTCTTCGAGCTCAACCCGGCACTGCAATCCAAGGCCTACGAGCTGTCGCGCCATGTGGTGTTGAGCGAGAGCAAGGAATCCAGCCACTGGCGCCAGCACTACCCCCACGCGCCGGCCAACCTGCCGCCGATGGTCACCCGCTGCGACACCGTGGCCGGCAACACCTGGTTTTCCGGCACGCGCCTGAGCGAGCGGGCCGAGGTCTGGACCCGGCTGCTGACCGATGGCAAAGGCGAGTACTGCACCACCCAGCAGGAAGACAACTCCACCTACGAAGCCCTGTTGCGGGCCAGTCGCATCGGCCGCGTGGACATCCAGCGCCTGGCCGTGGTGCGCGCCGGGTCTGATTTCGATCGGCCGTATCCGGGCTACAGCGAGGTGGATAACCTGCTCAAGTACGCCGATCAGGGCGGCTTTGTGCCAGCGCTGGAGAATCTGTATCGCACCGGCGAGCCGTTGGTGAAGGACATCGTCGGCCATTGGGGGGAGTGGGAGAAGGGTGTGCCAGCGGGGTGATTGCTCATGGGGTTCCCGAGCTTGCTCGGGAACCGGACAATCCGGTCTCAGCGTTTATGCACCAACTTCCCGGCCGCAAACGTCTCGCTCACGGTGCGGTCATCCCCCAGCGTCATCAGCACGAACAAGGTTTCCTCGAACGCCTTGGACTGTTTGATCCGGTACGACAACAGTGGCGTGGCGTGGTAATCCAGCACCACGAAGTCGGCGTCGGTGCCCGGTTGCAGGGTGCCGATGCGGTCTTCCAGGCGCAGCGCCCGAGCGCCGCCCAGGGTGGCCAGGTACAGCGACTTGAAAGGGCTGAGCTTCTCGCCCTGCAACTGCATGACCTTGTAGGCTTCGTTCAACGTCTGCAGCAGGGAGAAGCTGGTGCCGCCGCCGACGTCGGTGCCCAGGCCGACGTTGACCTTGTGTTTTTCGGCCTGGGCCAGGTCGAACAGGCCGCTGCCCAAAAACAGGTTGGAGGTGGGGCAGAAGGCGATGGCCGAGCCAGTCTCGGCCAGCCGCGCGCACTCCTCGTCACACAGGTGCACACCGTGTGCCAGCACCGAGCGTTGGCCCAGCAGCTGATAGTGGTCGTACACGTCCAGGTAATTTTTGCGCTCGGGGAACAGCGCCTTGACCCACTCCACTTCCTTGAGGTTCTCGCTGATGTGGGTCTGCATGTACACGTCCGGGTATTCCCCCAGCAGTTGGCCGGCCAAGGTCAACTGCGCCTCGCTGCTGGTGGGGGCAAAGCGCGGGGTCACGGCGTAGTGCAGGCGGCCCTTGCCGTGCCAGCGCTCGATCAGGGTCTTGCTGTCGCTGTAACCGGTCTCGGCGGTGTCCACCAGGTAGTCCGGGGCGTTGCGGTCCATCATCACCTTGCCGGCAATCAGGCGCAGGTCCAGGCGTTCGGCCGCCTCGAACAGCGCATCCACCGACTGCGGGTGCACGCTGGCAAACACCAGCGCGGTGGTGGTGCCGTTGCGCAGCAGTTCCTTGAGGAACAGGTCGGCGACTTCATCGGCATGGGCCTTGTCGGCGAACTGGCTCTCGCAGGGAAAGGTGTAGTTGTTCAGCCAGTCCAGCAGCTGTTCGCCGTAGGAGCCGACCATGCCGGTCTGAGGGAAGTGAATGTGGGTGTCGATGAAGCCGGGGGTGATCAGCGCATCCGTGTAGTGCAGCACTTCCACATCGGCGGACAAGGTCGGCAGCAAATCGGCAGCAGCGCCGACGTCGACGATCTTGCCGGCTTCGACCACCAGCAGGCCGTCTTCGAAGTATTCATAGGAGGCCGGCACACCCACTTCGGCCGGGTCGGCGAGGCTGTGCAGGAGGGCGGCGCGGTAGGCTTTACGGGTCTGGCTCATGGAAATGCTCGTCTGTTATTGGACAGCCTGGCTGCGACGGGACACGGGCAGCAGGCGGGCCACCGGTTCGGCTCGGGACGTCTGGGTGCCGAACGCGGCGTTGTAGGTGGCAATGATTTCGGCGGCGATGGACACGGCGATCTCGATGGGTAATTTGCCCTTGACCTCGCTGATGCCCATGGGGCAGCGCATGCGCTGGACCACGGCCGGATCGAAGCCGCGATCACGCAGCCGGTGTTCGAATTTGGCGCGCTTGGTCTTCGAGCCGATCAGGCCGAACCAGGTGAAATCGTTGCGTTCGAGAATGGCGGCGGTCAGCTCCAGGTCCAGCTGGTGGTTGTGCGTCATGACGATGCAGTAACTGCCGGGGGGCAGTTCGTCGACTTCGTCCAGCGGCTCTTCGCTGATGATTTTACGCACCCCGGCCGGCAACGTCTGGGGGAACTCCTCCTCGCGGGAATCGATCCAGCGTACTCGCACCGGCAGGCTGGCCAGCAGCGGCACCAAGGCGCGGCCGACATGGCCGGCGCCAAACACGGCGATCTGTGCCTGCGGCTGGCCCATGGGCTCGAACAGCAGCACGGTGGCGCCGCCGCAGCACTGGCCCAGGCTGGCGCCGAGGCTGAAGCGCTCCAGGTGAGTGTCCTGCTTGCCGCTGGCAAGCATCTGGCGGGCAATGTGCATCGCCTTGTATTCCAGGTGGCCGCCGCCGATGGTGTCGAACAATTGCGTGGCGCTGACGACCATCTTCGAGCCGGCGTTGCGCGGGGTGGAGCCCTTTTCCTCGATGATGGTCACGAGCACGCAGGGCTCGCCCTGGGCATGCAGTTCGGCGAGGGCGCTGATCCAGTGGTTCATGGTTTGGATTCCTTGTATGCCTTCAGGGGCCATCAAACGGTGGTTTCTGCCATGGAAACGCCCACCGCCATCACCTCGCGCATTTGCTCACACCCCCACAACACCCGCTCCGGCGTGGCGGGCGCATCGATCTTCGGCTGCACCTTGTAGTCGGCCAGGCTGGCCACCGCATCCTTGATCGCACACCACGCCGCGATGCCGAGCATGAACGGCGGCTCGCCCACGGCCTTGGAATGGAACACCGTGTCTTCCGGGTTCTTGCGGTTTTCCACCAGCTTGACCCGCAGGTCGATGGGCATGTCGGCCACCGCCGGGATCTTGTAGCCGGCCGGGCCGTTGGTCACCAGCTTGCCTTTGGCGTTCCACACCAGTTCCTCGGTGGTCAGCCAGCCCATGCCCTGGACGAAGCCGCCCTCGACCTGGCCGATATCGATGGCCGGGTTCAAGGAGGCGCCCACGTCATGCAGGATGTCGGTGCGCAGCATCTTGTATTCGCCGGTCAGGGTGTCGATCACCACCTCGCAGCAGGCCGCACCAAAGGCGTAGTAGTAGAACGGCCGGCCGCGCGCCTGGGAGCGGTCGTAGAAGATTTTCGGGGTCTTGTAGAAGCCGGTGCTGGACAGCGACACCTGGGCGAAATACGCCTGCTGGATCAACTGCTCGAAGCTCAACACGGTTTCGCGTACGCGCACATGGCCGTTGCGAAATTCCACGTCCTCGGGGCTGACGTTGTAATGCCGCGCGGCAAACTCCACCAGGCGCTGCTTGATGATCTCGGCCGCGTTTTGCGCCGCCTTGCCATTGAGGTCGGCGCCGCTGGAGGCCGCCGTTGGCGACGTGTTGGGGACCTTGTCGGTATTGGTCGCGGTGATCTGCACCCGGTCGATGTCGACCTGGAACACCTCGGCCACGACTTGCGCCACCTTGACGTTGAGGCCTTGGCCCATCTCGGTGCCGCCGTGGTTCAGGTGGATGCTGCCGTCGGTGTACACATGGATCAGCGCGCCGGCCTGGTTGAGGAAGCTGGCGGTAAAGGAAATGCCGAACTTGACCGGGGTCAGGGCCAGGCCCTTTTTCAGGATCGGGCTGTGAGCGTTGAACCGACGGATCGATTCGCGCCGCTCATGGTATTCGCTGCTGGCTTCAAGCTCGGCGGTCATCTCCTCGAGCATGTTGTGCTCCACCGTCTGGTAGTAGTGGGTCACGTTGCGCTCGGTCTTGCCGTAGTAGTTGACCTTGCGCACCTCCAGCGGGTCGGCGCCCAGGTGTCGGGCGATGGCGTCCATCACCTCCTCGATGGCGACCATGCCCTGGGGCCCGCCGAAGCCTCGGTAGGCGGTGTTGGACGCGGTGTTGGTCTTGCAGCGGTGGCCGTTGACCGTCGCGTCGCCCAGGTAATAGGAGTTGTCGGCATGGAACATGGCCCGGTCGACAATGGACGCCGACAGGTCGGGGGAGCACCCGCAGTTGCCGGCCAGCTCCAGGTTGATCCCTTGCAGGCGGCCACGGTCGTCGAAGCCCACGTCGTATTCGATATAGAAGGGGTGGCGCTTGCCGGTCATGAGCATGTCTTCGACCCGTGGCAGACGCATCTTGGTCGGCTGCCCGGTGAGGTGGGCGATGACCGCGCACAGGCACGCCGGGCTGGCGGCCTGGGTCTCCTTGCCGCCGAAACCGCCGCCCATGCGGCGCATGTCGACGACGATCTTGTTCATCGACACGTCCAGCACTTCGGCCACCAGCTTCTGCACTTCGGTGGGGTTCTGGGTCGAGCAGTAGACGACCATGCCGCCGTCTTCGGTGGGCATCACCGAGGAAATCTGGGTTTCCAGGTAGAAATGCTCCTGGCCGCCGATGTGCAGCGAGCCTTGAATACGATGCTGGGCCGTCGCCAGCGCCGAACCCGAATCGCCGCGCTGATGGGTGTGGCTGTCGAGCACGAAATGTTTCTTGCGCAGGGCCTCGACCACGTCCAGCACCGGCTCCAGGTCTTCATATTCGATCACCGCGGCCATGGCGGCGGCGCGGGCGGTGGCCAGGTCGTTGGCCGCCACGGCCAGCACCGGCTGGCCGACGAACTGCACGGTGTCAATGGCCAACAAGGGGTCGCCAGGCAACAGCGGGCCGATGTCCTTGAGGCCTGGCACGTCCTCGTGGGTGATGGCAATGCGCACGCCGGGGAAGTGGTAGCAGGGCGTGGTGTCGATGCTGAGGATGCGCGCATGGGCGCGGTCGGACATGCGCGCATAGACGTGCAGCTGGTTGGGAAATTCCAGGCGGTCATCGATGTAGATGGCTTCGCCGGTGACGTGCTTGTCGGCGCTGTCGTGCTTGACGCTGCGGCCCACACCGGTGGTCAGGCCCTGGGCGAACAGCTCGGCCATTTCGGTTTGGCTTTTTGGCGCGTGATGGTTAGACATAGTCAGTCACCCGGGTTTCGGTGTGCGGCGTCTGCAGCTCGATGAAGTACTTGCGCAGCAGGTTCTGCGCGCTCAGCAAACGGTATTCCTTGCTCGCGCGAAAGTCCGAGAGCGGGGTGAAGTCGTCGGCCATGGCCTGGCAGGCAGCCTCCACCGTGGCCTTGTTCCACGGCTTGCCGATCAGGGCGTCCTCGCAGGCCTTGGCACGTTTGGGAATGGCGGCCATGCCACCGAACGCGGCGCGAGCGTCGAGCACCGTGCCCTGGTCGATGTGCAGGTCGAACGCCGCGCACACTGCCGAGATGTCGTCGTCCAGGCGCTTGGAGACCTTGTAGGCACGAAAGCGCCGCGCCGGGTCGGCCCGGGGCACGATGATCTTTTCGATGAACTCGCTTTCCTGGCGCGCGGTGATGCGGTAGTCGATGAAGTAGTCCTGCAGCAACAGCGTGCGCGTCTCGTCACCCTTGCGCAGCACGATGCTGGCGCCGAGGGCGATCAGCAGGGGCGGCGAGTCGCCGATGGGCGAGGCGTTGCCGATGTTGCCGCCCAGGGTGCCCTGGTTGCGGATCTGCAACGACGCAAAACGGTGCAGCAGGGCACCGAAGTCCGGGTATTCGGCTTCCAGCGCGGCGTAGCAGTCGGTGAGGGTCGTTGCCGCGCCGATTTCCAGACGATCGTCGAAGTGCTCGATGCGCTTCAGTTCGGCGACGTTGCCGACGTAGATCATCACCGGCAGCGTGCGATGGAACTGGGTCACTTCCAGCGCCAGGTCAGTGCCGCCAGCCAGCAGCCGCGCCTCGGGGTGCGAACTGTAAAGGTCGGCCAGATCGGCCACGGTCAGTGGCACCAGGCAGCGTTTGTCGCCGCTGTTGAGCTCGCCGGTTTCGCTAGGCGCGATGGCTTGCAGGCGGGCGATGGTCTGGGCGTTGCGCTCGTCGAACTGGTCGGGCTGACGACCGCCGCCACAGGCTTGCTCGGCCGCCGCGAGGATCGGTCGGTAGCCGGTGCAGCGGCACAGGTTGCCGGCCAGGGCTTCCTGAGCACGGTGCAGGTCGGGGGCTTCGCTGTTCTTCTGCAGAGCGAACAGCGACATGACAAAGCCTGGCGTGCAGAAGCCGCACTGCGAGCCGTGGCAGTCGACCATGGCCTGCTGCACGCTGTGTAATTGGCCCTTGTGCTTGAGGTCTTCGACGCTGATCAGCTGTTTGCCGTGCAACGAGGAGACGAAGGTCAGGCATGAATTGAGGCTGCGATAACGAATGCTCTGGCTATCTGCACCCAGCTCGCCAACCACCACGGTGCAGGCACCACAGTCGCCACTGGCGCAGCCTTCCTTGGTACCGGACTTGCCAAGGTGCTCGCGCAGGTAGTCCAGCACGGTCAGGTTGGGGTCCAGGGCATGCTCGCTGCGCAATTCCTGATTGAGTAAAAACTGGATCACGGGAAGGCCTCACTGAAACGTGTTGTTATTGACCAGATACTGGACGACCGTGGGGGTCATCGATCAGGACGATCAATTGATCGCCGGTGTCGACTGAGGGGGAATCTAGTCAGTCTTGACTGGCTGGTCAATGATTACCTGACTCAAAGGTCAAGAAAATGCGCGTGATTCGACCCAAGGCCGATTTTCCTGCAATCCCTGCGTATTTCATGCCAATTCTTCCCGGGGCATTTGCGGTACAATTCGCTGCTTTATCGCCTGTGCATTTCCAAGGAACACCATGACGTTCAAGGCGCTGGACAGCCTCTCTGAGCAAATTGCCCATTACCTGGCCGAACGCATCGTGCGTGGCGAGCTCAAGCCCGGCGAGCGCATCCAGGAACAGAAGGTCACGGCGGCCCTGAACGTCAGTCGTGGTTCGGTGCGTGAAGCGCTGTTGATTCTCGAACGGCGTCATCTGATCGAAATCCTCCCGCGTCGTGGCGCCCAGGTCACCCGCATGACCGAGCACAACGTGCGCAGCCTGTGTGCCTTGATGAGCGAGCTGTATGTGCTGCTGGGTCACGCCGTGGCCGAGCGCTGGCAGACCCGCGAGCAACTGGCGCCGTTTCTGGCGATCCAGGTGCGCCTGCAGGCCTGCTACGAGCAACAGGACATCACCGCATTCGTCGAGGAAAGCTTCAACGTCATGCGCGCCGCGTTTCCCTTTGCCGATAACCCGTATCTGCAGGAAACCATCGAAAACCTGCAGCCGGCCATGAGCCGCAGCTACTTTCTGGCCCTGGAGCAACGCAAAGCGTCCATGAGCGAATACCTCACCTTGTTTGCCCAGTTGCTCGATGCGGTGGTCGCTCGCGATCCGGCGCGCATCCGCAGCGTGCTCAGTGCCTATGGTCAGCGTAGCTGCCAGTTGGTACTGGCTGCGTTGGCGAGTGCCTGAGCCATGCGTCTGAAGTGCATCCGCCTGGCGGGCTTCAAGTCGTTCGTCGACCCCACAACGGTGAATTTCCCCAGCAACATGGCGGCCGTGGTCGGCCCCAACGGCTGCGGTAAATCGAACATCATCGACGCCGTACGCTGGGTGATGGGCGAAAGTTCGGCGAAGAACCTCCGCGGCGAGTCGATGACCGACGTCATCTTCAACGGCTCCACCAGCCGCAAACCGGTCAGCCAGGCCAGCATCGAACTGGTGTTCGACAATTCCGATGGCACGTTGGTAGGCGAGTACGCGGCTTACGCGGAAATCTCCATTCGGCGCAAGGTCACCCGCGACGCGCAGAACACCTATTACCTCAATGGCACCAAGTGCCGGCGCCGGGACATCACCGACATCTTCCTCGGCACCGGGCTGGGACCACGCAGCTATTCGATCATCGAGCAGGGCATGATCAGCAAGCTGATCGAGGCCCGTCCCGAAGACCTGCGCAACTTCATCGAGGAAGCGGCCGGTATCTCCAAGTACAAGGAGCGTCGCCGCGAGACCGAAAGCCGCATCCGTCGTACCCACGAGAACCTCGAACGCCTGACCGACCTGCGCGAAGAACTCGAACGCCAGCTCGAGCGCTTGCATCGCCAGGCCCAGGCGGCGGAAAAGTATCAGCAATACAAGGGCGAAGAGCGCCAGCTCAAGGCGCAACTGGCGGCCCTGCGCTGGCAAGCGCTGAACGAACAGGTGGCCCAGCGCGAAGGGGTGATCGGCAACCAGGAGGTCAGTTTCGAGGCGCTGGTGGCCGAGCAGCGCAGCGCCGATGCCAGCATCGAGCGCCTGCGGGACGGCCATCATGACTTGTCCGAGCGCTTCAATCTGGTGCAGGGGCGTTTCTACTCCGTGGGTGGCGACATCGCCCGGGTGGAACAGAGCATCCAGCACGGCCAACAGCGGTTGCGCCAGTTGCAGGACGACTTGCAGGAGGCCGAGCGCTCGCGGCTGGAGACCGAGTCCCACCTGGGTCACGACCGCACCCTGCTCGCGACCCTGGGCGAAGAGCTGGAGATGCTCGAACCCGAGCAGGAAATGCGCGCCGCCGCCGCCGAAGAGGCTGGCGCGGCGCTGGACGATTCCGAGACCGCCCAGCGCGGCTGGCAAGAACAGTGGGATGCTTTCAACACCCGCTCGGCCGAGCCGCGTCGCCAGGCTGAAGTGCAGCAGTCGCGCATTCAGCAGCTGGAGCACTCCATGGAGCGCCTCGGCGAGCGGCAACGGCGGTTGGGCGAAGAGCGCGAGCTGTTGGCCGCCGACCCCGAGGACGCCGCCATTCTCGATCTGAGCGAGCAACTGGCCATCCGCGAACTGGCCCTTGAAGACTTGCAAGCCGAGGAAGAACAGCAGGTCGAGCAACTGGCCGAGCTGCGCGAAACCCTGCAACAGGCCACTCAGGACCAGCAGCAGGCCCAAGGCGAATTGCAGCGCCTCAACGGTCGCCTGGCGTCGTTGGAAGCCTTGCAACAGGCCGCACTGGACCCGGGCACTGGCACCGCGCAATGGTTGCGCGAGCAACAGCTCGACCAGCGCGCGCGCCTGGCGGAAAACCTGCAGGTCGAGGCCGGTTGGGAGTTGGCGGTGGAGACCGTGCTCGGTGCCGACCTGCAAGCGGTGCTGGTGGATGAAGTGGCCGGCCTCGATTACCGCGCTTTCAGCCAGGGCGAGCTGCGCCTGCTGAGCCTGGGCCTGGCCACCGCGTCCGCCAGCGGCAGCTTGCTGGACAAAGTTCACAGCGACCTCGACCTTTCCCCCTGGCTGGCCCAGGTCAAGCCCGTGGCCAGTCTCGATCAGGCCTTGGCCTTGCGTGGCCAGTTGAGTCAAGGCGAGAGCTTGATCAGTCAGGACGGCTACTGGGTCGGCCGACACTTCCTGCGGGTCAGCCGCGCCAGCGACACCCAGGGTGGTGTGCTGGCCCGTGGGCAGGAATTGCAGCAACTGGCGGCCGACATCGACGCCCGTGAAACGGCGTTGGCGACGCTGGATGAGCAGTTGCAACAGCAACGCGAACAGCAGGGCCACCTGGAGGCCACCCGCGAACAGCTGCGCCGGCAGATTCAGGACGAAGCCCGTCAACAGGGCGAGCTCAAGGCCCAGCTGTCCGCCGGCAAGGCCAAGGTCGAACAGCTGATCCTGCGCCGCCGGCGCCTGGACGAAGAGCTGACGGAGCTGGCCGAGCAGCGCGAAATGGAACACGAACAGCTCGGCGAATCGCGCCTGCAACTGCAGGATGCTCTCGACGCCATGGCCGAGGACAATGACCAACGCGAACGGCTGACCGGCCAGCGCGACAACCTGCGCGAACACCTCGAACGGGTGCGCCAGGACGCCCGGCAGCACAAGGATCAGGCCCACCAGCTTGCGGTGCGTCTGGGCTCGCTGCGGGCTCAGCACGACTCCACTCGCCAGGCGCTGGAGCGTCTGGAGCTGCAGGCCGAACGCCTCACGGAAAAACGCGAGCAATTGAGCCTGGGCCTGGAAGAGGGCGAAGCGCCACTTGAGGAGCTGCGCCTCAAGCTCGAAGAGCTGCTGGAGCGGCGCATGGTGGTCGACGAGGAAATGCGTCAGGCACGCATGGCCATGGAAGACGCCGACCGCGACCTGCGCGACGCCGAAAAGCGCCGTGGCTCGGCCGAGCAACAGTCGCAAATGCTGCGCGGGCAGCTGGAGCAGTACCGCATGGAGTGGCAGGCCTTGACCGTGCGCCGCACCGCCTTGCAGGAGCAACTGCGCGAAGACGGCTATGACCTGCACGGTGTGCTGGCCACCCTCGATCCTTTGGCCAACGAGAAAGAAGCCGAAGAAGAATTGGAGCGTATCGACGGGCGGATTCAGCGGCTTGGGGCAATCAATCTCGCGGCCATCGACGAGTACCAGCAGCAGTCCGAGCGCAAACGTTATCTGGATGCACAGAATGCCGACCTGGTGGAGGCGCTGGAAACCCTGGAAAACGTCATCCGCAAGATCGACAAGGAAACCCGCCACCGTTTCAAGGACACTTTCGATCAGATCAACGCCGGTTTGCAGGCGCTGTTTCCGAAAGTTTTCGGCGGTGGCAGCGCTTATTTGGAACTGACGGGCGAAGATTTACTCGATACAGGGGTCTCTATCATGGCGCGCCCGCCAGGGAAGAAGAACAGCACCATCCATTTGCTGTCCGGTGGCGAAAAGGCGCTGACCGCACTGGCGCTGGTGTTTGCCATCTTCAAACTCAACCCGGCGCCGTTCTGCATGCTCGACGAGGTTGACGCGCCATTGGATGACGCCAACGTGGGACGTTACGCGCGGCTGGTGAAAGAAATGTCAGAAACCGTGCAGTTCATCTATATCACCCACAACAAGATCGCCATGGAAATGGCCGACCAGTTGATGGGGGTGACCATGCATGAACCCGGCTGTTCGCGGCTGGTGGCGGTGGATGTCGAGGAGGCGATGAAGCTGGTGGATGCGTAAAATTTCCACTTTTCTCAAGGAAAATTCGCCTTTGGCGCAGGTGCTTGCGACAAGCGGTGTAAAGTTGCCTTGGGTCGTGCTAGCTTAATGTACATATTTCCCTACATGTGGATAAAACGCCTGCCAGAACATAGAGTTGGCGCCACGTCTTAAAGGTGTTTAAACCCTTTATTTTTCAGCATTTTTTATAGAGGCACAGGAATTACATGGAAATCGGTCTGCGCGAGTGGCTGATCGTCATCGGCATCATTGTCATCGCCGGTATTCTTTTTGATGGCTGGCGCCGGATGCGCGGCGGCAAGGGCAAGCTCAAGTTTCGTCTGGACCGCAGTTTTGGCGATGTCGCGGACGATACTGGCAGCGCTGAAGTATTAGGCCCGCCCCGGGTGCTGGAAAACGCCCACGAGTCACCCCTGGACGATCACGACCTGCCGTCCATGAGTGCGCCGGTGCGTGAAGCGGCGCCCAAGCGCGGCAGCAAGGCGGCCAAGGCCGACAGCAAAAAGCCCGAATCGAAAAAGCCTGACCCTAACCTCAAGCTGGATCTTGACGAGCCGTCCCTGAGCACCCGCGATGATTTCGCCGACGATAGCCAGGCGCCGATCTTCGGATCCAGCACCGGTGCCCCGGAGCTCAAGGATCAGCCCCCGGTCGAAGAAGTGCTGGTGATCAGTGTGATCTCCCGTGACGAAAGTGGCTTCCGTGGCCCGGCCTTGTTGCAGAACATCCTCGAAAGCGGCCTGCGCTTCGGCGAGATGGATATTTTCCACCGCCACGAAAGCATGGCTGGCAACGGCGAGGTGCTGTTCTCTATGGCCAACGCGGTCAAGCCGGGGATCTTCGACCTCGACGACATCGATCACTTCAGCACCCGGGCCGTGAGTTTCTTCCTCAGCCTGCCCGGCCCGCGTCACCCCAAGCAGGCCTTCGACGTCATGGTCGCGGCAGCGCGCAAGCTGTCTCAGGAGCTGGGCGGCGAGCTCAAGGATGACCAGCGCAGCGTGCTGACCGCGCAGACCATCGAACACTATCGCCAGCGCATCGTCGAATTCGAGCGCCGGGCCTTGACCCAGCGTCGTTGACACCCTCGTTCCCGAGCAAGCTCGGTCCTGCAGCGAAGGTGTAGGGCCTGGCTTGCTCGGGAACCTGACACCGCCGAAAATCAGAGAGCAGCCCCGGCTGCTCTTTTGCATTGAACGAGAGCAAAAAAGATGACCGCCCAGACCCGGATCCTTGAGTTGCGCGCAGAGCTGAACCAGCACAACTACCGTTACCACGTGCTCGACGAGCCAAGCATCCCGGACGCCGAATACGACCGCTTGTTCCGCGAGCTCAAGGCCCTCGAAGCCGAGCACCCGGCGCTGGTCACCGCTGATTCGCCGACCCAGCGCGTGGGCAACGCGGCGCTCACCGCCTTCAGCCAGGTGCGCCACGAGATCCCGATGCTCAGCCTGGGCAACGCCTTCGAAGAAGCCGACCTGCGCGAATTCGGTCGTCGGGTCGTGGAAGGCCTCGACCTGCCGTCCGGCGATCTGTTCGGCGACGGCGGCAAAGTGCAATACAGCTGCGAACCCAAACTCGACGGCCTCGCGGTCAGTCTGTTGTACCAGGACGGCGCGCTGGTGCGCGGGGCCACCCGGGGCGACGGTAGCACCGGCGAAGACATCAGCGTCAACGTACGCACCGTGCGCAACATTCCCCTCAAGCTGCACGGTGAAGGCTGGCCTGCCACCCTGGAAGTGCGTGGCGAGGTGTACATGTCCAAGGCCGGCTTCGAGCGGCTCAATGCGGCCCAGGCCGAGGCGGGCGGCAAGACCTTCGCCAATCCCCGCAACGCCGCTGCCGGCAGCCTGCGTCAGCTGGACTCGAAAATCACGGCCAGCCGTCCCCTGGAATTTTGCTGCTATGGCATCGGTCAGGTGTCCCACGACATCGCCAGCACCCACATCGACAACCTCAAGCAACTGAAGACCTGGGGTCTGCCCATCAGTCGCGAGTTGAAAGTGGCCGACAGTATCGACGATTGCCTGGACTACTACCGGGACATCGGCGAGCGTCGCAATGCCTTGCCTTATGAAATCGATGGCGTGGTGTTCAAGGTCAACAGCACTGCTTCCCAGCGAGAACTGGGTTTCCGTGCCCGCGAACCGCGTTGGGCCATCGCCCACAAATTCCCGGCCATGGAAGAGCTCACCGAGTTGCTCGACGTAGAGTTCCAGGTCGGCCGTACCGGCGCTGTCACGCCGGTGGCGCGGCTCAAGCCGGTCAAGGTGGCCGGGGTCACCGTGGCCAATGCCACCTTGCACAACATGGACGAAGTCGCCCGACTGGGCCTGATGATCGGCGATACGGTGGTCATTCGCCGCGCCGGCGACGTGATTCCCCAGGTCATGCAGGTGATCACCGAACGTCGCCCGGCCGATGCGCGTCCGGTGCAGATCCCTGAAACCTGTCCGGTGTGCGGCTCCCATGTCGAGCGCACGCAGCTGGTCAAACGCAGCAAGGGCAAGGAAACCGTCAGCGAAGGCGCGGTGTACCGCTGTGTCGGCCGGCTGGCCTGTGGCGCGCAGCTCAAGCAGGCAATCATCCATTTCGTTTCCCGCCGAGCCATGGACATCGAAGGGCTGGGGGAGAAGAGCGTCGAACAACTGGTGGATGAAGGGCTGGTGGCCTCGCCGGCGGACCTGTACACCCTGGGCTTCGATCAAGTGGTCGAGCTGGAAGGCTTTGCCGAGGTGTCCAGCAACAAGTTGTTACAGGCCATCGAAGACAGCAAGCAGCCAGCCCTGGCGCGGTTCATCTTTGCCCTGGGCATTCCCGATGTGGGCGAGGAAACGGCGAAGGTGCTGGCGCGCTCCCTCGGCTCCTTGCAGCGGGTCAGCGAAGCGCTGCCGGCGGTGCTCACTTACCTGCCGGACGTCGGCATGGAAGTGGCCTATGAGATTCACAGCTTCTTCGAGGACGCACACAACCAGAAGGTGATCGCCCAGTTGCTGGAGCGTGGCCTGAAATTGCAGGACGAGGCCGGTGTGCACGCCGAGTACGCGGCCAGCACGACCTTGGCCGGGATGATTGCCAAGCTCGACATCCCGTCGGTAGGTCCCACCGGCGCGCAGAAGCTCGTGGCCAAGCTCGACAGCCTCGACAAGATCATCGCCGCCGACGGCATCGACCTGCGCCAGGCCCTCGCTGCCAAGCAGGCCGATGCGGTGCGCGAGTACTTCAAGGACCCGGTCAACGCGGCTCAGGCGCGTTTGGTGGAAGCCCAGCTGCAAGCCTTCGGCATGCACTGGTCCAGCGAAAAAAAGGTCATCGAAGGCCTGCCCCTGACCGGTCAGACCTGGGTGCTCACCGGCTCCCTGGAACAGATGAGCCGCGATGTAGCCAAGGACAAACTGGAAAGCCTGGGCGCCAAGGTCGCCGGCTCCGTGTCGGCCAAGACCCACACCGTGGTGGCGGGGCCGGGGGCGGGGTCCAAGTTGGCCAAGGCCAATGAGTTGGGGCTCAAGGTGTTGGATGAAGCGGCGTTTTTGCAGTTTATGCAGAGTCACGGCCTCTGACACAGCACCGATGGCGCCAGTAGGACCGAGCGTGCTCGGGAAGCCGCGTAGCTGGCGATCAAGCTTTAGAACGCCGCCATACGATAATCGATGCGACCAACGGTATAGAGTAAAAGTGATTGAAAATAAAGGATTTACTCGTCTTTTTTGGGGAGATGCCCAGGGCTCCCCCCTCATTCGTAACGCACGGTCGCTGCAGACGATCACTTCGATTGAACTGCGTTCGACTCGCCATGATCTAGTCTTGGCGAGCACACAGGGAGGCCGCCCATGTACAAGTTCTTCGAACAATTGACCAGCCGGATCTCGGCGCCTTTCGTCAAACCCGAAACCCGCCACAGCAAAGTCTGGGAATGCCAGTGCGGGCAGTCGATCTTCTTCGCCAACAGCCAGTGCCTGGCCTGCCAGTCGGTGCTGGGCTACTGGCCCGAGCGCAACCTGCTGTCGTCCCTGGATGCCGGGCCGGAGCAAGGCACCTGGCGCCTGCACTCGGACCCCGAAGCCGGGTTGTTTCGCCGCTGCGCCAATCTCGACACCCCGGCGGCCTGTAACTGGCTGCTGGCTGCCGATGCGCCGGGGGAGCTGTGTATCGCCTGCAGCCTGAATCACACCATCCCCGACCTCAGTATTCAGGAAAACCACGAACGCTGGCGCAAGGTCGAGACCGCCAAGCGCCGCCTGGTGGCACAACTGATCAACCTCGGCCTGCCGGTGATCGCCAAGGTGCAGAACGAAGAGACGGGCTTGTCCTTCGACTTCATCGGCATTGATCTTGAGGGCAACCTGCCCACCACCGGTCACGCCAACGGCCTGATCACGCTGGACATCAAGGAAGCCGACGACGCCCACCGCGAACGCATCCGCGTGCAGATGCGCGAGCCCTACCGCACCTTGCTCGGCCACTTCCGCCACGAAGTCGGCCACTACTACTGGGACCGCCTGGTTGCGGACAGCCACTGGCTGGGTGAATTTCGCGCATTGTTCGGCGACGAGCAACAGAGCTACGCGGACGCCCTGCAACGCCACTACGACCAGGGTGCGCCGCTGGACTGGAACCAGACCCACGTCAGCGCCTACGCCACCATGCACCCCTGGGAAGACTGGGCCGAAACCTGGGCCCACTACCTGCACATGATGGACGCCGTCGACACTGCCTTGGGCTTTGGCATGAGCGCGCGGGAAATGGATTTTGACTACACGCCATTTCCGCTGGACACCCTCTACGATCCGCAACACGCCAGCGGGCCGGCGTTCCTGGCCTTCGTCAACGCCTGGATCGAACTGGCGGGGATGTTGAACGAACTGTCCCGGGCCATGGGGCAACCGGATTTTTATCCCTTCGTGCTGCCACCGGCGGTGATCGCCAAGCTGCACTTCATTCATCTGGTGATCCAGGAGAAGGGCGGCCGGGCCGACGAGGTGTTGCAGGTGGGATGAAAAGGTGCCTGGGTCGGAGCCAAGGCGCTGGCTCAAGTGCTTGACCCCTATCAAATTTTTTATCTTCAGTAACGGGTTGTATCTTCGCTCAAGACCGGTACAATGGCCCCGCTCGCTGCCAGGCGAGTGTTGTCATGGTGACCCCATCGGTCCCCCCGCAACGATTAC
This sequence comes from Pseudomonas sp. dw_358, assembly GCF_018449655.1. Classification (GTDB taxonomy): domain Bacteria; phylum Pseudomonadota; class Gammaproteobacteria; order Pseudomonadales; family Pseudomonadaceae; genus Aquipseudomonas. The sequence goes on from NZ_JAAVUX010000004.1 coordinate 192,179, forward strand.
CCGTTAACCTGGTCAGGCCCGGAAGGGAGCAGCCACAGCGGGGACATTGTGTGCCGGGGTGTGGCTGGTGGGGTTGCCTCCATTTCAAATTCATCAAGCCATGATGAGTTTTTCGCGCCAAAATCTTCCGACCACGTTGCAATCGCACGATCTCAGCCGAGAGAAGTTTCGGCCCAGACGCCAAACCGTTTGGCCAGAGCCTGAACTTGTCGAACGCTCAGTTTGCGTTTCCCCGCCAAAAGCTGCGAAACCGTTGATTGATTCCCCGATTCCGGCAGTTCTCCTTGGGTGATTGGGTGCTCTTCCATGAACGAGCGCAGCACGTCGACGCCCACGGCCGATTAAACAACCTTCACACACCCCAAAATCCCTGAACTCCCTCCACTTGCCACCCCTCCATTGCACATACCCACGCCTTGGAAGCCTACCCATGCAACGCCGAGAGTTCCTCATCAAGACCGGTCTCGCCGCCGCCACCGTCCCGCTGTCCGACGTTCTGCACGCTGCCACCGAGCCGGTGACACCGACGCCTGCCCGACCCACCCCGACCATCCTGCAGATCAAGGACCTGCACATCGGCAGCGGCGCCCCCAAGATCATCGCCTCGATCACCGGCACCACTTCCGATCAGGCCCTGCAGCAAGCCACCGCCATCGGCCAGTCGCCCCAGGTCGACATCTGCGAGCTGCGAATGGACCACCTGCCTGCCGACACCACGCCCAAGGCCATGGCCGATCTGGTCAATCAGGTTATCTACAGCCTGCAAGGCAAGCCCTTGCTGGCGACCTTTCGCAGTCAGGAGGAGGGCGGCCAGCGCTCTCTGGCCGATGCCGATTACTTCGGCCTCTACACGACCCTGGTGGAAAGCACGGGAGTGGATCTGATCGATGTGGAAATGATGAAGCCCCAGGCAGGCGTGACCTCGCTGATCGATTCGGCCCATGGCAAGAACGTCGCGGTGATTCTCTCCAATCACGACTTTCATGCCACCCCGCAGCAAGTCGTGATCGTCGAGCGTTTGCGCCGACAGCAAGCGCTAGGGGCGGACGTTCTGAAAATCGCGGTGATGCCGCAGTCGCCGGCGGACGTGCTGACCTTGATGGCCGCGAGTCAGGAGATGTTCACGCGCTTTGCCGACCGGCCATTGCTGACCCTGTCCATGGGCCCGTTGGGAGTGACCTCGCGGCTGGCCGGCCAGCTCACCGGTTCGGCGCTGACCTTTGCCAGCCTGGGGGCCGCCTCGGCACCGGGTCAGTTGAAGGCTGATGCGGTGCGCTCGGTGCTGGGGGTGATCGACCAAGGGGCCAAGGCGTGAGGTTCAGCCGACCTTGTGCACCAGGTCGTTGAAGAAGGTCGCGCTGCGCTCGATGGTATCGACGATGGTGGCGTGATCTTTCCACAGCGAGTCGGCGACCGCGTCGGAGAAGATCTCCAGCACGTAATCCCCGGTGTAGCCGGCGTCCACCAGGTCGCCCAGCAGCGGCGCCAGAGGAATTTCGCCTTCGCCTAAAGCGCGGCGATCATGCAGCGACTGCGGGCGGCGCCAGTCGGCCAGTTGCACGATGAACAGCTTGTCGGCGCTGATGGTGGATAGCAAGGAGCTGTCCTGCCAGCTGTTGTACAGGTCCAGGCACAGGCCGAAACTGTCCCGGTCCACGGCGGCGACCATTTCCCGGGCCTGGCTGAAGGTGAACAGAATCGAGTTGCGGTTCATCAGGGATGGGCCCAGCGCCTCCAGGGCGATGCGCATGCCTTTGGCCTTGGCATGCTCGGCGAGGGTGCGGTAATGCTCGACGCAGCCGTCCCAGACGCGGGCTTCATTGCCTTGGGGATCGGCGCCGGTGTTGCTGACCAGCGCCAGTCCCGGCCAGAATTCGCTGAACAGGTCCACCGAGGCGATCAGGTTGTCCAGCCGCGCTTGCGGCGCCTCGGGGTGCGGGTCCGAGGCCGATGGGAAGATGGTCAGGGTGCGCGGCTGGATGGAGGTGATGCGCACGCCGCTGTCCTGGATCATGGCCAGTTGATCGCGAGCTTGCGCGCGGTCCGAGGCGAGTTTTTTTTCGGTGATCTCCATGGCGCAGCCCAGGCGCTGGCACAGCTCCAGGTCTTCGGCGAGGCTGAGGGGGGTGGTGGTGATTTGGCTGATGGCCAGGGTGTGCATGGGATACCTCTACAGGGAGGCAGGCTTGGCAACGGTGACGCATGAAGCCGCCTGCCGGGCTCAAAATGGCTCAAGTTATTGAGATCACGCTCCAGAGTCGGGGTTCAAGATAATTGCGGGCCTGCACTTGGGTCACGCTCAACTTTACGGCGGCGGTGCAAGGATGCGTCCGACGAATTCATCAAAAAGAGGAACCGTGAATGCGATGTGTGCGTACTCCGGGCTATAGATCATGCCTTTCTTGATCAGGCTGTCTCGTACGGGACCCGGACTGGTGGCCCTGCGACCTAGCGAGCACGAAGGACTGCGGGCATGCTGTAGACTCGCTATCGAGCAAGCTGATCAAGGACCACTCGGGACACCGCCATGATCCACCGTGTATTGGCTATATCACTGCTGTCATTCAGTCTGTCCGCCCAGGCCGCTTCCACCGTCTACGGCAACGGCGGCGCCAGCTGTGCGCTGTTCCTGATCGCCGCTCAGGCCAAGCAGGGTGGCAACCCCAGTGTCGACAGTTTCATGATGTGGTTCAGCGGCTACGCCAGCCTGGCCAGCGCCCAGACGAGCATCGACTATTTTGCCGATACCACCCCCGCCAGCCGCCAGCACTGGCTGGAGGAGTACTGCAAGGCCCATCCGCTGGGGATGTTCGACGAGGCGGTGGCGGCGTTGATGGCGGTGTTGGCCGAGCATCAGGCTCAGTAGAGGGTCATTTGTCCCGGCGCACCGGCAGGCCGTTATACCTACGTACCAGGGCGTCCACTTCCCCGGACATCTTCATCCGCAGCAGGGTGCGCAAAATACGCTGCACCGGGATCGCCGGGTCGTCGCGCACGTAGCAGCCCAGTTGCAGGTCCTGGATCTCGGCCACTTCATGCAGCTGCTGGTCGGCGGGCAACTGGTGGTTGAGCCAGTTGACCGTAAGGGCGTTGCTGGCGGCATAGCGGTAGCGGTGGGCCAGCAGTTTTTCCAGCACCTGCTGCTGATTGCGGGCATCGTCCCGTTGCAAGGTCCCGTCGTTGAATGCCTTGTCCAGCAGTGGATACTCGAACCCCAGTACGGTACCGATCTTCTCGTTGCGCAGTTGGCCGAGGTCCACCGGTTGGCTGTCATCCGACAATGCCACCAGCACATCACGCTGCTCCATCACTGGAATGCTCCAGATGTAGTCGCCCGAAAGGTTCGGCAGCCAGGATTGTGCGGCGTAGCAGCGCACGTCGATGTGGCCGTTTTCCATGGCCGCCTGCAGGCGTTTGCGCGGGATGAGGGTGAACTGCGCCGGCAACCCGACCTGCCGGGCGAGGCTGGCCATCATGTCGTAGAGAATGCCGCCGGTGGTTTCGCCGTTATCGACTTGCACCAGCGGCATGCTCCAGCTTTGCGCAATGGAAAAACGCAGCGGGGCCTCGGCGCCCAGTACCTGGCCCATGCACAGCAGCGCGAGAGCGCCCAAAGCTAAACGCATGCAAGGTCTCTCAGACGGTTTTTGTCGGTAATCATCCGGGTCCGCCATATATCGCGGTGCCACCGGATGCAATTTTGCGCCTGCTCCGCTACGATTAGCGGTCTTCCGCTTCCCAGTTGCGACGGTTTTTCATGAGTTATCAGGTTCTTGCACGTAAATGGCGTCCGCGCTCGTTTCGCGAAATGATTGGCCAGACCCATGTGCTCAAGGCCCTGATCAACGCGCTGGACAACCAGCGCCTGCATCACGCCTATCTGTTCACCGGCACCCGTGGTGTGGGCAAGACCACCATCGCACGTATTATCGCCAAATGCGTGAATTGTGAAACCGGTATCACCTCGACACCCTGCGGCGTGTGCTCGGTGTGCAGCGAGATCGACGAGGGGCGTTTTGTCGACCTCATCGAGATCGACGCCGCGAGCCGGACCAAGGTCGAAGACACCCGCGAATTGCTCGACAATGTGCAGTACGCCCCCAGCCGCGGGCGCTTCAAGGTCTACCTGATCGACGAAGTGCACATGCTTTCCACTCATTCTTTCAACGCCCTGTTGAAAACTCTGGAAGAGCCGCCGCCCTACGTCAAATTCATTCTGGCCACCACCGACCCGCAGAAGTTGCCGGCGACCATCCTGTCGCGCTGCCTGCAGTTCTCCTTGAAGAATATGACACCCGAACGGGTCGTTGAACACCTGACTAACGTCCTGAGTGTGGAAAACGTGCCGTTCGAGGATGATGCCCTATGGTTGCTGGGCCGCGCTGCCGATGGTTCGATGCGCGACGCCATGAGCCTGACCGACCAGGCCATCGCCTTTGGTGAAGGCAAGGTGCTGGCGGCGGATGTGCGGGCCATGCTCGGGACCCTGGATCATGGCCAGGTCTACGGCGTGCTGCAGGCGTTGCTCGAGGGCGATGCACGCGGTTTGCTGGAAGCGGTCCGGCACCTGGCCGAACAAGGGCCGGATTGGAACGGCGTACTGGCGGAAATGCTCAATGTGCTGCACCGCGTGGCGGTGGCTCAGGCCTTGCCGGAAGCGGTGGACAACGGCCAGGGCGACCGCGACCGTGTGTTGGCAGTGGCGCAGGCGTTGCCGGCGGAGGACGTGCAGTTCTACTACCAGATGGGCCTGATCGGCCGACGCGACCTGCCGCTGGCGCCTGACCCGCGCAGTGGCTTTGAAATGGTCATGCTGCGCATGCTCGCCTTCCGCCCGGCCGACACCGACGACGCGCCGAGGCGGGTGCTAAAGACAGAGGGGATCAGCCCGGCCACAGCTGATTCCGCCTCCCCCGTGGCGGTGCCGTCGAGTGCACCTGTGCTTGCGGCGCCGGCACCGATGGCAGCAGTAGCGCCGGCTCCCGCTGCGGCCGTCGTGGTCGAAAAAGCGCCGGTGGACGCTGTCGACCTGCCTTGGAATGACGCCGCGCCAGCAGCAGAATCAGAGTCCGAGCCCGCGGCGACCGAGATCCCGGAACCTATTCTGGGAACGGTCGCCGAACAACCTGCCCTGACCCCGATGCCGACGCCAGTCCCCGCCAGCGCGGTGCCGGACGCGCCCGAGGTCGAGGTGCCGCTGCCCGCCGAGCTGCCGCCCGCCAGCGTTGCGCCCGTCGACTCCATGCCCGCCGGCATGGACCGCGACGATGAGCCGCCGCTGGATGAAGACTATTACGAGGCGGATCTGGACGCGGGCAGTTACAGCTACCTGGACGAATTGGCCAGCGAAGCCTCGTCCCCGGCCGCTGCGCCACCTGAAGTGCTGCCGGCCGCCGCACCGGCTACCGGCCTGGCTCTGCAGTGGCTGGAGCTGTTCCCGAAGTTGCCGATTTCCGGCATGACCGGCAGCATCGCCGCCAACTGCACGCTGATGGCCATGGAGGGCGATCACTGGTTGCTGCACCTGGACCCGGCCCACAGCGCCTTGTTCAACGCCACGCAGCAGCGGCGTTTGAATGATGCGTTGAACCAGCACTTCGGGCGCACCCTGACCATCGATATCGAACTGGTCCGTCCCGAGCAGGAAACTCCGGCCCAGGCGGCTGCGCGGCTGCGTGCCGAGCGTCAGAAGGGCGCCGAGGCCTCTATCCACGCCGATCCTTTTATCTTACAAATGATGCAACAATTTGGCGCCGTGATTCGTGACGACACGATTGAACCGGTCGAAGCCATGGCCAGCCAAACCCTATAACCGAGCGGGCGCCGGACATTCCCGCGCCCGGTGCAAGACCAATCAACCGATGAGGTGATCCCCATGATGAAAGGTGGCATGGCCGGCCTGATGAAGCAGGCTCAGCAGATGCAGGAAAAAATGGCCAAGGCGCAGGAAGAGCTGGCCAACGCCGAAGTGACCGGGCAATCGGGCGCAGGCCTGGTCAGCGTGGTAATGACCGGTCGCCATGACGTCAAGCGCGTGAGCCTGGACGACAGTCTGATGCAGGAAGACAAGGACGTGCTCGAAGACCTGATCGCCGCAGCCGTCAACGACGCGGTGCGCAAGATCGAAGCCAGCAGCACCGAGAAGATGTCCGGCATGACCGCCGGCATGCAATTGCCACCGGGCATGAAGCTGCCGTTCTAGGGCCGTGATGCAAGGTTGAAACCGGGCCAGGCGCCCGGTTTTTTGCTTTTTCAGCGCCTTGACCCTGGGTGCCTTGACCCTGTTGGGTCGCGCGCGTATAAACCGCGTTCTTGCGGGCCTTGGCCGACGCTTCACCGTGGAGAGCAGCATGAGTTTCAGCCCCCTGATCCGCCAACTGATCGACGCCCTGCGCATTCTGCCCGGCGTCGGCCAGAAAACTGCCCAGCGCATGGCCTTGCAGTTGCTCGAACGCGACCGCAGTGGTGGCAGCCGCTTGGCGCAGGCGCTTGGCCAGGCCATGGAGGGTGTCGGCCACTGCCGCCAGTGCCGGACCCTGACCGAAGAAGTACTCTGCCCGCAATGCGCCGACACCCGTCGGGACGACACCCTGCTGTGCGTGGTGGAAGGCCCGATGGATGTGTACGCAGTGGAACAGACCGGCTACCGTGGCCGTTACTTCGTGCTCAAGGGCCACCTCTCGCCGCTTGATGGCCTGGGGCCGGACGCCATCGGTATCCCGCAACTGATGGCACGCATCGAAGAACAGGGCACTTTTGCCGAAGTTATCCTGGCCACCAACCCGACCGTCGAAGGCGAGGCCACCGCCCATTACATCGCCCAGTTGCTGGCCAGCAAAGGCCTGATAGCCTCGCGCATCGCCCACGGCGTGCCCTTGGGCGGCGAGCTGGAGCTGGTAGATGGCGGGACGCTGGCGCATTCGTTTGCGGGGCGCAAGCCGATTGCGTTGTGAGGGGGAGTGTATGGCTTGAGATCTCATCCAGCGGCAGTACTGGCCACCCTGCATGAAATCTCAAGACACACACCAGCCCCTCAATACTCTGTCAACGAAAACTTCGTCAAGGTAAACGCAGGAATCCCCAACTCCACCAGGCGCTGTGAGCCGCCCAACTCGGGCAGGTCGATAATGGCGGCGGCTTCGTAGACGCGGGCGCCCATGCGGCGCGCCAGGTTGGCGGCGGCGATGAGGGTACCACCGGTGGCGATCAGGTCGTCGAACAGCACCATGGCGTCGCCTTCGCAGAGGCTGTCGGCGTGCACTTCCAGGAAGGCTTCGCCGTATTCGGTCTGGTAGCTTTCGCTCAGCACGTCAGCCGGCAGTTTGCCTTGCTTGCGGAACAGGATCAGCGGCTTGTTCAGTTCGTGGGCAACGATGGAGCCGATCAGAAACCCCCGTGCATCCATTACGCCGATGTGGCTGAAGTCGGCATCGATGTAGCGGTGCACGAAGCTGTCGACCACCAGGCGCATGGCCTTGGGCGACTGGAACAGCGGCGTGATGTCGCGAAAGATCACCCCCGGCTTGGGGAAGTCCACCACGGGGCGGATCAGGGATTTGAAGCTCGGTTCGTCGAAGACCATTCGAAGGGTGTCCTGGCAGGCAATTGAATGGGCGGCATTATACCTGCCAGAACGCCCGTGCCGTCATCAGCCGTCCAGCGAACCGCCGGCCACAGCGCACAGGGCCGCCGGCTGGAGAATGTGCACTTCCTTGCCTCCGGCGGTAATCAACTGGTCTTGCTGAAAGCGCGTGAATACCCGCGACACGGTTTCCACCGCCAGGCCCAGGAAATTACCGATGTCATTGCGCGACATGTTCAGCCGGAAGTGCTGGGAAGAAAAGCCCCGTGCGCTGAAGCGCGTGGACAGGTTGACGAGAAAGCTGGCGATGCGTTCGTTCGCCGCCTTTTTCGATAACAGGAGCATCATTTGCTGGTCATCGCGGATCTCCCGGCTCATGACCCGCATCAACTGTCGACGTAGCTGTGGCAGTTGCGCGGCCAGTTCGTCCAGCCGCTCGAAGGGGATCTCGCACACGGTGGTGGTTTCCAGCGCCTGGGCCGACACCGGATAGATCTCGTTGTCGATGCCGGACAATCCCACCAGCTCGCTGGGCAGGTGGAAGCCGGTGATCTGCTCTTCGCCGCCGTTGCTCAGGCTCAAGGTCTTCAAGGCGCCGGAACGCACGGCGTACACCGAACTGAAGGTATCCCCCTGACGGAACAACAGCTCGCCCTTGTGCAGCGGCCGGCCGCGCTTGACGATGTTGTCCAGGGCGTCCATGTCGGCCAGTTCCAGGGACAGTGGCAGGCAGAGGGGGGCGAGGCTGCAATCCTTGCAGTGGGTTTGATGGCTGGCGCGCGATTTGACGGGCTCGGTCATGGCATCGATTTCCTTAAACATATTGCTGCACAGCTTAACTGGTTGCAGATCAAACCGTAGGGGCGCCCGTCGGTGTAGTTCGCCAAACATTGATCCAGATCAATGTCCCATCAACCAGTGCTGATGGGGCCCTGGCAGCGTCCACAGGCCGAACAGCATGACCAGGACGCCGCCGACCTGGCGCACCCCCCGGCGTTGCAGCACTGCACGGGTGCGCTCGGCGGCCAGGCCCGTGGCGATCAGCACCGGCCAGGTGCCGATGCCGAACGCGAGCATCAGCGCTGCACTGTGCCAGGCGTTGCCTTGGCTGGCGGCCCACAGCAGGCTGCTGTACACCAGCCCGCAGGGCAGCCAGCCCCAGAGGGCGCCCAGTAGCAGGGCACGAGGCAAGCTGGTGACCGGCAGGATGCGACGGCCCAGGGGTTGCAGATGCCGCCACAACCCACGGCCCAGCGACTCGATGCGGGTCAGGCCGCTCCACCAGCCGGCCAGGTACAGGCCCATGGCGATCAGCAGCAAGGCGGCGACAACCCGCAACAACATCGCGGCCGGGCTGTTGGCCACGGCCCAGCCGGCGCTGCCCAGCAACAGGCCGGCCAGTACGTAGCTGGCGACCCGGCCAAGGTTGTAGGCCAGCAGCAGCCGCCAGCGGCGTTGACGCTGCTCGGCCGGAATGGCCAAGGTCAGCGCGCCCATCAGGCCGCCGCACATGCCCAGGCAATGGCCGCCGCCCAGCAGGCCGAGGACCAGCGCCGACGTCAGCAGGGGGGCGAATTCAATCATGGGGGTCACGGGGAGGGGGCTTCACCGCATCGGTGTGGTTGGGGTCCTGGTCATCGAACAGGATGCTGTGGGCCGGGCTGTCGAGGTCGTCGTACTGGCCGCCGTCCACGGCCTTGAAAAAGATATAGAGGGCGATGCCCACCAGCAGCACCGCGGCGGGAATCATGACGTACAGCGCAGGCATCAGCGGGTTTCCTTCAGGCGCGTGAGGCGCAGGGCGTTGAGAACCACGGTCAGCGAGCTGAGGGACATGCCCGCTGCCGCCCAGATCGGGGTAATCCAGCCCAGCGCCGCGAAGGGTAGCATCAAGCCGTTGTACAGCGCCGCCCAGACCAGATTCTGCAGGATCACCCGACGCGTACGCGCAGCCACGTCCAGGGCCTGGGCCAGCGCACCGAGGCGGTTGCACAGCAGCACGGCGTCAGCGCCGATGCGCGCCAGGTCACTGGCCGAGCCCATGGCCACGCTGATGTCGGCGGCCGCCAGCACCGGCACATCGTTGACCCCGTCACCGATCATCAGCACCTTGTGGCCTTGAGCCTGCAATTCGCGCACCGCCGCCAGTTTCGCCTCGGCGCTCAGGCCTCGACGGGCGTCGCCAATGCCCAATTCCATGGCCACCTGGGCGACCCGTGCGGAGCGGTCGCCGGACAGCAACACCGTCTGCCAGCCCCGCGCGCGGCAACGGTCCAGCAGCAGGCCGGCATCGCTGCGCACCGGGTCATCCAGCACCAGCCAGGCGAGGGCGCCATCGGCATCTCCGAGCATCAACCACAAGCCGCTGTTGTCCGGTACGGCTGGCGCGGGTCCGGCGCTCAGGTCGGTGACAAAATCGGCGTCACCGATACGTAGCAGACGGCCATCCACCTCACCCTGCAAGCCCCTTCCCGGGACGCTTTGGACCGACTGCGCGGGCCGCTCGGCGCGGCCGAACGCTCGGGCAATGGGGTGCTCGGAACGGTTTTCCAGGGCGGCGGCGAGCATCAGGCAAGCGTCTGCCGACAGTGTGCCCAAAGGTTGCACGGCGCGCAGGCTCAGGCGACCTTCGGTCAAAGTGCCGGTCTTGTCGAACACCACTGTGTCGATCTGTTGCAACCCTTCCAACACATGGCCCCGGGTCAACAGCAGGCCCAGGCGGTGCAGGCTGCCGGTGGCGGCCGTAAGCGCGGTGGGGGTGGCGAGGGACAGCGCGCAAGGGCAGGTGGCAACCAGCATCGCCAGCACCACCCAAAAGGCCCGCCCCGGCTCCATCTGCCACCAGACCAGCCCGACTACCGCTGCCAGCACCAGCGAGATCAGCACAAAAGCCTGAGCGGCGCGGTCAGCCAGGCGGCCCATGGCCGGCTTTTGCGCCTGGGCGCGTTCCAGCAGGCGCACGATGGCCGACAGTCGAGTGTCGGCGCCCAAGGCCAGCGCTTCAAGGGTCAACGGACCTTCGACATTGAGGGTTCCGGCGGTCACCTCGTCGCCCGGCCCGCGCTTGAGGGGCAGGTATTCACCGGTCAGCAACGACTCGTCGACGCTGGAGTGCCCGCTCAGAACGCGCCCGTCCACGGTGATCACGGCGCCAGGCGGCACCAGCACCCGTTCGCCCAGCTGCAATTCGCCGAGCAGGATCCGCTCGGCCTGGTCCTGCTTGTCGAGCCGCAGGCACGACACGGGCAACACGTTGACCAGTTGCGCAGTGGCCTGTGCTGTGCGCTCGCGGGCGCGGCGCTCCAGGTAGCGGCCGCTGAGCAGAAACAGGGCAAACATGCCCACAGCATCGAAATACAGGTCGCCTTGGCCGCTGATGGCGGTCCAGATCCCGGCGCCGTATGCGCCGCCGATGGCCAGAGACACCGACAGATCCATACTCAACTGCCCCTGACGCAGGCCCCGGGCCGCCGCTTTGAAGAACGGCCGGCAACTGTAGAAGACAATCGGCGTGGTCAGAAACATCGCCACCCAGGGCAGTATTTCGTGCAACTGCGGGCTGAGGTCGAGATTGAACTGGGGCCAGGTGGCCATGGTTGCCATCATCGCCTGAAACCACAGCAGCCCCGCCACGCCCAATTGGCGCAGCGCCGTACGATTGTCAGCGGCCTGTTGCCGGGCCGCACGGTCGGCTTGCCAAGGGTGCGCGGCATAGCCGATCTGGCGCAGCTCGCCTAGCAACTGGCTCAAGGGCAACTCGGCAGTCTGCCAGCGCACCAGCAAGCGATGGTTGGACAGGTTCAGGCGCGCCTCGACCACAGCAGGCAAGCTGCGCAGGTGTTTTTCGATCAACCAGCCGCACGCGGCGCAACTGATGCCCTCGACCATCAGGGTGATCTCGCTCGACTGCGCCTGGTGATGCACGAACGGCGCCTGTACGTCGGCGCGGTCATAGAGGGCCAGTTCGTCGGGCAACTGTGCCGGCAGTTCCTGGGGATTGAGCGATTTCTCGCTGCGGTGCCGGTAGTAGTGATCCAGCCCGCCGTTGACGATGGCCTCGGCCACGGCCTGGCAGCCGGGGCAGCAAAAGTCGCGCTGTTCGCCCAGCACTGACCCACGGAACCGCTGGCCGGCCGGCACAGGCAGCGCGCAGTGGTAACAGGGTAGAAGGGCGCTCAGGTTCACGGCTTCTGCACACCCTGCAACGGCTCGTCGCCCAGTTCCAGTGGATGGTCCTTGCTGACCTGCTCTTCCTCGAACAAGCGCCATGTCTGGCCGTCCTGTTGTCCGAGCAGCTCGACAAAGCGGCGTCCTTCGACGATGTCCACCAGGGTGCCGACATAGCGGCCGGGCTCGGCTTCGCTGCGGCGCAGGGTGACCTTGCGGTCCTTTTCCGGCTGGGTCGGCGAGATCAGGTTGAACTCCAGGGTGTCCGGCTGGCTGCGGCCGTGCAGGCGCAGGTCGACTTCACCGTTCAGTTCGTCCAGGCGCACTGTGGCGCGGGCGCCGAGGTCCTGAGCCAGCAGCTCGCGGTCCAAAGAGCGGTTGATGCCCTTGCCGGCTTCGTAATAGTTATCGGTGACGAGGTTGTCGGGGTTGCGCACCGCGATGGTGACCATGATCAACGTCAAGGTCACCGAGGTACTGAGCACGGCAATGATGATCCAGGGCCAGAGGTGGTGGTACCAAGGGCTGTCGGCGGTGGCGACGGGCATGGCGGTGACTCCTGAAATAAATGCTCAGCGCGCGGCCGGGCCAGTGAAGCGGCTGGCAGCGTTGACGGTGGCACCCTGTTCGTTGCGCAGGGTGAAGGTCAGCTTCTGGGTGGTCTGCGGGGCCGACGCGACCGACAACTGCACCACCAGCGTGGCCATGTCGCCGCCCGCCAGCCGCACTTGTCGCTGCCCCTGCCATTGCAAGTCATCGGGGCCTTCGGCGGCCAGGGTGTAAGTGTGGGCGTGCTGGTCCTTGTTGATGACCTTGAGGGTGTAGACGTTTTCGATGCGCCCGGCGCTGTTCTCGCGGTAGAGCATGCGGTCCTTGCTGACGTCCAGCCCGGCCAGCGGACGCAGGACAAAAGCGCTGGCGAGCAGCATCAGCATGACCACCAGCACGGCGGCATAGCCCAGCAGGCGCGGGCGCAGGGTGCGGGTCGGCTGCCCGGCCAGTTGCTGTTCGGTGGTGTAGCGGATCAGGCCGCGGGGGTAGTCCATCTTGTCCATCACACTGTCGCAGGCATCGACACAGGCCGCGCAGCCGATGCATTCGATCTGCAGGCCTTGGCGAATATCGATGCCGGTGGGGCAGACCTGCACGCACATCGTGCAATCGATGCAGTCGCCCAGGCCGTCGGCGCCACGGGCAGCGTCCTTGCGCCGAGGGCCGCGTTGTTCACCGCGCGCCGCGTCGTAGGAAACGATCAGCGTGTCCTTGTCCAGCATCACGCTCTGGAACCGCGCGTAGGGGCACATATAGATGCACACCTGTTCGCGCAGCCAGCCGGCGTTGCCGTAGGTGGCCACGGTCAGCAAACCGACCCAGACGTAGGCCCAGGCATCGGCCTGGCCCTGGAAAAACTCGACTGCCAAGGCGCGTATCGGGCTGAAATAACCCACAAAGGTCAAGGCCGTCGCCAGTGCCAGCAACAGCCACAGGCCATGCTTGATGAACTTGCGGGTGAACTTGCCCAGGCCCATGGGCGCCTGGTCCAGGCGGATGCGCTGATGGCGATCGCCTTCGGTGATTTTCTCGCACCACATGAATATCCAGGTCCACACGCTTTGCGGGCAGGCGTACCCGCACCACAACCGCCCGGCCCAGACCGTGACGAAGAACAGGCCGAAGGCGCCGACGATCAGCAGCCCTGACAACAGGATGAAGTCCTGGGGCCAGAAGGTCGCGCCGAGTACGTAGAACTTGCGCGCCGGCAGGTCCCACCACACCGCCTGGCGGCCGTCCATGTTCAGCCAGCCCGTGGCGAAAAACAGCAACAGCAGCATCGCACCCACGGCCCGACGCACGTTGCGAAACAGGCCGGTGAAAGCCCGGGTGTAGACGTGCCGGCGTGCGGCGTACAGCTCGACGGTCAGGTCCTGGTGGGGGATCAGCTCGCTCATGTCACTGGGCTTCGTGGGTAGCGGGGTCGGCGGGATGAGACAGGCTGTACACATAGGCCGCCAGCAGATGGACCCGGTCGTTACCTTGCAACTGTGCCTGGGCCGGCATCACGCCTTGGCGGCCGTAACGGATGGTCTGCTGCAATTGGGCAAAGCTCGACCCATAGATGAAGGCCGCCGCGTGGGCGAGGTTGGGCGCGCCCATCAGGGGGTTGCCTTGGCCGTTTGCACCGTGGCACGCGACGCAGGCAGTGCCGAAGACCTTGGCGCCGTTGACCGGGTCAGCCTTGATATCGGCAGGCAGTGGGCGGTTGTTGAGCCCCTTGATGATATAGGCCGAGACATCGGCTACGCCTTGCTCGCCGATCACCGCCGTCCAGCCCGGCATGATGGCATGTCGGCCGTTCATGAGGGTGGTCTTGATTGTTGCGGGTTCCCCACCCCAGCGCCAGTCGGCATCGGTGAGGTCGGGGTAGCCGAACTGACCACGGGCATCGCTGCCGTGGCACACGGCGCAGTTGGAGGCGAACAGGCGGCCGCCCATCTTCAACGCCTGCGGATCCTTGGCCGCTTCTTCCACGGGCATGGCGGCGAATTTGGCGAAGATCGGCCCGTACTGCAGGTCGGCCTGATGCATTTCCTTTTCCCACTCGTGGACGCTGCTCCAGCCGGTCTTGCCGTTGGCAAACTGGATTTTCTTGTCGGCGTCGAGGTAGTCGTAGCCCGGCAGCAGGCCTTTGAAATTGCCCAGGCCGGGGTACAGCGCCAGGTAGCAGAGGGCAAAGATGATCGTGGCGATGAACAGCAGAAACCACCAGCGCGGCAGCGGGTTGTCATATTCCTCGATGCCATCGTAGGTATGGCCCACGGTCTGTTCGGTGGTTTCCTTGCGCTGGCCGCGGCGGGTGGAGAACAGCAGCCAGACCATGGCCACCAGCGTGCCCAAGGTCAGGACGGTGACGTACACACTCCAGAAAGTGCTCATGGCTTGGGGCCCTTGTTATCTTCTTCTTGTTGTTGTTTTTGTCTGATCATCTGGGCCATGGCCTCCGGGTCGTCGGCGAACGGCAGCAGGTTGGCCTCGTCGAAATCCGACTTGCGTCGACCGCTGAAAACCCAGAGGGCCAAGCCGATGAAGGCGATGAATACCACCACGGTACCCAGGCCTCGAATGGTTCCGATGTCCATGGCAATCACCGTTTGCTTTTGATCAGAGTGCCCAGGCCTTGCAGGTAGGCCACCAGTGCGTCCATTTCGGTCTTGCCCTGGACGGCCGCCGCCGCGCCGGTGAGGTCGGCGTCGGTGTAGGGCACGCCCAGTTCGCGCAGGACCTTGAGTTTTTTCGCGGTCAGGCTGCTGTCCACCGGCGTCGTCGCCAGGAAGGGGTAGGCCGGCATGATCGACTCGGGCACCACATCGCGCGGGTTCATCAGGTGCGCGCGGTGCCAGTCATCCGAGTAGCGGCCGCCGACACGCGCCAGGTCCGGCCCGGTGCGCTTGGAGCCCCAGAGAAACGGATGGTCCCAGACGCTTTCACCGGCCACCGAATAATGGCCGTAGCGTTCGGTCTCGGCGCGAAACGGTCGGATCATCTGCGAGTGGCACTGCACGCAGCCGTTGGCGATGAACACGTCACGGCCTTCGACCTCCAGCGCCGGGCGCGGCTTCATGCCGACGATAGGCTGATTGGTGACGTCTTCGAAAAACAGCGGGACGATCTGGGTCAGGCCGCCGACGGCTACTGCGACCACCATCAGCAGGGCCATCAGGCCGATGTTCTTTTCAATGATCTCGTGGTTCATCAGTGCGCCCCCGCAACGGCAATCTGCGCGGCGGCTTGCGCCTGTTCAGCGTTGGCACCGCGCACGGTGCGCCAGACGTTATAGGCCATCACCAGCATGCCGCTGGCATAGATCGCCCCGCCGATCACCCGCACGATGTAGCCGGGCATGCTCGCCTGCAGCGATTCGACGAAGGAATAGGTGAGGGTGCCGTCTTCGTTGATCGCCCGCCACATCAGGCCCTGGGTGATGCCGTTGACCCACATGGCGCAGATGTACAGCACGGTACCGACAGTGGCCAGCCAGAAGTGCAGGTTGATCAGCTTGATGCTATGCATATGGTCGCGACCCCAGAGCCGCGGGATCATATGGTACAGGGAGCCGATGGTGATCATCGCCACCCAGCCCAGGGCGCCGGCATGCACATGGCCAATGGTCCAGTCGGTGTAATGGGACAGCGAGTTCACCGTCTTGATGGCCATCATCGGGCCTTCGAAGGTCGACATGCCATAGAACGCCAGCGACAGCACCAGAAAGCGCAGGATCGGGTCGGTGCGCAGCTTATGCCAGGCGCCGGAGAGGGTCATCATGCCGTTGATCATGCCGCCCCAGCTGGGCACCAACAGGATGATCGACATCACCATGCCCAGTGATTGCGCCCAGTCCGGCAGCGCCGTGTAGTGCAGGTGGTGGGGGCCGGCCCAGATGTACAGCGTGATCAGCGCCCAGAAATGCACGATGGACAGCCGATAGGAATACACCGGGCGTTCGGCCTGCTTGGGCACGAAGTAATACATCATGCCGAGAAAACCGGTGGTAAGGAAAAAGCCCACGGCGTTGTGACCGTACCACCATTCGATCATCGCGTCGGTGGCGCCGGCATAGGCGGAGTAGGACTTGGTCAGGCTGACCGGCAGCGACACATGGTTGACGATGTGCAGCATCAGCGTGACCACGATGAAGGCGCCGTAAAACCAGTTGGCCACATAGATGTGGCGGGTTTTGCGCGCCATGATCGTGCCGAAGAACACCATGGCGTAAGCGACCCACACCACGGCCAGCAAAATCGCGATGGGCCATTCCAGTTCGGCATATTCCTTGGTGGTGGTGTAGCCCATGGGCAGGCTGATCAGCGCGCCGATGATCACCGCCTGCCAGCCCCAGAAGGTAAAGGCGGCCAGGCCGTCGTGGATCAGCCGCACCTGGCAGGTGCGCTGCACCACATAGTAAGAGGTGCCGAACAGCGCGCAGCCACCGAAGGCAAAGATCACCAGGTTGGTGTGCAGGGGCCGCAGGCGGCCAAAGGTGGTCCAGGGCAGGTCGAGGTTCAGCTGCGGCCAGACCAATTGCGAGGCGATCCACACTCCAACGGCCATACCGACAATGCCCCACACAACCGTCATGATGGCGAACTGACGCACCACCTTGTAGTTGTAGGCGGTCGGACTGATTACTGTGCTCATGCTAATGTCCACGGTTCAGATGTTGTTGTTTTTTGACGCCGGGCGCCATGCGCCGGGACGGTGCCCGTACAAGCAGCGCGCGATCATAGGCGCCGGAGCTGTGGGGCTGTCAAGAAAAAGCTGACCAAGTGGTCAGCAATAGCGGTGGTTCGGTTGCGCAGGCTGTTTCTATGAACCTTGATTTAGAGCCTTGGCGAATGTTTTCATGATGTTTCCAGAGATCGGTTGAAAAACGCCGGGAATTTTACCTCAAGCTGACCGAGTGGCTTATGAAACAGCATCCTCTTCCCGCCCGACAGGACGATCAATGGCAGCAACGTGTCGCCGATAACGGCTGGCTCTGGAACCCGGCACCCGCTCGCAGCGACGGCAGCGAGCCACCCTGCCTGATCCTCGCCCATGGCGCCGGCGCGCCCATGGACAGTGACTTCATGCAGACCATGGCTGAACGCCTGGCAGTGGGCGGCGTGAGTGTACTGCGCTTCGAGTTCCCGTACATGGCGCTGCGCCGCGAGCAAGGCGGAAAGCGCCCGCCTGATCGCCAGCCCACATTGCTGGAGAGCTGGCGGCAGGTCTACAGTCTGGTGCGACCGCTGGTGGGCGGCAAGCTGGCCATCGGCGGCAAATCCATGGGCGGGCGCATGGCCAGTCTGGTGGCCGACGAGTTAAGGGCCGATGCGCTGGTGAGCCTGGGCTACCCGTTCTACGCAGTCGGCAAACCGGAAAAACCCCGGGTCGAACACCTCGCTGAACTGCGCACCCCAGCCTTGATCGTGCAGGGTGAGCGGGATGCGCTGGGGAATGCCGAGGCGGTCGCCCAGTATGAGCTGAGCGAGGGGATCGAGGTGTTCTGGCTGGCCTCGGGTGACCATGACCTCAAGCCGCTGAAGGCTTCGGGTTATCGGCATGCTGATCACCTGCAGACGGCAGTGGATCGGATCGCCGCCTTCCTGGCCTGAGGCAGAGGCCGCAAAACCCATGCGCTCTGCCGTTGGGCCCCGTTGCCCGCAGGCAAGCCTTGCCACGGGGCGAACTTCATCTACCGATTGAACCGCTCCACCAAGGAATACTGGCTGTTGGCCGTGCGAGTCAGCGCTTCACTGAGCATGGCCGAGCTCTGCGCCTGTTCGCTGGTTTCATCGGCCAGGATCGAGATAGTGCTGATATTGCGGCTGATCTCTTCGGCCACGGCACTTTGTTGTTCGGTGGCGGCAGCGATCTGAGTGGCCATGTCGGTGATATGGGCGACGGCCTGGCTGATGCCCTGCAGGGCTTCATCGGCTTGCTGTACCCGTGTCACGCCTTCTTCGGCCTGGCGGTGGCCGGCGTCCATGGTCTGCACGGCGGCGGTGGCGGTGTGCTGGAGTTTGGCGATCAGGCCGTGGATCTGCCCGGTGGACTCGGTGGTGCGTTGCGCCAACTGACGAACCTCATCGGCCACCACGGCAAAGCCACGACCCATTTCGCCGGCGCGCGCGGCTTCGATCGCGGCGTTCAGGGCCAGCAGGTTGGTCTGATCGGCAATCCCTTTGATCACGTCCACCACCCCGCCGATCTCGTTGCTGTCCTTGGCCAACTGGGTCACGGTGCGCCCGGTTTCGCCCACCGCGTCAGACAGCTTCTGAATGGCGGTGCGGGTTTCGCCGGCAATATCACGGCCCTGACGGGTCAGGCGGTTAGCCTCTTGGGTCGCCTCGGCAGTGCGCTGCACGTGACTGGCCACGTCCACGGTGGTAGCCGCCATTTCATTGATGGCGGCGGCGACCTGTTCGGTTTCCACGCGCTGACGTTCCAGGCCCACCGAGCTTTTCTGGGCCAGGGTGTCGGACTGCCTGGCCTGGCCGGTCAAGTGCTCGGCAGTGTCCTGCAGGCGGGTCAGGCAGGTTTTCATGCGGGCTTCCTGGCTGAGCAGCGACATTTCCAGGCGCCCCAATGCACCACCGCTGTCGGTGTACATTTGTGCCAGCAGCGGGTCGGACGTAGTCTGGTCGGCCAGCAGGAGCAGGCGTTTGATACCCCGTTGTTGCCAGCTCAGGCCCAGCAGGCCCAAGGGCACGGAGAGCAGTGCGGCCAAGGCGAAGCCCCAGACGCTGTCGAGCCATAGCCCGATAAGAAAGCCGATCTGGCTGACCAGAATGAATGGCAGCCAGTTCTGCACCACTGGCAGCCAGCGATCGGACGCGCGAATCGCCGGTTTGCCGCGATTGAGGCGCTGGTACAGCGCCTGGGCGCGGGCAACCTGTTCGGCGGTCGGTTTGACGCGGACCGATTCGTAACCCACCACCTGACGGTTTTCGAAAATTGGCGTGACGTAGGCATTTACCCAGTAAAAGCCGCCGTCCTTGCAACGGTTTTTGACGATGCCCATCCAGGCCTTGCCCTGTTTGAGGGTGCTCCACATGTGCTCGAAGATGGCCGGGGGCACGTCCGGGTGGCGCACAGTGTTGTGCGGCGCATGAATCAACTCGTCACGGGTAAACCCGCTGATCTCCACGAAGTCATCGTTGCAGTAAGTGATCATACCCTTGGCGTCAGTGGTCGAGATCAACCGCTGCTCTGCCGGGAAAGTCCGTTCACGCTGGGTAATGGGTTGGTTGTTGCGCATGGCTCATGATTCCGGAAGGCTTTGACAGAGTGTCGGCCCCCGGCGTCTGGAGTTGAGAATGATTTTTGTGTTTGACGGGTTTTATTGACGCGAGTCAATTAAAACCGGGATTTTTTATACACGTGATTGGGTAGTCGAACAACCGCGCAGCTTGAACGGCTGGCTGGCGGTTGTCTTCACGGTGCCTTGCGGCGCGGCTCAGGCGGCGATCAACTGGCGTAATACGTAATGCAGGATGCCCCCGGCCTTGAAGTACTCGATTTCATTCAAGGTATCGATGCGGCACAGCAGCGATACGGTTTCCACCGAGCCATCTTCACGGGTGATGCGCAGTTTCAGGCTCGCATGGGGGTGGCGCACGGCCTCGCTTACGTCCAACACATCCAGGGTTTCCCGGCCTGTCAGCTTCAAGATCTTGCGGCTTTGCCCGTCGGTGAACTGCAGGGGCAAGACCCCCATGCCCACCAGGTTGGAGCGGTGAATCCGCTCGAAGCTCTCGGCGATGACCGCCTTGACCCCCAGCAGATTGGTGCCCTTGGCCGCCCAATCGCGGCTTGAGCCGGTGCCGTACTCTTGCCCGGCGATGACCACCAGCGGGGTGCCATCCTGTTGATAGCGCATGGCCGCATCATAAATGGGCATTTTCTCGCCGGTTGGCACATAGAGCGTGTTGCCGCCTTCTTCGCCGCCGAGCATCTCGTTGCGGATACGGATATTGGCGAAGGTGCCGCGCATCATCACTTCATGGTTGCCGCGCCGCGAGCCGTAGGAGTTGAAGTCCCGCGGCTCCACACCTTTTTCCCGCAGATAGCGGCCAGCAGGGCTGTCGGCCTTGATGTTGCCGGCGGGAGAGATGTGGTCGGTGGTCACCGAGTCGCCCAGCAGGGCGAGGGTGCGGGCACCGGTGATGTCGGCGATGACGGGCAGAGGACCGGCGATGCCGTCGAAAAATGGCGGGTGCTGAATATAGGTGGAGTCGTCCTGCCAGACGTAGGTGGCGGCCTGGGGCACTTCAATGGCCTGCCACTGCGCATCGCCAGCGAAGACTTCAGCGTATTCCTTATGGAACATGGCGGTGTCGACCTTTGCCACCGCGTCGGCGATCTCTTGCTGGCTGGGCCAGATATCCCGCAGGTAGACCGGCTCGCCATCGCTGCCGGTGCCCAGCGGCTCGCTGCTGATGTCGATGCGCACGGTCCCGGCCAAGGCGTAGGCCACCACCAGCGGCGGCGAGGCCAGCCAGTTGGTTTTCACCAGCGGGTGCACTCGACCTTCGAAGTTGCGGTTGCCCGACAGCACCGAGGCTACGGCCAGGTCGCCGTTCTGGATGGCCTTTTCGATGGGCTCGTCCAGCGGGCCGGAGTTGCCGATACAGGTGGTGCAGCCGTAGCCGACCAGGTCAAAACCCAGCTCATCCAGGTAACGGGTGAGGCCGGCGGCCTTATAGTAGTCGGTCACCACTTTGGAGCCCGGTGCCAGCGATGTCTTGACCCAGGGTTTGCGTTGCAGGCCTTTCTCGATGGCTTTTTTCGCCACCAGGCCTGCCGCCATCATCACGCTGGGGTTAGAGGTGTTGGTACAGGAAGTGATCGCTGCAATCACCACGGCGCCATGACGCAGGTGATGGGTTTCGCCGCCCCAGGTGTAGGCCACATCCCCGGCCTGATCGGCGTTGCCTACGGCCACGCCGCCACCGCCCTCGCTTTCAAGACGGCCTTCGTCATGGCCCGAGGGGTGCAGTTGCAGGCCACGGAAATCGTCGAAGGTCTGCTTCACCTTGGCCAGCGAGACCCGGTCCTGTGGGCGTTTCGGGCCGGCGAGGCTGGCTTCGACGCTGTCCATGTCCAGCGCCAGGGTGTCGGTGAATTCCGGCTCCTGGCCAGGCAGGCGCCACAGGCCCTGGGCTTTGCAGTAGGCCTCCACCAGTTTCACCGTGGCGTCGGGCCGGCCGGACAAGCGCAGGTAACCCAGGGTGATATCGTCCACCGGGAAAAAGCCGCAAGTGGCACCATATTCCGGGGCCATGTTGGCAATGGTAGCGCGGTCGGCCAGCGGCAGGTCGGCCAGGCCGTCGCCGTAGAACTCGACGAATTTGCCTACCACGCCGTGTTTGCGCAGCATTTGTGTGACGGTCAGCACCAGGTCGGTGGCGGTAATACCTTCTTGCAGCTTGCCGGTCAATTTGAAACCGATCACTTCGGGAATCAGCATCGACACCGGTTGGCCGAGCATGGCCGCTTCCGCCTCGATGCCACCCACGCCCCAGCCCAGCACGCCGAGCCCGTTAATCATGGTGGTGTGGGAGTCAGTGCCGACCAACGTATCGGGAAAAGCGTAGGTGCGACCGTCTTCCTCTTTGGTCCAGACCGTACGGCCCAAGTATTCGAGGTTGACCTGATGGCAGATACCGGTACCCGGTGGCACGACGCTGAAGTTGTCAAAGGCACTCTGGCCCCAGCGCAGAAAGGCGTAGCGCTCGCCGTTGCGCTGCATCTCGATATCGACGTTTTCGCCGAACGAATCGGCATTGCCATAGTGATCGACCATCACCGAGTGGTCGATCACCAGGTCCACTGGCGACAGCGGGTTGATCCGCTGCGGGTCGCCACCGGCCTTGGCCACCGCGGCGCGCATGGCCGCCAGATCGACCACGGCGGGCACCCCGGTGAAATCCTGCATCAGCACCCGGGCCGGGCGGTACTGGATTTCACGGTCCGAGCGGCGCTCGTGCAGCCACGCGGCCAAGGCTTTGAGGTCATCGCCGGTGACCGTCTGTCCGTCTTCCCAGCGCAGCAGGTTTTCCAGCAAGACCTTGAGGGACATGGGCAGTTTCTGCAGATCGCCCAAGGCTCGAGCGGCGTCGGGCAGGCTGAAATAGTGATACTGGCGGTCGTCGACTTGCAATGTCTTGAGCGTGTTCAGGCTATCGAGGGAGGGCATCGTGGTGCTCCTTGATCGGCCCGCACGGCACGGGCCAGGTTGCAGTGTTTGTAGTTAGGGACTGTCTCGCATGTCTGGGGTTCCGATTTCCTTTATCATGCGCCGATTTGGGCAACACGCCTGTGAGCATTAGATGAATACGTTGTTTATGCACTGCCGACCGGGTTTCGAGGGCGAGGTCTGCTCCGAAATCGCCGATCATGCGGCGCGCTTGGGCGTCGCGGGTTACGCGCGGGCCAAGCCGGCCAGCGCCTGTGCCGAGTTCATCTGCCATGAGCCCCAGGGCCCGGCCCGGTTGATGAGCGAGTTGCGCTTCAAGCAGCTGATTTTCCCCCGGCAGTGGGCGCGGGGCAGCCATATCGACCTGCCCGAGACTGATCGCATCAGCGTGTTGCTGGAGCACCTGGCGGATTACCCAGTGTTCGGCAGCCTCTGGCTGGAGGTGATGGACACCAACGATGGCAAGGAACTGTCCAACTTCTGCAAGAAGTTCGAAGCGCCGCTGCGCAAGGCCCTGGAAAAGGCCGGTCGCTTGCAGGACAACCCGGCACTGCCACGCCTGTTGCTGACCTTCAGGAGCGGCCGTGAGGTGTTTCTCGGGCTGGCGGACAGTGACAACTCGGCCATGTGGCCCATGGGTATCCCGCGCCTGAAGTTTCCCCGCGAGGCGCCCAGTCGTTCGACCCTGAAGCTGGAAGAGGCCTGGCACCACTTCATTCCCCGGGACCAGTGGGACGAGCGCCTGTCGGGCGACATGACCGGGGTTGACCTGGGCGCCGCCCCGGGTGGCTGGACCTATCAACTGGTCCGCCGTGGCATGCTGGTCACCGCCATCGACAACGGGCCCATGGCCGAGAGCCTGATGGAGACCGGGTTGGTCGAGCACTTGATGGCCGACGGTTTTACCTACAAGCCCAAACAACCGGTGGACTGGATGGTCTGCGACATTGTCGAAAAGCCGGCCCGCAACGCGGCGTTGCTCGAGACCTGGCTGGGGGAGGGCTTGTGCCGCGAGGCCGTGGTCAACTTGAAACTGCCGATGAAACAGCGGTACGCCGAAGTGCAGCGCTTGCTGGAGCGCATCGAAGACGGGTTCAAAGTGCGGGGCGTGAAGGTGGCGATCGGCTGCAAGCAGCTGTATCACGACCGCGAAGAGGTGACCTGCCACTTGCGCCGCCTTGACCTGAAAAAACGCTGAATACGCCTGGAGTGAACATGAGCGAAATCAACCAAGCCACGCCGGTCGACGGCGTGCTCGACGCCACCGGACTCAACTGCCCGGAGCCGGTGATGATGCTGCACCAGCACATCCGCGACCTGGTGCCCGGTGGCCTGCTGAAGGTGATTGCCACCGACCCGTCGACCCAGCGGGACATCCCGAAATTCTGTGTTTTTCTCGATCATGAGCTGGTGGGCAAGGCTGAAGAGGCCGGCACCTTCCTGTACTGGATTCGCAAGAAAGTGGAATAAGGCTCGCCCACAAAAAAGCCGACCCCATGGGGTCGGCTTTTTTGTGCGTAACAGTTGCGAAGAACGCTTACTTGCGGCTTGCCTTGTCGAGCATGCGCAGGGCGCGCTCGTTGGCTTCGTCGGCAGTCTGCTGGGCTTTTTGAGCGGCAGCCAGTGCTTCGTCGGCTTTGCGGTAGGCTTCGTCAGCACGGGCCTGGGCACGAGCCGAGGCGTCTTCGGTAGCGGTCAGGCGAGCGTCGCTTTCTTTCGAGTTGCTGCTGCAACCGGTGGCCAGGATGGCGGCCAGCGCCAGAGCAGAAAATTTCAGAGCGTTGTTCATCGTGATCCCCTCAAGGACTTTCAATTTTAATGACCATCTCTCGTGAGTGAGACGATAGCCGGCGTACATAGTACCCATTACTTGTAGTAAGTAAACGGACTGAGCGCAAGAACTGGAAAATCCACTGCAAGCCGCCAACTGCAAGGCTTCTCGGGAACAAGTGGTGACTTCGAAGGTCTGTCTGCCTTCTCAAGTCGACCGATCGCCACGAAGGCCGATGGGGTGTCTGTTCAGGTTGCCAGGGTTGTTTTTCCGTTTGATGACTTGAGCAGGTCAAGGCGAGGTCCTACTATGGTTGGGTGCTCATTTTGGAGAACGCCAGCGCTCCTCTCGGTGTCCAAACGGCACGAGGAGGCGTAGAGGTTCCTTCGCCGAACAAAGATCGGTAAGGTAAGGGTCAAATTCCAAGACCCGCGAGGAGTAGTGATGAGCGAGGCGTTGTCCATCCACCATGACCAGGCCGGTCATCAGTTTGAAATCAATATCGACGGCCACCGTGCCTACCTGACTTACATGGACCTGGGTAAGCAGACACTGGATATCTACCGTACTTTCGTGCCTAACGCTCTGCGCGGTCGGGGTATAGCGGCCGCATTGACCGAAGAGGCGCTGCAATACGCCGAAGAAATGGGCTACAGCGTTATTCCTTCCTGCTCCTATGTCGAACGTTACATGGAGCGTCATCAGCGGCACAGCGCGAAGCTGTAAATCGCTGCACACTGCCACACCGTTCCCGTTGACAGGCGCCGCATGGCGGCACCTGCCCACGTCCATTACCCGCGCTTGCGTCTGGGCAGTACATCCTTGAGTTTGGCGTGCATGCCGCGCAAGGTTTTCTCGGTGGTTGCCCAGTCGATACAGGCATCGGTCACTGACACCCCGTATTGCAACTCGTCGAGATTTTTCGGGATGGCCTGGGCACCCCAGTTCAGGTGGCTCTCGACCATGAGCCCGATGATCGACTGGTTGCCTTCGACGATCTGGTTGGCGACGTTCTCCATGACCAGAGGTTGCAGGGCAGGGTCCTTGTTGGAGTTGGCGTGGCTGCAATCGACCATCACGTTGGCCTTGACCCCGGCCTTGGCCAGCGCCTGTTCGCAGAGGGCCACGCTGACCGAGTCATAGTTGGGCTTGCCATTGCCGCCGCGCAATACCACATGACCATAGGCATTGCCCTTGGTGGTGACGATCGAGACGCCACCTTCCTGGTTGATGCCCAGGAAACGGTGAGGGCTGGACACCGATTGCAAGGCGTTGATTGCCACGGTCAGGCCGCCGTCGGTACCGTTCTTGAAGCCGACGGCGGACGACAGCCCGGAAGCCATCTCCCGGTGGGTCTGGGACTCGGTGGTGCGCGCGCCGATGGCCGACCAGCTGATCAGGTCCTGCAGGTATTGCGGGGAGATCGGGTCCAGGGCCTCGGTGGCGGTGGGCAGGCCCATTTCGGCCAGATCCAGCAGCAGCTGCCGACCGATGTGCAGGCCGTCCTGGATCTTGAACGAGTCATCCAGGTATGGGTCGTTGATCAGCCCCTTCCAGCCCACGGTGGTGCGCGGTTTTTCGAAGTACACACGCATCACCAGATACAAGGTATCGCTGACCTCGGCGGCCAATGCCTTCAGGCGTTGGGCATATTCGTGTGCGGCCTTGATGTCGTGGATCGAGCACGGGCCGATCACCACGAACAGGCGGGGATCGGTGCCGTCGAGAATGTTGCGCACCACTTCCCGCCCCTTGGCCACCGTCTGCAGCGCTGCGTCGGTCAGGGGGATATCCTGCTTCAACTGGTCAGGTGTGATGAGCGTCTCGTTGGAGGCGACGTTCAGGTCGTTGATCGGTACGTTCAGCGGTAGATCGGCCATCTTGGTCTCGTCTTGTTGCGGGGTCGGGTCACGGCTGTCGCCCGCCAGCGAGACTTGCTCGGCAATGCAGGCCTGGTTCAACGCAGCGGGGAGCGGAACCTTAGCGCGAACACCCGCGCGGGACAACCGCAACGCGTCCGGTTGCTGCGACCTGATGTTACGGTTACGGTGCAAGGCGAGTTTACGAAGGAGTGTGGGGCATGAAGGAGAAACTGGTGGTCGCGATTTCATCGCGGGCCTTGTTCGATCTGGGCGAAAGCCATCAGGTGTATCTGAAGGACGGCGTTGAAGCCTATCGCCAATACCAGATTGAACATGAAGACGAAATCCTTGAACCGGGCGATGCCTTTTTGCTGGTGCAGAAGCTGCTGGGCCTGAATGCCGCGCTGGGGCAGGAGCGGGTCGAGGTGGTGCTGATTTCCCGTAACAGCGCCGACACCGGCCTGCGGGTGTTCAACTCCATCGAGCACCATGGCCTGGCGATTTCACGTGCGGCCTTTGTTGGCGGGCGCAGCCCTTATCCGTATCTGGCAGCGTTTGGTTGCCATTTATTTCTGTCCACCCATGCCGAGGACGTGCGTAACGCGCTGGAGGCCGGGTTTGCTGCGGCGACCATTCTCTCCGGGGGAGCCCGGCGCGAAGCCAGCAATGAACTGCGCATTGCTTTCGACGGCGACGCCGTGCTGTTTTCCGATGAGTCGGAGCGGGTCTATCAGGCCGGCGGGTTGGCAGCCTTCCAGGCCAATGAGCGCGAGGCGGCGCGGTTGCCGTTGCCCGGCGGGCCGTTCAAGCCGTTTCTGGCGGCCTTGAATGTGCTGCAGCGCGAGTTTGCCGAGGGCCAGTGCCCAATTCGTACCGCCTTGGTTACTGCCCGCTCGGCTCCGGCCCATGAGCGGGTGATTCGCACCCTGCGCGAGTGGGATATTCGCCTGGACGAGTCGTTGTTTCTCGGTGGCTTGCGCAAGTCGGCGTTTCTCGAAGCCTTTGCCGCCGACGTCTTTTTCGACGACCAGGCGGGGCATTGCGAGCTGGCCATGGAATTTGTCGCGACGGGGCACGTACCCCACGGCATCAGCAACGAGCTGAAACAGTAACGCGCCAGGCGGGCGGCAACGGTGTTGGGGCGCTGCTAAGCTGATGCAAGCTCTGCCGTTCTGGCAGTCGAGGAGATCTCATGATCCGTTCGATGTTGTATGCCACGGACCTCGGTCTGTATGCCCCATTGGTGTTGCAACACGCGCTGTCCATGGCACGCACGTTCAATGCCAACCTGTATGTCCTGCATGTGGTCGAACCCATGGGCCAGTTGGCCCAGTCAGTGCTGGAAAGCTATCTGGACCAGGCCACCCTCGACGCCTTGCATGAGCAAGGCCTCAATACAGTCATGGCCACCATCGAAAATCGCGTCTTCGACACTTTGCGCCAGGACCTTGGCTCGGGAAATCCCGATCTCGCCTTGATCAGCGCCTTGCGGGTGCGCCAGGGTGATCCGTGGCAGGTCATTCTGGAGCAGGCCGAAACCCTTGGGGTCGACCTGATGGTGCTCGGCAGCCACAGCCACGTCGGCGGCAAAGATGTGCCACTAGGGCGTACGGCGGTTCGCGTGCTCCAACTGGCAGCGGTGCCGGTCTACATGGTGCCTCTGTCCCAGCAGCCGGGCGCCGTGAAAAATTGACCCCGGGGTCGAGATGGCAATATTTATAAAAAGTTCTAGATTTCCGTAAGGCACCTTTAATATAGTTATATCGCTGCTCGCTTTTATCCGTGCGGTCCACTGCCTTGAGGAAACCCTATGAAGCTTCAACAACTGCGCTACATCTGGGAAGTGGCGCACCACGACCTCAACGTGTCGGCAACCGCACAGAGCCTGTATACATCGCAACCGGGGATCAGCAAGCAGATTCGCCTGCTCGAAGACGAACTGGGTGTGGAAGTGTTCGCCCGCAGCGGCAAGCACCTGACTCGCGTAACCCCCGCGGGCGAACGCATCATCACCACGGCCGGCGAGATTTTGCGCAAGGTCGAAAGCATCAAGCAGATCGCGCAGGAATTTTCCAACGAGAAAAAAGGCACGTTGTCCATCGCCACTACCCACACCCAGGCGCGTTATGCGTTACCGCCGGTGATCAGCAATTTCATCAAGCAATACCCGGACGTGGCCCTGCACATGCACCAGGGCTCGCCGATGCAGATCGCTGAAATGGCCGCTGACGGTACCGTGGATTTCGCCATCGCCACCGAGGCGCTGGAGTTGTTCGGCGACTTGATCATGATGCCGTGCTACCGCTGGAACCGCTGCGTGGTGGTGCCCCATGGCCACCCGTTGACCAAGGTGCCCAAGCTGACGCTGGAAACCCTTGCCGAATACCCGATTGTGACCTACGTGTTCGGTTTCACCGGCCGTTCGAAGCTGGACGAAGCCTTCAGCCGTCGTGGGCTGGAACCCAAGGTGGTGTTCACCGCCGCCGACGCCGACGTCATCAAGACCTACGTGCGACTGGGCCTGGGCGTGGGTATTGTCGCGCGCATGGCCGTGGACGAGAAGCTGGACAGTGACCTGGTGGTGATCGATGCGGATCATCTGTTCGAGTCGAGCATTACCAAGATCGGTTTCCGTCGCGGCACCTTCCTGCGCGGCTTCATGTGCGACTTCATCGAGAAATTCGCCCCCCACCTGACCCGCGAGGTCATGGCCAAGGCCATCCAGTGCCATAACAAGCAGGAGCTGGAAGCGTTGTTCGATGGGGTGGAACTGCCGGTGCATTGATCGCTGTTTCCGAGCAAACCTGCATCACGAGCTCAAGCCTTGCTGATGATATTCCCGGCGTGCAGTCCGCATTCCTTTTGGGTCGCTTCCTCCCACCACCAGCGCCCTTCGCGCTCGTGCTGGTTCGGCAATACCGGGCGAGTGCAGGGCTCGCAGCCGATGCTGATGAAGCCACGCTCATGGAGCGGATTGAACGGCAGCTCGAGCATGCGGATGTAGGCCCATACTTCGCTGCTGCTCATCTGGGCCAAGGGGTTGAACTTGTACAGCGGGCGCTCGGGCGTCGAGAAGGCGCTGTCGATTTCCAGTGCGGCCACTTCACTGCGAGTGCTCGGGCTCTGGTCGCGGCGCTGGCCGGTAGCCCAGGCGCTGACACCCGAGAGCTTGCGTCGCAGCGGGGCAATCTTGCGCACGCCGCAGCACTCGCCGTGGCCATCGCGGTAAAAACTGAACAGACCCTTTTCCCGTACCAGTGCTTCCAGCGGCTCGCGTTCCGGCGAGAGCAGCTCGATGGGAATCTGGTACTGCTCGCGTACTTGATCGATGAATCGGTAGGTTTCCGGGTGCAGACGGCCGGTGTCGAGGCTGAACACCTTGACCTGCTTGTTCAGCTTCCAGGCCATGTCCACCAGCACCACGTCTTCGGCGCCGCTGAAGGAAATCCACAGGTCATCACTGAAATGCTCGAAGGCCAGTTTCAGAATGTCCTGGGGGGATTTGTTGGCGTAAGTCGCGGCGAGGGCAGCGACGTCTAGGGTTTGGCTCATCAGGCGGCTTCCTGGTCGAAAAATGGCGCTTGGCGCTCTAGGTCGGCGATGGTATCAAAAACCCCGACCTTGCATCACAGCCCTGCCAGCGTATCCAGCAGAATCCGCACCTTGAAGATCGACTCTTCATATTCCGCTTCCCACCGGGAATCGGCAACAATCCCGCCGCCGCCCCAGCAATTGATCTGGCCATCCTTGATCAGCAGACTGCGGATGGCGATGGAGCTATCCATCTGCCCGCGCACGTCCAGGTACAGTACCGAGCCGCAATACAGTGCTCGGCGGCTGGGCTCCACTTCATCGATGATCTGCATGGCGCGAATCTTCGGTGCGCCGGTGATCGAGCCACCGGGAAAGCTGCCGCCGAGCAGGTCGAGGCAATCCTTGCCGGGGGCCAGTTCGCCGGTGATGCTGCTGACCAGATGGTGCACATTGGGGTAACTTTCCAGGGCGAACAACTCCGGCACGCGCACCGAGCCGACCCGGCAGCTGCGGCCCAGGTCATTGCGCAGCAGGTCGACGATCATCAGGTTTTCTGCGCGATCCTTGGGGCTGGCCAGCAGTTGCTCGGCATTGGCCGCGTCTTCGGCCGGGGTCGCACCCCGTTCGCGCGTGCCCTTGATGGGCCGTGTCTCGACAATCCCATCGTGCACCCGCACAAAACGCTCGGGCGACAGGCTCAGCAGCGCGCTGCCATCGGCCCACTGCTGATACGCGGAAAAGGGCGTCGAGCAGGCCCGGCGCAGCGCCTGGTAGGCGGTCCACGGGTCGCCCGTGCAGGGCGCGCGAAAGCGCTGGGTCAGGTTGACCTGATAGCAATCGCCGGCGGCAATGTAATGCTGCACACGCTGAAAGGCCGCCTGGTACCGGGCGGGTGTCAGGTCGCTGGCCATGGGACGTGACAGTTTGAAGAGGCCTGGCTCGGCGGCCGTCGGCCTGCTGAACAGCTCGATCAGCCGTGTCTGCTCGGCCTCCTCCAAATGGGGATGGAACATCAGTTGAGTGGTCTGTGTCTGATGATCGCTGATCAGCGCCCAGGCGTACAGGCCCAGCCGAGCGTCCGGCCAGCCCAGGTCGTCGCCGGCGCCTGCGGGCAGGCGCTCCAGGCGTCGGCCAAAATCGTAGCTCAGGTAGCCGATCAGGCCTCCGGCAAACGGCAGCTCATTGCCCTCGGGCAATACGGCCGAACCCAGCCAGGCGAGGCTGTCGCGCAGGCGCTGCAGGAAGGCCTCACCCTGCTCGCCCTCAGCGGCCTGCAGTTCGCGCAATGGCCAGGCGCTGAGCAGATCGAAGCGTCCGCGCTCGGCCAGCGGCCGGGCGCTGTCGAGCAGCACGGCCCCGGGGGCGCTGCGAATGGCGGCAAAGTAGGCGGCCGGGTCGGCTGCATAAGGCAGGGGGTACAAGGTGCAGACGGGTGAGGGGGTCATGGCGTGATCGTCTTGGGGCAGAGTCAGGCGGCCGGAGCCTGCCTGAAAAGATGTTGAGAAAAGCGCACACGCTCGGGCGGGGTTTCGCTGACCCCGCTGCCGGCCAAAGTAGCCACATGGTCTTCCACTGCCTGAGTGCGATGAGTAAGGCCACGGTCGTTGGCCAGCTGAATATTCAGGCCAGGGCGGGCGTTGAGCTCCAGCATCAGCGGCCCGCGAGTCTCGTCCAGCACCAGGTCCACGCCAATATAACCCAGCCCGCACAGATCGAACGAGCGCGCGGCCAACTCCATGAAGCGGTCCCAGTGCGGCAATTGCACGCCATCGACAGGCTGGGCGGTATCCGGGTGGCGACTGATCTTGCTGTTCATCCAGCTGCCGCGCAAGGTCACGCCGCTGGCGAGGTCGACACCGACGCCAATGGCGCCCTGATGCAGGTTGGCCTTGCCTTGGGACTGACGGGTAGGCAGGCGCAGCATGGCCATGACCGGATACCCCAGCAGGACGATGATGCGGATGTCCGGTACGCCTTCGTGACTGATGGGCAGAAACACCGGATCTGGCCTGACCCGGTATTCGATCAAGGCGCGATCGCGATGGCCGCCCAGCGAGTAGAGGCCAGTGAGGGTATTGGACAGCTGATAGTCCAGGTACGCGCGGCTGATGATGCGCCCCGATACCGTGCGAAAGCGGCCGCCTTCAAAGCGGTCGGCCACCACCAGGATGCCGTCGCCACCCGCGCCCTGGGCGGGCTTGATGACGAAGTCCGTGCGGCCATCGATTATTTCGTCGAACCGGCCGATGCCTTTTTCGGTGGCGATGATGCCGTACTGTTCCGGCACCTGGATGCCGGCCGCCAGAGCCCGTGCCTTGGTGATGATCTTGTCGTCGACGATGGGGTAGAGGCTGCGCTTGTTGTACTTGAGCACATAGTCGGCGTTGCGCCGGTTGATGCCCATGATGCCTCGGGCCTGCAAGGCTTTCCAGGTCTTGATCAGGGCAAACATTACAGCCCTTCCTTGAGCGCGGCGCGAAACCGTATCAGTTCGCTCAGGCGATAGCCCCGATAGCGCCCCATGGCCAGCATGAAGCCCACCAGGATCAGCAATACCGCCGGGAAGGTGAAGACGAAGTACACCAGCGGCTGCACCGCCATCAACAGGTGGGCGAGGGTGGCGGCGAACAGGGTCCCTGCGGCGACCTGCAAGGCCTGGCCGGCGCCGCGCTCCTCCCAGGTGACCGACAGGCGTTCGATGGTCATGGTCAGGATCACCATCGGGAACAGGGCCACCGAAAGACCGCGTTCCAGGCCCAGCTTGTGGCTGAACAGGCTGATGACCGCGATCAGCACCACGACGAAGGTCAGCACCACCGACAGCCGCGGCAGCATTTGCAACTTGAGGTGTTCGAGGTAGGAGCGCAGCGACAGGCCAAGGCCGGTGATGACGACGAACAAGGCAATGCCGAAGCCCAGTCGGGTTTCGCGAAAGGCCAGGGCGATCAGCACCGGGGTGAATGTGCCCAGAGTCTGCAGCCCCACCAGGTTGCGCAGGACCAGGATGACCAGCACGCCGATGGGGATCATCACCATGATCATGAAGGTTTGCTGGGTCTGCAGCGGCAAGGTGTAGAGCGAGTAGGCCAGAAAACCCGAGTCGGAGGTTTCGTCGCTCAGGCGCGCCAGGCGCAGGGCGTTCATTTCGCTGTTGTCCAGGCTGAAGGTCACCGCCGCCTTGCGCCCGCCGTCGACACTGATCAGGTTTTCATCGCCAATCCACCACAGCAGGCGGTCACCGGGCAGGCCTTGAGCGCCGCTCTGCGGGTCGAAATACAGCCAGTTGCGGCCATTGTAACTGCGCAGCCATAGCTCCGGTTGCTGCGGCTGGTCAGCGACCAGGCGCAGGGTGTGCACATTCTCTATCGGTACATGGGCGATGGAAAGCAGCAGGTCAACCACCCGCGCCTTGCTGGCCGGCGAGGGGTCGCCGCCCAGCAGCAGCCTGACGTTGTGGTCGTCGGGATTGTTCACCCGCTTGATGGTTTCGCTGATGAAGGTCTCCACGTCGGCCGAGTGCTGGCGGATAGGTGCGATCAAGGCTTCAGCGGCGACCTTTTCCGGGCCCTGCACGATCAGGCTGTCCCGGTAGACCGGGCCTTTGTCGGCGACCTTGGCAGCGCTGTAGCGCCGTGTCAGCACCAGCCGGTAGTAGAGCGTCTGCTGGCCGCTGGCCCGTCGCGCGGACCAGGTGACCCGGCGGTTGGCGTCCACCCGATTGACGTTGACCCCGTAGTTGTTGGAGATGAAGCTTTCATTGACGCTGACGTAGCCTTGGCCCAGGGGCGGCACGAACATCTGCACCTTGACCGATTCATTGGCGTTGGCCAAAAACTCGACCTTGGCATCGATGTTCCACAGGTCGTCGGTTTCGTTCTCGCTCACGGGAATGCCGAGCCCGTAGATCTGATAGCCGGTGATGCCCGCGCCCAAGGTCACCAGAATCAGGATCAGGAGTTTCAGATGCAGGGTCAGGGCGCGCATGGGATCACTCGGGTTCGACGGGGGCGCAGGCAGGCTGGCCGGCGGTGAATGCCAGGCTGGGGTCGACCACGGCAGAAAAATCCTTCAGCGCCTGGGCGCCGATCAGCAAGGGATATTGGAAGGCACTGCGGTCGGTGAGGTTGACCTCGATGACGCGCGACACCCGGCCAATGCAGACTCTCAACGCCACCACCGGACGTGGGGTGGCGGCCTTGCCCTCGGTACCTGTGGTGTCCCCCGCCCGACGCTTGATATGGCTGATCCGCAACAGTGGCCGTTCGATGGACTGTTGGTGGGCCTGGTCGATGGCCAGGCGGAAACGCACCCAGGATTGCCCGTGGCGTCTGAAGCGGGTGATGTCGCGGGCGCTGAGCGATGCCGTGCTGGCACCCGTGTCGAGCTTGGCTTCCACGGGCAGGTCGAGGTCGCTGACCCGCACATGCTCCGAGAGGCCGTAAACGGTCTTGTCGGCCGCCAGGCACAGTCCCGGCAGGACACACAGGCACAGTGCTGTCAGGTAAGGCTTGAGGTTCATGATTTCCCGGTAAAGGCCTGCCGCATCGCTGCAAGGCCCGTGACTGGAGCGGCACGCATTCTACCATGGGGTTCCTGCGGGGCCAGTGAGCGTCCCGGACGTGATAGGTGGCAATCTTGCATATTGTCGACAGTTATCCAGATCACTTTGACGAAACTGGACTTTATGGCTATTTTGAAGGCAAATATAATTACCATGTGTCGACAATATGCTAGATGCAGCCGAACCAAAGCTGGTGTTTTCAGAGGATTCTGAAACACTTTCGGAAAACGTCTTCCGTCGAATTCAGGCTGCCATCGTCAAAGGTGAAATCGCCCCTGGCAGCAAGATTTCCGAACCGGAGCTGGCCCGGGTCTACGGCATCAGCCGCGGTCCGTTGCGCGAGGCCATCCACCGGCTCGAAGGCCAGCGCCTGCTGGTGCGGGTGCCCCATGTCGGCGCTCGGGTGGTCTCCCTGAGTCACGCCGAGCTGATCGAGCTGTATGAAATTCGCGAGTCCCTGGAAGGCATGGCCTGTCGCCTCGCTGCGCAACGCATGACCGTGGAGCAGATCGACGAGCTGCGCGGGGTCCTCGACACCCACGAACAGGACGCCGCCTTTCAGGCCGGTCTGGGCTATTACCAGCAGGAAGGTGACTACGATTTTCACTACCGGATCATCCAGGGCAGCGGCAACGGCACCCTGACCCAGATGCTCTGCGGCGAGCTCTACCAACGGGTGCGTATGTACCGCATCCAGTTCTCGGCCACGCCCAATCGCCCGCGCCAGGCCTTTGCCGAGCACCATCGCATTCTTGACGCCATCGCCGACCGCGACGGCGAACTGGCGGAGCTGCTGATGCGCCGCCACATCGGCGCCTCGCGGCGCAACGTCGAGCGTCACATGGCGGACGCTTCGCACCCCCACAACAATGAACGAGGTGAGTCATGAGTTCGAAAAGCAGCCCAGGTCAGCGTTTTCGCGAGGCAGTGGCCAGCGAGCAGCCCTTGCAGGTGGTCGGCGCGATCAACGCCAACCATGCCCTGCTGGCCCAGCGTGCAGGCTTCAAGGCCATCTACCTTTCTGGCGGCGGTGTGGCGGCGGGCTCGCTGGGCTTGCCTGACCTGGGCATCTCGGGGCTGGATGATGTGCTGACCGATGTGCGGCGCATTACCGACGTCTGCGACCTGCCGTTGCTGGTGGATGTCGACACCGGCTTCGGCTCGTCGGCCTTTAACGTGGCCCGTACCGTGCGCTCGATGATCAAGGCAGGTGCGGCGGCCATGCACATTGAAGACCAGGTCGGCGCCAAGCGTTGTGGGCACCGGCCGAACAAGGAAATCGTCTCCCAGCAGGAAATGGTCGATCGCATCAAGGCGGCGGTGGATGCCCGCACCGATGAGCACTTCGTGATCATGGCCCGCACCGATGCGCTGGCGGTCGAGGGCCTGGAATCGGCCCTGGAGCGCGCGGCCGCTTGCATCGAGGCAGGTGCCGACATGATTTTCCCTGAAGCGATCACCGAACTCGAGATGTACACACGGTTCACCCAGCGGGTCAAGGCGCCGGTTCTGGCCAACATCACCGAGTTCGGCGCCACGCCGCTTTACACCGTCGACCAGCTGCGCAGCGCCGAAGTGGCGCTGGTGCTGTATCCGCTGTCGGCTTTCCGGGCGATGAACAAGGCAGCGGAGAATGTCTACACCGCGATCCGCCGCGACGGCACGCAACAAAATGTCATCGACACCATGCAGACTCGCATGGAATTGTACGAGGCGATCGATTACCACGCGTTCGAGCAGAAACTGGATGCATTGTTTGCCCAGAAGCGCGGGTGAACCTGGGGCCCGCCACAGCTGAAACCCAATAATAAATTCAAATGGAGAAAAACCATGGCCGAAGCAAAAGTACTCAGCGGTGCCGGCCTGCGCGGCCAGGTCGCCGGGCAGACCGCATTGTCCACCGTGGGCCAGGCCGGTGCCGGGCTGACGTATCGAGGCTATGACGTACGCGAACTGGCCGCCCAGGCCCGGTTCGAGGAAGTGGCCTTCCTGCTGCTTTATGGCGAACTGCCAACTCAGGCCCAGCTTGATGCCTATCTCGCGCGCCTCACCGGGCTGCGTGACCTGCCCCAGCCTCTCAAGGAAGTGCTGGAGCGGATTCCGGCCACAGCGCACCCCATGGATGTGATGCGCACCGGGGCATCGTTTCTCGGCAATCTGGAGCCGGAAGCCGATTTTTCCAGGCAGCTCGATGCCACCGACCGGCTCCTGGCTGCTTTCCCGGCGATCATGTGCTACTGGTACCGCTTCGCCCATGACGGCGTGCGCATCGAATGCACCAGCACCGAGCCCTCCCTGGGTGGCCACTTTCTCCACCTGCTCCACGGCAAGACGCCCAGTGAACTGCACCGCAAGGTCATGGACGTGTCGCTGATCCTCTATGCCGAGCACGAGTTCAACGCCTCGACCTTTACCGCACGGGTCTGCGCCTCGACCCTCTCGGATCTGCATTCCTGCGTCACCGCGGCCATCGGCTCGTTGCGCGGCCCGCTGCATGGCGGCGCCAACGAGGCAGCCATGGCGATGATAGAGAGGTTTGCCTCGGCTGAAGAGGCTGCGCAGGGCACCCTGGCGATGCTGGCGCGCAAGGACAAGATCATGGGGTTTGGCCATGCCATCTACAAGGACAGCGACCCGCGCAACGAAGTGATCAAGGGCTGGGCCAGGCAGTTGGCCGATGAAGTGGGCGACACCGTGCTGTACCCTGTGTCCGAGGCCATCGACAAGACCATGTGGGAGCAGAAGAAACTGTTCCCCAACGCCGACTTCTATCACGCCTCGGCTTATCACTTCATGGGCGTTCCGACACCGCTGTTCACGCCGATATTTGTCTGCTCGCGGGTCACGGGCTGGGCCGCTCATGTCTTCGAGCAGCGTGCCAACAACCGCATTATTCGTCCCAGTGCCGAGTACGTCGGCGTGGAACAGCGCCAGTTCGTGCCCATAAACGAGCGCCGCTGAACGAAGGCCGGGGTGCGCCCGGCCTTCATGCGACCCCCCGTGATCGAGTCGAGCCTTCCATGAACAGTCAATACCGCAAGAACCTGCCGGGCACACCGCTGGATTATTTCGATGCCCGCGCCGCCGTCGATACCCTCGAAGCGGGCGCTTACGCCACATTGCCCTACACCTCCCGCGTGCTGGCGGAAAACCTCGTTCGCCGCTGCGCCCCGGCCAGCCTCGACGCCTGCCTGCTGCAGCTGATCCAGCGCAAGCGTGACCTCGACTTCCCCTGGTATCCGGCCCGGGTGGTGTGCCACGACATCCTTGGCCAGACCGCGCTGGTGGATCTCGCAGGCCTGCGTGATGCCATTGCCCTGCAAGGCGGCGACCCGGCCCAAGTCAATCCGGTGGTGCCGACCCAGTTGATCGTCGACCACTCCCTGGCCGTGGAAAGTGCTGGCTTCGACCCTCAGGCGTTCGAGAAAAACCGCGCTATCGAGGATCGCCGCAACGAAGACCGTTTCCATTTCATCAACTGGACGAAAAAGGCTTTCAAGAATGTCGATGTAATTCCGCCCGGCAACGGGATCATGCATCAGATCAACCTGGAAAAAATGTCGCCGGTGATCCAGGTGCGCGAGGGTGTGGCGTTTCCTGACACCTGCGTGGGCACCGACAGCCATACCCCCCACATCGATGCCCTTGGGGTGATCGCCATCGGCGTCGGCGGCCTGGAGGCCGAAAGCGTGATGCTGGGCCGGGCGTCGTGGATGCGCCTGCCTGACATCATCGGTGTCCAGCTCAGTGGTCGACTGCAGCCAGGCATCACCGCCACCGACATGGTGCTGGCGCTGACCCAGTTCCTGCGCCAGCAGAAAGTCGTCGGCGCCTGGCTGGAATTCCAGGGCGAAGGTGCCGCGCGCCTGACCCTGGGCGATCGCGCCACCATTGCCAACATGGCACCCGAGTACGGCGCCACCGCTGCCATGTTCGCCATCGACGCACAGACCATCGACTACCTCAGGCTGACCGGTCGCGAAGACCAGCAAGTGCAACTGGTGGAAGCTTACGCGCGGCTGACCGGATTGTGGGCCGATGACCTGG
This sequence comes from Pseudomonas sp. dw_358, assembly GCF_018449655.1. GTDB lineage: Bacteria > Pseudomonadota > Gammaproteobacteria > Pseudomonadales > Pseudomonadaceae > Aquipseudomonas. The sequence goes on from NZ_JAAVUX010000004.1 coordinate 230,441, forward strand.
TCGAGGTGGAGTATGAGCGCGAGCTGCATTTCGATCTGTCCTCGGTGGTGCGCAACATGGCCGGGCCCAGCAACCCCCATGCACGGCTGGCCACTGCGGACCTCGCCGCCAAAGGCATTGCCGGTCACTGGGACGAGGTGGCGGGGCAGATGCCTGATGGCGCGGTGATTATCGCGGCCATCACCAGCTGCACCAACACCAGCAACCCGCGCAACGTCATCGCCGCTGGCCTGCTGGCACGCAATGCCAATCGCCTGGGGCTGACGCGCAAGCCCTGGGTAAAATCGTCCTTGGCGCCCGGCTCGAAGACGGTCGCCCTGTACCTGGACGAGGCCGGCCTGACCGGTGAGTTGGAGCAGTTGGGTTTCGGCATCGTCGCCTTTGCCTGCACCACCTGCAACGGCATGTCCGGTGCGCTGGACCCGGCAATTCAGCAGGAAATCATCGACCGCGACCTCTATGCCACTGCCGTGCTGTCGGGTAATCGCAACTTCGACGGACGCATCCATCCTTACGCCAAGCAAGCTTTTCTTGCCTCGCCGCCGCTGGTGGTGGCCTATGCTATCGCCGGGACCATTCGCTTCGACATCGAGAAGGACGTGCTGGGGCTGGACAGCCAGGGCAACGAGATCCGCCTCAAGGACCTCTGGCCCAGCGACGAAGAGGTCGATGCAGTGGTCAAGTCCTCGGTCAAGCCCGAGCAGTTTCGCCAGGTGTACATCCCGATGTTCGCGGTGCACGAAGACACCGGGCCGAAAGTCGAACCCCTCTATGAATGGCGCCTGCGCAGCACTTACATCCGCCGTCCACCCTATTGGGAGGGTGCCTTGGCCGGCGCGCGGCCGCTCAAGGGCATGCGCCCGCTGGCTGTGCTGCCGGACAACATCACCACAGACCACCTGTCGCCCTCCAATGCAATCATGCGCGACAGCGCCGCCGGCGAGTACCTGGCGAAGATGGGCCTGCCTGAGGAGGACTTCAACTCCTATGCCACCCACCGGGGCGACCACCTGACCGCACAGCGGGCCACCTTCGCCAACCCCAAGTTGTTCAACGAGATGGTGGTGCAGGAGGGCAAGGTCATCCAGGGTTCTCTGGCCCGGGTCGAACCGGAAGGGCAGGTCATGCGCATGTGGGAAGCCATCGAGACTTACATGGAGCGCAAGCAGCCGCTGATCATCATCGCCGGTGCCGACTACGGCCAAGGTTCCTCCCGCGATTGGGCGGCCAAGGGCGTGCGCCTGGCCGGTGTCGAAGCCATCGTCGCCGAAGGCTTCGAGCGGATCCACCGGACCAATCTGGTGGGCATGGGGGTGTTGCCGCTGGAGTTCCTGCCGGGCACCAATCGCAAGACCCTGGCCATCGACGGCAGCGAGATTTTCGACGTGATCGGCGAGCGCGTGGCACGGGCGACATTGACCCTGGTGATCCACCGCCGCAACGGCGAACGCCTGGAGGTCCCGGTGACCTGCCGGCTGGACACCGGCGAAGAACTGTCGATCTACGAGGCAGGCGGGGTGCTCCAACGCTTTGCCCAGGACTTTCTCGAATCGGCCAGCGCCTGAGGTGAAACACCATGAGTCATGCACCACAGATCCGTATCCCGGCCACCTACCTGCGCGGCGGCACCAGCAAGGGGGTGTTCTTTCGCCTCGATGACCTGCCCGAGGCGGCGCGCCAGCCCGGCCCGGCCCGCGACGGCTTGCTGTTGCGCGTCATCGGCAGCCCCGATCCCTATGAAAAACAGATCGATGGCATGGGGGGCGCCACCTCCAGCACCAGCAAGACGGTGATCCTGTCCAAAAGCAGCCGTCCCGGGTATGACGTCGACTACCTGTTCGGCCAGGTGTCCATCGACAAGCCCTTCGTCGATTGGAGCGGCAACTGCGGCAATCTCTCGGCGGCGGTGGGTCCATTCGCTATCAGTAGCGGGTTGCTGGACCCGGCACGGGTGCCGCGAAACGGAGTGGCCGTGGTGCGCATCTGGCAGGCCAACATCGGCAAGACCATCATTGCCCATGTGCCCATGACTGACGGTGAGGTGCAGGAGACGGGTGAGTTCGAGCTGGACGGCGTGACGTTCCCGGCCGCCGAGGTGCAGTTGGAGTTTCTCGATCCCGCGGCGGACGAAGACGGCGCGGGTGGCTCGATGTTTCCCACCGGGCACCTGGTGGATGCGCTGGACGTGCCAGGGGTGGGGATTTTCGACGTCACGATGATCAACGCCGGGATCCCGACCATCTTTCTCAAGGCCGCTGACCTGGGCTACAGCGGCACGGAACTGCAGGGCGCGATCAACAGCGACCCCGAAGCCCTGCGCCGTTTCGAGCTGATCCGTGCCCACGGCGCGCTGCGCATGGGCCTGATCGAACAGCTGGAACAGGCTGCCACCCGCCAGCACACGCCCAAAGTGGCCATCGTTGCACCGCCGGCCGCTTATCTGTCATCCAGCGGCAAACCCGTGGTCGCCGAGGACATCGATGTGCTGGTGCGGGCCATGTCCATGGGCAAGTTGCACCACGCGATGATGGGTACTGCTGCGGTGGCCATTGGCACGGCGGCGGCCATTCCCGGCACCCTGGTCAACCTCGCGGCCGGTGGCGGCAAGCGCGGTTCGGTGCGCTTCGGCCACCCGTCCGGGACCTTGCGGGTTGGCGCCGAGGCGGTGGAGCAGGGCGGTGAGTGGAAGGTGGTCAAGGCGGTGATGAGCCGTAGTGCGCGGGTGTTGATGGAGGGGTGGGTCAGGGTGCCCGGTTCGGTGTAATCACCCGCTACCTGCAGGCCCGAGCTTGCTCGGGAATCAAATGCTGCGGTGTTGCAGGCGCCTCGCGGTGCCTGTTTCCCGAGCAGGCTCGGTCCTACTTGAACCGCCGTTCCACGCCTTTCTCCACCAAAATCTTGGCGGAAATCTCTTCCACCGAAAAATGTGTGGAATTGATATGGGGGATGTTCTCGCGGCGAAACAGTCCTTCCACCTCACGGACCTCGAATTCGCACTGGCTGTAGCTCGAGTACCGGCTGTTGGGCTTGCGCTCATGACGGATCGCGGTCAAACGGTCCGGGTCGATGGTCAGGCCGAACAGTTTCTGCTGATGCGCGCGCAGTGCCGCCGGCAGTTGCAAGCGCTCCATGTCGTCTTCGGTCAAAGGGTAGTTGGCTGCACGGATGCCGAATTGCATGGCCATGTACAGGCAGGTCGGTGTCTTGCCGCAGCGCGAAACGCCCACCAGGATCAGGTCGGCCTTGTCGTAATAGTGAGTACGAGCGCCGTCGTCGTTGTCGAGGGCAAAGTTCACTGCCTCGATGCGCTCCATGTAATTGGCGTTATGGGCAATCGAGTGAGATTTGCCCACCGAGTACGACGAGTGCGCGCTAAGCTCCATTTCCAGCGGCGACAGAAAGGTCGAGAAAATATCGATCATGAAGCCATTGGACGTGGCCAGGATCTCGCGGATGTCCTGGTTGACGATAGTGTCGAAGATGATCGGTCTGACGCTGTCGCGTTCGGCCGCCAGGTTGATCTGCTGAACCATGGTGCGGGCCTTGTCGACGGTGTCGATGTAGGGCCTCGTGAACTTGTTGAAAGTAATGTTTTCGAACTGTGCCAGCAGGCTTTGTCCAAGGGTTTCGGCGGTGATACCCGTGCCGTCGGAAATGAAGAAGGCGGATCGTTTCATTTGCGCCCCTGGCCTTAAGCGAGCCACGAATGTTGGATATGATAGGCCCGCTCCACGGGTCTGGATGCCCGTATTCTCACCCGATTCAGCGTCTTCAGCTATTCCAATAACAGTCAGCGGAGAGATCACCTTGGCAGAGTACGTAGTTTCCCTCGACACGCTCGGCGTCCATGATGTGGAACATGTGGGGGGCAAGAACGCCTCCTTGGGCGAGATGATCAGTAATCTGGCCGGGGCCGGTGTTTCGGTGCCGGGTGGTTTTGCCACCACGGCCCAGGCCTACCGCGACTTTCTCGAGCAGAGCGGTCTCAACGAGCAGATCCATGCCGCGCTGGATGCGCTGGACGTCGATGACGTCAACGCCCTGGCCCGGACCGGCGCGCAGATTCGCCAATGGGTCATGGAGGCCGAGTTCCCTGAACGCCTCAACAGCGAAATTCGCACCCACTTTGCCGCCTTGTCCCAGGGCAACCCGGACATCGCCGTGGCGGTGCGCTCCTCGGCGACCGCCGAAGACTTGCCGGATGCCTCCTTCGCGGGTCAGCAGGAAACCTTCCTCAACATTCGGGGCGTCGAGAACGTCATCCGTGCGGCGAAGGAAGTGTTTGCTTCGCTGTTCAACGATCGGGCCATTTCCTACCGGGTCCACCAGGGTTTCGATCACAAGCTGGTGGCGCTGTCGGCCGGCGTGCAGCGTATGGTGCGCTCTGAAACCGGTACCGCCGGGGTGATGTTCACCCTCGATACCGAGTCCGGCTTTCGTGACGTGGTGTTCATCACCGGTGCCTACGGCCTGGGGGAAACCGTGGTACAGGGCGCAGTCAACCCGGACGAATTCTACGTGCACAAGGGCACCCTGGAGGCCGGGCGGCCAGCCATCCTGCGTCGCAACCTGGGCAGCAAGGCGATCAAGATGATCTACGGCGACGAGGCCAGGGCCGGTCGCTCGGTCAAAACTGTCGAGGTCGATGCCGCCGAGCGCGCGCGTTTCTGCCTGAGCGACGCCGAGGTCAGCGAGCTGGCCAGACAAGCGCTGATCATCGAAAAGCATTACAAGGCGCCCATGGACATCGAGTGGGCCAAGGACGGCGATGACGGCAAGCTTTACATCGTCCAGGCCCGCCCGGAAACCGTCAAGAGCCGCAGCAACGCCAACGTCATGGAGCGCTATCTGCTCAAGGAGAAGGGCAGGGTGCTGGTGGAAGGTCGAGCCATTGGCCAGCGCATCGGTGCCGGCAAGGTGCGGATCATTCACGACGTGTCGGAGATGGACAAGGTGCGGCCTGGCGACGTGCTGGTCTCGGACATGACCGACCCGGACTGGGAACCGGTGATGAAGCGCGCCAGCGCCATTGTCACCAACCGCGGCGGGCGCACCTGCCACGCGGCAATCATCGCTCGCGAACTGGGCATCCCGGCCGTGGTTGGTTGCGGCAACGCTACGCAACTGCTGGTGGACGGCCAAGGGGTGACGGTGTCCTGCGCCGAGGGTGACACCGGTTACATCTTTGAAGGCGAGCTGGGCTTCGACATCAAGCAGAACTCGGTGGATGGCATGCCCGACCTGCCGTTCAAGATCATGATGAATGTCGGCAACCCGGACCGTGCCTTCGATTTTGCTCAGTTGCCCAACGAAGGCGTCGGCCTGGCGCGACTGGAGTTCATCATCAACCGCATGATTGGCGTACACCCCAAAGCGCTGCTCAACTACGCCAGCCTGCCTCCCGAGATCAAGGACAGTGTCGACAAGCGTATCGCCGGTTATGACGACCCGGTGGGGTTCTACGTGGACAAACTGGTGGAGGGCATCAGCACCTTGGCCGCCGCCTTTACGCCGAAGAAAGTCATCGTGCGGCTGTCGGACTTCAAGTCCAACGAGTACGCCAACCTGATTGGCGGCAAGCTGTACGAGCCGGAAGAGGAAAACCCGATGCTGGGTTTTCGCGGCGCCTCGCGCTATATCAGCGAGTCGTTCCGTGACTGCTTCGAGCTCGAATGCCGCGCCCTCAAGCGCGTGCGCAACGAGATGGGCCTGACCAATGTCGAAATCATGGTGCCCTTCGTGCGCACCCTGGGCGAAGCCTCGCAGGTGGTCGACCTGCTGGCCGCCAACGGTCTGGCGCGGGGCGAGAACGGCTTGCGGGTCATCATGATGTGCGAATTGCCGTCCAATGCCATCCTGGCCGAGGAGTTTCTCGAGTTTTTCGACGGCTTCTCCATCGGCTCCAACGACCTGACCCAGCTGACCTTGGGCCTGGACCGGGATTCGGGGATCATTGCGCACCTGTTCGATGAACGAAATCCTGCGGTGAAAAAACTGCTGTCCAATGCCATTCAAGCCTGCAACAAGGCCGGCAAATACATCGGCATCTGTGGGCAGGGGCCTTCCGACCATCCGGATCTGGCCCGATGGCTGATGGAGCAGGGCATCGAGAGCGTGTCCCTGAACCCGGATTCGGTGCTGGAAACCTGGTTCTTCCTGGCTGAGGGACAAGCTGGGGTATGATAGTGCCCATATAGGTGGCGCCCTTCATCGCGGCCAGCGCATGCCCCCACAGTCACCTGTATCGGTGGGAGCAGGCCCTGGCGGTGATAAGTGCACCACCGTTTCAGACCCTTATCCGCTCAAGAACCCTATGCAAAGCAGTAGCTCCCTATTTCCCGTCGCGCTGCTCAGTGCCGAGCGCCGTGGCGATCTCAGCGAAGACGTCTACCGCATCAAGGCGGCCAACAGCCCGGACCCCAGTGTCGAGCTGGCCGTGACGCGGCTAGGCCTGGCCGATCATCCCGCTCGCGGCGTGCCGGTGGTCCTGCTGCATGGCAGCTTTTCCAACCGACGCTTCTGGTACTCGCCCCGGGGTGTAGGGCTGGGAGCGGCGCTGGTGCGGGCCGGATTCGACGTCTGGATCCCCGAGATGCGCGGCCACGGCCTGTCTCCTCGCAATACCGACTACCGGCGTAATCGCGTGGTGGATTACGCCCGTTACGACCTGCCGGTGATCGGCGCCTTTGTGCGCGAGCAATGTGGCCAGCCAGCTCATTGGCTGGGCCATTCACTCGGTGGTACCAGCCTGGCCGCCGGTTTGGGCGGCGGGTATCTGAAAGAGGGGCTGGTGAAGTCGGCGGCGTTGTTTGGCAGCCAGGTCAGCCGCCGCTACTGGCCGTTGCGCATTCCGCCGGTGGAGTGGTGTGGGCGTTTGCTGCTCAAGCGTTTCGAACACATTTCCGGCACTCGGCTAAAGCGCGGGCCCGAGGACGAGCCAGTGGGCATTGCCCTGGAGGCCCTGCGCTGGCAAGGCCTGTTTGGCCGGTTTGGCGAAAAGGACAACGACTGGCTCGAAGGCCTGCGTCAGGTTCACGTTCCTGTATTGGCCGTCAGCGCCGAGGGTGATCGGCAGGACCCGGCCTGGGCCTGCCACAAGCTGTTTGAATATTTCGGCTCGCCACACCGCCAATGGCTGGTGCTGGGACGAAAGCACGGCTTCACTGAAGACTTCGGGCATGTCGAGATGCTCGTCAGCAAGGCGGCGCAAGCCGAGGTATGGCCACTGGTGATGCAGTGGCTGGGTGCTTTTGAATCAGCCGTGTCCGCCGAGACGGAGCCAGCGCTGACTGGGACCTGACAGGTGGGCCGTTCCAAAAACAAGACGAACAACAAGGAGCTACCCCATGCAGCACTACAGCACGCCGGACCTGTGTGACGCCTACCCCGAACAGCTTCAGGTCCTGGACCCCATGTTCAGCAATTTCGGCGGTCGCGATTCCTTTGGTGGGCAGATCGTCACCATCAAGTGCCACGAAGACAACTCGCTGGTCCGCGAACAGGTCGACCAGCCCGGCAAGGGCAAGGTGCTGGTGGTCGACGGCGGCGGCTCGCTGCGCCGAGCCTTGTTGGGCGACATGCTGGCCGAGAAGGCCGCACATCATGGTTGGGAGGGTCTGATCATCTACGGTTGCGTGCGCGATGTCGATGCCCTGGCCCAGACCGATGTCGGTGTGCAGGCCCTGGCCAGCCATCCGCTCAAGACCGACAAGCTCGGTGTCGGCACCCTTAACGTAAAAGTTACCTTCGCCGGGGTGACCTTTAATCCTGGGGAGTATGTCTATGCAGACAATAACGGGATCATTGTCTCGCCTAGCGTATTAGTGATGCCTGAGTGAGCTGTCCATCAACCTGCGGGGCTTGAATGTTTGACGAAGAAAACGCGCAGTGGGGCCTGATTATCGCCCTGCTGCTCGATGGCGACGGTAGTGCACGCGCCCTGGCGCGTGATGAATTGAACACGCTGCAGGTGCAGCCGGGCGAGAGCCTGTGGCTCCACTGGGATCGCAGTCATCCGAAGACGCAAAGCTGGCTGCGCCAGTCCAGCGGCCTGAACGAGTTCACCTGCGACCTGCTACTGGAGGAAAATACCCGGCCGCGCTTGCTGGCCATGGCCGACGCGCAACTGCTGCTGTTCCTGCGCGGCGTCAACCTCAATCCTGGCGCCGAACCGGAAGACATGGTTTCGGTGCGCATTTTCGCTGAGGCCCAGCGGGTGATCTCGCTGCGCATGCGTTCGTTGCGCGCCACCGATGACCTGTTGGTACTGTTTCGCGAAGGGCGTGGGCCGAAATCGGCGTCCGAGTTGATCCTGTACCTGGCTCAGGCGCTGACCGACAAGGTCCAGACCCTCGTCAGCGACCTGAGTGAAATCGTCGACGACGAAGAAGAAAAGGTCGATGCCGACGAGCACTACACCCCGGAACACGGCAGCATCCTGCAGATTCGCCGACGGGCCGCCGGCCTGCGCCGGTTTCTCGCGCCTCAGCGGGAAATCTATGCCCAGTTGGCGCGCAATCGCCAACCGTGGTTCTGCGACGACGACCCGGATTACTGGAACGAGCTGAATAATAGCCTGACCCGTTACCTGGAAGAACTGGAGCTGACCCGCGAGCGGGTCGGCCTCGTCCTGGAAGCCGAGGACCGGCGCCTGAACGAGCGCATGAGCCGCACCATGTACCGTTTCGGAGTGATTACCGGTATCTTCCTGCCGATGAGCTTTCTCACGGGCCTGCTGGGCATCAACGTCGGCGGTCTGCCCGGGGCGACCAATCCCCATGGGTTCTGGATCGCCTGCGTGATCATGGTCGCCGTGGCGGCAGGGCAGTGGTGGATGTTCCGGCGATTGCGCTGGGTGTGACATTAAACATGTTTCATAGGGTGATGTGACCTGTTGCCAAGAGGCCACGTCTTTGTTTTAAATCTGCGAGGTGATGATGCACGACCCTTTCGAAGAATCCCTGCGTGACATGCTCCAGGCCTCGTCCTCGAGCCGCGACGACGATGCGTGTCTGGGCCGAGTGCTCAAGACCGCCAATCGCCAGGTCGGAGCGGGTGTTCTGTTCGGCCTGTTGGGCCGTTGGGGTCAGGCTGTGATGATTGCGGTCAATCAAGGCAGTCGTCATCTCGCGCCGGTGTCGCGTCGCAGCGACGTCGTGCAATCCACTCGTACCGACAAGGCTGACTGATCTATGCAACTCGATCTCTGGACCCAGAGTCTGGTCGCGGCCATGACGGCCTTGTGGACGAAGGTGGCGAATTTCATCCCGAACCTGTTCGGCGCGCTGGTGGTGGTACTGCTGGGTTTTGTCGTGGCCAAGCTGCTTGACACCCTGTTGTCCAAACTGCTGGCAAAAGTTGGCCTAGATCGCCTGATGGCGGGTACTGGTCTGACCAAGCTGCTGGGGCGTGGGGGGATGCAGGTGCCGATCTCCACGGTGATCGGCAAGATCGTCTACTGGTTCGTGTTGTTGATTTTTCTGGTGTCGGCGGCAGAGTCGCTGGGTCTGCAGCGGGTTTCGGCGACCCTCGACATGCTGGCCCTGTACCTGCCGAAGGTGTTCGGCGCAGCCTTGGTGTTGCTGGTCGGGGTATTGCTGGCGCAACTGGCCAACGGGCTGGTGCGCGGCGCGGCCGAAGGGGTCGGGCTGGATTACTCGGCGGGCCTGGGGCGTGTGGCCCAGTGGCTGGTCATCGTCATCAGCCTGTCGGTGGCAATCAGTCAGTTGGAGGTCAAGACTGACCTGCTCAACCACGTGATTGTCATTGCATTGATTACCGTTGGTCTGGCGATTGCCTTGGCCATGGGGTTGGGAAGTCGTGAAATTGCCGGGCAGATCATCGCCGGGATTTATGTACGTGAGCTGTTTCAGGTGGGCCAGCAGGTCCGAGTTGGAGAGGTCGAGGGGCAGATAGAGGAGATCGGCACGGTCAAGACGACGTTGCTGACCGATGATGGTGAGCTGGTTTCACTGTCCAATCGGATCCTTCTCGAGCAGCGAGTCAGTAGTCGCTGACCGGGTAATTTCTGCTACTGTACGCCGCCGCAAAAGTACCCGGAGTCGCTTCGGGTTGCAGCGGACACTGACCCGATTCCGGCCGGACCTGTTTTGAATAAAGTTTATTCGCCCCCCGTGCGTTACAACCCCCGCGAGCTGACCGATGAGGAGCTGGTGGCGCGTTCGCACGAGGAGCTGTTCCATGTGACACGGGCCTATGAGGAGCTCATGCGCCGTTACCAGCGCACGCTGTTCAACGTCTGTGCACGGTATCTGGGGAACGATCGGGACGCTGATGATGTCTGTCAGGAGGTGATGCTGAAGGTGCTTTACGGCCTGAAGAACTTCGAGGGCAAATCGAAGTTCAAGACCTGGCTCTACAGCATTACCTATAACGAATGCATCACGCAGTACCGCAAAGAACGGCGCAAGCGTCGACTGATGGATGCCCTGAGTCTCGATCCGCTCGAGGAGGCATCCGAAGAGAAGGCGCCGAAACCGGAGGAGCGAGGCGGGCTCGACCGCTGGCTTGTGTATGTAAACCCGATCGATCGGGAAATTCTGGTGCTTCGATTTGTCGCAGAGCTGGAATTTCAGGAGATCGCCGACATCATGCACATGGGGTTGAGCGCCACCAAAATGCGGTACAAGCGTGCGTTGGACAAACTTCGTGAGAAATTTGCGGGTGTCGCCGAAACTTAGTGAGGCGCAAAGTTCTCTAACGTTGGGCAAGTTCTGCTAGACTTGCAGCCGAGTTGTCCCCCTTCACCGTGGGACGACTTAACAATCACAGATGGGGATTTAACGGATGAAACTGAAAAACACCTTGGGCATTGCCATTGGTTCTCTTGTTGCCGCGACTTCTTTCGGCGTATTGGCGCAAGGCCAAGGCGCGGTCGAGGGTGAAGCCTTCTACCAGAAAAACTACAACGACAGCGTCAAGCATGTCGAAGACGGCCGTACCGCCGGCGCTTCGATCGGCTACTTCCTGACCGACGACGTTGAGCTGATCCTGGGCTACGGCAAAACCAACTACACCCGTTCGAACGACGGTACCGGTAGCCAGAAGATCCACGGTGATGACGCTTCGCTGTCCGCCATGTACCACTTCCGTGACGTTGGCGACGCTATCCGTCCTTACGTTTCCGGTGGTTTCTCGCACCAGAGCCTGACCAACGTTGCAGCTGACGGCCACAGCGGTCGCGATGGTTCGACCTTCGCCACCATCGGCGCTGGCGCCAAGTGGTACATCACCAACAACCTGTACGCACGTGCCGGCGTTGAAGCTGACTACAAACTGGACAACGGCAAGTGGGACTACGCGCCTACTATCGGTCTGGGTGTGAACTTCGGCGGCAGCGGCGGCAAGCACGAAGAGCCAGCTCCAGCTCCTGCTCCAGCACCCGTTGCTGAAGAAGCTCCAGCCCCAGCTCCAGTGGCTGAAACCGTTCGCGTTCAACTGGACGTGAAATTCGACTTCAACAAGTCGGTTGTGAAGCCAAACAGCTACGGCGATATCAAGAACCTGGCTGACTTCATGAAGCAATACCCACAAACCAGCACCACTGTTGAAGGTCACACCGACAACGTCGGTCCTGACGCTTACAACCAGAAGCTGTCCGAGAAGCGTGCTAACGCTGTCAAAGACGTTCTGGTCAAGCAGTACGGCGTTGGTGCTGAGCGCATCAAGTCGGTTGGCTACGGCGAATCCCGCCCAGTGGCTGACAACAAAACCGAGGCTGGTCGTGCGATCAACCGTCGTGTAGAAGCCGAAGTAGAAGCCCAAGCCAAGTAATTTGGTGGCAGGACCTTCGCTTCAATGAAAAACCCGGCCATGTGCCGGGTTTTTCTTTGCCTGGAATTCGTGCCGCTGCGTTCCCCACATCGGCAGTCCCCCCCCCCCTTCGGCGGGGGCTACAAGCCGAAAGCCGGACGCAACCCCGCCCTGACGTGATCGGCTGTTGACCTGGCTGTTGACCTGGCGGTTGATCTGGCTGTTGATCTGGCTGTTGATCTTGATTGTCCGCGCCCTCAGCAGGCCGAACGGAACAGCGCGGGAGTGGGGGAGCGAGGCAGGAAGCCGAGCTAGCGCCGTAGGCCATGGATGGCCGTACGGCGCGACCCCACGGAGCGCTGTGGAGTGAGGGAACCCGTAGCGCAGCGAAGGGCCAATGCGGGCGCGGAGGCCTTTTGCTTCCTTTTGGCTGGGCCGGCACTCCGGCCTTTCCAAAAGGGAGTCGCCGTAAGGGCGAAAAGGTGAGTCTGCACCCACACGTAAAACGGATATGCCCATCGAAACTTGGGTCGGTCTGACGATCTTCGTGTTGCTACGAAATGCGGCTAGCTTATCCGGCATCTCCAGGGTGGCCGAAGGCCCCTTTCGCTTTTACAGCGACTCCCTTTTGGAAAGACCCAAAAGGAAGCAAAAGGCCTCCGCACCCGCATTGGCCCTACGCTGCGCTACGGGTTCCCTCCTTACGCATCGCTCCGTGGGGGTCGCGCTGTACGGCCATCCATGGCCTACAGCGCTAGCTCGGCTTCCTGCCTCGCTCCCCCCACTCCCGCGCTGCTCCAGTCGGCCTGCTGAGGGCGCGGACAGTCAAGATCACAAGCAGATCAAAAGCCAGAGCCAGAGCCAGAGCCAGAGCCAGAGCCAGAGCCAGAGCAACAGCTAGACCAACAGCGCAGCCAGAGCGACTGCAGATCAACTGCCCGGTCCCACTGGCTGCGCACGCCCCCACCCCGTATAATCCTGCCCTCACTTACCCGCCTCGACGAGCCCCCACCGCCCATGTATAACCTGGCCCGCCAGCTGTTGTTCAAACTTTCCCCTGAAACGTCCCACGACCTGTCGCTGGACCTGATCGGCGCGGGTGGCCGTCTGGGGCTCAACGGCTTACTGAGCAAAGCCCCGGCCAGATTGCCGGTCAAGGTTCTGGGCCTGGAGTTTCCCAACCCGGTTGGCCTGGCCGCCGGCCTGGACAAGAACGGCGCTGCCATCGACGGTTTCGCCCAGCTGGGCTTCGGTTTCGTCGAAATCGGCACCGTCACGCCACGGCCACAACCTGGCAACCCCAAGCCACGGATTTTCCGTCTGCCCGAAGCCACGGCCATCATCAACCGCATGGGATTCAACAACCTGGGGGTCGACCACCTGGTGGCGCGCGTTCAGGCGGCGCGGTACCAAGGCGTGTTGGGCATCAATATCGGCAAGAACGTCGACACCGCAGTAGAGCGAGCCGTTGACGACTACCTGATATGCCTCGACAAGGTCTACCGCCACGCCAGCTACATCACCGTCAACATCAGCTCGCCCAATACCCCGGGCCTGCGCAGCCTGCAATTCGGCGACTCGCTCAAGCAGTTGCTCGCGACCCTGGCAGAGCGCCGTGAGGTGTTGGCCGGTCGCGAAGGCAAGCGCGTGCCGCTGGCCATCAAGATCGCTCCGGACATGACGGACGAGGAGACCGCTCTGGTGGCCGCTACCTTGCTCGATACGGGCATGGACGCGGTGATCGCCACCAACACCGCCATGAGTCGGGTGGGCGTCGAAGGCCTGCTGCATGCTGAGGAGGCTGGTGGCCTGTCCGGCGCGCCGGTGCTGGAGCAAAGCACGCGGATCGTCAGGGTGCTGTCCGGTGAGCTGGGTGGCAAATTGCCGATCATTGCTGCGGGGGGGATCACCGAAGGCCGCCATGCGGCAGACAAAATTGCCGCGGGCGCGAGCCTGGTGCAGATCTATTCAGGCTTCATCTACAAGGGACCAGCGCTGATCCGCGAAGCGGTGGACGCGATCGCTGCACTACCCAAGGCCTGATTCAGGCGGGGAAGGGGCCTCAAGGAGGCCCCAGGGCATTAGCCCCACTGCCCGGATCCGGGCGCATTGCATTCAGGAATTTTAGCCAGCCCTAGCCGACCGCGTGAAGTTCGTTGAGCCTATGGATGCCCGCAGTGCCGGTCATACCGTCCCAGTTGTCGCCGCGTCCTTCGCGCCAGCCATTGATCCAGGCCTGACGAACCGACGGTAGAGTAAAAGGGCAAAGCTCGCGGGATTTGCCATGGATGCCGTACTGGTATCCGCGTAAAAATGCTCGTTCCAACGGATCACGCTTGAGTCTTCTCATAGGGTGTTGCCCTCGTTTGTTGACTGATGTCCCGTCGGCCTCGCGAGAGGCCGGGCAGATTCGTTCTGCCGGTGAGTGCTCGCTGCCGGCGTGGCGAGCGGTGACGTTGCCTCCTGTAGCGGCGACAACCTGTGGTGAGTTCTAAACAATGCAGGAAGCAGTGTGAATGATCGTTTTGTCATAAGGGCGTAACGTTTCTAGTGTCATGACGATAAGTAAGAAAATGTTTTTGCGATGAAACTGCAGCAAAGCCCGCTATCATCTGGGCTCGCCTTGCCCCGTCAAGGCGTTGGCCTTGCCCATTTGCCGGCCCACTCATCGGCTACAAAGGCGACGAAGGGTCGGGATAATGTGACTTGGACGGATAGAGTGTCTGTCTGAGAGCTTCGAATACTTCTGTCCCGACCTTTCTCGGGATGGCTAAGGTGCCACTCTGGCACCACTCGGGTGCGCTTCAAGAAACGCACCTGGTCAAACTCCGGGTCGGCAATGCGTTGCCGGCCCAAGCATGTCTGGTGAAACCCCATGTCGGATCGTTACGAACTCTTCCTCACCTGCCCTAAAGGCCTCGAAGGCCTGCTTGCCGAAGAGGCCGCCGGGCTGGGTCTTGAGGATATCCGCGAACATACTTCAGCGATTCGCGGCAGCGCCGACATGGAGACCGCCTACCGGCTGTGCCTGTGGTCGCGCCTGGGTAACCGGGTCCTGATGGTGCTCAAGCGTTTTGCCATGGGCAACGCCGACGACCTCTACGACGGGGTCAACGAGGTGGACTGGCAAGACCACCTGTTGCCCGACGGCACCCTGGCAGTCGAGTTCAGTGGCCACGGTTCGGGCATCGACAACACCCATTTCGGCGCCTTGAAGGTCAAGGACGCCATCGTCGACAAGTTGCGTACTGCCGAAGGCGAACGGCCCAGTGTCGACAAGCTCAACCCCGATTTGCGCGTGCACCTGCGCCTGGACCGTGGCGAAGCCATTCTGTCTTTGGACCTGTCCGGTCACAGCCTGCACCAGCGTGGCTATCGCCTGCAACAGGGCGCTGCGCCGCTCAAGGAAAACCTTGCAGCCGCCGTGTTGATCCGTGCCGGCTGGCCGCGGATTGCCGCCCAGGGCGGCGCCCTGGCCGACCCGATGTGCGGGGTGGGTACCTTCCTGGTGGAGGCCGCCATGATTGCCGCCGACATCGCTCCCAACCTGCGCCGCACCCGTTGGGGCTTCAGCGCCTGGCTAGGTCACGTGCCAGCGCTGTGGCGCAAGTTGCATGACGAGGCGCTGGCCCGTGCCGAAGCCGGTCTGGCCAAGCCGCCGTTGTGGATTCGTGGCTACGAGGCCGACCCGAGGCTGATCCAGCCAGGGCGCAATAACGTCGAGCGGGCAGGCTTGAGCGACTGGATCAAAATCTACCAGGGCGAAGTGGCCACCTTCGAACCGCGACCCGACCAGAACCAGAAAGGCCTGGTCATCTGCAACCCACCGTACGGCGAGCGCCTGGGGGATGAGGCCAGCCTGCTCTACCTTTACCAGAATCTGGGCGAGCGCCTGCGTCAGGCCTGCTTGAACTGGGAGGCGGCGGTGTTCACCGGCGCGCCGGACCTGGGCAAGCGCATGGGTATCCGCAGCCACAAGCAGTACGCGTTCTGGAACGGCGCACTGCCGTGCAAGCTGCTGTTGATCAAGGTCTTGCCCGACCAGTTCGTCACCGGCGAACGCCGCACCCCGGAACAACGCCAGGCCGATGCGGCCCAGGCGGCCATCGACGCCGAAACGCCGACCCGCAACAAGCCCGCGCCGGAGCCTGTGATCGAACAAGCCCGGCTGAGCGAAGGCGGGCAGATGTTCGCCAATCGTCTGCAAAAGAATCTCAAGCAGTTGGGCAAGTGGGCGCGACGTGAAGGGGTTGATTGCTACCGCGTGTACGATGCCGACATGCCGGAATACGCTCTGGCCATCGATCTCTACCATGACTGGGTACACGTGCAAGAATACGCCGCGCCCAAGTCCATCGACCCGGACAAGGCCCAGGCGCGGCTGTTCGATGCGCTGGCCGCGATTCCGCAGGCCTTGGGCGTGGACAAGAGCCGCGTCATCGTCAAGCGGCGCGAGCGCCAGAGCGGCACGCGCCAATACGAGCGTCAGAGCACCGAAGGCAAGTTCACCGAAGTCAGCGAAGGCGGCGTCAAGCTGCTGGTCAACCTCACGGACTACCTGGACACCGGGCTGTTCCTGGACCACCGGCCGATGCGCATGCGCATCCAGCGCGAGGCCGCCGGCAAGCGCTTTCTCAATTTGTTCTGCTACACCGCAACCGCCAGCGTGCATGCGGCCAAGGGCGGCGCGCGCAGCACCACCAGCGTCGACCTGTCGAAAACCTATCTGGACTGGGCACGACGCAACCTGTCGTTGAACGGCTTTTCCGACAAGAATCGCCTCGAGCAGGGCGACGTGATGGCCTGGCTGCAGGGCAATCGCGAGGAGTTCGACCTGATTTTCATCGATCCACCGACCTTCTCCAACTCCAAGCGCATGGAAGGCGTGTTCGACGTGCAGCGCGATCACGTACAGTTGCTGGACCTGGCGATTGCACGGCTGGCGCCAGGCGGCGTGTTGTATTTCTCCAACAACTTCCGCAAGTTTCAGCTCGATGGGCACTTGGACAGTCGCTATCAGGTCGAGGAAATCAGCGGGCAGACGCTGGACCCCGACTTCGTGCGCAACACCCGCATTCATCGTGCGTGGAAAATCCAGGCGAAGTGATGACGACACCGGCCTGTTGCCCCCTTGTGATGGGCCGGGATGCACAGATGCCCTAGGCAACTTCATGGCAAATAGCTATAAAGACAACACCGCCGTTGTGATTTGATCCACATTGGCATTGCGAGTTGCGCCTATGTCACTACATGCCGCACGCCCGAAGATTCTCGGCTTTATCAGTGAGGACGCTTCTGCGTGGCTGGTGGCACTGCTGGCGCTACTGGCCGGCGGGCTGTTGACGGTGATCCTCGCCGTGACCACCCATTCCCTCTATGTGCAGCAGCTGCGCCAACGCTTCGATTTGCTGGCCAGCGAGCGCACCACCCGTATCGAAGAACGCCTGACTGATCAGGTTCAGCGGCTGGACAGCCTGCGGCGCTTTGTGGTCTACGCCAACCCGGCGCCCCGCGCAGGCTTCGACGGTTTCGCCCGGCCATTGCTGGCTCGAACCCAGGCGTATTCCTGGATGCCCCGCGTCATCGATGAGCAGCGCGAGCAGTTCGAGGCAGCTGCGCGGGCGCAAGGGCTGGCCGACTTTCGCATCCGGCAGATCGGCGCAAACCGAGCCTTGGAACCTGCCAGCCGGCGGGAGGTGTACTACCCGGTGTTCTACACCCAGTCGCTGATCCATTTGCCGGCACCCTTCGGGCTCGATATAGGTGCTGAAGGCGTTCGCAAGGCCACCCTGGAGCAGGCACGCAAATCGGGCCGCATGGCCGTGTCGTCACCCCTGACGCTGATCGGCGTGGAGCCCCAGTACAGCCGTGGCGTGTTGTTGGTGGCGCCGGTGGTCACTGTCGCTTCCGGGGAGTTGAGCGGATTCGTGTCGGCCATCATCAGTATTCGGCAGTTGCTGGCCGATGGCTTGCCGGCGTCCAGCGAAGACAGCCTGCACGTCGAAATTTCCGATCTGTCCACCGACAGTGACCATGAGGTGCTGTTTCGCTCCGACGACAGCCCGGTGGCCAGTGATCTGAAGGCTACCCAGATGCTGCATCTGGCGGATCGGACCTATCAACTGGACATCAGCCCCAGCCAGTTCTTTGTCCAGAGCAACCCCGCAGAAGGGCTGGTGCTGCTGTGCGGCCTGGGCGCGCTGTTGAGCCTGCTGCTCAGTGCCATGTTCTACATGCTGGTCAGCCAGCGTCAGCGCGCGCAGCGCCGGGTCGAACAGCGCACCTGGCAGTTGCGGGTCAGCGAGCAGGAGCTGCGGGCGACCCACAACCAATTGCGCAACATCCTCGACGCTGCGACGCAGGTGGCGATCATTGCCACCGACCTGCGCGGAGTCATCACCCTGTTCAATGTCGGGGCGCAAAAGATGCTGGGTTATCGGGCCGAGGACGCCGTCGGCCGCCTGGCCCTGATCGAGCTGCACCTGCCCGAGGAGCTGCTTGCCCGCGCGGCGTCCATCAGCCAGCAGATCGGTCGGGAAGTGCCGCTGGGTCAGGCGATGCTGATCGAGCCCGATGGCTTTGATGATCCCCATGCTCAGGAGTGGACCCTGATACGGCGCAACGGCAGCCATGTCATGGTCAACATGCTGGCCACCACCGTGGTGGATGAACAGGGGCATTCGGTCGGCAACCTGGCGATTTGCATCGATATCACCGAAAGTCGCGAAGTGCTGCGCAAATTGGCGGCCCGCGACCGTTTGCTGGAGAAGCTCAGTGCCGAAGTCCCAGGGGGCATTTTCCAGTTTCGTCGCGACCCGGGCGGCATACCCAGCTTTGCCTACGTCAGCCAAGGGCTTGGCGAGCTCTATGAGCTGGATTGCGAGCGACTGATGGCCGACGGCTGGGCCGCCATGGAGCGCATTCATCCTGATGATCAGGCGCGTATCGAAGCTTCCATACGGGAGTCGGCCGAGGCACTCACGCCGTGGCGTGAAGAATACCGCGTGGTCCTGCCCAAGCGCGGCGTACGCTGGATTCGCGGTGAATCGACCCCTGAGCCCGAAACGGAGGGTGGAACCCTCTGGCATGGCTATCTGAGCGACATCACCGACCTCAAGCAGATCGAGGAAGAGCTGCGCGCGCTGTCGGTGACCGACGTGCTGACCGGGATCTTCAACCGACGCTATTTTCAACAGCGCCTGCAAAGCGAAATGGATCGATCTCAGCGCGATCACCTGCAGATGTCGCTGATCATGTTGGATATAGATCACTTCAAGCGTATCAATGATCAGTTCGGCCACGCCATCGGCGACAAAGCGCTGCAGGCCCTGAGCGAACGCATCGGCCAGCGGGTCAGGCGCACCGATGTGTTCTGTCGCCTGGGGGGCGAGGAGTTTGTGGTGCTGTGCCCCAACGCCAATGGGCAGCAGGCTTATGCCTTGGCGTGCGAGCTGTGGCAAGCCCTGCGCAGTGCCCCTATCGACGGTGTCGGGCGGGTCACCGCCAGTTTCGGGGTGGCCAGTTGGCGTCCGGGAGAGGGCGCCGATGCGCTGTTGTTGCGGGCTGACTCAGGCGTCTATGCGGCCAAGCAGGCCGGGCGTGATCGGGTCGAGCCCGAACTGCCTTGAGTCGGCTTGCCGGTCTTACAACCGTGGCGAAGAATCGACCACCCGCGGTTGCGGATACAAGCTCATCAACACCTGATCGAGCACCGAAGAAGCGCCCCAGGGTTTGGGGTCGTTGAGAATCGCCACCACGGCCCAGGTATTGCCGTTGCTGTCGCGGCTGAACCCGGCAATGGCGCGCACGGTGTTGAGGGTGCCGGTCTTGACGTGACCCTCGCCGGCCATGGCGGTGTTTTTCAGGCGTTTGCGCATGGTGCCGTCGGTGCCGACAATCGGCAGGGAGCTCATGAACTCGGCCTGGTACGGGCTCTTCCAGGCGGCTTGCAGCAAACCGGCCATTTCCCGCGCGCTGACTCGCTCGCCGCGAGACAGTCCGGAGCCGTTTTCCAGCACCAGGTGGGACGAGCTGATACCTTTTTGCGCCATCCACTGGCGAATCACCCGTTGCGCAGCCTTGGCGTCGTCGGTATCGACGTCGGTGCGGAATTTTTCGCCGAGGCTGAGGAACAGCTGCTGGGCCATGGTGTTGTTACTGTATTTGTTGATGTCGCGGATGATTTCCGCAAGGTCCGGCGAGAACGCGCGGGCCAGCAGGCGTGCGTCAGCGGGCACGGTGGCCAGCCGATCGGCGCCTTCGATGCTACCGCCCAGTTCGCTCCAGATGGCGCGCACGGCGCCTGCGGCGTAGGCCGGATGATCGAGCAGGGAGAGGTAGGTCTGCGAGCTGCAGCCTTCGCCCAGCTCGCCGCTGACCACGACACTGACGCTGCCGTCAGGCTGGGTCACCGGGTTGTAGTGAACGTCCCCCGAGCAGTCCTTGCTCGCCAAGGGCTTGACCTGGTTGTCGACGTGAATGGTCGCGATCGGCGGCTCGACCGCCACCAGGACCTTGCCCGAGTCGTTGCGAGCGACGAAGCGCAGGGCCTTGAGGTTGATCATCAGCGAGTCGGGGCGAACCAGGAAGGGAGCGTTGTCGTCGCCACCGTCATCGTTGAATTCCGGCAGCACGGGCAAGACGAAGTAGCTGCGGTCCAGCACCAGATCGCCGGTGACCTGAGTCACGCCGTTGGCCCGCAGGTCACGCAACAGCAGCCAGAGTTTTTCCATGTTCAGCTTGGGATCGCCGCCGCCCTTGAGGTACAGGTTGCCGTGCAGGATGCCGTCGCTCAGGGTGCCATCGGTGTAGAACTCGGTTTTCCACTGGTAGTTGGGGCCGAGCAGCTCCAGCGACGAAAAGGTGGTCACCAGCTTCATGGTCGAGGCCGGGTTGACCGACACATCGGCGTTGAAGACCGTGGGCGTGCCGGGACCGGTCAGCGGCAGCATGACCAGGGACAGGGCGTTGTCCTCCAGTTTGCTGGCCCTGAGGGCCTCCTGGACTTTAGGGGGCAGCGAGGTATTGATCGGAGCGGCGGCCAGAGGCAGTGCCAATGGCAGGAAAACGGCGGCCAGGACGAGGGAGCGTAACGATTTGATCATCTACGGTAAGGCCCAATGAAAAAGGGTAAAAAGACCGGGGCGCAGAAAGGTGAAGCCCCTGGTGAATTCGAAGTGACGGCATTATGCCCCAAGGCGCTGGAGGGTGGGACCAATGGGCGAACGAATTCGAGACTTTTCACAGAGCATCCATCGCGGGCATTTATTGGCCATAACTGGTAAAGTGCCGCGCGTTATTACTCAAGAGGATTGTTTCATGGCCACTAACCGCTCCCGTCGTCTGCGCAAAAAGCTGTGCGTCGACGAATTCCAGGAATTGGGTTTCGAACTGAACCTGGATTTCAAGGAAGATCTGGCTGACGATGCGATCGATGCATTCCTCGATGACTTCCTGACCGAAGCCATGGAAGCCAACGGCCTGGACTACGTAGGCGGCGACGACTTCGGTCTGGTTTGCCTCGAGAAGCGTGGCTCGGTCAGCGAAGCCCAGCGCGCCACCGTAGAAGCCTGGCTCAAGGCGCGCCCGGAGCTGACCAAGGTTGAAGTCAGCCCCCTGCTCGATGCCTGGTACCCGGAAAAGCCGGTCAACCCGGCGGCCTGAGTGTCGTGATGAAAAAACCGCCTGATTGGGCGGTTTTTTTTTGCTTTGGCGTCAGCGCAGCAGGCTTTCCAGTACCTGTTCCAGCATCTGCATCCGCATCAGCAGGGCCTGACGATACGGCTCCAACTCTTGTGGACGAGCACGGCGCGCCTCGGCTTCCAGCGCTTCGCAGGCCCATGTGACTTCCTGCGCGCCCACCACCCGGGCCGCCCCGAGAATGTGATGGGCCAGGGTGAGCAGCGGCGCTCGCGGCTCGCCTTCCAGCGCCTGCAACGCCGTGCGGTCGTTGCGGCAGCTGTGCAAGACCTCGCGCACCAGCTGCTCCATAAGCTGCGGGTTGCCCCCGGTCAAGCTGAGCAGCGCCGAGCGGTCGAGGGTGAAGGGGCCGGCGTTGCATACTCGTCCCAGGCGCTCGGCCAGAGCCGGCAGGTCAATGGGTTTGAGCAGGCAGTCGTTCATCCCGGCCTGTTGACAACGCTCGTGCTCCTCGGCGCCGGCCTTGGCCGTGTAGCCAAGCATCAGGCAGGGCTCGCGTCCGCCCCGTGCCTCTTGCTGGCGAATGAGGCGGCACAACTGATAACCGTCCATGCCCGGCATGTTGAGGTCGACAATCATCACGTCCCCCGGCTGCGCCGACCAGCCTTGCAATGCGCTGGCGCCGCTGGCGGCAACTGTGGCGATATGGCCCAGCAGTCGAAGTTGTTCCGCCAGCACCAACCGATTGGTGGGGTGGTCATCCACCACCCAGATTGTCAGCGGCAAAACCGCGTTCATGGGGCTGTCATACCAACTCATGACGCTTGGCCATCTCGATCAACTCCACCAGTGAGTTCACTTTGAGTTTGTGCATCAAACGTTTCTTGTAAGTGCTGACGGTCTTGTTGCTGAGAAACATGCCGTTGGCAATTTCCTTGTTGGTACGGCCTTGGGCATAGAGTTGCAACACCATGAGTTCGCGGTCGTTGACCAGGCGGAAGCGTTCTATTTCGGCGACTTCATCGGGCGTGCCACGGGGCGGCGAAAGTGCCTCGCTGGGAAAATAGTTATAGCCGGAGAGCACCGCACGGATAGCACTGAGCAACTCGCTCAGGTGTTCGCGTTTGCACACATACCCCGCTGCGCCGGATTGCATGCAACGGATGGCGAACAGCCGAGGCGCCTGGGCCGTCAAGACCAACACCTTGATGGGGGTGCGCATGGAGTGGAAGCGTGTCATGCATTCCAGGCCGTCGAGCTTGGGAATGCTGATGTCCAGGATGATCAAGTCAGGCACTTGTTCCCGGATGATTTGCATGGCGTCGGCGCCATTGTCCGATTCGCCGATGACGTTGTAGCCTTCGTTTTCCAGAATCATGCGCACCCCCAGGCGAATAACGGGATGGTCATCGACGATGAGGATGGAGTGCATGTCGGGTGTTTCCTTAGGGGCGGCAGAAGCAGCAGCACCTTAGCCCAGTTGCTGCACTTAGCCTATATGGCACTTGGGCAGAAGCGCTATATAGGATAATTCCTACAGATAAAATCCTTGCGCCGCACAAGGTTTAGAATCTTATAAAACTGTCAACGGGTTCAGGGCCAGAAAGTTGTTTCAATATCTTTCTCGCTAGTGAGCCGCTCACGGGGGGGCGAGCCTTCGACACCCTTTGGCGTAGTCAGGAAGGCTTGCCGCGCCCGGTCATTTCACCGGCCATTTCACTGGCATAGCCGTCGGTCATGCCGGCAATGAAATCGATCATGCGCATGAACGACTCATGCAACGGCGCGTGCGGCTTGGGCGCGTGGTTGCCCAGCAGGTCGAGAATGCGCCGATGCTTGAAGGACGGGATACGGCCGCCGTGCTGTTCAAGCGCCGCACTGCAGAAGGCATTGAGCAACACTTCGAGGGTGGTGTAGGCGCCGATTTCGTGCAGGGTCTTGCGCTTGTCCTGGAAAATCTTCTTGCGCGCCATGTCCTTGGCATCCAGCACGCAGCGTTTGGCCGGACCGTGCATGTGTTCCACCAGGTCTCCCTCGAGGTTGCCGGCCAGCAGCGTCGTTTGCTGTTCGACGAAGGCCCGCGCGGCGGCGTTGGTCAGGTGTTCGATGGCCTTGCCGCGAAGAATCGCCAGCTTGCGGCGCTGAGAGTCGGCGGGGCCCAGTTGTCGATAGGTTTCCGGTAGGTCATCGCCCACCAGGCTCAGCAGCAGGGCCTCGACTTCGGCGTATTGCAGCAGGCCCATTTCCAGGCCGTCTTCAAGGTCGATCAAGGCGTAGCAGATGTCATCGGCGGCCTCCATCAGGTACACCAGCGGGTGGCGTGCCCAGCGCTCATCCTCGATCTGCGGCAGACCCAGCTTGTGGGCGATCTGTTCGAGCAGCGGCAGTTCGCTCTGGTAGCAGCCGAACTTGTGCTTCTTGTACCCGAGCGAGTCGGCGTGCTTCGCTGTCCAGGGGTATTTGAGGTAAGTGCCCAGAGTGGCATAGGTCAATCGTGTACCACCGTCGAACTGGTGATATTCGAGCTGGGTGAGCACGCGAAAGCCTTGGGCATTGCCTTCGAAGTTGAGAAAGTCCAGTTGTTCGGTCGCACTCATGCCAGCCAGCCAGCCGCGGTCGGCGGCCTGTACGAACCAGTGGCGAATGGCGTCTTCACCGGAGTGGCCGAAGGGCGGGTTGCCGATGTCGTGGGCCAGACATGCCGACTGTACGACCATGCCCAGGTCGCCGGGCTCGCACCAGTCGGGAAGCTGGTCGCGCAGGGTTTCGCCCACGCGCATGCCGAGGGATCGGCCCACGCAGCTGACCTCCAGTGAGTGGGTCAAGCGCGTATGGATATGATCATTGCTGTACACCGGATGCACCTGGGTCTTGCGCCCCAGGCGGCGAAATGCGCCGGAGAAGATGATCCGGTCATGATCCTTGTGGAACGGGCTGCGCCCCAATTCTTCGGGGCTGTGCAAAGGTTTGCCAAGTCGCTCGCGGTTGAGCAGGGTGTGCCAATCCAAGGCGAATCTCCATGTGGGGAAGGGGGCGGGCCCGTTTCACCTATTGTGGCAGATGCGCTAAAGGACTGCGGCATCGATATCGATCAGTAACAGCCGCTGCCCATTGTCGAAGAACTGACCCGCCGTGAGACAGTACTGGTTGCTGGTGGCATCCCGATACGTGTTGGACAAGGTCAGGCGTCGCTCGTCCCAGCCTTCGGCCAGCAGATGATAGAAATAGGGACGCCATGACCAGTTATGCCCCAGGTAGCTGGCATCGGCCTGCCAAGCCTGGTCGCGCCATTCCAGGTTGGGGGTCAGCTGGGTGCCGTGGCGGTCGCACTGATAAAAGCGCAGGATCCACGGCCATTCGCCCAGCTGCGGCAGGTGCTCGATGGGCGCCTGGGCCAGGGCCCAGGGTTGCAGCACGCTCATCAATTGAATCAGTTGCTGACGCAACGCCATCAGGCGCGCGCGCTCATCGAGTTTTTTCTGTACGTAGCGCTCGCGCAGCCGGGCGAAACGTTCGACGAAGGCATCGGCGGCAAAGAAGTTCAGCTCGGCGCGAGCGAACAGGTAGCCTTGAACGTAACGGGCGCCGCACTCCAGGGCAAAGTTCAGCTCGGCCTCGGTCTCCACGCCCTCGGCGATGATCCAGCAGCCGGTCTTTTCGGCCATTTGCGCCAGCGCCTTGACCACCTCGCTGCTGGGGCCACCGCGGGCGGCGGCCTGGAACAGGCGCATGTCGAGTTTGAGAATGTCCGGCTGCAGTGCCAGGACCCGATCCAGCTGCGAATAGCCGGCACCGAAGTCGTCAATGGCGATCCTTGCCCCGGCTTCACGGTAGCGGCTGACCACGGCAGCCAGACGCTGGATATCACCCCCCAGCTCGGTAATCTCGAAGACCACGCGTTCGGGGGCGACTTGGTGCTGGCTCAGTTGCTTGAGGCTAGGCAGTGGTTGGCCGGGCCGCAGGCGGTTGATCCAGCGGGGGGATATGTTAATGCTCAAGAACCAGTCCCCGGGCGCTTCGTGCAAGCGGCTGAGGGCGTCGTCGCGGATCTGCCGGTCGAGTTTGCGCAGTGCGCCCATGGGCGAGCGGGGGTCGCTGAACAGCGGGCCCACCGTGGACAGATTGCCATTGGCATCGCGCAAGCGACCCAGGGCTTCAACGCCGGCGATCAGGCCGGTAGCGGTATCAATGAACGGCTGAAAGCAAGCGAGCGGTTGCCCCTCGATCACGGTGATTCCTTATTGGATGGTGACTGCGCAACCTAATAAGCACAGAGCCATCGCCCATCTGGGCAGTGGCTCTGTGAGAGTGCACCGCAGCTTGCAAGAATGCAGCCAGATGAAAGCCTAAGGCTCTCGGGAATTGAGGCGCAGGGCCATTCGAATCAACGGCATAAGGGTGGTGGTCAAGCGAATCGCTCGGGTCAATCCGCCCGGTTTGTGCACCGCGGCTGCCGCCGCCGCAGCGGCCACGGCCGGTGCCGCCGGGGCACGGGCACGCCGACCTGTGATGAACCCCAACAAGGCCACGCCGGCAATGCCCCACAGCGGTGCGTGCTTGATACCCAGGCCCGAGGTTACCCCCTTGCCCATGCCTTTGATACGCGCCATGGGGCTGACGATCTGCCGGGCGTCGCGGCGGATTTCCTGGCGGTGCATCTCCATGCGCAAACACACCAGCGTCTTGCGCATTTCCCGTCGGGACGTTTTGGTCGGCGCTTGGGCTTGGCTCATGGCAGCAATCGCTCACGGTCATTGGCCAGTTCATGCAGCGTGCCGCTGAATGGCGAGGATTCGTCGAAGATGGCAGCCTTCAGGCGCAGGCCACAAAAAATGCCTGCCAGTACATAAAAGATGCACAAGCCAAGCATGCCGGTCATGCGATAACTGTCCCAGAGCAGGATCAGCACCAGCCCCGACAGCGCCACCAGAGCCAGCAGCGCGAACACCAGTGCCAGCCCGGCAAACAGCAGCAGGCTCACGGTGCGCGCTTTCTGCTCTTGCAGCTCGATGCCGAACAGCTCGACATGACCATGCAGCAGCCCCAGTACAGCCGCGCCGAGGCGGCGGCTGGCCGAACCCGCTGTGTTGTCCGGAATTTCGGAGTCAGGTGCGGACATGTCAGTGCCTTGTCGCCAGCAGGCCCACGAGGAAGCCCACGCCCGCGGCAATGCCAATGGCCTGCCATGGCTTGGTCTGCACGTAGTCTTCGGCCGTGGCCACCGCTTCCTGGCTGCGCACCTTGGCGGCTTCACCTGTTACCTTCAAAGTCTCGCGAGCTCGCAGCAGGCTCTCGTTGATCTGCGCGCGCAACTCGTCGGCCTGCTCGCCGGCCAGGGAAGCCGTGTGGGCGAGCAACTTTTCGGTGTCTTTGACCAGCGTCTGAAAATCGGCTGATAGCACTTCCTGAGCTTGCTTGGCAGTGTTGCTGACCATGTATTTCTCCCTACGTGAAAATCGGCTTGGCTTGGCAGTTTGGCGGATGTGTCCGCATTCGGGTTGCCCGGCAGTATGCGTCTTGATAGTTCGAGTCTGTGGC
The DNA here is from genome assembly GCF_018449655.1 of Pseudomonas sp. dw_358. Lineage (GTDB taxonomy): Bacteria > Pseudomonadota > Gammaproteobacteria > Pseudomonadales > Pseudomonadaceae > Aquipseudomonas. Next base: position 257,390 of record NZ_JAAVUX010000004.1, read on the forward strand.
GGGGCTGAAGGTTCACTGGAATTTGCTGGTATGGCTTTTGCTTTCCGATGGTGCGCCAGGCAAGGCAGCCGCGCTGAAACAGGGCATTGGAACAAGCCCGCCCGAATTATAGACCGCTCGTTCAACCTTCAGGGACCTCACCTGAGGTGTCATACTGCCGAGGCCGCTTCTGCCGGATCGACGAGGCTCTCCATTGATCAAAGGAGTGCCCTGCACTGGTGCGTCATCGTCATGTGTGCGCCTTGGTGGTGCGCCCTCGCATCAGGCCTGCTGCTTCATGGAAAATCTGCAAATCGCAATCGACTCCCTGGTGCATAGCGCCAATACCCTCTTTCTGCTGGCCGGCGCCGTCATGGTGCTGGCCATGCATGCTGGCTTCGCCTTTCTAGAGGTGGGCACCGTGCGCCAGAAGAATCAGGTCAACGCGCTGTGCAAAATCCTCGGTGATTTCGCCGTCTCGACCCTCGCGTATTTCTTCATCGGCTACTGGGTCGCCTATGGCGTGACCTTCATGCACCCGGCCGCCCAGCTAAGCGCCGACAGTGGCTACGGGCTGGTGAAGTTCTTCTTTCTGCTGACCTTCGCGGCGGCGATCCCGGCGATCATTTCCGGGGGCATCGCCGAGCGTGCGCGCTTCGCACCGCAACTGTGCGCCACGGCCTTGATCGTCGCCTTTGTCTATCCATTTTTCGAAGGGCTGGTATGGAATGGCAACTTCGGCGTGCAGGCCTGGCTGAAGAGCTGCTTGGGCGCTGGGTTCCATGACTTCGCTGGCTCCGTGGTCGTGCACGCCATGGGCGGCTGGCTGGCGTTGGTAGCGGTCTGGCTGCTGGGCCCACGGCAAGGGCGCATTCGCGACGGCCGGGTGGTCGCTTTCGCGCCATCGAACATTCCGTTTCTCGCCCTGGGCTCATGGATCTTGATCGTCGGTTGGTTCGGCTTCAACGTCATGAGCGCCCAGACCTTGCCCGGGGTCAGTGGCCTGGTGGCGGTCAATTCATTGATGGCCATGGTAGGCGGGACCGTCGCCGCGTTGATCATCGGGCGCAACGACCCCGGCTTTCTGCACAATGGTCCGTTGGCTGGGTTGGTGGCGGTGTGCGCCGGCTCCGACCTGATGCACCCCGTGGGGGCGCTGGCCACTGGCGCCATCGCCGGTGTGCTGTTCGTCTGGAGCTTCACGGTGATGCAGAATCGCTGGAAGCTGGACGACGTGCTCGGTGTCTGGCCCTTGCACGGTCTGTGCGGTGTCTGGGGTGGGGTGGCCTGCGGCATTTTCGGGCAGACGGCCTTGGGGGGATTGGGCGGTGTCAGTTTGCTCAGCCAGCTGCTCGGGACTGCGGCCGGCGTACTGGTGGCCTTGGTCAGTGGCCTGGCGGTCTACGGACTGCTGAAGAATACGGTAGGCGTGCGGCTGAGCCAGGAGCAGGAGTACCACGGCGCAGACCTGGCCTTGCATCGGATTGGTGCAGTGAGCGCGGACTGAACCCTCGACGTGCAGTCGGCCGCTGCTAAAATCAGGGTCTACCTGCCTGCTCGGTCATCCTGTCATGCGCGCCGAATGTCAGCTGTTCATCATCCCCGCCTGCCCGCAATGCGAGCTGGCCGAATACGAGCTGATGCCTCTGATCGAACAGGGGCTGCTGGTGGAGTTGATCGACATCAGTGTCGATCAATACCTGCGTGATCGCTACGCCAGCGCCACCCCTTTGTTGCGCCGGGTCGACACCGGCGCCGAGTTGGCTTGGCCGTTCGAGGCCGACCAGGTGGTGGCCTTTCTCGGTTCGACTGAGGGGCGTTGACCTGACAAACCTTGTTGCACTATCCTGTATATAAATACAGTATTTGTCACAAGAGGCCCCCGAGGCTCATGGTCAACGTCGAGCAATTGAAGTACAGCGTCAACCGCATGTCACCGACCGTGGTCATGGAGGCTGTGCTCGAGTTGCGTCTGGACGGGCTCGTCACCGAAGGCAAGACACCGTTCAACAAACTGCATTTCAACACCTGTTTTGCCGAGATCGAAGCCCTGTTCCAGCGCGCCGGCTACCACCGTCCCCTCGACGTGGTGGGCTATCAGGGCTTGCTGTACGCCTTGTACGACCCGAGCCGCTGGGAGGCGGTGGACGTATTGCGTTGGCTCAAGGCATTCACCGACGCCGCCCGTGAGGTCAACGCGCGGTGACAGGGTGACCGGGTGTGCGGGATAATCGCCGGCCTTCGCCTTGTGGACACGCCCCATGACCTTGCCGCCGTTCGACCCCTCTCGCCATCAGGCCAGCACGTTGAGCCTGCCGCCGGGGCCATGGCCAACGGTGCTCGATTGCCTGTGCGATCACTTCAAGGCCATCAGCCGCGAACAATGGCTGGACCGCATCGCTCGGGGCCGCGTGCTGGATGCCGACGGGCAGCCGATTCCGGTGTCGTTGGCCTATCGTCGCGGGTTGCGCATTCACTATTTCAGGGAGGTGCCCAACGAGCGGGTCATTCCGTTTCAGGAGCACATCCTGTACGCCGATGAGCACCTGGTGGTGGCGGACAAACCGCACTTCCTGCCAGTCACGCCCACCGGAGCGTATGTCGAGCACACCTTGCTGCGCCGGCTGATCAAGCGTCTGGACAACCCCGACCTGGTGCCCTTGCACCGCATCGACCGACACACCGCTGGCTTGGTGCTGTTCTCGGCCAACCCCGCCAGCCGGTCCGCCTATCAGCAACTGTTTCCGACCCGGCGGATCGACAAGCGCTACGAAGCCATTGCCCGTGCCTTGCCCCGCCTGGCCTTGCCGTTGACCCATCGCAGCCGCCTGGAGCACGGCGAGCCGTTCTTTCGCATGCGCGAGGCGTCGGGGGCGGCCAACAGCGAGACCCTGGTGGAAGTGGGCGAAAAAGGCGACGAGTACTGGCGCTATGTGCTGCACCCGATCACCGGCAAGACTCATCAGTTGCGGGTACACATGACCGCCCTGGGGGCGAGCATTCGCCACGATCCGTTCTATCCCGAGATCAAGGGTGACCCGGATGATCACACCCGGCCGTTGCAATTGCTGGCCCAGAGTGTGGGCTTCGAGGATCCGTTGAGCGGGGAGAGGCGGGAGTTTGCGTCGCAGTTGAAGTTGCAGTGGCCGGTGCAGGCCGGTTGATCGTGCCACGGCATCGCGCGCAAGGGCGGCTCCGGCGCCATTGGGGGTTGACCCAACCGGCGTAAGGCGTCGACCTTGGTCGCGATGCAGGCACGATCAGTTTCACGCGATCATCAAAACAGCTTGCTGAACACCCAATACAAGCAGCCGGCCAGCAACATCGCCACCGGCAAGGTCAGCACCCAGGCCATGGCCAGGTTGCGCAAGGTGCGCATCTGCAGGCCCGAGCCGTTGGCGACCATGGCCCCGGCGACGCCGGAAGACAGCACGTGAGTGGTCGACACCGGCAAGCCATACATGTCGGCTGCACCGATGGTCACCATGGCCACCAACTCGGCGCTGGCGCCTTGGGCGTAGGTCAGGTGGGTCTTGCCGATCTTCTCGCCGACAGTGACCACGATGCGCTTCCAGCCGACCATGGTCCCCAGGCCCAGGGCGATGGCCACGGCGATCTTGACCCAGAGTGGAATGAAGCGGGTAGCGCTGTCGATCTGTTGCTTGAACAGCTGCACCTTGCCCTGGGTATCGGCATCGAAGCCGCCGACTTTGCCCTTGTCCATCAGGCGAATGGATTCGCTGGTCAAGTACATGTCGTTACGTACGTTACCCACCGCCGCCGCCGGGATCTTGGCCAGCGAGCCGTAGTCCTGCACTTCGCCGCCGATCTCGCCAGCAATGGCTGCCAGCGCCGGCACCAGATCAGGGGTGGCTTGCTGGGTGCGGACGTAGTCGGCCAAGGTGTGGCGCGGATCGGCCGGGGCGGGTTGCGGCGCGGCCTTGACCAGTGCCTGTTGGGTCACCTGGGCGACGGCGGCAAACTGCAGCGACTGTTCGGCGGGCATGGTGCGGTTCAGCGCATACGCCATCGGCAAGGTCCCCACCAGAATCAGCATGATCAAACCCATGCCCTTCTGGCCGTCGTTGGAACCGTGGGCGAAGGATACGCCGGTGCAAGTGAGAATCAGCAGGCCGCGAATCCACATCGGTGGCGGTGCGTTGCCTTCCGGTGCCTTGTACAGCGTGCGGTTCTTGATCAGCATGCGCATCAGCACCAGCAGCACGGCGGCGCAGATGAAGCCCACGGCGGGCGATAGCAGCAGCGAATAACCGATCTTCAGTGCCTGGCCCCAGTCCACTCCGCTGGTCCCGTCGCGGCCATGCATCAGCGCGTTGGCGACGCCGACGCCGATGATCGAGCCGATCAGCGTATGGGACGAGGACGCCGGGAGGCCCAGCCACCAAGTGCCGAGGTTCCAGATAATGGCCGAGATCAGCAGGGCGAAGATCATGGCGAAACCGGCCGAGGAACCCACCTGCAGCATCAGCTCCACCGGCAGCAGGGCGATGATTCCGAACGCCACCGCACCGCTGGAAAGCAACACGCCGAGGAAGTTGAAAAAGCCCGACCAGACCACGGCAAATGAAGCCGGCAACGAGTTGGTATAGATCACGGTGGCCACGGCGTTGGCGGTGTCATGGAAACCGTTGACGAACTCGAATCCCAGGGCAATCACCAAGGCCACGCCCAACAGCACGAAGGGCGTCCAGGTGGTGACGATGGTGCCCATGTCGTCGACGTCGTTGAACAGGCTCCAGGCGCTGTAGCCGATGCCGGCCAGCAACAGGACGAAGAACAGGATGAGACTGGTGCGGCTGGTCTTGGCGCCAAATTTCGGGCTGCTGACCGGTGAGGCGGTTTGCGTGAGTGAGGGAGTAGCCATGGGGCGCGGTCCACTGCAGTGAAGGTTCGAGCATATTCAATACAAAATGTGACAAGATTGCGTCGCCTCCCGATACAGTTTTCAACTCATTGTCAGGTATCACGTTTTTTGAACGCCCAACGCCCGGCGATCAAGGTGAAGGTGACCACCAGGGCCACCAGAATCCAGAAACCGTGGGGGTCGGCAGACAGGGGCACGCCGCCCACGTTCATGCCGAAGAAGCCGGCGATGATATTGATCGGCAACGCCAGCACGGTCACCACCGTCAGGGTGAACAGGGTGCGGTTGCTCTGTTCGTTCAGGGTGGCGGCAATTTCTTCCTGCAACAGCTTGATGCGCTCGCCCAGGGCGTTGATGTCGTTGATGACCAGGGCAAACTCTTCCGTGGCCTGGCGCAAGGCCTGCACGTCGTCGTCGCGCAGCCAGCGCGGTGGGCGGTTGAGCAGGCGCAGCAGCGAGCCGGGCTCCAGCGCCAACAGCCGCTGCAGGCGTACCAGCACCCGGCGCATGTTGCCCAGGTCCGCACGGTTGTTCAGGCGTTGCGACAGGAGTTGGTCCTCGATGCCGTCCACGCTGATGGTGGTCTTGCGCACGATCTGTTCCAGCACTTCGGCCTGATCACGAAACAGGTGCACCAACAGCGCCATGGGCGTCTCGAAGGCTTCGCCGCGGCGCACCGACAGGCGCAGCTTGTCCACTGAGTGCAGGGGTTGCAGGCGTGCGCTCACCAACACGCGCTCGGTGGCGCACAGCCACAGGGTGGAGACGTCCGAAGAAGCCATGCCGAAACTGAACACCACGTCGTTGACCACCGCAAGCAGGGCGTCGTCCACCTGCTCGATGCGGGTCGAGCGGGACCCCTCGTGCAGCGCTTCATAGAAATCGTCAGGTAGCCCCAGGTGGGTGTGCATCCACCGCTCGCAGCCGGCGTGAGCCAGATTCAGGTGAATCCACAGAAATTCCTTGCCGCGGCTGAGCTGGCCTTCGCTCAAGACTTGCAGCAGCGTGAATGAATCGACCTCCCGCGCGGCCTGGCCTTCACTGAAGTGATAGCCGCAGACCAGCCCGAACAAGTCGGCATCCTGCTGCCCTTTGATGATGGCGTTGCTCATGATCGTTCGCTGCGTCAGTGAAGTTGTCACAAATTATGACGAGCGATTTTGACCGGGCTGTGACAGCGTTCATGAATATGTCATGGAGTTGATATATCGGCGCTGCGGCGAAAACGGGCAATGAACGTGGTCCCCAGTTGCTGCGTAGAGATCACCGCGACCTCGCCATGGTGGGCCTTGACGATTTCGCGCACGATGAACAAGCCCAGGCCGAGGCTGCCGCGCTGGTTTTCGGTGTTGCGACCGCGAGTCATCGGTTCGAACAAGTGTTCCTGGGACAGGTCGCTCAGTGGTTCGCCGCTGTTGTGCACCGAGAGACTGACGCTGTGTTCGTCGTAGCGGGTGCTGATGGTGATCACGCTGTCAGGGTCGCCATAGGCCGCAGCATTGGCGACCAGGTTGCCCAGCAACTGATGCAGGCGGTCACTGTCACCGACAAATGAGCCGGCCCCGATATATTCATGCACCAGTTCGTGGCCGGGGAACACCAGCCGCAGTTCCTCGACTCCGGTTTCCACCAGCGCGTGCAGGTCCAGGGGCAGCAGCGTGACGGGGATGCCCCGCCCCACCTGGGCCAGGGTGAAATCCAGGAGGTCGGTGATCAGGCGCTGCGCACGGTCCACCGAATGACCGATAAGGTTGAGCACCCGGCCCTGACGCGCCGCGTCTTCGTTGCGATTGAGCAGGTCGCTGGCCATCTTGATCGCCGACAGCGGGTTGCGCAGATCATGGCTGACCACACCGACCATGCGTTCGGCAAGCTCGGCCCGTTGTTCGGCCTGTTCATAGGCTTCGCGCAGCTCCTGCTGCGCCTCGTTCAAGGCTTGCTGGATTTCCAGCTGTCGAACCAGCCGTTCCTCGGCCAGGTTGCGGGCGTTGATCAGCTCATGCTCGTAGCGGTTGCGGTCTTTGGCCACGAACAGCGACAGTTCCTGAACCGTGACCCCGTGGTGCGCCCGGCGAATGCCGTTGAGCATCATCGGCAGGGTGTGGCCCTCGCGGTGCAGCAGTTCGATCTTGACTTCCGCAATCGAGCCCTGGATCTGCAGCAGTGGCCCCCAGTGGGTCTGGTGGAAGGCCCGGCCGCCCATGGGCAACAGCGTGTGCAGGCGGCGTCCCACCAGCTCTTGCGGGGCGTAGCCCAGCCAATGGCAGAAGGTCTGGTTGGCACGGGTGATGGTGCCTTGTTCGGTGGCCACAAGCAGACCGCACGCCGCTTGTTCCCATAACAAGACCGGGTCTAGCGGCGGAAAAGGTTCAATCAGCATGGGCGGGCCTGACGAGAGTGGGCAGGTACTCCCTGATCGCGCTGATGCAAGCATCGGGCGAGCTGACGTGAGGCAAGTGGCCAATATTGTCGATCAGCCGCAATGTCGCCTGGGGCATGACACGTTCGAGGTATTCACCCACGGCCTGGGGGACGATCATGTCGTCGGTGCACTGGAGCACCAGCGTGGGTGTGTCGACCCGGGCGACGTCGGCGCGATGATCGGCGTTGAACGTCACGCGGGCAAAATGCCGGGTAATGTCGGTGTCGGCGCGGTGAAAGCTGCTGATCAGTTCGGCCGTCAGCTCGGGCTGGCCCGGGGCACCCATGATGGCAGGGGCCGTGGTGCTCGCCCAGCCCAGGTAGTTGCTGTCCAGGGCGTCGAGCAGCGCCTGGATGTCGGCCGGCTCGAAGCCACCCTGGTAGTCGCCATCATTCAGGTAGCACGGGGAAGGACCGATCATGACATGGGCGGCGATGCGGCCCGGCGCCCGCAGATCGGCCAGCACGCCGATCATCGCACTGACCGAATGGCCCACCAGCACCGCCGGGCCCTGCACATGTGCATCGAGCACTTCCAGCAGGTCCTCGGCGTGCCCCAGTAGCGTGGCGTGCCGGTCCCGGTCATAGGCGCTCAGATCAGACAGGCCGCTACCGGTCAGGTCGAAGGTGACGATGCGGTAGTCCTGGGCAAAGGCCGGCATGATGAAGCGCCACATGTTCTGATCGCAACCAAATCCATGGGCGAACACCAGTGTGCCGGGGCCGTCACCCATGACGTTGACATTGTTGCGCTTGTGCACGGACATCCGGGGGGCTCCGACCGCTTATTCGTTGCCTCAGATTACCATCGAATCGGCGTTTTGAGCGGCCAGTTTGCGCAGCACCCCGGCGATTTCGCGCAGGGGCAGGCAGTACGCCGGGTGGTCGATGCGCAGGCTGCTCAGGGGCATGCTGGGGTCCGCCGCGTCGCTGGGCTCCTGGACGATGCCGATGCCTCCGACGTCATGCACCGCGCGCATGCCTTGGGAGCCGTCGCTGTCACCACCGGTCAGAACCACGGCAATGACGCGGTCGCCAAAGGCGGCCACGGCGCTGAGAAATAGCCGGTCGACCCAAGGCACCGGCCGCAGGCCCGCGATCGGATCGCTGAGAATGAGGCGAGACCCGCCATCGACTTCGAGGTGGCGCAAGGGCGGCGAGATGTACGCCTGGCCGGCAGTGATGGCGACACCGTGCTCGGCCTGGCGCACGAGCAACTGGCCCGGCTTGCTCCAGAGGGTGGCAGCACGGTGGGTGGTACCCGCCGGGGGATGCAGCGCCACCAGCACCGCGGCTGGAAAATCAGCCGGCAAGGCGTGGAGGATGTGCGTCACGGCTTCATGGCCGCCGGCACAGGCGCCAATGACGATGACCTTGGGTAGATGCATCAAGGGCGGTGAATGGGGCGGAGTTGCGAGCACTGACTTCATCCTTGATCAGGTGCGTCCGACGACACTGCCGCGTCGCTTGCGGCGGGCGATCAAGGGCCAGAGGGGGCGCTGGAAAATGGTCGGAGAGACAGGATTCGAACCTGCGGCCTTCTCGTCCCGAACGAGACGCGCTACCTGGCTGCGCTACACTCCGATGAGTAGAAATCTAGCCCCCAAATGCAGATGGAACAAGCCCCCTTGCCATCCACCCGCCACGGGTGGTGCCGTGGCGGGGAAGCCTCAGGTTACAGCTCCTTGACGGTCCGGACCTGATCCTTGTTGACGCGGGTGCGTTTGCCGTCCAACTGCTCGAACTCATAGAACCCGGTGTTTTCGTCGAACTTGGGTGTGTCGACTGCCTGGATTTCCCGCCCGTCGTTGAGGGTAATCACCGTCGGCGTCGAGCAGCCCGCGAGGCCGGCCAGTGCGAGGGTCAGGAAAAAGGCAGAAAGCGTTCGATGAGGGGTGACGTGCCTGCGGATCATGAGTGCAGCTCCATGGTTTGTTCTGTTTTTGGCGACAAAAGTAGGACGCAAGGTTTCACCGGCAAGTTCCCTGCCGGGCATTCAGCTGTGCAAATTCATCGCCTGCTCCAGCAATTGCGGGGTATTGAGGTTGGCCAGGCGCGGGTCATCGGCGGGGCACTGCAGTTCTACCGCCTGTAACTGGCGCAGGACACGCCCAGGGCTGCGCTCGCCGGCGGCCCAGGCCGTCTCGAACGTCGCCCGTCGTGCGGTCGGGATCACGCAGAGCAAGGGTTGCCAGTGTTCGCCTTCGCGCAGCATCAGCGGCCGGTCGGGCGTCAGGGCGGCTTGGCTGCGCATGGCCTGCACCAGCGCCAGATCCACCCGCGGCACGTCGCAGGGCAGCACCAGCAGATACCCATGGCGTGCAGCATCGAGGCCCGCCAGGATACCGGCCAGGGGCCCGGGAAAGCCGGCCTGATCGTCCTCCACCAGACGGTCGGCATAAGCGGCGTACTGGGCCAGGTTGCGGTTGCAGGAGATGAGCAGGTCATCGGTCAGGCTGCGCACCGTCTCGTGCAGATGGGCGATCAGCGGCCGACCCTGCCAGGGCAGCAGGCCTTTGTCCTGGCCACCCATGCGCTGGCCGCGGCCACCGGCCAAGAGCAGAATCGAGCAGTCTGGAAGCATGGCGGTACTGGGCATGGCGGGTCTCGGTCGCAGAGGGTCGCTGTGATATAACATTCGCTATCTATTCAAACAACCGGATGAGCCTGATGAAGCCCAAGGCTGATGTACCCTTCGTGCCGCTCAATATTGCGGTGCTCACTGTCAGCGATACCCGTTCACTTGAAACCGACACTTCGGGTCAGCTATTCGTCGATCGCCTCACCGAGGCCGGCCACGCCTTGGCCGCGCGGGTCTTGCTCAAGGATGATCTGTACCGCATTCGTGCCCAGGTGGCCACCTGGATAGCCTCGGATGAGGTGCAGGTGGTGCTGATCACCGGCGGCACTGGTTTTACCGGTCGTGACAGCACTCCCGAAGCAGTGGCGTGCTTGTTGGACAAGCAGGTGGATGGCTTCGGCGAGCTGTTCCGGCAAATTTCGGTGGCCGACATCGGCACCTCCACCGTGCAGTCTCGCGCCTTGGCCGGTCTGGCCAATGGCACCCTGGTCTGCTGCCTGCCCGGCTCCACCAATGCCTGCCGCACCGGCTGGGACGGCATTCTGGCCGAGCAACTGGACTCGCGCCATCGCCCGTGCAATTTCGTCGTGCACCTGAAGCAGGCCGAACCCTGCGAAAGCCGTGGCTGAGCCGCAGGTGGCGCAGCCGCTGATGCCGGTGGAGCGGGCGCTGGAGCGGCTACTGGAAATGGCCGATGCCGCGCCCATCACCGAACAGGAAACCCTGAGCCTGGATCAGGCCATGGGCCGGGTGTTGGCGGTCAGTCTGGCGGCGACCCTGGATCTGCCGCCGTGGTCGAACAGCGCCATGGACGGTTACGCCTTGCGCCTGGCCGACTGGCAAGGCACGCCCCTGGTGGTCAGCCAGCGGATCCAAGCTGGCCAGGCCCCTGAACCGTTGCAACCGGGCACCTGTGCGCGGATTTTCACCGGCGCGCCGCTGCCCGCTGGGGCCGACTGCGTCGAGATGCAAGAAAATGTCGACGTACTGGACGATCAGCGGGTGATCTTTCGCGAGGTGCTGCAGCGGGGCGACAACGTCCGCCCCCAGGGCCAGGAAATGCGCGTGGGCGATCCCGTGCTGGCCGCCGGGGTCCGCCTGGGCCCGATCGAACTGGGCTTGATCGCGTCCCTGGGCCTTGACCGGGTCCGCGTGGTGCGTCGGCCTCGGGTCGCGGTGTTGTCCACCGGCGACGAACTGGTGGAGCCCGGCCAGCCGCTGGGGCCAGGACAGATCTACAACAGCAACCGCCGAGTGCTGTGCAGCTGGCTGGAAAGAATGGGCTGCGCCGTGGTGGACGCCGGCATTCTGCCGGACGATCTGGAGCGCACGCGCGAGCGTCTGGCCGAGATGGGGGAGGTCGACCTGATTCTGTCCTCGGGCGGGGTGTCGGTGGGGGAAGCGGATTTTCTGGGGATTGCCTTGCGCGAGGAGGGCGAGCTGGCCTTGTGGAAGCTGGCGATCAAACCGGGCAAGCCGCTGACGTTCGGCCACTTCCGTCGGGTGCCGGTGATCGGTTTGCCGGGCAACCCGGCCTCGACCCTGGTGACCTTCGGTCTGCTGGCGCGGCCTTACCTGCTGCGCCGCCTGGGTGTACAAACCGTGCAGCCGCTGCAGGTCAGCGTGCCGGCCGGCTTCGACTGGCCCAGGCCCGGCAATCGCCGCGAGTACCTGCGGGGCCGTGTGCAAGAGGGGCGGGCGGTCATCTACCCCAACCAGAGTTCAGGGGTTTTGCTCAGCGCGACCTGGGCCGATGGGCTGGTGGAAGTACTGGAGGGCCGGACGGTGACCCAAGGCGATGCGGTGAACTTCATACCGTTCAGCGAGATCTTGCAGTAAACAAAAAAAAGCCCGGACCTCTCTCGAGGTCCGGGCTTTTTTACAGCTGGAGAATCAGACCGTCGCTTTCTCGACAATCTTGGTCACGCTGTCCGGCAGGGCCTTGGCGGCCTCCGGCGCACGGCCATAGATGTCGGTGAAGCGCACGATGTCATCTTCGCCCAGGTATTCGCCGCTCTGCACTTCGATCATCACCAGGTCGACCACCCCTGGGTTGACCAGGCGGTGGACCCGGCCCGGCTTGATGAAGGTTGACTCGTTGGTGTCGAGCAGAAACTCGCTGTCGCCGTTGGTCACTTTGGCCATGCCGCTGACGATGATCCAGTGTTCGCTGCGATGGTGGTGCATCTGCAGTGACAGGGTGCCGTTAGGCTTGACCATGATGCGCTTGATCTTGAAGCGCTTGCCTTCTTCCAGAATCGTGTACGTGCCCCAAGGACGCGTCACGGTGCGGTGCAGGCGATAAGAGTCATGGCCCTGGCGCTTGAGCTGCTTGGCCAGCAGGCCGACGTCCTGAGTGCGCGAGCCGTCGGCGATCAGCAAGGCATCCGGGGTGTCGATGACGATCAGGTTCTTCAGGCCCACACCGCCGACGATGCGACGTGGCGAGTCGATATAGCAGTTGCTGACGTCATGCAGAACGGTTTCGCCATTGGTCTGGTTGCCGTTGGCATCGTACGGGAACAAGGTACGCACCGCCTGCCACGAACCGATATCGCTCCAGTCCAGCGAGCAAGGCACCACGGCAACCTTGGCCGAACGCTCCATGAGGGCGTAGTCGACGGAGATGTCCGGTGCGGTCTTGAAGGTTTCGCCATCCAGTTCGACCTGAACTTCGCGACCGCCGTCCTTGCTGTGACTCTTGGCCAAAGTGGCTTCGGCAGCGGCCAGCACGTCTGGGGCGTGTTCACGCAGTTCGCGCAGCACGGCATCGACGCGCATGCAGAACATGCCGGCGTTCCACAGGTGCAAGCCGCCGGCAACGTATTGCTCGGCGGTGGCAGCGTTGGGTTTCTCGACGAAACGCGCAACCTTGTAGCTTTCGCCACCCAGGTGTTCGCCTTTTTCGATGTAGCCAAAGCCGGTTTCAGGCGAGGTCGGCACCAGGCCGAAGGTGACCAGCCAGCCTTCGTCGGCTTTCTTGCTGGCCGCAGCGACGGCATTTTCGAACGCTTCGATGTCCTTGATCAGGTGATCGGCCGGCAGTACCAGCAGCTGCGCATCGTTGCCATACAGCGCGCCGACGTGCAGAGCGGCAATGGCGATGGCCGGGGCGGTGTTGCGGCCGAACGGCTCGAGGATGAAGTCCAGCTCGGCGTTGGTGTGGTTCAGGCGACGATATTCATCGACGGTACGGAAGAACACTTCACGGTTGGTGACAGTCACAACGCGTTCGACGCCAGGCAGGGCCGCCGCGCGAGTAAAGGTTTTCTGCAGCAGGCTTTCACCGTCTGGCAGGCGCATGAAAGGCTTGGGCATTGCTTCACGCGAAACAGGCCACAAACGGGTACCGGCGCCGCCGGCGATGATGCAGGGAATGAGTTTGCTCATTCTGTAAACCTCAGAAGTGTCGCAGCCACATATAGGTGAGCGCGAGGTATAAAGGGACAGTCGAAAACACAAAGGCAGTACAGATCGACGTGCACGCACGCCTATTGGACTAGCAAAATTCAGTTTAGTTTGGAGGCTAATCGCCAGTGTGTTGGCAGGGCGCAGTCGACGCCTCTAAGTTTACCGAGACAATGCTACCGCCACCCCGAGGGCGCGGGCACTGATTGATAATGCTTGAATTGTTGTCGAACTGTCATACGGCGATGACCAGTTGTTCAAGAGTAAAGCGCATGCGAGAACAATTTGCGAGTGGAAAATCGACCGTATGCGAATAAATTGACGACTGCGTCGGATGCCGGGGACCTTTCCGCCATTTTGTTGTCACACGCCGTTGAGGGTGATTTCTGGAGCAATAAAAATGACGGATCGCAGGGCTTTTCTGATCCTCCATGGCAAGCAGGCGCTCAATGAAGAAGTGCGCAGCGCTGTGGAAGAAAAACGCGCCAATGGCTGGGACATTGCCGTTCGGCTGACGTGGGAAGGCGGTGATGCCCAGCGCTTGGTCGGTGAAGCCTTGGCGGCCGGTTACCCGGTCATCGTGGCAGGCGGCGGCGACGGCACATTGCGCGAGATCGCCGAGGCCCTGGCGCTGTCCACCGAGAGGGCGACTCTGGTATTGATGCCGCTGGGCACGGCCAATGATTTCGCCCGCGCCGCGGGGGTGCCATTGGCTCCGGCACAGGCGCTGGCACTGCTTGATACACCGGCATGCCCGGTGGATCTGGGGGAGGTGGCAGGTCAACTGTTCCTTAATATGGCCACGGGTGGCTTTGGCAGCCAAGTGACTGCCAACACCTCTGAAGACCTGAAAAAAATTCTGGGTGGCGCCGCTTATCTGTTTACCGGGCTCAGCCGGTTTAGTGAGCTGCGTGCCGCTCAGGCAGAAATTCATGGCCCGGACTTTCGTTGGCAAGGTGATTTGCTGGCCCTGGGGATTGGCAATGGTCGCCAGGCCGGTGGCGGGCACGTGTTGAGCCCCGAGGCGCTGGTGGATGACGGGATGCTGGATATCGCTATTTTACCGGCGCCCACCGATGTGGTGAGTACGCTGGGTGGTTTTCTCTCCGGTGGCATGGGCCTGGATAACTTCTTCGTCCGCGCGCGTTTACCCTGGGTAGAAATCAAAAGCGCCGTGGGCCTGGACATCAACCTCGATGGCGAACCACTGGAAGGCGATAGTTGGCGTTTCACTGTTCGGGCGGCCGCCATAGAAGTGCACTTGCCGGCGCACTCGCCCTTATTGAAGCGCAGTTGATCGGCTCACACCGCCCGTCTTGATCCACAGGTTTACAGTGTCGGCAGTAAAGCTTGCCTGACACCGGCCGATAAGCCTGAGCAGACAATCACTTTCGCTTCAGGCGCTTCGGAGTCTTCAATGGCTGGCATTCTCGACACAGTGGATCAGCGGACACAGCTCGTGGGGGAAAACCGCCTCGAGATTCTGATGTTCCGGCTGGCGGGCCGGCAGTTGTTTGCCATCAACGTCTTCAAAGTGCAGGAGGTCCTGCAACTGCCCAAACTGACCCTCATGCCGCAGCGCCATGCTTATGTCTGCGGTGTGGTCAACCTGCGCGGTCAGACGCTCCCCGTGATCGACTTGTCTCAGGCCATTGGCATGCGCCCACTGCAGCCGGGGCCCAACAGCACAATTATTGTCACTGAGTACAACCGTTCGGTGCAGGCGTTTCTGGTGGGTGGAGTCGATCGAATCGTCAACATGACCTGGGAATCGATCCTGCCGCCACCCACCAGTGCGGGTCGTCAGCATTACCTGACCGCGATCAGCAAGGTCGACGACCAGCTGGTCGAGATCATCGACGTGGAGAAAGTCCTCGCGGAGATCGTGCCGTACAACGCCAAAGTCTCCAAGGAGAAGCTTGAAGACCCGCTGCTGGCCAAGGCCACTGGTCGGGAGGTGTTGTTGGTGGATGATTCGACGGTGGCGCTCGCACAGTTGCGCGAGACGCTCTCGCAACTGGGAGTCAAATTGCACATCGCCAGTGATGGCCTCAAGGCCTTGAACATGCTCAAGGCCTGGGCGGATACCGGGGTGGTGATGACCGACAAACTGTTGATGATTTTCACCGACGCGGAAATGCCGGAGATGGATGGGTACCGGTTGACGACCGAGATACGCAGTGATCAGCGGTTGAAGGGGTTGTATGTGGTGTTGCATACGTCGCTGTCGGGCAGCTTTAACGAGTCGATGGTGAAGAAAGTGGGCTGTGATAACTTTTTGTCGAAGTTTCAGCCGGATAAATTGGTGGATGTGGTTCGCCAACGATTGGCGTTGGATGAGTGAGGTCGCGTGAGTCGGGCTGCCCACCGCCGACACCCCCCACTTCCGCGCGGCTTCGGCCGGCCTGCTGAGCGCGCGGGCCATCACGATCAAAAGCTGATCAAAAGCTGACAGCAACAGCAACAGAGATCGGCGCTTGTGTGCGGTTGTATGGGGTTCGCGTTAGACTTCCGGCTTCCTTCTTTCAGGATCCGGCCAGCATGCATCTCAGCGCCCTCTACCGCTACCCCCTCAAATCCGCCAAGGCCGAGGCGCTTCAGCGCTCCGAGGTTGACCTGCTGGGCCTCAACGGCGATCGACGCTGGATGCTGGTCAACGACACCGGCCGCTTTCTCACTCAGCGTGCCCTGCCACACATGAGCCAGCTGTCAGCCCTCTACAACGACCTTGGCGGCTTGCAGCTGAGCGCAGAAGGCCATCCTGTACTCGACATCGACCTGCCCGGCGAATCCGCCGCCCTGCGTGGCGTCACCGTTTGGGGCGACACCCTGCAGGTCCCGGATGCTGGCGATGCAGCGGCAGACTGGGTCAGTGCCTTCATCGGCAGCCCGACTCGGCTGGTCTACGTGCCGGAAGCTCGTGCTCGGCATATCGAGGCCGGCTACGGCCTGGATGACGACCGGGTCGCCTTCGCCGACGGTTTTCCACTGCTGTTGATCGGTGCGGCTTCCCTGGACGATTTGTCCGAGCGGGTGGGGCGGCCCTTGGAAATGCTGCGCTTTCGACCCAACCTGGTCATCGAAGGCAGTGCCGCCTTTGCCGAGGACGGTTGGAAGCGCATTCGCATTGGTGAGGTGGAGTTTCGCGTGGCCAAGCCCTGTGGGCGCTGCATCCTTACCACCGTCGACCCGCAGACCGGTGTACGTAGCGCCGACCGCGAGCCGCTGACTACCCTCAAGACCTATCGTCAACAGGACGGAGAGGTGATTTTTGGTCAGAACCTGATCAGCGACGGCGCGGGTATGCTGGAGGTGGGCATGCCGGTCACCCTCTTGGACTGATCGGCTGCACACCGCTTACTGGTCGTCGAAGAACCGCTCGTTCCACTCGACTACCGGTTGTGGAATATTGAGTTTCTGTCCGTAGATCACCGAATAAGACAGCACGTTCTGTACATACTGCCGAGTTTCGTCAAACGGGATCGATTCCACCCAGACGTCGAAGCTCAAGTGGTTGGCGCCCTTGAGCCATTGCCGCACCCTCCCGGCCCCGGCGTTATAGGCGGCGGAGGCAAGCACTCGGTTGCCATTGAACTGACTCTGCACCTGGCTAAGGTAAGCAGCGCCCAGCTGGATGTTCTTGTCCGGGTCCAGCACCTGTTGCGGTGAGCTCAACGGGATGTCGAACTTGCGCGAGGTCTCCTTGGCGGTGGCCGGCATCAGCTGCATCAAGCCCATGGCGCCGACGCCGGAGCGGGCGTCGTCCATGAACGCGCTTTCCTGCCGGGTGATGGCGAATGCCCAGCTAGGATGAATGCCCCGGGTTGCCGATTCGCGCACCAGTGCGTCGCGGTGGGCCATGGGGAAGCGGATGTCCAGGTCGTCCCAATACTGCGCCTGGCTGATGGTGCGGATAGCCGGGAAATACCAGCCGCGGTCATAGGCCAGCTTGGCCTGGGTGACCATTTCATCGCGGCTGAACAGGCGACTGGCGTGGTACCACTCGCGACGCCCGTCCACCACCTGGCCGCGATCGAAGAACTCGAAAGCGCGGCGGATGCCGGCGGTATTGCTGACCTTGTTCATCAATTGCTGGCTGATGACCAGCGGCTTGTTGTTCAGCGAGTAGGGGCTCTGGCTGCGATCGGCAGCCAGGAACCCATAGAAGTCCCGCTCCTTGGCGATATTGCGGTACAGCGCGATCACCTCGGGGTTCTGCGGCTCGGCCAGTTCCAGGCTGCGGGCCTGCCAGTAGCGCCAGCGGTTGGTGCTGGCCAGGCTTTCAGGCAGGCGCCTGGTCAGCTGATAGGCATCTTCCCAGCGGCCCAGGCGCAGCAACAGCCGCAGGCGCCACTCGCTGACCGTATCGTCGCGCAGGTCCGGGTCGTAGCGGGTCATCAGATCCAGGGCACGAGGGTCGAAGTTGCGCGCCAGTGTCAGTCCGATCTCCCGGGCGATGGCGACTTTTTCCTCGCTGGAGAAGTGCATGTTGGCCGAATAGGTATCCAGCAACTGCATGGCCTGTTCGGGGTCTTGCCTGGCCAGTCGACGCAAGCCAAGGCTGACCACGTCGGACATGGCTTCATCGGCCGGCAGAAAGCGCCCAGGCTGGTTGAGCAGCGCTGGTTTCTGCGCGACGTCAAGCAGCAGTTGGCCCTGGGGGGCCAGGCGGGTAAGGCCGCTGACCAGGTTGCTGGCCAAGCCATAGTTGCGCGCCTGCACCGCCAGCTTGGTGCGCTGCCAGCGTAATTTCTCGGTCAACTGCCCCTCGCTGGCCCAGCGCGCGAACAGTGGGTCGCAGGTGCCAGGCTGGGTCTTGCCGCTCAGCCAGAGCTTCTCGGTGGTGGCGTAGCCGTCCGCCTGCTGGTTATGGCTCAACAGGTACTGGGCATACAGGCAATCCAGCTCGGTAAAATTGAGCTTGGGGTCGTAATACTTAACGAAGGTATCCCAGTCGTCGCGGTCGGCCAGTACCCGCAGCCAGCGCAGCTTCATGTAGTCGGCCTGAGGCAGGTCGCCATGGGCCTGGAGGAATTTCTCGACCTCGGCGTTATCGGCGGTTTTCAGCCGGGCCGTCAGCTCGTCATAGGCCAGGTAGGGTTCCAGCGGGTAATCCACCAGCATCGGTGCGTATTGGAAGTAGGGGCCGCTGTCGCCCCGTGCCAAGGCACTCTTGGCCTGGTCGTAGTATTGACGCTGCAGGGTCAGATCACCTGCGTGGACGGTAGTGACGGCGCTGGTGGAGAAAAGCAGGCAGGACAGGAAACTCAGCAGGCGACTGCGCATGGTACTTCCGGGCAGATGAAACGACAGTGTCCGGCGGCGCCAGCACTCGAAGGCCCTAGCTTAGCCTTTTGCCCGGCCCGGATGAAAGCGCCGGGCGTGCAACCGTTCAGCAAGCCGACACCTGCGCGCACCCTTGAGCGGGATGTGCTGTGAAGGGCTGACAAGTCAGGTAGAATGCGCGCCCAGTTTTTGGAGAAGCTCATGACCCTGCTCAAGTTAAGCGATGTGTCCCTTGCTTTCGGCGCCATGCCGCTGTTGGACAAGGTGTCCTGGCAGATCGCCCGTGGTGAGCGGGTCTGCATCATCGGCCGAAATGGCACCGGCAAGTCCAGCATGATCAAGCTCGTCAAGGGCGTGCAGAAGCCCGATGACGGATCTGTGTGGCGTGCCCCGGGGCTCAAGATCGGCGAGTTGCCGCAAGAGTTGCCGGTGGCTGACGACCGCACCGTGTTCGACGTCGTGGCCGAAGGCCTGGATGGCGTTGGCGCGCTGCTGGCCGAATATCACCACCTGAGCCAGAACATCGTCACCGACGCCGATCTGGAAAAGCTCATGCACGTCCAGACCGATCTCGAAGCTCGCGATGGCTGGCGCCTGCAGACCCTGGTGGACAGTACGTTGAGCCGCCTGCAGTTGCCCGCCGACAAGACCCTCGCCGAACTCTCCGGTGGCTGGCGTCGCCGGGTGCTGCTGGCCCAGGCCCTGGTGTCCGAGCCCGATCTGTTGCTGTTGGACGAACCGACCAACCACCTGGACATCGGTGCCATCGCCTGGCTTGAAGAAGCGCTGAAAGATTTCCAGGGCGCGGTGCTGTTCATCACCCACGACCGGTCTTTCCTGCAGAACCTCGCCACCCGCATCCTGGAACTGGATCGCGGCGGCCTGATCGACTGGAACGGCGACTACGCCAGCTTCCTGGTGCACAAGGAAGCGGCGCTGTCGGCGGAAGAGACTGCCAACGCGCTGTTCGACAAGAAGCTGGCCCAGGAAGAGGTCTGGATTCGCCAAGGCATCAAGGCGCGCCGCACCCGCAACGAAGGCCGTGTACGTGCCCTCAAGGCCCTGCGCACCGAGCGAAGCGAGCGTCGCGAGCGCACCGGCAAGGCCAACATCCAGCTGGACACCTCGGACAAGTCAGGCAAGCAGGTGATGGTGCTCGAGAATGTGAGTTTTGCTCACCCGGGTGGCCCGTTCCTGATCAAGGACTTCTCCATGGTCCTGCAGCGCGGCGACCGCATCGGCCTTCTGGGGGCCAACGGCACCGGCAAGACCACCCTGCTCAAGCTGATGCTCAACGGCCTGCAGCCCACCAGCGGCAAAGTGGAAGAGGGCACCAAGATCGAAGTCGCCTACTTCGACCAGTTGCGCCACCAGCTTGAACTGGAAAAGACCGTGATCGACAATGTCGCCGAAGGTCGCGACTTCATCGACATCGACGGCCAGAGCCGTCATGTGCTGAGCTACCTGGGCGATTTCCTGTTCAGCCCGCAACGTGCCCGCACGCCGGTCAAGGCACTGTCGGGGGGCGAGCGTGCGCGGTTACTGCTGGCCAAGCTGTTCAGCAAGCCGGCCAACCTGCTGGTGCTCGACGAACCGACCAACGACCTCGATGTGGAAACTCTCGAGTTGCTGGAGGAGGTGTTGCTGACCTTCAACGGTACCGTGCTGATGGTCAGCCACGACCGGGCCTTCCTCGACAACGTAGTCACCAGCACCCTGGTCTTCGAAGGTGAAGGCAAGGTGCGTGAATACGTGGGCGGCTATCAGGACTGGCTCCGTCAGGGCGGTTCGCCGCGCCTGCTGGGCGTGACGGAGAGCAAGTCCGGCAAGGCCGACCTCAACTCGGCTGTGGTCAAGGCCGAGCCTGCTCCGGTGGCGGCTGCCGGCGAAGCGCCGCTGGCGAAGAAGAAACTCAGCTACAAGCTGCAACGCGAGCTGGAAGCCTTGCCGGGGCTGATCGATGCTCAGGAGCAGAAGATCGCTGCGGTTGAAGCGCAGATGGCCGATGCGGCCTTCTACCAGCGCCCGGCGGCGGAGACCGCTGCGGTGATCGCCAGCCTTGAAGTGCTGCAGCGTGAGCTGGACGTTCTGGTCGAGCGTTGGGCTGAGCTCGACGCCTGATCACCTCAGCGGCCACCGGGCATTTTGCCGGTGGCCGCCGAGCGTCACTCGGCGCGTTTGAGGCGTACTGCCAAGGTGTCGCAATGGGCACCGTGAAGCAGGTCGTTGGCGGTCGAACCCAGTAGCAGGGCCAGGCCGTGGCGACCATGGCTGCCCACCACCACCAGGTCACAGGCTTGCTCCTTGGCCAGGTGATGGATTTCCTGGCGCGGTTGGCCGTAGCTCAGGTGGCTGTTCTCGCGGGTCAGTTCCGGGTATTTCACAATCAGCTTTTCGAGGCGCTCCTTGGCCTGGTCGAACTGCTGTTGCTGCAACTGCGAAAGATCCATCGGGACATCGCCGCCAAAGGCCATGGCCATGGGTTCGACGATGTGCACCAGCGACAGCTTGGCGCCATTGCTGACCGACAGGTCGCGAGCACGCTGGATCACGGGGTCGCATTCTTCGGTGAGGTCCACGGCGACCAGAATATGTTGGTAAGGCATGTGAATCTCCTGACGATTGCGATTATTCAGTATGGTGGATTTCAGGCCGTCTGTGCGCAACTCACGTAAGCGGCTCTTTTCATAGCCTTTCTTTTTCGCCAAAGCGATGTAGGCATACTCATATGACGGTCTGGATAGTGGTGTCAATCCTTGCGCTGGTTTTAAGCCCGCTGGCCTGGCTGATGCCGTCGCGCAATCAGAGCGCAAAGATGGACCTGCGCCTGGAGGCCCGGCGAATGGGCCTGGCCATGCAATTGGCACCCCAGGACTGGCCGCACTGGCTACCCAGCGCGCCGCCAAGCCCTTGTGCGCAATTCCACCGGCCGCGTCGCCTGGGCGCCAGTGACCGCTGGAGTTACTGGCAGACCCTGCCGGGCGCCTGGCTCAATCAATGGCGCGAGCCCTGCGAGGATCAGCGCCTGCTCGCGGTGTTCGGCACCTTGCCGGGCAATGTCTTCAAGGTTGAAGCCGACGGTCAGATGATCACCCTCTACTGGGGCGAGAAGGGGGAAATCAGCGATTTACGGGCGATTGACGGGGCCCTGAAGGCGCTGGCTTGAGCCCTGTACCAGACAGCAGGCATTAAAAAGCCCGATAGCAAGCGTCGGGCTGGGGGTGGCCAGGCAGGCCGGAAATTCGTTGTCGACCACAGTGTAGTCGGGGTCAGATGATACGCCTGACTTTCTTTAAAATCCCGCGCCTTTGCTAGCTATCGCAAATTTAATTTAACAGCAGGCGTCTATCGGCCGGCATTCACGCCGACCCTGCGCTTGTCATCATGGTCACGCAATCTATCCCCCGCGCTCGCCGGAGAGTAACGTTGGCCTTCTGCACCAGGCACCAGGCGTGACTGTCCAGTCATTTTTTGGCTGAATCCTGTGCAATTGACAAGCGGATGAATTTCCGTGATCGTGTCCGCACCCAAATCAAACGGGCGTATGAATTGAGCGTTTGGCAGCACGGGACGCTCCTACAAGAATTCAGGTTCCATATCGTGGAGATCAGTTGATGATTTACGAAGGTAAAGCCATCACGGTTACGGCTCTTGAAAGCGGTATCGTCGAATTGAAATTCGACCTCAAGGGTGAGTCCGTCAACAAGTTCAACCGTCTGACCCTAGGCGAGTTGCGTCAGGCTGTGGACACTGTCAAATCCGACCCATCGATCAAGGGCGTGATTGTCAGCAGTGGCAAGAACGTGTTCATCGTCGGCGCGGACATCACCGAGTTCGTCGACAATTTCAAGCTGCCTGACGCCGAACTGGTCGGCTGGGCCCTGCATGCCAACCGCATCTTCAGCGATTTCGAAGACCTGAGCGTGCCCACTGTCGTCGCCATCAACGGCATCGCCCTGGGCGGCGGTCTGGAGATGTGTCTGGCTGCGGATTACCGGGTCATGGCGACGACCGCCAAGATCGGTCTGCCAGAGGTCAAGCTGGGCATCTACCCCGGTTTCGGCGGTACCGTGCGCCTGCCGCGAATCATCGGTGCCGACAATGCCATCGAGTGGATTGCATCGGGCAAGGACAATACTGCCGAGGACGCTCTCAAGGTTGGCGCCGTCGATGCTGTCGTCAGCCCGGACAAACTCCAGGCCGCCGCGCTGGACCTGATCAAACGCGCCATCAGTGGTGAGTTCGATTACAAGGCCAAGCGCCAGCCCAAACTGGACAAGCTCAAGCTCAATGCCATCGAGCAGATGATGGCCTTCGAGACCGCCAAAGGTTTCGTCGCCGGCCAGGCGGGCCCGAATTACCCGGCCCCGGTCGAAGCAATCAAGACCATCCAGAAGGCCGCCAACTTTGGTCGCGACAAGGCGATCGAAGTCGAGGCGGCCGGTTTCGTCAAGATGGCCAAGACGTCGGCCGCCGAGAGCCTTGTCGGTCTGTTTCTCAATGACCAGGAGCTCAAGCGCAAGGCCAAGGCTTACGACAAGGTCGCTCGCGAGGTCAAGCAGGCGGCTGTGCTGGGTGCCGGCATCATGGGCGGCGGCATTGCCTATCAGTCGGCGCTCAAGGGCACTCCGATCCTGATGAAGGACATCAACGAGAAGGGCATCGAGCAGGGTCTGGCCGAAGCCTCCAAGCTGCTGGGCAAGCGCGTCGAGAAGGGCCGCCTGACCCCGGCGAAAATGGCCGAGGCACTCAACGCCATTCGTCCGACCCTGTCCTATGGCGATTTCGGCCATGTCGACATCGTCGTCGAGGCGGTGGTCGAGAACCCCAAGGTCAAGCAGGCTGTGCTCGCCGAGGTAGAAGGTCAGGTGCGTGAAGATGCGATACTGGCGTCGAACACCTCGACCATTTCCATCAATCTGCTGGCCAAGGCGCTCAAGCGCCCGGAAAACTTCGTTGGGATGCACTTCTTCAACCCGGTGCACATGATGCCGCTGGTGGAAGTGATTCGTGGCGAAAAATCCAGTGAAGTGGCCGTGGCCACCACCGTGGCTTACGCCAAGAAGATGGGCAAGAACCCGATTGTGGTCAACGACTGCCCGGGCTTTCTGGTCAACCGTGTGCTGTTCCCGTACTTCGGCGGCTTTGCTCGCCTGGTGAGTGCCGGTGTGGACTTCGTGCGCATCGACAAGGTCATGGAAAAGTTTGGCTGGCCCATGGGCCCGGCCTACCTGATGGACGTGGTCGGCATCGACACCGGGCACCACGGTCGCGACGTGATGGCCGAAGGCTTCCCCGACCGCATGAAGGATGAGCGCCGCTCGGCCATCGACGCCCTCTACGAGGCTGATCGCCTGGGGCAGAAGAACGGCAAGGGTTTCTATGCCTACGAGACCGACAAGCGCGGCAAGCCGAAGAAGGTCGCCGATCCTGCGGCCCTGGAAGTGCTCAAGCCGGTGATCTACGAGCAACGTGAAGTGACCGACGAGGACATCATCAACTGGATGATGATCCCGCTGTGCCTGGAGACCGTGCGCTGCCTCGAGGACGGAATCGTCGAGACCGCCGCCGAAGCCGACATGGGCCTGGTCTACGGCATCGGTTTCCCTCCGTTCCGTGGCGGCGCCTTGCGTTACATCGACTCGCTCGGGGTGGCTGAATTCGTCGCCCTGGCCGACCGCTATGCCGATCTCGGTGCGCTGTACCACCCCACCGCGAAGCTGCGTGAAATGGCCGCCACCGGTCAGAGCTTCTTTGGTTAAGCGCCCCTATCGAACGAGAGTGAACGACTTATGAGCTTGAATCCTAGAGACGTGGTGATTGTCGACTTCGGTCGCACCCCCATGGGCCGCTCCAAGGGCGGCATGCACCGCAACACCCGCGCCGAAGACATGTCCGCGCACCTGATCAGCAAGCTGCTGGAACGCAACGTCAAGGTCGACCCCAACGAAGTCGAGGACGTGATCTGGGGCTGCGTCAACCAGACCCTGGAGCAGGGCTGGAACATCGCCCGCATGGCCTCTTTGATGACGCAAATCCCCCACACGGCGGCCGGTCAGACCGTCAGCCGCCTGTGCGGCTCGTCCATGAGCGCGTTGCACACGGCCGCCCAGGCGATCATGACCGGCAACGGTGATGTGTTCGTGGTCGGCGGCGTCGAGCACATGGGCCACGTCGGCATGATGCACGGTGTCGATCCCAACCCGCACTTGTCTCTCTACGCCGCCAAGGCCTCGGGCATGATGGGCCTGACGGCAGAAATGCTCGGCAAGATGCACGGGATTACCCGTGAAGCCCAGGATGCCTTCGGCGTGCGTTCCCATCAATTGGCCCACAAGGCCACTCTGGAAGGCAAATTCAAGGATGAAATCATCCCGATCCAAGGCTATGACGAGAACGGATTCCTCAAGGTGTTCGATTTTGACGAGACCATTCGTCCGGATACCACCCTGGAAAGCCTCGCTGCGCTCAAGCCTGCTTTCAACCCCAAAGGCGGGACTGTGACGGCGGGTACGTCCTCGCAGATCACCGATGGCGCCTCGTGCATGATCGTCATGTCGGCGCAGCGCGCCCAGGACCTTGGCATCCAGCCCCTGGCAGTGATTCGCTCCATGGCGGTGGCCGGTGTGGACCCGGCGATCATGGGCTATGGTCCGGTGCCCGCAACGCAGAAAGCCCTCAAGCGAGCCGGCCTGACGATTGCCGATATCGACTTCATCGAGCTCAACGAAGCCTTCGCCGCGCAAGCCTTGCCGGTGCTCAAGGATTTGAAAGTGCTCGACAAGATGAACGAGAAGGTTAACCTGCACGGCGGCGCCATCGCCCTGGGTCACCCATTTGGTTGCTCCGGTGCGCGTATTTCCGGTACGTTGCTCAATGTCATGAAGCAGAACAACGGTACCTTGGGCGTCGCGACCATGTGTATCGGCCTGGGTCAGGGCATTACCACGGTGTTCGAACGCGTTTAAACGCGCCGTTCACGAAAACCGGGGCCTGGTGCCCCGGTTTTTTATTTTTGCAGAATGTTTTTTTTCGAGGTGCGCAACATGCAGATCCAGTCAGGGCTCTATCGTCACTACAAAGGACCTGAGTATCGCGTGTTCAGTGTTGCGCGGCATTCCGAGACCGAGGAGGCCATGGTCTTCTATCAGGCGCTCTACGGGGATTACGGAATGTGGGTGAGGCCGCTGAGCATGTTCGTGGAGTCGGTCGAGGTTGACGGCGAACAGGTCCCGCGCTTTGCTTTGGTTCAGGCCGAGGCCAGCCTGTTTTCCGGTCGGCCAGGGGTTGATTCGTAAAGCTCGGCGTTTGACTTCCCAGCTTTGCCACTATATATAGCGGTCCCTCTAGTGAGGCGACCGCCTTTCTTTCAAGCATTCAGGAATTATCCGATCCATGGGCAAATCGCTGGTCATTGTGGAATCCCCGGCTAAGGCCAAGACCATCAACAAGTATCTGGGCAACCAATACGTGGTGAAGTCGAGTATCGGCCATATCCGCGACCTGCCCACCAGCGGTTCGGCCAGCGCGAGCAAGGAGCCGGCTGCCAAGCGCGGCAAGACTGCCGCCGAAGGTCCGGTGCTGACACCCAAGGAAAAGGCCGCCAAGCAATTGGTGGCACGCATGGGTGTGGACCCCGAACATGGCTGGAAAGCCAAGTACGAGATCCTGCCCGGCAAGGAAAAGGTCATCGAGGAATTGCGCCGTCTGGCCAAGGATGCCGACACCATCTATCTCGCAACCGACTTGGATCGCGAGGGGGAAGCCATTGCCTGGCACCTGCGCGAAGCCATCGGCGGTGACGACAGCCGCTACAAGCGCGTGGTGTTCAACGAAATCACCAAGAAAGCCATTCAGGAAGCCTTTTCCCAGCCGGGCGAACTGGACATCGATCGGGTCAATGCCCAGCAGGCCCGACGTTTCCTTGATCGCGTGGTGGGTTACATGGTCTCGCCGCTGCTGTGGCAGAAGATCGCCCGTGGCCTGTCGGCCGGCCGTGTGCAATCGGTGGCGGTGAAGCTGGTGGTGGAGCGTGAACGCGAGATTCGTGCCTTCAACCCCGAAGAATACTGGGAAATTCACGCCGACCTGGGTACTGCCAAGAATGCCAAGGTGCGCTTTGAAGTGGCCCGTGAAAAAGGCGAGGCCTTCAAGCCGCTGAACGAAACTCACGCCATGGCGGCGCTGGAGAAGCTCAAGGCGTCCAGCTACAGCATCATCAAGCGCGAAGACAAGCCCACCAGCAGCAAGCCGTCGGCCCCATTCATCACCTCGACGCTGCAGCAGGCCGGCAGCAACCGCCTGGGCTTCGGCGTGAAGAAGACCATGATGATGGCCCAGCGCTTGTACGAAGCCGGCTACATCACCTACATGCGTACCGACTCGACCAACCTGTCGGCCGATGCCGTGGAAATGGCCCGTACGTACATCGAGAACGAGTTCGGCAAGCAGTACCTGCCAGCCGCGCCGATGGTTTACAGCAGCAAGGAAGGGGCTCAGGAGGCCCACGAAGCCATCCGTCCTTCCGATGTCAACACCCACCCGAGCAAATTGACCGGCATGGAGCGCGACGCCGAGCGTCTGTACGAGCTGATCTGGCGCCAGTTCCTGGCCTGCCAAATGCCGCCTGCGCAATATCTGTCCACCACCGTCAGCGTGGCAGCCGGCGACTTCGAGCTGCGCGCCAAGGGCCGTATTCTCAAGTTCGATGGTTACACCCGGGTTCTGCCCCAGGTCGCCAAGCCAGGCGACGACGATGTGCTGCCGGAAATGAATCAGGGTGAAGTGCTCAAGCTGATCCAGCTGGACCCGACCCAGCATTTCACCAAACCGCCGGCACGTTACTCGGAAGCCAGCCTGGTCAAGGAAATGGAAAAGCGCGGTATTGGCCGTCCGTCCACCTATGCCGCCATCATTTCGACCATCCAGGATCGCGGCTACGTGGCCCTGCACAACCGCCGCTTCTATTCCGAGAAGATGGGCGACATCGTCACCGAGCGCCTGTCCGAGAGCTTCTCCAACCTGATGGACTACGGCTTCACCGCCGGCATGGAAGAGAACCTCGACGACGTGGCCCAGGGCGAGCGTGACTGGAAGAACGTGCTGGACGAGTTCTACGGTGACTTCAAGACCAAGTTGGACGTGGCCGGCGCTGCCGACAGCGGCATGCGTGCCAATCAGCCAACGCCCACAGATATCGCCTGCCCGGTATGTGGCCGGCACATGATGATCCGCACGGCGTCCACCGGCGTTTTCCTTGGCTGCTCGGGTTACAGCCTGCCGCCCAAGGAGCGCTGCAAGGAGACCATCAACCTGATCCCCGGTGATGAAATCGCTGCGGATGACGAAGGTGAATCCGAGTCCCGTGTCTTGCTGGGCAAGCATCGCTGTCCGATCTGCACCACGGCCATGGACGCCTACCTGGTTGATGAGAAGCGCAAGCTGCACATTTGCGGCAACAACCCCGATTGTGTGGGTTACGAGATCGAAGAAGGTGCTTACCGCATCAAGGGCTACGAAGGCCCGAGCCTGCAGTGCGACAAATGCGGCAGCGAAATGCAACTCAAGACCGGTCGTTTCGGCAAGTTCTTCGGCTGCACCAATGCCGAGTGCAAGAACACTCGCAAGCTGCTCAAGAGCGGGGAAGCGGCACCGCCGAAGATGGATGCAGTGAAGATGCCGGAGCTCAAGTGCGAGAAGGTCAACGACACCTACGTGCTGCGTGACGGCGCTTCCGGGCTGTTTCTCGCCGCCAGCCAGTTCCCGAAAAACCGTGAAACCCGTGCGCCGCTGGTCCTGGAGATCGTCCCGCACAAGGATGAGATCGATCCCAAGTATCACTTCCTCTTCGACGCGCCGAAGAAAGACCCCGATGGCCGTCCGGCAGTGATTCGTTACAGCCGCAAGACCAAAGAGCAATATGTGCAGACCGAGGTCGAGGGCAAACCGACGGGCTGGCGTGCATTCTTCGATGGCAGTGCCTGGAAAGTCGAAGACAAGCGTTGACTTGAGTATAGGGCCGCCGTCTCTACGGCGGCCGCGCCGGCCTCATGACAAGGGTGATTCCCATGGCAAAAGAACGCTATACCCGCACCAATCAGAAGATCTATTTTGCCGGTCTTGCCCTCGGGGCGCTCGGCAGGGCTGAAAGTGGTGAGTCAGTAAGCGCGTCGGGCCTGGCTCAAGCCGAGCGCGAGTCGGCACTCTTTCATCTCTATGGGGCGTTGCTCGGTCTGTGCCACGAGATTGCTGGCTACTACCGTTTGCCTCACGCGGCAGATCCCAGCGCGGAGTCACTGCTGGGGGCGGTGCAGGACCTGGCTATTCCCGAGCTGGCCGAATTGATCGAACTGGCGCATAACCGCGAAACCTGGTTGGCGCGTCTGCTTAGCGAATATGCCGCACTGTTTCTGCCACCCCAAGCGCCGAGAGTCGCCAAAGGTGATGTACGCGTCGCGGTCATCCAAGTGATTCAGTTGGATGAGGCGGAGACTGAAGAAGGTCTCACTCGGGCAGAGCTGGAAACCTGGCGGCAGAATTTGAAAGGTCTGGCCATTCGTTTTCGCGAAGGCTTGAGTGAGTGCTGACAACTATTTCGTAAAGCGCCGATGTCGCTGTTACAATATTGGGCTTTCGTGGAGACTCATTACCTTATGCCAACGTCCTTTCTTGAAATTGTCGAGTTGCCTGACGGTCGCATCGAACTGCGCCGCGCCGACGACGAAGGCTCTCTGGTAACCCTCAATTTCTCCGAGGATGCCAAACTGTTCCTCCACGGTCAGCACGTGGAGGTGGCCAAGGCCATGCTTAGCGTCGGCGTGCAGATGGCTGGCAAGCTGGCGGAAGGGGATACGTCTGTCGAACCCGACGAAGACGGGCCGCGGGTTCTTCACTGACGCCTTGGGCTGCTCAGCCCAGGCGAATATTCAGACTCTGTGCCGCGCCTTGGCGTGCGGCATTCGTCAGTTGCTGCCGAGCACTGGCGTTCAATGGGTTCACCCAACTGACCACCGTGTGGCTGCGGCCCAACTTCAATGCTTCGCAGGCCAGCTGCAACGCGTTTTGTGTACCCCGAGTCTGCAACAGCAAGATACGCTCTCGATTTAGCCCGGCATCCCGTAGCCACGCCTGAGTCAGGCTGGAGGGCGGGGCGATCAGGGTCAACCAGCGGGCATCCTGTTCTTCGCTCAACTCGCGCAGCATGGGTGCCAGCAGGTTCAGGCAGCTTCCCGCAGAACCGCGCAACGACATCTCGCTGAAAAACTCCGGGTCGTCACCCTTGGCGCCGGCCTGAGCCCATTTGCCTGCGGGCTCGGCCACCTGAAACAGGGGCATGGCGGGCTGTACCATGAACGCTTCGAAAAGCGACAGCTGACCTTGCTGATGGGACTGTGGTTGCGCGGGAAAATGCATGCTGCCTCTCCTTATCGACGGATAACGCCGACACTCAAGCCTTCGATGACCAGTTCCTGATCCTTGAGGTCAACTTCGATGGGTGCGAATTCCGGGTTCTCTGCCAGCAACCAGACCTTGCTGCCTTCGCGCTTGAAGCGCTTGACGGTGACCTCATCGCCGATGCGCGCCACCACGATCTGGCCGTTGCGGGCCTCGCGGGTGGTGTGCACCGCCAGCAGGTCACCGTCGATGATGCCAATGTCCCGCATGCTCATGCCATGGACCTTGAGCAGGTAGTCCGCCTTGGGGTGGAAGAACGCCGGGTTGATGTTGCAGGACTCTTCGATGTGCTGCTGGGCGAGGATCGGCGCGCCGGCCGCGACTCGACCGATCACCGGCAGCCCGCTTTCTTCGAGCGCCTTGGGATCGAACCCGGGAATACGGATGCCCCGTGATGCGCCGGGGGTCATTTCGATTGCACCCTTTCGCGCCAGAGCCTTGAGGTGTTCTTCAGCGGCATTGGGTGATTTGAAACCCAATTCCTGGGCGATTTCCGCTCGGGTTGGCGGAAAGCCGTTGTCTTCAAGGCAGCGCTTGATGAAAGCGAGAATCTCGGCTTGGCGTGGCGTCAGTTTAAGCATGTTGGGCGCTCTGTCTTTTTATACAGTGACTGGGATTATATACAGTGCGAGCGGCTTGGCAATGGCGCTGTTGCCCTGAACACGAATTTAAGGCTTTGCCACGCAACCGTATCGGTGATGGCCAGTGGCTGCGAGGGTATGCTTGAATAGGCAACCGATCAGCCAAAGGGTGGCCGTCAGACTTGACAACGCAATGCTTTGAAACGTATGTTTCAAACAAGTGTTTGTCAGGCGGAGTTGCCATGGCCCAGTCAGAAACCGTTGAGCGCATCCTTGATGCCGCCGAGCAGCTGTTCGCGGAAAAAGGTTTTGCCGAGACCTCGTTGCGGTTAATCACCAGCAAGGCAGGCGTCAACCTGGCAGCGGTAAATTATCATTTCGGTTCGAAAAAAGCCTTGATTCAGGCGGTGTTCTCGCGTTTCCTCGGTCCCTTTTGCGTCAGTCTTGACCGTGAACTGGAGCGCCGCCAGGCACGGCCAGAGCACAAGGCCAGCCTGGAAGAGCTGCTGGAGATCCTGGTGGAACAGGCCATGGGCGTGCAGCCGCGCAGCGGCAATGACCTGTCCATCTTCATGCGCCTGCTGGGCCTGGCGTTCAGCCAGAGCCAGGGGCACCTGCGCCGCTACCTCGAAGACATGTATGGCAAGGTTTTCCGTCGCTACATGCTGCTGGTGAACGAAGCCGCGCCGCGCATTCCGCCGCTGGAGTTATTCTGGCGGGTGCATTTCATGCTCGGCGCCGCAGCCTTCAGCATGTCGGGTATCAAGGCACTGCGGGCCATTGCCGAGACCGACTTCGGCGTCAACACCTCCATCGAACAGGTCATGCGCCTGATGGTGCCGTTTCTCGCCGCCGGCATGCGGGCCGAATCCGGGGTCACCGACTCGGTCATGGCCGCCGCACAACTGCGTCCGCGCAATAAATCAAGCGCGCCTGCCGCTGCAAAAGTTTAAGGATTGATGATGAGTTCCAGCCTCCAAGGCTCCCTGATGGTGGATATTGCCGGTACTTGGCTGACCGCCGAAGATCGCCAACTGTTGCGCCAGCCCGAAGTGGCCGGTCTGATTGTCTTCGGTCGCAACATCGAGCACCCGCGCCAGGTACGCGAACTGACAGCAGCGATCCGTGCCGTGCGCCCCGATCTGATCCTGGCCGTCGATCAGGAGGGGGGCCGGGTGCAGCGCTTGCGCCAAGGTTTCGTGCGGTTGCCGGCCATGCGTTCGCTGGCGGGCTGTGACCATGCCGAATACCTGGCCGAGCAATGCGGTTGGCTGATGGCCACCGAAGTGTTGGCGGTGGGCCTGGACCTCAGCTTCGCTCCCGTGCTCGACCTCGATCATCAGCGCAGCGCCGTGGTCGGCACGCGCGCCTTCGAAGGTGACCCTCTGCGCGCCACGGCGCTGGCCGGGGCCTTCATCAAAGGTATGAACGCAGCAGGCATGGCCGCCTGTGGCAAGCACTTTCCGGGTCATGGCTGGGCGGAGGCCGACTCCCACGTGGCCATTCCTGTCGATGAGCGCAGCCTTGAACAGATCCGTGCGCTGGACCTGCTGCCCTTCGCCCGCTTGAGCCGTCAGTTGGCAGCCGTGATGCCAGCCCATGTCATCTATCCACAGGTGGACAACCAGCCCGCCGGTTTCTCGCGCAAGTGGCTGCAGGATATCCTGCGGGGCGAGCTCGGATTTGACGGCGTGATTTTCAGTGATGACCTGTCCATGGCCGGTGCTCACGTGGTGGGTGACGCGGCCAGTCGTATCGAAGCGGCGTTGACGGCCGGTTGTGACATGGGGTTGGTGTGCAATGACCGCGCTGCCGCAGAGTTGGCCCTCACCGCTGCGCAGCGCTTGAAGGTCACACCCTCGCCACGGATTGCGCGGATGCGTGGGCAAGCGGTGGCCGGGGCCGATTACAAGCAGGGCCCGCAGTGGTTGCAGGCGTTGGGTGCGTTGCGTGAGGCAGGGTTGGTTGGGTAGGGCGTTTGGCTTGATGAGATATCAAGCCAGGCACCTGCCCATCACCCTTTCGGCAACGGCTCCAGCAGCGCATCGATATCATCCGGCAGCAATTTCCAATCTCCCGGCTGCCTTCCATCCAGCACCCCTGAAGCCAACGCGGACTTCTCCAGCTGCAAGTGCTGGATCTTTTCCTCCACCGTGCCCCGGGTAATCAGCTTGTAGACGAACACCGGTTTTTCCTGGCCGATGCGGTACGCGCGGTCGGTGGCCTGGTGCTCGGCTGCCGGGTTCCACCACGGGTCGTAGTGGATCACGGTGTCGGCCGCCGTCAGGTTCAACCCGACACCCCCGGCCTTCAGGCTGATCAGGAAGATCTGCACCTTGCCCTGCTGGAAGTCATTCACGGGCGCGCGCCGGTTACGCGTGGCACCGGTCAGCAAGGCATAGGCGACGCTGCGCTGCTGCAGTTCGTGTTCGATCAGCGCCAGCATTGAGGTGAACTGCGAAAACAGCAGGATCCGGCGGCCCTCGGCCAGCAGTTCGTCGAGCATGTCCATCAGGCTGTCGAGCTTGCCCGAGCTGCTGCCGCGGCTGGGTGGGGTGACATCGTTGACCAGGCGCAGGTCACAGCAGACCTGGCGCAGCTTGAGCAAGGCTTCGAGGATGATGATCTGGCTGCGCGCCATGCCTTTGCGGTTGATCTCGGCTCGGACTTTCTTGTCCATGGCCAGGCGCACGGTTTCGTACACGTCGCGCTGGGCTTCGTTGAGCTCGACCCAGTGGGTGATCTCGGTCTTGGCCGGCAGCTCGGTGGCCACCTGTTCCTTGGTGCGGCGCAGCAGAAACGGTTTGATCCGTGAATTCAAATGTTGCAAACGCACTTCGCTGCCGTGTTTCTCGATGGGCACCCGGTAGGCTTGGCTGAAAGCCTTGGCGTCACCGAGCCAGCCCGGCAACAGGAAATGAAACAATGACCAGAGCTCGCCCAGGTGGTTTTCCAGCGGGGTGCCGCTCAGGCACAGACGTTGCCGCGCCTGTAGCTGTCGCGCGGCCTGGGCGGCTTTGCTGCCCGGCGTCTTGATGTACTGCGCCTCATCGAGGATCAGCAAGTGCAACGGCACCTTGCTCAGGGCTTCGAGGTCCTTGGGCAGCAAGGCGTAGGTGGTCAGCAGGAGGTCGTAATCGGCCAGTTGCTCGAAGTGACGTTTGCGGCCGGCGCCGTGCAGCGCCAATACCCGCAGGGACGGCGCGAACCGCGCGGCCTCGTCCTGCCAGTTAGGAATCAGGCTGGTGGGCATCACCACCATGGCCGGGCGGTCGAGGCGCCCGGCCTGTTTCTCGCTGAGCACATGGGCCAGGGTTTGCAGGGTCTTGCCCAGGCCCATGTCGTCGGCCAGGATACCGCCCACGTCCAACTCGCGCAGGGCCTGCATCCAGCTCAGCCCCTCGACCTGGTAGGGCCTCAGCGTCGCCGCCAGGCCTTCGGGGGTGGGCGCCGGGGTGCTGCGGATGCAGCGCAGGCGTTCAGCAAAGCTGCGCAGACGCTCGCCGCCCTCCCAGGTCAAGGGTAACTGCTGCAATTCGGTCAGGCGGCTGGCATCCGGGGTTGCCAGGCGCACGCTGGTTTCCCCGGCTTCGCGCAGGTAGAAGTCGCCGAGAGTGGCCAGCACCGTCTTCAGCCGCCCGTAGGGCAGGGCGACCTGCACCAGCCGCTGGCGATTGGCAGGGCCGCCGGTGTGGATGGGCACCAGCATCTGTTCGTCATCCCGGCGCTTGGCCATCTGCGTCGGGTTGAGCAACTCGGGGTGGGTGCGCAGCAGATTGAGCAGGATCGGCAGCAGGCTCAAACGCTCGCCATTGACCACGATGCCCAGTTCCAGGTCGAACCAGTCCCGGGTCGGTGATTCGTCGATGACCGCATACCAGTCGTCCACCGGCGTGAGGTCGAAGGCGAATTCTTCCGAGTATTCGATCTCCCAGCCCTGGGCGCGCAGGCCCGGCAGGTCGTTGAGGATGAAGCGCAGCCAGGCCGCCTCGCTGGGCAGCTCGAAAATGTCCCCGGCGCTTTCGGGCAACGCCTTGCTCTGGCGGGTTGCGATCTTGAAACCAATGGCTTGCAAGGTGTCCCGCAGTGCCTTTTCGGCGGCCGGATGACGCTGGATACGCCAGGTTTCATCAGACTTCTGACACACAATCGCCGGGCTGCGCACGCTGGACACATACGCATCGCCGTAGCCGAAGGCCAGGGCAGCGCGATGTTGCATGTGCCGCTGCATCCGGCCATTGCGCGGCTCGAAGGCGCTGAACTCGATGCTGCCCAGCCACAGGCGTGGCCGGGGCGGCAGGTCGACGATCACCCGTTCTGGCATCTACTTGCCAACTTTGGGGGTGAGACGTTCGAACAGTGCCTCAATGGTATTGAAGCGCTCATCGGCACGTTCCATGGGCACCATGAACTTGAACAGTGTCGCCCCTTCGAACTTGTAACGCTTTGGCTGGCTCTGGATCAGTTTGATCAGGGTCAACGGGTCGACCGGAGTGTCGGCAGCAAACTCGATGCGACCGCCCTGAGGGCCGCCGTCGACTTTCTTGATTCCGAGTTTTTCCGCCTGCAGCTTGAGCAGGGTGATACGCACCAGGTTCTTGGTCGGCTCGGGGAGCAGACCGAAGCGATCGATCATCTCCACCTGCAGGTCCTTGAGGCCGTCCTCGTCGACCGCCGAGGCGATGCGCTTGTACAGGATCAGCCGCGCGTGCACATCGGGCAGGTAGTCTTCGGGAATCAGGGCCGGCAGACGCAGGTTGATTTCCGGGCCGCCGCCCAGCGGCTGGTCCAGGTTGGGTTGCTCGCCCTTGCGGATCGCCTTGACGGCGCGTTCGAGCATTTCCATGTACAGGGTGAAGCCCACGGCCTGAATCTGCCCGCTCTGGCCCTCGCCCAGCAGCTCGCCGGCACCGCGTATCTCCAGGTCGTTGGTGGCCAGCACAAAGCCGGCCCCCAGGTCCTGGGTCGCGGCGATGGCTTCGAGGCGCTTTTCGGCGTCCGGGGTGATCTGTTTGCGCGGCGGCGTCAGCAGGTAGGCATAGGCCTGGTGGTGACTGCGTCCGACCCGGCCGCGCAGCTGGTGCAACTGCGCCAGACCGAATTTGTCGGCGCGTTCGATGATGATGGTGTTGGCGCTGGGCACGTCGATGCCGGTCTCGATGATGGTCGAGGCGATCAACACGTTGAAGCGCTTGTGGTAGAAGTCACTCATGACTTGTTCCAGCTCGCGCTCGCGCATCTGCCCATGGCCAATGCCGATCCGCGCCTCGGGGACCAGTTCGGCAAGGTCGGTGGCGCATTTCTCGATGGTCTTGACGTCGTTGTGCAGGTAATACACCTGGCCGCCGCGCAGCAGTTCGCGCAGCAGAGCTTCCTTGACCGTGCTCTTGTTCTCTTCCATCACGAAGGTGCGCACAGAGAGCCGTCGGGCGGGCGGGGTAGCGATGATGGAAAGGTCGCGCATGCCGGCCACGGCCATGTTCAAGGTGCGCGGGATCGGCGTGGCGGTCAGGGTGAGAATGTCGATTTCGCTGCGCAAGGCCTTGAGCTGCTCTTTCTGGCGCACACCGAAGCGGTGCTCTTCGTCGATGATCACCAGGCCCAGGTTCTTGATCTTGACGTCGTCCTGCAACAGCTTGTGGGTACCGATGACGATGTCGATCTTGCCCTCGGCCAGATCGGCGACGGCGGCATTGATGTCCTTGGTCGACTTGAAGCGGCTCATGACCTCAACGGTCACCGGCCAGTCGGCGAAGCGGTCGCGAAAGCTGTTGTAGTGCTGCTGGGCGAGCAGGGTGGTAGGCACCAGAATCGCCACCTGGCGGCCGCCGTGCACGGCGATGAACGCCGCGCGCATGGCCACCTCGGTCTTGCCAAAGCCGACGTCGCCGCACACCAGGCGGTCCATGGGCTTGGGCGCGAGCATGTCGCTGCGCACCGCGTCGATGGCCGACTGCTGGTCCGGGGTTTCCTCGAACGGAAAGCCGGCGCTGAAGGTGGCGTAATCCAGGGTCGGGTCGGCAAACGCGTAGCCTTCTCGGGCGGCGCGGCGGGCATAGATGTCCAGCAACTCGGCAGCTACGTCGCGCACCTGCTCGGCGGCCTTGCGCTTGGCTTTCTGCCAGGTCTCCGAGCCCAGGCGGTGCAGCGGTGCCAGCGCGTCGTCGCTGCCGGTGTAGCGAGCGATCAGGTGCAGGTTGGCCACCGGCACATAGAGCTTGGCGTGCTCGGCGTATTCCAGGGTCAGAAATTCGGCCGCCTGGCCTTCGATTTCCAGGGTGGCCAGGCCCAGGTAGCGCCCCACGCCATGGTCGATGTGCACCACCGGTGCGCCTTCGCGCAGCTCGGTGAGGTTCTTGATCACCGCGTCGTTGCTGACATCGCTGCGCTTCTCGCGGCGCCGACGTTGCATGACCCGCTGGCCGAACAGCGGGCTTTCGGCGATCAAGGCCAAGGCTGGGTCGTCGAGCACCAGGCCTTCGTCCAAAGGCGCGATGGTGATCGCCAGCCGGTCGCTGCCGGCGGTGAATTCGTTCCAGTTGTCCACCGTGCGCGGGCGCAGCTTCAGGCGCTCGAGCAGTTCCAGCAGCACCTCGCGGCGGCCGGCCGACTCGGCGGTGAAGAGCACGCGGCCGGGGAAGGAATCGAGGAAACCCGACAACGCCGCCAGCGGCTGGCTGGCCTTGGCCTCAATGGCAAGGTCGGGCAGGGCACGTGCCGGGAAGCGCTCGCGGCCGACGCCGGTGCCGACATCCTCCTGGCTGGCCACCACGCGGGGCCAGGACTTGAGTCGGGCAAAGCAGTCCTCCACCGGCATGAACAGCTCGGCTGGCGGCAGCAGTGGCCGGGAGAGATCGCCGCGTCGCTCTTCGTAACGGGCGCGCACGTCGCTCCAGAAGTTCTCGGCGGCCTGCTCGATACCCGGCAGCGAGAACACCTGGGTGTCCTGGGGCAGGTAATCGAACAGGGTCGAGGTGTCTTCGAAGAACAGCGGCAGGTAGTACTCGATGCCGGCCGGGGTAATGCCGCTGCTCAGGTCCTGGAAGATCGTGCTGCGGCGAAAGTCCACATCGAAGCGTTCGCGAAAGCGCGCCTTGAAGCGCGTGACTTCTTCCTTCTGCAACGGAAATTCCCGGGCGGGCAGCAGGCGCACCGACTCGACCTTGTCGATGGAGCGCTGGGTCTCCGGATCGAAGGTGCGCAGGGTCTCGATTTCGTCGTCGAACAGGTCGATCCGATAGGGCAGCTTGCTGCCCATGGGGAACAGATCGATCAACGCGCCACGGACCGTGAACTCGCCGTGTTCGTAGACCGTATCGACGTATCGATAGCCGCTGGCCTCCAGGCGCGTGCGCATCTGCTCTACATCCAGCCGCTGGCCGACGTCCAGCACCAGGCTGCTGCCCAGCAGGAAGCGGGTCGGCGCCAGGCGATGTAGGGCGGTGGTCACCGGCACTACCAAAATGCCGTGATCGAGCTCCGGCAGGCGATAGAGCGCAGCGATGCGCTGGGAAATAATGTCCTGGTGGGGCGAAAAAAGATCGTAGGGCAGGGTTTCCCAGTCGGGAAAGTGCAAAACCGGCAGGCCGGGCGCAAAAAAACGCAGCTCCTGCTCCAGGCGATCGGCACTTTGGCTGTCGGCGGTCAGCAGCAACGTGAAGCGCTTGGCGGCGCTGGCGGCCTCGGCGATCGCCAGGCTGAGCGCGGCGCCCGGCAGGTTGCCCCAGGATTGTTTGCCTGCACTGGCAGGAAGAAGCGGTAGACGCAGAACGGGCACGGGAGGTTGAGCTCCAAGGGTTGCGGCTTAATCGACAGATTGTACCGGGCGCCGTCCGGTTCTTGCGAGGCAAAACGAAACTGAACTATAAATGATGAGTCAATCACGCCATGACGACAGGTGATGATTGCTCCTTTCCGGTGCTTGAAGTCATAATGTAGCCCCTTTTTTCAGCTCCTACATGTGGAAGGTCCCCGTGAATCAGAAGCCCGAACAGTGTCTTGGTGAATGGATAGATCGTGAAGCGCTAGCCGAGGCGATGATCCCGCTTATTGGTCAGCTCTACCGCAACAACAACGTCGTGACCTCCATCTACGGCCGCAGTCTGATCAACCGTTCCGTCATCGAAATCCTCAAGGCTCATCGTTTCGCTCGCCACCGCCAGGCCGACGAGAGCGAGCTGTCGGTGCATGAAACCTATCCGCTGCTCAAGGCCATGAGCGATCTCAAGCTGGGCGCCGCGTCGGTGGACATGGGCAAGCTGGCGGTCAAGTTCAAGGAAAGCGGTGCGGGCCGCAGTGCTGAAGAGTTCGTGCGTGCCGAGCTGGGCGAAGTGGTCGGCAAGCAGGATATCGGCGTGCGCAAGGGCACGGACGTGGTGCTTTACGGTTTTGGCCGTATCGGCCGCCTGCTGGCGCGCATTCTGGTGGAAAAGGCGGGCGGCGGCGATGGCTTGCGCCTGCGGGCCATCGTGGTGCGCAAGGGCGCCACCAATGACCTGGCCAAGCGCGCCAGCCTGCTGCGTCGCGACTCGGTGCACGGTTCGTTCGACGGCATTATCCATGTCGACGAAGAGGCCAATACCCTGACGGTGAACGGCAACCTGATCCAGGTCATCTATGCGAAGAACCCGACTGAGGTCGATTACACTCAGTACGGTATCGAAAACGCGTTGCTGGTGGACAACACCGGTGTCTGGCGCGACGCCGAGGGCCTGGGCCAGCACCTGCAGTGCCCGGGCATCGGCCGCGTGTTGTTGACTGCGCCGGGCAAGGGCAAGCTGAAAAACATCGTGCACGGCATCAACCACGGCCAGATCACCGACGAAGACAAGATCGTTTCGGCGGCGTCCTGCACCACCAACGCCATCGTGCCGGTGCTCAAGGCAGTCAACGATAAGTTCGGCATCGTCAACGGCCATGTCGAGACGGTGCACTCGTACACCAACGACCAGAACCTGATCGACAATTTCCACAAGGGTGACCGTCGTGGCCGTTCCGCTGCGCTGAACATGGTGATCACCGAGACCGGTGCCGCCACCGCTGCGGCGAAGGCCCTGCCTGAGCTGGCCGGCAAACTGACCGGTAACGCGATCCGTGTTCCGACGCCGAACGTGTCCATGGCCATTCTCAACCTGAACCTTGAGAAGGCCAGCAGCCGCGAAGAGATGAACGAATACCTGCGCTATATGGCGCTGCATTCGGACCTTTCTCGTCAGATCGATTTCGTGGCGTCCCAGGAAGTGGTGTCCACCGATTTCGTCGGTTCGCGCTACGCCGGTGTGGTCGATGCCGAGGCCACCATCTGCAATGACAACCGTGTCGTGCTGTACGTCTGGTATGACAACGAATTCGGTTACAGCTGCCAGGTGGTGCGTGTCATGGAAGACATGGCGGGCGTGAACCCACCGTCGTTTCCTCAGTAAGCTGAAGGGGTCACAAAAAAAGGCGGGGGCTTGTGAAAGCCACCGCCTTTTTTTGATTCCACTGTGAGAGCAGCCTGTGGGCGCAAGGCTTACGCCCGAGCGGCCTTGGCTGCCTGCAGCTCGTGGCGGTTGCCTTTGAACAACACCAAGGTCGCCACCAGGCCCAGTACGGCCGCGCCACTCAACCAGATCCCTGGCGCGGCCTTGTTGCCCAGCTCATGGATCAGGTAGGTACAAGCCACCGGCGTAAAGCCGCCAAAGGTCGCGGTCGCCAGGCTATAGGCCAGCGAGAAACCGGTGGTGCGTACATCCGCCGGCATGATTTCGGTCAGTGCTACCACCATGGCACCGTTGTACGAGCCATACAGGAACGACAACCACAGCTCCACCATCAGCAACCGCTCGAAACTCGGCTCGGCCACCAGCCAGGACAGCGCCGGATAGGCGGTTAGAATGGCGAGAATGGTAGCGCCCAGCAGCAGTGGCTTGCGTCCAATCTTGTCGGACACCGAGCCCATCACCGGCAGCCAGAAGAAGTTCGACAGCCCGATGCACACGGTGACGATCAGCGTATCGATGTCGGACAGGTGCAGTTCGGCCTTG
Organism: Pseudomonas sp. dw_358; assembly: GCF_018449655.1. GTDB lineage: Bacteria > Pseudomonadota > Gammaproteobacteria > Pseudomonadales > Pseudomonadaceae > Aquipseudomonas. The sequence goes on from NZ_JAAVUX010000004.1 coordinate 298,010, forward strand.
CCGAAGGTCGGGGTATAGGCGGTGATCAGGTAGAAAGACACAGTGGTCATGACCACCAACGCCATGCCCGCCAGCACCAGGCCGAAGTTCTTGCGAATGGAAGCCATCACCTCGCCCAGGCTGGGGCGATGTTTGCGCGCTTCGAATTCCGGGGTTTCTTCCAGCGAGCGACGGATCATGAAGATCGCCGGCACGATGGCGCAACCCACCAGGAACGGCACACGCCAGCCCCAGTCGCTCATGGCTTCCGGGGTCAGGTAATGATTGAGTCCCACCCCGAGCAGCCCGGCGAATACTACCGCAGCCTGTTGGCTAGCCGATTGCCAGCTGACAAAGAAACCCTTGCGGCCAGGCGTGGCGATTTCGGCGAGGTACACCGAGACACCGCCCAGTTCGACACCGGCGGAAAAGCCCTGCATCAGGCGCCCCAGGAGCACCAGTAACGGCGCGGCGACGCCCAGTGTGGCGTAGCCCGGGACGCAGGCGATCAGCACGGTACCGGCCGCCATCATCATCAAGGTCACGATCAGGCCCTGACGGCGGCCATGGCGGTCAATGTAGGCGCCGAGGAAAATGGCACCCAGCGGGCGCATGAGGAAGCCGGCGCCAAACGTCGCCAAGGACAGCATCAGCGATGCAAATGCGCTGTCGGATGGAAAGTAGGCCTTGGCGATGGCGGTGGCATAAAAGCCATACACCATGAAGTCAAACATTTCCAGAAAGTTGCCACTGACAACGCGAAAGATCGCGCCGCCTTTGCCCGTGTTCGAGGCCATGAAATTACACTCACATTTGTACGGTCTTATAAGGAGATCCATGGTTGCGACGGCCTGGACTATCCATTCCAGACACGAATGCAGGACGCGTGTTCACCGCGGGAGCGGATCTGTAACAGTATGTGTAAATGCTGGGTCAGATCAACCAAAAAGGCGGTCCGCCGGACAATGGGTGGGCAATGAGCCATTGCTTGGGCGTGGAATGGTTCTCATCTAAGTTCATCCCGTGCGGGTCAAGGCGTCTATATAATTGCTTGAGGCGCGACCAAAGGTTAATGTTCGCGACATTCTGACGCAGATAGATTGCATCTCGATTTTTATGCTGCCGCCTCGCGGCAGGTCGCGCCGGGGAAAACCGCGTGTTTTTTTCCGGCCTGTTCTGAGGAGTACGCATGGCTGTCTACAACTACGATGTCGTGGTATTGGGTTCCGGTCCCGCGGGTGAAGGGGCCTCGATGAACGCGGCCAAGGCGGGCCGCAAGGTAGCGATGGTGGACAGCCGGCGTCAGGTCGGCGGCAACTGCACTCACCTCGGTACCATCCCCTCCAAGGCTTTGCGCCATTCGGTCAAACAGATCATCCAGTTCAACACCAACCCGATGTTCCGCGCCATTGGCGAGCCGCGCTGGTTTTCCTTCCCGGATGTGCTCAAGAGTGCCGAGCGGGTCATCAACAAGCAGGTAGCGTCGCGCACGGCCTATTACGCGCGTAACCGCGTCGATGTGTTCTTCGGCACTGGCAGCTTCGCCGACGAGCAGACCATCGAGGTGGTATGCGCCAATGGCGCCGTCGAGAAACTGGTGGCCAAGCAGATCATCATCGCCACCGGCTCGCGGCCTTACCGTCCCGCCGACATCGACTTCAATCACCCGCGCGTCTACGACAGCGACACGGTGCTGAGCATCACCCACACCCCGCGCAAGCTGATCATCTATGGGGCTGGGGTCATTGGCTGCGAATACGCCTCGATTTTCAGCGGTCTGGGGGTGATGGTCGAGCTGGTGGACAACCGCGAGCAACTGCTGAGCTTCCTCGACGCCGAAATCTCCGAGGGCCTGAGCTATCACTTCAGCAACAACCACGTGATGGTTCGCCACAACGAAGAGTACGAGCGTGTGGAACCGGGGGATCACGGGGTGATCCTGCACTTGAAGTCGGGCAAGAAGATCAAGGCCGACGCCTTGCTGTGGTGCAACGGGCGAACTGGCAATACCGACAAGCTGGGCCTGGAGAACATCGGCATCAAGGTCAACGGCCGCGGCCAGATCGATGTCGACGAGACCTACCGCACCAGCGTTTCGACCATCTACGGCGCCGGTGACGTGATCGGCTGGCCGAGCCTGGCCAGTGCTGCCTATGACCAAGGGCGCTCGGCAGCGGGCAGCCTGGTGGACAATGGCAGCTGGCGTTTCGTCAATGACGTGCCGACCGGGATCTACACCATTCCCGAAATCAGCTCCATCGGCCAGAACGAGCATGAGCTGACCCAGGCCAAGGTGCCTTACGAAGTGGGCAAGGCATTCTTCAAGAGCATGGCCCGGGCGCAGATTTCCGGCGAGCCGGTGGGCATGCTGAAAATCCTGTTCCACCGTGAAACCTTGCAGGTGCTGGGTGTGCACTGCTTCGGCGACCAGGCGTCGGAGATCGTGCACATTGGCCAGGCGATCATGAACCAGCCTGGCGAGTTGAACACCATCAAGTACTTCGTCAACACCACCTTCAACTACCCGACCATGGCCGAAGCCTATCGGGTAGCGGCCTACGACGGCCTCAACCGGCTTTTTTGAGCGGCTCCGGCCGGTGGCCTGAGCCGGTCGGGGAGACCGATTTCAGTCCTGTCCCAAGGTGGCTCTGGCCAAACCGGGAAAGTCTGTAATCAGGCTGTCGACGCCAAAATCGGCGAGCCGGCGCATCAGCGCCGGCTCGTTGACTGTCCACACCGACACATGAAGCCCCTGACGCTGAGCCTTGGCCAGGCGTTCAGGGGTGCACAGGGTCCAGTTCAGCGCGAGAATCTTGCAGCCATGGTTCTGCGCCACCTTCAGCGGGTCCAGCCAGGCGTATTCAGCCACCAGCCCGCGGGAAATGTCCGGGGTCAGTTCGGCGGCGGCGCGCAGGACTTCCCGTGAGCTGGAGGTGATGGTGATCTTGTCCAGCAACCCGTATTCCTGAGCCAGTTCGCGAATGGCCAGGACCGTGGTGGCCGCGCGGGTGCGAGAGGCCACCTTCACTTCCAGCTGCCAGTGATCGAACGTGCAGGCTTCAAACAGCTCGGCGAGGCGCGGAATGGGGCAGGGTTGCACCCAGCCAGGCCCGCCCTTGCGCGCATCGTACGTCACCAGGTTGGCGGCGCTATGCTCGGACACCTTGCCGCGCCGTTCGGTGGTGCGTTTGAGGGTGGGGTCGTGGATGACCATCAGCTCGTTGTCGCTGGACAGGTGCAGGTCCAGCTCGCAACGGCGTACGCCGTGCTTGAGGCACTCTTTGAAACTGGTCAGGGTATTTTCCGGCGCTTCGCCCTTGGCGCCGCGGTGGCCGTAGATTAGGGTCACGTCTGTTCCTTCAAGATAGAGGCGAGAAAAACGGAGGGTCAGGGGACGGGCAACTCTTCCTGCTCGCGAGCCAGACGACGCTCCAGCTGCTGCTTCTGCAATATGTATCGCGCCAGCAACTGGCGTTGGGCATCGGCAAGGCTGACGAATTCAGTGCCGATTTCAAAGCGCCCGTCAATGTCATAGCAGTGCACCACGCGGGCACGCAGCAGCAGACCCAATGCCTGTGGCATCAAGGCCATCTTGATCGACAGCGGCGTGTCGGGGAGCAGCGGTTTATCCTGGGTGAAGGTGACGCCGCCCTCGGACAAGGTCACAGGCTGGGGCTCGCCGATGCGGCTGGTCAGCGTCTGGGCCACCAGTTGGCTGAGCAGATCGATGCGCTTGTTCTGCGCCTTGAGGAAGGCAGCCAGGGCGCGGTCGGTCTCGCTGATCTGACGCAGCAGGTGCTGGGACTCGAATTCGCTCAGGTGCAGCTCGCTGAGCAGGTTGAATAACGGAGAGTCATCCTGCAACAATTCAGTGTCGCGAGCCTCGCTGTCAGTCAAGGCGCGGATTTCCAGTGCGATGCGGTCGTCGATACGGTAGTATTCGCGACGTTCTTCTTCATCTAGTGTCGACATGGCGAACCCATGGTAGCGGCGATGGTCCGAGTGTAAAGCTGCTGATCAAGCCCCGCCACAAGGACGTTCCCTCTTTCACCCGAACAAGCCCCTACATGTTCAGACCTCTCTTCGTTTTTATTGGTGCCCGTTACACCCGCGCCAAACGTCGTAATCATTTTGTGTCCTTCATTTCCCTGACCTCGATGATTGGACTCGCCCTCGGCGTAATCGTCATGATCGTCGTGCTTTCGGTGATGAACGGTTTCGACCACGAGATGCGTACCCGCGTCCTGGGCATGGTGCCTCATGCCACCATCGAATCGCCGCAACCCATCGACGACTGGTCGGTGCTGGCGCAGAAAGTGCGACAGAACCCGCAAGTGCTGGCGGTAGCGCCCTTCACGCAGATGCAGGGGCTGCTGACCAACGATGGCAAAGTGCAGAAAATTCTGCTCAACGGCATCGATCCGGCCCAGGAACGCAATGTCTCGATCATCGACAGCTTCGTCAAGCAGGGCAAGCTCGACGATCTCAAGCCTGGCGATTTCGGCATCATGATCGGTGACAAGGCGGCGACCAAACTGGGCGTCGGCCTGGGCGACAAGGTCACCTTCGTCGCGCCGGAAGTCACGGTCACGCCGGCCGGGATGTTTCCGCGCATGAAGCGCTTCACCGTGGTCGGCACCTTCCATGTCGGCGCCGGTGAGATCGACGGCTATGTGGGCCTGACCAACCTTGAAGACATGGGCCGCCTGCACCGATGGAAACCTGGCCAGGTGCAGGGCATCCGCCTCAAGTTCGCCGACCTGTTCCAGGCGCCGCGTATTGCCTGGCAACTGGCTCAGCAGCTGGGCGAGCACGAATACTACGCCCGCGACTGGACCCGTAGCCACGGCAACCTGTATCAGGCCATCGGCATGGAAAAATCCATGATCGGCCTGCTGCTGTTGCTGATCGTGGCGGTGGCGGCATTCAACATCATTTCCACCCTGGTGATGGTGGTCAACGACAAGCGTGGCGATATCGCCATCCTTCGCACCCTGGGCTCGACGCCGGGGCAGATCATGCGCATCTTCATGGTCCAGGGCACGGTGATCGGCGTGGTGGGCACGGCCATCGGGGCCGGCCTGGGCATGCTGGCGGCGCTCAACGTCAGTGCGGCCATCGCATTGCTGGAGCGGTTGATCGGGCACAAGTTTCTCAGTTCCGACGTGTACTTCATCGACTACCTGCCGTCGCAACTCCAGGCCCATGACGTCTACATGGTGTGTGGCGCGGCGTTGCTTCTGAGCTTCCTTGCGACTCTGTACCCGGCCTGGCGCGCAGCGCGTACCCAGCCGGCGGAGGCGCTCCGTTATGAGTGAACCTGGCATGAACGAACAAGCAGTCTTGAGTTGCCGCAACCTGGGCAAGTCCTACGAGGAAGGTCCGGCGTCCGTGGTGGTGCTGGCCAATCTGCAGCTCGAGTTGCAGGCGGGCGAGCGAGTGGCCATCGTCGGCAACTCGGGTTCGGGCAAGAGCACCTTGCTCAACCTGCTGGGCGGACTGGACACGCCGAGCCAGGGCAGCGTCTGGCTGGCCGGTGAAGAGCTGTCGGCGCTCAATGAAAAAGCCCGCGGCTTGCTGCGCAATCGCTCGTTGGGCTTCGTCTATCAGTTTCACCACCTGTTGCCTGAGTTCACCGCGCTGGAAAACGTCTGTATGCCGCTGCTGATTGGCAAGGTCGCCATTCCCGAGGCGCGTCAGCGGGCCACGGCGCTGCTCGAACGCGTCGGCCTGGGGCACCGCCTGCAGCACAAACCGTCGGAATTGTCCGGTGGCGAGCGCCAGCGCGTGGCCATTGCTCGGGCGCTGGTCAATCGCCCCGGCCTGGTCATGCTCGACGAGCCTACTGGCAACCTCGATCACCACACCGCCCAAGGCATTCAGGACCTGATGCTGGAGCTCAGTGTTTCGCTGCGCACCGCGTTTCTGGTGGTGACTCACGACCTTAACCTGGCCCGGCAGATGGATCGCGTGCTGCGCCTGGAAGACGGCCAACTGGTGCCCCTCTGATGTTTCGCCCTCTCGCAATCTTTATCGGCGCGCGCTACACCCGCGCCAAGCGCCGCAACCACTTCATCTCGTTCATCTCCATGACCTCGATGATCGGTCTGGGCCTGGGTGTGCTGGCGATGATCGTGGTGTTGTCGGTCATGAACGGCTTCCAGCGCGAAATGAGCTCGCGGGTGCTGGGCATGGTGCCCCATGCGACCATCGCCGGGGTCAAGCCGCTCGACGATTGGCAGCCGGTGGCGGCCGCAGCCCTGAAGAATCCTGAGGTGCTGGCCGCAGTGCCGTTCACCGAAATGGACGGCATGTTGTCCTTCAAGGGGGCGATGCAGCCGATCCAGATCAGTGGTGTCGATCCGGCTCAAGAAGGCAAGGTGTCGATCGTGGCCGACCATATCACCCAAGGCAAGCTGGCAGATCTCAAGCCCGGCGAGTTTGGCGTGGTCATCGGCGATATCACCGCCCGGCGTTTCGGCCTGAGCATCGGCGACAAGCTGACCTTGATCGTGCCGGAATTGAGCGGCGCGCCAGGGGGTATCACTCCGCGGTTGCAGCGCCTCAACGTGGTGGGCGTGTTCAAGGTCGGTGCCGAACTGGACAGCTCCATGGCGCTGATCAACGTCGCCGACGCGGCGCAGATGCAGCACTGGGCGCCCAATCAGGTGCAAAGCGTGCGGCTCAAGCTCAAGGACCTGTACGCCGCGCCCCAGGTCTCGGCTGCGATTGCCGCCGGGCTGGGTGACCAGTACAAGGCGGACGACTGGACGCACACCCAGGGCAGCCTGTTCAGCGCGATGAAGATGGAAAAGACCATGATCGGGCTGCTGTTGCTGATGATTGTCGCTGTCGCCGCGTTCAACATCATCGCCACCTTGATCATGGTGGTGAACGACAAAGGCGCCGATATCGCGATCCTGCGCACCATCGGCGCGACGCCCCGGCAGATCATGACTATCTTCATCGTCCAGGGCACGGTGATTGGCGTGGTCGGTACTTTGATCGGGGGTGTCCTGGGGGTGATCGCAGCGCTCAATGTCAGCCAGATGGTGGGCTGGGTCGAGCGGGTCACCGGTGAGCATATCTTTACCTCCGATGTGTACTTCATCAGCAACCTGCCTTCGCAGTTGCAATGGCCTGATGTGGCGCTGATCTGCAGCGCTGGCCTGATCATGAGCTTTTTGGCAACCATCTACCCGGCCTGGCGAGCGGCGCAGATCGAGCCGGCCCATGCGTTGCGGTATTCCTGATTGCGCTCGGTGACAGGTACGCACTGATTTTGCAGGGTCGAGCTTGCTCGGTCCTGCAGGTGCAGTGGAGCGTTCCTTGACAGCTTTTGCAGTCCTCGGCCCAAACCCGATAAACTTCCCCTCGTTCATCCAGTCAGGTTTTTGCCATGCACCCCGCAGCCGAACATTCGCCGTTGGGCAAATCCAGCGAATACATCGCTACCTATACGCCTTCCTTGCTGTTTCCCATTCCGCGCGCCACCAAATGGGCCGAGTTGGGGCTGACTGCCGAGACCCTGCCTTATAAAGGCGTGGATTTCTGGAATTGCTTCGAGCTGTCCTGGCTGCTGCCTTCCGGCAAGCCTGTGGTGGCCATCGGTGAATTCAGCATCCCTGCAGATTCGCCCAACATCATCGAGTCGAAGTCCTTCAAGCTCTATCTCAACTCGCTGAACCAGACGGCGTTCACCAGTACGTCCGAGCTGTCAGCATGCCTGGAGCGTGATCTGAGTGCGGCTGCTGGCAAGTCCGTGGGCGTACGCGTGCGCGGTCTGGCTGAAGTACAGGCCGAAGGCGTCGTGGCCATGCCCGGGACTTGTATCGATGACCTGGACATCACGGTCAGCAGCTACGAGCATCCGCAGCCGGAACTTTTGCGCTGCGACGCAGATCGCGTGGTGGAAGAGCATGTGTACAGCCATCTGCTCAAATCCAACTGCCCGGTGACCAGCCAGCCCGACTGGGGCAGCGTCGGTGTCCACTACCGGGGTGCTGCGCTCGACCACGCCAGCCTGTTGGCCTACTTGGTGAGCTTTCGTCAGCATTCGGATTTTCATGAACAGTGCGTGGAGCGGATCTTCATGGACCTGCAGCGCCTGCTCAAGCCGCAGACGCTGACCGTATTTGCGCGCTATGTGCGACGCGGTGGGTTGGACATCAACCCTTATCGCAGTACCGAAGCGGTGAATCCCGACAACGCGCGACTGGTCCGGCAGTAATGCCTAGACGCCAATGCTGCCGAGGGTCTGCATGATGTTGCGCAGGCTCATGGCCAGGCTCGGGTGACTGACCTCGAAGCGCTCGACCGCCAGGTTGATCCCGGTGCTGATGTCGTTCTCGCCGACGGCAGACTCCAGTTCGATTCGGGCTTGGATCTGTGCCATCAGTTCGTGCAGCTCCACGCGTTCCTGATCAGACAGCGGTGGATTTTGTTCCAGTTGTTCGCGCAGTTCGATCAGTTGTTGTTGCAGTTCGGCGGCAGCCATGACGATTTTCCTTTCGATAATGATCACTGCATCGGACCACAGGCCCAGGGTAAAGGTCCCAGGCAAGCCTAGTGCCTGAGTGAGTTCGGCGTCTGGCAAAGTTGTATCAGGGCTTTTCGCCCTTGGCGCGACGCGAGCCGATGTCTTCCAGGCAGCTGTCCAGTTCTTCAAGGTGATCGATGACCGAGTGGACACCCAGCTTGAACAGCTCCAGGGTCACTTTGCCGCGCTTGAGGTCGCGCGCATGGGGCGTCAGCGCCAGCCACTCGACATTCGCCAGGCCTGCACGAGCTCCGCAGGAGGCCAGGCCCACGGTCCACAGCCCGGCTGCCAGGGCGGCCTGCAGCAAGCGCGGCTCGCCGCTGACCAGCAGACAGCCGTCAAGCCGCGTGGCGCCCAGGGTGATCAGCGCTCGCCAGCAACTGGCGGGAGAGGGCCAGGGGGCCTCCCCCGGGAGGCGATTGCACCCCGTGACCCAGTCAGGCAACGCGGCGCTGCGCCGCCGGGCCGTCTCACTCTCAAGTTCATCGATCCAGGCACATGGCACCTTTTCTCCATGGAGACGCTCCAATAGCTGGGCAGCGCCAGGCATCAGGCGATCGGCATCGTCCACAAGGCAGTCACCAAGGCCCAGTAGAATGGCGGTCAATGGGGGAAAAGCAGCGGTTTCAGGCATATCGACATTCCCTGGATGACCGCTGAGCATAAGTCCCTGCCGTGACAGCTTTGTGACGGTTAGACGACACTGCAACAGAAAATGTCCAGCAGGCAAATACTTAGCTGCCTAAACACTTTGCATCGCTTTATACTGAGGCACTTTATCAGGGCATCGCCCTGGCGCGGGCAGGCTGCCCGTCAACCTTTCTGGGAGTATGTTTATGCACGTGTTCGGATCAGGTTCGCTCTATCGACTGGCTCGGGCCTGTCTGTTTGCTAGTGCGGTGCTATTGCCCATGGCTGCCCACGCGGCCGACAGCGACCCGTGGGAAGGCGCCAACCGGGCGATCTTCCGCTTCAACGATACGCTGGACACCTACACCCTCAAGCCTATCGCCAAGGGCTACCAGTGGATCACGCCGCAGTTCGCCCAGGATGGCATCCACAACTTCTTCCAGAACATCGGGGATGTCGGCAACCTGGTCAACGACGCCTTGCAGGCCAAGCCTCGTGCGGCGGGTATCGATACTGCCCGGCTGATCTTCAACACCACCTTCGGTGTGCTGGGCTTCATCGACGTAGGTACCCGTATGGGCTTGCAGCGCAACAATGTCGACTTCGGTGTGACCCTGGGTCACTGGGGCGTGCCAAGCGGTCCTTACGTCGTGTTGCCGTTCTTCGGCCCCAGCACCGTGCGTGACGCCATCGGCAAGGTGCCTGACGCTTATACCCAACCCTACCCCTACATGGACAACATTCCGGCCCGTAACTGGATGCTGGGCGTGAACCTGATCGACACTCGTGCCAGCCTGTTCGCGGCCGAGAAGATGGTCACCGGCGACCGCTACTCGTTCATCCGCAATGCATTCCTGCAGAACCGCGAGTACAAGGTCAAGGACGGTCACGTCGTCGACGATTTCTGATCGACGTTCGTTGTGACACAAAAAAAGGCGACCTTATCGGTCGCCTTTTTCAGTTGGCCGGGGTCTTCAGTTCACGTTGACCAGGCCGAGCAATTGGCCGCCGGTATCGCTGGTCTTGGTCCAAATGACTCTGGCCTTGGCCTTCAGGCCGTCCAGGTTCGGGTTGTGAGAGGGCACGTATACATCGACGATATCCCCCGTCGAGAGGGTGGTGGGCGCGTCCAGTTGGAAGCCGGTGCTGGAAAGATCACGGCAGGTCGCTTGGACAGGCTTGCCTTCTACCGTCAGCGTGACTTTGGCATCGACGGTCATGCGAATGAAATCGCGTTTTTCGTCGTAATTGTGATCGGTAAGGCTCATGGGTTACGTCCTGTGTTTTGGTCTCGGTACAAGGTGTTTTTATAACTCCCGGTGATTTGTCGTGTAAAGACGTAAAGCGACCATCGGCCGATGCTTGAAACGCCAGGCGGATGGGAGTACCGTCTGCGCCTTATAGGGCACCTCCGATATTTCGCGTGCAGGGCTTTTTGCCCCCCATGCCAAGTGGAAGAGAGGCTAGAAGTGAATCCAGTAAGTGCTCCTGGGCAACACCAGGCCGCCTACGCCACCCAATTTCTGGCGCCGTTTGCCCACATGCAGAAACCCAGTGCCACGCTGCTGATAATCGATGACGACGATGTAGTGCGCGCGAGTCTCGCGGCCTACCTGGAAGACAGCGGTTTCACCGTCCTGCAGGCCAACAACGGCTTGAAGGGGCTGGAGGTATTCGAGCAGCAACAGCCGGACCTCGTGATATGCGACCTGCGCATGCCCCAAGTAGGCGGCCTGGAGCTGATTCGCCAGGTCACCGAGCGTTCACCGCAGACCCCCGTGATCGTTTTGTCCGGCGCCGGCGTCATGAACGACGCGGTCGAGGCGTTGCGCCTCGGTGCCTCGGACTACCTGATCAAGCCGCTGGAAGACCTCGCGGTGCTGGAGCACTCTGTGCACCGCGCGCTGGATCGCTCTCACCTGATGGTGGAAAACCAGCGCTATCGACAGAAGCTGGAAACCGCCAACCGCGAGCTCGAGGCCAGCCTGCACCTGTTGCAGGAAGACCAGACCGCCGGTCGGCAAGTGCAGATGAACATGCTGCCCGAAAGCCCTTGGAGCACTGCCGGGCTGAACTTCGAGCACCAGATCATCCCGTCGTTGTACCTCTCGGGAGATTTCGTTGACTATTTCCGTGTCGACGAGCATCGGGTGGCGTTCTACTTGGCCGACGTCTCGGGCCATGGCGCCTCGTCGGCATTCGTGACCGTTCTGCTGAAATTCATGACCACACGTCTGATGTTCGAGTCCCGACGTGGTGGCAGCATGCCACAATTCAAACCCTCGGACGTGCTGGGGCACATCAACCGCGGGTTGATCAACACGAAGCTGGGCAAGCATGTCACCATGGTCGGCGGCGTAATTGACGAAACAACCGGTAAATTGACCTACAGCATTGGCGGTCACCTGCCGTTACCTGTGTTGTACACACCGAACAAAGGTGTGAGTTATCTGCAAGGGCGCGGTCTGCCAGTGGGGTTGTTCAACGAAGCGACCTATACTGACCTTGTGATCGACCTGCCCGAAGCTTTCAGCCTGACGTTGTTTTCCGATGGCATCCTGGACCTTCTCCCAGGTGAGACACTGAAAGACAAAGAAGCAGCATTGCCTGTGATAGTCGATGCCGCCGGTGGCAGCCTGGACGGTCTGCGCCGCAAGTTTGGATTGGCCACGCTAGGGGAGATGCCGGATGATATCGCCCTCATGGTGTTGAGCAGGAACCTTGAATGAGTACTGGTAGAATCCAGTTCGCCGAACAAAGCGGGACGTTCGTCCTGAAATTTGTCGGCGAAGTTCGCCTGACCTTGTGTTCGGCGTTGGATGCAACGATTGAAAAGATCTTCACTGCCCTGAATTTTTCGGCAATCGTCATCGACTTGACCGAAACTCGCAGCATCGACAGCACCACGCTGGGCCTCCTGGCCAAGCTGTCGATTCTGTCCCGGCAGAAAGTGGGTCTGTTACCGACGGTCGTGACGACTCACGAGGACATCACGCGCCTGTTGTCTTCCATGGGCTTCGACCAGGTATTCAACATCGTTGATCGTCCCATCCCTTGCACTGAGTGCCTCACCGATCTGCCGTCCCAGGACCAGAACGAAGACATCGTCAAAGCCAAAGTGCTGGAAGCCCACAAGATCCTCATGGGCCTCAACGATTCCAATCGTGACGCGTTCCACGACCTGGTCAACGCCCTCGAGCGCAGCTGATCTGCATTCGGGCCTGACGGGCATAAAAAAGGGCGGCTCCCGAAGGAGCCGCCCTTTTTCGTTGCCATAAGCTTACTTGACCTTGGCGGCCAGCAACGCTTCCAGCTTTTCCTGGTCCCGCGCGAACTGGCGGATGCCCTCGGCCAGTTTCTCGGTGGCCATGGCGTCTTCGTTGGAGGCCCAGCGGAACTGCGCTTCGTTCAGCGTCTGACGCGGCTCGCCTGGGTTACCCGGCTTGAGTTTCTGCGCCAAGGTGCCTTCGTCGTCGGACAACTTTTGCAGCAGATCCGGGCTGATGGTCAGGCGGTCGCAACCGGCCAACTGTTCGATCTGGTTCAGGTTGCGAAAGCTCGCGCCCATGACCACGGTCTTGTAGTCATTGGCCTTGTAGTAGTTGTAGATGCGCGTCACCGACTGCACGCCCGGATCTTCCGCGCCGGTGTAATCCTGGCCGGTGGACTTCTTGTACCAGTCGTAGATACGGCCCACGAACGGCGAAATCAGGAACACGCCGGCATCGGCGCAGGCTTGGGCCTGGGCGAAGGAGAACAGCAGGGTCAGGTTGCATTGGATGCCTTCCTTCTCCAACTTCTCGGCCGCGCGAATACCTTCCCAGGTCGAAGCCAGCTTGATCAACACGCGGTCACGGCTGATGCCGGCCTTGTCATACAGATCGATCAACTGATGAGCCTTGCCCAGCAGCGCCTTCTCGTCGAACGACAACCGTGCATCCACCTCGGTGGAAATACGCCCCGGAATCACCTTGAGAATACCGCCGCCCACGGCCACCGCGAAACGGTCGCACGCCAGGCCCAGATCGCCTTTTACATCGGTGATCGCATCATCCAGATGCGGGGCATAGCTGGCGATGGAAGCGGCCTTGAGCAGCAGGGAAGGATTGGTGGTCGCGTCGACCGGCTTGAGCTTGGTGATCGCTTCGAGGTCGCCGGTGTCGGCCACCACGGTGGTGATTTTCTTGAGTTGTTCCAGCTTCGAAGTCATGAGCGTGCTCTGTCCTGTGCGGATGGATGACATTACTCCAGCAGTGGGCGTCGCTCAAGTGAACTGAGACATCGCGCACATTGCTGGAGAGAATTAAAGACGGACTCTCTATCTGAGTGGCCAATGGGCCCCAGGTTCCCGCCCTTAACGCCCCTCGAGCAATTCGCCGGCCTGGTCCAGCAGCGCCAGCGGCTGCGGATGCTTGTGAATGTCCACTGAGAGCATCTGGCGAAACTTGCGCGCCCCCGGAAAACCCGTGCCCAGGCCCAGCATGTGCCGAGTGATGTGGTGCATGTTACCGCCATCGGCCAGATGCGCCGCAATATAGGGCCGCATGCGGGCCAGGGCTTCGCTGCGGCTGACCACCGGTGTCTGCGAGCCGAACAGCAGGCTGTCCACCTGCGCCAGCACATAAGGGTTGTGGTAAGCCTCACGGCCCAGCATCACGCCATCGAACGTCTGCAGATGAGTCTGGCACTCTTCCAGGGTCTTGATGCCGCCGTTGAGGATGATCTCCAACTGAGGAAAGTCCTTCTTCAGTTGCGCCGCCACGTCATAGCGCAAGGGCGGAATATCGCGGTTCTCCTTGGGCGACAGTCCTTCCAGAATCGCGATACGGGCATGCACGGTAAAACTGCGGCAACCGGCGGCTTCTACCTGACCGACGAAATCGCACAGCTCGGCATAGCTGTCTCGGCCGTTGATGCCGATGCGGTGCTTGATCGTGACCGGAATCGATACCGCGTCGCGCATGGCCTTGACGCAGTCCGCTACCAGCGCGGGATGGCCCATGAGGCAGGCGCCGATCATGTTGTTCTGCACCCGGTCGCTGGGGCAGCCGACGTTGAGGTTGACCTCGTCGTAGCCGTGCTCCTGGGCCATGCGGGCGCAGGTCGCGAGGTCGGCTGGGGTACTGCCGCCGAGCTGCAGGGCGATGGGGTGCTCGGCTTCGTCGTAGCGCAGGAAGCGGTGGCTGTTGTCGCCGTGGATCAGCGCGCCCGTGGTGACCATTTCGGTATAGAGCAGGGCGTTGGTGGAGAGTTGGCGCAGGAAGTAGCGGCAGTGGCGGTCTGTCCAATCCATCATGGGCGCAACGGAGAACCGCCTGGAAGGCTCAGGCTTTATGCTCTGCGGGTTTGAGGCAATATTCTGTACCATTTTACTCTACGCGTTTTAGGCCGTTTTCAGGCGTTTCAGGCCGTTTTTCGAGGGCTACTGGTACAATGTACCAGTCGATAATTGAATTGTACCAGTTGACCATGGCCACGATCAGAGCACGCAAACGTACCGATGGCAGCATCAGCTACACCGCCCAGATACGTCTGATCCGTGATGGCCAGCAAGTCTACCAAGAGAGCCAGACCTTCGCCCGCAAACAGGCTGCCCAGGCTTGGACCAAGAAGCGCGAAACCGAACTGAACCAGCCGGGTGCCATTGAGCGCGCCCACCGCAAGGTCAACACCGTCAAGGATATGATTGATCGCTACCTGGTCGAGCTCGAAAGGGCGCGTCCCTTGGGCAAAACCAAGCGCGGCACGCTACTGATGATCAGCCAGACCTACCTGGGCAAACTCCTCGATCACGAAATCAACAGCCAGCACCTGGTCGAATTTGCCCTCTGGCGCATGAGCCCTGCAGGCGGCACCGTCAAACCCCAGACAGCCGGTAACGACCTGGCCCACCTCGGCGCGGTTCTCTCCATCGCCAAGCCCGCCTGGGGCTACGAGGTCGACCCCCACGCCATGGCCGACGAACTCGACAAGCTGCTCAGTCACTTCCAGAGCATCCAGGCCTACCGCCCCACCTCGCTCAACATGCTCGAGGTCGCCGCCTTCGCCATCTTCTCCACCCGCCGGCAGGAAGCAATCACCCGCATCCGCTGGGCCGACCTCGACGAAGCCAACAGCCGCATCCTGGTGCGCGACATGAAAAACCCGGGCCAAAATTGGCAACGACGTCCGGTGCCACTTGCCAGCCGAGGCGTTGGCCTTCTACCTTGCCGGTGATGAGTGGGTTGCCGGTTTGGGTGTAGTCGCCCTGGTGGCGGATCGGGCCGGTGATGTTGATCCCGCCGTCGCTGACCAGGTCCGTGGTGCCTCCGGCAGTGAGGACCGCGCGCAGGTGGTGGACCTCACTGTCGTACTCGATGACCACAGGCCCGTGAGGACGACGCCGTGGCTGAGTTGGCCGGAGGGGCTGATGAGCAGGACTTGTTCGCCTTGGGCGGGCGGGTCCCATTCCTGGTCGGCGCCGGCGCGGGGGGGCTAGCCAGGGGAGCCAGGTAGTGGTTAGGGCGCCGGTTTTGACTTGCACGCGCGGGGGCTTCATCTAGACGGCGGCGATGGTGCCGTAGCGGATGAGGTTTTCCAGGAGGCGGGTTAGGCTGGAGAGGGTTGTCATGCGCCGATGATGCAGAGTGCAAGGGCTGCATGCACGGGTGCAGGGATGTACGCTATGTAGTTACAACGAGACGGTCGAGCTGCCAGCCGGGCGGCAACCGTACAGATGACTACAACCGCAGGTCTGGGATGTTGTGCCCTGACGACTTGGAGATCACCATTTGGTTCGTGGCCGTTGCCGGGTATGGACAATAGTCAGAACCTGCAAGCGATAGTCACGTACTCGATAGACGATGATGTAGGGCCAATCAGGAACCGCCCATTCCCGGGTGTCTTTGATTCGACCTTCACGGCCCATGGCCGGAAACTTTACGAGTGTATCGACGCTGGCGTAAATGACATCGACCAGGGCGTCAGCCGCCTTTGGGTTGTCGAGCGCGATGTAGGCAGCCTCATCCGTGAGCTTGCGTGTTGCACGACCCAGCCACTCAACCCGCGTCGGTGCCCCAGCGCTTGGCTCGAAGCGCAGCTACTTCTTCGTCGGTAGCGAACAGTCCATCGTTCGCTTCTTGCACGGCGCGCTCGATTTCCTGGGTAACCTCGCGTTCATGGGCGATGTAGTCGCGCAGGACATCTACGGCCAGAAAATCAGGGTTTTGACCACTGTTTCGTGCCAAATCAGCCAGCGATGTGGACACATCTTCCGGCAAATTGAGGGATTTACCCGTCATATGGACCTCAGGCAAAAGGACTTGTAAAGACGCATATTACACCCTCAATCGGTCAGGTAAGTGAGCAGGCTGTCGCGAATGGTTTCAAGTTCGGCAGTGGTCAGCCCTGGTAATCGGCGTCGCTGGTATGCCACCAGCGGTCCGTGACGGTCCACCCGGTCCCGCAGCCCGTACTGGCCGCTGCTGACTCCGGCGCAACGTCTGCGCAATGGACCTCAACATCCGCCGCCGCTCCGGCCCCGTCGGCCGCTGCAGCAGATGTCCGGCCCAATCCTCCAGCGCCGTCGTTCGACATCGATGCCATCGACCCGGCCTATGTACCGGGCGCGGGTGCCCACGAGCCGGGCGGCATCAGCTCGGCCCAGGCCCTGGAGATGGTCGAACTGCTGGCACCCCATTGCGCGGCCATGACCATCACCGAGGTCAACCCGACCACAGACGTGGGGGACATGACCTCCACGCTGGCCGCGTACCTGGCGTTTACCTTTGCGGTGTACGGCAGTCAGCGGGCGTCCTGAGCTTTTATTGGACGCTTGCTAATCAATAGAGGACTTTGGAAGTTGGTGAGTCCGGATTCAGGGGCTTACCGTAGCAACTCCTTTTGCGTTTCTCCGGGAGTTGCCCCATGAATAACTTGATCAACCTGGCCCGCCACCTGCCCATCGGCGAGCCCGTGCCGGCACTGTCCATCAGTCGGGTCGTTCTCGCCGCCCCACGTCGCGGCCTGCCGCTGGAGCTGCGCCTGACGGCACCGGCAGTCGGTGATGATCTGCCGATCCTGCTGCTGTCCCACGGGCATGGTCCGTCTCTCTATACCCCGTCCAAGGACGGCTACGGGCCGCTCGCCAACTTTCTGGCCGAGCAGGGTTTCGTGGTCATCCAGCCGACCCACTTGAACTCCAAGGTCGCCGGGTTGGGTGCCGACGCCCCGGGAGCCCCGTTGTTCTGGCGCTCGCGGGTCGAGGACATGAGCTTGATCATCGATCAGCTCGACGAGATCCAGGCCCAGGCACCCTTCGTGGCCGGACGCTGGAACAAGGCGCGTATCGCGGCGCTGGGCCACTCCCTCGGCGGGCAAACGGTCGGCATGTTGCTTGGCGCGCGGCTGAACGATCCCCAGGACCCGGCAGCCACCAACGTGAACCTCTTCGAGCCGCGGATCAAGGCCGGCGTGCTGCTGGCACCGCCGGGCAATGGCGGGGCCGACCTGAGCGCATTTGCTGCCGAGCATTATTCGGCGCTGAATCCGGACTTTTCCCACATGGTCACGCCGACCTTGGTGGTCACCGGTGACAGCGATGCTTCGCCTCATCTCACCGTGCGAGGCGTGGACTGGCACGCCGATGCCTACCACTGCAGCCCAGGGCGCAAAACCCTGCTGGTATTGACCGGCGGCAAGCATGGGCTGGGCGGGGTCGCCGGTTACGACGCGGCAGAGACCGATGACGAAAACCCGGACCGGCTGGCAGCAACGCAACGCCTGACCGCCGCGTACCTGCGTTCGGCGTTGACAGGCGATGACGGGGCATGGGCCCAGGCCTGTGAAGCCCTGAGCGGTTCAGCGTCGGCGCTGGGGCATGTCGAGAGCAAGTAAGCGTCTGCGAACGGGCTGCGCCGGCGGATTCAGAGAATAAACCGCGCCACGACCCCATTCAGATCCCGAGCATGATCCTGCAGCGAGCGCGACTGGGCTTCGGCGCTCAGCGAGCCTTCTACCAGGTCTTCGCCCAGGGTCTTGATCGTGACCACGTTGTGGGTGATCTCTTCGGTCACGGCCGACTGTTCTTCGGCGGCCGAGGCGATCTGCTGGGACATGCCGGATATCTCGTCCACGGCCTGGGTAATTTCCTCCAGCGATGCGTACGCCAGTTGCGCATCGGCCACGCTGCGTTCGGCCAGCCCGGTGCTGGTGCCCATGCGCGCCACGGCATCCTGGGTGATGCGCTGGATATTGGCCACGGTGCTCTGGATCGACTTGGTCGACTCCTGGGTGCGTTGCGAGAGCATCCGCACTTCGTCGGCCACCACGGCAAAGCCGCGTCCGTGCTCACCGGCGCGGGCTGCTTCAATGGCGGCATTGAGGGCCAGCAGGTTGGTCTGCTCGGCGATGCCCTGAATAGTGGTCAGCAGGCCGGTGATGGCCTGTGAATAGTCGCTCAACTCACGCACCACGCCGGTGGCGGTGTTGATCTCGCCGGACAGGTCGACGATGGAATCCTGGGTCTTGCGCACCAGTTGCAGACCCTTGAGGGTGCTCACTGACGACTGCTGCGCGGAGGCGGCAGTGCGTTCGGCGTTGCCGGCGATTTCCTGGGTCGCCGAGGCCATTTCGGTCACGGCGGTGGCCACCAGGTTCAGTTCCTGCTGCAGGCGTTCCAGGCTCTTGGCCGCGTCACTGCTGCGGTGCAGCACGTGAGTGGACTCTTCACCGATCTTCTCGGACTGTTGGCGCACGTGGCTGATCAAGGTGTGCAGGCTGCCGACAAACTGGTTGAAGTGCTGGCCCAGGTCACCCACTTCGTCCTGTGACTGCTGGGGGACGCGCTGGGTCAGGTCGCCGTCGCCGCTGGCGATCACCTGCAAGCCCTTGGACATGGCGCCTAGCGGACGCAACAGCCACACGCAAAGGGCGTTGACCACCAGCAACGACAGCACCAGGATCACCGCCAGTGTGGCCAGGCTGTGCCACAGGCTGCTGTGCAAGGGTGCAAGCAGCAGGCCATTGTCGAGCACCAGCACCAGCTTTTCTTGCTGGTGATTGATCTGGATCACGTAGAGGCGCTCGTCGCGGTCGTTGAGCAGATAGCGTGCGCCGTCGCTGGCCGCCAGGTCGTTCAGCACGCTCGGGGTCAGGGCGGGGTAGCGGCTGTCGACGGCTTTGTCCAGGGCGCCGGCGTCGTTATGGCCCAGGATCACCCCGTCGCGGTCGACGAAAAAGGCCGAGCCGTTGCCCGGCAATTTGATCTGTTTGAGTTGCGCGAGTATCTCGCTCATGCTCACGTCGGCCCCCAGCACGCCCAAGGTTGTGCCGTTAGCGGCGAGGACCTTGCCCAGCGACAGCACGAAGCTCTGCGTGGCGGCGGCGATGGAGGGGGTGGAAAAATACACGTCGTTGGTTTTGAGCAGGGCTTGCTGATACCACTTCCAGCGGCGCGGGTCATTGTTGTCCGCCGGCAGCGCTACGCCATTGGCGTTGATCTGGGTGCCGTCCGGGCGGGCGAGAAAGACGTTGTCGAAGCCGCCGGCGATTTTCGCTTGCTGGATCTGGAAAGGCAGGTCGGCTGCATTCCCCGTAGACGTCACCGAGGCCATCGCCTGTTGCTTGCTGGTGAGCCAGTAACTGATGTTGCCGGCGAAGACTTTGCCGGTGTTGCTCACCTGGTCGGCGATGTTGGTTTCCAGCGTGCTGCTGCTCTCCAGGTAGTGGGTCAGGGTCAGGGCAGAGCCCACCACCAACAAAGCGGCGCTGGTGCACAGGGCGAGTTTTTTTCCGAGGGTGAGTTTCATTTTCGTTCCGGGTCGATTGGGTGCCCAAGGGCAGGCGAGCACCCAGATATTGAGGTATCGGCCGCTGACGGCAAATCTGCAGGCCAGCGGTTGTTCGTCCCTGGGCTGTAGGGCACGGCCTCTCCTCCATACCTCCAAATACCCAAACCCCACAGAATCCATAAATATCCCACAATTACCACTTGACGCTCATCCCCCTGAACCGTTTAACTACGCCCATCGCTTCCACCCGATGAGCCTTTCCGCGAATGAGCCAGAAACCCGACTACGCCGCCATGCCCGACGTGCTGCAAGCCGTCGCGCAGATCCGTGACGGACGGCTGACCTCCGTGGCGCTGGTGGAGCAATGCCTGAATTCCATAAAGGCCAACAATGCCACACTCAATGCCTTCGGTGATGTCTATGCCGAAGCGGCCCTCGACCACGCTCGCCAGCTGGATGCCCTAGCCGAGCGCGGCCAGTTTGCCGGCCCGTTGCATGGCGTACCCTTTGGCATCAAGGACCTGTTCCATGCCGCCGGCCTGCGCACGACACGGGGCTCGTTGACGGCGCTCGATCACGTGCCGACCCAGGACGCGCCGATCATCGAGCGGCTTAAAAAGGCCGGCGCCATCCTCCTTGGCAAAACCGCGACCACCGAATTCGGCTGGACTGGCGCCAGTACCTCGCGGGTCTTCGGCGACGGTCGCACGCCCTGGGACCCTGCGCTTGGCAGCGGCGGCTCAAGCTCGGGCTCGGCGATTGCCACGGCGGCGCGCATGGTGCCGGCGGCGCTGGGGTCGGACGGCGGTGGTTCGGTGCGGATCCCCAGCGCCTTCTGCGGCACCTTCGCGCTGAAGGGCTCGCTAGGGCGGATTCCCACCTGGCCGTGGTCGGCCACCGAGATGCTCAGCCATGCCGGCCCCATCACCCGCACCGTGCGTGACAGTGCGTTGTTGTTCGATGTGCTGTCCGGCCCGGACGCGCGGGATCATCAAGCCTTGCCGGCACCGGACGAATCCTTCCTGAGCCGCTGTGATCAGCCCTTGCGCCCGTTGCGCGTGGCTTATTGCCCGACCTTGTTCGACACGCCGGTGGACCCGGTGGTGGCCTCTATCGTCGAGTCGGCCGTGAACAGCCTGGCCCACGGTCTGCCCGTCGAAATCGAGCGCTTGACCCTGGACTGGCACGACCCGCTGGCCACCTTCGAAACCTTGTGGGTGGCCGGTCGCGGCATCGCCTACGGCAAGAGCCTGAAGGGTCGGGAAAGCGAGTTGGACCCAGGTTTCGCCCACTTGATCGAACGCGCCCAGGGCTACGACCTGAGCGACTACCTGACCGCGAACCAGCAACGCGCGGTATTCGCCCACCACGTGCACGCGCTGTTCGAGCGCTATGACCTGCTGTTGACGCCGACCTTGCCGATCATGCCGTTCCCGGCGCACCTCACCGGCCCGGCAGACAGCCACGACGGCGGCGACAGCGCCGTGGCCTGGGCGCGTTGGACGCCGTTTACCTACCCGTTCAACCTCTCCGGCAACCCGGCAGCCAGCCTGCCCTGTGGCTGGAGCGCGGAGGAGCTGCCGGTGGGCCTGCAAGTGATCGGCCCCCGGCATGCCGACGCCCAGGTCCTGCAATTCTGCGCAGCAGTCGAGGCCTTGCTGCCGTGGGCCGATCGCTTGCCACCGATGCTGCGGTAAACCGAAACACACGGAGCCGGCTCATCAGAAGCCAGCCCGGGGCAAGACCTTTTCCAATCTGCCTTTCATCGTCTTCACGTGTGAAAGGGCCGTTCCATGGCGTCATCCCTGCAAGCCTCACTCCGCCGCGTTAGCCGTATTCCGGGCCCTCGGCGGCCGCGTGCGCGTGGCTTGCAGAGGCCGAGTCGCTACACTGGTCGCCTTTCTTCCGAGCGGAATTGCCACGCCATGCTGAACCAGCCACGTCTTGACGAAATCATGCGCCTGATCACTTTGCACCAGCGGGTCAAGGCCACCGATCTGGCGCAGTCGATGCACGTCTCGGAAGAAACCGTGCGCCGCGACCTCAAGCATCTAGAGGAAACCGGCAAGCTGCGCCGTATCCACGGTGGCGCCATCCTGCCCAAACCCAACGAAGAGCAGCCATTTCAGGTGCGCAACCGCATCCAGACCAAGGCCAAGACGCGTTTGGCGGCCTGCGCCGCCGAGCAGGTGGAGGAGGGTATGGCGCTGTTCCTCGACACCGGCACTACGACCCTGGCTCTGGCCCAGCAACTGACCCGCTTCAGCGAATTGCGGGTCATCACCAATTCCCTGGACATCGGTCTGTTGCTGACCCAGCACAGTGACAACCAGGTGCTGATGACCCCTGGCGATGTCCGCCGCAACGACAACGCCTTGATCGGCCCGCACACCTTGGCCTTTGCCGCCCAGTTTCACTACGACATCGCCTTCATGGGCATTGGCGCGGTGGACCTGGCGCTGGGCTTGATGGACTACGAAGAGCCTGAAGCCCATCTGCGCCGGGTGCTCGCTGCCCATTGCCGCAAAAGCGTGATGCTGGCCGATGATGCCAAGTTCGGGCACCGCACCTTTATCAACACCCTGCCGTTTTCGGCGGTGGACCGGCTGGTGACCAACCGTCCGCCGTCCGCCGACTTTATTCGCTGTCTGGAGTCCGCCCATGTCGAGCTTTTCCACCCCTGATATCGTCACGGCCGATGCCGCCGACCTTGCCGCCTTCGATGCGTTGTTCGTGCAGAGCTCGGCCATCGGCGCCACTGCCAAGGGCGGCCTGCACCGGCTGGCGGCGTCGGCCGAAGACGGTGCTATGCGGGATGCCTTTTGCGCCTGGCTGCGCGAGCGGGATTTCGAGGTGCGCATCGATGCGGTCGGCAATGTGTTCGGCTTGCTCACCTTCGACCCTGAAGCACCCTACGTCGTGTGCGGCTCTCATCTGGACAGCCAGCCTAACGCCGGTCGTTTCGACGGGATCTACGGGGTGCTGGCCGGCGCGGTCAGCGTGGCCAGCGTCGCCCGGCAACTGCGCGAGCGTGGCGAAACACCGGCCTTCAACCTCGCCGTGGTCAACTGGACCAACGAGGAGGGTGCACGCTTTCAACCCAGCCTGATCGGCAGCAGCGCCTTCATGGGCAGCCTGTCGGTGGACGATGCCCTGGCCGCTCGTGATGGCGACGGCATCACTTTGGGCCATGCCCTGGAGCTGATCGGTTATCGCGGTGACGGCATGCTGAACCTGCCCATCGCGGCCTACCTGGAACTGCACGTGGAACAAAGCACCCATCTGGAAAGCCAAGGCCTGGCCATTGGGGTGGTCCGCGAGACCTGGGCGGCATTGAAGTGGCGCGTGCGCTTCGACGGCGAACAGAACCACACCGGTCCTGCGCCCATGGCGGTGCGCCGTGACGCCTTGCTGGCGGCGGCCCATGCGATTGTGGCGGTGCGCGCCGAGTCGGCGCTGCATGGCTTGCAGATGCACAGTTCAGTGGGACGCCTGGAAGTGCAGCCCAACTCGCCCAATGTGGTGCCGGCGCTGACCCGGCTGCTGGTGGAATACCGGTCACCGTCGGTGCAACTGCTGGCCGAGGCCGGCGAGCGCCTGCGGGCGACCCTCGATTCGATCGCCACCAGCACCGGCACGGGCTTCACCCTTGAAAGCGAGCTGCTGCGCGAGCCGAGCCGCCTGCACGACGGCCTCAGCGAACTGGCCCTGGCCACCTGCGCCGAGCTGGGGCTGGCGGCCGAGAACAGCGTCACCGTGGCCGGTCACGATGCGATCAGTGTCAGCCGACGCTACCCGGTCAGCCTGCTGTTCGTGCCGAGCCGTGGCGGGTTGTCCCACAACGAGGCCGAGTTTACCGAGAGCGCGGATCTGCATCGCGGGCTGGAGCTGTTGACGTCCTTGCTCTATCGCGCCTGCTGCCAGCCGGATCGCTATCTATGAGCGGCGTGATCCAGCGTTTGCAGGCTGCCCTGGCGACGGCGGGGGCCCAGCAGGTCAGCCTCGGCGAGCACACCCAGGGTGTGGCGTCGCCCATGCGCCATGCCTGCGAATGGGCCGGTTTTTTCGTCAATACCGATGCCGGTCCCTTCTACGCCAAGGTGTTGCACGACGACATGCGCCCGCTGATCGATTTCGACCGCAGCGTGCTCGCCACCCGCTGCGCCGCCGAGGCCGGGGTGACGCCGGCGGTACGGCTGGCCGATGCCGAGCAGGGCGTGTTGCTGTTGGATGCCTTGCCCGCCGAACAATGGCATTGGGCGCGGCCCGATGCCCTGCAGGACACGGCACGGCTGGCTGCGCTCTGGCAGTTGAAGCGTGCCGTGCACAACGGCCCGTCCCCCGACTTTTCCCGCTCGCCCGCAGCCGACATCCAGCGCTTGCAGGCCTTGTGTCAGACAGCCGCGATCACGGTCGGCGACGACCACCCGTGGCTCGCTGAATGCGTCGCCTTGGCGGCTACCGCCTTGTTGGGCGCGCAAGCCGAGTCCCGTCCGCTCCACGGCGATGGCCTGGCCGGCAACGTGATGATCAATGCTCAGGGCCAATTGCGGCTGCTGGACTTCGACCGTGGTGGCTGCGGCGACCCTTGGTACGACGTGGCCACCGTGCTCAACGAGCTGTACCCCTTCGAGCCCCAGTGGCGCGCGGGAATCGCCCAATGGAGCGGTGCCGCGAGGGATGCCGATTACGCTCGCTGCCGCCTGTACGCGCTGCTGGATGACTGGTACTGGACCTTGTGGGGGCTGTGGGCCGGCGTCGTGTCGAGTCGGCCGCTGGAGTTTTCCAAGGTCGGCCAATGGACCCTGTTGCGCTGTCGCATGACGGTGCGCGAGCCGCGTTTCGAAAGCTGGTTGCGTCAAGTACAAGGAGCCGTGTCATGAAGCGACTGGGCGAAGCAAGCACCACGGCCGAGCGCCAGCTGGAGCAAGCCATTCTCGGCCATGCTGCCTGGGCCGGGCGCAGCGCCAGTTACGCGCCGGTCAGCGGCGGAATCTCCAACACCAACTACCGGGTGTCCATCGAAGGTGCGCCCACGGCCTATTTCTTCAAGGTGCCGGGGCAGGGCACCGAGATGTTCATTGATCGGCGCACCGCCCACGACGCCAGCCTGAAAGCGGCGGCCACCGGTTACGGCGCGCCGGTGGTGGCGTTTCTCGAAGCCCAGGGCGTCGAGGTGTTCGAGTTCATGGAAGGGTGGCGGGCCTCGTCCAACCGCGACTTCCTCGACCGTGATGTGCGCCACAAGGCGCTGCACGGCCTCAAGGCCTTCAACGACCAGCCGTTGCTGGTGCAGACCAAGACTGCCTTCGACATGATTGACGAGCACCAGCGGCAGGTGCAGCAATTGGGCGGTCGCCAGCCCGATGATCACGCCTGGCTCGACCGCCAGTACCGCCGCGCCCGCCAAGCCCTGGAGGCCTCGGGCATCGACTTGGCACCGTGCATGAACGACACCCTGGCGGGCAACTTCATGCTCAACGATGTCGGTGATGTGCGGCTGGTGGATTTCGAATACGCCTCCAACAACGACCGGCACTACGAACTGGCCCTGTGGTTCGGCGAGATGTTCTTCGCGCAAGACATGGAGCTGGCCTTGCTGGAGGACTATTTCGGCAGCGTCACCCCGCAGATCCAAGCGCGAGTATGGGTCAACAAGGCCTTGGCCGACCTCAAGTGGTCGACCTGGGCGATGGTTCAGCATGCGGTGTCGCAGCTGGATTTCGACTTCTACAAATACGGCGCGCTCAAGCACATGCGCGCCCGCAGCGTGATTCAGGATTCGCGCTGGGAGACGTGGCTGCGTCAGGTCTGAAGCCCCGGAAAAAGGTGTCGAGTACCCCGCAGAGGGTGCCCACCGGTGATGTTGAACACTTACGGCCTGACGGATACGTCTCCAGGCCGCTGATGACTGCCGCGAGCACACCACTTTGACCCACGGGTCGCACGCTACAGGAGCCCACTCTCGTGAACAGTCTTGATTCTTTGCATCGCCTGCGGCCGCCTTCGTTGGCCATCCTCTGCACCGGGGAGGTGGGCCTATGAGCACGCCTTCGCGCTTCTCGCCCAAGGGCATCGTCTTCGGCCTGTACTTTTTTGCGCTGCTGATGATGGCCGTATTCCCACCGTTCTACCTGAGCATCAGCGGCAGCCGCCTGCTGGTGCTGGGCATCCCTCTGCCGATGTTCTACTGGATTCTCATCGCCGTGCTGTTGGGCCTGGGCGTCTGGGCCTTGTACCTCGTCGAATCCAGCAACGGGGACATCCCCGAGGAGACTCAGCCATGATCCCGTCCGGCAGCAGCTTTGACGTCTTCATCAGTTTCGGCGTGATCGGCCTGTTCCTGGCCGGCATGATCGCGGTGCTCTACCGCACCAACAAGCAGAGCCACAGTTTTGCCGACTACGCCGTAGGTGGGCGTTCCTATGGGCCGTGGTTCATCGCCATGTGCTACACCAACTCCTGGTGGCCGGGCGCGACCTTCACGGCATTCTTCTCGCTGTCGGTGGGCAGTGCGCTGGGCTTCTATGGGATGGTCTATTCCACCCTGGGCGTGACCGCCATGTACCTGATGGCCACCCGCGCCTGGACCTGGGGCAAGCGCTTCAACCTGACCACCCAGCCGGACTTGCTGGGCATGCGTTTCAACAGCCCGGCGGTCAAGCGACTGGCCTCGATCATCGGCATCATCTCGGTGTTTCCCTGGGTGGTGATGGGCATCCAGGCGCTGGCCATGTTGTTCCAGTTCGCCAGCTTCGGCGGCTGGGGCGTCACCGCGTGCCTGAGCGCCGGGGTGCTGGTGGTGCTGATCCGCCAATACTGGACGGTGAGCATGGGCATGCGCGGGCTGATCATGACCGACATGTACCAGGGCCTGATCGCCTATGTGCTGGCGGCGGCCTTGTGCGTATTTCTGCTGGGCGGCAGCGCCCATGCGTCGTTCTCCAACCTGGCGCACTTGCCCGCCAAGATGCTGTTGATTCCCGGCGACACCGGCACCGGTTATGGCGCGTGGTACATGTTCAGCCTGATTTTCACCGGGGTCATCGGCTCGATGTGCTGGCCTATGAGCTTTCAGCGCATCTACACCGCCAGCGGTGTGCGCTCGGTAAAGAAGGGCACGGTTTATACCATCCTGCTGATGGGCGGTTTCTACGGGATCCTGATGCTGTTCGCCACCGCCGTAAGCCAAGACCCGAACGTCGCTGCACATCCGCAGCAAGGCTGGTTCCTGGCGCTGTTCGACATCGGCGGCCCGGTGCTGCTGGCGGTTGCCATCGCCATCGTCCTGGCGGCAAGCATCGGCCATGTGGATGGCTGCGTGCAGGTCTGCGGTGTGCAGTTCGCCAATGACCTGGCGACCTGGACCAAGCCGCGCACGGACCGTCAGCTGACGGTATTGGCCAAGAGCGCGATGATCGTGTTCATCGTCGCCGCGGCGGTAGTGGCCTACCTCACGTTCAACTACTCGCGGCTGCAACTGCTGGCGCAGATTTCCTATCAGGGCATCATTCAGTTGGCGGTACCGTTGTTCTTCGGTTTGTTCACGCGTTGGGGCAACAAGCAGGGCGCGATTCTAGGCATGCTCACCGGTATCGTCATCGCCATTGTGCTGACCACGATCTACCCCGATGACATCGCCGGGCTGGGTTCGCTCACCAGCGGCATCGTCGGCGTGATTTTCAATGCGCTGGTGTTCGTCGGCTGCGCGCTGGTGTTCAAACCGTCGGCCGAAGAGACCCGGCGCGTGGCCGAGTTATTCGCCACCGCCGCGCCGCAAGCCCTGGCGAGCAAGGGCGGCGCTACACCCGTCCTCAACTGAGACCGGTCATCAAGGCTGCCCGCCAGGGGCAGCCTGTTTTTATTATCTCCCACTCTGGAATCCTCCATGCCTCTGGCTATTTTCGATCTCGACGAAACCCTTATCCATGGCGATTGCGCCAGCCTGTGGAGTGCCTGGATGGCGCGCATCGGCTGGGTCGATGCAGACCTCTTTCCCGCCCGCGACCGGGAATTGATGGCGCTGTACAGCGAGGGCCGACTGGCCATGGAAGACTACATGGCCTTCAGCCTGGAACCCTTGATCGGCCGCACGCCGGCCGACGTGGACGAGCAGGTGCTGCACTACATCGACGAGGTCATCGAACCGCTGTTCTATCCCGGCGCCTGCGCCACCGTGCAGGCTCACCGCGCGGCGGGCGAGCGGCTGCTGGTGATCTCGGCGTCGGCGGCCTTTCTGGTCAAACCCATCGCCGCCCGGCTGGGCATCGACGCGGTGCTGGCCATCGACCTTGAAGTGCGTGACGGGCGCTACACCGGCCGTACCCAGGGGGTGCTGACTTACCGCGAAGGCAAGGTCATCCGCCTGGCCGACTGGCTGGAACTGCACGGCGAGACCTTGGCCGACGCCAGCTTCTATTCCGACTCGCGCAATGACTTGCCGTTGCTCACGCGCATCACCCACCCGGTGGCGGTCAATCCTGACCCGGTGCTGTTGGCCCATGCCCAGGCGGCGGGGTGGAAGGTGTTGGAGTGGCAGGCGCGGCGCTCGGCATGACGCAACCGCGCTGATCGCCCCTGCGGCCTTGGTCCACGGGATGACCGTCGTTACCCGCAACGTCAAGGATTCCGAGCATGGGGGAGTGGAGATTCTCGATCCATGGAGCGGTCACTGACCCCCTCATCCTGACTCATTTTGACAAACCGATTCCAAAACCCCCATCACTCATGGACTATAGGCGCCATTTACTCGCTCCTGCGCCCGGGGCGAGCGCAGGTCGCTCCAGGAGTCCATGAATGACCATCGTTATCGAGGCGCTGATCGCCCGCAAGATCGGCTTTGCCTCGCATCAGAATTCCGTTCCTCTCGTCCGCGAGTTGAGCATCGGCAACCAGGGCGAACACAGCCTGCAAGACTTGGTGCTAAGCCTCGACACCGACCCTGCCTTCGTCGAAACCCGGCGCTGGAACATCGACCGTCTGCACCCAGGCGATCGCCTGGGCATCAGTGAACGTGACATCAAGCTCAATGCCGGTTACCTCTCGGGCCTGAGTGAAAGCCTCGGGGCCGAGGTGGTGTTGCGGGTGACCCAGGGAGAGACCCTGCTGGTGGAGCAACGCTACCCCACCGAACTGCTGGCCCGCACCGAATGGGGTGGCCTGAGTGCCATGCCCGAATTGCTGGCAGCGTTCTGCATGCCCAACGACCCGGCCGTAGACCGCGTGCTCAAGGCCGCCTCGCAGGTGCTGCGCCGCGCCGGCAAGCCTGACGGTATCGACGGCTACGAAAGCAAGTCGCGCACCCGCGTGTGGGAACTGACGTCGGCGATCTGGTCGGCGGTCTGCGGTTTCAAGCTCAGTTACGCGCTGCCGCCGGCCAGTTTCGAGCAGCAGGGGCAGAAGATCCGCCCACCGGGACAGATCCTCGAAAACGGCGTGGCTACCTGCCTGGACACGGCTCTGCTGTTTGCCGCTGCCCTTGAGCAGGCCGGGTTGAACGCCTTGCTGATCATGACCAAGGGCCATGCCTTTGCCGGCGTGTGGCTGCAGCCCCAGGAGTTTTCGCAACTGTTGACCGACGAAGCATCGGCGGTCCGCAAGCGTCTGGACCTCAAGGAATTGCTGGTATTCGAGACCACCCTGGCGACCCGTGCGCCAGCGCCCGGTTTCAATCAGGCGATTACCGCGGCCGAGCGGCAACTGGACGATGAGCAGTTCATCATGGCCATCGACCTGCACCGCGCGCGGATGCAGAAGATCCGCCCCCTCGCGCTGTTGACGGCGCCCGGTACCGAGGGTGCTGAAGACACCCCGGCCGTGCTCGAAGGCCTGGAAGAAGCCCCGGCTCTGCCGGGCTTCGACGTCGAAATCGACGACAGCGCCGTGGGCCCGGCCGGCAAGCTGGTGTTGTGGCAGCGCAAGCTGCTGGACCTGACCACCCGCAACCGCCTGCTGCACCTGCCCGACAGTGCCAAGGGCGTGCGCCTGCACTGCGCCGACCCGGCCGCGTTGGAGGATGTGCTTGCCAAAGGTCAGCGCATCCGCGTGGTGCCGGTGCCGGACCTGGAAAGCGGCGGCCGCGACCCGGCGCTGTACGCCCAGCAGAACCACGAAAGCCTGCTGGACGAAGTGGCGCGCCAGGCCCTGAGTCGGGGCGAGGTGCTGGCCAGCCTGGAAAAGGTCAAGCTTGACGCCACCCTGATCGACCTCTACCGCAAGGCTCGCACCGACCTGGAGGAGGGCGGGGCCAACACCCTGTTTCTGGCCATCGGCTTTCTCAAATGGAAGAAGACTGCCGACGACCCCAAGACCTATTCCGCGCCGCTGATCCTGCTGCCGGTCAAGCTGGAGCGCAAAAGCGCATTGTCCGGGGTGACCCTCGGCCTGCTGGACGAAGAACCGCGTTTCAACCTGACCCTGCTGGAATTGCTGCGCCACGATTTCGAACTGACCATCCCGGAACTGGACGGTGACCTGCCCGCCGATGACAGCGGCATCGACGTCGAGGGCATCTGGAACCGCGTGCGCCGCGCGGTGCGTGACGTGCCCGGCTTCGAGGTCAGCCCCGAGGTGGTACTGGGCACTTTCTCGTTCGCCAAATACCTGATGTGGAAAGACCTGGCCGCCAACGCCGAACAGCTCCTGCAAAGCCCGCTGGTCAAGCACCTGCTGGAGCGCGACCCCGCCGGCGAAGGATTTGCCAGCGACGGTGAATTCCCACGACCGGAGCGGTTGGATGCGACGGTCAAGGTCGCCGACCTGTTCACGCCATTGGCAGCGGACTCGTCCCAGCTGTCGGCGGTGGTGGCATCGGCCGGCCAACACAGCTTTGTCCTCGATGGCCCGCCCGGCACCGGCAAGTCGCAGACCATCGCCAACATGATCGCCCACAACCTGGCCTTGGGCCGGCGTGTGTTGTTCGTCGCCGAGAAGCGCGCGGCATTGGACGTGGTGTATCGGCGCCTGGCCGAAAAGGGCCTCGGCGAGTTCTGCCTCGAGCTGCATTCGAGCAAGGCGTCCAAGGTCGAGGTGCTCAAGCAGCTGGACCGCGCCTGGGACGTACGCGACACCCTCAGCGCCGAGCAATGGCAGCACGAAGCGCAGCGTTTGCAGACCTTGCGCGCGCGGCTTAACGAAGTGGTCGAGGTGCTGCATCGGCGGCGGCCTGCGGGGCTGTCGTTGCACCAGGCCATCGGCCGCGTGGTGCGCGATCATCTGCCTTCGACCCCCGTCCTGCTGTGGCCCACCGGCACCGAGCACGATGCCGGTCAGTACAGCGCCCTGCTGGATCTGGCGCGGCGTCTGGGGCTCAATGGCGAGGCGGCTCGCGAGTTGTCCGAGCGCTTTGGGCTGCTGACCCAGACCCAGTGGTCAAACGCCTGGCAAGCGCAGATGGCCGCCAGCGCCCGCGAGCTGCCCCAAAGGTTGGATGCGCTGAGCGGCGCTGGCGAGCGCTTGCTGGCCCTGACTCACGTGCCGCTGCCCATCGGCGAAGTCGCCGACCTGCGTCAGCTTCACGGCCTGGTTGCCTTGATGGGCGAGACCCATGGCCTGGACCTGGCCGTGGCCTTTGCCCCCGACGCCAGCCATCGCCTCAAGGCCGCACGGCGTGCCCGGGACCTGATCGAACGCTATCACGAACACCTCAAGGGCTTGTCCCTGAGCTATGCCGACGAGGCCTGCCGACGAATTCCGGTGGCGGCGCTGCGGCAGCAATGGCAGGAAGCCGAGGGCAAGTTCTGGTTCTTCGCCAGCTTCGCCAAGAAGAAAGTGGCGCGCCAGCTGGCCTTGCTCGGCGGCGCGGCGGGGCTGCCCGACGTGCCTGCCGACCTGGCAATTTTCGAGCGCCTGCAAGCCTTGCTGGTAGAGCTGGACGGCCTGGCGGTGGACGTGCAGTCGATTCCCGGCTGGCACGGCCTTGCCAGCGACAGCAAGCGCCTGCTTCACGCGGTCGGCCTTACCGAGCGTCTGCGCAGCCAGCTCAGCGCGCTGGCTGAGTCCCCTGAACACCTGATCGCCCTTCGCGCCGCCACCGCGCGTCTGGTGGTGGATGCCAACGACATGCTCGCCGCCGGTGGCCAGATCGACACGGCCCTGTCCACCCTGAAGCAGGCCCTGGTTCTCCACGATACCAGCGCCCAGACGTTCAATGCCCTGGCGGCCGACGGCAGCGAGATGGCCTTGTCCATGGCCGCGCTGCGGGCCACTTGCGCCTCCATCGAACAGTACGAGCAGCGCCTCAAGGCCTGGTGCGACTGGCGCCGTGTGCGCGAGCAGGCCAGCGAGGCGGGGCTGATGCCGCTGGCCGTCGCGCTGGAACAAAACCAGCTGGCGGCGGACGCCATCGAACCGACCTTCGTCACCGCCTATGCCCGCTGGTTCGCCACCGAAGGCATCGACAGCGAACCCTTGCTGCGCAACTTCGTCGCTGCCGAGCACATGAGTGACATCGCCGCGTTCAACCAACTGGACGACGCATTGGGCAGCCTCAGCGTGCGCTACATTCGCGCCAGGCTGTGCGGGCTGATCCCGTCGAAGAACGACATCGGCAAGGGCAGTGGCTTCGCCATCCTCAAGCATGAACTGCAAAAGTCCCGACGGCACAAACCCGTGCGCCAACTGGCGGTGGAAATGGGCGATGCGCTGAACAAACTGGCGCCGTGCATGCTCATGAGCCCATTGTCCATTGCCCAGTTCTTGCCCGCCGATCAACCGCCGTTCGACCTGGTGATCTTCGATGAGGCCTCACAGATCGCCCCTTGGGACGCCATCGGCTCCATCGCCCGCGGCAAGCAGGTGGTCATCGCCGGTGACCCGCGGCAGATGCCGCCGACCAACTTCTTCAATCGCGGCGCCAGTGCCGGCGACGACGACACTGCCGAAGACATGGAAAGCATCCTCGACGAGTGTCTGGGCGCCGGGGTGCCCAGCCATAGCCTGAGCTGGCACTATCGCAGCCGCCACGAGAGCCTGATCGCCTTTTCCAACCACCGCTACTACGACAGCAACCTGATCACCTTCCCGGCCGCCGAGACCCGCGCCAGCGCTGTGCACTGGCGGCGGGTCGACGGGGTCTACGCCAAGGGCAAGGGCCGCCACAACCAGGCCGAAGCCGAGGCCATTGTCGAGGAGACGGTCAAGCGCCTGACCGATCCGGCCTTCGTCGCGGCCGGGTATTCCATCGGCATCATCACCCTCAACGCCGATCAGCAAAAGCTGGTCAGCGACCTGCTGGACAAGGCGCGGCTCCAATACCCGCAGATCGAGCCGTTCTTCCAGGAAGGGCAGATGGAACCGGTGGTGGTCAAGAACCTGGAGACCGTGCAGGGCGACGAGCGTGACCTGATCATCCTCGGCATTGGCTACGGTCCGACCGAGCCGGGTGCGCCGGTGATGTCGATGAACTTCGGCCCGTTGAACAAAGACGGTGGCTGGCGCCGCCTGAACGTCGCCATCACCCGCTCGCGCCGGGAGATGCTGGTGTTCACCTCTTTCGACCCGTCGATGATCGACCTCAATCGCACCAATGCCCGGGCGGTGCGCGACCTCAAGCACTTCATCGAATTCGCCCAGCGCGGCCCCCGGGCGTTGGCCGAAGCGGTGCAGGGCTCGGTAGGCGGCTACGATTCGCCGTTCGAAGAGGCTGTGGCCCAAGGGCTGCGCCGGATGGGCTGGCACGTGGTACCGCAGATCGGTGTGTCGCGCTTTCGCATCGACCTGGGCATCGTCCATCCGGACCGCCCTGGCGATTACCTCGCCGGCGTGGAGTGCGATGGCGCCACCTATCACAGCGCCGCCACGGCCCGTGACCGCGACAAGGTGCGTGGCGCGATTCTGCAAGGATTGGGCTGGAACCTGCTGCGCGTGTGGTCGACCGACTGGTGGGTAGACAAGGAAGGGGCGTTGCAGCGCCTGCATGGGGCGTTGAACGCGTTGCTGGAGACGTCACGCCAGAACCTGCCTGCCGCCTTGCCCGCACCGTTGGCCGATGAGCCACAGCCATCGACGCAAACCGCGCTGTGACAGAAGCCCGCGCACGCTTTACCGAGGGCCCTCTGGCCCGGCACATTGTCGCCATGGCCGGCACCAGCGCGCTGGGCGCGTTGGCGGGGTTTCTGGTGGACATCCTGACCTTGGTCTACGTGTCCATGCTCCACGATCAGGCACTGTTGGCGGCGGTAGGTCTGGCCAAGACCCTGGTGTTCATCAATGGCGCCTTTGCTTCCGGGATGGTGATTGCGGCCGGGGTCGTGCTGTCGGAGCGCATTGGCAAACATGACAGCCAGGCCCTGGCGCGGTGGGTGACTCATTTGCTGATTCTGGCCCTGGCCACCAGTGCCTTCATCGGCCTGCTGGAGCTGGCCTGCGTCGCCCCGGTGAGCGGCTGGTTGGGCACGGATGCCCCCGTCTATGAAGCGGCCCGGCATTTCATCTGGATGGCGCTGCCCGCCAGCCTGTTGCTGGCGGCCATGCAGATGTGCGCGCAGATGCTCAAGGCCCAGGGCCATGTGCGCCGGGCGCTGGGGGTACTGCTGTCCGGCGCGGCAACGCTGGCGTTGGCCGACCCGCTGTTCATTTTCGTCTTCGACCTGGGCCTGGACGGGGCCGCCATGGCTTATCTGCTTTCCAGCGCGGTGTCGTTGCTGGTGGGGCTGGTGCTGGTCAAGCGCCATATTGGCGTGTCGACGACGTTGCGCTGGAAACTGTTCAAGTTGCACACTGGCCAGACGTTGCGCATTGCCCTCCCGGCGATGCTGGGCAACCTGGCCATGCCGGTCGGCATCATTGGTTTGATGGTGGTGGTGGCCGGGCAGGGTGCATCGGCATTGGCCGGTATGGCAGTGATAGACCGCGTGTTGCAGTTTGCCTACTGCGTGTTCTTTGCATTGCCTGGGGCGCTGGTGCCTGTGCTGGGGCAGAACATCGGAGCGGGCTGCGATGAGCGCTTTCGCACCAGTGTCGTGCTCAGTCGCCGGCTGGTGGTGCTCTACGGTCTGGCCGTGTGGTGTGGGCTGCTGGTGTTCGGGCCGACCATTGCCGACTGGTTCGAGTTGACCAGCAGCGGCCGGGCGATGTTTTTGGCCATGTGTCACTTCGGCGCGGGTTTCTGGATTTTGTTCGGGCTGGATTTCGTTGCGCAATCGGTGTTTCTGACCACCCATCGGGCCTGGTGGGTGTCGGTGTTCGGTTGGTTGCGCGGCACCTTGGGCAGTGTGCCCTTGGTCTTGCTCGGCGCCCGTTATGGCGGTGGCCCGGGTGCCTTGATCGGCATGTGGGTGGGCAATGGGCTGGTGGCGTTTGCGGCGGTCTGCTTTGCCTCGCGTCGCACACGCCAATTTTTGGCTGAACGCGCCCAGGCCACAGGCTGATAGCGCTCAACGTTTGAATGGATACCGTATGTCAGTGACCGATACCGATCCGAGCACCGAGGCGCCCGCACCCAAGCGCCGTCGAGCGCCCAAGGGCGAGATGCGCCGTGCCGCCTTGCTTGATGCCGCCACTCAGGTGTTTGCCCGCGATGGTTACCTGGGCGCGTCCATGCGCGATGTGGCCGACATTGCCGGGATCACCACGGTGGGCCTGCTCCATCATTTTCCCAACAAGGTGGCGCTGCTGCGCGCCTTGCTTGACCGCCGCGACCAGCGCATTACCGAACGCTTCGGTGACCTGGTGACGTCCCCGGACCTGGAGGGTTTCCTGCAATTTCTGCGGCTGAGCATGGGCTTCAGTGTGGAAAGTGCCGACGAGTGTCAGGCGTCGGTGATGATCAACACCGAGAGTCTGTCCGACAAACACCCGGCTTACCCGTGGTATCAGGAGAAATTCGACATGGTCCACGGTCACGCCCAGGCGCACCTGGCGTCGTTGCTCGAAGGGGGGGAGATACGGGCGGATATTGACGTGAAAGCCTTGGCCCAGGAGATCTTTTCACTGATGGACGGCCTGCAGATCCAATGGCTCAGGGGCCGCAGCAGCGTCGACGTGTTGCACGTCTTCGATGTTTACCTGCGGCGCCTGGCCAATGACCTCAAACCTTCCTTGCAGGCTCATCCTTGAGCCTGCCGCTCGCCGTCAGTAGGTCTGCGCGGCCTTGACCTGGACGGCCTTGCGCAGGGGCAGCGGCAGCGGGTTGCTGTCGCGGGTGGTCAACTGCTCGGGGTACAGCGTGGTCAGCGTCTTGGTCAGCGCCAGGTCCTGGGAGCTGGTGCCCACGCGGATCTTGAACTTGCCGGCATCGACGTTCCAGCTATCGCTGCTGTCCACGTAGTAAGCCAGCGAGCGCGAGTCGAGCGGGATGCTCACCGTTTTGCTCTCACCCGGCTTGAGGTACACCTTGGTGAAGCCCTTGAGTTCCTTTTCCGGACGGTCGACGGTCGGGCTCACCGGTTGCACGTACAGTTGTGCCACTTCGTAGCCGGCCTTGTCACCGGTGTTGGTCAAGGTGAACGTGGCGTTGATGGTCGCCCCAGGGGTCAGGACATTGCTCGACAGTTGCAGGTCGCTGTAACCGAAGGTGGTGTACGACAGACCGAAACCGAACGGGTAGAGCGGCTTGGTGTGGTTCTTGTCGTAGGCACGGTAGCCCAGGTACAGGCCTTCGCTGTAGGTCATTTCGCTCAGGGCGCTGTCACCGCGGTATTGCGCCGGGTCCGGGTAAGAGGCGTAACTGGCGTTGTCTTCGATCTGCTTGTCGATGGTCACCGGCAGCTTGCCCGACGGGTTGACCTTGCCGAAGAGAATCTCGGCCAGTGCCTGACCGCCTTGCTGGCCCGGGAACCAGGCTTGCAGGGAAGCACCGACTTTCTTCGCCCACGGCTGCATGTCCAGCACCCCGCCGCCGTGCATCACGACGATGGTGTTGGGGTTGACCTTGGTGACGTTGGTGATCAGGTCAGCCTCTTGGTCAGGCAGCTCGTAACTGTGGTCCGAGGCTTCGCCTTCGTTCTCGAAGGTGTTGCCGACCGCAACGACGACCGCATCGTACTGGGCCAGGTCCTTGGCAGGACGCATCGACGCCCAGCTCATCTGAACGCCTGCGAGGCCACCCAGTGCCGGGGTGAAGTTGCCTTGCACGCGCTGGTACTCAAGCTTGACGCTGTAAGACTTGCCGGCCACCAACGCCGCGGTCTGGCCGGAGGTGACCAGAGCGTTGACCACGTCCGAGGAGAACGGCACGCCGTCGCTCTGCAGGACCAGTTGGTCGTTGACCCAAAGCTTGTACGGGCCGTCGGCACGGACCTTGAACACCTGGGCGCCGGAAATCGTCGGTTTGATCACCGTGGTGAAACGTGCCGAGAAGGCACCTGCGGTCGGGCTGAAACCTGACACGGCGGTGGTGCCGGCGGCGGTCACGTTGGTGCTGGTGGTCCAGTTCAGGTTCACCCCGGGTTCAACCCGCGTCAGCGCCGGGCTGCCAGAGAAGCTGGTGTTGCTGTAGTACTCGGCTTTCACGCCGGCGTTGTTGATGTCGTTCTGTCCGGTGCTCGGCTGATACCACAGCGCCGTTTGCGGGTTGAGGCTCAGTGCCGAGAGGAAGGTCACGTTCGAGCTGCGCGAAGCCAGCTGTTGCAGGCCGCTCAGTTCGTTGACGTAGCTGGTGGGCGGCGAGTTGGCGGTGCCGAATGGCGAGCCTGGCACCTCGTTGGCCCAGTCACCGATCACGGCGATCTTGGCCGAGCGGGCCAGTGGCAGCAATGGCTTGCCGGCGCTGGTGTTCTCATTGCGCAACAGCACGATGGCTTCACGGGCGGCGTCCAGAGCGGCTTTGGCGCCGTACTCGGTGTGCTCCAGGGTCTGCGCGGTGTTGAGGTTGTCCTGGAAGTCGTAGCTGACCACGCCGCGCAGGTTGCGCTTGACCTTGTCGTCGATGACGTTCTGCGTCAGCTGGCCACTCCACACGTACGGCATCAGGTTGGCTTCGGTGAATTGCAGACCCGACGGCATGTCCAGGTCGGTGCCGGCCCAGGCGCCCTTGAAAGGATCGTGGATGGCGTTGAAGTCACTGATCACCATGCCTTGATAGCCCCACTCGCCCTTGAGCACGTCGGTGATCAGGTGGTGGTTCTGGCAGGCATAGTCGCCGTTGATCTGGTTGAAGCCGCACATGATCGACGCGACGTTCGCGTTCTTGACCATCGACTCGAAGCCCGGCAGGTACATCTCGCGCAGGGTCCGCTCATCGACCTTGATGTTGACTAATTGGCGGTTGGCTTCCTGCTCGTTGGCCAGAAAGTGCTTGCCGCTGGCCTGGATGCCCTGAGCTTGAATGGCGTTGACGATGGCCGGCGCCATGACAGCGCCGAGGAAAGG
The DNA here is from genome assembly GCF_018449655.1 of Pseudomonas sp. dw_358. Classification (GTDB taxonomy): domain Bacteria; phylum Pseudomonadota; class Gammaproteobacteria; order Pseudomonadales; family Pseudomonadaceae; genus Aquipseudomonas. The sequence goes on from NZ_JAAVUX010000004.1 coordinate 336,236, forward strand.
GTCTTCGCCGCTGACGTATTCAGCGGCGCGGCCGCCGTAGGGGGTGCGATACAGGTTGGCGCCGGGCGACAGCATTTGCTGGCCCCCCGAAATGCGCGTTTCGTAGGCGATGGCCAGGCCGAATTCCTTGGCCCGGTTGATGCTCCAGGTCGCTGCCAGTGCTGACTGCGACGGGTATTGCGCGCCGAAGGTGGCGCTGTTGACGTGCACGCCCATGGACGAGTCGTAGGCGGTGGTGCCCTTGATGCCCCACTTGAGCAGCGCCGGGATCATGTGGCCGTCATCGACACGGGTAAAGTTGATTTTTTCCGACTCGCTCATGTTGTCGAGAATCGAGCTGACCCGCGCTTCGACCGCATTGCCGGTGGCCGGGGTGACTTCGGCGAGGGCCAGGTTGGCCTGGCTGACACTGAAGGCCAAGAGGCTCAGGCCCAGGGTCTGTTTGAAGGCTGACAAGGGGAGCGTCCTTTTGCTGGCGGCGGTTGGCTGAGAGCCGGTCATGGCTGTTGCACCTGGGTCGGTGTGTCGTCGGTTTGCACCGGTGTGTCGAGTACCGTGGCGGCGCCAGTGGCAGTGGTCGTGGCGACGCTGGCGACACCGGACAATTGATCGCGTTTGGCTTCTATCTGTTGACGAAGTTGTGCGGGCGTCACGGAAGTGGTCGCAGTGGCAGGGGAATCGGCGGCAAACGCAGCAAAAGGCTGGGCGCACAAAAAGAGCGCGCCCAAGACAGGCAGCAAGGGTCGAATCATCGATGACATCTCGGCGGTGGTAGAAAGAGAACGAAGACGCCGCGTGGAAGTTCCACGAACCGGGTCGGGTGCTAAGGCCGGATGATGCACTTAAAAGTTCAATGGCGGCAAAGAGAATTTAGACGCGGTGAAAAAACCAATGGGGGAGCACTTGCAAAAAGCACCCGGTGCAGCATTTTTTTTCGGATCCATCGTAAGGATTTAGCTACAAAGCGGATAAATGTGTATTTAATGGCTGTAAGTCTGTGTGTGTTGGCAATAAATACCCGTTTTCCTCCATAAAACAGCTATTAAAAATCAACATCTAAACCTAGTTGATAATAGGTTTAAGGATTTGCTATGCTGTGCCGGTACTGAAAAAACGCCCCGCGCTCGCCGGTTTCTATCGCTGAGAGTGTGTCCGTAATACCCCGATTTCTGGAGGTTGAAGAGGAATCGGAAGGGGCGCTACGACAACTTCTTATTAAACTCACTACTTCATCTGGTCTCAGGTGCGGTCACCGAGTCGTTATTGGCCGCCGACCATGTTGATGCCGGAAGTTTCGTCGTTATTGCCCACGCAAGTTCAAGTGTGTCAGTGGTTGCATGAAAACGCTGATGTCGCCGCGGGTGATATTCAACGGGCGCGAAAACTGTGCGAAGTTGAAAACCAAAGTGATGAAAACCTGCTGCACACCTTGTTGCGTCTGGGCGCCGTGCGTGACGAGCAGGCGGTGGCGGCGTACGTGGCATTGCTGGGTGCAGAGCGGCTGACGCTGGATGAAGTCGCCCATGCAGTACCGCTGGCCATCGGCAGCGAACGGTTCCTGCGCCACCACGGGCTGGTGGTGATTGGCGCCGACGAGCAGACCCTGAGTGTGGTCGCCAGCCCGCCGCTGAGCCGTTACGCGTTGGATGCCATCGGCTACTGCGCCGGCAAGCGGGTGGCGCTGCAATTGGCCACCGCAGCCGAAGTCCAGAGCCTGATCGAGCGCTTTCACGGTGCCGGCCGCAGTGCCATGGATGCGTTGCTGGAGTCCCTCGACGAAGCGCCTGGCCTGGATGACATCGAGCACCTCAAGGACCTCGCCTCCGAAGCGCCGGTGATTCGGCTGGTCAACATGATCCTGCAAAAGGCCGCCCAGGACCGCGCATCGGACGTGCACGTCGAGCCCTTTGAAGACCGCCTGCAGGTACGTTACCGCATCGATGGTCTACTGGTTCACGGCGAGGCGCCGCCGGCCGGTTATGCCGCGGCGGTGATTTCGCGGCTCAAGATCATGGCCCGGCTGGACATTGCCGAGCGTCGGTTGCCCCAGGACGGCCGGATCATGCTGCGTCTGCAAGGCCGCGAACTGGACCTGCGCATCTCCACCGTGCCCACCAGCTTCGGCGAGTCAGTGGTGATGCGGCTGCTGGATCGGCAAACCGTCAGCTTTGACTTTCCCGCTCTGGGCATCGATGGCCCGCGCCTGCAGACCTTGCTCGACCTCCTCGAACGACCCCACGGCATCGTCCTGGTGACCGGCCCGACCGGCTCGGGCAAGACCACCACGCTGTATACCGCTTTGTCGCGGCTCAACACCGCCGAGCGCAAGATCATCACCGCTGAAGACCCGGTGGAATATCAGCTGGCGGGCATCAATCAGATTCAGGTCAAGCCAGCCATCGGCCTGACCTTTGCCACCGCGCTGCGCTCGATCGTACGCCAGGACCCGGACGTGATCATGATCGGCGAGATGCGCGACCTGGAAACCTGCCGCATTGCCATCCAGTCGTCGCTGACCGGTCACTTGGTGCTCTCCACCCTGCACACCAACAGCGCGGCGGCCAGCATCACCCGCCTGCTCGACATGGGCGTGGAACACTACCTGATCGCTTCGACCCTGCAGGGTATCCTCGCCCAGCGGCTGGTGCGCCGGCTCGATCCGGCCACGCGTATTGCTTTTGAAGCGCCCGCCGAACTGATCACCCGCCATCGCCTGGACCTGTACACCGAGCAGCGCCCGATTGTGCTGTACCGACCCGACCCTGACAGTGTCGGCGGCGGCTACCACGGCCGCAGCGCGATCACCGAACTCCTGGTGATGAACGATGAATTGCGCAGCTTGCTCATGCGCCAGGCCGATGTGGCCACCTTGGAGCAGGCGGCGCGCCGTCATGGTTTGCTCAGCCTGTTCGAAGACGGTTTGCGCCAGGCCCTGGCGGGCATCACGTCACTGGAAGAAGTTCTGCGGGTAGCGCGCAATGATTGACCCGCAGAGCTTCCGCTACCGAGCGCTGGCCAGTGATGGTGTACAGCACAAAGGCTTTATCCACGCCGATGACCTACACGGTGCCGCAGCGCGCTTGCAGTCGCGTGGCTGGCTGGTTCTCAACCTCCAGCCCGGTGGCCTGGCGGGGCAGCAGAGGGCAGTGGCGCGCGTGCTCGATGGTGCACAACTGGTCAGCTTCACCCAGCAACTGGCAACCCTGCTCAATGCGGGCCAGCCGCTGGAGCGGGCGCTGGGCATCCTGCTCAAACAGGCCGGCCAGGCGCGCCGCGCGGTGCTGTTTCAACGCATTCGCGAGCAGGTCAAAGCGGGTGCTCCGTTATCCCAGGCGCTGGAGGATGAAGGCGGGCAATTCTCGCCGCTGTACGTCAGCCTGGTGCGTGCGGGCGAGGCCGGTGGCGCGCTGGATGTTGCCCTCGCGCAACTGGCGACCTATCTGGAGCGCAGTCAGAAGCTGCGCGGTGAAGTGACCAATGCGCTGATCTACCCCGCGTTTCTGGTGGTGGGCGTGCTGGGTTCCCTGGCTTTGCTGCTGGCGTATGTGGTGCCGCAGTTCGTGCCGATCTTTCGCGACCTGGGGGTGCCGATCCCGTGGATCACTCAGGCGATTCTTGCCCTGGGGGAGTTCGTCAGCGCGTACGGGCTGCTGTTACTCGGCGGCTCGATTGTCGCGGTGATGGGGTTGGCCGCTGCCCGGCGCAACCCCGCGCGGCGCCAGCGTCACGATGTTCGCCTGCTGCACCTGAAAGTCCTCGGGCCGCTGCTGCAGCGTCTCGAGGCCGCGCGCCTGGCCCGCACCCTGGGCACCTTGCTGGGCAATGGCGTTTCGCTGTTGCAGGCGCTGCTGATCGTGCGCCAGGTCAGCAGCAATTTCGCCATGCGCGCCCAAGTCGAGCAGGCCACCGAACACGTCAAGGGCGGCGGCACGCTGGCTGCCGGTTTCGGCCTGCAACCGCTGTTGCCGGAGCTGGCCATCCAGATGATCGAGGTGGGCGAGCAGTCTGGTCAGCTGGGCGCGATGCTGCTCAAGGTCGCCGATGTATTCGACATCGAGGTCAAGCGTGGCATCGACCGGCTGCTGGCCGCCCTGGTGCCCACCCTGACCCTCGTCATGGCGGTCATGGTCGCCTTGATCATGCTCGCCATCATGCTGCCGCTGATGAGCCTTACCAGTAATATTTGAGGAACTACCCCCATGAAATCCATTTCGTCTGCCCGTCGCCAGGGCGGGTTCACCTTGCTTGAGATGCTCGCCGTGATCGTGTTGCTGGGCATCGTGGCGACCATTGTGGTGCGCCAGGTCGGCGGCAATGTCGACAAGGGCAAGTACGGCGCGGGCAAAGCGCAACTGGCCAGCCTGAGCATGAAGGTGGAGAGCTACGCGCTGGACGTCGGCGCGCCCCCGGCCAGCCTTGAGCAACTGCTGCACAAGCCTGCTACGGCCAAAGGCTGGGCCGGCCCCTATGCCAAACCATCGGATCTGAACGACCCGTTCGGCCATGCCTTCGGCTATCGCTTTCCCGGTGAGCATGGCAGCTTCGACCTGATTTTCTACGGCCAGGACGGCCAGCCCGGAGGTGAAGGCTACAAAGCTGACCTGGGCAACTGGGAATAATCGGGTGTCGATGTCTGCCACGTGGGCGGCCCCGGTGCGGCGTGATCGCGGCTACACCTTGCTCGAGATGCTCGTGGTGATCGTGCTCATCGGCGTGGCCATGGTGCTGCTGGGGGTCGGCCTTGGTCGTGGCCTGCATGCGGCAGCCGAGCGCAAGGCGTTGACGCAGATGGTCGACACGCTGCGGGCGGCGCGGGTCATGGCAGTGGTCAGTGGCCAGCCGACGCGAGCGGTCTTCGACCTGCAGCAACGCACCGTACAGGCACTCGGCAAGCAGCCTGTGCATTGGCCTGCCGACTGGCAGGTGCGCTTGCAGACCTCCGAACAGCTTGGCGCTGCGTACGCGTTTTACCCGGATGGCGGCTCCAGCGGTGGCAACGTGCTGATCAGCCGTGAGGCGCGTCAGTGGCGCATCGATGTGAGTTGGCTGACGGGTACCGTTGTGGCCCGTGAGCTGCCATGAAAGGGGGGCAGCGCGGTTTCACCTTGCTTGAAATGCTCGCCGCGCTGGCGGTACTGGCGCTGTGTGCCAGCGTCTTGCTGGTGGCCTTCGGGCAAGGCGCGCGCACCTTGCAACAAGTGGCCAGCCGCGACCGCATGAGTCTGGCCGCACGCTCGGTGATGGACGATCTGGAGGCCGGCCCCTTGCAGGCGGGCCGCCGTGAAGGGCAGTGGGATGACCTGAGCTGGCAGCGCGAGGTGTCCGAGGTGCCGGTGGTTGCCGGCGCGGCGCGCCTGTGGCGCATTGATCTGACAGTCCGGGACGGTCGCCACCAGGTGCTGTTCAGCACCCTCAGGGCCCGCAGTGGGGGCACCCCGCCATGAGGCGTCAGTCAGGCTTTACCTTGCTGGAAATGCTCGTGGTGTTGAGTTTGCTGGGGATGCTGCTGGGCCTGATCGGTACCTTTTTGTTGAGTGCCACGGCCTCTCAGGCCAAGTCCCAGCGTTTCAGTGCGCGGCTGGATGAAATTCGCGCTGCCCAGCAGTACTTGCGCATGGGGATCGCTCAGGCGTTGCCGGTGGCGGCGGGTTCCCCGGCCGCCGGTCAGCCGGTCCGGTTTATCGGGGAGGCCGAGCACATGGTGTTTTTTGCACCCTTGCCGGACGCCCTCGGGGGCGGCCTCTATCAGCAGCAGGTCAGCCACAGCGAGCACCGTTTGCTGGTGCGTTTTGCCTTGCTCGATGGCCAGGCGTTAGCGCCGGTGGGTGAGTTTCAGCCCCTGCTGGGAGATGTCGAGCAGGTCAGTTTCAGTTATCGCGGCTTGTCGCCACTGGCTCAGGACAGTGGCTGGCTGACGGCCTGGCCGTGGCCGCAGCGGTTGCCTCGGCAGGTGCGCATCCAGGCCCGGTTGGGCGGCCCGGTGGCGTGGGTCACCGAGGAAGTGAACCTGCACCTGGACCTGGCCAGCGAGCCCGATGCCGGATGAAGCCTGAGCGTGGCGTAGCGCTGTTGCTGGTGTTGTGGTTATTGGCGTTGCTCAGCGTGTTGCTGGCGGCGCTGGCGGCCACGGTGCAACTGCAACTGCACCAGGCGCAGTGGCTGGGAGGGCAGACTCAGGCGCTGTTGGCGGCCGAGGGCGGTATCGATCAGGCCGTGATTGCGCTGCAGGCCCGTGATCCGGCGGCCCGCTGGGCGGCTGATGGGCAGCCGCACATCGCGCGTCTGGGTGATGCGGGACTGGTGGTGAGGGTGCGCAGCGAGCGCGGCAAGCTGGACCTCAACTCCGCACCTTTGAGTGCCGTACGGCGCTTGCTGCAAAGCGCCGGCGCTTCGCCTCAGGCCGCCGAGGCTATTTCCCGGGCGCTTGAGCAACAGCGCAACGGCCCGGCACCCGTGCGCACCGTGGAAGCGTTGCGCGCGTTGCCCGGCATGAGTTTCGAGCTGTACCGCGCCATGGCACCGCTGGTGACGGTGTGGTCGGGAGAGGCCCAACCGGACCCCAGCCTGGCGCCCCCGCAGCTGGCTCGAGCATTGGGCTTGCCGGCGGCCCGGGCAGCCAATCCGCAGGCGGGGCAGATATTCACCCTCGACAGCGAGGCACGCCTGCCTGATGGCGGGCACGCGGAGTTGCGAGTGACCTTGATTTTGACTTCGGCAAAGGAGGGCGCCAGGCCATACCGTGTCCTGCGCTGGCAAGAATGATGGCATTATTTTCAAGCGCGCTGCGGCATCTGCAGCAGCTCGCGACCGAATGGAACAACCGCTGGTGGGCCAGTCTCGCCCGGCGCGGGTTGCAGGCCTGGTTGCTGGAATTGCATGGCCTGCTACCGGTGCGCCTGCGCGACCAGGTGACCTTGGGGCCCAAGATGCAGCGGCTGGCCTGGCCCTTGACCGCAGCGGCGGACCCGACGCGGCCGGCCGTGTTGTTGCTGGCGCCCCATGAGGTGCTGGTGCAGCACATCGCGTTGCCCACCACGGCCACCCGGGACCTGCTGCGTGTGCTGGCGTTCGAGATCGACAAATACACCCCCTTTGCCCCGGAGCAGGTGCATTTCACGGCGACCGTGGTGGGCCAGGCGGCGGGCCGGGCCTCGGTATTGCTGCTGGCCATCGCTCAGGAACGCCTGGCCGCAATCCTGCAACAGTCGGCGGTTGCTGGCCTGAGTGTGATCGGCCTGCGCGTGCAGGCTCCCCCGGGACCGATCCTGCCCGGTGACCTGTTGCCCGCTGCGCTGCGCCCGAAAGTGGCGGTGGCGGCGCGTCGCAACCGGATGCTGGCGGGCATTGCGCTGGTGTTGCTGGTGGCCTTGATGGTGACCACCCTGAACCAGCGCCAAGGGCAGGTGGAGCGCCTGCGCGAGGCGGTCATGAGCCAGCGCGCCGAGGTGGCCGAGCTGGAAACTTCCCGGCGCGAGTTGCAGGTTACCCGTGATGCCGCCAGCTACCTCAGCCGCCTGAAGTCCCAGCGGCCCACCGTCAGCCTCATGCTGGCCGATTTGAGCGCTTGCCTGGGCGACGACACCTGGCTTGAACAGTTACAGGTCCAGGACGGGACAGACCTCTCTCTGACCGGGCAAAGCAAGCATGCCAGTGCCTTGATCGGCCGAGTCTCGGCGTGCTTCAGCGTGCAGGGGCCGCAATTTCAAGGGGTCATCCAGCCCGACCCGCAGAGCGGCAATGACCGCTTTTCGCTGGTCGCCCACCTCACACAGGAGAGCCCTGATGCGCCGCGCCCTGACCGTCAATGAACGTCGCATCGCAGCGCTGGCCCTGCTGGCGTTGCTATTGTGGACAGGCTGGTACGTGCTGATCGACAGTTGGTTCGCCACGCCCATGGCGGCACTGGATGAGCAGGCGCAGCTGCTGCAAAGCCAGCACCAGCGCTATGCCCGCGTGCTGGAACAGGGGCCGGCGCTGCGTGCGTCACTCGATCAGGCCCGTCAGGACCCGGACAGCCGCGCCAGCCTGCTGGCCGGCGAAGACGCCAACGCGGCGGCCGCGCAGTTGATGCAATACGCTGTCGACAGGGTCAAGGCCCAGGCCCTGGTCGGGCCGGGCTGCGTCGTGACGCAGCGCATGCCCATGGTGCCCGAGCAAGACGCGACGGTACCGTATCGGCAGGTCAAGGTGAGCCTGACGCTGGAATGCGCCACTGAGCCTTTGATGCGCCTGTTGCATGATTTCGAGTATTCGCAGCCCACGCTGTTTGTCGAGGATTTGAGTGTTCATCGCCCCACCACGGCGGCGTCCTCCGGCGGCCCCGGTCGACTCAAGGTGCAACTGTTGCTGCGCGGTTACCTCGCGGCCGCCAGGGAGCCCCAGGCATGAAGCCGCTGACCGCTACCCTCTGGCTGCTGATTACCGCCCTGGTGGCAGCCCTCGCCTGGTGCGCCTTGGCCAACCCGCGCGCGCTGGTCTGGCTGCCGGTAGCCGCACTGCCCAAGGTCAATAACCCCGCACCCGTGGCGCTGGCAGTCGCCGATCTGTCCAGCGAAGAGCGGGCGGTGGCCTGGCAACAGCCCCTGTTCAGCCCGGATCGCCAGCCTGACCTGGCCCGTGCCAGCGCTGCCAGCACTTCCCTGGACGGCCTGGCGCTGGGCGGCGTGATGCTCCACGGCAAGGAGCAATGGGCATTGCTGCGCCAGCGTGACAAGCGCGCACTCAAGCTCCAGCCGGGCGACCGCCTGGACAACGGCTGGACGGTGCAACAGCTGACCGCCACCAGCGTCACTTTCCAGCGTCAGGGACAGACGCAAACCCTGAACCTGCCCGTACCGCGCCTGCCGGCGCCCGCTGCAGCCCCTGTTTTGCCACCTTCACACGTAGTCACACCATGACCTTTCACTACGCTTCAACCCGGTTTTCCACGCAACTGCGTAGCCCACTGCTGAGCCTGGCTGTGGCCATTTCCCTGAGTGGCTGTGCCTGGCAGCAGGACACCCACAACGAACCGGCCTTGATCAACGAGGCCATGAACGGCACAGGCGCGCAGCGGCCGGCGACCCCGCAACCGGGCAGCGAGCCTGCTGTTGCGCGCGCGGTGACGGCACCGGCCCAGCGGCAGATCATTGTCGGCACCCAGCGCTTCATTCATCCGCAGCCACCGATCAAGGTGGCCGGTACAGATCTCCCGGGCGACGTGGTCTTCAACTTTACCGACCAGCCCATCGAGGCCGTCATCAACACGGTCATGGGCGACCTGCTGCACGCCAACTACAGCATCACCCCCGAGGTCAAAGGCAACGTCAGCTTTTCCACCTCAAAGCCTGTGAACAAACAGCAAGCGCTGTCCATTCTGGAAACGCTGCTGTCCTGGACCAACAACGCCATGATCCGCCAGGGCGACCGCTACATCATCCTGCCCGCCGCCCAGGCAGTGGCCGGCAAACTGGTACCGGAAATGCCCGTGGCGCAACCGTCCGCGGGTCTTTCCGCACGGCTTTACCCGCTGCGCTACATCGGTGCGACAGAGATGCAGAAGCTGCTCAAACCCTTCGTGCGCGAGAATGCTTTCCTGTTGGTGGACCCGGCGCGCAATGTGCTGAGCCTGGCCGGTACCGCCGACGAGTTGGCCAACTACCAGGACACCATCGACACCTTCGACGTCGATTGGCTCAAGGGCATGTCCATCGGCGTGTATGCCTTGCAGCACGCCTCGGTGGGCGAACTGATGCCGCAACTGCAGAAAGTTTTCGGCCCCGACAACGGCATGCCGCTGGGGAGCATGGTCAAGTTTTTGCCTAATGAGCGAACCAACTCCATCGTCGCCATCTCTGCTCAGCCTGCGTACTTGCAGGAAGTGGGGGACTGGATCAAGACCATCGACGAGGGCGGCGGCAACGAGCCACAGATGTACGTCTACGATGTGCGCAACATGAAGGCCTCGGACCTGGCCAAGTACCTGCGCCAGATCTACGGCACAGGGGCGATCAAGGAAGACACCGCCGCCAAGGTAGCGCCCGGCCTGCGCACGGCGACGCTGTCTTCGCTCACTAGTACCGGCAGCAGCACTTCGGGCAGCACCGCTACCGGTGGCCTTGCCACCCATTCCGGCACCGACACGCAAAGCACTGATCAAAGTGACAGTGACGACAGTGACGAAAGCGCGGACGAAACACAAAACGACGACTCCAGCAGCGCACAGGAGACCCAGGGCAGTCAGAAAAGTCTTGAAGAAAGCGTGCGCATCACCGCGCAGAAAAGCACCAACCAACTGCTGGTGCGCACCCGTCCTGCGCAATGGAAAGAGATCGAATCGGCCATCAAACGCATGGACAACCTGCCGCTGCAGGTGCAGATCGAAACGCGCATTCTTGAAGTGAAATTGTCTGGCGATCTGGACTTGGGGGTGCAATGGTACTTGGGCAAACTGGCGGGTAACTCGACCAGCACCACAGTGGCCAACAGCACGGGTAGTCAAGGTGCGCTGGGCAGTGGGGGGGCTAGCCTGGGCAGTACCGATGCGTTGTTCTACTCCTTCGTCAGCAGCCACTTGCAGGTGGCCTTGCATGCCTTGGAAACCAACGGACGCACTCAGGTGCTGTCGGCACCGTCGCTGGTGGTGATGAACAATCAGGCAGCGCAGATCCAGGTCGGCGACAACATCCCCATCACCCAGACTACGGTCAACACGACCAGTTCTGCCACCACGTTGAGCAGCGTCGAGTACGTGCAGACCGGGGTGATCCTGGACGTGACCCCAAGGATCAATCCGGGGGGCCTGGTGTACATGGACATAAAACAGCAGGTCAGCGATGCCGACACCAGTAGCGTGACCACGACGCAGCCCAACCCCAGCATCTCGACGCGCTCGGTGTCCACGCAGGTTGCCGTGCAGAGCGGACAGACCGTGCTGCTTGGCGGGTTGATCAAACAGGACAATGCCGAATCAACCTCCAGCGTGCCGGGCCTGTCGAGGATCCCCGGGCTGCGTTGGTTGTTTGGGTCCACTTCCAAAAGCCGTGACCGCACCGAACTGATTGTGTTGATCACGCCCCGTGTGGTGACCAGCGCCAGCCAGGCGCGGCAGGTGACGGATGATTATCGTCAGCAGATGCAGTTGTTGAAGCCTTGACCGGAAGGCTTGCTCACCGTGCCGAAAAGGTGAGTCTGCATCAACACGTAAAACGGATTAGCTCACTTGAATTCGGGTCGCCATGACGATCTCAGAGTTGCTACTGAAATCCGCGGGCTTATCCGGCATCTCCAGGGTGGCCGAAGGCCCCTTTCGCTTTTACAGCGACTCCCTTTTGGAAAGACCCAAAAGGAAGCAAAAAGTCTCCGCACCCGCATTGG
>NZ_JAAVUX010000039.1 GCF_018449655.1 Pseudomonas sp. dw_358
AGCCAGCCGTTCGCCTACACCCTCGAATTCACCAGCACCACGCGGGACATTCCCATGGCGTCGGTGCTGGGCCAGCAGGCCCGGTTCAGCCTCTATCCTTTGCCAGCTCCCTGCTCGCGATTGGATCGCAAGCCCGGGCCGCCCGAGCCGTTGCGCACCGTCTACGGGTTCATCACCGACTTCCAGCGCCTTTCGCAATCCCGTGACGAGACCCGTTATCGGGTGGTGCTCAGACCTCGCCTGGCCCTGCTTGAACGGACCTTGCATCACGCCGTGTACCAAAACCTGAGCGTGCCGCAGATCGTCGAGCATATCCTGCGTACCCGCCATGACTTCGAAGGCCAGCACTTTCAGTTCCTGCTCACCCGCGAGTATCCCCAGCGCGAACAGGTCATCCAGTTCGGTGAAAGCGACCTGGCCTTTATCCAGCGCCTGCTGGCGGAAGTCGGGATCTGGTACCACTTCTCCATGGACGATCGCCAGGGCATCGACGTGCTCGAGCTGCGCGATGATCAGCGTCATTACCTGCCCGTGGTCAGCCTGCCGGTCATCCCTCGCGCCGGCCTGCAGAAGGATGACGAGGATTGCGTCTGGAACCTTGAAACCCGGCACAAGCTGGTGGAGCGGGATATCAGCGTTCGCTCGTATAACCCCCAGAACACCGCGGCGTGGATGGAAGGCAAGGTGGAAGGCCAGTTTTCCGAGATCCCGACCTACGGCGAGGCCTATCACTATGGCGAGCCCTACCGGGAAATCGGCGATGGGTTCGTCCGCGATGAGGACCTGCTCAGCGAGAGCGGCTATTTTTATGCACGGCTCAAGCATGAGCTGTATCTGAACGATCAGACCCGTTTCAGCGGCATGTGCAACAGCGTCACGGTGATGCCCGGTCAGGTGCTGGAAATCACCGGGCAGGCGCCCGAGGCTTTCGGCCCCGGGGTGGTCGTCACTCAGCTGACCTGTCGCGCTGGCCGGGATCGCAGTCCGGTGATGAGCTTCGAAGCCATTCCCTGCGACGAGCGTGTCTGCTTTCGTCCTGCTCTTGCGCAAAAGCCTGTCATCGCGGGGACGGTTCCTGCTCGGGTGACCAGCACCCTCAAGGGCGACCCTTACAGTCACATCGACGTGCAGGGTCGCTACAAGGTCAACTTCCTCTTCGATCGCCAGGCCTGGCCGTTGGGCGGGGAGAGCGCCTGGCTGCGCCTGGCCCGACCTTATGCGGGCGATACCCATGGCCTGCATCTTCCCTTGATCCAGGGCACCGAAGTGGCGGTGGCCTTCGAGCAGGGCGATCCGGACCGGCCTTATATCGCCCATGCGCTGCACGACAACCGACATCCAGACCCCGTGACGCTGCATAACTACCGCCGCAATGTCCTGCGTACGCCGGCCAACAACACACTCAGAATGGAGGATGACCGCGACCGCGAGCACGTCAAGTTGAGCTCGGATCACAGTGGCAAGAGCCAGCTGAATCTAGGCCATGTAGTCGATGGAAAAAATGAACAGCGCGGTGCCGGTTTCGAGTTGCGCACGGATGGCCATGGCGCCCTGCGAGCGGGCAAAGGCCTGTTCATCAGCGCTGACAAGCAGCCGTTGGCCCAGGGCCAGATGCTCGAAATGGCCGAAGCAGCCGGGCGTCTGGAACAGGCTCGGGAGCAAATGCAACAGCTCTCGGCCAATGCCCAGACGGCCAGCGCCGAGCCTGCGGACCTGCAAGCCCAGATCACCCTGCTCAAACAGCACATCGAACAGCTGCAGTCTCAGGTCGTGCTGCTCAGCGCCCCGGACGGCATGGCGTTGACCAGCGGCAACCACCTTCAGTTGGCCGCCGAGAACAATCTGATCCTCAACGCTGGCGCCAACGCCGACCTGAGCGTGGCCAGACGAATGTTCATGGGCATCGGCCAGGGCCTGAGCCTGTTCGTGGAAAAACTCGGCATCAAGCTCATCGCCAACCAGGGCCCCGTCAAGATCCAGGCCCAGCACGACACCCTCGAACTGCTGGCGCGCAATGCCCTGCAGATCACCAGCACCGAGAACGAAATCCACATCACCGCCAAGCATAAGATCGTCCTCAACGGCGGTGGCAGCTACCTGATCATCGAGCCGACCCGTGTCGAAGCGGGCACCGATGGCGACATGAATCTGAAGGCCATGCGCTTTTATCACGAGCAGGGCGAGCGGATGGCTGCTGCGCATCCGGAGTACCCGCTGGC
>NZ_JAAVUX010000040.1 GCF_018449655.1 Pseudomonas sp. dw_358
CGACCAAGGTCGGCTCCTACGAAGCGTCTCGCACCTTTGATTTTCAAGTTGAAATCTAATAGGGCGATCACCCTCAGTCGCGCGTCACCCACACACCCGGCGTAGCCCACAGCTGGACTGCGGTTAAACCCAACCGGCGTAGGAGCCGACCTTGGTCGCGATGCAGGCGACGCGGTCCGGCGGGCCTGATGCGGTGCTGGCATCGCGACCAAGGTCGGCTCCTACGAAGCGTCTCGCACCTTGGATTTTCAAGTTGAAATCCAATAGGGCGATCACCCTCAGTCGCGCGTCACCCACACCTTGCGGGTCGTCTCCAGAATCCGCCAGATGCCCTTGTACCCAGGCTTCATCACAAAGCTGTCGCCAGCACGGATGATCACCGGCGGCTTGCCTTCTTCGGTCAGCTCGCTGACGCCGCTGAGGATGGAGCAGAACTCCCAGGTCTCGCCCTTGATCGACCAATAGGCACCCGGCGTGGCTTCCCAGACGCCGCTGGTGACGACGCCGTCGGCGGTCTGTTCGATGTCCCAGGTGGTGAACTGCGGGTCGCCATCCACCAGCCGCTCAGGGGCAGGGCGACCGTGGCGTGGGGTGCCGAGGTCGGCGAGGTTGAAGTGGGTCAACAGGCTCATGAAAGCTCCGGGGTGGTGACAGGAAGTTTGCCGGCAGCCCAATGTTGCAGCTGCGCGGGGGTGAGTTCGTGGTCTAGGCAAGCGATGACGCGCTCGCCCATCAAGGCGGAAAACTTGAACATGCCGCCGCCGCAGTTGGTGACCACCAGGGCCTTGCCCTGGGGCTCGACACGGAAGGCGTCGCTGCTGTCCAGCACGTAGTAGCCCACCTGCATGCGCTGGGAGCGATAGGCCTCGGCGTCGCGCAGGTACGGGGCGAAATAGCGGATGACGTCATAGCCTTCCTCCGGCGGCCCGGCGAAACCATCGGCCGGGCTGCCCAGGCGCCGATGCTGGCCCGAGCCGAATTTAAGGCCGGTGCCTTGCACGGGCATCAAGGCGTAGTTGGCGCCTTCGCCCAGGTCGGTGATGCAGGGCCCGTTGGCCCAGTGGGCGCGGTGTTGCTCGGGGGCCTGCACGTAGCACACCGCCTGGCGCGCAATGCGCAGTTCGCTATAGGCCGGCAGCAAACCCGGCAGCCAGGCGCCGGCGGCAATCACGATCTGGTCCCCTTCAAGCATCTCGGCCGTGGTGTGCACCCGGCCGGCTTCGGTGTCCACCGATTGCACCTGGGTGTTGGCCAGAAGCTTTGCGCCATGGGCCCGGCACCACGCCGCCAGGCCGATCACGATACGGTCGGCAAACAGCACGCCGCCGGTGCTGCTGTAGAGGCCACGGGCGTGGGCGGGCATCTGCAAGTGCGGGCACAGCGCTTCAATACCCGCCGCGTCCAGCCACTGGTGCTCGATGCCGACCTGGGCCATGGTCGCACCGGAGGTGCTGGCATAGTCGCCCTCGGCCAGGGAAATACCCAGGGTGCCGGTGCGGTGGAAATGTTGCGCATCGAGGTCTTGCCACAACCGTTCCCAGGCATCGAAGGCCTGGCTGACCATCAGCGTATAGCCCGGCGAGCGGCCGTACTGGTAGCGAATCAGCCGGTGTTGGTCGAACGAGGCCGAGCGTGAATGGGGAATGCTCCCTTGTTCGATCACAGTGACCCGATGCCCGCGCAGCAAGGCGGCGCGGGCGCTGGACAGGCCGACGGCGCCGGCGCCGATGACGATGATATGTTTCGAGGCCAAGATCGGGCTCCTTGGGTCAAGGTCTTGCCTGCGGCGTATGGGCCATGGCCGCGCCGCCGAGGCGTCGCTCCAGCAGGCGCAAGGCCGTTGGCTGTCGACACAGATTACCGCGAGTGCGGCAGGGGATTGCGGCGAAGTGCAGGGGGGGGCGCAGATAATCTGCTGATTATCCGGCCGTGCGCAGAATGAATGCGCTGGCCGCGCTTCGCCCACAAGGACGCATCGCGGCCAGCGCGGGTCAGGGCTTGCGAAGAGGCCAGTTGTGGCCCACCAGCGGATCTCCCTCAGGCTGGCCTTTCATGCCCGGACTCAAAGGTACTCCACATAGATGACGACACTGCCTCCCACCATCATGATGCTGAGGTAGGTCAGCCCGATCAGACCTATCCATTTCAGTTTGCGCCTGATCGGCAACGGGAGGCTGGCGAGT
>NZ_JAAVUX010000041.1 GCF_018449655.1 Pseudomonas sp. dw_358
CCTGGGTGCGCAGGAACCGTGTGGGGTCCCAGGTGGTGGTCGTGGTGCGGGCCTGGGGTGTGCCGCTGGCTTCGGTGTGGCTGGCTTCCAGGCCCCGGTCGTTGTAGGTGTAGGTGGTGATAAAGCCTTTGGCGTCGGTTTTAGTCAGGACTTGGCCCCGGTCGTTGTAGGTGTAGCTGGAGTTGCTGGCGGGGCAACCAGGGCTGGGCTCTCCATTTATCTCCACAATTCTTTTGATACCTTGGATTATTTGAAATTTATAGGTGGCAGAATTTAGTAAAGAATTAACGACAGTTGTTGACCCATCATCGTTAAAGGTAAGAGCAATCTTGCCTGTACCATCTGAATTACTACTGGATATCGCGCGCCCTGAAGAGTCATAGCTCCAGATGATTGACGTGCTGCCCCGTGGGTCTGTCGAACTGGTAAGAAGACGATAATCATGTGTATCACCATACGCATATTGTTGAACCGTGTTCACACCATTCTTACTGTAGGAGACCTTGACCAAGGACCCATTAGAATTATAGGAATACTGTGCTGTATTGTCACCAACCTGCAGAGAAAGCGGCTGATATTGTGCATCTTGAGTAAACGAAAGGATGTGATTGAAATCATCCGTCACTGTGACAGTGCTTCCATTGTACGAAAGCTGTTGATGATATCCTGTCGCTTTTGTTACTGCGATAAGTTTACCCTCCCCATCAAAAATTTGCTGATTGCCGTCAGAGTCTGAATAAACCCAATTTTCTGCTGTGAGGACCAATGTACCCAATTCCGTCACCTCGGGCGTCACGACATCACCATATCTGGAGAAGAGAACCCGCCTACCATCGTAACTAATAAGCCCAATGTAACTATCGTCGATCAGCAAATGTGAAGAAAAACTATGGCGCCAAAGGCCATCAAAACTATTATAATATCTAGAAAATCCAAATGCATAATCCACAATAGTAGATCGTACCGAAAAATCGCTCACAACTTGATAGCTATTACCTGATGCAGAGCTTATCGGATCCCCCTGCTCCAAGCTTGGTGCGTGGCAACTGAGATTATCGTTTGGCGAGCCAAAGCTCTTTCGCCGGATTTGGTTATTTGGCAGCTCGCACTCACCAGTGATCTTATCAAAAGCACCACCGTTGGCGCATGAGCTTCCGTAGTGAAAATTTAGTGCCATTGAGGCAATAAAATTTCCAGTAGATGCGTTATAAAAATTACAAGTAGCACCCGCAACCTTGCCTGGCAAGCCAGAGCCTGCGCCAGAGCCTAAGTCATAGTATACAAAATTTGTAGCTACCCCATAATTTGCGGGGTCCGAAGAAACATATCCATCACACGCCTGCTGAGCACTGGCATAATGCGTATCGTAATATCCTGACACCCACCAATAATAATCATCCGCTTGCGCACCTGAAGCAAAAGCAAAAGCAGCTGATGCCGCTATCGCCCATACGGCACGCTTAAAATTCATGGAGTAATAATTAGGTATATATAACATACGGCTCCACCACAATTTTCAAATTAAAAACGAATAAAAATATATTTATTCATATTGCACAGCTATACCCTATAACTCGCAGCGAACTACCCATTTCAGGCTATCCCAATGACCCGTCGACATTATCAGGGTTGCCGATCGCCGAGTTGCGGCTAAAATCTCGCGTCTAATCGATAATGTTGCCACTGGCCAAGCTGAACTGACGTACATCGCCCACGGCGTTGTAGCTGTAGCTGGTGGTCGAGGCTTCGACCGCGCTGCTGGCCATCTGGCCAAGGGCGGTATAGATGTAGCTGATGGAGCTGTCGGCGTGGGCACCGAT
>NZ_JAAVUX010000043.1 GCF_018449655.1 Pseudomonas sp. dw_358
GCCAAGAACCACGATGACCATCCTCTTTCGCCCGCAGGGCGCCTTCGGTTGGTTCAGTTACACCACTTCCCGGGACACGATCCGCCTATGGGGCGGATGTGAGTGCGGCAGGTGCTCAGAGCCTCTGGTACGGATCCCAGGCTGATACTGCAACGGCCAATTTGCTCGGAGGCGCGCTAGGCGTATCACCTTCGAGTGTGGATAATGTACTAGGCTTAGCGTCGGCAGCTGGCGATATGCTCGCGGCATCTAAGTTGACAGGTGATTTTTGGTCGCTTGCGACTGCTGTTGAGACAAATGGTGCAAAAGGGCCTTCTGCTACTGTCGGTAGCGCTGATTTTTACGTCACACCACAAGGAACGACTGTGCCAGCGACTGGCTATCGAGCTGTCGGAGGTCCTGCTGTCGAAGAGGCGTTAACGGGTACAATTGCTCCCCGCAATCCTACCTATATTACATTTGATAATATTGAAAATATGACTCCGTCCGAAGCGCAGAGCCTACTTCAACTGCCCAGGACACCCACCAACTGGGTAAGCTTTGATACGCTACCATTAGTAGACGACTTGAAGATTCCAACTGGGAAGTGGAATACAACCACAACCTTGGAGCCGATTACCAATACATTCCCTGAGTGGGGGGCTGGTGGAGGAACTCAAGCAATTACGAATCAACCGATCAAGGTCAAGGATTTTGGGACGCTTCCTGAAGGTGGTAGAAAATGAGAGGAGTGGACTATTACTACTCAGAGATAGAGCGAGAGCTATCGTTGTTCAGCCTGGATATGAGTCGAGAATTTAAAATCTACTCTGAGGCGCACAGCCCAAGGGAGGTGTTTTTATGGCTGGAGCAGCGACGTGTACATAACCAATGGTCAGCAAACCTAAATGGCTTATTGACAGATTTTTATTGGGAAATATCCTGATTTTTTGGATAGCTTGGTGCAAAAGTAACAGGTGGTGCAGTAGAGCTAACGTTTGACAAGTCTACCCGGACTTGGACAACACCAGCGGGTCTAGACTATGGGCAAGGATCGGTTCAAGGAAACAAAGTTTTGCATGTTTTAGAGCATGCGGAACCGAATCCGGCCAAGACAACACATAGCGTCTTTAGTATGGACAGAAAAGAGATTTTAGGCGCTGTCGATGAAGCATGGCTCAAGAAAGGTAGTCCTGTAGTAGGTGATCCGGGTGCATATGTTGTCCCGATGGGCCGAGCGATTGGTACTTCGGGAGAAACGAGTATTAAAATTATTGTTCGGCCTGGGACCAGTCAGGTCATTACTGGGCGGTTGCAGGAACCGAGTGCAACACGGTCATTGAATTGAAGTGGGTGCCTCATGATACATACCCATCACCTCCGTAATGACTTCAATCGGGCATTTAAATCCGACGCGCTTCCGAGGCCGAATGTTCATTTGATAAGAAATAGCGTCCAGTTCCTCCTGGCTGTGCTTCGACAAGTCCGTGCCCTTGGGCAGGTATTGGCGGATCAAGCCGTTGATGTTCTCGTTACTGCCGCGCTGCCACGGGCTGTGCGGATCGCAAAAGTAAATCGCCACGCCCGTCTTCTGGGTCAGTTCGGCATGCTTGGCCATCTCACGTCCTTGGTCGTACGTCATGCTTTTACGCACCTCCAACGGCATGCTATTC
>NZ_JAAVUX010000044.1 GCF_018449655.1 Pseudomonas sp. dw_358
GTTGCTGTGGAGCTGGAACAGCGATGCGTACGGAGCCGGTGCACCGAACGAGGACGTGGACGGTGATGGCAATACGACGAGCATCGCACTGCGCTTCCCAGGTCAGGTTTATGATGCGACCAGCCAGCTAAGCTATAACTACTACCGGGACTACAATGCGCAGACCGGGCGGTATGTGCAGAGTGATCCGATCGGGTTGAAGGGTGGGCTCAATACCTATGGGTATGTGGGCGGGAATCCGTTGAGCCACATTGATCCTGCCGGCACGCAGTCGATTGCGATCCCAGAATGGTTGGACGCTATCAGATTCCCATTAGCACTTCCAAGGATTGGAGCGGCGATAGGTGGCGCAGCGATTGCAGGTGCTAGCTGCCTCTTGTACCCAAATAACTCACTTGCATCTCCTCAAATGGATGATTGCGCGGGTGGATGCCTGTATTCAGATAAAGCAAACGACGGCAAAGACCCAAGCACTCCTACCGGACAGCGTGGTAGTCCTCTGGACGTTCCAAGGGGTACAAATGAGGCGGGCAATATTGATGGCCGAGATTATTCAGGACATGCGCTTGATCAGATGCAAGGCAGAGGGATTACGCCCACACCAGTTGAAGATGCAATCGTGAATGGTAACTCTAGGCCAGACAAAGATTACCCGGACAGCCGAACCGAGCATCAGAGCGCAGATGGAAAACTAATTGTAATTACAGATAGTGCTACCGGCCGTGTCATCACAGTAATACCGAGGTAAAAATGGAAGATTTCATCTTGAGGCAACTCTCGCTAATGATGACAACCGTAAATCTGTATAGAGTAGGGGATATGCCTCTGAATTCAGCAATTCAAAGAATTGAAGGGCTAGGTCGGATAATTGACGGAAGATTTTGGAACGAGAATCTGTTTCCGCTGATCGTTGACCTTGAAAGAATAAATTCTGAGATTATTAATCGCTCCAATGGTATCTCTGAATCAGAGAAGGAAAAGGTTTTGATCACTATGAGCATAATTGATCAAGAGATATTGAATTTCGGGGGTATTGACTTTCATAAATTTATATCCGACGATTAGATTGGATTGTAAGGTTATCAAAGATAAAAGACGAATATGGGGTGGATAAAAAAACTAATGGATACCCCATATTTTATTCTATAATTTTTGCAACATGCTTCGTGGTTTCCGCTATTTACCGGTGAAAACGGGAAGATATGGATAAAAAAATTGGCTCATAATTTTTAATTGCATAAGAAATTGGCTCATGGACGTGATGGTTAGTAGGAGTTAAACGGGTTATCGCAATTACTGGAGAGCCCTCTGATAACTGCCCCGCCAGCAACTCCACCTACACCTACGACGACCGCGGCCAAGTCCTGACCAAGACCGACGCCAAAGGCTTTATCACCACCTACACCTACAACGACCGGGGCCTGGAAGCCAGCCACACCGAAGCCAGCGGCACGCCCCAGGCCCGCACCACCACTACCACCTGGGACCCCACACGGTTCCTGCGCACCCAGT
>NZ_JAAVUX010000045.1 GCF_018449655.1 Pseudomonas sp. dw_358
TCGTAATCCTCTACCGATGCAGCCTGCGGCAACCGTTCAAGTACGTGGCGCAGCCACGTATACGGCTCCCGGCCGTTGACTTTGGCAGTCTCGACCAAGCTATAGATCTGCGCGCTCGCGGTTGCGCCTTTAGGGGTGTCGCTGAACAGCCAAGCCTTGCGCCCGATCACAAACGGCTTTATCGCCCTTTCAGCCGCGTTGTTGTCGATCGGTAAAAAACCCGCTTCAACGTAACGCTCCAGCCTGCTCCAGTTATTCGCCAGATAATGAACGGCCTTGCCCAAAACGCTTTGCGGCGTTACCTGAGGCTGAGTTTTATCCAGCCAGTTTTTCAACTGATCCAATACCGGCTGGCTCTTTTCCTGACGACCGACCAGGCGCTGCTCATCGCTCACGTCTTTAAGCTCACGCTCGATGCCGTACAACTTGTTAATCATCGTCAGTGCGATATCGGCCCGGCCGGTCTTGCCCTTGGGCTGCACTTTCTGGGCTTCCACAAACTTGCGCCGCGCATGGGCCATGCAGGCCAGCCGCTCCACGCCCGGTTGCAACGCCAAGGCGTTGTAACCCGCGTAATCGTCGGTCATCACATAGCCCTGATAACCTTCCAGCAGGCGCAGTGGCACTTCCTGCGCGCGGCTGGATGTGTAGTCAAACAACACGACTTTCCGATCAGGCGGCCCGCTGGCCTGCACCCACATCCAGGATTGGCGGGTCGGATCTCGATCCGGTTCTTTCAGTACCTGAACTCGCGTTTCATCGCAGTGAATGACCGGACTCTCCAGCAGCCGATCACGCATCAGATTCAACAAGGGTTGCAGATGCTCGCCGCACTGGATAATCCAGCGCGCCAGTGTTTGACGGGGGATTTCAACGCCATGACGGGTCAGCACCGTTTCAAAACGATGAAGCGGCAAGCCGTCGACGTACTTGGTGGTGAGCAGCATGGCCAGCACGCTCGGACTGGCCATGCTCTTTTCAATCAACTGCGCTGGTTTGTCGGCCGTGACCGGGGCTGTTTCACAACCACGGCAACCGTAGACTTTGCGGATGTGTCTGATCACGCGAATCTGCATCGGCACGATATCCAGCTGCTCGCTGGTTTCTTCTCCGATGATGTGTTTGCGGCAACCGCAGGCACAGGTGAGTTCGTGCTCGGGCAAGTCGTGGATGACTTCGACTCGCGGCAGATCAGCCGACAGTGGCTTGCGCTTGCCACGGCGTGGCGCAGGAGTCACAACTTCCTCGTCGGCATCGCCGACCGCAGGCATTGGCTCGCTCTCGGGCTCATTGAACAGCGCCAGTTGCGGCGTGTTGGGTTCGACAGTCTGTTCGGATTTACGGCCAAAGATGCGGTCACGCAACAGCTTGATCTGCTCTTTCAGATCAACGATGTGGGTCTCGTATGCCTCGGTGGTAACTTCCTGACGGCTGAAGGCCTCAAGCAACATTTGCTTGAGCAAAACAGGGTCATCAGGGAGGTCTTCGGGCAAGGGTCGCATGCC
>NZ_JAAVUX010000046.1 GCF_018449655.1 Pseudomonas sp. dw_358
CAGTACTGCTGATCAGCCCATTGTTGATCACGCTGCCCTTGATCAGCACGCCATCGGCCGACACGCCGGTGGTGGTGGCGCTGATGACGCCAGAGCTGAGGTTGGCCAGGTCACCCACCAGCGTCGTTTGACCGCGCGAGCCCATCTGATCGGCGGCATTGACCAGGCTGATGCCGGTGGCGCCGGAGATGCTGCCGCTGTTGACCAGGCTGCCGGCAATGGACACGTCGTTGATGCTGATGCCGGTGGCGACGGCGGCGATGGTGCCGGCGTTCTGCACGTTGCCGCTGATCTCCGAGCTGCTGATGCTGAGGGCATCAGCCGGCCCCGACAGCGTGCCGGTGTTGAGCACATTGCCGCTGATCAGGCTGGCGTCCAGCACCGTTCCACCCACCGACGTGAAGCTGCCGACCTGGCCTGAGTTGACGATGTCGCCAAAGTCGCTGACGTTCGTCAGGTTCAGACCATTGGCGATCACACCGCTGTTGGTCAGGCCACCGCTGGCCAGCGTCGAGCTGTGCAGCAGCAGGCTGGCACCGATGGTGCCGCTGTTGGTCACGCCGTTGCCGATCAGCGAGGCATCCACGTAAATGGCGGTGCCGCTGGCCAGGGTCCCGCTGTTGACCAGCGCGCCGCCGATGGTGCTGCCATTGACCCAGATGCCGTAGAAACCGTCCGAGCTGATGGCCCCGGCGTTGATCAGGTCGCCGGTCAGCCGTGACTGCTGTACGTTCAGCCCCACCGAACCACTGACCGAGCCACTGTTGTACAAACTGCCGTCGACGGTACTGCCCAGCAACGACAACCCATAGCCGCCCCGGGACGAGCTGAGCGTGCCGGTATTGACGATGTCGCCACCCAAGGTGCTGTTGTCGATTGCCAACGCGGTCTGGCGGTACACCTGGGCCTGGCCGTTGGAGTAGAAGACCCCGTTGAGGGTCCCGCTGTTGACCAGGCCGCCGCCCAGCGTGGTGGAATCGAGCGCCACGCCGTCCACGTAGCCGCTGTTGTTGAACTGCCCGGTGATCTGGCTGCCGGTGATACTCACGCCCAGCAGCCCGACCCGCGAGATGGTGCCGCTGTTACTGAGGTCGCCGTTGACCGTGCTGTTGTTGATATTCAGGTCGTACAACCCGCCGCCCATGGAGCCGGTGTTGGTGAACCCGCCAATCGTGCTGTTGTTGATGACGTTGTCGGAGATACCGTCGATGGTGCCATTGTTGATCACACCACCGGCCACGCTGCTGCTCAGCAACTGGATGGCAGCATTGACCGACCCCTGGGCAGTGTTGATTAGTTGGCCGGTGACCGTGGAGTGGTCCAACGCAATACTGGTGAGCCCCTGCATGTCGCCATTGTTGACGATGTCGCCGTTGACCTGGCTGCCGGTGACGCTCAGGTCGGTTGCACCATTGACCTGCCCGTCATTGAGGATCCCGCCCAGGGTGCTGTTGGTGACACG
>NZ_JAAVUX010000047.1 GCF_018449655.1 Pseudomonas sp. dw_358
GCCTCGGCATCGTAGTTCACCGACAACTCGGTGCCGTTCTGCGCGATCCTGGTCGTTACCCCGACGCCACCCCGCGCCAGCCACGGGCTGGAGCTCTGCCCCACGGTGTTGAAGGTGTTGCCCGCTGCCCCGGCATAGCTGGAGGTCAGCATCGAGTCGTCATGAATCACGTCATAGCCCACCCCAAGGTTGGCAGTCAGCTGCGTCCCCGGAATGACCTCGTGCACCAGCTTGCCGTCCAGCCCGAGGATCAACTGATCGGTCTGGTGCTGATCCACATCCAGCAGCAACGGATTGATCGCCGCACTGCCGCTCTCGTGGTAGCTGTCGTCTTTCAACCAGGTGTAATCAGCCCGCACCGACGGGATGAAGCGCGTGGTCGGGCTGATGTCGTAGGCCTTGGCCAACGCCACACCGGCAGTGACCGTACGGCTGTCATAATTGGACTTGGCCTGGCCACTGATGCCGTTGAGGCTCAGGTCGCGCTTGCCGTCGTTGCGGTTCTGGCCCACCCCGGCATGGAAACTCAACTCGGTGTTGGGCGCGACGGTGTAGCTGCCATAACCCATCAGTTGATAGAGATCGACCTTCGCACTCTGAGCTGAAACGTCGGCCTTGCTGTTGGTGTCGGCATTGGCATAAGAGAACGACACGCCCAGGCGCAGCAGCTCGTTGACCGGTGCGTCCAGACCGAACGCCATGCCGTACACCGTGGCGTCATAGCCCGGGGTGTTGCCATGCTGGCTCTGATTGATCCATGAGCCGAACGGCTTCATCCACAGGTTCTTGTCGCCGTAGAAACCATCACCGGACGCCAGACCGGTGTTGGCATCGATCCGCGACTGCACCACGTCGGCAATGGTCGACAGCGTCGACTGACTGACTTCGGTGGCGGCTGCCGCATTGGACGGCAGGGTCTGCGAGA
Organism: Pseudomonas sp. dw_358; assembly: GCF_018449655.1. Lineage (GTDB taxonomy): Bacteria > Pseudomonadota > Gammaproteobacteria > Pseudomonadales > Pseudomonadaceae > Aquipseudomonas. The sequence continues at coordinate 926 of NZ_JAAVUX010000047.1, forward strand.
TGGCGCTGGCCACGCTGCTGCCGCTGGTGGCGCCGACGAAGAACGGCGTCAGGCTGCTGTTGGTGGCAATCGCACTGTCCAGCACGCGGGCCGCACTGAGGTTGGCGGTGCTGATACCGGCCACTGCATTGGTCACCGCCGTGGTGGTCTTGGGCGCGGCCACCAGGTCGACGCTGTTGCCGTCCTTCACGCCGCTGAAGTTATACAGCGCCGAGTTGCTGGTCACCGCATAGGTGCCGTTGGAGTTCAAGGTGCCGGCGCTCAACACGCTGGCCAACGTGGCGCCCTGGAAGGACTGGCCGCTGTTGACCACGTCGACATCGAATTTGGCCTGGTCCGGCAGGGTCGCCGTGCCGGTGACCACCAGCTTGCCGAAGTGGGTGGCGTCCAGTGCCTCGGTGG
>NZ_JAAVUX010000048.1 GCF_018449655.1 Pseudomonas sp. dw_358
TACTGTTGAGTTTACCAAGACCAAACACTCACCAGAGAAACCACGATGACCAAGCCCACTATCGCATTGACCGAGTTGGTTGAGAAAGGGGCAGACGCTGATCTGCTCAAGCAAATGATCCAGTTCGTCGCCCAGCGGATGATGGAGTTCGACGTCGAAAGCCTGTGCGGCGCCGGCTTCGACGTCAAAAGCCCAGACCGCACAAATAGTCGCAACGGTTACCGAGACCGCCTGTGGCAAACCCGTGCTGGTGACGTTGATCTGAAGATCCCCAAACTGCGCCAAGGAAGCTACTTCCCCGGTTTCCTGGAGCCGCGCAGAACCGCTGAGAAGGCGATGGCGGCAGTGATTCAGGAAGCCTATATACAGGGGGTTTCCACGCGCTCAGTCGACGAGCTGGTCAAGGCCATGGGCATGACCGGCATCTCGAAAAGCCAGGTATCCAGGCTCGCGGGCGAGATCGATGAACGTGTCAATGCATTTCTGGATAGACCCCTTGAGGGCGACTGGCCGTACCTCTGGATCGACGCCACCTACGTCAAAGTGCGTGAGGCAGGCCGTATCGTTTCGGTCGCGGTAATAATCGCCGTGGCTGTGAGCACCCATGGCGGACGGGAAATTCTGGGCATGCGGGTGGGCCCTTCCGAAGCTGAGCCGTTCTGGACGGACTTCCTGCGCAGTCTGATGCGTCGTGGTTTGCGCGGGGTAAAGCTGGTGATCTCTGATGCTCACGAAGGCCTCAAAGCGGCTGTGGCCAAGGTCTTCCATGCGACTTGGCAGCGCTGCCGCGTGCACTTTATGCGTAACGCCATGGCCCACGTCGGCAAGGGCCAACGCAGTATGGTGGCGGCGCTGCTGCGCACAGTGTTTGCCCAGGACAGCCGCCAGGAATGCCACCAGCAGTGGCGCCTGGTGGCCGATCAGTTACGTGAGAAATACCCGAAGATCGCAGCTCTCATGGACGGCTGCGAGGATGAAGTGCTGGCGCACATGGCCTTCCCAAAGGCACACCGGCAGCAACTTCACAGCACCAACCCGCTGGAACGGCTGAACGCGGAGATCAAACGACGCACCGATGTCGTGGGTATTTTTCCTAACGATCCGGCGATCACCAGGCTGGTCGGGGCGATGTTGCTGGAGCAGAACGACGAATGGTGCCTGCAAAGGCGCTACATGCAATTGGAAGCCTTCGAGGCGGTCAGCGATAATCCGCAGGCCAAGCTGTCGGCCGTGATCAACTAAACGGCAAACTCAATGGCCAGAGCCGTGATGAGTTACACCACTTCCTGGGACACGATCA
>NZ_JAAVUX010000005.1 GCF_018449655.1 Pseudomonas sp. dw_358
GACTTCGGACTGAACCGACATCGAAACCCTACCTCGCTGCTTACTTCGGTTAACTTCTTGATTTACAAGAGGTTTTCCGTTTCGTCTGCGCCGGAAGTGGGGCGAATTATAGAGAGATCTACAGGGCCGTCAACCCCCTGTTTCCGTTATTTGGCAAATCGGCCGGAAATGTCATTTTCCCTCTCTATATAGGTAGCCCTCAGACCACCCCGGCCTCCCGCAATTGCACCACCTGCTCGCCAGTCAAGCCCAGCAGCTGCGCCAGCACCACCTCGGTGTGCTCACCGAGCAAAGGTGGCGCGCTGCGATATTCCACCGGACTCTCGGAGAGCCGCAACGGGCTCGCCACCTGCGGCACACTCCCCGCGAGCCCATGGGGAAGCTCCACCCGCAATCCTCGCGCCAGCACCTGGGGATCTGCAAACACTTGGGCAAGGTCATTGACCGGTCCGCACGGCACCCCTGCCGCCTCCAACTGACTGACCCATTGCGCTGTAGTCTTGAACACCGTGGCCTGGCGAATCAGCGGTATCAACGCCAGCCGGTTCGCCACCCTTAACCCGTTGGTACGGAAGCGCGGATCGCCAGCCCAATGTGGGTGGCCCGCCACTTCGGCAAAACGCCGAAATTGAGCGTCATTGCCTACCGTAAGAATGAAGTCACCGTCGGCCGTGGGGAAGTCCTGATAAGGGACGATGTTCGGGTGCGCGTTACCCAGCCGCTGGGGTGCGATGCCCGTGGTCAGGTAATTCATTGCCTGATTGGCCAGGCAGGCCACCTGGACGTCCAGCAACGCCATGTCGATGTGCTGCCCCTCTCCAGTCCGATCTCGATGAGCGAGTGCTGCCAGCACGGCCACACTGGAATAGAGCCCGGTCAGGATATCCGTCAATGCCACCCCCGCCTTGACCGGCCCGCTGCCGTCCTCGCCATCGGCACGCCCGGTCAGGCTCATCAATCCGCCGAGCCCCTGGATCATGAAGTCATAGCCGGCGCGCTTTGCATAGGGCCCCGTCTGACCAAAGCCGGTGATCGAGCAATAGATGAGCCGCGGGTTGATTACCTTGAGCGCGGCATAGTCCAGCCCATAGGCCGCCAGCCCGCCCACCTTGAAGTTCTCGATCAGAATGTCCGACTGCAGGGCCAAATCACTTACCAACCTCTGACCCGCCGCCTGAGTGAAGTCGATCGTCACCGAGCGCTTGTTCCGATTGGCCGACAAGTAATAAGCCGCCTCAGTGGTGTCCTCGCCATCGGCACCACGCAGAAAAGGCGGCCCCCACTCACGGGTATCATCCCCCTTGCCTGGCCGCTCGATCTTTATGACGTCGGCACCCAGGTCGGCCAGAATCTGCCCTGCCCAAGGACCCGCCAACACCCGGGACAAATCCAGCACGCGAAGATGCGACAGCGCTCCCATACCTTACCGCCTATTAATAGAAGGCCTGCAGACCGGTCTGTGCGCGCCCCAGAATCAAGGCATGGACATCGTGGGTACCCTCATAGGTATTGACCACTTCCAGGTTGACCAGATGGCGAGCCACACCGAATTCATCGGAGATACCGTTCCCGCCGAGCATGTCCCGCGCCATCCGCGCGATGTCCAAGGACTTGCCGCACGAGTTGCGCTTCATGATCGAAGTGATCTCCACCGCCGCCGTCCCTTCATCTTTCATCCGCCCCAGGCGCAGGCAACCTTGCAGCGCCAGAGTGATCTCGGTCTGCATGTCGGCGAGCTTCTTCTGGATCAATTGGGTCGCCGCCAACGGACGGCCAAACTGCTGACGATCCAAGGTGTACTGGCGAGCGGTGTGCCAGCAGAATTCCGCCGCTCCCAGCGCCCCCCAGGAAATCCCGTAGCGCGCCGAATTGAGGCAGGTAAAGGGCCCCTTCAAGCCGCGCACGTCAGGGAATATGTTTTCTTCCGGCACAAAGACGTTGTCCATGACAATCTCGCCAGTGATAGACGCCCGCAAACCAACCTTGCCATGGATCGCCGGAGCGCTCAGTCCCTGCCAGCCTTTTTCCAGCACGAAGCCGCGAATGTCGCCGGCATCGTCCTTGCCCCACACCACGAACACATCGGCGATGGGACTGTTGGTGATCCACATCTTGGTGCCGTTCAGACGGTAGCCGCCATCGACCTTGCGCGCCCGAGTGAGCATGTTGCCCGGGTCTGAGCCATGGTCAGGCTCGGTCAGGCCGAAGCAGCCAACCCATTCGCCCGACGCCAGCTTGGGCAGATACTTCTGTTTCTGCGCCTCGGTTCCGAACTCGTTGATGGGAACCATCACCAGCGACGACTGCACGCTCATCATTGAACGGTAGCCAGAGTCTACCCGCTCGACCTCACGTGCAATCAGCCCGTAGCAGACGTAGTTCAGGCCGCTGCCGCCATATTGTTCGGGGATGGTTGCACCCAGAAGCCCAACCTCACCCATCTCGCGGAAAATCGCCGGATCGGTGTGCTCATGGCGAAAGGCTTCCAGCACACGGGGCGCCAGCTTATCAGCGGCGAACTGCTCGGCACTGTCGCGCACCATGCGCTCTTCTTCCGTGAGTTGCTGATCAAGCAGCAGGGGATCAATCCAATTGAAGCGGGCCTTGTCACTCATGAGCGAATCCTCGGATCGGGGCAGACAGTCTCTAAATGCTAGGCCCGCTCCGGAGATCACACAAACGAGGATTTCGCACCCACTTGTGCTAGTTTCTCACTCGATAACAACTATTTCGCCGCTTGCACGTCGGCTGGAGTGAGGTCCACACATGCGTCGCAAGATCCCCAGCACGACTGGCCTGATCTGTTTCGAAGCCGCTGCACGCCACGAAAGCTTCACTAAGGCAGCCCAGGAGCTTTCCTTGACCCAAGGTGCCGTGTGTCGACAGATCGCCAGTCTTGAAGAGTTCCTCAACGTGGACCTGTTTCGACGCTCACGCCGCGGAGTGGTCCTGACCGAGGCGGGCCTGTCCTATAGCCGTCGCGTCGCGGCTCAACTGGATGCCGTGGAGCGCGACACCTTGTCGGTCATGGGACAGCAAGGGGCCAGTACCCTGGAATTGGCAGTCGTTCCTACCTGGGGTACACAGTGGTTGCTCCCACGCCTGAGGGATTTTCAGACGCTGCACCCCGACGTCACCATCAACCTGACCAACCGCACCCGGCCCTTTCTGTTTGCCGACACCGAGTTTGACGCGGCTGTCTATTTTGGCGATGCCGACTGGTCGGGTACCCAGTCCTGGCGGCTGATGGACGAGAGCCCGGTTCCGGTGTGCAGTCCCAGCCTGCTGGGAGAACAGACGCTCCTCTCACCCCAGGCATTGGCAGCACTGCCATTGCTGCAGCAGAGCACCCGCCCCTATGCCTGGCGCCAGTGGTTCGGAGCCCAGGGAATCAGCGTCCCCCGCGACATGACCGGCCCGCGACTCGAACTTTTCTCGATGCTGGCGCAGGCGGCGATGCACGAAATGGGCGTGGCGCTGATCCCGCCCTTCCTGATTTTCGAGCCGCTGGCCGTAGGGCGACTGGTGATCGCCAACCCCCAGCCACTGCACAGCGACAAGGCGTATTACCTCATGGTGCCTGACCGCAAGGTCGAATCTGCCTCTCTGGCCGCATTCCGGCAATGGCTGCTCGTTCAGGCAGCGGCCTATTTGCCCGGATTTACCGGGGGACAAGCGTTACCTGACCCTGTAGTCAGAATAAAAAACAACCTACAGATATAACTTTATGGCGCATACAGGAAAACTGTATTGCATGTGTTCGAAATTCGCTACAGGCACCAGTGGGCGGGCTCTGTAGCCATTTCCCAGGTACTTGGGCGGCCAAGTTGTAACAAACCACGGAAATTTATTTATACCACCATCGAGGCACTCAAAGCCTTACAGTACAGGGGTTTGAGCGCTCATTGTGCGTCAAAGGGTCACAGGGTGACTTGTAGTTAATTATCCGTCACGCGTCATATCTTCTTGAACCCCCCCGTAAAAGGCCTGCAAAATGCCGCGCCCCGCCTGTAGTCAGGCGGTGTCGTGCTGATCGGCGCCCCAGCGAACCATCCGCAGCTCGCTGGTTAATTCAACAAGATCACGCAGGAGAATTGACGTGCACATTGGTGTTCCTCTCGAAACACAAACGGGCGAGACACGGGTTGCCGCCACCCCGGAAACCATCAAGAAATTGATCGGCCAAGGGCACAAGGTCACTGTCCAGAGTGGCGCAGGCGTACTCGCCAGCGTGACTGACAGCGCCTATGAAGCGGCCGGAGCTACCATCGGGAGCGCCAGCGATGCATTCGCGGCCGAACTGGTCCTCAAGGTCAACGCACCCTATGAAAACGAGCTGAGCTTGATCAACCCCGGCACTGTGCTGGTGGGCATGCTCAACCCGTTCAACAACGACGTGATTGCCCGGATGGCCGAGCGCGGTATCACCGCCTTTGCCCTCGAAGCCGCGCCGCGGACATCCCGCGCGCAGAGCCTCGACGTGTTGTCGTCGCAAGCCAACATTGCCGGCTACAAAGCCGTGCTGCTTGCCGCGCACCACTATCCCCGCTTCATGCCCATGCTGATGACCGCCGCCGGCACCGTAAAGGCCGCTCGCGTCCTCATTCTGGGTGCCGGCGTAGCGGGCCTGCAGGCCATCGCCACGGCCAAGCGCCTGGGCGCAGTCATCGAAGCCTCGGACGTGCGTCCGGCGGTGAAGGAGCAGATCGAATCCCTTGGCGCCAAGTTTCTCGACGTCCCTTACGAGACCGATGAAGAGCGCGAGTGCGCCGTCGGTGTCGGCGGTTACGCGCGCCCCATGCCAGCCACCTGGATGCAACGCCAGGCACTGGCCGTACACGAGCGCGCCAAACAGGCCGACATCGTCATCACCACCGCGCTGATCCCCGGCCGCAAGGCGCCGACGCTGCTCAGCGCCGACACCGTGGCACAGATGAAGCCGGGCTCGGTGGTCATCGACCTGGCCGCCCTGCAAGGTGGCAACTGCCCACTGACCGTGGCTGATGAAGTGGTTGTCAGCAACGGCGTGACCATTGTCGGCCCGACCAACCTGCCAGCTCAGGTCGGTGCAGACGCCTCGGCGTTGTATGCCCGCAACCTGCTGGACTTCATGAAGCTGCTGTTCGACAAGGACGCGCAGTTCCAGATCAACCTTGAAGACGACATCGTCGCCGCATGCTTGATGTGCCGCGACCATCAGGTCATCCGCAAGAACGGCTGAGGATAACAACAATGGAAGACATGCTGATTTCTCACGGCATCTACAACCTGATCATCTTCGTGCTGGCCATCTATGTTGGCTACCACGTGGTCTGGAACGTGACACCCGCGCTGCACACTCCGCTGATGGCCGTGACCAACGCCATTTCGGCCATCGTCATCGTCGGCGCGATGCTGGCGGCGGCGCTGACCGTGACGCCGCTGGGCAAGACCATGGGCACCCTGGCGGTCGCGCTGGCGGCGGTCAACGTCTTCGGTGGCTTCCTGGTCACCCGGCGGATGCTGGAAATGTTCAAGAAAAAAGCTCCAAAAGTGAAGGATGAGGCGGCCAAACAATGAGCATGAACCTGGTTACTCTCCTTTATCTGATCGCCTCCGTGTGCTTCATCCAGGCGCTCAAGGGGCTGTCGCACCCGACCACATCGCGGCGCGGCAACCTCTTCGGCATGATCGGCATGACGTTGGCGGTGCTGACCACTGTCGGCCTGATCTACAAGTTGGCGGCTATGTCCGTCGGCGCTGGTGGTGCCACGGCCGGCATCGGCCATGTCATCGTCGGCCTGCTGGTGGGCGGCACCGTGGGCTCGATCATGGCCAAGCGTGTCGAAATGACCAAGATGCCCGAGCTTGTGGCCTTCATGCACAGCATGATCGGCCTGGCCGCCGTGTTCATTGCCATCGCTGCTGTGGTTGAACCGCAGTCCCTGGGGATCGTCGCGCAACTGGGCGACGCCATCCCAACCGGCAACCGCCTGGAGCTCTTCCTGGGGGCGGCCATTGGCGCGATCACCTTCTCCGGTTCGGTCATCGCCTTCGGCAAGCTCTCGGGCAAGTACAAGTTCCGCCTGTTCCAGGGTGCACCGGTACAGTTCGCAGGCCAGCACAAGCTGAACTTGGCGATTGGCCTGGGCGCGTTGGTGTGCGGGCTGACCTTCATGTTCACCGGCAGCTACGAGGCCTTCGGCATCATGCTGGCGCTGGCCTTCGTACTGGGCGTGCTGTTGATCATCCCGATCGGTGGTGCCGACATGCCGGTGGTGGTGTCGATGCTCAACAGCTACTCGGGCTGGGCAGCAGCCGGCATCGGCTTTTCACTCAACAACTCGATGTTGATCATTGCAGGCTCCCTGGTCGGTTCGTCCGGTGCCATCCTCTCGTACATCATGTGCAAGGCGATGAACCGCTCGTTCTTCAACGTGATCGGCGGCGGTTTCGGTGCCGTGGCCGATGCTGGCCCCGCAGGCGCGAAAGAGGCCCGTCCGGTAAAATCCGGTTCGGCTGACGACGCCACCTTCCTGCTGACCAACGCTGACACCGTGATCATCGTGCCTGGGTACGGCCTGGCCGTGGCCCGAGCGCAGCATGCGCTCAAGGAGCTGACCGAGAAGCTGACCCATGCGGGCGTGACAGTGAAGTACGCCATCCACCCCGTCGCAGGTCGCATGCCCGGCCACATGAACGTGCTGCTGGCCGAAGCCGAGGTGCCTTACGATCAGGTGTTCGAAATGGACGACATCAATTCCGAGTTCGGCCAGGCCGATGTGGTGCTGGTGCTGGGCGCCAACGACGTGGTCAACCCGGCGGCAAAGAACGATCCGAAGTCGCCGATTGCCGGCATGCCGATCCTGGAAGCCTTCAAGGCCAAGACCATCATCGTCAACAAGCGCTCCATGGCCAGCGGCTATGCAGGGCTGGACAACGAACTGTTCTATCTCGACAAAACCATGATGGTGTTCGGTGACGCCAAGAAAGTGATCGAGGACATGGTCAAGGCAGTGGAATAACGCCTCGACAGCCACACACACGCGAAGCCCGCGATGGCATACCCCTTCTTGATGAGGGGTGATGTTTTCGCGGGCTTCGCGCGTTCTCACAGTGCTGTTTTCTTACGGTATCCGTAAAACTGTTTTACCCCCTGCCCCCCGCCGTTACGACCTTGGTCCAAGGCCCCGCCCCGCTCGAACTCTCTAGACTCTCCAGCTGGCTTCCTGAGACCGAGACACTCCCATGTATCAAGACCGTATTCGCCTCGCATCCCTGCACAGCAAAATCATGACGGCAGCTGATGCCGCCGCACTGATCGAAGATGGCATGACTGTCGGCATGAGCGGCTTCACTCGCGCGGGCGAAGCCAAGGCCGTGCCTCAGGCCCTCGCCGTCCGTGCCCGACTGCATCCGCTGCAGATCAGCCTGATGACCGGCGCCAGCCTGGGCAACGACCTGGACAAGCAGTTGACCGAAGCCGGGGTTCTCGCCCGGCGCATGCCGTTCCAGGTGGACAGCACACTGCGTCGCGCCATCAACGACGGTCAGGTCATGTTCATCGACCAGCATTTGTCCGACACCGTGGAGCAACTGCGCAACCGACAGATCAAGGCGGTGGATCTGGCCGTCATCGAATGCGTGGCCATCACTGCGGAGGGCCATCTGGTACTCAGCACCTCCGTCGGCAACTCGGCGAGCTTTGCCATCCTTGCCAAACAGGTCATCGTCGAGATCAACCTGGCCCAGCCGCTGGAGCTTGAAGGTCTGCACGACGTCTATATCCCCAGCTACCGGCCCACGCGCTTGCCTATCCCGGTGCTCAAGGCCGACTCACGGATCGGCAACACTGCAGTACAGATCGACCCGGCAAAAATCGTTGGTATTGTCATCAGCAATCAAACCGACTCGCCCTCGACTGTACTGCCGCCGGACGCAGATACGCAGGCCATCGCCGGTCATCTGGTGGAGTTTTTCAAGAGCGAAGTCAGCGCCGGACGCCTGGAGAACAACCTGATGCCGTTGCAGGCCGGCATCGGCACCATCGCCAACGCTGTGATGCACGGCCTGCTGGACTCGCCCTTCCACGATATGACCATGTATTCCGAAGTCCTCCAGGACTCGACCTTCGACCTGTTCGACGCCGGCAAGTTGAGCTTCGCTTCCGGCAGCTCGATGACCCTGTCAGCCAGCAAGCATGCCGAAGTGTTCGCCGATTTCAGCCGCTACAAATCCCGGCTGGTGCTGCGTCCCCAAGAGATCTCCAACCACCCCGAAGTGATTCGCCGGCTGGGCATTATCGGTATTAACACGGCCTTGGAGTTCGACATCTATGGCAACGTCAATTCCACGCATGTATGCGGTACTCGCATGATGAACGGCATTGGTGGCTCGGGTGACTTCGCCCGCAACGCCCACCTGGCGATTTTCGTCAGCAAATCCATCGCCAAGGGCGGTGCGATCTCCAGCGTGGTGCCCATGGTCAGCCACGTCGACCACACAGAGCATGACGTCGACATCCTCGTGACCGAACAGGGCCTGGCCGATCTGCGCGGCCTGGCCCCCCGAGAGCGGGCGCGGGTGATCATCGACAACTGTGTGCACCCCAGCTATCGCACAGCCTTGCAGGACTACTTCGAGGCCGCCTGCGTCCGTGGCGGGCACACACCACACCTGCTGCGTGATGCACTGGCCTGGCACAGCAACCTCGAAGAAACCGGATATATGCTTGCCCTGTAATCTCGCCGATGGACAGATCGCTGCAATACAGTTTGTGACGACGGACGGCTCATGGCTGAATTTTTATAAAACTGTACTTCTGTACTGGTGAAAACCTGAGTTTTCCCCTCATCGTTCTAACGCCACTCAGCAAAAATGCACCACTTGGGCGCAGACCCATACAGTTTGGTCAATAACAGGTCAAACAGTGGTGCAAAACACTTAACTGGAGCATCGCAATACAAGTGAACTGTGTATAGGGAAAAGCTCGCTTGAGGAGGATCATTAGCTCCAGACAAACCACTCCTCAATCCCGCCATAAGCGGAAGGATGTACACCATGGAACGTACCCTCAGTTCCGACTCGCTTTTTCAAGACAGCTCTGTTTCGTCAAAATCCGCTCTGCCGCTGCGCGTTCTGGCCAACTTGATGCTTTGGCAGCGCCGCCTCTCCAGCCGCCATCAACTGGCGCGTCTGGATGCTCGCCTGCTGGCAGATGCCGGTATCAGCGAATCGCAGCGTTTCGAAGAGCTGAGCAAGCCGTTCTGGCGCTAAGGCACGTCGCTGTAGCAAAACGTGTGGAAACACCTGCAACACCCCGCTGGCTTTAGGCTACGTGCTTTACCGCCAGCAACCGAATTCAAGAAACCCGTCGTGGCAACGCTGACGGGTTTTTTTTCGTGTCGGGCTCAGACAAGCGCGGCGGGTCAAATCAAGACCATTACAGTTATAAGAATTTTTATTTCGACAGGTACAGCTTGAGTAGAGGGGAACTTCGCTTCATGACATTGTCTGAACTCGGTTGCCCAAGACGGACAAGCGCACCTATGGCGCTGTACCATCACTCTTTGTCCTTAGAATCCAGGAGTTTCCATGCGTCGTTCCCGCCTGTTCGGCACAGCATTGCTGCTTGCCCTGGCCTCTAATGCCCATGCATCCAGTTTCGTCGTGACCACCAACGCCATTGTCGACGCCGTGGATGCGTCGAGCCGCGCCACCTCGAAGGCTTCGTCGTCACTGCACGACAACAAGATCGTCCAGGCCGCCAAAGACGATGCAGCCAGTTTCGTCGCCAGCAATGGCGAGATCCGCGGCGCCAAACTGGAAAGCGCGCTGGCCTACCTGCGTCAGCAGATGCCGCAGAGCAAAGCCACCGACGGCCAACTGGCTCAGGCTATTCTCGCGAGCTGATCAGGCTTCGCACGTATTTGTATGAAAATTGCGACATCTGGCACAGCGCTATAGTCCTGACCGGGCGGTTCCGCTAGCCTTGGCCGCTGGTTTTTTCGGCCGGACGTATCATGCGCTATTTGCCTTTGCTGTTTGTCATCTGCTGGACCGGGCCAGCCTTGGCCTTCGACCTGAGTACTCAGAGTCTTGTGGCAACTGGCTACGTCACCAGCCAGGTGACGACGGCCCCCTTCGACAGAAAGTTAGTACTTGCCGCACAGGACGATGCGGCGGCGTTTGTGGCCAGTGACGGTCAGATGCGCTCGGCACGACTGGAGTCGGCATTGGCTTATCTGCGCAATGCCCATCCAGGTCTGCAAGCCAGCGATCTTGAGCTGGCCCAGGCAATCCTCGTTCAATAAACCTACGTTCCTTCTGGAGACATGCAATGCGTACCCCGCTGATCGCCGCCGCTCTCGGCCTGTTAGTACTGACCGACGTGGCCCAGGCGCACACCCTGGAGCAGACCAGTAACATTATCGTTCGCGCATTCGGCCGCTCGATCAATTTCACCTCCGACACCACCACTTCGGTACGCGACTCCAAGGTCGTACGCGAAGCCCATGACGACGCCGCCAGCTACGTCGCCAGCGCCGGTGACATCCACGGGGCGCAACTGGACGCCGCGTTCAACACCCTGCGTGCCCGCCTGCCCGAAGCTCGCAATGCCAGCGATCAGGATCTCGCCGAAGCCATCCTCGCACTGTGAGGCCATGGCGTGCCTGGCTGCTTGCCTGCAGTCTACTGCTGACCGGCAGCCCGGCGTTCGCCGGGTTGCAACTGGATCTGCAAGGCAGCGACCTCAGCCCGGCCCAGCGCCAGGCCAGCCAGGCATTGCTTGACGAAGCCATGACCCGCCTGCCGCCCAGCTTCGTCGCGCGGCTGGACCGGCGCATCGCCGTCAACTGGTCCAGCAATATGCCGGACAACGCCTATGGCGAAGCCTCACCCGTGTCCAGCCTTGAACTCAACCGCAAGCTCCTCGGCAGCCTCACGGATGGCAGCGCGGCCAGCACCCTCACCCATCGACCCCACGGCACGGTGCGCGCAGAGCTGCTGGCGACGGTGCTGCACGAAGTCACCCATATTTACGACCGCGCTCGCCTGTGGCCCGAGGACCAGCGTCGGCTGATCGCCCGTTGCACGCGGCAGGCCTCCAATACCGGACTGGTCGGCTTGCCCGACAACTGCCGCGGGCAGGTCGATCGGCAATTTACCCTCAGTGATGACCCCCGCTTGCTTGACCTCGCCGGTTGGCCACAACGTGTGGGCAAACGGGGCGAACGCGAAGAGCAGAATCGTCAGATCGTGCGCAGCCCGGACATCTACGAGATCACCAATCCACTGGAGTTCGCCGCGGTCAACATGGAGTACTTTCTCCTCGACCCTGCCTACCCGTGCCGACGTCCCGGCCTGTACGCCTATTACAAGAACCACTTCGGCTGGGCGCCTCCCAACCCGCAGCAATGCCCTCACGAGCTGCCCTTCGTCAATGCCGGCAGCGACTTCGGCAAGACACCGCTGGGCAAGATCGACCCCGAGCGCGTCTATGAAGTCGACTACCTGCTGGCCGAGGCCAACCAGAACTGGGTCAGCCGCTGGGGCCACTCGATGCTGCGTCTGGTGATCTGTGCACCGGGCCGGCCGCGCGGCCCGGACTGCCGACTGGACCTGGACCAGAGCCTGGTGCTGTCCTATCGCGCCTTCGTCAACGATGTGCAGCTCTCGACCTGGGGTGGGCTGAACGGCGCCTATCCATCGCGATTGTTCGTGCTGCCCCTGAGCCAGGTCATTGACGAGTACACCAAGACCGAGCTACGTGGGCTGGCCTCGGTGCCGCTCAAGCTGACTCGCGAGCAGATCGAGTCACTGGTGCGCCATTCGGCGGAAATGCACTGGAGCTATGACGGCAGCTACTACTTCGTATCCAACAATTGCGCGGTCGAAACCCTCAAGCTGCTGCGTGCCGGGACCGACGATCCGCGCCTGCAAGCACTGGACAACATCACCCCTAACGGCCTGCTCGAGGTCCTTGAGGCCCGAGGGCTGGCCGACGGCAGCGTGCTTGATGATCACCGCGAGGCGCTGCGCCGCGGCTACCATTTCGATTCCTACCGGGACCGCTACCAGGCCATGTTCGAGATCGTCAAACAGCGCCTGCCGGTCAAGCAGAAGACCGTCGAGGACTGGCTGGGGCAGACACCCGAAGAGCGCCGCCCCTGGTTTGCCCAAGCCGATCTGCGAGCCAGCGCCGCCTTGTTGCTGTTGGAGCAGGCCAGTTTCCGGCGCCAACTGCTGCTGGCTCAGGAAGAGGTCAAGCAGAAGTACCTGGGGGCGCGCGGCCAAGCCAACGGCGGGATGGCCAACGCCAACAAGACCTTGCAGGCGCTGTTGGCCAACAGCGGTTTCCTCAGTCGCCCTGCCGAACTGCTCGACAGTGGGGGTTACGGTCTGCCGCAGGCCAACGAGTGGCATCGCCTGGAATCGGAAAGCACGTCCCGGCAGGCAACCCTGCAGAAATTGAGCGTGGAGCTGGACAAGGAAGTGCGTGCACTGCTGACGCCTGCGCGGGCCCGGGAGATGGCCGCCAACGAAGAAAACATCACGCTGGTAGGCGACCATCTGCGGGCGCTGCACAAGGCGGCGGGTGGCTTGATTCTGCCTTGATCGATGCGATGTCTGCCAGGCCCTTCAGAACCGAGCGTGCTCGGGAAAGGGCCTCCTTGATTGCCCGGCTGAACGGTGGGGCGACCCGTTTGCCAACAAGCTCGGCCCTGCAGTGAACTGTCAGGCGCTCTTCGGTTTCTTCGGCTTCAGGTACTTGGTCAACCCCTGAAACCAGATCACCAGTGCCGGATTGCCCTTGATCTGGATGGTCTTGTCCTGAATGCCCTGCATGAACGCCAACTGCTTGTTTTTGGCCTGCAAGGTTTCAAAACCGAAGGCGGCATCCTTGAAGGCAATCGCAAAAGCGGGCTGGGGAACGGTGCCGCTGCGGCTGCGAATGCGCATGTCCTTGACGACGAAATGTCGAGCGACCTTGCCATCCAGGGTCTGCAGCTGGAACACCAGGTCGCGATCCACCAGTTGTTGCTGAAATGCAGGGTTTTGACGACTGGCTCGGGCCATCAGCCAGCCCATGGCCCACAGCAATAAGCGGAACTTCATGTACACCCCTCGAAAAAGCTCGGATGTTAGCAGCCCCGGACAACAAAATGGGCGCTGCCGTCTGGCGCGCCCATTTCGGTGAAACCGGTGATGCGTGGAGTCGATCAGTTCACGCTGTCTTTCAGGAATTTTCCGGGCTTGAACGCAACGGTGTTGCTCGCCTTGATCTTCACCGGCTCGCCGGTCTGCGGGTTTTTCCCGGTCCGAGCACCGCGGTGGCGCTGGAGGAAGGTGCCGAAGCCGACCAGCGTCACACTGTCCTTGCGGTGCAGCGCGCCCGTGATTTCTTCCAGTACGGCGTTGAGCACTCGGTTGGCCTGATCCTTGGTAAGATCCGCTTTTTCAGCGATTGCAGCGGCGAGTTCTGGTTTACGCATGTGAGAGAACCTCTTTGACGGTTTTTTGTTTTTATGTCCGCACTGCTCTTCCCAGCAGGGCTTGACGCTCCGCAGGCTCTAACCCGCGGCAGACCGAGTGAGAATGGCACGCCGACAAAGCCGGCGCCAGTAGCGGGGAGGCGTTTGTATCAAGCCTGTAAGGGGGATTGCGACAGAAGGCCGGTTATTTACGCCAAATGGCCGCAGGAAGGGGCGATCAGCCGATCTCGATCATCTCGAAGTCCATCTTGCCGACGCCGCAATCGGGGCACAACCAATCTTCCGGCACGTCCTGCCAGAGCGTGCCCGGGGCAATGCCGTCGTCCGGCCAGCCATCGGCCTCGTTATAAATCAGACCGCACACAATGCATTGCCACTTTTTCATTACACACTTCCTCAAACGTATCAGGCAGGACGGCGGTCGATCATGGATACAGCGCTGTCGACCGGCTCAGCGCGTTTTGTACTGATCGCACACTCAGGATGCAAGTCACACGTCATTCAGGCTTGCCAGTCACGGCTCAAAACCACGCGCCAACCATGATAAGCTCTTCGCTCCTTTGGCCACAAAATGCCTAATTACCGTGCCAGCAGAATTCTTCGAAACGTCCTCGCCCCTGTGGCTCGAGCAAAACGACACCACGGTTCATCGCGGTGCCCGTGACTGGTTATTCGACGAGGGTTCTTTGACGAGGCGGCTGACGGATCTGGCCGGTGGCCGATTCGCAATCCAAGTACTGGAAGAAGGCTTCGAGGTGTTGCGCGCAGACGAGTGCGAAGCCCTCGAACTGCCCGCCGGCAGCACGGGCTGGGCCCGGGAAGTGCTGTTGTGCGGCGTCGATACGCCGTGGGTATTCGCCCGCACCGTGACCGCTCGGCAAGCTGCGGAGGCCACTGATCTGGAACTGCCCGCGCTCGGCAACCGCTCCCTGGGCGATTTATTGTTCGACAACTCGGCGTTTCTCCGCGGCCCCATCGAAATCTGCCAATACCCTTCACAATGGTTGCCCGAGACCCATCAGGTCGAAGGGCTGTGGGCTCGGCGCTCGCGCTTCGATCGCGACGAGACCCATCTGCTGGTGGCCGAAGTCTTCCTGACGGGCTTTTGGGGCGCCCTGATGTTCCCGCCGGCCAAGCCCTGATGTACCAGCGGGTCCTCAAGTCGCTCAACCGCCTGCATCCCAGGGCGTGGGACTTTGTCCAACTGACCCGGGTGGACAAGCCAATCGGTATCTACCTGCTCCTGTGGCCCACGCTGTGGGCTCTGTGGGTCGCCGGTGCGGGGCATCCGAGCCTGGCCAATGTGATCATTTTCGTGCTGGGCGTGATACTGATGCGCGCGGCCGGCTGCGTGATCAACGACGTGGCCGACCGCAAGGTCGATGGTCACGTCAAGCGCACCGAGCAGCGTCCCTTGGCCAGCGGACGGATCACCACCCGCGAAGCCTTGGTCTTCTTTGCCGTGCTGGTGGCTATGAGCTTTGTGCTGGTGCTCTGCACCAATGCCGCCACTATCGGCCTGTCCCTGGGCGGCCTGATCCTGGCGGCCAGTTATCCGTTCATGAAGCGCTATACCCATCTACCCCAGGTGGTGCTGGGTGCCGCGTTTTCGTGGGGGATGCCCATGGCGTTCACCGCTCAGACCGGCCACCTGCCCGCAGTGGCCTGGTTGCTGTACATCGCCAATCTGCTGTGGACGGTGGGTTACGACACCTATTACGCCATGGTCGACCGCGACGACGATCTGAAGATCGGCGTCAAGTCCACGGCCATCCTGTTCGGCCGCAATGACCGTCTGATTATCGCCATGCTGCAAGGGCTGGCACTGGTCTTCCTGTTACTGGCCGGGAACAGCTTCGGGCTGGGCGGCTGGTACCACTTGGGCCTGCTGGGCGCAACGCTGTGCTTTGCCTGGGAGTATTGGCAGACTCGCAACCGTGAGCGCATGGCGTGCTTCAAGGCCTTCCTGCACAACCATTGGGCGGGGCTGCTGATCTTTCTGGGGATCGTCGCGGATTACGCGTTTCGGTGAGTCTGCTCGTGGGCTCCTGCGCGCTGTTGGCAGGAGCCCGCGATCGGGGTCCCTACATCCCCTTCAACACATGCCACACATCCTTCATCCCATCCCCTTTCATATCGCCAGGCGAGGCATCCTTTGCGAAGGTGTAGACCGGCTTGCCGCCGTATGCCCACTGCATCATGCCGTCGTCCCGTTTGACAATGGTCCACATGCCGGTGGGGTGGTCCGTGGACATGGCCATCAAGGGTGGCCAGTTATCGGCGCAGGTGGTGTTGCAGTTCGATTTGCCCGGAGCATCCTTGTCGAAGGTATAGAGCGCCATGCCTTTGTGGTCCACCATGGCATCGCCGCTCATCATCGCGGGGCCGTCTGCAAGAGCCATACTGGGTAAAGCAAGGGCAGCAGCGAGGGTCATCCAGGTCAGCGTGTTGCGAGTCATTGGATATTCCTGTTCTTGTGTATGAAGGCAAAAGCTTAGTCCACAGTGCGTTACTTGATAGGCTGCGCGACAGTTGTCACACGACTGCAATAATTCCGTTATCTAATGCGGCGCAAGCAAACGATTCCCGGGCCTCATTTTTCACAGGAACCTGGAACCGCAGCACTCTCGATCCACAGGAGCTGAGCATGGTTGGCAGAAACATTCTGATCGTTGACGACGAAGCGCCCATTCGCGAAATGATCGCCGTCGCGTTGGAAATGGCTGGCTATGACTGCCTGGAGGCCGAAAACTCGCAGCAGGCCCACGCCATCATCGTCGACCGTAAACCGGACCTGATCCTGCTCGACTGGATGCTGCCCGGCACCTCGGGTATTGAGTTGGCCCGGCGGCTCAAACGTGACGAGCTGACGGGGGACATCCCCATCATCATGCTCACTGCCAAGGGCGAGGAAGACAACAAGATCCAGGGCCTGGAAGTGGGTGCCGATGACTACATCACCAAGCCGTTCTCGCCTCGTGAGCTGGTTGCACGGCTCAAGGCCGTGCTGCGCCGGGCCGGCCCCAGCGACGGTGAAGCGCCGATCGAGGTCGGCGGCCTGTTGCTGGACCCAATCAGCCACCGCGTGACCATCGACGGCAAGCCCGCTGAAATGGGCCCGACCGAATATCGCTTGCTGCAATTCTTCATGACCCATCAAGAGCGCGCCTACACCCGTGGCCAGTTGCTCGACCAGGTGTGGGGTGGCAATGTCTACGTCGAAGAACGCACCGTTGACGTGCACATCCGCCGCCTGCGCAAGGCTTTGGGCGATGCCTACGAGAGCCTGGTACAGACGGTACGCGGCACTGGCTATCGTTTCTCCACCAAAAGCTGACACGGCGCAGGCGGTCAGCGGCCTGATGCTGTCAGTGGATGTTATCTGGAAAGGACGCGGGTCAATTGAATCGAAACTGGCGAGGCACCCTGATTCGCCATCTGGCGTTGCTGGTCGGCGCCTGCCTGCTGGTGGGCCTGATCAGCGGGCATTACGGCGCCTGCCTGGCGATCGGCCTGGGCCTTTACCTGGCCTGGACCCTGAAACAGTTGCTGCGCCTGCATGACTGGCTGCGTGAACGCAAACCCGATGAGCCGCCCCCTGACGGCCACGGTCTGTGGGGCGATGTCTTCGATAGCATTTATCACCTACAACGTCGCGACCAACGGGTACGGGGCCGGATGCAGGCGGTGATCGACCGCATCCAGGAGTCCACCGCCGCCCTCAAGGATGCGGTGATCATGCTCGACACCGACGGTAACCTCGAATGGTGGAACCGCGCCGCCGAAACCCTGATGGGCCTCAAGTCCCCTCAGGATGGGGGTCAACCGGTGACTAACCTGGTCCGCCATCCGCGCTTCAAGGAATACTTCGAGCAAGAACATTTTCTCGAACCGCTGGAAATCCCCTCGCCCACCAACGACCGTATCCGCCTGCAGTTGCACATCACTCGCTATGGCAACAACGAACACCTGATGCTGGTGCGCGACGTCACACGCATCCATCAGCTGGAGCAGATGCGCAAAGATTTCATTGCCAACGTCTCCCATGAGTTGCGTACGCCGCTGACAGTGATCGCCGGCTACCTGGAAACACTGTTGGACAACGTCGAAGACGTCAATCCGCGCTGGGTCCGCGCACTGACGCAGATGTCGCAGCAGGGCAATCGCATGCAGTCCCTGCTCAACGACCTGCTGCTGCTGGCCAAGCTCGAAGCCACGGACTACCCCTCCGACAATCAGCCAGTGGCCATCGATCGACTGCTGGCCACGGTGGTCAGCGACGCCCAGGCGCTTTCGGCTGCCGGCAACCATGAGATAGCGCTGGAGGCGGCCCCTGGGGTACGCCTCAAGGGCAGCGAGTCAGAGCTGCGCAGTGCATTCTCCAACCTGATCTTCAATGCGGTGAAATACACCCAGGCCGAAGGGCGGATCCGTATTCGCTGGTGGGCCGACACTCAAGGCGCCCATCTCAGCGTGCAGGATTCCGGCCCTGGGATAGAGGCGCGGCATCTACCCCGCCTGACCGAGCGTTTCTACCGCGTCGACTCCAGCCGCGCCTCCACCACCGGAGGCACCGGGCTGGGCCTGGCCATCGTCAAACACGTGCTGATGCGCCACCGCGGGCGACTGGAGATCAGCAGCGTGCCCGGCCACGGCAGCACCTTTACCTGCCACTTCGCGACCGCGCAATTGGCCAGTCGGACATATCCTGTTACCCAGGATGGCGCACTGGACTAGGCAATCGACGATGCAATCGCTACATTGCATGACCATTGCCTACAACTCAGGCAGCGAAATCCTTCTTGTCTCTCAGTAAACGGAACCCGTAAAACTCCATCATGGACCCTTCCCCTGGCTATACCCTCGCGTCGTTCTTCGCCGACTTCGGCATGATTCTCTTTGCTCTGATCCTGGTCTTGCTCAACGGCTTCTTCGTTGCTGCCGAGTTCGCCATGGTCAAGCTACGCTCGACACGAGTCGAGGCCATCGCCAAGAAGAACGGCTGGAGCGGCCGTATTCTGCGGACCGTTCATAGTGAACTGGACGCCTATCTCTCGGCGTGCCAGCTGGGTATCACCCTCGCCTCCCTTGGCCTGGGCTGGGTCGGCGAGCCCGCGTTCGCTCACCTGCTGGCACCGTTGCTGGAAACCCTCGGCGTGCAGTCGGCAGAAGTGGTCAAGGGTGTTTCGTTCTTCAGCGCCTTCTTCGTCATCTCCTACCTGCACATCGTGGTCGGCGAGCTGGCACCCAAGTCGTGGGCGATCCGCAAACCCGAACTGTTGTCATTGTGGACGGCGGTGCCGCTGTACCTGTTCTACTGGGCGATGTACCCGGCCATCTACCTGCTCAACAGCAGCGCCAACGGCATTCTGCGCATCGCCGGCCAAGGCGAGCCCGGCCCTCATCACGAGCACCACTACAGCCGCGACGAGCTGAAACTCATCCTGCACTCCAGCCGTGGCCAAGACCCCAGCGACCAAGGAATGCGCGTATTGGCGTCGGCGGTGGAGATGGGTGAACTTGAAGTGGTCGACTGGGCCAACTCCCGTGAAGACCTGGTGACCCTGGAGTTCAATGCGCCGCTCAAGGAGATCCTCGCCAAGTTCCGTCGGCACAAATTCAGCCGCTATCCGGTGTATGACACCGAGCGCGGCGAGTTCGTCGGCCTGCTGCACATCAAGGACCTGCTCCTGGAGCTGGCCGCACTGGATCACCTGCCCGAGTCGTTCAACCTGGCCGAGCTGACTCGTCCCCTGGAGCGTGTCTCGCGCCATATGCCGCTGTCCCGGCTGCTGGAGCAGTTCCGCAAAGGCGGCGCACACTTTGCGCTGGTCGAGGAAGCCGATGGCAAGATCATCGGCTACCTGACCATGGAAGACGTGCTGGAAGTACTCGTGGGCGATATCCAGGACGAGCACCGCAAGACCGAGCGCGGCATTCTCGCCTACCAGCCCGGCAAGCTGCTGGTGCGCGGTGATACCCCGCTGTTCAAGGTCGAGCGGTTGCTGAGCGTCGACCTGGACCACATCGAGGCCGAAACCCTGGCCGGCCTGATCTACGACACCCTCAAGCGGGTGCCCGAGGAAGAAGAGGTGCTGGAGGTCGAAGGCCTGCGCATCATCATCAAGAAGATGAA
This sequence comes from Pseudomonas sp. dw_358, assembly GCF_018449655.1. GTDB lineage: Bacteria > Pseudomonadota > Gammaproteobacteria > Pseudomonadales > Pseudomonadaceae > Aquipseudomonas. The sequence goes on from NZ_JAAVUX010000005.1 coordinate 19,612, forward strand.
GGGCCCGAAAATCGTGCTGGCCAAGGTGCTGAAGATCGACTGACCGAACCAGCGCTATTTCTTGCCCAGCGCGACGCCGGGCAAGCTGCCTATCGGCTGGTTGAAGTCGTACGGAATAGACTCCAGCGCCAGGCCGACGTTGCGCTGAATGACGAAATGCAGGTGCGGGCCGTTGCTGTTCCCCGTATTGCCTGACTGCGCGAGCGGCGAGCCTACCTCGACCCGCTGGCCTTCACTGACATGCACAGAGCCCTGTGACAGGTGCAGATAGACGCCCATGGTGCCGTCGTCGTGCAGCACCCGGACGAAGTTTCCTGACGCCTCACTGGCCCCTTCCGGCTGATTGTTCTCGACCTTGACCACTACCCCGGCTCGCGCCGCGATGATCGGCGTGCCTCGGGGCATGGCGATGTCGATGGCATAGCGGGACTTGGGCGTAAAATGACTGAACTTGCCGTTCGGCCCCTGACTTTCACGGAACGGCCCACCCACCCACGGTAACGGATAAGCATAAGCCGTCGGCTGTTGGCCGGGGTCGCCGAGGGCATAGCGAAATTGCTGGCTATAACCAACCGGCTGGCCTGGCTTCTCGGCGGTGAGCCTGGTCAGGTCCAGGCTGGAACGGGGCGCGACCACTCGGCGGATATTGGCGACCGCGATGCTTTGCGCGTTCTTCACCCCTTTGAGGTCGAGCTCGACCTCCACCGGCGCATACAGCTCGTTGCGGGCGGTAAAGACCGTGTCCGAGCCGTTGCGCTTGATGTCCAGGTGCACCTGTTGCTCCAGGTGCTCGACCATTCGGTCCTGAAAGATCAGGACCTTCGCACCAGGGGTCGGCCGGTCGGTGTAATTGACCACGCCGTTGGCGTCGGTGAACTTGTAGATCGGCGCGGCGTAGAGGTGGCCCGCAAAAAATCCGCAGACCAACACCAGTGCCCGCCCTCTTTGGGAGGTAACCCTAGGCACCCGGCACAAAGTGCTTCTGCGCCGTGCCACGGGCGATCAACCGGGAGATGTAGTCCAGTTTCTGCGCATCTTGATCGACAAACTTGAAGGTCAGTTGCAGCCAGTCACTGTCCGGCTTGGCCTCGAACGCCGAGATGGCGTGCAAGTAGCCGTTGAGGCGTGCGGTTTCGTCGTTCTCGCCCTGCTCCAGGTCCAATACCGCAGCGTCGAGAATCTGCGGCAAGACTTCACCGCGCTTGACCACCAACAACGCCTCCTTGAGGCTCAGAGCCTTGATGACGCAAGCCTGGGTGCCGCTGGACAGACGCAGCTGGCCTTGACCGCGACCCGTTGGGCTCGCTGAAGCCGGGGCGGCAGGGGCGGCCCGTGTCGGCGCTGGCGCAGCGCCGGGGGTCGGCCGCGAAGCCGCCGCCGTCTGCGGCTTGCCACCGGTCAGAGCGCTCAGGGATTCGTTAGCCAGGCCGGTCTGGGTGCGTACCGGCGCGCCGGCCATGGCGGCTTCCAGCTTGCCGACCTTGTGCAGCGCCTTTTTGACCTTGGTCAGCAGCTGCTCGTTGGTGAACGGCTTGCCCACGAAGTCGGAGACACCGGCCTGGATGGCCTGCACCACGTTCTCCTTGTCGCCGCGGCTGGTCACCATGATGAACGGCAGGGTTTTCATGTGATCTTGCTGACGCGTCCAGCTGAGCAACTCGAGACCGGACATTTCCGGCATTTCCCAGTCGCAGAGAACCAGATCAAAGGTTTCGCGCATCATCAGCGCCTGAGCCTTGCGACCATTGACGGCGTCTTCGATCTGCATGCCCGCAAAGGCATTACGCAGGCCCTTTTTCACGAGATCGCGAATGAAGGGCGCATCATCCACCACCAATACACTGATCTTGCTCATCGACCACTCCTGAAGTTCCCGGCCAGCATACCGCCAACGGATCGCTCTACGCCAAGCTTCACCGGGAATGTTTCTCCCTCGCTGCTGCTGTCAGCGCGCGGGCCACGAAAATTCGTACCCGCGAAAACGCAAATGCCCGGCTGAGCCGGGCATTTCTTTCTCGGGGCAGTCTTATTTATCGTCCGCCTGCGGGAGAACATTAGCGCTATCGCTGAAGCCTTGCACTTCTTCTTTCATGCGCTTGAGGCCCAAGTGACGGACGTCAGTACCGCGCACCAGGTAAATCACCAGCTCGGAAATGTTGCGGGCGTGGTCGCCGATGCGTTCCAGCGAGCGCAGAACCCAGATCACGTTCAATACGCGAGAGATCGAGCGCGGGTCTTCCATCATGTAGGTAACCAGCTCGCGCAAGGCGGTCTTGTATTCCCGATCGATGGTCTTGTCGTACTGCGCCACCGACAGCGCCAGGTCGGCATCGAAGCGGGCGAAGGCGTCCAGTGCATCGCGGACCATGCTGCGGACCTGATCGCCGATGTGACGAACCTCGACATAGCCACGGGGAGATTCGCCCTCTTCGCACAACTGAATAGCGCGGCGAGCAATCTTGGTCGACTCGTCGCCGATGCGCTCCAGATCGATGACCGACTTGGAGATGCTGATGATCAAGCGCAAGTCCGAAGCCGCTGGCTGGCGGCGAGCGAGGATGCGCAGGCACTCCTCGTCGATGTTACGCTCCATCTGGTTGATTTCGTCATCCACGTCCCGCACCTGCTGAGCCAGGCCCGAGTCAGCCTCGATCAGTGCGGTCACTGCGTCGTTGACCTGTTTTTCGACCAGCCCGCCCATCGCCAGCAGGTGGCTGCGCACCTCCTCGAGTTCGGCGTTGAATTGCTGCGAAATGTGATGGGTGAGGCTGTCTTTATCGATCATGGTCGCTCCGCAACAGCGTTGAGCTACAAGCTTCACGCTGCAAGTTGATATAAGTTGATCAAAACTCACCGCCAACCCGTTCAGTCAGCGGTTTGAAGCTCACAGCTCACCGCTGCTTCTAGCCATAGCGACCGGTGATGTAATCCTCGGTCTGCTTGAGCGTCGGGTTGGTAAACAGGGTGTCGGTATTGCCGTACTCCACCAGCTTGCCCATGTGCAGAAAGGCCGTGTAATCAGATACGCGCGCCGCCTGCTGCATGTTGTGAGTGACGATCACAATGGTGTACCTGGATTTCAATTCGTAGATCAGCTCTTCCACTTTGAGGGTGGAAATCGGATCAAGGGCCGAGCACGGCTCATCGAGCAGCAGCACTTCGGGCTCCACCGCAATGGTGCGAGCGATCACCAGGCGTTGCTGCTGGCCACCGGAAAGGCCCAACGCCGAGTCGTGCAGACGGTCCTTGACCTCATCCCACAGCGCTGCAGCCCGCAACGCCCACTCAACGGCTTCGTCCAGCACGCGCTTCTTGTTGATGCCCTGGATACGCAGGCCGTACACCACGTTCTCGTAGATGGTCTTGGGAAACGGGTTGGGCTTCTGGAACACCATGCCCACGCGGCGACGCAACTCGGCGACATCTTCACCGCGGGCATAGATGTTACGGCCCTCAAGGTTGATGGCGCCTTCCACCCGGCAGTCATCCAGCAGGTCATTCATGCGATTGAAGGTGCGCAACAGGGTCGACTTGCCACAGCCAGAGGGCCCGATAAACGCAGTCACGCGCTGCTTGGGGATATTCAAGGCGACATCGAACAAGGCCTGCTTGGCCCCATAGAACAGGTTCAGGCCGGGCACCTCGATGGCCACAGTCTCCTCTTCCATGCTGCGGACCGGCTTGTAGCGCCCGATACCACGGGCTCGGTTGATGTCCATCAATCCTCCAACGTCTTGTACTTTTCACGCAGGTGGTTGCGCAGGGCCACCGCCGACAGGTTGAGCAGGGCAATCACCAGCACCAGCAGCAACGCGGTGGCGTACACCAACGGTCGTGCGGCCTCGACGTTCGGGCTCTGAAAGCCCACGTCGTAGATGTGAAAGCCCAGGTGCATGATTTTCTGGTCCAGGTGCAGATACGGGTAATTGCCGTCCACCGGCAGTGACGGCGCCATCTTCACCACGCCCACCAGCATCAGGGGAGCCACTTCACCAGCCGCCCGGGCCACAGCCAGAATCATGCCCGTCATCATTGCCGGACTGGCCATGGGCAGGACGATTTTCCACAGTGTCTCGGACTGCGTGGCGCCCAGCGCCAGCGAGCCTTCGCGCAGCGAGCGCGGGATACGTGCCAGGCCCTCCTCCGTCGCCACAATGACCACCGGCACCGCCAGCAGGGCGAGGGTCAACGACGCCCATAGCAGACCCGGGGTACCAAAGGTCGGCGCCGGCAGGGCCTCGGGGAAAAACAGCCGGTCCAGCGAACCGCCCAGAACGTAAACGAAAAAACCAAGACCAAACACGCCGTAGACGATCGCCGGCACACCCGCCAGGTTATTCACGGCAATGCGGATCAGCCGCGTGACCAGGCCCTGGCGGGCGTACTCGCGTAGGTAGACCGCCGCAAGCACGCCAAACGGGGTGACGATCATGGCCATGATCAGGGTCATCATCACCGTGCCGAAGATGGCCGGGAACACGCCGCCCTCGGTGTTCGCCTCCCGCGGATCTTCGCTGAGAAAGGCCCAGATATTGCGCCAGTACTGCACCGATTTCGTCCAGGTGCTCATGGCATTGGGCCGTGTCGCGCGTACCACTTTGCCCAGTGGAATCTCGATCGCGCGACCGTTGGCGTCCTGGGCGGTCAGGCTGTCACGGTTGATCTGGGCATGCAGCGCCACCAATTGCGTCTCGACATCGCGATACCGCCCTTGCAGTTCACCACGCTCGGACTCCAGATCCGCCTGGGCGGCGGCATCCAGCTTGCCGGCCATTTCCAGCTTGCGGCCCTGCAGGCGCAAGCGTTCGAGCTGCGCGTTGATGCCTCCGATCTCGTTCTTCTCCAAGTGCTCGAGCTCATCGCTCAAGGCCCGGACACGCTCGATGCGTTGCTGCAACTGCGGCCAGGCCTCGGCCCCCTGGGCGACGGTTTGGCCGCCTTCCTTGACGTCGAGCAGACGGCCGTAAAAGTTGCCCCACTCCCGGCGCTCCAGGGTCATCAGTTCCGGTGGCGTGCGCTTGTGCTCCAGCCAATCGCCAACGATCCACTGGAAATCACTGCCGTTGATGTCACGATTGCCGACCTTGATCAGCTCACGGGTCAGGAATTCCGCTCCCGTCCCCGCGACGGGAAGCCCCGCGCTCTTGAGACGCTCGCGCGGCACCTGTTCGTGCTCGACCACCTCGCCGATGACCGTTTCTACCGGCTGGCCCGGCACGCTGTACACGCCTTCCACCAGTTCAGCCGGCCAGAAGTGACCCAGCCCACGCACGCCGATGATCACCAGCAGCCCCAGGGTCATGATCACGGCCAGCGACACCGCCCCGGCACTCATCCATACCCCGGGCGCACCGCTCCTACACCAGCGAGTGAGCGAGTGCGTCTGCACTTTTTCTCCGGCCTTCACAGCGAGGAATACTGTTTGCGCAAGCGCTGACGGATCAGTTCGGCTGCGGTATTCATGACAAAGGTAAACAGCAGCAACACCAGCGCCGACAGAAACAGCACTCGGTAGTGGCTGCCGCCGACTTCCGACTCGGGCATTTCCACCGCGACGTTGGCCGCCAGGGTGCGCAGCCCTTCAAACAAGTTCATGTCCATGACGGGGGTGTTGCCGGTGGCCATCAGCACAATCATGGTTTCCCCCACCGCACGGCCCATGCCGATCATCAGGGCCGAAAAAATCCCCGGGCTGGCGGTGAGAATGACCACTCGTGTCAAGGTCTGCCAGGCCGTGGCACCCAGGGCCAGCGAGCCCAGGGTCAGGCTGCGGGGCACGCTGAATACGGCGTCCTCGGCAATGGAGTAGATATTAGGTATCACCGCGAAGCCCATGGCCAGCCCCACGACCAGGGCGTTGCGCTGATCATAGGTGATGCCCAGATCATGGCTGATCCACAAGCGCATATCGCCGCCGAACCACCAGCTTTCCACAAACGGGCTCATGTACAGGGCGAAAGCACCGGTCAACAAGATGACGGGCAGCAAAATCGCCGCCTCTGCGCCATCGGGCAGACGCCTGCGCCACGGTTCCGGCAAGCGACTCCAGCCGTAGCCAGCCAGCAGGATCCCCAGGGGCAACAGAATCATCAGGCTGAGAACACCCGGCAAGTGCCCCTCGACGTAGGGCGCCAGAAACAGCCCGGCAAAGAAACCAAGAATCACCGTCGGCATGGCTTCCATCAACTCGATCACCGGCTTGACCTTGCGGCGCATGCCCGGAGCCATGAAGTACGCGGTGTAGATAGCGGCGGCCACTGCCAGCGGAGCGGCCAGCAGCATGGCGTAAAACGCCGCCTTGAGGGTGCCGAAGGTCAGCGGCGCGAGGCTCAGCTTGGGTTCGAAGTCGGAGTTGGCAGCGGTGGACTGCCACACATATGCCGGCGCGTCATAGTTTTCGTACCAGGTCTTTTCCCACAGCGCACTCCAGGATACCTCCGGGTGTGGGTTATTCAGGCTCATTGACTGCAGTTGGCCCCCCGAGGCGACCACCAGGCGATTGGCCCGGGGCGACAGCGAGAATAACCCCGGACCGCTGGCCACCGACTGAATCAGCAGGGTGCGGTGCGCCGTACTGTGGAAAATCCCCAGCGAGCCCTTGGCATCCAGTGCGAGGAAGCCCTTGCGGCGCTGTTCGGCGCTGATTTCGATAATGGGTGCGTGGCCCAGCTGGAAACTGCGGATCAGCTTGAGGCGCATTTCGCCGTCGGTGTCCCGAGCCATGAACCACTGCGCCAGGCCACCCATGGAGTCGCCCACCAGCAGCGAAATCCCACCCACTAACTGCGCGCTGGCAGTGACTTCGGTGTCGGCGTTCTCGGTCAGTTTGTAGCGGCCGTTGAGGCTGCGGTCAGTCAGGCTGAACACATCAGCCTGGGCGCGACCATTGATGACGTAGATCCATTGCTGACGGGGGTCGATGAAAATGCTTTTTACCTGCTCGGTCATCTGCGGCAATTCGATGCGCGACTGCACCAGCGCGGTGTCGCTGTCATTACCGTGGTTCAGTGCCACCACATGCAGCTGCGAGCCCGTGGAGCCGGCAACGATGAGGTTGTCGTCGCCGGCGTCCACCGCCACGTGCTCCAGCGCTCGGCCTTGCGGGTCGAGCAAGATAGACGCGCGGCCATAGGGAAACTCCAGCGCCGGCGTGATGGTTTTGCGGCCTTCGGGGAAGCTCACCCGGTAGTCATGCTGCACCACCAGGGCTCTGCCGTCGGACAGCCCGACAATGATCAACGGACTGCCCGGCTCGGCGCGGGCCACCGAGGCCACATGAACGCCCACCGGCAGCGGCAGATGGGTACGGGACAACAGTTGCCCCGAATCGACACCGAAGAACACGGCATCACCTTGGTCAGTGATGCTCAGGCCCACCTGGTTCTGCTCCTCGATGGCCATGAGCAACGGCTTCGCTTCCTGCATCCACGCCGGCCGGACCGCTGCGCCGGGGGTCAGGCTCGCGCCCTGAAACAAGGGTACGACGACATAGGCCAGAAAGAAGAAAATCAGGGTGATCGCCGCCAATACGGCGAATCCGCCGACCAGAACGGTCCAGCGAGTCAGTCGATCTCGGAGCGCGCGCAGGCGGCGCTGGCGTTGCAAGGCCGGCGTATTGAAATCGATTCGCCGAGGCTGAGCATGGCTCGGCGGTGGCGAACGGGGGAGGTCGTTCATGCGCACAAATTAGCGATCCAGTATGACAAAAAGATGGCAGAGGTATTACAAACCAAGATCGGCCCTTACCTTGGCCACCACCTTGGCTGGCAAGGGAATATAACCGTCTCGGACTACCACCTCTTGACCCTCGCGGGACAGTACCAGTTTGACAAACTCGGCCTCCAACGGCGCCAACGGGGTATTCGGCGCCTTGTTCACGTAAATATAGAGATAGCGCGACAGCGGGTACTTGCCGCTCAGGGCGTTGTCCTCAGTGTCCGCATAAAATTCGTTGCCGCCTTTTTTTGCCAAGGGCACGGTCTTGACGCTGGCGGTCCGGTAGCCAATCCCCGAATAGCCGATGCCGTTCGGCGAACTGCTGATGGACTGTACCACCGAGGCCGAGCCCGGCTGCTCGTTGACGTTGGGCTTGTAGTCGCCCTTGCACAGCGCCACTTCCTTGAAATAGCCGTTGGTACCCGACACCGAGTTGCGCCCGAACAGCTGGACAGGCTGGCGGGCCAGATCGCCGCTCACGCCAAGGTCAGCCCAAGTCTTCACGTCGCTTTTGGCCCCGCACAAGCGCGTCACCGAAAAAATCGCATCGACCTGCTCGACGGTCAGGTGCTGGATGGGGTTGTCCTTGTGCACGAAGACCGACAGCGCATCCACGGCCACGGGAATCGCCGTAGGCTTGTAGCCATAACGTTGTTCAAAGGAGGAAAGCTCTGTGTCTTTCATCTTGCGGCTCATCGGCCCCAGGTTGGAGGTACCCTCGGTGAGTGCTGGAGGTGCTGTGGCCGAGCCCGCCGCCTGTATCTGAATATTTATGTTGGGATACTGATTCTTGTAAGCCTCGGCCCAAAGCGTCATCAGGTTGGCCAGGGTGTCGGAGCCGACACTCGACAGGGTGCCCGATACCCCAGTGGCCTTGGTGTACAGGGGAATGTCCGGATCGACAGCAGCCTGACCGCTGGCAGCCACCCACCACAGCAGTGCCGCCAACAAACACTTCAACTTCATGCAGGCTCCTGACAACGGGGGACTTTCCAGTTCGGATGGACACTCTATGTAAGGAATATGACAAACATGTGACCATTTAGCGGCTGTGCGTCGCCCTCATCGCTTGCGAGCCGTCAGATAGAGCCCCACTGCCACCCCCAACAGGCAAATCCCGGCCACGTAATACGCCGCTCCCATGGGGTTGGACTTAAGCATCAAGGTCACCGCCATCGGCGTCAGCCCGCCAAATACCGCGTACGCCAGGTTGTAGGAAAACGATAGACCGGTGAAGCGCACCACGGGTGGAAAGGCGGTCACCATTACATAAGGCACCGCACCAATCACCCCGACAAACAGCCCGGTCAGGCCATATAAAGGCAGCAGCCACTGCGGATGTGCCTGCAGGCTGTGATAAAGCGCCCAGGAACTGAGCAGCAACAGCACGCTGCCGACCACGAACACCCGCCCGGCACCGATCCGGTCGCACAGGGCGCCAGCACCGATGCAACCCAGACTGAGAAAAACAATGGCCAGGCTGTTGGCCTGCAGTGCCGTGGCCGGGCTGAAGCCATATAGCGTCTGCAACAGGGTCGGGGTCATCAGGATGACCACCACCACGCCACCGGAGAGCATCCAGGTCAGCAGCATCGAGATCACGATGGCACTGCGGTGCTCGCGCAAAATAGTACGCATCGGCACCTCTGCCGCCAACGCTTTGCGCTGCTGCAATTCGGCAAAGACCGGGGTTTCGTGTAGCCAGCGCCGCAGGTAGACCGAGGCCAGGCCGAATACGCCGCCCACCAGGAACGGAATCCGCCAGGCAAAATCAGCCACTTCGACGGGGCTGTACAGGCTGTTGACCAGCGTGGCTACCAGCGAGCCGAACAGGATTCCCGTCGTCAGCCCGCACGTCAAGGTACCGCAGGCATAGCCAATGTGCCGCTGTGGCACGTGTTCGGAAACGAACACCCACGCCCCCGGCACCTCACCACCGATCGCCGCGCCCTGGATGATGCGCATCAACAGCAACAGCAGTGGCGCCCACAGGCCGATCTGCGCGTAGGTCGGTAGCAGGCCCATGATCAGGGTCGGTACGGCCATGAGAAAAATGCTCAAGGTGAACATTTTCTTGCGCCCCAGCATGTCGCCGAAATGGGCGATGACAATACCGCCCAGCGGACGAGCCAGGTACCCGGCGGCGAAGATGCCGAAGGTCTGCATCAGTCGCAGCCATTCGGGCATGTCAGCCGGGAAGAACAGCTTTCCGACCACAGCGGCGAAAAACACAAAAATAACGAAATCGTAGAACTCCAGGGCGCCGCCCAGGGCAGACAAGGATAAGGTCTTGTAATCGTTACGGGTCAGCGGTCGCGAAGAGTGCGCGGGACTCGAAGGCACAGAGCTCATAGAACAATACTCACTTGAATCGGCAGCTGTACTGGCTGCGTGCGGCTTGGCAGGTGGGGCAAGATAGCAAATTGCCCGAAAAAGCACAGTCTTCACGCCGTTTGGGGTCATTTTCAGAACCGAACGGTCGTGCTGGCGCGCAGGCGTCTATATACTCGGGCTTCTCTTGGGAAATTTCCCACAAGTGCGCCAACCAATTTAGCGTCACGGGCCAGAGGCACCCCCCGGCATGATTGAACTCGAACAAGAAGATCCCATCCCACAGGGCGACCTGGCCCTGCAGATCACGGCGCTGCCCCGCGAGACCAACGGGTTCGGCGATATCTTTGGCGGGTGGCTGGTGTCCCAGATGGACCTGGCCGGCACGGCAATGGCCACCAAAGTCGCCGGCGGCCGTGTCGCCACCGTGGCAATCGACCGCATGACCTTTTTGGTACCGGTGCCGGTAGGTGCGCAATTGTCCTTCTATACCCAGGCGCTGGAGATCGGCCGCAGCTCGATCCAGATGATGGTCGAAGTCTGGAGCGATGATCCGCTGTCCAGCGAATGGCGCAAGGTGACCGAGGCAGTGTTCGTCTTCGTTGCCATCGACAGCAGCGGGCGCACCCGCTCCGTACCGCCTCGGCGCTGACAAAGAACTGCACGGCGTTTTGGCGGTCCACTTCCCACTACGAGCAAAAGTGAGCAGCACATGTCCAACTCATCGGTCGAATCGGTCAAATTGGGTGATCTGAACTGCTGGAAAGTGACCGTCGGCAAGGATGAATTGCTGGTGACTCAACAAGGCGCCCAAGTACTCAGCTATCAGCGCGACGGTGAAACGCCGCTGATCTGGCTCAACGAACACGCCAACTTTACTGCCGGCAAAGCCGCACGCGCCGGGGTCCCGGTGTGCTGGCCGTGGTTCGGCAATCTGGCCCGCAACCCGGCGCAGGTTCAAGCCATGCGTACCGGTGGCAGCGAAGGCGCCCCCGCCCACGGCTTGGTGCGTGCGCTGAGCTGGCAGCTGCTGGGCATTGATGATCACGAGGAAGGCAGCGTGCGGCTTTCCTTCGATGTGCCGCAGGCGGCTAAAGGCGTTCTGCCGGACTGGCCTCACAAGGTCTCGGTGACCCTGTCCATCGTGCTTGACAAAGAACTGCATATCAGCCTCACCAGCACCAACCTGGACCAGCATCCGGTCAGCCTGTCCCAGGCCCTGCACAGCTACTTCGCCGTGAGCGACGTGTATCAAGTCAGCGCCCAGGGCTTTTCCGGTCTGACCTACAAGGATACCACCACCCCGGACTGGGACGACGTCAGCCAGAACGGCGATATAAAGTTCGAAGGCGAGACCGATCGCATCTATCTGAACACGCCCAACGAGTTGAGCATCGCCGACGGTAATTGGAAACGCCAGATTCGCCTGACCAGCACCGGCTCGAACAACACAGTGGTCTGGAACCCTTGGACGGAACGTGCCGCCCAATTGGCAGACATGGCAGACGATGGCTGGCAGCGCATGCTGTGCATCGAAACCGCCAATGTGCTGGACGACGTGGTCACCCTGGCGCCGGGTGACAGCCACGTGATGGCCGTGACCATCGGCGCTCAGCCGCTCTGACCCACCCCTGCAGGAGCGAATTTGCTCGGGAATGAACAACGCCGTCTTTCAGACAGACCGCGCCGCGCCGTTCCCGAGCAGCTCGGTCCTACAGTGCCGTGCTCAGTTGCGCTTGGTGATCAGACTGTACAGCACCAGCAACACGATGGCCCCGACCAGCGCGCCAAGGAAGCCGGCGCCCTGACCTGCTTGGTAGATGCCCAACGCCTGACCGCCATAAGTGGCCGCGATGGAACCTGCGATCCCCAACACGATGGTCATGATCCAGCCCATGCTGTCGTCACCTGGCTTGAGGAAACGCGCCAGCAGGCCCACGATCAAGCCGATGAAGATAGTTCCGATGATGCCCATGATGCTTCCCTCCCAATGATGTCAAAACCAGAGCACACCCTGAAGGGCCTGCTCTGGCGCACTGCATTCAGAGGTTTGGCCATGGGCATTGGTTCCATGCCCCGTTCAATCAGGCCTTGATCAAGGCTTGAACCTTGGCTACCTGCCGCTCAAGGGTAGCCATATCGTGGCTGCGCACAGTGGCATGACCGACTTTGCGGCCCACTTTGAACGCCTTGCCATAGTGATGCAGATGGCAATTGTCGATGGCGAGCACGTCGGCCACCGCCGGCACTTCACCGATGAAGTTGAGCATGGCACTTTCGCCGATCTTGGCCGTCGACCCCAACGGCAAGCCCGCCACCGCCCGCAGGTGGTTTTCGAACTGGCTGCACTCGGCGCCTTCGGTGGTCCAGTGCCCGGAATTGTGCACGCGTGGCGCGATCTCGTTGGCCTTGAGGCCGCCGTCCACTTCGAAAAATTCGAAAGCCAGCACGCCGACGTAATCGAGCTGCTTGAGCACCCGCGAGGCATAGTCTTCTGCCAGTGCCTGCAAGGGGTGATCGGTGCTGGCGATGGACAGGTGCAGGATGCCGCTCTGATGAGTGTTGTGCACCAAAGGATAGAACTTCGTCTCACCATCGCGAGCGCGCACTGCAATCAGGGACACTTCGCCAGTGAACGACACGAAGCCCTCCAGCAGGAGCGGAACGCTGCCCAACTCGGCGAAGGTACCCGCCACGTCGGCGGCACTGTGCAGCACTTTCTGGCCCTTGCCGTCGTAGCCCAAGGTGCGGGTCTTCACCACCGCAGGCAGGCCGATGCTGACCACGGCGGCGTCCAGGTCTGCCTGGGACTGGATGTCGGCGAAGCTGGGGGTCGGCACGCCCAGGTCCTTGAACATGCTTTTTTCGAACCAGCGATCACGGGCGATGCGCAGGGCTTCGGCACTGGGATAGACCGGGACGAACTGGGACAGAAACGCAACGGTTTCCGCCGGTACGCTTTCGAATTCGAACGTGACCAGGTCGACTTCGTCGGCCAACTGACGCAGGTGCGCCTGATCACCGTAGTCGGCACGCAGATGCTCACCCAACGCGGCAGCGCAGGCATCCGGTGCCGGGTCGAGGAAAGCGAAGTTCATGCCCAGCGGAGTGCCCGCCAAGGCCAGCATGCGGCCCAGCTGGCCGCCACCGATTACACCGATTTTCATGAAAGGTCCTCAGGCCTGGCGCGGGTCTGGATTGTCCAGCACGCTGTCTGTCTGGTCGGCCCGAAATTGCTTGAGCACGGCGTGGAACTGCGGGTGCTTGGCGCCCAGGATGCTCGCCGACAGCAGCGCGGCGTTGATGGCCCCGGCTTTGCCGATGGCCAGGGTGGCGACCGGGATACCCGCCGGCATCTGCACGATCGACAGCAGCGAATCGACACCCGACAGCATGGACGACTGCACGGGGACACCCAGCACCGGCAGGTGCGTCTTGGCTGCACACATGCCAGGCAGATGTGCCGCACCGCCCGCACCGGCGATGATCACTTCGAGGCCGCGAGCTTCGGCTTCCTCGGCGTACTGGAACAGCAGGTCCGGGGTACGGTGGGCGGAAACCACCTTCACTTCGTACGGGATACCGAGCTTTTCCAGGGTGTCGGCGGTGTGGCTAAGGGTGGACCAATCGGACTTCGAGCCCATGATCACGCCAACCAATGCACTCATCGTCGTGCCTCTTCTCTTGGGCGCCCGCGGGCGCGTCAAAAAATAACGAGCCAGACGCGTGGGCGACATGGCTCGCTATACGGAATGAAGGCCGGCTGAGACCGGCCAAAGGCCGCGCAGTATAACGCAAACTCGGTGCTGAAATGCATTGCCGACAGGCGGATGACAAATAGCCGAAAGCCCCGTATTTACTGACTTTAAGGTCAGCTCTGCGCGGCCGTGCCGGTGAGCTTGCGCCACAGCAGACGGACATTCGCTTTGCGCACCAGCGCGCAGCGGTAAACGCGTATTTCCAGCGGAACAAACCACTGCGGGCCACCGCAGATCACCAGCTCACCGCGGGCCAGCTCCGCTTTGACGCTCAGGCGCGGCACCCAGGCAATCCCGAGGCCTTCCAGTGCCATGCTCTTCAGGCTGTCGGCCATGGCTGTTTCGTAGACCGTGGTATAGCGCAGGCTGCGCTGGCGCAAGAGATGGCTGACCGAACGGCCGAGGAACGCCCCGGCGCTGTAGGCCAGCAGCGGTACGCTGGCTTCGCCTTCGACGTCGAACATCGCCGTGCCATCGGCATTCGCTGCGCACACAGGGAGCATTTCGGTGTCGCCCAGATGCAGCGATGGAAATATCTCGGCATCCATCTGCATGGCCGAATCCGGGTCATAGAAGGCCAGCATCAAATCGCAGCCCCCCTCGCGCAAGGCATGCACGGCTTCGCCGACGTTGGTTGCCACCAGCCGCGTGGCAATCGGCAGGCCGTCGTTGCGCAGCTGGGCGATCCATCCAGGAAAAAACCCCAAGGCCAGCGAGTGTGCGGCCGCCACTTGCATCACTTCACCCTGCCCGCCTTCAAGGTGGTGCAAATGGCGCAGCACCTCACCCAGCTGATCGACCACGGTACGCGCGGTCACCAGAAAAAGCTGGCCGGCCTCCGTCAATTCGATGGGCGTGCGCGAGCGGTTGACCAGGGTCAGCCCGAGGGCGGCCTCCAGACTGCGAATACGGCGGCTGAACGCCGGCTGAGTGACAAAGCGGCGCTCGGCCGCCTGGGAAAAGCTGCGCGTGGCAGCCAAGGCGCTGAAGTCTTCCAGCCATTTGCTTTCGAGGTTCATCGGTATTCCTGCGGGGGCATATACGCTCGGCAATGAAATGGCGTCACACTGAACATTATGCCGATTCTGCATACCCCAGCAAGCAACAGCATTAGCCACAATCGGCCTGCAACCCTAGTATCAGCAGTGTTCCGGCACTGGCCGGCTCCACCATGAGAAGACCTCTATCATGTCCTCGGCTGCATCATCGCGCATCGAAAAAGACCTGCTTGGCGTACTCGAAGTCCCGTCCCATGCCTATTACGGCATCCAGACCCTGCGAGCCGTGAACAACTTTCACCTCTCCGGCGTGCCGATTTCGCACTACCCCAAGCTGGTCGTGGCCTTGGCCATGGTCAAACAGGCCGCCGCCGATGCCAACCGCGAGCTGGGCCACCTCAGCGCAGCCAAGCACGCAGCCATCAGCGAAGCCTGTGCCCGTCTAGTGCGTGGTGATTTTCACGATGAGTTCGTGGTGGACATGATTCAAGGCGGTGCCGGCACCTCCACCAACATGAACGCCAACGAGGTCATCGCCAACATCGCCCTCGAGGCCATGGGCCACAACAAGGGCGAATACCAGTATCTGCACCCCAACAATGACGTGAACATGGCGCAGTCCACCAACGACGCGTACCCCACCGCCATTCGCCTGGGTCTGCTGCTGGGCCACGACGCCTTGCTGGCCAGCCTGGACAGCCTGATTCAAGCCTTCGCCGCCAAGGGCGAGGACTTCAGCCATGTGCTGAAGATGGGCCGCACTCAGTTGCAGGACGCCGTGCCCATGACCCTGGGCCAGGAATTCCGGGCCTTTGCCACAACCCTGACCGAAGACCTCAACCGCCTGCGCAACCTGGCCCCGGAGCTGCTCACCGAGGTTAATCTGGGCGGTACCGCCATCGGCACCGGGATCAACGCCGACCCGCGCTATCAGCACCTGGCCGTCGCACGCCTGGCTACCATCAGCGGCCAGCCGCTGGTGCCCGCCGCCGACTTGATCGAAGCCACCTCCGACATGGGCGCCTTCGTGCTGTTTTCCGGCATGCTCAAACGCACCGCAGTCAAACTGTCGAAGATCTGCAACGACTTGCGTCTGCTGTCCAGCGGCCCACGCACCGGGATCAACGAGATCAACCTGCCTGCCCGTCAGCCTGGCAGCTCGATCATGCCGGGCAAGGTCAACCCGGTGATCCCGGAAGCCGTCAACATGGTGGCCTTTGAAATCATCGGCAATGACCTGGCCTTGACCATCGCCGCCGAGGGCGGGCAGTTGCAACTCAACGTCATGGAGCCCCTGATCGCCTACAAGATCTTCGATTCGATCCGCTTGTTGCAGCGGGCCATGGACATGCTACGCGAGCATTGCATCGTCGGCATCACCGCCAACGAGAAACGCTGCCGCGAACTGGTCGAGCACTCCATCGGCCTGGTCACCGCCTTGAACCCCTACATCGGCTACGAAAACGCCACCCGCATTGCCCGCACGGCTCTGGAAACGGGGCGCGGGGTGCTGGAACTGGTCCGAGAGGAACAGTTGCTGGACGACGCCATGCTCGACGACATCCTGCGTCCGGAAAACATGATTGCACCGCGCCTGGTCCCGCTGAAGGCCTGACCTTCTGCCCCATCGCAGCACACGCTCACCAGGTCGAGGGACTAGACACCTCTCACCTTTTGAGGGCTCGGAGAATAATCTTCTTTGGGCCCTTTTTTTTATCTTCATGATTGCTGAAACGTTATATCCCTAGCCGTTCCGCGGACCGGTCCGGACAATCTAACCATGATTTGTTGTACCAAAAAGCTGCGTCGTCCTTACGGCATGGGTATAGTGCCGCCCTTTTGAAATCTAGCGAGGTAACTCCCATGCTCGAAGTCATCAACGACTTCCTCTCGGGCAAAGTGCTGATTGTGCTGATTGTCGGCCTCGGCGGGTACTTCACCGTCCGCTCGCGCTTTGTCCAGCTGCGGCACTTTTTCCACATGTTCACCGTGTTCGGCGAAAGCCTGCGCAGCAGCAGTGGCCAGCTCAGCTCGTTTCAGGCGCTGATGCTCAGCCTGGCCGGACGGGTGGGCGCCGGCAACATCGCCGGGGTCGGCATCGCCGTGACCCTTGGCGGTCCGGGTGCCGTGTTCTGGATGTGGGTCACCGCACTGGTGGGCATGGCCAGCAGCTTCTTCGAATGCACCCTGGCACAGACCTACAAGCGCGTCGGCGCCGACGGCCAGTACGTGGGCGGGCCTTCGTTCTACATGCAATACGGCCTGGGCAGACGCGGGCTGGGCATGTTCATGGCAGCCCTGTTGCTGGTGACTTTCGGTTTTGCCTTCAATGGCCTGCAATCCCATGCCGTCACCAGTTCGCTGAAAGACGCCTTCGGCTTCGATCCGCACTGGAGCGGCCTGGCGCTGGCGGCCCTGCTTGGCGTGGTGTTCTTCGGCGGTATCAAGCGGATCGCTTCGGTGGCTGACCTGCTGGTACCGGTCAAGACTCTGATCTACATCGCCGTCAGCCTGTACGTGATCGTCCTGCAATTCGACCAGGTGCCGCACATGCTGGCGACCATCGTGCGCAGCGCCTTCGGCCTCGATCCGGTCTTCGGCGGTATGGTCGGCAGCGCGATCGTGATGGGCGTCAAGCGTGGCGTGTTCGCCAACGAAGCCGGCCTGGGCAGTGCGCCCAACGTGGCCGCTGTCGCTCAGGTCGAGCACCCGGTGGCGCAAGGCGTGGTCCAGGCGTTCAGTGTGTTTCTCGATACCTTCGTCATCTGCACCTGCACCGCGCTGGTGATCTTGCTGTCGGGCTTCTACAACGTGCACTTCGAAGGCGACGGCATTGCCCTGACCCAGAACTCCCTGGCGGCGGTCGTCGGGCCGTGGGGCCGAATCTTCGTCAGCGTGGCCTTGGCGTTGTTCGTTTTCACTTCGATCCTCTATAACTACTACCTGGGCGAAAGCAGCCTGCGCTTCCTGCTGGGAGAGAACCGCAAGGCCGTGCTGACGTTCCGTGCATTGGTCGTGGCCCTGATCTACTGGGGTGCAGTGGAAGACCTGGGCACAGTGTTCGCCTTTGCTGATATCACCATGACCCTGTTGGCGTTCACCAACCTGTTCACCTTGGCGTTCCTGTTCAAGATCGGCCTGCGCTTGCTGCGCGACTATGATGATCAACGTTCGGCCGGTATCAAGACGCCGGTTTTCGACGCCAGCAAGTTTGCTGACCTGGACCTTGACCCGAAGGCCTGGCCGAAAAAAGGCTGAGTGCTGGAGAACCCCATGACCGCAACTCACATCAAGGTGCTGTACACCGGCGGTACGATCGGCATGCAGGCCAGTGCCAACGGCTTGGCCCCCGCCTCCGGTTTCGAGGCGCGCATGCGCGCGCACTTGCATCCGCTGGCCGATCTGCAATGGAGCTTTCGCGAGCTGCTCCCACTGATCGACAGTGCCAACATGACCCCGGCCTACTGGCAGCGCCTGCGTGCGGCCATCGTCGAGGCGGTGGATGTCGAGTGTTGCGACGGTGTGCTGGTGCTGCACGGCACCGACACCCTGGCCTACAGCGCGGCCGCCATGGCGTTCCAACTGCTGGGCGTGACCGTGCCGGTGTTGTTTACGGGCTCCATGCTCCCCGCCGGTGTGGCTGAAAGCGATGCCTGGGAAAACCTTGACGGCGCCTTGCGCGCCTTCGCCGCCGGCGTAAAGCCAGGGGTTCAGCTGTTCTTCCACGGAGAACTGCTGGCACCGACCCGCTGCGCGAAAATCCGCAGCTTTGGCCGTCATCCGTTTGCCCGGCTCAAGCGCAATTCGAGCGCGGGCAGCCGCAGCGAGATACCGGCCGCCCTGCACTACCGTCAGCCGTTGCAGCTGGCGCAGGTGGCCGTGCTGCCACTGGTTCCGGGCTATGCCGCGCAACCGGTCGCAGCCTTGATAGCCAGCGGTGTCCAAGGGCTGGTGCTGGAATGCTTCGGCAGCGGTACCGGTCCCTCTGATGACCCGGCCTTTCTGGCAGCCCTGCAAACGGCGAAAGACCTTGGCGTCGTGGTCGTGGCCGTCACCCAATGCCACGAGGGCGGTGTGGAGTTGGATATCTACGAGGCCGGCAGTCGCTTGCGTGAAGTGGGCGTAGTGTCCGGTGGCGGGATGACGCGGGAAGCGGCGCTGGCCAAGCTGCATGCCTTGCTGGGTGCCAGCCTGGGGTACGACGAAGTGCGCCGGTTACTGACGCTCGACCTGTGTGGCGAGTTGGCCTGAGGCTTGCTCGGATGCTCGAACAGCCCTCCTAAATGACTACCGCCCCCGATCGCGAAGTTACCTGCGCATCGCGCAACATCGAATCCAGATTCTTCTCGATGTTCTCGCACAGCGCCGTCATCTGAATCTCATGTTCGCTGGCCAGAAACGGACTCTGCAGATCCGTGCCGATCTTTTCGATGGCCAGCAGCATGAAGCCCACCACCGTGGACGCCAGCGGCGTAAACCAACCAAGGTCTTCGACCAGTCCGATCGGCACGATGAGGCAGAACAGCGTGATGAACAGCCGTGGAAACGATACGTAGGGGTATGGCAGGGGCGTATTGGCGATGCGCTCCATGCCCCCTTGGCAATTGGATATTTCCACCAGCGTTGACTCCAGACGCGCGAAGCGGATGCTGTCGAGCCTCCCTGCCTGATACTCGCGGCTGAGCAGCGCCGCTGAGCCATTGAGCACGTCATTGGGGAAGTTGTTGGTGTCATGGCGCCGCGCAAAGGCTGACTCGCCAATCAGCTCCACCACTCCCACGGAACACTCCTCCTTTTTCAGGTGCGCCGACAGGCATTTGACGAACGCCACGTGGCGCCGCAACAGCACCGCCTTGACTGGATTCAGCGAATCGCCATCGCTCACCAACGTCAGCACTTGCCGCGCATAACTGCGTGAGTTGTTGACCAGTGCACCCCATAAGGTCCGGGCCTCCCACCAGCGGTTGTAGGCACTGGAGTTGCGAAAGCTGGTGAGCACCACCAGCGCCGAGCCCAGCAAGGTCAACGGCATCGACGGCAGCGTCACCCGGCGCTCCAGGAACAGCATGAAATCAACGGTCACGACGATGTCCCAGATCAGCAGCCAGAACAGCGACCAGCCTACATAGGTAACGGTCTTGAGCAGGAATCGGTACTTGCGCAGGATTGCGTTCCGCATAAGAGCTCACTCGTAGTTGGGCACTTCGCTTGGAATGCGCGGACTGCTTTTGGTTGCCTGACAATATGTTTCAGAATGCCTCAAAACCAGGCCCGAGCCAGACGCTTCGCCGCCTGTTCGATGACCTGCTCGTCCACGGCCGCAAAACCCAGCACCAACCCTGCCGATTGCTGTGTGCCGGCCAGCCAATAATCGCTGAGGGGATTGATCTCGACATCCACCGTGTCGGCCAGACGCACCAGTTCTGCCTCTCGCTCAGGGTTATCCACAGCGATTGTGACGTGCAGTCCAGCGTCAATCGGGGGCATCGGCGAACAGCCGACGACGCCCGCAGGCCAGTGCTGGAGCAGCGCATCGCGGCGCTTCAGGGCCGCCCGGCGCATGCGGCGAATGTGTCGCTGGAAGTGGCCCTGGGCAATGAATTCCGCCATCACCGCCTGGGTCCCCACTTCCGAGCTGCGCACGTCCACGGCACGCCGGCGACGGAAGGGTTCGACCAGCTGCTGCGGCAACACCAGGTAACCCAGGCGCAGGGCCGGGAACGCGACCTTTGCGAAGGTGCCCACGTAGATCACCCGGCCACTGCGATCCAGTGCTGCCAAAGGCGCCAAGGGCGCGCCGGTGTAACGGTACTCGCCATCGTAATCGTCCTCTATGATCCAGCCCTGACGCCGTTCGGCCCAGGCCAGCAACTCCAGGCGCCGGCCCAGGCTCATGGTGACGCCGGTGGGGTACTGATGGGCAGGCGTTACGTAGGCCAGCCGGCAGGCCTCGGCCTGCTCGAGTTCCGCGCAGGCCATACCATGGTTATCCACAGGCACGCCAAGCAATTGAGCACCGGCGTTGGCAAAGGCAAATCCGGCTGCTCGATAGCCGGGATTTTCCACCGCAACAGCCTCGCCGGGCTCCAGCAGCAGCTGTGCACAAAGCCCAATAGCCTGCTGTGCGCCACAGGTGATCACAATTTGTTCAGCACTGCATGAAAGCCCCCGCGAGCTACGCAAGTAGGCCGCAATCAGTTCACGCAAACGCGGGTCGCCCTCCGCCTCGCCATAACCTAGCCTGCCAATGTCGGGGTTACGCCAGAAAGCCGCGTGCAGCTTGCTCCAGACGTGAAATGGAAACAGATCGAAAGCAGGAATACCGACCCTGAAAGCCTTCGGCGGACCGGCTTTTGGTACGGGCAGGTGGTATTGTTGCAGCCGACCAAAAGCGCTGTTTACCCATACAGGACTGACCATATCATCAGTAGATTGGATGGGTTTTGTGGATAAACTTGTGGATAAACCGGCACCCAAACCTGTGGGTAACTTGGTGGATAATTTTTCCGGCAGGGGCAATTTTTCGGGAAGCGTCACAAAGGTCCCGGCACCGACGCGGCCGTGAATAAAACCCTCGGCGTAGAGTTGGTCATAGGTGCGCACCACGCTGTTGCGCGATATGCCCAGCACCGAGGCCAGGTCACGGCTGGCCGGCAGGCGTGTGCCGGAGCTGATGCGTCCGTCCAGAATCCGGCAACGCAACTGCTGGTAGAGCTGGCGACTTAGCCCCTGACGGCGATCAAGCACGATCCCGGAGGGATCAAATGGCAAGCCGGGTTGCGCGAGCATGGCGATTGGACCTGTAAAAATGATCAGAGGTGGATCTTACAACAGTCCAATGGCCGGCCTAGGATGGTCACAAATGACCTGCGGATGCCTCCCCATGTACAACCCACGCGCCTTTATCGACGACGATCTGCCCCGCTTGCACAAGGTGATCGAGCAAACCCGCCTGGCCATTCTCGTTACCCATGGCGCCAGCGGCCTCAGCGCCAGCCATGTGCCGTTGCTGCTCGACCGGAAGGCCGGCCCCTTCGGCACTCTGGAAGGCCACCTTGCCAAAGCCAACGACCAATGGCGCGATCTGGCCACCGGGGCGCCGGCGCTGGTAATTTTCGCGGGGGCCGATGCCTACGTCAGCCCCAGCTTCTATCCGGCCAAGGCCGAGCACGGCAAGGTAGTACCGACCTGGAACTATGTGGCGATACACGCCCATGGCCAGGCGCAGGTCTTTCACGACGCCGGGCCATTGCTTGCGATAGTGACTGCCTTGACCGCCCGCCACGAAGGTCTGCGGGAGAAACCCTGGGCCGTCAGCGATGCCCCCGCCGACTATATCGACGGCATGCTCAAGGCCATCGTCGGTATCCGCTTGCCCATCGAGCGCCTTGAAGGCAAGCGCAAGCTCAGCCAGAACCGCGCCCAGCCGGACTTCGACGGCGTGCGCGACGGCCTCGCCAACAGCCCGGACCTGCGCGATCAAGCGCTGGCCGAACTCATGAAATCCCTTTGAGGCCTGACCATGAACGCCATCGACATTCGCACTGTGACCGCTGCCGACCACGCTGCCTGGCTGCCGCTGTGGAAGGCCTATCAAGCCTTCTATAACACCGAAATCGCCGACCGTGTCAGCGCCGTGACCTGGCAGCGCATGCTCGATCCGGCCGAACCCATCAATGCCGCACTGGCCTGGCGGAACGGTGAGGCGGTGGGCATGGTCCATTACATCTATCATCGTTCATGCTGGACGGTGGAAAACGCGTGCTACCTCCAGGATCTGCTGGTGGGAGCCGAGCAACGTGGCCTGGGCATTGGCCGCCAGTTGATCGAGTTCGTCTACACCACTGCCCGCCAGGCCGGCTGCACCAAGGTGCACTGGCTGACCCATGAGACCAACGCCACGGCCATTGTTCTGTATGAGCGCATTGCCGAACGCCCCGGCTTCATTCAATTTCGCCAGGCTTTGCAGGAGCTTTCATGACCACTCAAGTAGTAGATTGGCAAACCGCTCAACCCCCTTCCCGCGAGACGCAAACGGGCCGCTACATCCGCCTGGAAAAGCTCGAACCCGCACGCCACAGCGAGGACCTGTGGGAAGCGTTGCAAGGCCCCGAAGCCGACCAGGCACTTTGGGACTACCTGCCCTACGGCCCTTTCACTGACCGCGAAAAGTTCGATATCTGGCTCGATGGCTATGCCACCAGCGCTGACCCACTGGGCTTTTGCGTGGTCGATCTGAAAACTGGCAAGGCCCAGGGCATTCTCAGCCTGATGTCCACCGTGCCCCTCCACGGCCGCGTTGAGATCGGGCACGTGGCGTTTGGCGCCGTCATGCAGCGCACGCCCAAAGGCACTGAAGCCGTATATTTGCTGGCCAAGCTGGCATTCGCCCAAGGTTATCGCCGGGTGGAATGGAAGTGCGACGACGCTAACGCCCGCTCCAAGCGGGCCGCGTTGCGTTTTGGCTTTACCAGCGAAGGCGTGTTCCGCCAGCACATGGTGGTCAAGGGCCACAACCGTGACACGGCATGGTTCTCGATTCTGAACAGTGAATGGCCGGCCATTGCCTTGGCTTTCGAGGCGTGGCTGGCGCCGTTGAACCAGCCTGTCGGTGGGCAGGTGAAGACGCTGGAAGAATTCCGCGTCGTTCACTGAGCCAAGCCTTTGCAGGACCGAGCTTGCTCGGTCCTGCCAGGGAACCATCAGGTCAGGTGAAAAAAAGGAAGGCCGAAGCCTCCCCGAGGTAAACCTTGATCCGGTTCGAATCAGCCTTCGATCTCGACCAGAATCTCGCCCGGGTTGACCCGATCACCTTTGGCGACATGAATGGTGACCACCCTACCGGCAATCGACGCTTGCACTTCGGTTTCCATCTTCATGGCCTCGGTGATCAACACCGCCTGGCCGGCCTTGACCGTGTCGCCTTCCTTGACCAGCACATCGACAATGTTGCCCGGCATCGTCGTGCTTACGTGACCCGGGGCGGTGGCCTGGTTGCGCTTGCTGCCGCCGCTGGTGGCGACGAACTCGTTGAGCGGTTCGAACACCACTTCTTCTGGCATGCCGTCGATGGACAGGTAGAAATGGCGCTTGCCCTCGGCCTTGACGCCCACGCCGGTGATGTCGACCCGGTAGCTCTCGCCGTGCACGTCGATGATGAACTCGGTGGGCACACCTTCGCCGCCCGCCTTGGCGACACTGCCCGGTTCGGGAATCGGCAACAGCACTTCCGGGTTCAAGGTCCCCGCCGCACGTTCTTCGAGGAACTTGCGCCCAATGTCCGGGAACATGGCGTAGGTCAGCACGTCTTCTTCAGTCTTGGCGAGGGTGCCGATTTCGCCGCGCAGCTTGACCATTTCCGGCTTGAGCAGGTCCGCCGGGCGCACGTCGATCACGTCTTCGTTGCCGATGGCCTGGCGCCGGAGTTTTTCGTCGACCTTGCCCGGTGCCTGACCATAGCCGCCCTGCAGGTACAGCTTCACCTCGTTGGTGATGGTCTTGTAGCGCTCGCCGGCCAGCACGTTGAAGAACGCCTGAGTGCCGACGATCTGCGAGGTCGGCGTGACCAGCGGCGGAAAGCCCAAGTCTTCGCGTACCCGCGGAATTTCTGCCAGCACTTCGCTCATGCGGTTCAGTGCGCCCTGTTCCTTGAGCTGGTTGGCCAGGTTGGAAATCATCCCGCCTGGCACCTGGTTGACCTGAACCCGGGTATCGACCGAGGTGAATTCGCTTTCGAACTGGTGGTATTTCTTGCGTACGGCGTAGAAGTACAGGCCGATCTCCTGCAAAAGCTCCAGACTCAAGCCGGTGTCGAACTCACTGCCCTTGAGAGCTGCCACCATGGACTCGGTGCCGGGGTGGCTGGTGCCCCAGGCGAAGCTGGAAATGGCGGTGTCGATGTGATCGGCACCATTTTCTACCGCTTTGAGCTGGCACATGGCAGCCAGGCCGGCCGTGTCATGGGAATGGATAAACACTGGCAGCGACTGTTCGGCCTTGAGCGCCTTGACCAGCTCGCCCGTGGCATAGGGGGTCAACAAGCCAGCCATGTCCTTGATCGCCACTGAGTCGCAACCCATGGCTTCCATCTGTTTGGCCTGCTTCACGAAGGCGTCGATGGTGTGCACCGGGCTGGTGGTGTAAGCGATGGTGCCCTGGGCATGTTTACCCGCTGCCTTCACCGCTTCGATGGCCACCCGCAGGTTTCGCACGTCGTTCATGGCATCGAAGATGCGGAACACATCGATGCCATTGGCGGCGGCTTTAGCCACAAACGCGCGGACCACGTCGTCGCTGTAGTGCCGATAGCCCAGTAGGTTCTGGCCGCGCAGGAGCATCTGCAGGCGGGTGTTGGGCAATGCGGCACGCAGCTGGCGCAAACGCTCCCACGGGTCTTCCTTGAGAAAGCGCACGCAAGCATCGAAGGTCGCGCCGCCCCAGACTTCCAGCGACCAGTAGCCCACCTTGTCGAGCTTGTCGCAGATCGGCAGCATGTCCTCGGTGCGCATACGGGTGGCCAGCAGGGACTGGTGAGCGTCACGCAGGATTGTGTCGGTTACAAAAATCTTCTTCATCGTCGTATTCCTTACAGGCCTGCGTGGGCGGCAATGGCAGCGGCGATGGCCAGGGCCAGCTCTTCGGGTTTGCGCTTGATCGAGTACTGGGTCAGTTCGGGATGGCTTTCGACAAAACTGGTGTTGAACTGGCCGCTGCGAAACTCCGGGTTGCGCAGAATTTCCTGGTAATACGCGGCCGTGGTCTTCACCCCCTGCAGGCGCATGTCGTCCAGGGCGCGCAGGCCGCGGTCCATGGCTTCTTCCCACGTCAACGCCCAGACCACCAGCTTGAGACACATGGAGTCGTAGAACGGTGGAATGGTATAGCCGGTGTAGATCGCCGTGTCGGTGCGCACACCCGGGCCGCCCGGTGCGTAGTAGCGAGTGATCTTGCCGAAGCTGGGCAAGAAGTTGTTTTTCGGGTCCTCGGCGTTGATCCGGAATTGCAAGGCGAAACCGCGATGCTGGATGTCTTCCTGCTTGACCGACAACGGCAGGCCCGAAGCGATGCGGATCTGCTCACGGACAATATCGATACCGGTGATTTCTTCGGTGATGGTGTGCTCCACCTGCACCCGAGTGTTCATTTCCATGAAGTACACCTGGCCCTCGGCGAGCAGGAACTCCACAGTGCCAGCATTCTCGTAGCCCACCGCCTTGGCGGCCCGCACCGACAGGTCACCAATGTAGGCGCGCTGCTCCGGGGTCAGTTGGGGGCTGGGGGCAATTTCAATGAGCTTTTGGTTGCGACGCTGAATCGAACAGTCGCGCTCGAACAAATGCACGACGTTACCGAAGCTGTCGCCCAGCACCTGCGCTTCTATGTGCTTGGGGTTGACGATGCACTTTTCCAGAAATACTTCCGCCGACCCGAAGGCTTTAGTGGCTTCGGAGATGACCCGTGGAAACGCCTGCTCCAGCTCCTCTCGGCTGTTGCAGCGACGAATGCCGCGGCCGCCGCCGCCCGAAGTGGCCTTGAGCATCACCGGGTAACCGATGCGGTCCCCCTCCACCAGGGCTTCGTGGATATCCGCCACGTTGCCTTCGGTGCCCGGAGTGACCGGTACGCCGGCCAGGATCATGCTGCGCCGCGCCTCGGTCTTGTCGCCCATGCGGCGAATGACTTCGGCGGACGGGCCGATGAACTTGACCCCACGCTCGGCACAGATCTCGGCCAGTTCGGCATTCTCGGAGAGAAAGCCGTAGCCGGGGTGCAAGGCGTCACAGCCGGTTTCCACCGCCAGATTCACCAGTTTGCGCGGGTTGAGGTAGCCGGCCAGCGGCTCGGCGCCAATGCTGTGGGCTTCATCGGCACGTTTGACGTGCAGCGCATGACGGTCGACTTCCGAGTAGATGGCCACCGAACGGATGCCCATCTCGGCGCAGGCCCGCACAATTCTCACGGCGATCTCGCCCCGGTTGGCGATCAGGATTTTTCTTATCACTTGGACGTTCCTCGACCGAATCAATCGAACCGGGCTCAGCCGGTTGCCTAGTCACCATAGTCCTGGCCAGCAATTAACAAAAATCAATATTTATTAGGGTACGCATTAGCTAAAGCTTATAGTTGCTTAAACGTGCTGCTAACTTGCGAGAAAATATGCGTAAATCCCTGATGCGAATGACGCTGCGCCAGCTTCAGGTTTTCAACGAAGTGTGCGATTTACGCTCGTACAGTCGAGCAGCGCAGGAAATGTCGCTGACGCAACCGGCGGTCAGCTTGCAGATACGCCAGCTGGAGGAATTGGTGGGGCAGCCGCTTTTCGATTATGTCGGCAAAAAGCTGTACCTGACCGAGGCGGCCGAAGCCCTGCAACGTGCCAGCCGTGACATCTTCGGCCGCCTTGAAAACCTCGACATGCAGCTGGCGGACCTGCAGGGCTCACTTCAAGGTCAATTGAAGCTGGCGGTGGAGTCCAGCGCCAAGTATTTCGTCCCCCACCTGTTCGCCGCCTTCAAGCGCCAGCACCCTGAGGTCCAGCTGCAACTGACGGTGGTCAACCGCGCCCAGGTGATACGTCGCCTGGCGGACAACCGCGACGACCTCACGGTGATGTCCATGGTGCCCCAGGACATGGGCCTGGATTTCCTGCCGTTTCTGAACAATCCGATCGTTGCCGTGGCCACCCCGGATCATCCGTTGAGCCAGCAGAGCCCGCTGCGCCTGCAGGATCTGGAGCCCTATACGCTGCTGGTACGCGAGCCAGGGTCAGGCACGCGCATGGCTTGCGAGGAGTATTTCAAAGAGAAACGCGTGCACTTCAACCAGACGCTGGAAGTGGCGTCGGCCGAGGCGCAACGTGAGTGCGTGAGTGCCGGGCTGGGCGTCGCGTTGCTGACTCGCCATGCGGTGAGCCTGGAATTAAGCAGTGGCCTGCTCAAGGAGCTGGCAGTGGACGAGCTGCCGCTGTACCGCAGTTGGTGCGTGGTGCAAGCCAAGGCCCGGCAACAATCACCGGTGGCCTTGGCCTTTCAAGCGTTCATCCGCGCCGAGCGTGCACAGATCAGTGCGCTGGCGACACGCTTCGACGGTCTGCCGAAGGGGCTTCCTGCCAATACTTGAGGTCGGGAAAGTCTGCCGTTTCACTGTCCAGTCGGCGCGCTTCACAGCGATTCTCGATCGCCCGGCGGAACGCCATGCGCCGCTGGTCTTCCTGCTGACGCCGGGTCTTGCTGTTGGACGGTTGCTGCGAGTCTTCGTGATTACGAGCCATGCCCTGTCTCCCAGTTCGATTTCCGAGTGCTTGGTTAGGAGCATCTAGGGTGCCGAGACTGGATGACGATTTGAGGGCAAGTTGGTGAAGATCTGGCTCAGTCGTCCAGCGACTTGTGCGATTTGGGCGACAGGCGCAGGCTGCGAAGGCTGCGCTTGACGCTTTTCAAGTGATTGACCAAGGTCGGCCCGCGCGCCATGGCCACGCCCATGGCCAGCACATCGATCACCACCAGGTGGGCGATGCGCGAGGTGAGCGGAGTGTAGATCTCGGTGTCTTCGTGAACGTCGATGGCCAGGTTGACCGTGGATAACTCCGCCAGCGGCGTCTGGCTCGGACACAGGGTGATCAGCGACGCGCCGCTCTCGCGCACCAGGTTGGCGGTAATCAGCAAGTCCTTCGAGCGACCCGACTGGGAAATGCAGATTGCCGCGTCGGTGGGCTTCAGAGTGACCGCCGACATGGCCTGCATGTGCGGGTCGGAATACGCTGCCGCTGTCAGCAGCAAGCGAAAAAATTTGTGCTGGGCATCGGCGGCGACCGCGCCGGAGGCACCAAAACCATAGAATTCGACGCGCTGTGCGGCTGCCATGGCCGTCACCGCTCGTTGCAAGGCCTCCGGATCAAGCTTTTCGCGTACTTCGATCAGGGTGTGCAGGGTGGTGTCGAAGATTTTCAGGCTGTAGTCGGCGACCGAGTCGTCTTCGTGAATCGCGAATTGGCCGAAACTGGCACCCGCCGCCAGACTTTGTGCCAGCTTGAGCTTCAGATCCTGAAACCCCGTGCAGCCGATGGCTCGGCAAAAGCGCACGATGGTCGGTTCGCTGATGCCTACCTGATGTGCCAGATCAGCCATGGAACTGTGCATGACCGCAGCCGGATCAAGCAGCACCCGGTCTGCGACCTTGAGTTCCGATTTGCGCAGGAGATGGCGCGACTGGGCAATGTGTTGCAAGAGGTTCAAGGGCAGGACTCAGTTATTATTGGCGGAACGGGCTGTAGCATTCTTGTAGTTATACTACATGACCTTGAATCCGCCCAGTCAAAACACCGGCGCGCCGATGGATTCTGACGGTCTTGTGGCGCGGCTCAATGCCACACTTCCCGGCGCTCTCCCTGCAGTTCGCTGGCCAACAATCGGCTCAGGTCGTCGGCGGAAATCGGTTCGCTGATCAGGTAGCCTTGCACTTCGTCGCAGCCGTGCTCGCGCAGAAAGCTCAATTGCGCCTGGGTCTCGACCCCTTCGGCAACCACCTGCAATTTCAATTGGTGAGCCATCGAGATGATTGCCTGGATGATCGCGGCGTCCTGCTCGCCCTCTTCCAGGCCGCGGATGAAGGCCTGGTCGATCTTCACGTAGTCGACCGGAAAGCGCTTCAGGTAGCTCAGGGAAGAGTAGCCGGTACCGAAGTCGTCGATGGTCATCTTCACGCCTAACATCTGCAATTGCCGGAAGATCGAAATGACATGCTCGACGCTGTCGAACAGCCGTGTTTCTGTTAGCTCCAGCTCCAGCAGGCGGCCCGACAGGCCTGTGTCCTCCAGCACCTGGCGGACCATGCTGAGCAGCTTGCCCTGGCGCAGTTGGTACACCGACAGATTCACCGACACCCGCACGTCCGGCAGGCCCGCCCGCTGCCACTCGCAGACTTGCCAGCACGCCTGGCGCAGGACTTTCTCGCCGATCTGGTTGATCAGACCGGTCTCTTCGGCCAAGGCGATGAATTCCCCCGGCCCGATCAGCCCGCGCACCGGGTGGCGCCAGCGTACCAAGGCTTCGGCAGCGTCAAGGCGCTGCAGGCGCAGGTTGAGTTTGGGTTGATAGAAGACCTCCAGTTGGTCTTCCTCGATCGCTTTGCGCAACTGGTTTTCCAGCTGCAGCCGTTCGACATTGGTGGTGCGCAGGTTTTCCGTGAAGAACTCGAAGGTGTTGCCGCCCAAGTGCTTGGCCTGACGCATCGCCATGTTCGCCTGACTGAGCAGTTCCGGGACCTCACGGGCGTTTTCCGGCAGCAGGCTGATCCCCACCGAGGCGGCCACCACCACTTCCTCGTCATCGATCCAGTGCGGCGCACGCAGCTTGCCCAGCAGGCGGTCGGTGACTCGCGCCAGGCTCGATACACTGGCGTAGGCATCGAACAGCACGGCAAACTCGTCACCCGACAGCCGGGCGATGGCGACCGCCTCGGGCAAAGCGCTGCCGATTCGCCTGGCCACCTCGCGCAAGACTTGATCGGCGCTCTCGTGGCCAAAACCGGCGTTGATGACCTTGAAGCGGTCCAGGTCGATATGCAGCAGCGCGAGGCTCCGCCCACCTTGGCGAACCCGCTGGTGGGCTTCGCGCAAGCGTTCGCGAAACAAGGTGCGGTTGGCCAGCCCGGTCAGCTCGTCGAAGTGACTGAGGTAGCGCATGCGCTCCTCGGACTCGCGGCGCTCGGAGAGATCGGCGAAGTACGCCACTATGTTCCATATCTTGCCTTGGTTATCGCGCACGGTATTGAGTTGCAACCACTGCGGGTAGAGCTGGCCGTCCTTGCGTGTCTCCATCAATTCGCCCTGCCAGGCGCCCTGCTGCGACAGTGCCCGCTGGATTTGCAGGAAGTGGCGACGGGCATCATGGCTGCTGGGTAGTTCTGCTACATTTTTGCCGATCACGTCGTCGGCCGAGAAGCCCGTCACCCGCGTGAAGGCCTGGTTGACGGCGAGCATGCGGTAATCGGCATCCAGTACCGCAATGCCCTCGCTGGCGGCCTCGAAGACCGTGGCGGCCAGCCGTTGCTGTTCTTCCAGGACCTTCCTGGCGCTGATATCACGGCGGGTACCGAGCATCCGGGTAACCCGGCCAAACGGCCCGTGTTCCACGGCACGGCCCCGGTCTTCGAGCCAAAGCCAACGACCATCGCTGTGACGAATGCGGTATTCGACGCGATAGCTTTCCGAGCGCCCGCGCAAATGTTCCAGCAGGGTCTTCTTGAGGGTTGGCAGATCTTCGGGATGCAGCAACGGCGCCAGATGCTTGAGCATCGCCCCCGATTGCTCCGGCTCGAACCCCAACAACTGCTTGAGTTGCGTGTGGTGAACCTCGTCGGTCAGCAGATTCCAGTCCCACAGCCCCAAGGCGCTGGCTTCCAGCGCAAGGGCCAGACGCGCCTCGCTTTTGCTCAGGGCGCGGTTGGCGTGATCGAGATCGGCACTGCGCGCAGCCACACGCTCCTCCAGGCTGATCTGCACTTCGCGCAACTCGGCCTCGACGCCACGGCGATGATCGATCTCCTCAGCCAGTTCGCGGTTGAGCTGCTCGCTGCGGCCCTGCGCCTGCTGCAAGTGATCGATCAATTGCTGGTTGTGGAAACGGCGCAACAGGCTGCGCTCGATCAGCCGGTGCACCTGCCAGGCCACGACAAACAGCGCCACCAGGAAAATCAGGCCCAGCCAGCCCCAGCCCCTATGATGGGAATCGTCGATGACCAGGAAGGAATAGAAAATCGGCGGGACCAGGCAGGGCAGCGCAAAACTCAGGAACCCGGGCAGGCTCACCGCATAGGCCACACTGGCCGACAGGGTGGCTGCGCCCAGCAGGCCGAAGACCCAGGCCTGCTGGGCAAAATCCTCGGCCGGCACCAGGGCGATGGCCGCGCCTCCCAGGGTCAGACCACTGGCCGCCGAACCCAGCATGAACATCCGCAACCAGACCGGGTTGGCTTGGCGATGGGGCATGGCCGAATCGAACGCTGCCACCTGGATCACCCGCAGGGCGGTCAAGGCCATCAGCCACACCAGCCATACGCTGACCACCAGATAATGACGGGGGGCAGCGAGCAACCAAGCGCACAGCAGCCCGTTGACCAACATGAACAGCGTCGGCAGCAGTGACCCTTGATAGAGCATGCGCGTGCGTTCGAGCGCCAATTGCTCGGAAAAGGCGCTGCCGCTGCTGTCAGCGAGGGGATCGGATGTATCTGGCACGCGGGTTTGGCGAGTCATCGGCAATAGTCTGGTTGTCTGCGTCTGTGCCTTGCAAGGAGCATACACAAGCGGGCCATGGGACCAAAGCGGCCATTTATTAGCAACCAAATGAATGCGGCGTTTGCTCCCGAGTCACCGAGCACCCTAAAATGCGGCGATGCGCGATGACCTCTCCCTTTTGCTGAACTCCCTCAACGACGCCCAACGCCAGGCCGTAGCGGCTCCGCTCGGACGTCAATTAGTGCTGGCCGGTGCCGGCTCGGGCAAGACCCGAGTGCTGGTGCACCGAATTGCCTGGCTCATCCAGGTCGAGAATGCCTCGCCCCACTCGGTGCTGTCGGTGACCTTCACCAACAAGGCCGCTGCCGAGATGCGCCAGCGCATCGAGCAGCTGATGGGCATCAACCCGGCCGGCATGTGGGTCGGCACCTTCCACGGTCTGGCCCATCGGCTGTTGCGCGCCCATTGGCAGGAAGCCGGGCTCAAGCAGAACTTCCAGATTCTTGACAGCGACGACCAGCAACGCCTGGTCAAGCGGGTGATGCGCGAGCTGGGTCTGGACGAGCAGCGCTGGCCGGTGCGCCAGGCTCAGTGGTTCATCAACGGGCAAAAAGACGAAGGCCTGCGGCCGCAGAACATTCAAGCCGGTGGCGATCTGTTCCTGGCCACCATGCGCTCGATCTACGAAGCATACGAAGCCGCCTGCGACCGCGCCGGAGTCATCGACTTCTCGGAGCTGTTGCTGCGGGCACTGGATCTCTGGCGTAACAATCAAGGGCTGCTGGAGCATTACCAGCGGCGCTTCCGCCACGTGCTGGTGGACGAGTTCCAGGACACCAACGCCGTGCAGTATGCCTGGCTGCGCCTGCTGGCCAAAGGGGGGGACAGCCTCATGGTGGTGGGCGATGACGACCAGTCGATCTACGGCTGGCGCGGTGCGAAGATCGAGAACATTCACCAGTACTCTGCCGACTTCCCTGACTCGCAGATGATCCGCCTGGAGCAGAACTACCGCTCTACCGCCGGCATTCTGAAAGCCGCCAACGCCTTGATCGCCAACAACAGCGGGCGCCTGGGCAAGGAGCTGTGGACCGAGGACGGCGATGGCGAGCCCCTTAGCCTGTATGCCGCCTTCAACGAGCATGACGAAGCGCGCTATGTGGTCGAAACCATCGAAAGCGCACTGAAGACCGGACTGGCCCGCAGTGACATCGCTATTCTCTACCGCTCCAACGCCCAATCCCGCGTGCTGGAAGAAGCCTTGCTGCGAGAGCGCATTCCGTACCGGATCTACGGCGGCCAGCGCTTCTTCGAGCGTGCCGAAATCAAGAACGCCATGGCCTATCTGCGCCTGCTGGATGGCCGTGGGAACGATGCCGCCCTTGAACGGGTGATCAATGTCCCGCCACGCGGCATCGGTGAAAAGACCGTCGAGGCCATCCGTGATCACGCCCGTCATTCCCAGCTATCGATGTGGGAGGCCATGGAGCAACTGGTGGCCAACAAGGGCCTGAATGGCCGTGCGGCCAATGCCATCGGCGCCTTCACCGCGCTGGTCGAGGAGTTGACCACCCGCACCGCTGAATTGCCGCTGCACAGCATGACCCAGTGGGTAATCGAGCACTCCGGACTGATCACTTATCACCAGGAAGAAAAAGGCGAGAAAGGCCAGGCTCGGGTAGAAAACCTCGAGGAATTGGTCAGCGCCGCGCGCAACTTCGAAACCACCGATGAAGACGCGGACCTTACGCCGCTGGCCGCCTTCCTCGGCCACGCCTCACTGGAGGCCGGCGACACTCAGGCCGACGAGCACGAGGACAGCATTCAGCTGATGACGCTGCATAGCGCCAAAGGCCTGGAGTTTCCTTATGTGTTTCTGGTGGGTATGGAAGAAGGCCTGTTTCCGCACAAGATGAGCCTGGAGGAGCCTGGTCGTCTCGAAGAAGAACGCCGTCTGGCCTATGTGGGCATCACCCGGGCCATGCAACAGCTGGTCATGTCCTACGCCGAGACGCGTCGCCTGTATGGCAGCGAGACCTATAACAAGGTGTCGCGTTTCGTCCGCGAGATTCCGCCAGGGCTGGTTCAGGAGGTGCGCCTGTCCAACAGCGTCAGCCGCCCGTTCAGCTCACCCCAGCAACAGACGTCGAGCCTGTTCGGTGGCGCCGCCATTCCGCAGACCGCCTTCAGCCTTGGCCAGCGCGTGCAGCACTCGGTCTTCGGCGAAGGCGTGATCCTCAACTTCGAAGGCTCCGGCGCCCAGGCGCGGGTCCAGGTCAACTTCGCCGAAGGCAGCAAGTGGCTGATGCTGGGTTATGCCAAGCTCGAGGCTTTGTAAAACCTCCGCCGGCCTCACTCGCAGGACCGAGCAAGCTGGGTCCTGCGAGAGCCAGACTGTACTGCCCATCGGTAGGACATTTCTCGGATTCCTGTAGTCCTATGTAACGGCTAGAAACACTCTGTTGCTGGTCATGTTCACAACACCTGTGCAACATGACGTGCGTGCAATCACCTAGGAACCCCCTTATGCAACGTTTTCTCAGCATCGCCCTGGCGCTGATCATCGGTCTGACGATGAGCCTTGATGCCCAGGCCAAGCGCTTCGGCGGCGGCAAGAGCTTCGGCGCTGCACCGACCCACCAGACCCGCCAGGCGGCGCCCACCTCGCCATCGGCCGGCCCGGCCGCCGCCGGCGCTGCAGCGCCAGCCGCCGCAGCAGCAGGCGGCGCTTCCCGTTGGCTCGGCCCTCTGGCCGGCATCGCCGCCGGCGGCCTGCTGGCCTCGATGTTCATGGGCGGCGGGTTCTCGGGCGGCGGGTTCCTCGACATCCTGATCATCGGCATCATTGCCTTCATGATCTTCCGTTTCATCGCCGCTCGTCGCCGCAAGCAGCCTGAGATGGCCGCTGCGGGGGCGCCCTACCAGCGTGAAATCAACCCACAAGCGCCCCAGGCATCCCTCTTCGGTGGCGCCGCCCCCGTTGCCAGTGCCCGCCCGGTGATCAATGCGCCTGCATGGTTCAACGAGCAGAACTTCGTCGCGGCCGCCCGTAACCATTTCCAGTCGTTGCAACAACACTGGGACGCCAACGAAATGGACAAGATTGCCGAGTTCGTCACGCCGCAAATGCTGCAGTTCCTCAAGCAGGAGCGGGCCAACGAGGGTGATGGCTTTCAGTCCACCTACATTGATGATCTGACGGTGGTACTGGACGGCGTCGATGACCGTGCAGACAAGACAGTTGCGACCCTCACCTTCAGCGGTGTCTCCAAGACCTCGCGTTTCGACAAAGGTGAAGCCTTCAGCGAAAGCTGGAACATGGAGCGCTCTCAGGGCGACAATCAGCCTTGGCTGGTAGCGGGCATCCGCCAGAACGCCTGAGACTGAGGCGTTGCACACAAAACCCCGGACTCGTTCCGGGGTTTTGCATTTTTGCCATTGCAGCTAATGTATAAAGCGCTACGCGTACATTTGTCAGAGGATTCAATCGTGGAAGAAGTCATCGAGCAACTCCGGGAAGCCAACGAACCGGTGCCGGTACCGTTGGAGCTGCCGGACGAAGATCAATTGGTGGAGATCGAAGAGCAGTTGTTCATCAACATCCCCTTCGTCTTCAAGGAGTTCCTGCTCACCGTCAGCGATGTGGTGTATGGCAGCCTGGAGCCGGTGACCGTCACCGACCCGCAATCCCATACCTACCTGCCGGAAGTCGCGGCGACGGCCTGGGACCTGGGTGTGCCCCGTGAGCTGATCCCTATCTGCCAGGACGGTGACGACTACTATTGTGTCGAAGAGGACGGCACCGTGCTGTTGTGGTCCGGTGAAGAAGAGCTGGTCACCGAAGACAGCTGGGAATCAGTCTGGCACTGGGCCCGGGACGTTTGGCTGGAAAGCTAGTCCGACGCCTGCAGAGTCTCTATCAGCGCCAACTGCATCCGCGTGTGCACGCGGATGAGCCAGCGCCACAACAGGGCTGCGACTGCCACGGCGCTCAGTGTGATAACGACGAGCAATTCTACCGTTGGCAGAATGCTCGCCGACAGCGCAGACAGCAGCAGGAAGATGACCAGAAGCGACAGCAACGGGATCACTTCGGCCACCACCCGGCGCACCCGCCGGGTGTGGCGCCCCGCCTGCTCGGGCGTAACACTCATTTCCGCCAGCAACATCGAGAGCGCCTTGAGCTTGCGATAGGCGGCCACCAGGAACGGGAGTGAAACCATCAACGCGGCTCCCCAGATGACGGCCTTCTGACTGCCGAGATCACCGATCCAAAGGTGGAGGTAACGACTCAGGCCTTCAACGAAATAGGCGCCGCAAAAGAACACCCCCGCCACCAGTGCCAGGTTGATCAGTATCTGCAGCAGAATCCGCCGGATCATGGCGGCCAGCGCGGCACTCTCGCCTTGAGGTTGAATACTGCGCAACCATTCGCCATACATCATCAATACCCGCGCTACCCGGTGGGGCATCCAGCGCGCCAGCAGCAACGAGAAAGGGTCGGCTGCCCGAATGAGATAGGGCGTAGTCAGCGTGGTGAGCACTGAAACCGCCACCGCCACCGGGTAAAGAAAGCTGCTGGTTACCTGCAGGCTGACACCCAACGCCGCAATGATGAACGAGAACTCGCCAATCTGAGATAAGCCCATACCCACACGCAACGACGTCCGTCCATCGTTGCCGGCCATGAACGCGCCGAGCCCGCAGGACACTACCTTGCCGACAATGACCGCTACGCTGATTACCGCGATCGGCCAGGCGTAATCCACGAGCACGCCGGGGTCGATCATCAAGCCGATGGCCACGAAGAAGATGGCGCTGAACAAGTCCCGGATCGGCGCCACGAGCTTTTCGATCTGATGCAACTGACGGGCTTCAGCCATGATTGCACCGATCAGGAAGGCACCCAGCACCATGCTGTACTCCAATTTCACCACCAGCAAACAGAAACCAAAACACAACCCCAGAACGGTCACCAGCAGCATCTCGTCGCTCTTGAAGCGGGCCACATAGGCCAGCAATCTGGGCACTAGCACGATACCGATCACCAAGGCGACGATCATGAACAGCGACAGCTTGCCCACGGTGGCTGCGACGTCCGAGGAACTCACCGAACCACTTACGGCGATGCCCGACAACAGCGCGATCAGCCCAATGCCCAGAATGTCCTCGACGATCAACACGCCAAAGATCAATTGGGCGAAGCGCTGATCCTTGAGCTTCAGGTCGTTGAGCGCCTTGACGATGATGGTGGTAGAGGAAATGGCCAGAATGGCGCCCAGAAACAGTGAATCCATGGTGCCCCAGTCGAACCATCGACCGATTTCATAGCCCAGCCAGATCATCAGTACGATTTCGAGAAAGGCGGCGATAAAAGCCGTGGCACCGACCTTGAACAGCTTGCGCAGGCTGAATTCCAGCCCGAGACAGAACATCAGGAAAATCACCCCGAGTTCAGCCAGGGTGCGAATGGTCTGCTCGTCGTGGATCAGGCTAAAGGGAGGTGTATGCGGACCAATGATGAAGCCAGCTACGATATAGCCCAGTACCACCGGCTGCTTGAGGCGGTGAAACAAGATGGTAACGATGCCCGCAATCAGCATGATGACCGCCAGGTCCTGGATGAAACTGATGGCGTGCATGAAAAACTCCTTTTAATGCGGGCTCTGGAAGGTTAACACCGAGACAGCGCAAGAAGAGGCGGTGCAATATATGGAAACAGAACGACTGATTTAGCCGCCTTAATGGCCGGACAGTCGTGACCTTAGAGGGCGGCGGTACGTCCGCTGCTTGTGATACTGCTGTAAAAAGCCAAAGCGCCAGCATTCGGCGCGGCTTCTCTTCCACGCAAACCGATCGTGAGCCCTGATATGGAACCCGGAAACGCCCAGTTGTCGATGACTGTCCTGATGACACCGGACATGGCCAATTTCTCCGGCAATGTCCATGGCGGCACGTTGCTCAAATACCTTGATGAAGTGGCTTACGCTTGCGCCAGCCGTTATGCCGGGCGCTATGTGGTAACCCTGTCGGTCGATCAGGTGATCTTTCGCGAGCCTATTCACGTCGGCGAACTCGTGACCTTCCTCGCTTCGGTCAACTACACGGGCAATACGTCGATGGAGATCGGGATCAAGGTGGTAACCGAAAACATCCGTGAGCGCTCGGTGCGTCACACCAACAGCTGCTTTTTCACCATGGTGGCCGTGGATGATCAGCGCAAGCCTGCGCAGGTGCCGCCGCTGCAGCCCCAGACCAGTGAAGACAAGCGCCGTTTCATTCAGGCCCAGCAACGTCGAGAGATCCGTCAGGAACTGGAAAAACGTTATCAGGAAATTCGCAAAGAGGCGCTCTGAAATGCCAACAGCGAGCCATACTGTTGCCTGAGTAAAGTCATCTGTACGACCGCCGGGGCAGACGGTTAAGCTGAGCGCAATCAGTTGGAGCACCCCCTCGATGTTGACCCTCGGAAATATGTTTGTGCTGATGGTGCTGGCCACGGTCTGTGCGTGGCTATGGCACAACCACGGCCTGCGTGAAAAGGCACTGGAAAAGGTCAAGCAGCACTGCGCCAGGCTAGACCTGGAGTTGCTGGACGAGAACGTCGCGTTCAAGCGGCTGCGCTTTACGCGTGATGCCAACGGCCGCAAGCGTCTGGCGCGCATCTACGACTTCGAGTTCACCGTCACCGGCGAGCAGCGCCATCCGGGCACCATTACGCAGTTTGGTGCCCATACGGCCATCATCGAGCTGGCGC
This sequence comes from Pseudomonas sp. dw_358, assembly GCF_018449655.1. Lineage (GTDB taxonomy): Bacteria > Pseudomonadota > Gammaproteobacteria > Pseudomonadales > Pseudomonadaceae > Aquipseudomonas. The sequence goes on from NZ_JAAVUX010000005.1 coordinate 58,408, forward strand.
CCTACCCGTTCTCGATCAAACCGGCCCCGCCCACAGCCGAGATCATCGAAATGAGCCAGTGGCGCCAAGAGCACAAACGCTGGCGTCCCTGAGTCCGCTCATCCAAGGCGACAAGCCGCCAAGCCGGCCTGCAGTGCTGCCGTCTGCTGGGCGGCGCTGAAGATCAGCTCAAGCCGGGAATCGCGCCGCCATTCGCTGGTCTGCCACCTCAAGCGTTGGTTATCCACAGCGTTGGCCGATAGCCACCCTTCATCACTGTGGATAACCAACTTCGCTCGCTTGGCGCCCAGTTGCTGGACAAACGTGGTCAACGCTTGCCGATCAAATTCGACGCTCGGGTGCCAGCGCCAACCTATACTCCAGGCGTGTGCCTGATCGTTGATTTCAAAGATAGGAACTGCAGGGTCCAGCCACATCGTGGGCAAAATGGGCGCAGAAGCCGGGGCCGCCAGGATGTGACCCACCGGTGCATCGGACGCCGGGGCGCCCCGAGGCAAATCAGCCAGCGAGACGTGATCGGCATCGGTCCACAGCACCCGACCCGTTGCCCGCCATGTTTCGCTTATCCAGAGGCGCTGCTGCCCGTTCAGGGCGCAAGCCTTGTTCATCACCACACCTTCGGCATGAGCCAGTGCATCCGCCTGACTCGGCGCCAGGCGCTGCTCGGTGATGAGAGCGGCCGCGTCCAGAACCATGACCAGTGGCTGCACATCCAGTACGCCCAGCCAGGGCGCCTGGCGCAGTTGCTGCAGCAATTGCACCGGATGGCCCAGGCCTGATGGCTCTATAAAGAGCCGGTCTGGTTTTGCGTGGCGCAGCAGGCGCGCGAGCCCCACCTGGAACGGGGCGCCATTGACGCAACACAGGCAGCCGCCTACGACCTCGCCGAGTGCGATACCATCGTCCGCAGTAGCCAACAGTGCGGCATCCAGGCCGATCTGGCCGAATTCGTTGATCAGTACGGCCCAGCGTTCGTTCGCCGGTCGTTGCTGCATCAAGTGTCGAATCAACGTTGTCTTGCCTGCCCCCAGGGGCCCGGCGATGACATGGGTCGGAATGTGCTGCAACATGGCGTGATATCTGACCGGAGACTGTGGAATGCGTGGGTGGTGGTGGTTACTTCTGTGGGCGGCCAGTGGCCAGGTTCTAGCTCAGGCCTGTGTGGTGCACAGCCAGAGTGAACGACTGAATGTGCAGGTCTGCCAGCAAAATGACAACATTCCCGAAAAGTTATTCCACGACGGGTTTTGCCAGCCCAACCTGCCGGGTGAAAAAGTCGACGTGCAGTTTGTCGACGAGTGCCCCGCCGGGGCGTTTGGCGTCTGCCACGGTGCGCAGGTTCAGAATATGCCTTACCGCCAGGACATTCATTATTACGACGTCGCCAGTGATGCTGCGTACCTGCGGCCCTTCTGCGAACAGAAAAGTCGCGGGCAGTGGCAGGTGCCGGGCATTCAGTCCAACAGAGCGCCCCAGGGATCCGGCAACTGACACCATGCCCCCTGGCCCCCCTGCATTTCCATATCGCTCAGCAGGCACTGGTCCAATTGCGCATGCAAGCGCACAGAGTCGATGTGCTGGCCGATGAATACCAACTCCTGGCGGCCATCTTCAGTATCGGCCTGCCAGCGTCCGGCAAGACCATGACGAAGGATCCCTCCAGCCTGTGACCAACTGAGCGCATCTTCTGGCCGGCTGGCCAGCCAGAAGAAACCCTTGGAGCGCAGCAACCGCCCATTGCGCCAGGGCTGGTTGATGAATTGATGGAAACGCTCAGGGTGAAACGGTCGGCGAGCACGATAAAGCGTCGAATCGATCGCATATTCATCGCTTTCCGGGACTTCGGCGCCACGCAGGACCTGCAGCCAACCCGGTGCCTGAGCGGCCTGCTGGAAATCGAACAGGCCAGTGTTCAGGATGCGCTCCAAAGGCACCTCGCCCATGACCATGGGAATGACCTGAGCTCGACTGTTCAGGCGCTGCAAAATGGCGCTCAGTTCTTCACGCTCGTCGCGGCTTATCAGATCGATCTTGCTCAGCAGGATAACGTCGGCAAACTCCACCTGCTCGATCAGCAGCTCGGTGATGCTGCGCTCGTCTGCCTCCTCCATGCTGGCCATAGGGGTGCTGAGGTCCTCGGCAGCAAAGTAGTCGGTCAGAAAGTTGACCCCGTCCACCACGGTCACCAAGGTGTCGAGGCGCGCATTATCCGCCAGGCACTGCCCCAGCTCATCACGGAAAGTGAAGGTTTCTGCTACCGGCAAAGGCTCGGAAATGCCAGTGGACTCGATCAACAGGTAATCGAAGCGCCCCTCGGCCGCCAGGCGCCCGACTTCGATCAGCAAGTCCTCTCGCAAGGTGCAACATATACACCCGTTGCTCATCTCCACCATTTTTTCTTCAGCTTGGTTGAGGGTGACGCCGCGCTGTACCAAGGCCCCATCGAGGTTCAACTCACTCATGTCATTGACGATCACCGCCACCCGCAGGTTTGCGCGATTACGCAGGATGTGATTGAGCACGGTGCTTTTTCCAGCACCGAGGAAACCGGAAAGTACGGTGACGGGGAGAGGTGTGGCCATGGCAAATCGGGCTCCGCAAAAGTTAATTGTTATACTATAACATAACTTATTGCAGAGCTATCCTTCGCGACGTTCCACGTGGAACATCAGCTGCGCGGTTTGACCGTACCGCAGTTGGCCCCGAGCCAGACTGCCCGAGTGTTCATGCTCCCTTTCTGTGGGGTGCCGGAAGCGTTGAAGGTCCCGCTCACCTTGGTCAAAAATTCTCGATCACTGAGAAATTGCGCCTGTCCCGATCCGCTGGCTCGAGGGCAACTGAATTGAAAGTTCCACACCTTGCCGTTACGCGCGGTGATCTTTTGGGTGCACCCCGATTGCGGGTCCTGGAGAGGGATATCGTCAGACTTGACCTGAGCCGGAGTCAGGCACGAGCGGATACCCTGGTCGCCAACAGTGATACCCTGCTTGGCCAGCATCTGCTCCATCAGGGCTCGCTGTTCCGGGGCGAGAAGCTTCAATTGGGCCAGCATGATCTGCATATCCGGCATGGCGTTGCCGTCGACCTGCATGTTACTGGTGGTCATTTCCCACAGGCCAGGTTGGAGCATCTGCGCTTGGGCATTCGAAGCGACAAAGGTCACTCCCAGGACGATGGCAGACAAGCGAATTTTCATAACAACTCCTGATCTTATGGGTACCTGACTTGGACTCACGCAGCGTCACTACGTTGCCTGCCAATGTGATGCGAAACCCGCACCTTGCTGTGCGGTCTGTTGTACTGCCCGCAGTGGGCGCTAGACGCAGGTTATCAAAGGAGCAATCACCCGCATGGATTTTCACAGTCCTTATCTGTTGGGCTATTTTATCGGGTTGATGCATTTGCTGGGGTTGGTGGCAGCCACACATGCGGTACTCACCGTGCGCACCGCGCAGGGCTCGATCGCCTGGGCGCTGTCGTTGCTCTTCGTGCCTTATCTGACTCTGATCCCGTATTTGGTGTTCGGCCGACGCACCTTTGACGCTTACATCGAGGCGCGCCGCCAAGCCAACCGAGAGATGCATACCGCCATTGCCGACCTGAACTGGCGCCCCTGGGTAGAGGAAGCGCTCGCAGCCCGTGGTTCCGCTTCCTACGCTTCATTGCGCGCAATGCCCAAGCTGGGACGTATGCCGTGCCTGGCCAATAACAAGGTGAGCCTGCTAATCAACGGCAAGGAAACCTTTGACGCTATCTTTGCCGCGATGCGTGCGGCAAAGGACGTGATTCTTGTGCAGTTTTTCATCATCCATGACGACCATATCGGGCGACAGCTGCAAGCACTGTTGTTGGAGAAAGCCGCTCAGGGTGTGCAGATTTATGTCCTCTACGACAGGGTCGGCAGCCATGCGCTCCCACGCAGCTACAACACCCGACTGCGTGAAGGCGGCGTGCATATCCGTGCCTTTGCCACCCGAAGCGGTCTTTTCAATCGATTTCAGGTCAACTTCCGCAACCACCGCAAGATCGTGGTGGTGGATGGCGTGGTCGGCTTTGTCGGCGGCCATAACGTTGGAGACGAGTACTTGGGCGGTGAGCCCAAGCTCTCGCCGTGGCGCGATACCCACGTGCAAGTGGCCGGGCCGGTCATCGCCTGCCTTCAGGAATCCTTCGCCGAAGATTGGTTCTGGGCATCGCGTCAGCTTCCACCGCTGATGCTACCTGATACCTACGACGACCACGGCGTTTTGTGCCAGGTACTGGCCACCGGACCCGCCGATGCACAAGAGACCTGCTCACTGTTTTTCGTCGAAGCCATCCACGCGGCCAATGAGCGGGTGTGGATTACCACGCCCTATTTTATCCCCGATGAGGCGGTCTTCGCCGCTTTGCGTCTGGCGGTGTTGCGAGGTGTGGATGTGCGCATCCTGTTACCTTCAAGGCCTGACCACCGGGTCGTTTACGCCGCTTCCAGTCTGTTCGCGTTCCAGGCGGTCAAAGCGGGTGTGCGCATGTTTCGTTACACGCCGGGCTTTCTGCATCAAAAGGTCGTACTGGTAGACAGCGAAATCAGTGCGATCGGTAGCGCCAACATGGACAACCGTTCTTTCCGCTTGAATTTCGAGATCATGTTGCTGACCGTGGACAGCGACTTCGCGAGCCAGGTTGAACAGATGCTGGAAGCAGACTTCGCCCTTAGCCAGGAAATATCGATAGAGGACAGCCGCCAGACCAATAGATGGTTGCAAGTCGGCATGCGGGTCGCCCGCCTGGTCTCGCCGATTTTGTAACGGGGTAAACAACGAATAGGCCAAGTCCTACAGAGTTTTCGGACGCTTCCAATGGTTTTGCTCAGGATAATGTTAATACTAATAAGCCGAAACAAATCGGTGCATAACGCCCCGTGACGGACTGCAGGGAATCAATCATGCGAACCTATCGTCTGCCTCAATCGGCTGGCCAGCGCTCTCCCCAGCGCGAGAATCCAAGCCAGCTAACGCTGAACATCGCCCATCTGCAGCTTGGGCTGATCAACCTTCTGGATCTGCGCAGCCATGAGATCCAGAGCCGTGACGGCCTGAGTATTCATTGTCTGACCTTTCACAGTGGAGAAAGCCTGCGCATTGAGTGTGATGGTCGTACCGTGCACGTCGAGGGTCGTCACATCCATTATGAGTGCAGCCAACAGCCACCTTACTCGACATGGCTGGGGGATCCATCCAAGACCAGAAACATCTGAATGCGGCCTTATGCTCGGTACAGCAGGATCGCGGTACCCAGCTCGGACACCGCCTGGAGCAAGTCATCCACTGCCCGGTCGACCCGGTCCACCTGACCTTGAGCGATCACATCTTCCAGCGCCTCGCAGCAATCCACCAGCGCTGTAGCCCGAACGATCCGGGCGCCGCCTTTGATCCTGTGAGCGACGTGATTCAACCCGGCTGAGTCATTGCGTTGCCAGAGGTCGCGCAAGTCCCTGCCGTCCTGGTCGAGACTGACCCGCAACTCTTCCAGCAAGGTATCGACAATGTCCCGATTGCCCCCCGCCAGTTGTTCCAGCACCTCGGGCAGCCACACAGAAGACGTGCGGTCCGTCGGCGGCATCGAGGCGCGGGCGCTGGACAATGGGTGCAGTGCCTGGCGCAGCCGCTCAAGTCCTAATGGTTTGAACAGACAGTCATTCATTCCGGCGTCCAGACAGCGTGCCTGCTCTTGGGGCTGGGCATTCGCCGTAAAGCCGAATATCAACACGGGGGCTTCGTTGGTGAGGGTCTCTCGTCGGCGGATTTCGCGGGTCAGTGCATAGCCGTCCATTCGCGGCATATTGCAGTCGGTAATCACCGCATCGAATTGCCCCGGCTGCCAGACGGCCAAGGCGGCTTCGCCGTCATCGACCACGACTACCTGGTGCCCCATCCATTCCAGTTGTCGAGCCAGCAACAAGCGGTTGGGGGCATAGTCATCCACCACCAAAACGCGCAGCTGTGCCACCACCGCCACCACAGGCAGCGCCTGCGCATGGACCTCGGGCCGCTGCACGATCGGGACGGGCAATTCGACCGTCACTTCGGTGCCGCTTCCGGGTGCACTGACCAATTCCAGATGGCCCCCCATCAATTCGCAAAGGTGGCGACTGATCATCAGTCCAAGCCCGGAGCCGCCGGCTTGTTGCTGCGAAACCTGGGCGAATGGTTGGAACAGCAACGCCTGACTCGCCGCGTCGATCCCGATGCCCGTGTCCTTGACCCGGCAGTGGAGCCAGCATTGTCCGGCCGTCTTTTCGGCAGCCAGCGACAGCGAGAGACTGACGCTGCCGCGCTCGGTGAACTTGATACCATTGCCCAGCAGGTTGGAGAGCACCTGCTTGAAGCGCAGCGGATCAAGCAGCACATGGACATCCCCCAGCCCATCATCGCTCAGGTCGAGCGCGATGTTCTTTTGCCGCGCCAACCCCTCGAAGGCCCTGATGACGCTGGCGGCCAGCTCCCGCAGAGCGACAGGCTGGGGACGCAATGCCAGCTGCCCGGATTCGATACGCACCACATCGAGAATATCGCCAATCAACTCCAGCAGGCTATGGGCCGAGGTGCTGGCCACCTCGATTGCAGCGCGGTCGAGCACGCCTTTCTCAGCTTGCTGGCTAGCCATTTCCAACATGCCGAGCACCGCGTTCATGGGCGTGCGAATCTCGTGGCTCATGGTTGCCAGAAAAGTCGTCTTGGCTCGGTTCGCCGCATCGGCTTCCAGCTGCGCGGCATGCAACTTCGCCATCAGGCGACGCTGCCAAGCCAACGCGGCTGCGCTGAGCAGCAACAAGACCAGCAATATGGAGCCGCCGACCATGATCAGGTGACGGTGTCGCTGCCAATAATTTTCCCTCTCCACGCGATCCCCACGCCAGCGATTGATCAAGGTCTGGAAATCCGCGGGCGGCATGCTCAACAGCACCTTGTCCAGAATGGACTGCAACTGCCAAGCCTCCGGCCGTACAGCGAACGCTAATTGTGCCGGCGCATCGGCAAGGGTCGCGACAACGTGCCAAGGCTCATCGTCACGGCGGCGAGCGATCCGATAGCGGGCGGCCATCAGCGAAGTAATGCCGGCACTGGTTACACCTCGCTCCACCGCATCGAAGACGTGCTCGGTATTGATCACAGGCACCAGCCGCACCCGTGGATAGCGTTGCTGCAAGTCGGCATTCCTCGCATCGCCTGCGACCACCGCGAGTGCCTTGCCTGTCAGATCCTCAAAGTCGGAGACAGTTGCCGAGGGGCTGATCAATACATTGGGCGTGCTCAGATAAGGCCGGGTAAAGCTCAACGTGCCGTTGTGCAAGCCACTGGGGGTCAGGGCGCCAATCAAATCGACAGAGCCTCGCCCCAGCGCGCCGATCATGGCGACCACCCCGGACTCACGGACGATGTCGAACTGTAACCCGGTCAATTGGGTGACCCGGGCCAGAACATCGGCGCTCAGCCCGCGTAGCTGGCCTTGCTGATCGAAAAACGTAAAGGGAACAAAGGAGGGGTCGACCGCCAGCTTTACCCGAGGATGGTCCGTCAGCCATGCCTGTTCTTGATCGCTGAGTTGCAGTGTGCGCTGGTCGGGCATGCCCTTGGCATCAGCGTTCCACCGATGTAGCAGGGCCATGCGTTCGGTGGCAGGCACGCTCTCGATGGCCGCGCGGATGATCCGGGCAAGGCGAGCATCCTGAGCGCTGGTGGCGAAAGCGAAACCGCTGCTTTCCAGCCGCGAAAAATCCGCGAGTTGCAGGTTGTCAAAGGCATTGCTGGCGATCTGATAATCGGCGGTGATGGCGTCACCGAGATAGACATCGGCACGCCCGAAAGCCACCGCACTCAGTGCATCCAGGACAGACGGGTAACCCTGCAGGCTGGCCCGGGGATACAACGCGGCAAATGCTGCAGCGGGTCGATAGTGGTCGAGCATCGCCACGCGCACGTTGGCCATTTCTCCTTCGGCCTTGGCTTTCTGGTCCGGGCGGGTGACCAGTACTGGCTGATCCTCGGCATAGTCACCGGCCCGTATAAGGGTTGGGTCCTGAAACTCATACTCGTTGGCACTGCCCAGCAGATCGATGTCGCCGTTGTGCAACGCCTGCACGGCATCGCCTCGGTGCCCGTAGCGCCGCACATGCACCGCCACCCCCAGCAACTCGCCCAGCAGTTGCGCGTAGTCGGCGGTCAAGCCTTCGTAGTCCAGGCCGTTATGGCTGATGTCGAACGGCGCATAATCGGGTGCCGACGTTCCCAGCGTCAGTGTGCCCCGAGCCCGCAGCCACTCACGATCGTCAGGGCTCAAGGCCAGCTCGTAACCTTCGACATGGGAGCGGCCCAGCAAGTGCAGGGTTTGGGGCGTGACAGGCGCTGCCAGTGCGTGCAGGGACCACACACTTACCCACAGCCACAGCCACAGGCGTTTCATCAGATCAGATTGTTGCGCTTGGCAAAATCGGCCAGATAGATGACGGAGGACAGCTGCAACTTTTCCAACAGTCGCGTCTTGTAGGTACTGATGGTCTTGGAGCTCAACAACATTTCCTGGCTGATCATCTTGTTGCTCTTGCCCAACGCCAACTGCTGGAGAATGACCAACTCCTTATTGGACAGCTGCTTGATCAGCGCCATGTCGGCCGACTGCACGTCCGGGCCCACCACAGAGCTGGTGGCCAGCCGAGGGTAATATTCCTTGCCCGCCAAGACTGTCCTGAATGCCTTGGTCAGATCGGTGAGCTCGCCGGTCTTGGAGAAGTAACCGTCCACCCCTGCCCGACGGCAGCGCTCGGCATAGACTTCAGCCGGTTGAGAGGTGAGCACGAGGATACGGCTGCGCAGCCCCATGGTGTTCAGGCGATGGATGACCTCCATGCCGTCCAGCCGCGGTATGGCGATGTCGAGGACGATCAGGTCCGGGAGATGGTCGCGGGCCAGAGCGATCGCCTGAGGCCCGTTGTCTGCCTCGCCAATGACCTCCACCTTGGCTCCGGCAAGCAACATCCTGACGGTGGCGCGGATGAACGGGTGGTCGTCGACGATAAGCGCCTTGTGCATAGAGTCCTCTTGGGGTGGCAGCGGATCCAATCAAGCATCATAGCGGCCCACCCGATGAGGTTACAGGCCTATTCCACTGTCACTGACTTGGCAAGATTGCGCGGCTGGTCGACGTCAGTACCACGCAGGACGGCGACGTAGTAGGACAGCAGCTGCAAAGGCACGGTGTACAGGATAGGTGCCAATGCGTCGATGATGTGCGGCATCGCGACAACATGCACCCCCACTTCGTCTGTAAAATTTGCTTCAGCATCAGCAAAGACGATCAATTCACCGCCACGCGCACGGACTTCCTGCAAGTTGGACTTGAGCTTTTCCAGCAATTCGTTATTGGGTGCAACCGTGACCACGGGCATGTCGCTGTCCACCAGGGCCAGGGGACCGTGCTTCAACTCGCCTGCCGGATAAGCCTCGGCATGGATGTAGGAAATCTCCTTGAGCTTGAGCGCTCCCTCCATCGCCACCGGGAACTGCGCTCCCCGCCCCAGGAACAGCGTGTGGTGTTTCTCGGCGAACAGTTCGGAGATGTGTTCCACGGTGGTGTCCATGGCCAGTGCCTCGCCCAGACGGACTGGCAGGCGGCGCAGTTCTTCAACCAGCAATGCTTCCTGCGCTGGCGCCAGCGTGCCATGCACTTGACCCAGCGACAGGGTCAACAGCATCAACGCAACCAGCTGGGTGGTGAACGCCTTGGTGGACGCGACACCGATCTCCGGTCCGGCCTGGGTCAGCAGGGTCAGGTCGGATTCGCGCACCAGCGAGCTGATGCCGACGTTGCAGATCGCCAGACTGCCCAGGTAGCCCATTTGCTTGGCATTGCGCAAGGCGGCCAGGGTGTCGGCGGTCTCGCCGGACTGGGAGATGGACACGAACAATGTATCGGGCTGCACCATGACCTTGCGGTAACGGAACTCGCTGGCGACTTCAACTTGGCATGGGATCGAGGCCAGCTCTTCGAGCCAGTACCGGGCTACCATGCCGGCATGGTAGCTGGTCCCGCACGCGACGATCTGTACGTTGCGAACCTTGGCGAACAACTCGGCCGCCTGAGGGCCGAATGCCTGGACCAGAACTTGGTTCTGGCCCAGGCGTCCTTCCAGGGTGCGCTGCACGACTTTGGGCTGCTCGTGGATTTCCTTGAGCATGAAGTGGCGATAGATACCTTTGTCGGCCGCTTCGGCACCCTCGTGATACTGCACATTTTCACGCTGGACCACGGCACCGCTGGCGTCCCAGATCTGCACGCTTTCGCGACGGATCTCGGCAATGTCACCCTCTTCAAGGTAAACGAAGCGATCGGTGACCTGACGCAAGGCCAGTTGATCGGACGCCAGGAAGTTCTCTCCCAGGCCCAGACCGATGACCAGCGGGCTGCCGCTGCGCGCCGCGACCAGGCGATCGGGCTGGGCCATGCAGATGGCTGCCAGGCCATAGGCACCGTGCAACTGTTTCACCGTGGCCTTGAGCGCATCGGCAATATCCGGCAGTTCCTTGAGGGTGTGGTGCAACAGGTGAGCGATGACCTCGGTGTCAGTCTGCGAGGTAAACACATAACCCAGACCAATCAAGCGCTCGCGCAGCACTTCATGGTTCTCGATGATGCCGTTGTGTACCACCGCGACTTGCTCGCCAGAGAAATGTGGGTGCGCATTCGCCTCGCTCGGCGCGCCATGAGTCGCCCAGCGCGTGTGGGCGATACCCAGCTTGCCAGCCAGTGGCTGTTCTTGCAGCGCATGCGCCAGTTCGCTGACCTTGCCCAAGCGCCGACGGCGCTCCAGGCGGCCGTGGTTGTCCAACAGAGTAACACCGGCGCTGTCGTAGCCACGGTATTCCAGGCGCTTGAGGCCTTCGACCAGAATAGCGGTGACGTTGCGTTCAGCGATCGCGCCAACGATTCCACACATAATCAAATCTCCTGACTGAGGGCGGCGCAGACCACATTGATGCCGCGCGCCTGAATCTGATCGCGTTCAGCCTGGGGCAGGCGATCATCGGTAATAAGGGTATGGATGCTGCTCCAAGGCAGCTCCAGATTGGGTATTTTGCGGCCCAGCTTGTCCGATTCCAGCATGACAATCACTTCACGCGCCGCCTCGGCCATGACGCGGCTCAGACCCAGCAACTCATTGAACGTCGTGGTACCACGCTGAAGATCCAGGCCATCGGCTCCGATAAATAATTGGTCAAAGTCATAGGAACGCAGGACCTGCTCGGCCACTTGGCCTTGGAACGATTCGGAATGGGGGTCCCAGGTGCCACCTGTCATCAGCAGTACAGGTTCATGCTCCAGTTGGCTGAGCGCATTGGCGACGTGCAGGGAATTGGTCATGACCACCAGGCCAGTTTGCTGGCCCAACCGAGGGATCATAGCGGCGGTGGTAGTGCCGCTGTCGATAATGATCCGCGCGTGCTCCTTGATCCGCTGCACAGCCGCAGCGGCAATTGCCTGCTTGTAGCAGGAAACCGGGATGGCCGTTTCGTTGATCAATTCCTGGGGCATGGTGATCGCCCCGCCGTAGCGGCGTAACAAAAGCCCGTTGCTCTCCAGCGCGGCCAGATCCTTGCGGATGGTCACTTCGGAGGTCGCAAACTGTCTGGCCAATTCATCCACAGTGACTTCGCCCTTCTCGGCGAGCAGGGCGAGGATGTTATGGCGACGCTGGGGTGTATTGCGTTTCGACATGGCGGTTTAAGTTTCGATTCGAAATTTAATGCCGGCAATCAAAACTCAAACGAAGGTTAGAGTCAAGCCTATTGATGAACTGCTGACAGCGATCCCCACCTCAAGGCTTGATGATCTTCTCCGGTCGTTTCCAACCTTCGATATTCCGCTGTCTCGCTCGTCCAACCGCCAACTGCGCGGCCGGCACATCCTGAGTGATAGTCGAGCCCGCCGCCGTGGTTGCACCGGCGGAGATATCCACAGGCGCCACCAACGAATTGTTTGATCCGATGAACACGTCCTCGCCCAGCACCGTGCGGTGTTTATTGACGCCGTCGTAATTGCAGGTGATGGTGCCCGCGCCAATATTGGTGCGCGCGCCGATGGTGGCGTCTCCCAGATAGGCCAGATGGCCAGCTTTGGCCCCCTCTCCCAGTTGGGCATTCTTCAGTTCGACAAAGTTACCCACATGGGCCCTCGGCCCCAAGCTGCTGCCCGGCCGCAACCGCGCAAACGGTCCGGCATCGCTGCCCTCACCGAGTACGGCGCCATCGAGATGGCTGTTGGCCTTGAGCACAACGCCTCGACGCAGGATGCTGTCTTTGATGTAGCAGTTCGGCCCGATGACCACGTCGTCTTCGATCACCACTTGGCCTTCCAGAATCACGTTGACATCAATCGTGACATCTCGTCCTACGGTGATATCTCCGCGCACGTCAAAGCGCGCCGGATCACGCAGCGTCACACCGGCCGCCATGACCCGCAGCGCCTCGCGCCATTGGTAATGACGCTCAAGCTCGGCCAGTTGGCGGCGATCGTTGGCGCCCTGCACTTCCATTGGGTCCCGTGCTGTTTCGGTATCGACTACCAGCCCATCGGCCACGGCCATCGCGATTACATCAGTCAGGTAATACTCGCCCTGGGCGTTATGGTTCGACAGACGCCCCAGCCAATCGGTCAGACGCTGGCCAGGCACGGCGAGAATCCCCGTGTTGCCTTCGCAAATGACGCGCTGTTGTTCAGTCGCGTCCTTGTGTTCGACGATGGCCGTGACAGCACCGGCAGCGTCGCGCACGATCCGGCCGTAACCCGTCGGATCGGCCAGATTGACCGTCAACAAACCCAGGCGATCCGGCGTGACGCGCGCCAGCAGGCGTCGCAAAGTGGCGGTCTCGATCAACGGGACGTCGCCATAGAGGATCAATACCGTATCGGCCGTCAGCCCTGGCAGTGCCTGAGCCACCGCGTGACCGGTGCCCAGCTGGCGATCCTGCCGCACAAAGCTCAGGTCTTCGGCACCTAGCCGTTCGCGCACAGTCTCGGCACCATGGCCGATCACCACATGAATGCCCTGCGGATCCAGCTGCCGAGCGCTGTGGATAACATGGCCAAGCATCGACCGGCCAGCGACCGGATGCAGAACCTTGGGCAGCGCCGAACGCATGCGCGTCCCTTGGCCGGCGGCGAGAATGACGATATCGAGAGACATACAGGCTTCCAATGCTGGGCGTGCGGAGGGCCGCGAGGGTCGGCGCTTGCGACGTCGGGCTACAGGGGCGGAAAAAGAAAAAGGGTAGCCGAGGCTACCCTTTAACTCAATCGCAGAGAGACAGCGGCTTAGCCACCGAATTTTTTGCGGATCTGCTGGACCGTGCGCAGCTGAGCTGCGGCTTCGGCCAGGCGTGCAGTGGCGGCTCCGTAATCGAATTCCGCACCGCGTTCATTCAGGGCCTGCTCGGCCGCCTTGACGGCTTGCTGAGCGGAGGCTTCGTCCAGGTCGGCAGCACGTTGCACGGTGTCGGCAAGAACCTTGACCATGTTCGGCTGAACCTCGAGGAAACCACCGGAGATGTAAAACACCTCGGCGTCCCCACCCTGTTTGATCAGGCGGATCGGACCTGGCTTCAAGTCGGTGATCAGCGGCGCGTGCCCCGGAGCGATACCAAGATCACCCAGGTTACCGTGCGCAATCACCATCTCGACCAGACCGGAGAAAATCTCTCCTTCCGCACTGACGATATCGCAATGGACTGTCATAGCCATTAGCTTGCCTCAACCTGATTAGCGCCCGTTGCCGGGCGCCGGGATTACAGTTTCTTGGCTTTCTCGATCGCTTCTTCGATGGGGCCGACCATGTAGAACGCTTGTTCTGGCAGGTGGTCGTAGTCACCGTTGAGGATGCCTTTGAAGCCAGCAATGGTGTCTTTCAGGGAAATGTATTTACCTGGGGCACCGGTGAAGACTTCAGCCACGAAGAAAGGCTGCGACAGGAAGCGCTGAATCTTCCGCGCGCGCGATACGAGTTGCTTGTCGGTTTCCGACAGCTCGTCCATACCCAGGATCGCGATGATGTCTTTCAGCTCTTTGTAGCGCTGCAACACGTACTGCACACCCCGGGCGGTGTCGTAGTGTTCCTGGCCGACCACGTCCGGGTCCAGTTGGCGCGAAGTCGAATCCAGTGGATCGACCGCCGGGTAGATACCCAGGGAGGCGATGTCACGGGACAGTACGACGGTGGCGTCCAAGTGGGCGAAGGTGGTAGCTGGCGACGGGTCGGTCAAGTCATCCGCAGGTACATAAACAGCTTGTACCGAAGTGATCGAACCGGCCTTGGTCGAAGTGATGCGCTCCTGCAGCACGCCCATCTCTTCAGCCAGCGTCGGCTGGTAACCTACTGCCGAAGGCATACGACCCAGCAGTGCGGATACTTCGGTACCGGCCAGGGTGTAGCGGTAGATGTTGTCGACGAACAACAGAACGTCGTTACCTTCATCACGGAATTTCTCGGCCATGGTCAGACCGGTCAGCGCGACGCGCAGACGGTTTCCCGGTGGCTCGTTCATTTGACCGTAGACCAGTGCAACCTTGTCCAGAACGTTGGAGTCCTTCATCTCGTGATAGAAGTCGTTACCTTCACGAGTACGCTCACCCACACCGGCGAACACGGAATAACCGCTGTGTTCCATCGCGATGTTACGGATCAGTTCCATCATGTTGACGGTCTTGCCGACACCGGCACCACCGAACAGACCGACTTTACCGCCCTTGGCGAACGGGCAGATCAGATCGATGACCTTGATGCCGGTTTCCAGCAGGTCGTTGCCGCCCGCCTGCTCTGCAAAGGTCGGCGCGGGACGGTGGATGCCCCAGCGCTCTTCGGTGTCGATCGGGCCAGCTTCGTCGATCGGGTTACCGAGGACGTCCATGATCCGGCCCAGGGTCGCTTTACCGACAGGTACGGAAATGGCAGCGCCGGAGTCGGACACTTCCAGGCCACGCTTGAGGCCTTCAGTGGAACCCATGGCAATGGTACGAACCACGCCGTCGCCCAGCTGTTGCTGAACTTCGAGGGTCGTGCCAGCAGCGCTTTTTACCAACAGCGCGTTGTAGATGCTCGGTACGCTGTCGCGTGGAAATTCCACGTCGATGACGGCGCCGATGATTTGAACGATACGTCCGCTACTCATAGCAGGATCCTCTGAATATTTGAACCGTTAAACCGCGGCAGCACCGCCGACGATTTCCGAGATCTCTTGGGTGATCGCAGCCTGACGTGCCTTGTTGTAGACCAACTGGAGATCCTTGATCAGGTCGCCGGCGTTGTCGGTTGCATTCTTCATCGCGATCATCCGCGCCGCTTGTTCTGCAGCGTTGTTCTCGACCACCGCCTGGTACACCTGCGATTCCACGTAACGCACCATCAAGCCGTCCAGCAGCTCTTTGGCGTCGGGTTCGTAGACATAGTCCCAGTGGTGCTTGAGTTCCTGTTGCGGTGTGGCCACCAACGGAATCAATTGCTCGACCGTGGGCTTCTGAGTCATCGTGTTGACAAACTTGTTGGACACCACGGACAGACGGTCAATACGGCCTTCCAGGTAAGCATCCAGCATCACCTTGACGCTGCCGATCAGATCATTGATCGATGGCGCTTCGCCCAAGTGACTGATCGCTGCCACGACGTTGCCGCCAAAGCTGCGGAAAAATACCGCGCCCTTGCTGCCGATCACACAGATATCGATGTCGATGCCGTGCTCACGGTTTTGCGCCATATCCTTGACCAGTGCCTTGAACAGGTTGGTGTTCAAGCCGCCGCACAGACCACGGTCACTGCTCACCACGATATAACCGGCGCGTTTGACTTCGCGGTCGATCATGAAAGGGTGACGGTATTCCGGGTTGGCGTTGGCCAGGTGACCAATCACCTGACGGATACGCTCGGCGTAGGGACGGCTGGCTGCCATGCGCATTTGTGCCTTGCGCATTTTGCTGACCGCCACTTTTTCCATGGCGCTTGTAATCTTTTGCGTGCTTTTGATGCTCGCAATCTTGCTGCGAATCTCTTTTGCGCCTGCCATGTAACACCTATCGGGTTAGCAAGCGGGAGCCTCGCGGCTCCCACTGCGGCTTACCAGGTTTGGGTGGCCTTGAACTTCTCGATACCGGCTTTCATGCCTTTATCGATGTCGTCATTGAAGTCACCCTTCACGTTGATCTTCGCCATCAAATCGGCGTGATCGCGGTTGAAGTAAGCAATCAGGGCCTGCTCGAAGCTACCGATTTTCGGGATCTCGATATCGGTCAGGAAACCACGCTCGGCGGCATACAGCGACAGGCCCATGTCCGCGATGGACATTGGCGCGTATTGCTTCTGCTTCATCAGTTCGGTAACACGTTGACCGTGCTCGAGCTGCTTGCGAGTGGCTTCGTCCAGGTCAGAGGCGAACTGGGCGAATGCCGCCAGTTCACGGTACTGAGCCAGCGCGGTACGGATACCGCCGGACAGCTTCTTGATGATCTTGGTCTGAGCGGCGCCGCCCACACGGGATACCGAAACACCGGCGTTCACAGCCGGGCGGATGCCGGAGTTGAACATGGCCGATTCCAGGAAGATCTGACCGTCGGTGATCGAGATCACGTTGGTCGGAACGAACGCGGAAACGTCGCCAGCCTGGGTTTCGATGATCGGCAATGCGGTCAGGGAACCGGTCTTGCCAGTCACTGCGCCATTGGTGAACTTCTCTACGTACTCTTCGGAAACACGCGATGCGCGCTCCAGCAGACGGGAGTGGAGATAGAACACGTCACCTGGGTAGGCTTCACGGCCTGGCGGACGGCGCAGCAGCAGGGAAATCTGGCGGTAAGCCACTGCTTGCTTGGACAGATCGTCATAGACGATCAGCGCGTCTTCACCGCGGTCGCGGAAGTATTCACCCATGGTGCAGCCGGAGTACGGAGCCAGGAACTGCAATGCAGCCGATTCCGAGGCGCTGGCAGCGACCACGATGGTGTTGGCCAGAGCGCCGTTCTCTTCCAGCTTGCGAACCACGTTGGCGATGGTCGATTGTTTCTGACCCACAGCCACGTAGACGCAGAAGATACCGGAGTTCTTCTGGTTGATGATGGCGTCGATCGCCATGGCGGTCTTGCCGATCTGACGGTCACCGATGATCAGCTCGCGCTGGCCACGGCCTACCGGGATCATGGCATCGACAGCCTTGTAGCCAGTCTGTACAGGCTGGTCTACCGATTTACGCCAGATCACGCCTGGAGCGACTTTCTCGACCGCATCGGTCTCGGTGTGACCCAGTGGACCTTTGCCGTCGACAGGGTTGCCCAGCGCGTCGACGACGCGACCCAGCAATTCCTTGCCCACCGGAACTTCCAGGACGCGGCCAGTGCACTTGGCGCTCATGCCTTCGGCCAGCGACTGGTAAGCACCGAGAATAACGGCACCTACGGAGTCCTGCTCCAGGTTGAGAGCCATGCCGAAGACGCCACCGGGAAACTCGATCATTTCGCCGTACATGACGTCGGCCAGACCGTGAATCCGCACAATACCGTCAGACACGCTGACGACGGTGCCTTCGTTACGGGCTTGAGAGGTCACATCGAGGTTTTCGATGCGGCCCTTGATAATTTCACTTATTTCGGAAGGATTGAGTTGCTGCATTGCTCTGCTGCCCCTTCAAACTCAAGATTTCAATGCTTGGGCCAGTTGCGCGAGTTTGCCACGCACTGAACCATCGATAACCAGGTCGCCGGCGCGAATGACAACACCCCCGATCAGGGCGGCGTCCTCCGCAGCGTGCAGGCGCACTTCCCGGCCGAGCCGTGCACTGAGAACCTTGGCGAGTTTGTCTTGCTGTTCTTGGTTCAACGCGAAGGCACTGGTGACTTCCACGTCCACGGATTTCTCTTGCTCGGCCTTGTACAGGTCGAACAGAGCCGATATCTCCGGCAACAACTGGAGACGATCGTTTTCCGCGGCCACATGAATGAAATTCTGTGCCTGCTTGTCAAACTGGTCACCGCACACTTCGATAAAAGTGGCGGCCTTTTGTGCGCTCGT
This sequence comes from Pseudomonas sp. dw_358, assembly GCF_018449655.1. Lineage (GTDB taxonomy): Bacteria > Pseudomonadota > Gammaproteobacteria > Pseudomonadales > Pseudomonadaceae > Aquipseudomonas. Next base: position 76,490 of record NZ_JAAVUX010000005.1, read on the forward strand.
CAGTCGCGGGGCCTTGAGCATGCGCTGCATGGTGTCGTCTTGCGACACCGCTGCAGCCAGGCCGAGCATGGCTGACCAACCGGCCAGTTGCTGGTGGGCCTGCGCAAGCTCGAAGGCCGCCTTTGCGTAAGGTCGGGCCAACGTGGTCAGTTCTGCCATGATCGCCCTCGCTTAAATTTCAGCAGCCAGTTTGTTAACCAGCTCCGCGTGCGCGTTTTGATCGATAGTGGCGCCCAGGATCTTCTCGGCACCGCCTACGGCCAGCAAGCCCACTTGGGCCCGCAGCGCGTCTTTGACGCCGTTCAGTTCCTGTTCGATCTCGGCCTGAGCCTGAGCCTTCACACGGTCAGCTTCGAGACGGGCCTGTTCACGGGCCTCCTCTACGAGTTGCGCACCGCGTTTCTTGGCCTGCTCGATGATCTCGGCTGCCTGAGTCTTGGCATCGCGCAGTTGTTGACCCGCTTTATCTTGGGCCAACTCCAGGTCGCGAGCCGCTCGGCTGGCAGCGTCCAATCCGTCCGCGATCTTCTTCTGACGTTCGTGCAAAGCCGCGATGACCGGAGGCCACACGAACTTCATGCAAAACAGTACAAAAATGAAGAACGCAACGGACTGGCCAATCAGGGTTGCATTAATGTTCACGCCAACACCTCGCTCGTTCTTTGTCCATCACACCCGATCACTCGAAAATTCGAGTGATCAGCCAGCGAGTTGGCCAACGAAGGGGTTCGCGAAGGTGAAGAACAGAGCGATACCAACACCGATCATGGTCACAGCGTCGAGCAGACCGGCGACGATGAACATTTTGACTTGCAGCATCGGAACCATTTCTGGCTGACGCGCAGCGCCTTCCAGGAATTTGCCGCCGAGCAGGCCGAAACCAATGGCAGTACCCAAGGCACCCAGGCCGATCAGCAGTGCAACAGCGATAGCGGTTAGACCAACTACAGTTTCCATCTTTCCTCCCGACTTTTAACGTCGTATTGGTTAGGTTTTCTTAGATTTTAAAGCGGTGTAACAAATCGTCGCTTCGGCCCGCGAAGGCCTCCCCCAGCCACCGAAGCGGCTGGGGCATCAGATACGCCCTAGAGCAGATCTTAATGATTGTCTTCGTGTGCCATCGAAAGGTAGACGATGGTCAGCATCATGAAGATGAACGCCTGCAAGGTGATGATCAGGATGTGGAAGACTGCCCACGCCCATTGCAGGACAACCCCCAGGCCACTCAGCCAGAGCAGACCGCTGCCGAACATCACGGCGATCAGGATGAACACAAGTTCGCCAGCATACATGTTGCCGAACAGCCGCAGTGCCAGCGAAATAGGCTTGGCGATCAGGGTCACGAATTCCAGCAGGAAGTTGACCGGGATCAGCAGGATCTGCAGGAAAATGTTCTTGCTGCCGAACGGGTGCAGAGTCAGTTCGCCGATGAAACCGCCCAGGCCCTTGATCTTGATGCTGTAGAAAATGATCAGAGCAAACACGCAGAAGGCCATGGCCAGCGTGGCGTTCGGGTCAGTGGTGGAGACCGCACGGAACGGAATCTCGTGGTCGCCGCTGATTTTCGCCGCCAACTGGGGAATCCAGTCCACGGGCACCAGGTCGATGGCGTTCATCATGAACACCCAGACGAAGATAGTCAGGGCCAGAGGGGCAATCACGGCGCTGCGGCCATGGAAGCTGTCCTTGACGCTGCCATCGATAAACTCGACCAGCACTTCCACGAAATTCTGCAACGGGCCCGGTACGCCGGAAGTGGCCGCCTTGCCTGCCATGCGGAAAATCAGCACGAAGATCAGGCCCAGGGCAACAGACCAGCCCAAGGTGTCGACGTGGAAGGCCCAGAAGCCCATTGCCTTGGCTTCTGCTGCGGAGTGGGCAAAGCCCCAGCCGCCGCCGGGTATCTGACCGAAGGTCAGGTTCTGCAAGTGGTGCTGGATATAGCCCGAAGCGGATTCTGCTGCCATGGTTGCCTCAAACGCCCTAAGGTCTCGAAAGTCTTGTTCTCATTAGCAGGGGAGCAAACCAGCTGACCGCCTGGGTCAGCAGGAAAACGCCGAATACTGCCAATGGCATCAACGGCTTCACGCCTGCAAACGTAAGTGCAAAGAGCACTGCCGTCAAAATCAGTTTGCCCGCCTCGCCGGCATAAAAAGACCGGACGATGGCTTGAGCGGCACGGGCCCCGGTAAACCGGAATGCCTTGTGTGCAAAATAAATATTAGGTAGCAAAACTATCAGCCCTCCGCAGAGGCCTGAGTACCCGGCTACGACTCCTCGCCATTGCCACAGCGCCACGGCTGCAATCAATAACACGATCAATTGAGCCAGCAGTACCGGAAAAACCGCCAGGCGATGAAACGGCAAGCGGTTTGGCGTGCGGGTTTCCATCGCAATTGCTCCTGAAGCATCGGCACGCCAAAAACAATAACTTGGCATAATTTGTGCCGACAAAATGCGCGCAGAGTATAGGGGCGGTTAAGCCCCTATTCAACTGTCGGATATTGATTTCCGACTGCTCGCCGTAATTAGATTGTTTCAACGAATGTGCGCAAGCACACCTTGGAGCTCGTCAAGGGAATTGTAACGAATTACGAGTTGCCCTTTGCCTTTCTGCCCATGGCGAATCTGCACCGCAGAGCCCAGCCGCTCTGCCAAGCGCTGCTCAAGGCGAGTGATGTCCGGATCGGCCTTGACCGGTTCCGCCACCTCCGGTTTGCCGCTCAACCATTGACGCACCAAGGCCTCCGTCTGACGAACCGTCAGGCCCCGTGCGACAACGTGTCGCGCACCTTCAACCTGCTGGTCTTCAGGCAAACCCAGCAATGCACGGGCATGTCCCATTTCCAGGTCGCCATGGCTAAGCATGGTCTTGATCACTTCGGGCAGGGCAATCAGACGCAGCAGGTTGGCCACCGTCACGCGGGACTTGCCCACTGCATCGGCGACCTGTTGCTGGGTCAGCTGGAACTCCTGCTGCAAGCGCTGCAGGGCCACGGCTTCTTCCACCGGGTTGAGGTCTTCGCGCTGGATATTCTCGATCAACGCCATGGCAATCGCGGTCTCGTCCGGCACATCGCGCACCATGGCCGGAATGGTTTCCAACCCGGCTTGCTGCGAAGCGCGCCAGCGCCTTTCACCGGCAATGATCTCGAAACGATTGCCAGCAATCGGGCGTACCACGATCGGCTGCATCACACCTTGGCTCTTGATCGAATGCGCCAACTCTTCCAGCGCCTGCGGGTCCATGTCGCGGCGCGGCTGATATTTGCCGCGCTGGATGACGTCCAGCGGCAGATGCTGCAGCTCTTTCTGGTCGATCTGAACAGCCTGCTCTTCCAGAGAGCTGACGGTGGGCCCGCTGAGCAGGGCGTCCAGTCCACGTCCTAGACCTCGTTTCTTGACGGCCATGGGATTCCTTAAGTTGCCGCTGCAGTGCGGAGTTGACGACGTTGACGCCGAACCATTTCGCCGGCCAGGGCCAGATACGCCAGGGCACCACGGGATTGCTTGTCGTACGCCAGAGCGGGCATGCCGAAGCTTGGCGCCTCGGCCAGACGGATGTTGCGCGGGATCACCGTGTCGTAAAGCTGATCGCCGAAATGCTCCTTGAGCTGGGCCGAGACATCGTTGATCAAGCTCAGACGTGGATCGTACATGGTCCGCAACAGCCCTTCGATCTGCAGCTTGGGGTTTAGCAGCTCGCCAATGCGCTTGATGTTATCCACAAGGTCGCTCAGCCCTTCAAGGGCGAAGTACTCACACTGCATGGGGATGATCACGCCATCGGCCGCGACCAACGCGTTGAGCGTGAGCATGGACAATGACGGCGGGCAGTCAATCAGGATGTAGTCATAGTTCTCGCGAATCGGCTCCAGCGCGCTGCGCAGACGGCTTTCCTTCATCTGCATTTCCAGCAGCACCACTTCGGCCGCCGTCAGGTCACGGTTGGCCGGCAGCAGCTGGTATCCGCCGTGCTCGGAAAAGTGCATGGCCTGGGCCAGATCGCACTCTCCGATCAAGACGTCGTAGATGGAGTTTTCCAGCGCGTGCTTGTCCACACCACTGCCCATGGTGGCATTGCCCTGGGGATCAAGGTCGATCAGCAGCACACGGCGCTTGGTCGCCACCAGCGATGCTGCGAGGTTGATGCAGGTGGTCGTCTTGCCGACGCCACCCTTCTGGTTCGCTATCGCGAATACCTTAGCCATTCTTGCGTGTGTTCCCAATCATGCCGTGCGGCGCAGTATCAGCAGATGCCGTTGGCCTTGGCAACCGGGTACGGTCAGTGCCTGCGCGCTGTCGAGGTGAAAATCTGTCGGCAATGCTACCAGTTCGTCGGCAGGATGCAGCCCTTTCATGGCCAACCAGCGTGTTTGCTGGTCACCAAGGTGGCGAGTCCAGTTGCTGAAATCTTCCAGGCTGCTGAAAGCCCTGGAGACAATACCGGAGAATGGCTGCTCCGGTTGCAAGTCTTCGACCCGACTGTGGATAACTTGCAGGTTGGCGAGCTTGAGCTCCAACTTCACCTGGGTCTGAAAGCGGGTCTTCTTGCCGTTGCTGTCCAGTGTGGTTATCTGCTTCTCGGGAAACAGGATCGCCAGCGGGATACCGGGCATGCCGCCACCGCTGCCGACGTCCAGCCATCTGGCACTGTCGCCGATGTACGGGACGATGCTTAAGCTATCGAGCAGATGCCGCGAGACCATTTCGTCCGGATTGCGCACAGCCGTGAGGTTGTAGGCCTTGTTCCACTTGATCAGCAGCGCCAGGTAGGCAAGGAGCTGGGCATGCTGCTGCTCACTCAACGTTATCCCCAGCTGCTGCGCGCCCTGGGCCAATTCCTGCGAATGCTGCTCGGTAACCATGGAACTCAAGCGCTTTGCTCCAGCTCGCGGCCAGCGCCGCGTTTTTTCAGGTGGATCATCAGCAGGGAAATGGCTGCCGGCGTGACACCGGGAATGCGCGAGGCTTGCCCCAAGGTCTGCGGACGCGTGGCGCCCAGCTTGCTCTGGATCTCCTTGGACAGCCCGGTGATCGCCAGGTAATCGATATCCACAGGCAGCGGTGTGTTTTCACTGGCGCGCAGACGAGCGATTTCATCCTGCTGACGGTCGATGTAACCCGCGTATTTGGTTTTGATCTCGACCTGTTCAGCGACCTGTTGATCATCCGCTCCGCCGCCGGTGATTTCCACCAGCGCAGCGTAGTCGATCTCCGGCCGGCTTAGCAGGTTCATCAGGTTGTATTCGTGGGCCAGCGGAGTGCCGAACTTCGCGCCAATGGCATCGCCCAACGGCGTGTTCGGCCGTACCCAAGTGCTTTTCAGACGCTGCTCTTCCACGGCGATGGCATCGCGCTTGATGCAGAACGCCGCCCAGCGCTGGTCATCGACAAGCCCCAGTTCCCGGCCTTTTTCAGTCAGACGCAGATCGGCATTGTCTTCACGCAGGATCAGCCGGTACTCCGCACGGGAAGTGAACATCCGGTACGGCTCCTGGGTGCCCAGTGTGATCAGGTCATCCACAAGCACACCGATGTACGCTTCATCGCGGCGTGGGCACCAGCTTTCTCGACCCTGGGCACGCAACGCGGCGTTGGCACCCGCCAACAGACCTTGCGCACCGGCTTCTTCGTAACCGGTCGTACCGTTGATCTGCCCAGCAAAGAACAGGCCGCCGATGACTTTGGTTTCCAGGCTGTATTTCAGGTCGCGCGGGTCGAAGTAGTCGTACTCAATGGCGTACCCGGGTCGCACGATATGGGCGTTTTCCATCCCGCGGATCGAGCGCACGATCTGCAACTGCACGTCGAAGGGCAGCGAGGTGGAAATGCCGTTGGGGTATAGCTCATGGGTGGTCAGGCCTTCCGGCTCGATGAACACCTGATGGCTTTCCTTGTCGGCGAAGCGATGGATCTTGTCTTCGATCGACGGGCAATACCGTGGTCCCACGCCCTCGATCACCCCGGAGTACATCGGCGACCGGTCCAGGTTGGCAGCAATGATTTCGTGGGTACGCGCGTTGGTGTGGGTAATCCAGCAACTGACCTGGCGGGGGTGAAGTTCCTTGGAGCCCATGAACGACATGACCGGGATCGGTGTATCGCCCGGCTGTTCGGTCATCACCGAGAAGTCCACGGATTTTCCGTCGATGCGCGGCGGCGTGCCGGTCTTCAGGCGACCCACTCGCAAAGGCAGCTCGCGCAAACGGTGGGCCAGGGCAATCGACGGCGGATCACCGGCACGTCCGCCGGAATAGTTCTGCATGCCGATGTGGATAAGTCCCCCGAGGAAGGTCCCGGTGGTCAACACCACAGCGTCTGCGAGGAAGCGAAGACCCATCTGGGTCACCACGCCACGCACCTGATCCTGTTCGACAATCAGATCATCACAGGCCTGCTGAAATATCCACAGGTTCGGCTGATTCTCGAGGATTTCCCGTACCGCCGCCTTGTACAGAATACGGTCGGCCTGGGCGCGAGTCGCCCGCACCGCCGGGCCCTTGCGGTTGTTCAGTACACGAAACTGGATACCGCCCTTGTCGGTGGCCAGCGCCATGGCACCACCGAGCGCATCGATCTCTTTGACCAAATGGCTCTTGCCGATGCCGCCGATGGCCGGGTTGCAGCTCATCTGCCCCAAGGTTTCCACATTATGTGTCAACAGCAGGGTTTTTGCGCCCATGCGTGCCGACGCAAGCGCAGCCTCGGTTCCGGCATGGCCGCCGCCGATGACGATCACTTCAAAACGGGAAGGGTAATCCACCACGCACCTCGTGCCTGTTGATAGGGATTAATTGGATAGCCGACAAGTATAGGGACTTCACCCCCTCGAAAGGAACCGTCTGGCCAAAAAATAGCCAGCTGCGAGGACGGGTGGAAAACCGACGGGATAAAAGAAATAAAAAAGAGAGAAATTTATTAAAGCTTTATTTTTATGTTTATATTTATAGAGGCACATTTCTGTGGATAGATCTATACAGGCCTTTATTTGTCTAATGTACAGAGAAATTAAAGGTTGTGCTCATGTGCCTCTGAGGGCTCTTGATAACCGAGCTAAGCCTGTGGATTAAAGTGATGGTTATGCACAGGGTGGGTTGTCTTCAGCTTTCAAGCCCGGTTATCAACCGAGCTGAAGGCTAGTTTTCCACAGGGCTTATTTTGGCTTGGGGACATCATTCCTTCACCAATACCGGCTTTTGTTCGTAATGACTGGCGAATACCTTGGCCAGATTGGCGACTTTAGGTTGGTCATTGATGGCGATATAGGGTGCGTCGGGGTGCAGGGTCAGGTAATTCTGGTGGTAGCCTTCGGCGGGGTAGAAGGTCTTGTTGTCTTCGATGGTGGTGGCCAGCGGCTTCGAGTACACCCCGGTGCCATTGAGCTGACTGATGTACGCTTGAGCCACCTGATGCTGCTCGGGTGTCTGGGCGAACACCGTCGAGCGGTATTGGCTGCCACTGTCGGGGCCCTGCCGGTCACGCTCGGTGGGGTCATGCACCACTGAAAAGTAGATCTGCAGCAGTTGGCCATAACTCACCTGACTGGGGTCGAAGGTGACTTGCACTGATTCGGCATGCCCGGTACCTCCTTCACCAACCTGTTCGTAGTGGGCGGTCTGCGGCTGACCACCGGTGTAGCCAGACACCGCTTGGCTTACGCCTTTGACATGTTGGTAAACGCCCTGAACGCCCCAGAAGCAGCCGCCGGCGAACACGGCGGTCTCTGTGTGGGCCGTTGTCACCGGTTCATCCACAGTTGGCGCCGGAATCACGAATACTTCACCGGCTGCCTGCGCACAGCTGGCGCAGATGCCGACCGCCAGTGCCATCAGCGCACTCGTCCATCCTGTCTTGATCATCTTCAACCTCGTCGGTGGATAAGACCGGTCGCCGAGTGTTCAGCACCGGTCACAGGTAGTGATTATTTGGCGGTGTCGTCCTTTTTCATCATGTCGTCCTTGCCCATGGTGTCCTTGGTCATGCCATCTTTCTTCATCATGGTGCCGTTGCTCATCGCGCCTTTGCTCATGGTGTCTTTGGACATGGCGTCTTTCTTGGTCATGCTGTCCTTGCTCATGGCGCCCTTACTCATGCTGTCATTGGACATCGAGTCGTTGCTCGTGGTGTCGGCGGCCCAAACGCTGCCCGCACCGACGGCCAGACAGAGGGACATGACAGCGGCAGATAGAGTTTTCATGGTAGTGCTCCTTGGTTGGTCACTCGCCAATGCGGCGACTGGCAATGAGTATTGGCCGCCTGCGGTCGCCAAGTCCTCACGCACATTTAAATTAAATGTGATAACTCCCCTCTCGGTATTTGGCGACAATGAGCCTTCGTTCACTGCCAGGAACTGCCCTCATGGATCGGCTGAAACACGTACTGATCGTCGAAGACGATGCGCATATCGCCGATCTGCTGCGCCTGCACCTGCGCGATGAAGGGTATGTGGTCGAACACGCTGCGGACGGTAACGAAGGCGTGCGCATGCTTGAGCAGGGCAACTGGGATGCACTGATTCTCGACCTGATGCTGCCGGGCGTGGATGGTCTGGAGATCTGCAAGCGCGCTCGAGCGATGGCGCAGTACACGCCGATCATCATCACCAGCGCCCGATCCAGTGAAGTGCACCGTATTCTGGGGCTTGAGCTGGGGGCCGATGACTACCTGGCCAAGCCGTTCTCCATGCTGGAACTGGTGGCCCGGGTGCGTGCATTGCTGCGCCGCACCGATGCCCTGGCGAAAAATGCGCGCATGGAATCGGGGCAGTTGATGATCAACGGGCTAAGCATTGATCCGCTGGCCCGTGAAGCGAACCTGCTGGGCAAGCCGCTGGGGCTGACGCCACGAGAGTTCGATCTGCTGTATTTCTTCGCTCGTCACCCCGACAAGGTGTTCTCCCGCATGGACCTGCTCAACGAGGTCTGGGGTTATCAACATGATGGCTACGAACACACGGTGAACACCCACATCAATCGCCTGCGTACCAAGATCGAGGACGACCCGGCCGCGCCCACCCGGATTCTCACGGTCTGGGGCAGAGGCTATAAATTCACCGCAGCGGCCGCCGGGGCGCAGACATGAAGCGCCTGAGCCTCAGCCAGCGGCTGTCGATGGTCTTCGCTGTGCTGCTGCTGGCATGCAGCGGTGTATCCGTGTGGCTGCAGGTGCAAGCCAACACCCGTCACGACCAGGAAATGGTCCAGCGATTGTCGGCCGGGCTGGCGGGTCATATCGCCGGGACCGCGCAACTGATGGACAGCGCCGGCTGGCGGCCGGACGCGGTGCGGGCGCTCTTCGACCAACTGATGGCGGTGAATCCGGCCGTGGAAGTGTACCTGCTCTCCAAGGATGGCCATGTCGTCGGCAACGCAGCTCCGGAAGGCCATCTGCAGCGGGACCAGGTGTCGCTGGGTCCGGTGCGCGAATTGCTGTCGGGGGCCAGCCTGCCGATATTTGGTGATGATCCACGCAGCCGCGATGGTCTGAAGGTATTCAGCGTAGCGCCCGTACAGGTCAATGGTCATGAAGGCGGTTACGTCTATGTGATCCTCCAGGGCGAGGCTCGGGATGCCTTGGCGGCCAATGTCTCGGGCAACGGAATATTGCGCACGACGCTGTGGGCCATGGGCATCATGGCGGCCTTGAGCCTGGTGATGGGGCTGGTGGCTTTTCGCCTGATTACTCGGCCACTGCGTGCGTTGACCGGTGAAGTGCGGTCGTTGAGCGTCGACGGTCAATCGATCGCCGAAGCGTCCCATGAAACGGTGAACGGTGATGAAATTGCCACCCTGCGCGGCGCATTCGCGCAGATGCGCTTGCGGATTTCCGAGCAGTGGGCCGAGTTGACCCGTCAGGATCAACAGCGTCGAGACATGCTGGCAAACATTTCCCACGATTTGCGTACGCCCATGACGTCACTTCATGGCTATCTGGAGACCCTGAGGCTCAAGGACCACCTGCTGACCAGTGAAGAGCGTCGGCGTTACCTCGATGTCGCCTTGGGGCAAAGCCGCAAGGTGGGTCGGTTGGCCCAGGAGCTGTTCGAATTGGCGCGGCTTGAGTCCGGGTTAGTGCAACCGGAAGCCGAAAATTTTGCCTTGCCGGACCTGGTCCAGGACGTCCTGCAAAAATTTGAACTGGCTGCCGAGGCCCGTCGCCAGCAGTTGCTTGTGGATATCCCCACAACACTGAACGTCGTGCGCAGTGATCTGGGCATGATTGAGCGAGTGCTCACCAACCTGCTGGACAACGCCATTCGCCATAACCCGCCTGGCACGCAGATTCGTTTGCGATTGATTCAGGAAAACAGTCGGGTGCGGGTGGAGGTCAGCGACAATGGCAGCGGTATTGCCCCCGAGTTGCGCGAAGGTCTGTTTTCCCGAGTTTCGGCACTGCGTCGGCCGGTTTCCAGCGAGAGCGGCGGATTGGGGCTGATCATTGTGCAGCGGATGCTGCAGCTCAATGGCAGCGAGATTCGGCTTGTGGACAAAACAGCATCAGGTACGACCTTTCAGTTTGATCTTGCCTGTGCATAACTGGACAGTCTCGCTTCACTTACCAATGCAGAAGCTCGAAAAAATTCGTCCCAGCAGATCATCCGAGCTGAATGCGCCTGTGATTTCACCCAAGACCTGCTGCGCCATGCGCAAATCCTCTGCCAGCAACTCCCCTGCCCCGGCCAACGTCAGCTGGTCGCGGCCATGCTGAAGATATCCACAGGCCCGCTGTAAAGCATCCAAGTGACGCCGGCGCGCGCTGAAGCTGCTTTCGGCGGTCTGTTGATAACCCATGCAGGCTTTCAAGTGCTCGCGCAGTAGCTCAAGGCCCTCGCCAGTCGATTTGGCACTCAGGCTGATAGTGACATGACCGTCTTCACTCTGCTGCAGGCTCACGGCCTCTCCCGTCAGGTCCGCTTTGTTGCGGATCAGCGTAACTTTTCCAGCATCCGGCCGGTTTTCGAGGAATTCCGGCCACAGTGCGAAAGGATCATCGGCCTCTGGTGCCGTCGCATCCACCACCAGCAATACACGATCAGCTTCACCAATGGCCTTGAGTGCTCGCTCCACACCGATTTTTTCGACCTGGTCATCGGTGTCGCGCAGCCCGGCGGTGTCCACTACGTGCAACGGCATGCCATCAATGTGGATATGTTCCCGCAGCACATCTCGAGTGGTCCCGGCGATATCGGTGACAATGGCCGCTTCACGCCCCGCCAACAGGTTCAGCAAGCTCGACTTGCCGGCGTTAGGGCGCCCGGCGATCACTACGGTCATGCCATCGCGCAGCAATGCGCCCTGCCCGGCTTCGCGCTTGACTGTGGATAAATCACTGCGCACTTGGTCGAGCATGCTCAAGACTTTGCCGTCGGCGAGAAAGTCGATTTCCTCCTCAGGAAAGTCGATCGCTGCTTCGACGTAAATACGCAACCCGATCAGTTGCTCGGTCAAGTGATGCACACGCCGGGAAAATTCGCCCTGCAATGAGCGCAAGGCATTGCGCGCGGCTTGGGTCGAACTGGCTTCGATCAGGTCGGCAATCGCTTCGGCCTGGGCCAGGTCGAGCTTGTCGTTGAGGAAAGCGCGTTCGCTGAATTCCCCGGGGCGTGCCAGCCGGCAACCCAGTTCGATGCAGCGCTGCAACAGCATGTCCAGCACGATCGGGCCGCCGTGCCCCTGAAGTTCGAGCACATCTTCACCGGTGAACGAGTTAGGGCCAGGGAAATAAAGAGCCAGTCCTTCATCGAGCACCTCGTTTTCGGCGGCTTTCATCGGACCGTAATGAGCATACCGAGGCTTGAGATTCCGGCCGGTGATCGCCAACGCAGCCTTGCTGGCCAGCGGTCCGGACAAGCGGACGATACCCACCCCACCGCGGCCTTGGGCGGTGGCGATGGCAGCGATGGTGTCACGAGCAGTGTTCATGGGAGGTCCTCGGCGTGTATCGGCAGTATGAAACATCAGGCAGCAAAACGCCCCACGAGGGGGCGTTTTATCCACAGGCAGGATCAGGTGGGCACCTGATTTATCCCGTCAGGCGGCGGCTTTCTTCTTGGCGGCGTTCTCGATGCTGCGCGTAATGTACGCTTGTTGCAGGATCGACAACGTGTTGTTGGTGATCCAGTACATCACCAGACCCGCAGGGAACCACAGGAAGAAGAAGGTGAAGACGATTGGCATCAACTTCATTACCTTGGCTTGCATCGGATCCGGGGGTGCCGGGTTCAGACGCTGCTGGATGAACATGGTCGCCCCCATGATGATCGGCAGGATGAAGAACGGATCCTTGATCGACAGGTCGGTGATCCACAACAGCCAAGGTGCCTGGCGCATTTCAACGCTTTCGAGCAGTACCCAGTACAGTGAAAGGAAGACCGGCATCTGCACCACGATCGGCAAGCAGCCACCGAGGGGGTTGATCTTCTCTTTCTTGTACAGCTCCATCATGGCTTGCGACATTTTCTGCCGGTCATCGCCATGTTGTTCCTTGAGCTGTGCCACTTTCGGCGCCACACCGCGCATCCGCGCCATGGACTTGTAGCTGGCCGCCGAGAGTGGGAAAAACAGCATTTTGATCAGGAAGGTCAGGCAGATAATCGAGAAGCCCCAGTTACCGAGGATCGCGTGAATGTGCTTGAGCAACCAGAAGATCGGTTGGGCAATGAACCACAGGTGGCCGTAGTCGACCGTCAACTCCAGGCCTGGGGACAACGCGGCCAGTTTGTCCTGGATTTTCGGACCGGCATACAGCGTGCTCGACGTCTCGACCTTGGCACCCGGTGCGGCAGTCAGAGTAGGCCCTGTAAAACCGATGATGTAGTTGCCTTGACTGTCCTTGCGGGTCGACATGACGTTGCTGTCGGACTTCTGTGGAATCCAGGCAGTTACAAAATAGTGCTGCAACCAAGCTACCCAGCCACCTTGTTCGGTTTCTTTCAGGTTGCCTTTGTCCATGTCTTTCATGGATACCTTGGTGTACGGCTGGTTGGCCGTCCACAAGGCCGCGCCCAGGAAGGTAGCGGTGCTGGTGGCGGTGCTGGCCGACGGATCGGCGCTGGCGTCACGCTTGAGCTGGGCAAACAGGTTACCCGACCAAGGCTGAGCGCTCTGGTTGTCGATCAAGTAAGAGACGACCAGGTCGTATTCGCCGCGCTTGAAGCTGAAACGCTTGATGTAGTTGACGCCGGCGTCGGTGAACTTCAGGTCCACCACCAGTTGATCCTGGCCATCGACCATCTGATAGCTTTTCTGTGCCGAAGTGAACAGGGGGCGGCCGGTACTGCGCGCATCGGGGCCGTTGGCGCCGATCAGACCACTTTGCGCTTCATAAACACGCTCGCCGCCGTTATCGAACAGCTGGAACGGAACGTCCGGATGGTCTTGGCGGCGTGGGTATTTGGGCAGCGTCAACTGCACAACATCACCACCCACAGGGTCGATAGCCAGATCGATGACGTCGGTGTTGACCCGGATCAGGTCTTTGCTGACCGCGACAGGCGCGGCAACTGCGGCGGCGTTGGGCTCCGGATTGGCGCTCGGGACGTCAGTATTGGCTGGCGTAGACGGGCTTACGCCTGGCACATCCGCAGGGGAATTGCTGGCAACATTCTGAGTCGGCATGGGCGCCTGACCATAGTCCTGGTTCCATTTCAGGACCATGACGTAGGCCACGATTGCCAGTGCGACGATCAGGATCGTGCGTTTAATATCCATGATTACTCGGCTATCGAAGAAATACGGGGTGATGGAGCTGTCGGAACCGGATCGTAGCCTCCGGCGTTCCATGGGTGGCAACGCCCGATGCGACGCAGGGACAGCCAGCCGCCGCGCAGAATGCCATGAACTTCGATGGCTTCCAACGCGTAGCAGGAACAAGAGGGGTAGAAACGACAGTGATTTGCCATTAACGGGCTAATGGCGTAGCGATAGAACTGGATCGGCAGGATCACCAGTTTACGCATCTTGACTGCCCACCCCTTCAGATACGGCGTTGACCGTCGGAACGGGCCGACTGCGTGCGAGGCGCTTCCAGAGTTTGCCAAAATGCTGGTGCAACTCCGGGTTTTCAACGTCGCCCAAACCCTTTCGCGCGACAATGACGATGTCCCAGCCCACCAGAATCTCCTGGTGAAGACGAAACGAGTCACGCATCAGGCGCTTCAGACGATTGCGCTCAACGGAGAGCTTGACGCTTTTTTTCCCGATGACCAGCCCGAGACGGGGATGATCGAGACCGTTTTCACGCGCAAGGAGCAGGAGGTTTTTCCCTGGAACCTTGCCGGATGGGGAGTCGAAGACTGCTTTGAAGTGCCGGGCGGTCAGAAGACGCTTTTCCCGACTGAAGTCCTGACTCACCCCCTGTGCCGAATGATCAAACTGCCAGACGCTTACGGCCCTTGGCGCGACGACGCGACAGGACGGTACGGCCGTTTTTGGTGGCCATGCGAGCACGGAAACCGTGGGTGCGGGCGCGCTTGATGGTGCTGGGTTGGAAAGTACGTTTCATGGCGTGTTACCTGGTTCGTCCACAACGGGCCGGAATGGCCCCCGTTTTAAGAGACCGGCGATTCTAGTGAATGCAGGGGCTCAGGTCAATTTCCAACCCCCTATTACTTTGCAAGCCGGTTACCGCCGGTCTGGTAACCCCTGCCGTCGTTTCTATCAAATGACTGGATTTGATGGACGCTCAACATAAAATTAAGGAAGAACCTTTTTTAAAGCTTTTTTGTAAAGCTTATAGATATTAAGCAGGCGAATTTCTGTGGATAAGTCTCTACAGACCTTATTTTACCTCATGTACAGAGATGGGGTAGCTTGTCGAGAAGCGGTGCTGCGGCTGTGTGGCACCTTCGGATAAGCTGTGCATGAAAGCGTCACTTATCAACAGCCTGTTTATCCACAGGTTTCCACCCCCGGTTGTGCAGAACCCTCATGCATGGTTATGCACAGGGTTTATCCACACGGCTTCGGCGCGTTATTTCGTCATCCATGACGCCCTTGCCACCTATTCAGTAGGTGCTGCGTGTGGATAAGTCCTGCGCACGCCGGTACAATGGCCGCTGTTTTTGCCTCCCGGCTTTTCACCATCCCGGCTTTCGATATCAGGGGAACTCCGTGTCAGTGGAACTTTGGCAGCAGTGCGTAGAACTTCTGCGCGATGAACTGCCTGCCCAGCAATTCAACACCTGGATCCGTCCGCTACAGGTCGAAGCCGAAGGCGACGAGTTGCGTGTCTATGCACCCAACCGGTTCGTTCTGGACTGGGTAAACGAGAAATACCTGAGTCGGTTGCTGGAACTGCTGGGTGAGCATGGGGGTGGCTTGGCGCCAGCGTTGTCGTTGTTGATCGGCAGCCGGCGCAGTTCGGCGCCGCGTGCGGCACCCAATGCGCCGTTGGCTGCCTCGGCGGCGGCTCAAGTTCAGCAGACGCCGCCGGTCTCCGTAACGATCGAACCCGCGGCCAATGCTGTCTATACCCCGGCAGTCGTTGATGCCGAGCCCTCCCGAGACAGTTTCGACTCGATGGCCGGTGCCAGCTCGCAGCCGGCCCCGGTGCGTGCCGAGCAGCGCAACGTTCAGGTTGAAGGCGCGCTCAAGCACACCAGTTATCTGAATCGAACGTTCACCTTCGAGAACTTTGTCGAAGGCAAGTCGAACCAGCTGGCGCGGGCTGCCGCCTGGCAAGTGGCCGACAACCCCAAGCATGGCTACAACCCGCTATTTCTTTACGGCGGCGTTGGCCTGGGTAAAACCCACTTGATGCATGCGGTGGGTAACCATCTGTTAAAGAAGAACCCGAACGCCAAAGTCGTCTACCTGCACTCCGAGCGCTTCGTTGCGGACATGGTCAAGGCGTTGCAGCTCAATGCCATTAATGAGTTCAAGCGTTTCTACCGTTCGGTGGATGCACTGCTTATCGATGACATTCAGTTTTTTGCCCGCAAGGAACGTTCCCAGGAGGAATTTTTCCACACCTTCAATGCGTTGCTCGAAGGCGGTCAGCAGGTCATTCTGACCAGCGACCGATACCCCAAGGAAATCGAGGGTCTGGAAGAACGCCTGAAGTCTCGCTTCGGCTGGGGTCTGACGGTTGCCGTCGAACCGCCCGAGCTTGAGACCCGTGTCGCGATCCTGATGAAGAAGGCCGATCAGGCCAAGGTCGAGCTGCCTCACGATGCGGCGTTCTTCATTGCCCAGCGTATCCGTTCGAACGTCCGTGAACTTGAGGGCGCGCTCAAACGTGTCATCGCTCACTCCCACTTCATGGGCCGCGACATCACCATCGAATTGATCCGTGAGTCGCTCAAGGATCTACTGGCCTTGCAGGACAAGCTGGTGAGTGTGGATAACATTCAGCGCACGGTGGCCGAGTACTACAAGATCAAGATTTCCGATCTGTTGTCCAAACGTCGCTCGCGTTCGGTGGCGCGGCCGCGTCAGGTGGCCATGGCATTGTCCAAGGAACTGACCAACCACAGCTTGCCGGAGATCGGCGACGTGTTTGGTGGGCGCGATCACACCACCGTGCTGCACGCGTGCAGAAAGATCAACGAATTGAAAGAATCCGATGCGGACATCCGCGAGGACTACAAGAACCTGCTGCGTACTCTGACCACGTGATGATGTCGATGCAGCTTATCAAGGCAAGGGACTAGACCATGCATTTCACCATTCAACGCGAAGCCCTGTTGAAGCCACTGCAACTGGTCGCCGGCGTCGTCGAGCGCCGCCAGACCCTGCCGGTGTTGTCCAACGTATTGCTGGTTGTCGAAGGCCAGCAGTTGTCATTGACCGGTACCGATCTTGAAGTCGAACTGGTAGGCCGCGTGCAATTGGAAGAGTCCGCCGAGCCGGGTGAAATCACCGTACCTGCGCGCAAGCTGATGGACATCTGCAAAAGCCTGCCCAACGACGCGTTGATTGACATCAAGGTCGATGACGCCAAGCTGGTGGTCAAGGCCGGGCGCAGCCGCTTCACCCTGTCCACGCTGCCGGCAAACGATTTTCCCACCGTGGAAGAAGGTCCAGGCTCATTGACCTGCAGCCTGGCGCAGAGCAAGCTGCGCCGCTTGATCGAGCGCACCAGCTTCGCCATGGCTCAACAGGACGTGCGTTACTACCTGAACGGCATGTTACTGGAAGTTTCTGCGGGAATCATGCGTGCGGTCGCTACCGACGGTCATCGCTTGGCCATGTGTTCCATGCAGGCGGATATCGGTCAGCCGGATCGCCATCAGGTCATCGTGCCGCGCAAAGGGATTCTGGAACTGGCGCGGTTGCTCACCGAGCCGGATGGCCTGGTCAGCATCGTTCTGGGTCAGCACCACATCCGTGCGACGACCGGTGAATTCACGTTCACTTCGAAATTGGTTGACGGCAAATTTCCCGACTACGAGCGCGTGCTGCCCAAAGGCGGTGACAAGCTGGTGCTGGGTGATCGTCAGGCGTTGCGCGAAGCCTTCAGCCGTACTGCCATTTTGTCCAACGAAAAGTACCGCGGCATTCGTCTGCAATTGGCAACCGGCCAGCTGAAGATCCAGGCCAATAACCCCGAGCAGGAAGAGGCCGAGGAGGAAATCGGCGTCGACTACACCGGCGGTGATCTGGAAATCGGTTTTAACGTCAGCTATTTGCTCGACGTGCTGGGGGTGATGACCACTGAACAGGTACGCTTGATCTTGTCCGATTCCAACAGCAGCGCGCTGGTTCAGGAGTCCGACAACGACGACTCGGCCTACGTTGTCATGCCTATGCGCCTATAGTCCGGCCAGTAGACTCCAGATGTCACTCAGCCGTGTTGCTGTCACCGCGGTGCGTAATCTGCACCCGGTGACCTTCTCCCCCTCCCCCCGCATCAACATCCTCTACGGTGACAACGGCAGCGGCAAGACCAGCGTGCTTGAAGCGATTCATTTACTTGGACTGGCGCGTTCCTTTCGCAGCGCGCGCCTGTTGCCCGTCATCCAGCATGAGCAGTCCGCGTGCACCGTGTTCGGCCAGGTGGAACTGGCCGAGGGCGGTCACAGCAGCCTGGGGGTTTCCCGCGATCGGCAAAGCGAGTTCACCATTCGCATCGATGGCCAGAATGCCCGCAGTGCGGCTCAACTGGCCGAAATTCTGCCCTTGCAACTGATCAATCCAGACAGCTTCCGCTTGCTCGAAGGTGCGCCGAAGGTGCGCAGGCAGTTCCTGGATTGGGGAGTGTTCCACGTGGAACCTCGTTTCATGTCGACGTGGCAGCGCTTGCAGAAGGCGCTCAAGCAACGGAACTCGTGGCTTCGGCATGGTACACTTGACGTCGCGTCTCAAGCGGCCTGGGACAGAGAACTGACCTTGGCCAGCACCGAGATCGACGAGTTTCGTCGGGCCTATATCAAGGCGTTGAAGCCGGTGTTCGAGCAGACGCTCAGCGAGCTCCTCGACCTGGAAGGTTTGACGCTTAGCTATTACCGAGGATGGGACAAGGACCGCGAATTGTCGGAAGTACTCGCGACGTCCTTGTACCGTGACCAGCAGATGGGTCATACGCAAGCTGGCCCTCAACGCGCTGATTTGCGCCTCCGGATGGGGACGAACAACGCGGCCGATATACTTTCCCGCGGCCAACAGAAACTGGTGGTGTGTGCGCTGCGAATTGCCCAAGGGCATTTGGTCAGCCAAGCCAAACGCGGTCAGTGTATCTATCTGGTCGACGACCTGCCCTCCGAGCTGGATGAGCAGCATCGTCGATCGCTATGCAGATTATTGGAAGACTTACGCTGCCAGGTATTCATCACCTGTGTAGATCATGAATTGTTGCGGGATGGCTGGCAGATGGAAACGCCAGTTGCCTTGTTCCACGTGGAACAAGGCCGTATTACCCAGACCCACGACCATCGGGAGTGAAGGCATGAGCGAAAATCAAACGTACGATTCCTCCAGCATCAAGGTGCTGAAAGGGTTGGATGCCGTACGCAAACGTCCCGGTATGTACATCGGCGACACTGATGATGGTAGCGGCTTGCACCACATGGTGTTCGAGGTTGTCGACAACTCCATCGACGAAGCCTTGGCGGGTCACTGCGACGACATCACCATTATCATTCACCCGGATGAATCCATCACGGTACGCGACAACGGCCGCGGCATCCCGGTCGATGTGCATAAAGAAGAAGGCGTTTCGGCAGCCGAGGTCATCATGACCGTGCTGCACGCCGGCGGTAAGTTCGACGACAACTCCTACAAAGTCTCCGGTGGCCTACACGGCGTGGGCGTCTCGGTCGTGAACGCATTGTCCGAAACCTTGGTGCTCACGGTGCGCCGCAGCGGCAAGCTGTGGGAACAGACCTATGTGCACGGCGTGCCTCAGGCGCCCATGGCGATCATTGGCGAAAGCGATCACACCGGTACACAGATTCATTTCAAGCCATCGGACGCGACGTTCAAGAATATCCACTTCAGCTGGGACATTCTGGCCAAGCGGATTCGTGAACTGTCTTTCCTCAACTCGGGTGTCGGCATCCTGTTGAGGGATGAGCGTTCGGGCAAGGAAGAGCTGTTCAAGTACGAAGGTGGATTGCGCGCGTTTGTCGAGTACCTCAACACCAACAAGACGCCGGTCAACGAGGTGTTTCACTTCAACGTCCAGCGTGAAGATGGCGTGGGTGTCGAAGTTGCCCTGCAATGGAACGACAGCTTCAACGAAAACCTGTTGTGCTTTACCAACAACATTCCTCAGCGGGATGGTGGTACCCACTTGGTGGGCTTCCGTTCGGCACTGACCCGCAACCTGAACAACTACATCGAGCAGGAAGGTCTGGCGAAGAAGCATAAGGTCGCCACCACTGGTGATGATGCGCGAGAAGGCCTGACCGCGATTATCTCGGTCAAAGTACCGGACCCCAAGTTCAGCTCGCAGACCAAGGACAAGCTGGTTTCCTCGGAGGTGAAAACTGCCGTCGAGCAAGAGATGGGCAAGTATTTCTCCGACTTCCTGCTGGAGAACCCCAACGAAGCCAAGGCCGTGGTCGGCAAGATGATCGATGCTGCGCGTGCGCGTGAAGCTGCCCGCAAGGCTCGCGAGATGACTCGTCGCAAAGGCGCACTGGACATCGCTGGTTTGCCCGGCAAACTGGCCGACTGTCAGGAGAAGGATCCTGCCCTTTCCGAACTGTACCTGGTGGAAGGTGACTCCGCCGGTGGCTCTGCCAAACAGGGCCGGAACCGTCGGACTCAGGCTATCTTGCCGCTCAAGGGCAAGATCCTCAACGTCGAAAAAGCGCGCTTCGACAAGATGATCTCGTCTCAGGAAGTCGGCACGCTGATCACCGCGCTGGGCTGTGGCATCGGTCGTGAGGAATACAACATCGACAAGCTGCGTTACCACAACATCATCATCATGACCGATGCCGACGTTGACGGTTCGCACATCCGTACCTTGCTGTTGACCTTCTTCTTCCGCCAGTTACCCGAGCTGATCGAGCGTGGCTATATCTATATTGCCCAGCCGCCGCTGTACAAGGTCAAGAAAGGCAAGCAAGAGCAGTACATCAAGGACGACGAGGCCATGGAAGAATACATGACCCAATCGGCCCTGGAAGACGCCAGCTTGCACCTGAATGACTCGGCTCCGGGCATTTCCGGCGAGGCGCTGGAGCGCCTGGTCAACGACTTCCGTATGGTCATGAAGACCCTCAAGCGCCTATCACGCCTGTACCCACAAGAGCTCACCGAACACTTCGTGTACCTGCCAGCGGTGTCGCTTGAACAGCTTTCCGATCACGCTGTCATGCAAGGCTGGCTGGACAAGTTCGATGCCCGCCTGCGCAACACGGAAAAATCCGGTCTGGTCTACAAGGCAAGTCTGCGTGAAGACCGCGAGCGCAACGTCTGGCTGCCAGAAGTGGAGATCACTTCACACGGTCTCGCCAGCTACGTTACCTTTAACCGTGATTTCTTTGGCAGCAACGATTACAAGACCGTCACGGCCTTGGGGGCGCAGCTCACCAGTCTGCTGGACGAGGGTGCTTACATCAAACGCGGCGAGCGCAAGAAAGCGGTAGTCGAGTTCAAGGAAGCCCTCGACTGGCTCATGGCCGAAAGCACCAAGCGCCATACCATCCAGCGCTACAAAGGGCTGGGCGAGATGAACCCCGACCAGCTGTGGGAAACCACCATGGACCCGGCGGTCCGTCGCATGCTCAAGGTCACCATTGAAGATGCCATCGGTGCAGACCAGATCTTCAACACCTTGATGGGCGATGCGGTGGAACCTCGTCGCGAGTTCATCGAGAGCAACGCATTGGCGGTGTCGAACCTGGATTTCTGATTCATGTCGATGGGCACATCAAGTGTCGCAAGTGGGCGGATTATTGTCGCCTGGTTATAAAAAACCCCAGCCTCAAAGGCTGGGGTTTTTGTTTTGGGTACTAATCATGAGTGATACTATTTCTGGAAAGGGAATATCTATGAAATCTCCGCATGAGGAATTGCCGCTCCTATGCTGAAAAAAATCAGCGTCAAAAATTTCACAGTTTTTCGTGAGTTGAGCCTGAATTGTTGCTCAGGACTGAACATCGTCGTCGGCGAAAATGGCATGGGGAAGACGCATCTGTTGAAAGCTGCGTATGCCCTGATTGCTACTGCTGCTGAAGCTGCCAAAAAGCCAAACTCAGCTGATCCTACCAAAACGCATTTACAAAAAGCCTATGCCGAAAAGTTGATTGGGGTCTTTAGGCCTGAATCGGTAGGTAGGCTTGCTCGACGAAAACAAGGTCGAGATCGCTGTGAGATTTCGCTTTCGTTCGATGAAGTGGCCTTTGACACCACGATTAGCTTTGCCACCAGCGCCAAAACCGATGTTCAGATCGAAAAGCTGCCTTCCCGTTGGGACAAGCAAAGCCCGCTGTATATCCCTACTAGGGAGCTACTCACGATTTTTCCTGGTTTTGTTTCGGTGTATGAGGGGCACTATCTAGAGTTCGAAGAAACGTGGCGTGATACGTGTATTCACTTAGGTGCTCCGACATTGAAAGGCCCTAGAGAAAAGCGCGCAAGCGAGCTACTGAAGCCTATTGAGCAGGCTATGGGCGGGAAGGTCATTTTAGATACAAACGGGCGTTTCTATCTGAAAATTCCCGGCAGTGGCACCATGGAGATGCCTCTGGTAGCCGAGGGACTAAGGAAACTGGCAATGCTTGCCCGCCTGATCGCAACAGGGTCGGTGCTCGACAAAGGATATCTATTTTGGGATGAGCCTGAGGCCAACCTTAACCCACGCTTGATTCTTTTGGTTGCCACAGTCATCCACACGCTTGCGAAACAAGGGGTACAGGTTTTCATTGCTACACACAGCTTCTTTTTACTTAAGGAGCTAGACCTGTTGGCGCGCCAAGACCCCTACCCCCTTCGTTTTTGGGGGCTGCAACGCGAAGAAGCTTCAGAAGGAGTTTTTGTTGAAGAGGTCGAGTCCTTGAAGGAGTTGACGAATCTCGTGGCCCTTGATGAAGAGCTTGCTCAGTATGACCGCGAACTGAGCCTCGCCAATGGTTGATATCGTAGAAGGAGGGCTGACTTTTTCATTTGGGGCTGGCTGGCAGGCAATCAAATATGATGAAACGGCTTGGTACGCCAATCAGATGAGGAGCGGAGGTAGCGGGCTTAAGGCCATGGATATTCTGGCGTGCAAGCAAAACAGCCATTGGTGGATAGAAATAAAAGACTGCGATGGGCACGAGACAGCAAGCACCCCTAGGATTTCTCCTGCTGATCCAGTCGGGGTAGATCAGACAAGGGCCTGGATCAATACTCAGAACTTTGCAGGGTCAGTCAAAGCTCAACGAAAGAAGCTGTTTATCATCGATGAGGTGATGCAGAAATTTCGGGATACCCTGACCAGCGCTGTTGTGGCTCAAAGACTTCGGAGTGCCGAGTTGCACCCGTTCATTGCGCCCTCTCACACCAATGAATCGCTTGTTATTGTTCTTGTTCTTACGTGGGGGCTTCCCGATTACGCTCGCCTAGCTTCGCGGTTGCAGCAAAAGCTGAACACAGCACTTGTGCCCTACGGCATGACCGGATTTGTGGTTAATCAAAACTGCCAAGTGCCTGGGCTTGATCCTGCGATAACCCGAACGGTTTGAGTATTGTTCAGCCCCTGCTCAACCAGACGAACATAGCTGGAATTTTGGAAACGTCAATAATTCTGGCTGCAAATCAGGCAAACGACTTTTTATCTGGCACAATTGCGACAGGAATGATGGCCATTTTCGTTCCCAGCCTGAGATTTCGCAAGGTCGAGAAACGACACTTAATGTGCCCATCGACATTCAGCGTTCCAGCCAAAAAAAAGCCCGGCACTGAGTGCCGGGCTTTTTGTTGCTTACCCCGCCAACTCCTCCCGTGCGCCCTCGCACAGCGCCACCAGATAATCCCAGACCACCCGTAGCCGCACCGACTTGTGCAGCTCGCGGCGGGTACTGATCCAATAGCTCCTCTGAATGGTCTCCTGCGGTAGTACCCTCACCAAGACGGGGTCAGGGCGCGCCATGTAGTTGGGGAGCACTGCAATCCCCAGCCCCGCCCTCGCCGCCTGCTGCTGGGCAATCACACTGGTGCTGCGAAACACCACATTCGGATTGCGACAGAAGCTGTTGAGAAACAGCAGTTCTTCACTGAACAACAGATCATCCACGTAACCGATCCAATCATGTCGGGCCAGGTCTTCGCGATGCTGCAAGGGTGACGAGCGCACCAGATAGTCCGGGCTGGCGTACAGCGCCAGTTTGTAATCGGTCAGTTTGCGGGTGATCAGTTGATCAGCTGTCGGGCGATCGAGATGGATGCTGATTTCAGCTTCGCGGTTAAGAATACTGACGAACCGAGGCACAGCCACCAGCTCCACCTCCAGACCGGGATAGCGTTCATAGAGACTGCGAATCCGCGGCGCGATAAACATGATCCCGATGCCCTCGGTCACCCCCAGGCGAATCTTGCCCAAGGGTGCAATGGACTGGGTGATTTCTTCCTGGGCCAACAGTGCCACGTTTTCCATAGCCTCCGCATGTTTGAGTAATGCGTGTCCTGCGGGTGTCAGCTCGTGTCCTTGGGCATGCTGTATGAATAGCGCCGTTCCCAGGTGTTGCTCGATGGATTCTATGTGCCTGGCCACTGTGCTGTGGGTGGTGCCCAGGCGCTTGGCCGCCGTGAGCAAGCGGCCACTGCGTTGAAGTTCGAGAAAGTATTTGAGGTCGTTCCAATCGAACATGCTGCACCTCTAGATAATACAGGTGTGCGAAAACGCACAGCCCATGGGTGAAAACACTCGTTTCGCTCTCGAAGTTAAGCACTACCATGAGGAGGTACAAAAATAATAAACAGGCGTGAGGTCATCATGTCGATCGAACAACCCTACGATTACATCATTGTCGGTGCCGGGCCTGCTGGCTGCCTGCTTGCCAACCGCCTGTCTGCCGATCCTGCTGTGCGTGTGCTGCTGCTTGAAGCCGGCGGCCGCGACAACTATGCCTGGATACATATTCCCGTGGGTTACCTCTACTGCATCGGTAACCCGCGCACCGACTGGTGCTTCAAGACCGAATCGCAACCCGCTTTGCAGGGCCGCAGCCTGAACTACCCGCGGGGTAAAGTGCTGGGTGGTTGTTCCTCCATCAACGGCATGATCTATATGCGCGGGCAGTCGGCCGATTACGACAGCTGGGAAGCCCAAGGCAACCCTGGATGGGGCTGGAAACAGGTGCTGCCAATGTTCAAGCGCAGTCAGCTGCACTTCTCCGGCAATGGCGAGTTACATGGCGGTGACGGTGAGTGGCGGGTCGAGCAGCAACGCTATCGCTGGCCGATTCTCGATGCCTTTCGGGTGGCTGCAGCGCAAAGCGGTATCAAGTCCGTGGAAGACTTCAATGGCGGAGACAATGAAGGCTGTGGATATTTCCACGTCAATCAGCGTGCAGGCGTGCGCTGGAATTCAGCCAAGGCATTCCTCAAGCCGGTGCTCCACCGCCCAAACCTAACGGTGATGACCGATGTGCGGGTCGATCGTGTGCTGGTGCAAAACAAGCGCGCAGTGGCCGTAAAGGCCCTTTGGCAAGGCGCTCAGCATTCGTTCAAGGCTCGCCGCGAGATCATTCTGAGTGCAGGTGCCATCGGCTCGCCCAGCATCCTGCAACGTAGCGGCATCGGCCCCAGACCGTTGCTGGAACGACTTGGCATCTATGTGGAACACGAGCTGCCCGGCGTCGGTGGCAACTTGCAGGATCACCTGCAGTTGCGCTTGGTTTATCAGGTCACCAACACCCGAACCCTCAACGTTGTGGCCAACAGCCTCTGGGGCAAGTTCGGCATGGGCGTTCGTTATCTGTACGATCGCAGCGGGCCTCTGGCCATGGCACCCAGTCAGCTGGGTGCATTTGTGCGCTCGGGTCCGGAACAGGCCACGGCGAACCTGGAATACCATGTGCAGCCCCTTTCCCTGGACAAGTTCGGCGAACCGCTGCATCGCTTTCCGGCATTCACCGCATCGGTCTGCAACCTGCGCCCCAAGAGTCGCGGCCGGGTGGATATTCGCTCAGCCGACCCGGATGTGTCGCCCATCATCGATCCCAACTACCTCAGCGATCCTGAAGACTTGCGCATCGCCGCCCAGTCAATCCGGTTGACCCGCGAGATTCTTGCGGCGCCGGCCTTGCAGCGTTTCTCGCCGGTTGAATACCTGCCAGGCGCAGCGCTGCGGACCGAGGAAGAGTTGCGTGACGCGGCTGGGCGTATCGGCACCACGATTTTCCATCCAGTGGGGACCTGCCGGATGGGCCACGATGCCCTCGCCGTGGTCGATGCGCAGCTGTGCGTCCACGGTATCGCCGGGTTACGCGTCGCTGATGCGTCGATCATGCCGACCATTACGTCGGGCAACACCTGCTCACCTACACTGATGATTGGCGAGATGGCCGCCCAGTTCATTCGTGAACACAGCGAGCGTGAGGGCGCCCGTAGCCAAGGCAATATCCGCGAGCCCGCCTTGCCTGCTATCTGAGGCGGGGCTCGCTTGAATGCAAGGGTCGTCAGCGACGACCGACAGTGGAACAACAACAATAATCACTGTGCCCATCTGGGCCGAAGGACTTCAGCGATGACCGACTTGATACACCCCCACTCCCCCGCCACCGTTGCTATCACCGGCAAGGAAGAGCGCAAGATCATTTTCGCGTCATCCCTCGGGACCGTGTTCGAGTGGTATGACTTTTTTCTCTACGGTGCCCTGGCGGCGGTGATCAGCAAGCAGTTCTTCGCTGGCGTTAACGACACCACGGCCTTTATCTTTGCCCTCATGGCATTTGCCGCCGGGTTTCTGGTCAGGCCTTTTGGCGCGTTGGTGTTCGGTCGGCTCGGTGACATGATCGGGCGTAAATATACGTTCCTCATGACGATCGTCTTGATGGGGCTGTCCACCTTTGGCGTCGGGTTGTTGCCGACCTACGCCAGCATCGGTATTGCCGCCCCGATTATCCTGATTTGCCTGCGCATGCTTCAGGGCCTGGCGCTGGGGGGCGAGTATGGCGGCGCGGCGACCTATGTTGCCGAGCATGCGCCGGCGGATAAGCGCGGCTCCCATACTGGGTGGATTCAGTCCACGGCGACGCTGGGCCTGTTGCTGTCCCTGGTGGTGGTTCTGGCCACCCGCTACCTGACCGGGGATCAGTTTGAAGTCTGGGGCTGGCGCATTCCCTTTTTGGGTTCCATCGTGCTCCTGGCCGTTTCCACCTGGATCCGGATGAGCCTGCATGAGTCACCGTCCTTCAAAAAAATGAAGGCTGAAGGCAAGGCCAGCAAGTCGCCCATACGCGAGTCCTTCGGTAATTGGGAGAACCTCAAGATCGTCCTGATTGCGCTGTTCAGTATCAACGGTGGCCAGGCAGTAACCTTCTACACCGCGCAGTTTTATGTGCTGTTCTTTCTCACCCAGATCCTCAAGATGGACCCTGCCCAGGCCAACACCTTGCTGATCATCAGTGTGGTACTGGGCGCGCCATTCTTCGTGTTCTTTGGCTGGCTGTCCGACCGAATCGGGCGCAAACCGATCCTCATGGCCGGCTTGCTGCTCGCCACCGTGTTTTATTTCCCGCTGTTCAAGGCGCTCAGCCACTACGCCAATCCGCAGATCGATCAGGCCAGCCGGCAAGCGCCGGTGGTGGTGATGGCGGATCCCAAGGCGTGTACCTTCCAGTTCGATCCCGTGGGCAAGGCAAAATTCGACAGCCCTTGCGACAAGGTCAAGACGCTGCTGGTCAAGCAAGGCGTGCCCTACAGCTCCGAGGCTCAGGTTGCGGGCAGCGACGTGGTGGTGACCGTTGGCGAGACCCGCATCAACGGGTATGACGAAGCCGCGCTGCGGGCGGCCGTGACCCAGGCCGGCTATCCCACCAAAGCTGATCCTGGGGCCGTCAACCAGCCGATGGTGGTCGCCGTGATCTTCGCCCTGATCCTCATCGCGACCATGACCTACGGGCCGCTGGCGGCCGTGATGGTGGAGCTGTTTCCAACGCGGATTCGCTACACGTCGATGTCCCTGCCGTATCACATTGGCAATGGCTGGTTCGGTGGTTTCTTGCCCACCGTGTCGTTCGCATTGGTGGTGTACACCGGGGATATCTTCTACGGGCTGTGGTACCCGGTGCTGGTCACGGGAGGCAGTTTGATCGTGGGCCTGCTGTGCTTGAAAGAGACCCGGCAGGTGGACCTCGATAACGTCTGAGGCAAAGGCCAAGCAAAAAAAACCGGCGCTGAGGAGCGCCGGTTTTTTGTTGTTCGAAAAACTTATGCACGGAACGCAGTGAATTTTTCTAATAAGTTATTTCTTTGTAGATCAATAAGTTGCTTGAGTATTCGAGAAGCTCCAAGAAAAACAATACACAAGTTATCCACAGAATCAGGCGGCGCTTTCGGCATCGTTTCGTGCGGCAGGTGGCAACGACCCCAGGCTGCGTTGGGCATCCTCGTTCCATTTGGCAAAACGGTCGTTCAACTCGGCAACGGCCCGCGGCCCGGTGCCTTGTGCGAACATGGGTTCGCCGATGATGACCTCGATCACCCCGGCTCGTTTGCCCCAGCCTTCCTTGGGCCAGTATTTGCCGGCGTTATGGGCGATGGGCAGGACCGGCAGTTCGGCATTGACCGCCAGGGCAGAGCCGCTTCGGGTGAATTTGCCGATCTGGCCGAACGGCACACGGGTGCCTTCGGGGAAGATCAGCACCCAGACTCCGTCCTTCAAAAGCTCGTCACCCTTGCTGGCCACTTGCTTGAGCGCCACCTTGGGATTGTCGCGGTTGATGGCGATCGGACGCAGCATTGCCATGGCCCAGCCGAAGAACGGCACGTAGAGCAGCTCACGCTTGAGCACTTGGCTCAGCGGCTGAAAGTAGGCCGAGAGAAAGAAGGTCTCCCAGGTGCTTTGGTGATTGGAGAGAATCACACAGGGACGCTGCGGAATATTCTCGGCACCGGTCACGTTGACCTGGATATCGAGGATGTTACGCGTCAGCCACAGCGCGCAGCGACACCAGTACACGTTGATGAAGCGATAGCGCGCAGGGAAGCTCAGAAACGGCGCGATAAAAAAGCTCAGGGAACACCACAGCAGACAGCTGGTGCCCAGCAACAGGTAATAGAAAAAAATCCTGATAGCCCGCAGGGTCGACATAACGGCTTTTACCATGACGGACAAAACGTCCTATTTGTGAGTAAGTTCTCTGGCGATCGCCGCCAGATCCTCGAAAATCAAAGTGCCAGAAGGCAGCGGCTTGCCCAGGGTCTTGCGACCTTTCCCAGTCTTGACCAGAACAGGCTGACAATTTGCGGCCAAGGCCGCCTCCAGGTCACTGCTACTATCGCCGACAAACCATACGCCCGACAATTCACAGCCGTAGTGCTGACCGATGGTACGCAGCATGCCCGGCTTGGGCTTGCGGCAATCACAGCCCGCATCGGGGCCGTGGGGACAGAAAACGATCAGGCCGACCTCGCCACCCTCTTGCGCCACCCGCTCGCGCAAACCCGCATGCATGGCATCGAGGGTGGCCAGATCGTAATAGCCTCGGGCAATGCCGGACTGGTTCGTGGCAACCGCCACCGTCCAGCCAGCACGGCTCAGCTGCGCGATAGCGGCAATCGCGCCGGGGATCGGAATCCATTCTGCGACCGACTTGATATAAGCGTCGGAGTCTTCATTGATGACCCCGTCGCGGTCCAGTATCAGCAGCTTCAAGGCTTACCCCAGCAACGAAATGTCAGCGACACCGAGAAACAGGCCACGCAGACGTGCCAGCAGCGCGTAGCGGTTGGCGCGCACCTTGGCATCGTCAGCGTTGACCATGACCGCCTCGAAGAAGGCATCCACGGGCTCGCGCAATGCCGCCAGGCGCGCCAGGGTTTCCGCATAGCGGCGCTCGGCAGCCAAGGGTTGCACAGCCTGATCGGCCTGCTGGATCGCCGAGTACAGCGAGAACTCGTTGGCGTTGTCGAAGTACTTGGGCTCGACGGTCTGGGCAACCTGCCCGTCCGCCTTGCTCAGCAGGTTCGACACGCGCTTGTTCACGGCGGCCAGGGCCGCGGCTTCAGGCAGCTTGCGGAACGCTTGCACGGCTTGCACACGCTGGTCGAAGTCCAATGCCGAGCCCGGCTTGAGCGCACGCACCGACAGGTAAGTGGCGACGTCGGTGCCTTCGTCTTCGTAGCGGGCTCGCAGGCGGTCGAAGATGAATTCCAGCACCTGATCAGCGAGACCCGGTGCCTTGACCTGAGTACCAAACTCCGAAACAGCGAACGCCACGGCCTGGGTCAGGTCCAGATCAAGGTCTTTTTCGATCAGGATGCGCAGCACGCCCAAGGCGGCACGGCGCAGTGCATAGGGGTCGCGGCTGCCGGTGGGCAGCATGCCGATGCCGAAGATACCCACCAGGGTGTCCAGTTTGTCGGCGATGGCCACCGCCGCGCCGGTCAGCGAGGTCGGCAGTTCGGCACCCGCGCCGCGGGGCATGTACTGCTCGTTCAGCGCCAGCGCGACGTCCTGTGCCTCGCCGTCGTTGATCGCGTAGTAGTAACCGGCCACACCTTGCATCTCGGGGAACTCGCCGACCATCTCGGTGGCCAGGTCGCACTTGGACAGCAGACCGCCACGGGCGGCACGTTGAGCATCGCCGCCGATGCGCGGGGCAATGAAGGCGGCCAACTTGGAAACACGCACGGCCTTGTCGTAGACACTGCCTAGTTTTTCCTGGAAAACCACGTTCTTCAGGCGCTCGTTGAAGGTTTCCAGCGGCTGCTTCTTGTCCTGCTTGAAGAAGAACTCCGCGTCGGTCAAGCGTGGGCGCACGACTTTCTCGTTACCCTCGACGATCTGGCGCGGGTCCTTGCTCTCGACGTTGGCCACGGTAATGAAACGCGGCAGCAACTTGCCTTCGGCATCGAGCAGGCAGAAATACTTCTGGTTGTCCTGCATGGTGGTGATGAGGGCTTCCTGAGGTACTTCAAGGAAACGCTCCTCGAACGAGCACACCAGCGGTACAGGCCACTCCACCAGCGCGGTCACCTCGTCCAGCAGGCTGGGCGGCACGATGGCGGTACCTTCCTGTTGCAGGGCCAACTCGGCGGTGCGCTTGCTGATCAGCTGACGACGCTCCTCGAAATCGGCGAGTACGTACGCCTGGCGCAGGTCTTCCTGATAGTTGGCCGGCGAGGTGATGCGCACCGGTTCCGGATGATGGAAGCGATGACCGCGCGATTCTCGGCCGGCGTTCTGGGCGAGGATGGTGCAGTCCACCACCTGATCACCCAGCAGCATGACCAGCCATTGGGTCGGACGCACGAACTCGACCTTGCGCGAACCCCAGCGCATGCGCTTGGGAATCGGCAGGTCGTTGAGCGAATCTTCGACGATGGTCGGCAACAGGCTGGCGGTCGGCTTGCCTTTGATGCTCTGGCTGTAGCGCAGTTTGGGGCCGCTTTGATCGATTTCGCTCAGGTCGACGCCGCACTTCTTGGCAAAACCCAGGGCGGCCTGGGTCGGCTTGCCTTCGGCGTCGAACGCCGCTTGCAGGGGCGGGCCGTCGAGATTGATGCTGCGATCAGGCTGCTGGGTGTCCAGCGAGGTGACCAACACCGCCAGGCGGCGCGGCGCGGCGAAGTAACGCTTGGTGGTGAAGGTCAGACCAGCGGCCTGCAGGCCTTTTTCAATGCCGGCCAGAAAGGCTTCGCCCAGGCTGTCGAGGGCCTTGGGTGGCAGTTCTTCGGTGCCCAGTTCAACCAGGAAATCTTGCGCACTCATTGTGCCGCCTCCAGCTTGGCCAACACTTCATCACGCAGATCAGGGGCCGCCATTGGGAAGCCCAGCTTCGCGCGGGCCTGTAGATAACTTTGTGCGACGGCACGTGCCAAGGCACGCACGCGCAGGATGTATTGCTGGCGCGCGGTGACCGAGATGGCGCGGCGGGCATCCAGCAGGTTGAAAGTGTGCGAAGCCTTCAGGACCATTTCATAGGTCGGCAGCGGCAGTTCCAGTTCGATCAAGCGATTGGCTTCGCTTTCATAGAAGTCGAACAGTTCGAACAGCTTGTCGACGTTGGCGTGTTCGAAGTTGTAGGTCGACTGCTCCACTTCGTTCTGGTGGAACACATCGCCATAGGTGACCTTGCCGAACGGGCCGTCGGTCCAGACCAGGTCGTAGACCGAGTCCACGCCCTGCAGGTACATGGCCAAACGCTCGAGGCCGTAGGTGATCTCGCCGGTGACCGGGTAGCACTCGATGCCGCCCACTTGCTGAAAGTAGGTGAACTGGGTCACTTCCATGCCGTTGAGCCAGATTTCCCAGCCCAGGCCCCAGGCCCCGAGGGTTGGCGATTCCCAGTTGTCTTCGACGAAACGAATGTCGTGGACCAGCGGATCGAGGCCGATGTGCTTGAGCGAGCCCAGGTACAGTTCCTGGAAGTTTTCCGGGTTGGGCTTGAGGACCACCTGGAACTGGTAGTAATGCTGCAGGCGGTTCGGGTTTTCGCCGTAGCGGCCATCAGCCGGACGACGGCTGGGCTGCACGTAAGCGGCGTTCCAGGTTTCCGGGCCGACGGCCCGCAGAAACGTGGCGGTGTGGAACGTGCCGGCGCCTACTTCCATATCGTAGGGCTGAAGTACCACGCAACCTTGCTCGGCCCAGTATTGTTGCAGAGCGAGGATCAAGTCTTGGAAGGTACGCACGGCTGGCGTAGGCTGGCTCACGAAATTCACCTGTATCTGGGGCTGCGAATATAAAGAGCGGGAGTATACCGCGATTCGGCGGCGCCTCTACCCATGGAGCCCTATGCCTCGCTGCTTTTGGTGTACTCAAGACCCCCTCTACCAGGACTACCACGATCATGAATGGGGCGTGCCGCTGCGCGAGGCGGGCGCGTTGTTCGAGTTGCTTTTGCTCGAAGGGTTCCAGGCCGGTCTGTCGTGGTTCACCATCCTGAAAAAGCGGCAGCGGTATCGCGAAGTCATGTTCGGTTTCGATCCGCGCCAGCTCGCCGACATGAGCGACGACTACATCGAGCGCCTCATGCAGGACCCCGGCATCGTGCGCAACCGCCTCAAACTCCACGGCGCCCGGCGCAATGCCCAAGCCTGGCTCAAGCTCGACAAACCCGTCGACTGGCTGTGGTCCTTCGTCGGCGGCCAGCCGAAAATCAACGACTTCACTGACCGCAGCCAGGTGCCCGCCGTCACTGCGCAAGCCCAGGCCATGAGCAAGGCCCTGCAAAAGGCCGGCTTCACCTTCGTCGGGCCCATCATCTGTTACGCCTTCATGCAGGCCTCGGGGATGGTCATGGATCACACACGCGATTGCGATCGCTATGGGGCCCTGCAGCCGTGACGGTTACAATGGCCGGCTTGTGCCAAGAGGAACGCTTCTGTGGATAAGTTCAAAGGTGCGCTGATGGTCGGCGTATTGCGGTTGTTTGCCCTGTTGCCGTGGCGCGCGGTGCAGTGGGTGGGGGGCGCCATCGGCTGGATCATGTGGAAACTGCCCAACCGCTCCCGGGAAATCGTACGGATCAACCTGAGCAAATGCTTTCCCGAGATGGCACCCGAGGCCCGGGAACACCTGACCGGCCAGGCCCTGATGGACATCGGCCGCTCTTTCACCGAAAGCGCGTGCGCCTGGATCTGGCCGGCCCAGCGTTCGCTGGATTTGGTGCGCGAAGTCCACGGCCTCGAAGTCCTCGAGCAAGCCCTCGCCACCGGCAAGGGCGTGGTCGGCATCACCAGCCACCTGGGCAACTGGGAAGTGCTCAACCACTTCTATTGCAACCAGTGCAAACCCATCATCTTCTACCGCCCGCCCAAGCTCAAAGCGGTGGATGACCTGCTGCGCAAACAACGGGTACAAATGGGCAACCGCGTGGCCGCCTCGACCAAGGAAGGCATCCTCAGCATCATCAAGGAGGTCCGCAAGGGGGGCCAGGTCGGCATCCCGGCAGACCCCGAGCCGGCGGAATCGGCAGGGGTCTTCGTGCCCTTTCTGGGCACCACCGCGCTGACCAGCAAGTTCGTGCCGAACATGCTCACCGGCGGCAAGGCGGTCGGGGTCTTCCTCCATGCATTGCGCTTGCCGGATGGCTCGGGTTATCGGGTCATCCTGGAAGCAGCGCCGGAGGCGATGTACAGCAGCGATACGCCCACGGCGGTGGCCGCCATGAGTGGGGTGATCGAGCGGTATGTGCGGGAATACCCGAGCCAGTATATGTGGAGCATGAAGCGGTTCAGGAAGCGGCCCGAAGGGGAAGCCCGGTGGTATTGATGTGCAGGCAACCCGCCTAACCGCCACCGCAACCCAGGCGTCCCCTGTAGGACCGAGCCGGCCGCCGTAGCGGTTGCTCGGGAACCGAGCGCCGCGGCATGTCTTGTCAATGGCGTCGCCTGGTTCCCGAGCAAGCTCGGTCCTACAGATGGGTGTTGCCCAAAAGGCCGCGCATCTGCCAGGAATCATTTATTTTCTCTGCGTCCGGGTAGGTCAGTTCGCCGCCCCCGTAGGACCGAGCTTGCTCGGGAACCAGGCGACGCCATTTCCAAGATACACCGCAGTGCAAGCCCCGCCGGACGCATCGCCCTCCCCCCTTTCGTACAACTTTGTATAACTCTGAGTGTTGCGCGTCAGAATTTTTGTAGGAAAACTTACCGATGTGCGTAGGAAAGATCTAATTTTCTTGCGAGCCGATGACATGCCGTCTGAGTCGACATAACGTCCTTCTCCCCATGCACTGGAAAAGGATCCACTCAATGGCGCTCGACGGTTTCATCAGCATCTCGGACATCCCCGGCGAATCCAAGGATGGCGCACACACCGGCTGGATCGAGATCACCGGCTACAACTTCGGTATGCATCAGAGTACCTCAGCCACCGCCAGCTCCGCCGGAGGCGCTGCTTCTGGCCGGACGTCGGTGTCCTGCTTCGTCTTCACCAAGTTTCTCGACAGCGCCAGCACCAAGCTCATGGTCTCCTGCTGTGCCGGTACCCACCTCAAGGAGGTCAAGCTCTCGCTTTGCCGTGCGGGTGGCGACAAGCTCAAGTACTACGAGGTCGTGCTCGAGGAAGTTATCGTTGCGGACTATGCGCAAAGCGCCATCGACGGAGTACCGGTCGAGACGGTGCAACTGGATTATGGCCGTATCAAGACGACCTACACGCAACAGAAACGCAGCGACGGATCAGGCCAAGGCAATAAACTTGGCGGTTGGGACCGTATCGCCAACAAAGCGATATGAGGGACGACCATGGCCAAGCCCTACGCTTTCATCAATGAACACATGCAGACCTTCATGGCCATTCAGGATCGGCTGCGCCTGAACCGCCAAGGGTTGGCCAAGCTGAATACCCTGAATGGGCATCTGCTCAATACTGTCGTGATGCCCGGTCAATTGGTCGTGGTGGGCGATGACAGCACGAACTCATGCAGCTCAGAAGAAACGGAGTTGCAGCGCATGGGGCTGCAGGCCAGACAAAGTCTCAGCGCCCACCAAGCGGGCGGCGATGGGTTCATTCTGAAGAATTATGACCTCTTGCAGTCGCTGCTGGGCTACACCTCGCTGGGCGTCGGCAGCGTAACCAGCGCTTGGAGTAAGCATCTGGAGGGGGTGAAGCAGACGCTTGAAGAGATTGACGTCTTGCACAAAAACGCGCTCAAGCGCGGCACACCGATTGCGCGGCATGAGTTTCATGAGCACCGCAAGATACTATTTAAAAAATTGGATGTTCAGCTAGAGGGTATTGCTAGATTTGGGACGGGCTTGCGGAATCATGGCTCGATCAGAAGAATGCTAGGTATTTCGACTAAAAGCTATCTCAGTACCGGTGAGATAAAAGGCTATTCCGATAAATTGGCGAGGGTAGCTAAGACGGCTCGTATTTTGAGTAAGGGTACTTATGTAGGTTTGGCGCTTGATATTTCTGCAGGTGCGCTTGAAATCGTAGAGGCTTGCTCTTCCGGCAGAAGTGCGGAGTGTCGTAGGGCTGGGTATGTTGAAACCAGTAAGACGGCATTTAGCATATTGGGCAGCACTGCGATTGGTGGTATCGTCGGTTATTATGCGGTAGGAGTCTGCATGTCGACGTTCGGCCTAGCCACGGGCGGCGTTGGCGTATTAGGCTGCGCAATTATCGGGGGGGCTGGAGGTGGATGGGCTGGAGGTCTCGGTGGAGAGATAGCCGGAGAAAAGATGGGCACTATCGTTTATGAGCATTTAGGTAGTTAAACGGAATGGAAACTTTTATTGTCATATTCTTGTGTTGTTGGTTACTCTTCAATTTTGTGGTTTTCTTGTGGGTACTCTATACAAAGCTTGAAGGGTACGAGAAAGCGCTGTCTAAATGCAGTTTCGTTGAAATCAACAGGAAAATTTGGCGCGGCGATCGAATCGGACGAATGTATCGACTAAATTTTATACGTCTTGTGTTAGGCAATCCTAGTCTGTTCCATCGTCGAGGTGACATTGATCTCGACCAGGTTCTTGCTTTCCCGAGATCCCAGTTCTGTTTTCTACGGGCCATCTATCTCTCGTTAAGTATGCAGGCAGTAGCGCTGGGCATTTGGTGTTTAATCGAAACTTATTGGTAGCTGCCTTTAATGTAAAGCGGGTTGTGTGATGGTGTTTTTATAACGGCTGGTATTTGGCTCTGCCGACGCTCTCGCAACGGGTGAATTATAGTTCGAAACAGTGGAGCAGGATAGGTTGCTATCCATATGGAATGCGCTGTATTGAGGTAGTTCAGTGGTGACAGAGGAAGAGCCGACTATCAGTATATGGATTATATCAATGGGCATGTGGATACTAAGATACAGCATCGTTGGAAATAACAAACCTATTTGGTGCGGTGATCCGAGAGGTCGGGTCTATCGACTCAACTTCATCAGTCTGGTTTTAGCCATTCCAAATATTTTTTATCGGCGAGGCGAGGTGATATTGCGCTAGTCTGATCGTTCACGAGGCGCTATCTAATTTTATCTAAGGTATCTATGTTTCCGATGATCTAAATTTTGGGTACTAGGGTGTGATGTATCTTTGCACATTTTTATGCTGCTCATGCGTTGATAGAGAGGTTTAATGAAACCGGGAGACTTTTTTGTCGTGTTTTTATCTTTTTGGCTATTGCTGAATTTCGTGATTTTTCTATGGGTTCTCTATGCACGGCTTGAACAGATCGAGATAACGCTTTCAAAATGCAGCTTCATTCATATTAACAGAAGGATTTGGCGTAGCGATCCGATCGGCCGACTGTATCGCCTTAATTTTATAAATCTCGTGTTATTGGCTCCCAATTTTTTCCATCGGCGGGGTGACATTGATATTGATCAGGTTCTTTCCTTTCCGAGATCCCAGTTGTATTTTATACGGACTATCTATCTTTCTAAATTCATGAGTGTATTAGCGCTGGGCATTTGGTATGTAGTCGAAACGTATTGAATTGCTGGATGTCGTGGTTTTTCTAAAGGTGCTCTATGGAAAGCTTCAAAAGTGACCTCAGGTCCTACAAGGTGAGGTCAGATCTGAGGTTGCTCTGCAGCGCAGCTGATGAGGTAGACCGCGGCCTACCGCTCTCACTGTGTCCGGGAATTGAAGTCACCGGCCCGCTGCAATCTTGATCAATTTCGCATAATAAAACCCATCATGCCCACCCTCTTGCGCCAGCAACTGCCGGCCGTGGGGCTGTTTGATCCCGGCGGCGGTGGCGAGGTCCAGTTCGCGGGCTCCCGAGGTCCGGGCGAGGAACGCGTCGATCACTTCGGTGTTCTCTGTCGGCAGTGTCGAGCACGTGGCGTACAACAACACCCCGCCCACTTCCAGTGTCGGCCACAGGGCATCCAGCAATTGGCCCTGGAGCACCGCCAACGCCTGGATGTCATCCGGCTGCCGGGTGAGCTTGATATCCGGGTGCCGCCGAATCACGCCGGTGGCCGAGCAGGGGGCGTCCAGGAGGATGCGGTCGAAACGTTTACCGTCCCACCAGGCGGCGGTGTCGCGGGCGTCGGCGGCGATGAGTTGGGCGTCGAGGCCCAGGCGGTCGAGGTTTTCTCGAACGCGCACCAGGCGTTTGGCTTCCAGGTCCACGGCGACCACGGCGTCCAGGCCGGGTTGGGCCTCGAGCAGATGGCAGGTCTTGCCGCCGGGCGCGCAGCAGGCGTCCAGCACGCGCTGGCCGGGGCTCAGGTCAAGGAGGTCGGCGGCCAGTTGCGCGGCTTCGTCCTGGACGCTGATCCAGCCGTCACTGAAGCCTGGCAGCTCGCGTACGTCCATGGCCTGTTCGAGGACGATGCCATCGGTGCTGTAGGCGGTCGGCACGGCAGCGATGCCCTGCTCGCCCAGTAATGCCAGATAGGCGTCGCGGCGGTGATGCCGGCGGTTGACCCGCAGGATCATCGGCGGGTGGGCGTTGTTGGCGGCGCAGATGGCTTCCCATTGTTCTGGCCAGGACGCCTTGAGGGCTTTCTGCAACCAGCGTGGATGCGCAGTGCGGACCACGGGGTCGCGTTCGAGCTCGGCGAGGATTTCGCTGCTTTCGCGTTGGGCGCGGCGCAGGACCGCGTTGAGCAGTGCCTTGGCCCAAGGTTTTTTCAGTTTGTCGGCGCAGCCCACGGTCTCGCCGATGGCGGCATGGGCCGGAATGCGGCTGTAAAGCAGCTGATAAAGGCCCACCAGCAGCAGCGCGTGGACATCGGCGTCGGCGGCCTTGAACGGTTTTTGCAGCAAGCGTTCGGCCAATGCCGACAACCGCGGTTGCCAGCGCGCGGTACCGAAGGCCAGGTCCTGGGTCAGGCCACGGTCGCGGGCTTCAACCTTTTCCATTTCGCGAGGCAGCGAACTGTTCAGCGAGGCCTTGCCCGTGAGGACGGCGGCCAGGGCGCGGGCGGCGGCGAGGCGCGGGTTCATTGGCCCAGTACCGTGCCGAGGGCGAACTTCTCGCGGCGGCTGTTGAACAGGTCGGCAAAGCTCAGCGGTTTGCCGCCAGGCAGTTGCAGGCGGGTCAGGCGCAGGGCCTGTTGGCCACAGGCCACGGTCAGGCCCTCCTTGCTCGCGACGATGATGGTGCCAGGTATGCCCTCGCCTGGCGCCCATTCAGCGGCCAGCACCTTGAGGGCTTCGCCGCTCAACAGGCTGTGGCTGACGGGCCATGGGTTGAAGGCGCGGATCTGGCGCTCCAACTCGACGGCCGGACGTGTCCAGTCCAGTCGGGCTTCGTCTTTGTTGAGCTTGTGCGCGTAGGTCGCCAGGCCGTCGTCCTGGACCTCGCCTGGCAAGGTACCTGCCTCCAGGCCATCAATAGCCTTGAGCACAGCCGGGGGGCCGAGCTCGGCCAGGCGGTCGTGCAGGCTGCCACCGGTGTCGGTAGCGCTGATGGCCGTAGTGGTCTTGAGCAGCATTGGCCCGGTGTCCAGACCGGCTTCCATGCGCATCACGGTCACGCCGCTTTCGGCATCGCCTGCTTGCACGCTGCGCTGGATCGGCGCGGCGCCGCGCCAGCGCGGCAGCAGCGAGGCATGGCTGTTGATGCAGCCCAACCTTGGGATGTCGAGCACAACCTGCGGCAGAATCAGGCCGTAGGCCACTACCACCATCAGGTCTGGAGCCAGAGCGGCCAGTTCGGCCTGGGCTTCCGCAGCGCGCAGGGTGGGAGGTTGCAGCACCCTGATGCCAGCGTCGAGTGCCAGTTGCTTGACCGGGCTGGGCATCAGTTTCTGGCCACGCCCGGCCGGGCGGTCCGGCTGGGTGTAGACCGCGATCACCTCATGGCGGCTGGCCAACAAGGCCTTGAGGTGTTCGGCAGCAAATTCGGGCGTACCCGCAAAAACGATGCGCATGCAGTGGTCTCGCTTAAATCTGGCTATAAATAAAAAAGGCTTGCCGCAGCAAGCCTTGAACGCTTTGGAGGATCAAGCCTGGCGGTGGAGTTTTTCCAGTTTCTTCTTGATCCGGTCGCGTTTGAGCGTAGACAGGTAATCGACGAAGAGCTTGCCGTTGAGATGATCGCATTCGTGCTGGATGCACACTGCCAGCAGCCCTTCGGCCAGCAATTCGTACGGTTTACCGTCTCGGTCCAGGGCCTTGACCCTGATCTGCACCGGGCGGTCGACGTTTTCGTAGAAGCCCGGCACCGAGAGGCAGCCTTCCTGGTACTGGCCCATCTCGTCGGTGAGCATTTCCAGCTCGGGATTGATGAACACCCGAGGCTCGCTGCGATCTTCCGAAAGGTCCATGACCACGATGCGTTTATGCACATTGACCTGCGTTGCCGCCAGGCCGATACCCGGTGCGTCGTACATGGTTTCAAACATGTCGTCGATCAACTGGCGCACCGCGGCGTCCACCACTGCGACCGGTTTGGCGAGGGTGCGCAGGCGCGGGTCCGGAAATTCGAGGATGTTTAAAATAGCCATATGCCTATCTACTGCACTGTAAGGTAAAGTCAAAGGTAGCGGTCGCCGGACGATTGTCGGCGGTGACTTGCTTGCTCTCCCGGGTCGGGAGGCGCACAAGCGGCGTTACACGTGAGCACACATGATAAAGGGATTCGCAGTATGAGGAAATCACTACTCGCCCTGCTGCTGCTGGCATGCGCCGGCCTGGCACAGGCGCAGGTGCAGCTCAGGGACAGTTCGCCGCAGCGCTACACGGTCGTGCAGGGCGATACCTTGTGGGAGATCGCCGGCAAGTTTCTCGACCAGCCGTGGGAGTGGCCCCACATCTGGCACGCCAACCCACAGGTGGCCAACCCCGACCTTATCTACCCCGGCGACACGCTGGTGCTGGGCTATGGCACCGATGGCCAGCCGCAGATCACCTTGGTGCGTGGCGCATCGCGTGGCACCATCAAACTATCGCCCCGTGTTCGCAGCACGCCGGTGGCCGATGCGATTCCGAGCATTCCGCTGGAGTCGATCAACAGCTTTCTGCTGAGCAACCGCATCGTCGACCGGGCCGAAGACTTCCAGACCGCGCCTTATATCGTGGCGGGCGATGCCGAGCGCGTGCTCAGCGGCATGGGCGATGTGATCTACGCCCGTGGCCATTTCGATCCGCAGACTACCAACTATGGCATCTTCCGCCAGGGCAAGACTTACACCGACCCGATCACCCATGAGTTCCTCGGCATCAACGCCGACAATGAGGGTACCGGCGAGGTGGTTACCACCGAGGGCGACATCGCCACAGTCAACCTCCAGCGGTCCAATGAAGAGGTCCGTCTGGGCGACCGCCTGTTCATCAGCGAACAGCGCGCCGTCAATTCGACGTTTTTCCCCAGTGCCCCGGCGTCTTCAATCGAAGGCACGATCATTGATGTGCCACGAGGTGTGACACAGATCGGCAAGTACGACGTGGTCACGGTCAGCCGCGGAAAACGCGACGGGCTGGTGGAAGGCAACGTTCTGGCGATCTACAAGACCGGTGAAACCGTGCGCGACCGGGTCACCGGCGAACAGGTGAAAATCCCCGATACTCGCTCCGGCCTGCTGATGATCTTTCGCACTTATGAAAAGCTCAGCTATGGTTTAGTGCTCAACGCCAATCGCTCGCTGGCGGTGCTGGACAAAGTGCGGAATCCTTAGCTTGCGAAGCAAGTTATCAGGCAGTTACCAACAGAGTTATCCACAGCTTGTCCTGCCTCACAGTTGAGTGTTTTCGATCAAGGATGATCAAATGCCCCAGCCTCTCAGCCCCACCCTGTGTGCCACCGAGTTGCAAGCGCGGCTGCGTGTGCACCTCTTGCCCGACATCGGTCCACGCCACTACCTGCGGCTCCTGCAGAGCTTCGGCAGCGCCAGCCAGGCTTGCCGTGCTTCCTCCTCTGCCTGGCACGCGCTGGGGCTTTCAGCCGCCAGTGAAGTCGCCCGCCGCTGCCCGCTGATAGAGGCCGAGGTCAAGGCCACAATGGCCTGGCTAGAGCGTTCGGAGCAGCATTTGCTGATGTCGGACCAGCCGGATTATCCCGCGCTTCTGGCAGAAACCGAGGGTGCGCCGCCGCTGTTGTTCGTCGCCGGAAACCCGAGCATTCTCGAGCGGCCTCAGTTGGCCATTATCGGCAGCCGTCGTGCGTCTCGCCCCGGCATGGACACCGCCGCCGCCTTTGCCCGTAGCCTCGCCGCTGCCGGTTTTGTCATCACCAGTGGCTTGGCGCTTGGCATCGACAGCGCCGCCCACCATGCAGCGCTGGCGGTGGGCGGGCAGACCGTGGGCGTGCTTGGGACGGGCCTGAAAAATTTTTATCCACAGCGCAACAAAAGATTGGCCCAGGACATGGTCAAGGCCGGCAGCGCGGTGGTTTCCGAGTTTCCCTTGAGCACCGCCCCCCACCCGTCCAACTTCCCCCGGCGTAACCGTATCATCAGTGGTTTGTCCCTGGGGGTGCTGGTGGTGGAAGCCGGCCTGGCCAGCGGTTCGCTGATCACCGCGCGGCTGGCGGCCGAGCAGGGCCGCGAGGTGTATGCGATTCCTGGCTCTATCCACCACCCGGGCGCAAAGGGCTGCCATCAGTTGATCCGTGACGGTGCGGCGCTGGTAGAGACGGTAGAGCACATCATGACGGCGCTGCAGGGCTGGCAGACGGTACCGGCAGCGATGGCTGAAGTACCGGCCAGCCGGCATCCGCTGCTGGTGTTGCTGCTGGCGGCGCCCCAGACCAGCGAAGCGCTGGCCCAGGCCATTGGCTGGGAGCTGCCACGGGTGCTGGGGGCCTTGACCGAACTGGAATTGCAAAGTCAGGTGGTCAACGAGGCTGGCCGTTGGTTTGCGCGTCCGGCGTCAGTACACTGCGCACTGCCTTGATCAGTCGATGCGGAGTAAAACGATGGAGAACAGTTGGCGAGTGCAGCAAGCGGCCCGCGAAATTCGTGCGGGTGCGGTCATTGCCTACCCAACCGAGGCGGTCTGGGGTCTGGGCTGTGACCCATGGAATGAAGAAGCGGTGGATCGGTTGCTGGCCATCAAATCGCGGCCGGTGCACAAGGGCTTGATTCTGGTTGCCGACAACATTCGCCAGTTCGACTTTCTGTTCGAGGACTTCCCCGAGCTGTGGATCGATCGCATGGCTGCCACCTGGCCGGGCCCCAATACTTGGCTGGTGCCTCATCAGGGCCTGCTGCCTGAATGGGTGACAGGCGAGCATGACACTGTCGCCGTAAGGGTCAGCGATCACCCGCAGGTGCGTGAGTTGTGCGCGCTGGTCGGGCCACTGATTTCGACCTCGGCCAACCCCCAGGGCCGCCCGCCGGCCCGGTCGCGTTTGCGCATCGAGCAGTACTTTCGCGGGCAGCTGGATGTGGTACTGGGCGGGGCGCTGGGTGGGCGCAAGAGCCCGAGCGTGATTCGCGACCTCGTGACCGGGGAAGTCATCCGTCCCTGACCCCTCCCCCGCAGGAGCGCGCGAGTGTTTATGGCAAAAGAATGGTAGACCCCATGGTCCGCCGGGCCGATAGCTCGGTCTGTGCCTTGGCCGCTTCGGCCAGTGGGTAACGCTGGCTGATGTCCACCACCAGCTTGCCGCTGGCGATCAGTTCGAACAGCTCATCCGCCATGGCTTGCAAGGCCGGCCCTACCGCATAGGTGGCCAGGGTCGGCCGGGTGACGTACAGCGAGCCTTTCTGCGAGAGAATGCCCAGGTTGACGCCACTCACGGCCCCGGATGCGTTGCCGAAGCTCACCAGCAAGCCGCGAGGTTCGACGCAGTCGAGGGACGTCTCCCAGGTGTCCTTGCCGACGCCGTCATAGACCACCGGGCATTTCTTGCCGCCCGTCAGTTCCAGCACGCGCTTGGCCACATCTTCATGGCTGTAGTCGATGGTTTCCCACGCCCCGAGTTGCTTGGCTCGGGCGGCTTTCTCGGCCGAACTGACCGTACCGATCAGCCGAACCCCCAAAGCCCGCGCCCATTGGCAGGCAATGGAGCCGACGCCGCCAGCTGCCGCGTGGAACAGCACGATCTCGTCGGGCTGCAGCTCGTAGGTCTGCCGGAACAGGTACTGTACGGTCAAGCCCTTGAGCATTACCGCAGCCGCCTGCTCGAAGCTGACAGAGCCGGGCAGGTGAACCAGCGACGCGGCCGGCAAGACATGCAGTTCGCTGTAGGCGCCCAGCGGTCCGCCGGCATAGGCCACGCGATCACCGACCTTGAAGCCGGTCACTTCGCTGCCGATGGCATCCACCACCCCGGCCGCCTCGGTGCCCAGGCCCGACGGCAGTGCCGGAACCGGGTAAAGGCCACCACGAAAATAGGTATCGATATAGTTCAGGCCAATGGCCTTGTTGCTCACGCGGACTTGTTGCGGTCCGGGCTCGGCCGGCGTGTGGTCAACGTACTCAAGCACCTCCGGGCCACCGTTCTTGCTGAACTGGATACGCTTTGCCATCTGCAATCTCCTAGGGTCGGTTCGTTGAAAGGGTCTATCGGACGCCTTTGCTTGCTCGGCGTCAACTGTAGACCCGCGGGCACGGGTGTTATGCTGTGCGCCGAATTTGCCCCCCAGGCTGTTGACCCGGCCGGGCCGCAACTGTTTCTGCCGTTTCGAAGGTGACCCGATGAGTACCCGCACCGAGGCCGTGAAAGCCTATTTGCTCGACCTGCAAGAACGTATCTGCCTGGCGCTGGAGAACGAAGACGGCAGTGCCCGCTTCGTCGAGGATGCCTGGGAGCGTCCTGCCGGAGGCGGTGGGCGCACGCGGGTGATCGAAAGCGGGCAGTTGATCGAAAAAGGCGGGGTCAACTTTTCCCATGTCTTCGGCAGCGGCCTGCCGCCCTCGGCCAGCGCCCACCGGCCGGAGCTGGCCGGCCGTGGTTTCGAGGCGCTGGGCGTGTCACTGGTCATTCACCCCAACAACCCCCATGTGCCGACGTCGCACGCCAACGTGCGGTTCTTCATTGCCGAGAAGGAAGGCGAAGAAGCGGTCTGGTGGTTTGGCGGTGGCTTCGACCTGACGCCTTATTACGCCAGCGAAGAAGACTGCGTGCACTGGCACCGAGTGGCCGAGCAGGCCTGCGCGCCGTTCGGCGCCGATGTCTACCCGCGCTACAAGGCGTGGTGCGACCGTTACTTTCACCTCAAGCACCGTGGTGAACCTCGCGGCATCGGCGGTCTGTTCTTCGATGACCTCAACGAGTGGGATTTCGACACCAGCTTCGCGTTCATGCGTGCC
Source organism: Pseudomonas sp. dw_358 (assembly GCF_018449655.1). Classification (GTDB taxonomy): domain Bacteria; phylum Pseudomonadota; class Gammaproteobacteria; order Pseudomonadales; family Pseudomonadaceae; genus Aquipseudomonas. The sequence goes on from NZ_JAAVUX010000005.1 coordinate 121,189, forward strand.
ATCGGTAATGCCTTCATCGACGCTTACCTGCCGATCGTGCAGCGGCGCAAGGCCATGCCATGGACAGCGGCGCAAAGGGAGTTCCAGGCGTTTCGCCGCGGCCGTTACGTGGAGTTCAACCTGGTCTATGACCGTGGCACCCTGTTCGGCCTGCAATCGGGCGGCCGCACCGAGTCGATTCTTATGTCCCTGCCGCCTCATGTACGCTGGGGCTACGACTGGCAGCCGGTGCCCGGTAGCGAAGAAGCGCGCTTGACCGAGTACTATCTGCAGGACCGCGACTGGCTTGGCCTGGCCCGCGAGCAATAACAAGAACCCCTGCCCTCACCCTGGAACCGCCTTGAATGGACAGTTACGTTGTATTCGGTAACCCGATTGGTCACAGCAAATCCCCGGCCATCCACCGCCTGTTTGCCGAGCAGACCGGCGAGCAGCTGACCTACACCTCGTTGCTGGCGCCGCTGGAAGATTTCGACAACTGCGCCCTGGGCTTTTTTACCAGCGGCCTGGGTGCGAACGTGACCCTGCCATTCAAGGAAGACGCCTACCGCCTGGCCGACCGCCTGACCGAGCGAGCCCAGCGCGCCGGGGCGGTCAACCTGTTGAGCAAGCTGGCGGACGGTACCCTGCTGGGCGACAACAGCGACGGCGAAGGCCTGGTGCGCGACCTGACCATCAATTGTGGCGTCACGCTCAAGGGCCAGCGCATCCTGCTGCTCGGCGCGGGTGGTGCGGTGCGCGGTGTACTGGAGCCATTGCTCGAACAGCAACCGGTGTCCCTGGTGATCGCCAACCGCACCGTGGACAAAGCTGAACTGCTGGCTCAGGCCTTCGCCGAACTCGGCCCGGTGGCGGCTGCCGGTTTCGATTGGTTGACCGAGCCGGTGGACGTGATCATCAACGCCACGTCCGCGAGCCTGGCGGGTGATCTGCCACCCATCGCGTCCAGCCTGATTCAGGCGGGTCACACCGTATGCTACGACATGATGTACGGCAAGGAGCCGACACCCTTCATGCAGTGGGCGCTGGAGCATGGCGCTGCCGTAGCCCTGGATGGCTTCGGCATGTTGGTGGAGCAGGCAGCCGTAGCCTTTGAATTCTGGCGCGGCGTGCGACCTGACACCGCGCCGGTGCTGAAAACGCTCCGTGAGCAGATGGCGGCCAGCTAGTCGATAAAGGCGATGGGGCAGTGGTCGGCGCCTTCCAGTTTGCGCAGCTCGTCGACCACTTGAGGCTTGGCCTGGCGCAAGGTCAAGCCGCCGCCCAGCCCCCGCAGACGGCGCGCTTCCTGATGCAGCATTTCAACGCCCGAGTAGTCGATGAAATTGATCTGCTGTGCCTCGATCATGACCTCACTGCCGGTCAGCCGCTGCAAACGTTGCTGCAGGTAATGGCTGGCGCCGAAGAAGATCGAGCCGCCAACGCGCATGACCTCCACCGAGCCATCCCGCCAGGTCTGCACCCGTGGCTGTGATGTGCGTTTGAGGTAGAAGAACAGCGATGCCAGCACCCCTGCGTAAATGGCCGTCTGCAGCTCCAGCAGCAGCGTGGCCAGACACGTCAGCGCCATCACCACGAACTCCGAGCGGCTGACCCGTAACAGTGCGGCAATGCCGCGCCGGTCCACCAGGCCCCAACTGATCACCAGAATGCTGCCGGCCATGACCGGCAGCGGGATCTGCGCAATCAGGCTGGCCCCGCACAGGGCGAACAGGGCCACCCACAGCGCTGAAAAGATCCCGGCCAGGGGTGAGCAGGCGCCGGCCTCATAACTCAGCCCGGAGCGTGTGAAGGACCCCGCCGACAGCGAGCCGGAGAAGAACGCGCCGACGATGTTGGAAACGCCTTGGCCGCGAACTTCCTGATTGGCGTCTAGCATCTGCTGTGAGCGCGCCGACAGAGAACGTGCGATGGACAGACTGGTCACCAGCCCCAGCATGCCTACTGCGACAGCGCTTGGCAGCAGCCGCAGCACCAGGTCCAGGTCCAGTGGCAACGCCGTCACCGGCGGCAGGCGGCCGACAAACGCCTGCACTCTGGGCACCTCGCCGAACAGTGCCGGGCAGCCCCAGGCCACGGCCGAGACCGCCACCAGACTGATCAGCAAGGTTGGCCAGCGCGGTATGACGGCCTTGAGCAACAAGCCCAGCAGCAAGGTCGAGCCACCCAGTATCAGCGAGGGCATATTGCTTTGGCCTAGTTGCCCCAGCAGTACCACCAGGCTTTTCAGTGCGGTGCTTTGCGCCGGCAGGTCGAGCCCCAGCAGATTCGGCAGTTGGCCGATAGCGATGACCACGGCGGCACCGAGGGTGAAGCCCAGCACCACCGAGTGGGAAACGAAATTGACCAGGGCGCCGAAGCGCAGCATGCCCAATAACCACTGGAAGATGCCGCAGAGGAAGGTCAGCAACAGGATGAGGCTGATGTAATCCTGACTGCCTGGCACAGCCAAGGGGCTGATGCTGGCGTATAGAACGATGGAGATGGCCGCCGTAGGGCCACAAATCAGGTGCCAGGAAGAGCCGAACAGACAGGCGACCAGCACCGGCACAATGGCCGCGTACAGGCCGTACTCGGCGGGCAGGCCGGCGATCAGGGCGTAGGCGATGGATTGCGGCAGGGCCAGGATGGCACCGCTCAGGCCGACGATGAGGTCGCGGCCGATGCTGCTGCGGGTTTGCCGGGGTAGCCAGGCGAGGAAGGGAAACAGCTGTTGGCGGGTCAGCCTGGGCATGCGGGGCTCGATGGCGGATATTCAATGAGTCTGGAGTCTGGACCCCAACCGATGGGAGCAGGGCCAGCCCGCGATAGAAACGACGCGGTGCTGCAGGTTATCTGCATGACGGCCATCGCGGGCAAGCCCTGCTCTTGAAAGTCGGCGGAGTGCGCCTTACAACTTTGCCTTCACTGCCCCCAACGCATCCTGGCCATCCAAGGTCTTGACCCCGTCCAGCCACTTGTCCAGCACGACCGGGTTGGCTTTCAACCAGGCCTTGGCCGCCACGGCATTGGTGACCTTCTTGTCGGCCACTTCGGCCATGATGCCGTTCTCCATGTCCTGGGTGAAGCTCAGGTTGGTCACGTTCGGGCAGCTCTGTGCATAGTCCTTGCGGGTCAGTGTGTACACGCTGCCGGTGTCACCAAAGTAGGCCTCGCCACCGGTGAGGTAGTTCATCTTGAACTGTACGTTCATCGGGTGCGGGGTCCAGCCCAGGAACACCACGAAGGCGTTTTTCTTCACTGCTCTGGCCACTTCCGAGAGCATCGCCTGTTCGCTGGACTCCACCAACTTCCATTGCCCCAGGTCAAACTGGTTTTTCTTGATGATGTCGCTGATCGACTGGTTGGCCGGCGCGCCGGCACCAATGCCGTAGATCTTCTTGTCGAACTTGTCGGCGTACTTGTTCAGGTCGGCGAAACTATGCACACCGGCGTCGTAAACGTAGCGCGGGACCGCCAGGGTGAACTCGGTACCGTCGAGGTTCTTCGCCAGCTGCACGACATCGCCGGTGCTGACGAACTTGTCGTGGAAGCCCTGCTGCGCCGGCATCCAGTTGCCGAGGAAGACATCCACCTTGCCATCCTTGAGGCCGCCGTAGGCAATGGGCACGGCCAGAGTGTCGACCTTGGTCTGGTAGCCCATGCCTTCGAGCACGAAGGTGGTCAGCGCATTGGTGGCGGCGATGTCGCTCCAACCGGGATCGGCCATTTTCACCGTGCTGCAACTGGCCTCGTCGGCCATCGCCGTCATGCTGGCCATGGTCCATGTCACTGCAACCAACGTGATGCCTAGCTTAAGTGGAGCCTTCATGTGAACTTCCCCAGTCTTTCAAGTTATTGGCAGGGTTGTGGATAACGTGCCTTGCGCTCCAGATCGTCGAGGTCGATATGGTTGCGCATATATTGCTGACTGGCATCCACCAGTGGCTGGTGGTCCCAGCTCTTCAGCTTGCCGCAGGTCAGGGCGTCGAACACCAAGCGCCGGCGGCGCTGGCTGGCGAGGACCTGATCGCGGATCTGCGCGACGTTCCATTTGGCCCGGGCCTCGTCGAGAAAGGCCGAGAATACCTCGGCATACTCCGACACCTGGCTCAGGTTGCTGCGCTCCAGCGGATCGTCCTGCAGGTTGAACATCAGACAAGGATCATCCTCGCTGTAGATGAATTTCCAGGGACCACGACGAATCATCATCAGCGGCCCCACGGTGCCCTCGGCCATGTACTCGCCAAACACCTCGTCATGGCCGCCGTGGCCCAGCAGATGGCCCACCAGCGAGCGACCGTCGAGGGGCAACTGCGGATCGACCTGACCGCCGGCCAGCTCCACCAGCGTCGGCAACAGGTCGGCTGTGGACACCGAAGCGCTGACCCGCCCCGCGCTGAACTGGCCAGGCGCGCAGACCAGCAGTGGTACCCGCGCGGACATCTCGAACCAATGCATTTTGTACCACAGCCCACGCTCGCCCAGCATGTCGCCGTGGTCGCCGGAGAACACGATGATGGTGTCGTCGGCCAACCCGGTGTCTTCCAGGGTTTGCAGCAGTTTGCCGACGTTGCTGTCGATGTAGCTGCAAGCGCCGAAATAGGCCCGGCGGGCGTCACGGATCTTCGTTTCGGGCAACGGCTTGTCCCACAGGTCGTAGACCTTGAGCAGCCGTTGGGAGTGAGGGTCTTGCTCGGCCTGGGCCGGTACATTCTGCGGCAGCGGGATCTCGTCGTCGTGGTACAAGTCCCAGAACGGCTTGGGAATGGTGTAAGGGTCGTGAGGGTGAGTCATCGAAACCGTCAAGCAGAACGGCTGATCGCCCTCCTCGCGGATATGGTCGAACAGATACTGTTGGGCCTTGAACACCACTTCCTCATCGAAATCCAGCTGGTTAGTGCGCACGCAAGGGCCGGCTTGCAGCACCGATGACATGTTGTGATACCAACTCGGCCGCACGTCCGGCTCGTCCCAATTCACGGCCCAGCCGTAATCGGCCGGGTAAATGTCGCTGGTCAGACGCTCCTCATAGCCGTGCAACTGATCCGGACCGCAGAAGTGCATTTTTCCGGACAGGGCCGTGCGATAGCCCAGCCGCCGCAGGTAATGGGCGTAAGTCGGAACATCCGCAGGAAAGTCCGCAGCGTTGTCGTAAGCGCCAATCTTGCTCGGCAATTGGCCGCTGACCAGGGTGAAACGCGACGGCGCGCACAGCGGGCTGTTGCAATAGGCGGAATCGAACACCACCCCTTCTGCCGCCAGCCGGCTCAAGTTGGGCAGCTTGAGCGGTGACGGAGCATAGAAAGGCAGCATGGGCGCGGCCATCTGATCGGCCATGATGAAGAGAATGTTCTTGCGCTTCATGTAATCGCGGCGTTCCATAGTGAAAATTTATGCGACATTGCTGACGATCAGAATGTAACCCATGGGTATTCTGGTAAAGCCCATGGGCGGCAATGGCTAGGATAAGGTGTGCTTATGTATGAAAGTCTGGGGTCGCTTTCGCTGGATCTGCTGCGGGCTTTCGAGTCGGCCGCGCGCCTGCGCAGCTTCACGGCGGCCGCTAATGAGCAGGGGACCACCCAGCCCGCCATCAGCCAGCAGATCAAACGGCTGGAGGAGCAGTTGGCGACCCGGCTGTTTGATCGTATTTACCGTGGCATCGAGCTTACTGAGGCCGGCGCGGTGCTATTCGACGCAGTCAGTGCAGGCCTGCAAGGCATTGATCAAGGCCTGGCCAGCGTCGCGGCGCAATCCCAGCACGAAGTGATACAGGTCGCCACGGACTTCGCCTTCGCCGCCTATTGGCTGATGCCCAGGCTGCATCGCTTCCACCAGGCTCATCCGCAGGTGGATGTCAGCCTGGTCACCAGCGAGCGCAGCCACGCCATGTTGCGCCCGGATATCGACATCGCGGTGCTGTTTGGCGACGGACGCTTCAAGCAGGGCGAAAGCCATTTTCTTTTCGGCGAGGAAGTCTTCCCGGTGTGCAGCCCGCGCCTGCTGAACCGGACCTGCCCCCTTTCGGCCAGCGCGCTGTTGACCCTGCCGTTGCTGCACCTGCGCGGCGAGAACAGCAGCCATTGGTTCGACTGGACTGCCCTCTTCCGCGCCTTGCACCTGCCCAACGCCCCGGCCCCGGGCCAACTGCGCTTCGATAACTACACCCTGCTGATTCAGGCCGCCATCGCCGGGCAAGGCGTGGCCATCGGCTGGCGGCACCTGGTGGACGAGTTGCTGGAGCAGCAGTTGTTGTGTCGGCCTATTGCCGAATCGGCAGCGTCGGCGATGGGATATTACGTGGTGGTACCGCAGCGTAAACGGCGGGGGGCGATGGTCGAGCGGTTCTTGCGGTGGGTGATGGAGGAGCAATCTGCGGGGTCCGCTCCTACAATAGGCGCAACTTCACTTCTGGACTGATCCAATGACAGCCATCCGCGGCTACCACGCCCATGTCTACTTCAACGCCGACACCCTCGCCCAGGCCCGCAGCCTGTGTGAAGAAGCTGCGCGTCTGTTCCCATTGCAGATGGGCCGTGTGCACGAAAAGACCGTAGGGCCGCATCCGGATTGGAGTTGCCAGTTGGCGTTCGGCTCGGAGCTGATCAGGGAGGTGTTGCCATGGCTGGCGATGAATCGGCGGGGGTTGGTGGTGTTCATGCATCCGTTGACGGGCAACGAATTGGCGGACCACCGGGATCATGCGATCTGGATGGGGGCGGTGCGGCCGTTGAAGTTGTCGATATTCGAATGATGCGTTGCGCCCAACGCGGGCGCAACGCAGTGTTGCGATCAGACTCAGTTCAACACGTTATCCAGAATCTCGTAGACCAGGCCGCTGCCTACGGCCACCAGAACTACATCGGAACCGACACGGCGCCATTGGTATCCGTCATACCGTGGCATGTGCTGCAGAGCACGGGCGTCGAGGGGACGTCCGTAGCCACGTGGCAGTGGGCGGCCACGTTCGAGGCGGATGTTAGGCGGTGGCGGGTTGCCACGGGCGAAACTGTCGCGATTTTGCTGGATCATCTGGCGCACGGGGCCGAAGTCCTGAGGTGGACGCCCACCGCCACGATTGGCTTGATGGCCGCCGCCGTTATTGCCGTTATTGCCGTTATTGCCTTGGCCACGGTTATCGTTGTGGCCTCCGCCGTTCTGGCCACCAGGGCCACCTTGCTGCATGTGCTGGTCACCACCCCGGCCCTGATTTTGATCGTCCGGCCCAGGTGCTGCTTGCAGCAAAGGGGTCACGCCGACCATCAGAATACCGACACCGGCGATCAGCGATTTTGGCAATTTCATCTTCAGTTCCTTGGATGGATACAAAACGAAGCGGAGGATCGACACGCAGTATCGATCCTCCTTGGTCTTGCTGCTTTAGTCACTGAATTCGTTGCTGAATTCCTTTGTATCAGGAACTTTACCCTTGCTTGACACGGGCCTGACGCACGCCTTGAGCCAATTGGCTGCACAAGGTCAAGACATCGTCCACGGCCTGGTCGTGGTGCTGGGCCTTGGCGATTTTGTCCACCAGGGCCGAGCCGACGACTACGCCTTCGGCCAGACGAGCGATGGCAGCAGCCTGTTCCGGGGTGCGGATGCCGAAGCCGACGCTGATGGGCAGATGTGTATGGCGGCGCAAGCGCTCCAGCGCGCTGGTGACGTGCTCGGCGGTGGCCGAGCCGGCACCGGTCACGCCGGCCACGGACACGTAGTACACAAAGCCCGAACTGCGCTCCAGCACCTTGGGCAGGCGTGTGTCGTCGGTGGTCGGCGTGGTCAGGCGAATGAAGTCGATGCCGGCGGCCTGGGCCGGGGTGGCCAGTTCGGCATCGTGCTCGGGTGGCAGGTCGACGATGATCAAGCCGTCCACGCCCGCTTCCTTGGCTTCGGCCACAAAGGCCTCGACGCCGAAACGGTGGATCGGGTTGTAGTAACCCATGAGCACGATGGGCGTGGTGCTATTATCCAAGCGAAATTCGCGGACCATTTTCAGGGTCTTGGCCAGGGTCTGGCCGGCGTGCAAGGCACGCAGGGTAGCCAGTTGAATGGCCACGCCATCGGCCATCGGATCGGTGAAGGGCATGCCCAGTTCGATCACGTCGGCACCGGCCGCAGGCAGGCCCTTGAGGATCGCCAGCGAGGCTTCGTAGCCAGGGTCGCCGGCCGTGACGAACGTCACCAGGGCAGCGCGGCCTTCGGCCTTCAGGTCGGCAAAGCGTTGTTCGAGGCGGCTCATGCCAGCGTCTCCTGGGTAGGTGTGTCGAGGGAGGCCATGTGGCTCATCACGGTTTGCATGTCCTTGTCACCACGACCGGACAGGCATACCACCATCAAGTGATCGCTGGGCAGCGTGGGCGCGCGCTTGATGGCTTCAGCCAGGGCGTGAGCGGTTTCCAGCGCCGGGATAATGCCTTCCAGGCGGCAGGTGCTGTGGAAGGCGGCCAGGGCTTCGTCGTCGGTGATGCTGACATATTCCACCCGCTTCACCTCATGCAACCAGGCGTGTTCCGGCCCGATACCCGGGTAGTCGAGACCGGCGGAGATCGAGTGCGCGTCGGTGATCTGGCCGTCGCTGTCCTGCAACAGGTAGGTGCGATTGCCGTGCAGTACGCCCGGCACCCCACCATTCAGGCTCGCCGCATGCTTGTCGGTGGTGACACCGTGACCGCCCGCCTCGACGCCGATGATCTGCACGCTGGCATCATCGAGGAACGGGTGAAACAGGCCCATGGCATTCGAACCACCGCCGACGCAAGCCACCAGACTGTCCGGCAGGCGGCCTTCCTTCTCCTGCAACTGCTCGCGGGTTTCCTTGCCGATGATCGACTGGAAGTCGCGAACCATCGCCGGGTATGGGTGCGGGCCGGCCACGGTACCGATCAGGTAGAAGGTATCGTCGACGTTGGTGACCCAGTCACGCAGTGCCTCGTTCATGGCATCCTTCAGGGTGCCGGTGCCGGCGGTGACCGGGACTATCTCCGCGCCCAGCAGCTTCATGCGGAACACGTTGGCCTGTTGGCGCTCGATGTCGGTGGCGCCCATGTAGATCACGCACGGCAGGCCGAAACGGGCCGCCACGGTGGCGGTGGCTACGCCATGCATGCCGGCGCCGGTTTCCGCGATCAGGCGCTTCTTGCCCATGCGCTTGGCCAGCAGCACCTGGCCGATGCAGTTGTTCACCTTGTGGGCGCCAGTATGGTTGAGCTCTTCGCGCTTGAAGTAGATCTTGGCGCCGCCGCAGTGCTCGGTCAGGCGCTCGGCGAAGTACAGCGGGTTCGGACGGCCGATGTAGTCGCGCTGGAAATAGGCCAGTAGCTCGAGGAATTCGGGGTCCTGCTTGGCGGCTTCGTATTCGCGCGCCAGGTCCAGAACCAGTGGCATCAGGGTTTCAGCGACGTAGCGTCCACCGAACGCGCCAAATAGGCCATTAGCGTCGGGGCCGCTGCGAAATTGAGTCTGGGTCATGGGTTGCTCCAGTAAAGGGGTTGGGCCAGCACCCGGCACTCGAATGGGGTGGCGATGGGGCTACTGTACTCACGACAAGCCTTGATGAAAACCGATAAGATTGCCTAAACCTGTCAGGAAAACTCACATATACCATGAGCCGCGATCTTCCTCCCCTCAATGCCTTGCGCGCTTTCGAAGCCGCTGCCCGCCTCAACAGCGTCAGTGTCGCTGCGCAAAGCCTGCACGTCACACATGGGGCCGTCAGCCGGCAGCTCAAGGTCCTGGAGGAGCATCTCGGGGTGGCCTTGTTCAGCAAGGATGGACGTGGCCTTAAACTCACAGATGCCGGTACGCGGTTGCGCGACGTCTCCAGCGAGGTCTTCGAGCGTTTGCGTGGTGTGTGCGCCGAGGTCAGCCAGTTGGGAGAGGACGCGCCTTTCGTGCTTGGCTGCTCGGGCAGTCTGCTGGCGCGCTGGCTCATTCCGCGCCTGGGCCGCCTGAATGCCGATTTGCCCGACCTGCGCCTGCACTTGTCCGCAGGAGAAGGCGACCTTGATCCCCGTCGCCCTGGACTGGACGCACTGCTGGTGTTCGCCGAACCGCCCTGGCCCGCTGACATGTGGGTGCACGAGCTGGCCAGTGAACATATCGGCCCTGTGCTCAGCCCCTTGCATGAAGGCTTCGAGCGGCTGCAGGGTCAGCCTGTCGCCGCCCTCGCCCGCGAACCCTTGTTGTATACAAGCTCGCGGCCCCAGGCCTGGCCCAGTTGGGCACAGCACAATGGCCTGTCACCCGACACGTTGAAATACGGCCAGGGTTTCGAGCATTTGTATTATTTGCTGGAGGCCGCCGTGGCGGGCCTGGGCGTGGCAATCGCACCGCAGCCGCTGGTCAGTGATGACCTGCGAGCGGGCCGGCTCGCCGCACCCTGGGGGTTCAGTGAAACCCCGGCGCGCCTGGCGCTGTGGGTGCCGCGGCGCGCCTCGGATGGGCGCGCGGCGCAACTGGCGCGATGGCTCAAGGATGAGCTGTCACGTCAGGTCCCGGCGTGACATCAGTCGCGCTTGGCCAGCAGGTAAGCAGCCAGCAGACCAAGGGCGCCGACAGCGACGCTGGCGGTGGTCCAAGGGTGCTCTTGTGCATAGTCGCGGGTGGCGATGCTGGTTTCGCGGGTCTTGACCTTGACGTCGTCGTACAGATCGCTCAACAGGCTGCGCGAATGCTTCAGTGCACTCTCCGCATTGCCTTTGAGGGCCTTGAGGGTTTTCAAGGACTCATCCGTCGCATCGCCCTTCAAGCTTTCCAGCGAGCGCAACAGGCTCTCGATTTCCGATTCCATACTTTGCAGCGAGGCTTTGCGTAGGGAGTTGCTGGCCATGGGTGTCTCTCCTTCAGGGTGAGTAGCGTGTGTAACTTCCGACTGCACCGCGGGGAGAAAGTGCGGTCGAGGTGAACTTTTGCCCGCTAAAACCCCACAGATGTAAGCAGCCCATGAGCTGCCATCACCTCAAGGAGATCTTTATGTCTGATCATCACACCTACAAGAAAGTCGAGCTGGTGGGTTCTTCATCGACCACTATCGAAGACGCCATCAACAACGCCCTGGGCGAAGCCAGCAAGACCATCAAGCACTTGGAATGGTTCGAAGTGCTCGAGACTCGCGGCCACATCGAAGGTGGCAAAGTTGCGCATTTCCAGGTCACGATCAATGTCGGATTTCGCATCGCGAACAGTTGATGTGTAACTGGCACTGACGGCCACTAGCCGTTTCGCTGCCATTGCGTTACAAACAGTCCAGGCGCATGACCCGACAGCGGAAATGTGCCTTTTTTGTGTTCGATCAACCAAGGAATGTGACCGATGAAAAAAGTTTTGTTGGCGGTGAGCTTGTTGGCGATGGCAGGTTCGGTGATGGCTGCGGGAAAACCCTGCAGTGATCTGAAAAGCGAAATCGATGCGAAAATCAAAGCCAAGGGGGCGTCGGGTTATTCGCTGGAGGTAGTCGACAAGGGCAGCGCAGCCGATGCCAAGGTGGTGGGCACCTGTGAGGCTGGCAGCAAGGACATTGTCTACAAGCGCGGTTGATGCGTGCGTGGGATGAAAAACCGACAGCTCAAAGCGGTCGGTTTTTTTTCGCCTGGGATTTACCGAAGGCCGTTGCCCAAGACACTCTGGGCGAGGATTTCGTAGGAGCGCAGGCGGTCCGCGTGCTCGTACAGGTCGCAGGTAAAAATCAGCTCGTCGGCCTGGGTCTGCTCGACCAGGACTTCCAGCTTGGCCTTGATCTTTTCGCCACTGCCGACCATGGCCAGGCCGAGGAAGCTGGCGACCGCTTCTTTTTCATGGGGCAGCCAGCGCCCCTCCATGGTCTCCACGGGAGGCTGCTGCATCAAGCTTTGCCCGCGCATCAGGTTGAGAATCCGCTGGTACACCGAGGTGGCCAGGTACTCGGCTCGCGCATCGGTGTCAGCGGCAACCAAAGGCACCCCGAGCATGACGTAGGGCGCTTCGAGCACTGTGGATGGGCGGAAATGATTGCGGTAGACGCGCACCGCTTCGTGCATCAAACGCGGTGCGAAGTGTGAAGCGAACGCATACGGCAGACCGCGCATGCCTGCCAGTTGCGCGCTGAACAAACTGGAGCCCAGCAGCCAGATCGGTACGTTGGTGTCGCTGCCGGGCACGGCGATGACTTTCTGTTCCGGGAAGCGTGGGCCGAGGTATTCAGCCAGTTCCTCGACATCGTCCGGGAAGTCGTCCGCACTGCCGGAGCGCTCGCGACGCAAAGCACGGGCTGTCATCTGATCAGAGCCGGGTGCACGGCCCAGGCCCAAATCGATGCGGCCAGGGTACAAGCTGGCCAGGGTGCCGAACTGTTCGGCAATCACCAGCGGCGCATGGTTGGGCAGCATGATACCGCCGGAGCCGACGCGGATGGTCGAGGTGCCCCCGGCCAGATACCCCAGCAACACTGAAGTCGCGGAGCTGGCGATACCGTCCATGTTGTGGTGCTCGGCCACCCAGAAGCGGTTGTAGCCGAGGCGCTCCACGTGTTGTGCCAGGTCCAGCGAGTTTCGCAATGATTGCGCCGGGCCCTTGTCGGCGCGAACAGGGACCAGGTCCAGGGCCGAAATCTTGATGTCTGCCAGTCGTTTCATGAGCTGTGTCCAACCTCCACTTTCGTTGTGCCAGTCACAATACGTCACGACCGACCTTACGCCTCCCCGCGCATTACTGTGAGTATGGGCACATGCGCAAGATTCAATAGCTACGCTGTAATGAGTGCGCGCTTGTCTGAACTTAAGCCGCCTTGTACCCATCAGACTTGATGGTCTCTTGGCAGAGATCCGACTCGCGCGATTCTGCGCCAATACCACAGGAGATATTGTATGAAAAAGACCGCATCTGCCGTCTGGAAAGGCGATCTCAAATCGGGCATCGGCAGCATTTCCACCGAGACCGGCGTGCTCAAGGACGCACCTTACGGCTTCAAGGCCCGTTTTGAAGGCGGCCCGGGGACCAACCCTGAAGAACTGATCGGCGCGGCCCATGCTGGCTGCTTTTCCATGGCGTTCTCGATGATTCTGGGGGGCGCTGGGCTGACGGCCGACGAAATCCGCACCACGGCCGAAGTGACCCTGGACAAAGTAGGCGAAGGCTTCGAAATCACCGCTGTGCACTTGATCCTCGCGGCGAAGATTCCTGGAGCCACCCAGCAGCAGTTCGATGAGCTGTCCAAAGCCGCCAAAGAAGGTTGTCCTGTATCCAAAGTGCTCAAGGGCGCCAACATCACCCTTTCCGCCACCCTGGAAAGCTGATGCACCCGGCCCGCCGCCCCTGCACTGGGGCGCGGGGGTCGTTGCGAGGTTGTCATGAACAGGTTCGTCGTTGCCGTGCTGTGCTGTGCTGCTGCATCTGCCGTCTGGGCTGCACCGAAAAGCTGTGAAGAATTGAAAGGCGAGATCGAGGCAAAGATTCAAGCCCGAGCGGTCACGTCCTATACGCTGGAAATCGTCAAGAACGATGATGTCCATGACCCGAACATGGTCGTGGGCAGTTGCGATTACGGTCGGCAGAAAATCATCTATCAGAAGAATGACCGTTAAGGCATGCAGTGGATTTCGCTGTCTTCGGCCACTTTCTGCCCGTGACTGTCATACAGCCATGCCATTGGCTGTAGCCCCAGACTGCGCGCTTGCAGGCGATAATGCTCGCCCGCCTTGAAGCTGTCATAGCGCACGTTCAAATAGCAGAGACGTTCGTCGTCCCAAAGGTTGAACGGCCCGCCGACGCCCCCGTAGATCTCGAAATCGAAACGCACCATCAGGTCGTGCGCCCCAGGCTTGACCTGGAAGTAGCGGCCATCGGCCCAGTTCACCCCGTCCAGCCGTTCAGCCATGATGACCTTGCCGCTGACCATGGTCAGCTCTATCCAGGCCATCTGTGGATCGGGCGCCGGCATCGGTGACATGCAGCCTTGAAGGCTCAGCCCCACACAGACAACAGACAAGGCAAACAAGCGGCGCATGCAGGGCTCCGATCGGACAAGACAATAGCGCCATCATGCCATCCATTCAGGCCGGTTGGCAGCCCGCCGGTTGTCCCTTGCCTACCAGCTTGCGCTGTTCGTCATACAGCCGGGCCCAAGGCCTGAAGCCAGTGCTGCCCGCCTCCAGCTGATAGCGCTGGCCGGCACCGAAATCCTTGAAGACAAGATTCATTTGGCAATCGCGCCACAGCGGCGCAGCATCCGGGCCGATGTTGCTGGCGGCCACTGGAAACTGGAAGCGTACGGTCAGTTCGTGGCGGCCGGGGGCGACCTCGAAGTAGCGCTGATCCCTCCAGGCGTGCTCATCCACCTCAACGGCGTGCAATGACCTATCCTGACCGACGCGCAGATCGATCCACGCCTGTTTCGGGTCCGGTTTGGGCATGCCGGCGCACCCAGCCAAGGCCAAGGCGCTGGCCAGGCTCATCAAGGCGCCGATCGACTGTCGTCCACGCATGGAAAATTCCTTGAATACGTTGATTCGAATTATTCGGGTATGGCGCGAAAGCCACGGGGCACTCGACCGCGTGAAAGCAATCTTGGTTCCCGTTGTCGCCGGTTTGCTGCTCAACGGTTGCTCCACGGTGAGTTACTACGGCCAGTTGGCGGAGGGGCAACTGAGCCTGCTCCATGCTCGTCGCCCGGTGGCCGAAGTGATTGCGGACCCGGGCCAGCCGGCCGCTCTGCGCGAGCATTTGCGGCAATCGCAAGCGGCCCGGACCTTTGCCACCGAACATCTGCACCTGCCGGATAACCGCAGTTATCGGCTGTATGCCGACATCGGCCGGCCTTATGTGGTGTGGAACGTGTTCGCCACCGGAGAGTTTTCCCTCGATCCGCAGCTGCATTGTTTCCCGATCGCCGGCTGCGTGGCCTATCGCGGGTATTACAGCCAGTCCGGCGCTCGCGGCGCGGCGGCGCTGCAAAAATTGCAAGGCATGGACGTGTACGTCGGCGGAGTCGAGGCTTATTCAACCCTGGGCTGGTTCGACGACCCGATCATCAGCTCGATGCTGCACTGGGGTGACGAGCGCCTGGCCACGCTGATTTTCCATGAGCTGGCCCATCAACGTTTCTACGTGAAGGATGACTCGCAGTTCAACGAGTCCTACGCCAATTTCGTCGAGCAGGAAGGAACGCGCGAGTGGCGTGTGGCCAGAGGGTTATCGCCTGCCGACGCGGGGTTCACGCGCCAGGCCGACCAGTTCACGCGCTTGGTGCTTGCCACCCGGGACCGCCTGCAGAAGCTCTACCGCCAGCCTTTGGCGCCGGAGGCCATGCGCATCGCCAAGCAGGCCGAGTTCGAGCACATGCGCAGAGAGTACCGTGCCCTGCGCGACCAGCAGTGGCACGGCGTGGGCCTCTTCGACAACTGGATGAACTTACCCATGAACAATGCCAAGCTGCTGCCGTTCGGGCTTTATGACCAGTGGGTGCCAGCGTTTGCGGCAGTATTCAAGCAGGTGGGTGGGGACTGGCCGCAGTTTTTCGCAGAAGTCGAGCGACTGGGGCACTTACCGGTGGATGAGCGCCATGCGACGTTGAACCGACTCATGGCACCGTAGGAGCGCCCATCAGAGGGCCAGCAAAAACGCCGACCGGAGCTGCGCTACCGTGTCGAAATGCCAGGTCGGCGTTTCTCCCATCAATTCGTCACGGTCGCCAAACCCGTAGCCCACCGCTACGCAATCCAGCCCATTGAGACGCGCACCGATCAGGTCGTGTTTGCGGTCGCCGATCATCAATGTCTGCGCCGGCTCAAGGCCCTCCTCGTCCAGCAGGTGGCGGATCAGTTCGACCTTGTTGGTGCGAGTACCGTCCATTTCGCTGCCGTAGATCATCTTGAAGTGCCGGGAAAAATCGAAATGCCGGGCAATTTCGCGGGCGAATTCCCAAGGTTTAGAGGTGGCGATGTACAGATGCCGCCCCTGTTGCTGCAACACGTCCAGAAGCTCGATCACGCCCTCGAACACCTCGTTCTCGTAGAGCCCCGTCACCTTGAATCGCTCACGGTAAAAGTTCAGCGCCTGACGCGCCTTGGTCTCGTCGAAGCCATAAGCCTGCATGAAAGCTTCCAGCAGTGGCGGCCCGATGAAATGCTCCAGCTTGGACAAGTCGGGTTCGTGGATGCCCATCTTGCCGAGGGCATACTGGATCGATCGGGTGATGCCCGCGCGCGGATCGGTAAGGGTGCCGTCCAGGTCGAACAGAATATTTTGATGATGCACGGCTCAGTCCTTTCCTTGGTCGAAGCCAGCAGCCTGGTGCTGGTCCTTGAGCTTGACGTAGTTGCCGGCAGTATAGGTAAAAAAGTTGCGTTCCTTGTCGGTCAGTGGTCGCGCCTGTTTCACCGGGCTGCCCACATAAAGAAATCCGCTCGACAAACGTTTGCCGGGAGGCACGAGGCTGCCGGCGCCAATGATCACTTCGTCCTCCACCACGGCCCCGTCCATCACCGTGCTGCCCATGCCCACCAAAATGCGGCTGCCGAGGGTGCAGCCATGGAGCATGACCTTGTGGCCGATGGTCACGTCGTCGCCGATCAGCAAGGGGAAGCCTTCCGGGTGGAATGGCCCGGCATGGGTGATGTGCAGCACGCTGGCATCCTGCACGCTGGTGCGCGCGCCGATCCGGATGCGGTGCATGTCGCCGCGGATCACCGCCATCGGCCAGACCGAACTGTCGGCACCGATTTCCACATCGCCGATGACCACCGCCGAGCGGTCGACGAACGCGCGCTCGGCGAGCAGAGGGGTGTGTTGTTGGAAGCTGCGAATTGCCACAATAGTTTTCCTCATTGGCACTGATAGCTGCGGTCAGAGTCGATTGTAATTAAGATGTCCGAGTGTTTCTTCCAGCCAAGGTGTTAACCGTGAGCGCGAATAACCCGCTTTTGCAGTCCTATGACCTGCCGCCGTTCTCGGCGATCCGTGCCGAGCACGTGCAACCTGCCATTGAACAGATCCTGGCCGACAACCGTGCGGCCATCGCTCGCCTGCTGGAAAGCCAGGGCGCGCAACCGACCTGGGTCGGCCTGGTACTGGCCATGGACGAGCTCAATGACCGTCTCGGCGCTGCCTGGAGCCCGGTCAGCCACCTCAATGCCGTGTGCAACAGCGCCGAGCTGCGCGAAGCCTATGAAGCTTGTCTTCCTGCCCTGAGCGCCTACTCCACTGAAATGGGGCAGAACCGCGCTTTGTTCCAGGCCTTCGAGGCATTGGCCAGCAGCCCCGAAGCCGAGCAATTCGACATCGCCCAGAAAACTATTCTGGAGCATTCGCTGCGGGATTTCCGCCTGTCCGGCATCGACCTGCCTCCTGAGCAGCAAAAGCGCTACGCCGAGGTGCAGAGCAAGCTGTCTGAACTGGGCAGCCGCTTTTCCAACCAATTGCTGGATGCCACCCAGGCCTGGAGCAAGCACGTTACCGATGAGACCTTGCTGATCGGCCTGACCGAATCGGCCAAGGCGCAAATGGCCGTGGCCGCCCAGGCCAAAGGGCTGGACGGCTGGCTGATCAGTCTGGAGTTTCCCAGCTACTACGCGGTGATGACCTACGCCCATGACCGTGCCCTGCGTGAAGAAGTGTACGGGGCCTACTGCACCCGCGCTTCCGACCAGGGGCCGAATGCCGGGCAGAACGACAATGGCCCGGTCATGGACGAGATCCTCGACCTGCGTCAGGAGTTGGCTCAGCTGTTGGGGTTTGCCAATTTTGCCGAGCTGAGCCTGGCGACCAAGATGGCCGAATCCAGCGACCAGGTGCTGACTTTCCTGCGCGACCTGGCTCAGCGCAGCAAGCCGTTCGCCACCCAGGATCTGCAACAGCTGCGCGCCTATGCGGCCGAACAGGGCTGCGCCGACCTGCAGAGCTGGGACAGCGGCTTCTATGGCGAGAAACTTCGTGAACAGCGTTACAGCGTCTCCCAGGAGGCCTTGCGCGCCTATTTTCCGATCGACAAGGTGCTCGGCGGCCTGTTCAACATTGTGCAGCGCCTCTATGGCATCGAGATCGCCGAGCAGAAAGGCTTCGACACCTGGCACCCGGATGTTCGCTTGTTCGAGATCAAGGAAAACGGCCAGCACGTCGGGCGCTTCTTCTTCGACCTGTACGCTCGCGCCAACAAGCGGGGTGGTGCCTGGATGGACGGTGCGCGCGACCGTCGTCGCACCGCCGACGGGGTGCTGCAGAGCCCGGTGGCCAATCTGGTGTGCAACTTCACTCCCGCCGATGCGGGCAAGCCGGCGCTGCTGACCCACGATGAAGTGACCACCCTGTTCCACGAGTTCGGCCACGGTCTGCACCACCTTCTGACGCGCGTCGATCATGCCGGGGTCTCGGGCATCAATGGCGTCGCCTGGGATGCGGTGGAATTGCCGAGCCAGTTCATGGAGAACTGGTGCTGGGAGCCTGAAGGCTTGGCGCTGATCTCGGCGCACTACGAGAACGGTGAGGCGCTGCCGCAGGACCTGCTTGAAAAAATGCTCGCAGCGAAGAACTTCCAATCGGGCCTTATGATGGTTCGGCAGATCGAATTCTCCCTGTTCGACTTCGAGATGCATGCCACCCATGGCGATGGCCGCGATGCCCTGCAAGTGCTCGAAGGCGTCCGCGACGAAGTCTCGGTGATGCGCCCGCCGGCTTACAACCGCTTCCCCAACAGCTTTGCGCATATCTTTGCGGGTGGCTATGCGGCGGGCTATTACAGTTACAAATGGGCCGAAGTGCTATCGGCCGACGCTTTCTCGCGCTTCGAGGAAGAAGGTGTACTCAATGCCGAAACCGGTCGCGCGTTCCGCGAGGCAATCCTGGCCCGAGGTGGCTCACAGGCGCCGATGGTCCTGTTCGTCGACTTCCGCGGTCGCGAGCCGTCCATAGACGCGCTGCTGCGTCATTGCGGCTTGAGCGAGGATGTTGCGGCATGAGCATCACCCCTAAACGCTTCATCGCCGGGGCCGTCTGCCCGGCGTGCAGCGAACCCGACAAATTGAAGATGTGGAGTGTGGACGATGTTCCACACCGCGAGTGCGTGGCCTGTGGGTACAGCGATACCCTCAACGCCCAAGGACAGTCGATACCTTCCGAATTGATCACTCGGGTCAATCACGCTGCACCCAAGGCGGCCAAGCCAAATGTGCAGCCAGTCCAGTTTTTCCCTAACCCCAAGCTGAGGAAACCCAGCGAGTAACAACGGGTTGGATCTGTTCCACGTGGAACATCGGGGTGTGTGCCGTCATTGGCACAGTGTGTCACCCCGCTGTTGCCCAGTGGGTACGCTCCCCGCCCCTGACGGACGGCAAAGCCCTTCTATTTCCGCACTCTGGCCAATATGGCCCCCCTCTTGCTCCATCTTGACCGAGCGCTTCGCTCGACTGTCAGGAAGGAAGTCATGCCTAAAACAATGAAAGCAGCAGTCGTCCATGCCTTCGGCAAACCCCTCGAAATTCGTGAAGTGGCTGTGCCAGTTCCGGGTCCCGGGCAAGTATTGGTCAAGGTTGCAGCGTCCGGTGTCTGCCACACCGACCTGCACGCCGCCGAAGGCGATTGGCCGGTCAAGCCTGACCCGCCGTTCATTCCTGGCCATGAAGGCGTAGGCTACGTCGTTGGCGTGGGTGCCGGGGTCCAGCATGTAAAAGAAGGCGATCGCGTCGGCGTGCCTTGGTTGTACTCCACCTGCGGCCATTGTGAGCACTGCCTGGGCGGTTGGGAAACCCTGTGCGAAACTCAGCAGAACACCGGCTACTCAGTGAACGGCGGCTTTGCCGAATACACCCTCGCCGATGCCAACTATGTTGGCCGCCTGCCGGACAATGTTGGTTTTGTCGAAATCGCGCCGATTTTGTGTGCGGGCGTGACGGTCTACAAAGGCCTGAAGATGACCGACACCAAGCCCGGTCAATGGGTGGTGATTTCCGGTATCGGCGGCTTGGGTCACATGGCCGTGCAGTACGCCAAGGCCATGGGCCTGAATGTGGCTGCCGTCGACATCGATGACGGTAAACTGGAACTGGCCAAGCGTCTGGGCGCCACTGTCACCGTCAACGCCCGGCACCAGGACCCGGCGGCCTACCTCAAGGAAACTATCGGCGGGGCTCACGGTGCGCTGGTCACGGCGGTATCGCCCAAGGCCTTCGAGCAAGCCATCGGCATGACCCGCCGTGGCGGCACCATCGCCTTGAACGGCCTGCCGCCAGGGAATTTCCCGTTGTCGATCTTTGACATGGTCCTGAACGGCACGACTGTGCGGGGCTCGATTGTCGGCACCCGCCTGGACCTTCAGGAAGCGCTGGACTTTGCCGGTGAAGGCAAGGTCAAGGCGACGGTATCTACCGACAAGCTGGAAAACATCAACGCCATCTTCAGCCGCATGCATGAGGGGCAGATCGAGGGCCGTGTGGTCATCGACATGGAAAGCTGACATAAGGCACTAGGCACGGGGCGACGCTCGCTTTACTGTATATAAAAACAGTATTCGGGTTCGCCTCATGTCCATGTCAACGCCTCCCCGCGGTCGCGGCACCGCCCTCAATCCGCGCAACCGTTTTGCCCCAAACCATTCGGTGGTGGAGGATGACGGTTGGTATCAGGAAGTACCCGCCACCCAAGGCACGGTGGTCATGCTGGAAACTGCCCAGACCATCATCTCTCGCAACAAGTCTCCTGACCTCCCCTTCGATCAGTCCATCAACCCCTATCGGGGCTGCGAACACGGCTGCATTTATTGCTACGCCAGGCCCAGCCATGCCTACTGGGACATGTCGCCTGGGCTGGATTTCGAAACCCGGCTCATCGCCAAGACCAATGCCGTGGCGCTGCTGGCACAGCAACTGTCCCGGCGTGGCTACGTGTGCACGCCGATCAACCTGGGCGCCAACACTGATCCCTACCAGCCTATCGAGCGCGAGCATCGGATCACTCGGGGCTTGCTCGAAGTGCTGCTGCGCTTCCGTCATCCGGTGACCATCGTGACCAAGGGGTCGCTGATCTTGCGCGATCTGGACCTGTTGATCGAGTTGGCGCGCCAGCGGCTGGTGAAAGTGATGATCAGCCTGACGACCCTGGACGACGAACTCAAGCGCATCCTCGAACCGCGCGCCGCTGCGCCCAAGGCGCGCCTGAGGGCCATTCGTGTGCTGACCGAGGCCGGCGTCTCGGTAGGCGTACTCTGCGCGCCGATGATTCCCATGATCAACGACAGCGAGCTTGAGCATCTATTGACTGAAGCCAAGGCCGCCGGCGCCGTCAGCGCCAACTACATGATGTTGCGCCTCCCCTTGGAAGTCGCGCCGCTGTTCGAGGAATGGCTACACGCCCATTACCCTCAGCGCGCGGGCCACGTACTGAGCCTGATCCGACAAAGCCGAGGTGGCGAGCTGTATGACAGTCGGTTCGGCGCACGGATGCGTGGTGAGGGAGTGTTCGCCGATTTGCTGGCCCGCCGCTTCGAGCACGCGATGAAACACCTCGGTATGGCGCGGCGCGATTCCTACCGTCTGGATTGCAGCCTGTTTTGCCCGCCAGGGCAGCAAATGAATCTTTTGTGATCTTGCAGAGGGAAGCCTTTCAGCTTGAATTAAGTTAGCTGCATTAGGTTCATAGTTTGCAACCTGACTAGAGGATGAATCATGAGCGACAAGGATCAATCACGCCCAGACCCCGCTGGCGAGCTGCAAGGTGCCGATGCGGCGCTGCAACATATCGTCGATGGCTACCTTCACTTCCGCCACGACGTGTTTCCCCAGCAGGAGGAGCTATTCAAGAAGCTCGCCACGGCACAAAGCCCGCGTGCAATGTTCATCACCTGCGCCGACTCCCGCGTCGCCCCCGAGCTCATCACCCACAGCGCCCCTGGCGACCTGTTCGTGACGCGCAATGTGGGAAACGTAGTGCCGCCCTATGGCCAAATGAATGGCGGGGTGTCCACGGCCATCGAGTACGCGGTGCTGGCATTGGGTGTGCAGCACATCATCATCTGCGGCCACTCTGACTGTGGCGCCATGCGCGCGGTACTTAACCCGCATACATTGAAGAAGATGCCGACGGTATCGGCCTGGTTGAGGCACGCTGAAGTGGCGCGCACCGTGGTGGAAGACAATTGCAACTGCTCGACCGAGGGTGAAAGCATGCAGGTGCTCACCGAAGAAAACGTGATCGCCCAGCTGCATCACCTGCGCACTCATCCTTCAGTGGCCTCGCGCATGGCCAGCGGGCATTTGTTCATCCACGGGTGGGTTTACAGCATCGAGACCAGCGAGATTCGCGCCTACGATTCCGCACAGGATCGATTCCTGCCTCTGGATGGCACGTTCCCGACTCCCAGCGCTACGCCAAAAGGACGTTTTTGAGGCTGTTGCCCTCACAATTTCGTATCGTATTACGTGGTATGTAATTTCATGCCACGTAATGATCTGCGTGGCTTATACAAGGGCTGGAAGAAACTCGATCAGGGACCGGCAGGTGTCGCGATATCAACACCCAATT
The DNA here is from genome assembly GCF_018449655.1 of Pseudomonas sp. dw_358. Classification (GTDB taxonomy): domain Bacteria; phylum Pseudomonadota; class Gammaproteobacteria; order Pseudomonadales; family Pseudomonadaceae; genus Aquipseudomonas. Next base: position 143,653 of record NZ_JAAVUX010000005.1, read on the forward strand.
GTCTCGACAGGCACGGCCAGCGGCTCCAGGCGGCCCCGGTGTCGGGGCTGCTGAGCTGGGCGCGGTAGCTCTCCACCGACTCGAGGGCAAAGCTTTCCTCGTCTAGCATCTGGTCCACCGAGTGGTGTACCGCCTCATCCAGTTGATTGGCGAACTGTTCGCCGATCAGCTGGTGGGCAATGAGATTGGCCATGGTCATGTCGAGGGGGATCAGGGGCTGGCTGAAGTGCTTGATGTACAGGTCATTGACCTCCTCCACCAGGCGATGGGCGAGATACGCCTCGTCCAGCAGGCAGTCCAGACCGGTGTGACTGGCCAGCATGACGGGCGGCTGGATGAAGTACTGCTCGGCGATCCTCAACACCGGGCGTATCTGCGACTCGATCCCGGCCTCGCGGGCGACGGAGTTGGCGGCTTCGAGCAGGTCGGGAACCTGGTCGATGTAGGCGCCCACGAAACGGATGAGCGCCCCCTTGGCGTCTTCCGGCAGGCTGATGCTGGGGTGCAGGCGGGGCAACATGTGCTCAAGCTGTTCTTTGAGTTGGCCGGTGCTGGCCTCGTGCTGATGGGCACGTTGGATCTGCTCGCGCAATGCGGCGGTGTTCATGAAGTCTCCAAGCGATGATGGTTACGTAAGGATGGCGAACGGAAAGAGTACGATAGCTGGCTGGATCAGGGCCCTAAGACGGAATCGCAATAATCAGGGATTGGTTAGGATGGTTTGCTATATCGAATGGCCATCATTCATGAGGGGCAGCATAGACCACATTTCCGGTGCTGGCACATTGCCCCGACGCGCAGCAGCCCGGCCTGGTAGTGGATGGGCGTGATGGCGCGAGAACGCCGGGCGCTGTAGCCTTGTGCCATGAACCGAACTCAAAAAATTGTCTTTGCACTGGCGGCGGCTGTCGTGCTGCTCATGGGCGGATTAAGCTACCGCATGATCACCGGTGCTGGCCCCGGCTCTTCGCCCGCCCTCAGCGACGCCGGGGTGCTCTTGTTACCCCAGGGTCGAGCGGTGCCCGCCGTGAGCATGACCGACCAGAACGGCGTGGCGGTGCAGCTTGATCAATTGAAAGGGCATTGGACGGTGCTGTTCTTCGGCTACACCTTTTGCCCCGACATCTGTCCAACCACCCTCGCCCAGCTGCGGCAGATTCGCAGCCAGCTGCCCGCAGCCAGCCGAGAGCGCCTGCAGGTGATTCTGGTCAGCATTGACCCGCACCGGGACACGCCGGAAAAACTCAAACAGTACCTGGGCTACTTCGACGCGAGCTTTCAGGGGCTGGTGGGCACCCCGCAGAACCTGGAAAAACTGGCGAGCGGCCTGAGCATCCCCTATGTCCCGGCGGACACCAGCCAACCTGATTATGTGGTGCAGCACAGCGCCAACCTGGCGCTGGTGGGGCCGGATGGAAGTGAGCGAGGGTTCATTCGGGCGCCGTTGAACAGCGCGAAGTTGGTGGCACAGTTGCCGGGATTGCTGGCGGGAGAGTAGTGGATGTCGGTCTCGGTCCGTATACCGGCCATCGCGGCCGTGGGCGGGATGGCCGTGGCGTTGTCAAATCATCAGAACGCAGGCACCACCGCGCCCTTGTACTTATCGGTGATGAACTGCTTCAACTCAGGGCTGTGCAAGGCGGCGGCCAGCTTCAGCATGGCCGGCGAGTCCTTGTTGTCCGGACGGGCCACGAGGATGTTCACGTAAGGGGAGTCGCCGCCCTCGATAATCAAGGCATCCTTTGTCGGATCCAGCTTCGCGGCCAGCGCGTAGTTGGTGTTGATCAGCGCCAGATCCACCTGGGTCAGCACGCGCGGCAAGGTCGCCGCTTCCAGTTCGCGGATTTTCAGGTCCTTGGGGTTCTCGGCAATATCTTTGACGGTGGAAAGAATGTTGCCGTTGTCCTTGAGCTTGATCAGCCCGGCCTTTTGTAGCAGCAACAAGGCCCGGCCGCCGTTGGTGGCGTCATTGGGAATGACCACTGTGGCACCGCCCGGCAGTTCGTCGAGCTTCTTGTACTTGGTGGAATAGGCGCCCAAGGGTTCCAGGTGCACGCCAGTCACGGCAACGAGGTCAGTGCCCTTGCCTTTGTTGAACTCGTCGAGGTACGGCTGGTGCTGGAAGAAGTTGGCATCCATGCGCTTCTCGGCGACCTGCACGTTAGGCTGCACATAGTCGCTGAACACTTTGACCTGAAGGTCCACGCCCTCCTTGGCCAGTTGCGGTTTGACGAATTCGAGAATCTCGGCGTGAGGCACGGCGGTGGCTGCGACGGTGAGGGTGTCGTTGGCCTGGGCGCTGAGCGCGACCACTGCGGCCAGGGCGGCGAAAAGACGTTTCATTCGGGGGGCTCCTGATGAGGGCCCTCGGTGTGTAGGGGGCCCTTCGCTGATATGAACGCTTACTTGCGCGAAAAGTGCACGACCAATTTGTCGCCGATTGTTTGCAGCACTTGCACCAGCACCACGAGGATGATCACGGTGACGATCATCACGTTGGTCTGAAAGCGCTGGTAGCCGAAGCGAATGGCCAGATCCCCCAGGCCGCCCGCCCCCACTACACCCGCCATGGCGGTGTAGGACACCAAGGTGATCGAGGTCACGGTGATCGCCGCGATGATGCCTGGCAACGCCTCGGGCAGCAGCGCCCGTACGATGATCTGCCAAGGGGTGGCGCCCATCGACTGGGTGGCTTCGATGATCCCGCGATCCACTTCACGCAGGGCGGTTTCCACCAATCGTGCAAAGAACGGAGTGCAACCGATGACCAGCGGTGGAATGGCACCCGCCACGCCCAGCGAGGTACCGGTGATCAATACGGTAAAGGGGATCAAGACGATCAGCAGGATGATGAAGGGCAGCGAGCGCAGCACGTTGACGCAGAACGCCAGCAGGGCATACAAGCGTTTTTCTTCGAACAGCTGGCGTGGGCCGCAGACGAACAGCAGTACACCCAGCGGCAGACCCAGCAGGATGGTGAAGACCAGCGAGCTGCCGAGCATGACGCCGGTATCGAGGCTGCCCTGCCAGATCTCGCTCCAGTCGACATCGGCAAAATAGTTGAGGAAGTCCATCAGCGCAGTACCTCCATATGAACGTCGGCGGCAGTGAAACGGGCAAAGGCCGCGTCCATGTCGCCCCCGGTGATCGCCAGGGTCAGTTGCCCATAGGGTGTGTCTTTGATCCGGTCGATACGGCCGGCCAGAATGCTGTAGTCCACGCCGGTCTCCCGAGCCACGGTGCCCAATAGCGGCGCGTAGGTAGCTTCGCCCTGGAAGGTCAGGCGCACGATACGGCCCGTGACGTGGGCGAAATCCGTACGTTGTTCGCCTTCATCGACCTCTTCGTCTTCTTGCACGAAGCGACGGGTGGTCGGGTGTTGTGGATGCAGGAACACATCGGCCACTGGCCCCTGCTCAACGATGACCCCGGCGTCCATGACGGCCACCTGGTCACAGACCCGGCGAATCACGTCCATTTCATGAGTGATCAAGACGATGGTCAACTGCAGTTCGCGGTTGATTTCGGCCAGTAGTTGCAGGACCGAGGCGGTAGTCTGCGGGTCGAGGGCGCTGGTGGCTTCGTCACACAGGAGGATTTTCGGCTGGGTGGACAAGGCGCGGGCGATACCGACGCGCTGTTTCTGGCCGCCGGAGAGCTGGGCCGGGTACTTGCGGGCATGATCGGCCAGGCCGACCCGCGCCAGCAACTGGGCAACGCGTTCGTCGATCTCGCGACCGGACAACTCGCCTGCCAGGCGCAAGGGCATGGCGACATTGTCGGCAACGGTCTTGGACGAGAGCAGATTGAAGTGCTGGAAGATCATCCCGACCTGCTGGCGAAAGCGCCGTAGCTCGCCGGCCTTGAACGCCGTGACGTCCTCGCCATCGACGATGATGCGCCCGCCGCTGGAGGTTTCCAGCCGGTTGATCAGGCGCAGCAAGGTACTTTTGCCCGCGCCTGAATGGCCGATGATGCCAAATACCTGACCGTTCTCGATGCTGAGGTTGGTCGGATGCAGGGCTGGGATTTCCCTACCGTTGACGCGGTAGGTCTTGTGGACTTGTTGAAACTCGATCACGTAGCGAACCTTGTGGGGCGCATGGAAAAGGGCTCGGCGGTTGGCCGGGCGCGCATTTTAGCCTGTCGTACAGGAGGTTCTTAGCATTAATTTAGTCACCACCCAAGCTTTTCGATATAGGGCGTCTACCGCGTGCGAAGCAGAAAAAGGGAACGGCCCGCTCGGCCTGCGAGTCACTGAATAAGACCGCAAGCCCCATAGCCCGAGACACGGGCAGCCGCACGATGAGGAGTTTCAGGACCCATGACCACCAAGAAGCCTGCCACTACCCCCACCCCACATGCTCCCAGCGAGATGGCTGGCACCGATACCCCGGACCGCGCCAATCACAATGCCAAGATCGATGGCCTCGAGACTTTTCGCTCGGACGCCACTGGCCAAGCCCTGCGTACCAACCAGGGCGTGAAGATCAGTGATAACCAGAACACCCTCAAGGCCGGTGCGCGCGGGCCGTCCTTGCTGGAAGATTTCATCATGCGTGAAAAGATCACGCACTTTGACCATGAGCGCATCCCCGAGCGCATCGTTCACGCGCGTGGCACGGCGGCCCATGGGTTCTTCGAGACCTACGAGTCCCATGCAGCGCTGACCAAAGCCGGTTTTCTGCAGGATCCGGGCAAGCAAACCCCGGTGTTCGTGCGTTTCTCCACCGTGCAGGGCCCGCGCGGCTCGGGGGATACCGTGCGTGATGTACGCGGTTTCGCCGTGAAGTTCTACACCGATGAAGGCAATTTCGACCTGGTCGGCAACAACATGCCGGTGTTCTTCATTCAGGATGCGATCAAGTTTCCGGACTTCGTCCACGCCGTGAAACCCGAGCCGCACAATGAAATCCCCACCGGCGGCTCGGCCCACGACACCTTCTGGGATTACGTGTCGTTGCAACCGGAGTCGGCGCACATGGTGATGTGGGCGATGTCCGATCGGGCGATTCCGAAGAGCCTGCGCACCATGGAAGGCTTTGGTATCCACACCTTCCGCTTCGTCAATGCCGAGGGCAAAGGGACCTTCGTCAAATTCCACTGGAAACCCAAGCAGGGTGTGTGCTCGCTGTTGTGGGACGAAGCCCAGAAACTGGCGGGCAAGGACACCGATTACCACCGCCGTGACCTGGCCGACGCCATCGAGATGGGCGACTACCCGGAGTGGGAGTTCGGCGTGCAGATCGTCGCTGAAGAGGACGAGCACTCCTTCGAGTTCGACATCCTCGACCCGACCAAGATTATCCCCGAAGAGTTGGTCCCGGTGACGCCGCTGGGGCGCATGGTGCTCAACCGTAACCCGGACAACTACTTCGCGGAAACCGAACAGGTCGCATTTTGCCCAGGTCATATCGTGCCCGGCCTGGATTTTTCCAACGACCCGTTGCTGCAAGGTCGGCTGTTCTCCTACACCGATACCCAGATCAGCCGCCTTGGCGGGCCCAACTTCCATGAACTGCCGATCAACCGCCCGGTCGCGCCCAATCACAACAACCAGCGCGATGCCGCCCACCGCATGACCATCGACAAGGGCCGTGCCTCCTACGAGCCCAACTCGATCGACGGCGGCTGGCCCAAGGAGACCCCGCCAGGCCCGGTAGATGGCGGTTTCGAGAGCTACCCTGAGCGCATTGAGGCGCACAAGATCCGCCAGCGCAGCGAGTCGTTCAACGATCACTTTTCCCAGGCGCGGCTGTTCTTCCACAGCATGAGCACTCCAGAGAAAGAGCACATCATCGCGGCCTACAGCTTCGAACTGGGCAAGGTGGAGCGTGAATACATCCGGGCCCGTGAAGTGAACGAGATCCTCGCCAACATCGATCTGGAGCTGGCCGGCCGTGTCGCCACCAATCTGGGGTTGCCGGTTCCCACGGCGGGCACCGTGGATACGCCATCCATGACGCTCAAAGAGTCACCAGCTTTGAGCCAGCTCAACCTGCTCTCGGGCGATATCAAGTCGCGCAAGATTGCCGTACTGGTAGCGGATGGGGTGGACGGTGCAGGCGTTGAGTCGCTGACCAAGGCCATTCAGGCCCAGGGTGCTCACGTCAAAGTGCTCGGTCCTACTTCGGCGCCGGTGAAGACCGCCGATGGCAAGAGCCTGGCGGTGGACGCCTCGGCTGAAGGCCTGCCATCAGTTGCGTTCGACGCAGTGTGGGTGCCTGGCGGCGCGGCATCGATCAAGGCGCTCGGCAGCAATGGCGTGGCGCTGCATTTCCTGCTGGAGGCGTACAAGCACCTCAAGGCAATCGGGGCCAGCCCTGATGCCAAGACGTTGCTGGACAGTCTGCACCTGGACGTGGATGCCGGATTGATCATCGGCGACGATGCCAAGGCCCATGAGGCGTTCATTGCCGCCATTGCCCAGCATCGAGTGTGGGCGCGGGAGCCAAAGGCCAAGGCTATTCCGGCTTGATACGGTTACGCCCATTGTAGGATCGAGCTTGCTCGGGGATGCGCCATCGCAGCTTTACTGGATGATAGCGTGGCCTGGTTCCAAGCAAGCTCGGCCCTACGGGGTTCAAGCCCCGCTTACAGCGGTCGCGGAATCAACACCATCTGCGTCGCCTGCCCGTGCTCCACACGGCGGCCGATTCGCCACTGCAGGTCAGGGTTCAGTTTGCTGACCCGCGCCTTGAGCAGTTTTTCCAGCCGGCGGTACTCGCCCGGCTGAGCCACCTGCACTATCACGTCGCATTGATAATTCACCACGTCGGTCGCGATGTCGTCCAGCTGCGCGCGCAATTGCGGGCCGCTGGTCATGATGAGCGGGACATAGGAGCTTTGCACCTTGGGGTCGAGGACCTTGGCGGGTGGCCGCGCTTCTGCCCGCTTGAGGGCGGCCTCGGTGCGGTCCAGATCGACCTTGCGCGCCTGGGCGATGGCGCCATTCACGCCGCCGGTCAGCGCTGGCGCTTTGGGCATCAAGGCGCGAGCACGGCTCAGGGCTGTGGCTGCGGCGTTGACATCACCCTTTTGCAGCACAACCTGACTGCGCTCCAGGTAAGCCTCGGCCAGCTGGCGCTGCAATGGCTCCAGGCGCGGGTCATCGGCCGACTGGGCTTGCAGCGCGGTCAGTTGGTCTTCAGCCGTGGCCAGTTCATTGCTGGCGATGTTCTGCTGCAGCTGCTGCCATGCATCAGGCGGCGCTGCGCTCACCGGTGCTGCAGGTTTGCTCTGGCACGCGGCAATCAGCACGGAAAACATGGCAACAAGCAGATAACGGGAGGCGAACGGCTTCATACCTGCAACTCTCTGTTTGCCCAAAAAACGTGCAAGTCTACACCTGCGCGGCGTTCGGGAAAATACGTAACCGCTCAGCGCTTGGGCCAGGCGAAGCTCAACAAAAACAACAGGGCCGCACAGACCACGATGGACGGGCCTGCCGGGGTGTCCTTGAACCATGAAAGCCCCAGCCCGCCACATACGGCGATTACCCCCAGCACGCTGGCACCCAGGGCCATCTGTTCGGGGGAACGGGCATGCCGTTGCGCAGCAGCGGCGGGGATGATCAGCAGCGAGGTGATCAGCAGCACGCCGACGATTTTCATGGCCACCGCGATGACGATGGCGATCAGCAGCATCAGCGCCATGCGCAGCGTCGCCACGGGCAAGCCTTCCACCCGGGCCAGCTCTTCATGCACGGTCACGGCCAGCAGCGGCCGCCACAGGCTCAGCACCACTGCCAGCACTACGGCGCTGCCGCCGAGAATCCAGTACAGGTCACTCGGGCTGATGGCCAGCAGGTCGCCAAACAGGTAAGCCATCAGGTCGATCCGCACATCGTGCATGAAGCTCAGGGCGACCAGCCCGAGGGACAGGGTGCTGGGCGCAAGAATCCCCAGCAGCGTGTCCGACGCCAGCGGCTGGCGGTGCTGCAAGGTGACCAGTATGACCGCCAGCAACAGACAGCCCACCGTCACCGCGAGGGTCGGACTGACGTTCAGCAAAAAGCCCATGGCCACCCCCAGCAGCGCGGCATGGGACAGCGTATCGCCGAAGTAGGCCATGCGCCGCCATACCACGAACGAGCCCAAGGGCCCTGCCACGATGGCCAGCGCCAGCCCGGCCAGCAGGGCATACAGGAGAAAATCAGCCATGGGTGCAGTCGTCCCCATGCACGTGAGGGGTGTAGGGCTTGAAGGCGCCGGGCACTTCGTTGACCACCGCGCCGTGCAGGTCGTGGGCGTGGTCGTGATGATGGTGATAGACCGCCAGGCTGGGCGCATGGCTGCCGAACAGCTCGATGAAGGCCGGGTCACCGCTGACCTGTTCCGGGTGGCCCGAGCAACAGACGTGGCGATTCAGGCAGACCACGTTGTCGGTAGTGCTCATCACCAGGTGCAGGTCGTGCGAGACCATCAGCACGCCGCACCCATGGCGGTCGCGCAGGCGGGTGATCAGCCCGTAAAGCTCTGCCTGCCCGGCCACATCCACGCCCTGGACGGGCTCGTCGAGCACCAGCAGTTCAGGTTCGCGCAACAAGGCGCGGGCCAGCAGCACGCGCTGCATCTCGCCGCCGGAAATGCCTTGGACCGGACTGTCGATCACTTGTTCGGCGCCCACTTCAGCCAGCGCGGCCATGGCCCGAGGCCGATCCACACCGGGCACCAGGCGCAGGAAACGCAGGACCGAGAGCGGCAAGGTCGGGTCGACATGAAGCTTTTGCGGCATGTAGCCCACTCGCAGCTTCGGCTTGCGCCATACGCTGCCGGTGTCCGGGGTCAGCAAGCCGAGCACGCTGCGCACCAGAGTGGTCTTGCCCGCGCCGTTCGGGCCGATCAGGGTGACGATTTCTCCCGGTTGTACGGCCAGGTGAATGTCGCTGAGAATGGTCTGCCCTGCCAGGGTAACGCCTACTCGCTCCAGGCGAATCAGCGCCTCGCTCATGCGCTGCTCCGGCAGTTGGCACACAGACCGACGATTTCCACGGTCTGGGCTTCCACGGTGAAGCCCACGTCCTTGGCGCCTTTGATGATGGCATCGCTGATGCTCTTCTGCTCGAGCTCCACCGCCACATGGCAGTTGCGACAGATCAGGAACTGCCCTTGGTGGGCATGCTCCGGCCGGTTGCAGCCCATGAAGGCGTTCAGTGAAGCAATCCGGTGTACCAGACCGTTTTCCAGCAGGAAGTCCAGCGCCCGGTAAACCGTGGGCGGCGCAGCGCGGCGGCCGTCTTCTTCACTGAGCACGGCGAGGATGTCGTAGGCACCCAGCGGCTTGTGGCTTTGCCAGACCAGCTCAAGCACGCGGCGGCGCAATGTGGTCAGACGCAAGCCCAGGCGGGTGCAGATCACATCGGCTTCGGACAGAGCGCTGTGCACGCAATGGGAGTGATCATGCGGGCGGCTGGCTAACGGCGTGAGAGTCATGAGCGAAGACGGCTTCCTTTGGAGACGTTATTATATTACCTGTTTCCAGCCCATCAGAGTGGTCGCCGTGACTCGTCTTTTTGCCCTATTGGTCGGTTTGTCCGCCTGCCTTGCCGTTGCCCTGCCTGCTCAGGCCGAGGTTCGCGTGTTGACCAGCATCAAGCCGCTGCAGCTGATTGCCGCCGCCGTGGAAGACGGCGTCGGGACCCCGGACGTACTCTTGCCACCGGGCGCATCGCCTCATTCCTACGCGCTGCGGCCCTCTGATGTGCGCAAGGTCGGAGAGGTCGATTTGCTGTACTGGATCGGCCCGGACATGGAAGGCTTCCTGCCTCGGGTGCTGAAAACCCGGACCCGGCCGACCGTGGCCATCCAGGATCTGCCAGGTCTGAAATTGCGTCGGTTTGCCGCGGACAGCCAGTCCCATGTCGACGACGCCACCGAGCACGATCATGACCATCGCCCCGGCTCGCTGGATGCGCACCTGTGGCTGTCGACGGTCAATGCCAGAGTCATTGCCGCGCGCATGGCCGCCGATCTGAGCAGCGCCGACCCGGCCAACGCGGCGCGTTACCAGAGTAACGCCAAGGCCTTCGCCCAGCGTCTGGATGCTCTGGACGCGCGGGTCAAGGCGCGAGTAACCGGCGTGCAGGGCAAGCCGTACTTCGTCTTTCACGAAGCGTTTGACTACTTTGAGGATGCCTACGGCCTGAAACACACCGGGGTCTTCAGCATCGCCGCCGAAGTGCAGCCGGGGGCACAACACGTTGCCGCCATGCGTGCCCGCTTGCAGGAAGTGGGCAAGACCTGTGTGTTCAGCGAGCCACCGATGCGTCCGCGGCTGGCCGAGACCCTCACCGCAGGTTTGCCGGTGAAGCTGGCGGAGCTGGATGCTCTCGGCGGCTTCAATACGGCGACGCCGACAGGCTATGAGCAGTTGTTGGACAAGCTGGCCAACGATCTGGCCGGGTGCCTGGAGTCGCTGTAACGGAGTGCTTGTCAGAGCAGGACCGAGCAAGCTCGGGCCTGCTCCATCGACATCAACGGTTACAGCGCAAACGGCAACGATACCTCGACCTTATGCCGCTGCGCCAGGCGCACTTCGAACTCTGCCGGGTCGTGGATCAAGACATCCATGCCGGCGAACGCCTGGGCCGCAATCAGGCGTGATACCCAGAAACGCACACAGGCCACGCGCAGCATCAGGGGCCAGAGCTCGGCTTCAGCGGCGGTGAACGGTCGGAAACTGGCGTAGGCGCCCAGCAAGGCTCGGGCGCGGGGTGCGTCCAGCTGGCCGGCGGCATCGCTGCACCAGTCGTTGACCGTGATGGCCAGGTCATAGAGCATCGGCCCGGAACAGGCGTTGTAGAAGTCGATCACCCCTGTCAGGTGGGTGCCCTCGAACAACACGTTGTCGCGGAACAGATCGCCGTGAAGGTTGGCACGAGGGAGCGCGAGGAGGCGCGCCTTGTGCTGTTCGATCTCCACCAGCGCCTGATCCAGCAAGGCCTTGGCGCTTGGGCTCAGTTGCGAGCCCAGTTGGCGACCTTCTTCCAGCATCCAGTCCAGACCGCGATCAGTCTTGCGCTCGAGAATCTGGCTGCGGGTGGCGGTATGAATGTGCCCCAGCAGATCGCCCACCTGCGCGCAGTGCTGGTTGTTCGGCTGGCTGATGTGCTTGCCGGCCAGGCGCGGCTGCAGCAGCGCCGGCTTGCCTGCCAGCTCGCGCAAGGCCACACCGTCTGTGGTTGGCAGGGCGTAAGGCACCGGCAAGTCGGCCTGGTGCAGCACTTCCAGCAGCTCGACGAAAAAGGGCAGGTCCTGGACAGGACCGCGTTCCACCAGGGTCAGGACGTACTCGCCATGCTCCAGGCTGATGAAGAAATTACTGTTCTCGGTGCCGGCGGCAATCCCCTGGAAATCACGCAGACGGCCCAGGCCATAGGGGGCGAGAAAGGTTTCGAGCTGCGGCCGGGTCAGAGGAGTAAACACAGACATGTTCAAAGGTTGCCCATACTGGCGCCGCTCGCTGGCGGTGCCCGGTTGAAAAAAGTGTGGGAGTCGTTTCCGGGTAAAAATTTCCCACGGCGGGATCAGCATGTCATCGGGACAGTCATCATAACGCCGGTGAGGAGCAAGCGAATGAAGGCTTGCATGATAACCTTGTCCCTTTGTCGTCAATGATCCGGCCATTCTACCGCCGGGCCCAGCGAAAAGGTTGATTCTGCACATGAGCCAAGCGCCCCTCGTTCTGGTGGACGGTTCGTCCTACCTCTACCGCGCCTTCCACGCCCTGCCCCCGCTGGCCAACTCCAAGGGCATGCCCACGGGCGCGGTCAAGGGCGTGCTCAACATGCTCAAGAGCCTGCGCCGGCAGTACCCGGAGAGCCCCTTTGCGGTGGTGTTCGACGCCAAGGGGGGGACCTTTCGTGACACGCTGTACGCCGACTACAAGGCCAACCGTCCGAGCATGCCCGAAGATCTGCGGGTGCAGGTCGAGCCCCTGCACGCCGCCGTGCGCGCCCTGGGTTTCCCTCTACTGTGCGTGGACAACGTCGAGGCTGACGACGTGATCGGCACCCTGGCGGTCAGCAGTGCCGCCGCTGACCGCCCGGTGGTGATTTCTACCGGCGACAAGGACATGGCACAGCTAGTGGATGGCCATGTCACCCTGGTCAACACCATGACCGGTACCGTGCTGGACGTTGCCGGGGTCAAGGAAAAGTTCGGCGTAGGCCCCGAGCACATCATCGACTACCTGGCGCTGATGGGGGACAAGGTCGACAACATTCCGGGGGTGCCCGGTGTCGGCGAGAAGACCGCTGTGGGCCTGCTGGTAGGCGTCGGCGGTGGGTTGGCCGAGCTGTACGCCAACCTCGACAAGGTCCCGGCACTGCCCATTCGTGGCGCCAAGAACCTGCCCGCCAAGCTCGAAGAGCACCGCGCCGCAGCGTTCATGTCCTACGAGCTGGCGACCATCAAGCTTGACGTGCCGCTGGATGTCGAACTGCATGAGCTGATGTGCGGCGAGCCGGATCACCAGGCCCTGCTGGAGCTGTACACTGAGCTGGAGTTTCGCAGCTGGGTCGATGAGGTTCAGCGTGACGCCAAGCGTGAAGGCGAGGCTATCGTCGAAGTCGAGCCCATCGTTGAAGTCGAATCCAGTTACGAAACCATCCTGGACATGGCGCGCTTTCAAGTCTGGCTGGAGAAACTTCAGCAAGCCGAGCTTTTTGCGTTCGACACCGAAACCACCGGCCTGGATGCTCAACGCGCGCAACTGGTCGGGCTGTCGTTTTCGGTCAAGCCCCATGAAGGCTGCTACATCCCGCTGACCCACTCCTACATGGGCGTTCCCGAGCAGCTGGACCGTGACGCAACCTTGCTGGCCCTCAAGCCGTTGCTTGAAGACCCGCTCAAGGCCAAGGTCGGCCAGCACGCCAAGTACGACATCAATATTCTGGCCAACTGCGCCATTGGCGGCGATCCGGCCAATGGTATTCATGTGCAGGGCGTCAAATTCGATACCATGCTGGAATCCTACGTGCTGGACTCCACGGCCACCCGTCACGACATGGACAGCCTGGCGCACAGGTATCTCAACCACACCAATATCAAGTTCGAGGACATCGCCGGCAAGGGCGCCAAGCAGTTGACCTTTGACCAGATCTCTCTGGAGCAGGCCGGGCCTTACGCCGCCGAAGATGCCGACGTGACCTTGCGGCTGCACGAGCTGTTCCAAGGCAAGCTGTCGGCTATCCCTGCGCTGGATTCGGTGCTGGACAGCATCGAAATGCCCCTGGTGCCAGTGCTGGCGCGGATCGAGCGTCAAGGTGCGTTGGTGGATGCCAGGCTTCTGGGGGTGCAGAGCGTCGAGCTGGGCGAGAAAATGGTCGCGCTTGAGCGCGAGGCATTTGCCATCGCCGGCGAGGAGTTCAACCTGGGCTCTCCCAAGCAGTTGGGGGTGATTCTCTACGAAAAGCTGGGGCTGCCGATCCTCAGCAAGACCGCCAAGGGCCAGGCGTCTACCGCTGAAGCGGTGCTGGCCGAGCTGGCCGAACAGGATTATCCGCTGCCCAAGGTGCTGATGCAGTACCGCTCCATGAGCAAACTCAAAAGCACCTACACTGACCGCTTGCCGGAGCAGATCAACCCGCGCACCGGGCGCATCCACACCTCCTATCATCAAGCGGTCACTGCCACCGGGCGTTTGTCCTCGAGCGATCCGAATCTGCAGAACATTCCGATTCGTACTGCCGAAGGCCGGCGCATTCGCCAGGCGTTCATTGCGCCTCAGGGCTACCGGCTGGTGGCGGCCGACTACTCGCAGATCGAGCTGCGGATCATGGCTCACCTGGCTCAGGACGAAGGATTGCTGCACGCCTTTCGCAACGACCTGGACGTGCACCGGGCCACCGCCGCCGAAGTGTTCGGGGTCGAGCTGGAAGCCGTCACCACCGATCAGCGTCGCAGTGCCAAGGCCATCAATTTCGGCCTGATCTACGGCATGAGCGCATTCGGCCTGGCCAAGCAGATCGGTGTCGACCGCAAGCAATCACAAAATTACATCGACCGTTACTTCGCCCGCTATCCGGGGGTGCTCGACTATATGGAGCGCACCCGCACCCAGGCCGCCGAGCAGGGCTTTGTCGAAACCCTGTTCGGCCGGCGCCTCTATGTACCGGACATCAACGCGAAAAACCCGTCCTTGCGCAAGGGTGCCGAGCGTACCGCGATCAACGCCCCGATGCAGGGCACGGCGGCCGACATCATCAAGCGTGCCATGGTCGAAGTGGACAACTGGCTTGCTACGTCAGGCCTGGATGCCCGCGTCATCCTGCAGGTTCACGATGAACTGGTGCTGGAAGTCCGTGAGGATCTGGTCGAGCAGGTCAGCCGTGAGATTCGCCCACACATGAGCGGTGCGGCGCAGTTGGATGTGCCGTTGCTGGTGGAGGTCGGGGTAGGGCTGAATTGGGATGAGGCGCATTGATGCGCGCCGGGGTTGTCCCCGAAATGCAGGAGCACGCTGGCTCGGGAACGGGTCCACATAAAACCCTGAACCCCACATGAAACGTCCGTTTGGTCCGGAACTAAATCCCGTACGGCCGCTCTGATGTTGCGAATGGCTGAGAAGCCTTCGATGCTCCTATGTTGTGTGTTAAGTGTTGGCAGATATCCGGACGCCGCCCTAGCGGTCCGGAAACTTGAGCCCCAGACTTCCCCTCCCCACATGAAGTCCGGGGCTTTTTTTGTCGGCGAGAAAGCCCCGGTGCGCCGCTTTTACGCTTCGATCTTGTCCGGTAACTCCATCCAGCGCGCCAGCACCGCGTAGGCGTCCTCCAGCCCGAGGCGCTTGGGTGCCGAGAACAGCTGGATACTGACCGCGTCGCCCCAGCCCTTGCGAATATCCGCCTGAACCTTGAGCAACGTATTCTTGGCGGCGCCGTAGGTCAGCTTGTCGGCCTTGGTCAGCAGAATGTGCATCGGCATGTGGCTGGCAATGGACCAGTCGAGCATCAACAGGTCGAAGTCGGTCATGGGATGGCGGATGTCCATCATCAGGATCAACCCTTTGAGGCTCTCGCGGCTGCCCAGGTAGGCTTCCAGGTGGCGCTGCCAGTGCAGCTTGAGCGGGATCGGCACCTTGGCGTAGCCGTAACCGGGCAGGTCCACCAGGCGGCGTTGCTCGTCCAGCTCGAAGAAGTTGAGCAACTGGGTGCGCCCGGGAGTCTTCGAGGTGCGGGCCAGGCTGGCGTGGGTCAGGGTATTCAGCGCGCTCGACTTGCCGGCGTTGGAACGCCCGGCGAAGGCGACTTCAAAGCCGTCGTCATCCGGGCATTGTTCGACCTTGGCGGCGCTGAGCGAAAAGGTAGCCTGCTGGCACAGACCGAGAATCGGGTTTTTGACTTGCATGGGATATCCGGTAGGGGCGCGACTGCGTTGCGTCGGAAAAACCCCAGTATATGATGCCCTGCCACTCGTGTGTGGCTGGAGCGGCGGCTGACACGTTTGGCAATGTGAAATTTGCCCGGCACGGATCAATTGATCAGGGCGGCCGCGCTTTTTTATTTCCACTGCCGTTACACTAGCGAACTCAACCCTGGCCGGCCGGTCCCACCACTAGCCGAGTCAAGGCGACCCTCATTTGCTCAGGAGTAAAGCATGCGTAATCTGATTCTCGGCGCCGCGCTGGTGGCTGCCAGTGTGTTCGGGATGACCGCCGCCCAGGCGGCCGATGTCCCCATGGAAGCCGGCAAGACTTATGTCGAGCTGACCCCTGCGGTGCCGGTTTCGGAGCCGGGCAAGATCGAAGTGGTCGAAATGTTCTGGTATGGCTGCCCGCACTGCTACGCATTCGAACCGGTCATCAACCCGTGGATCGCCAAACTGCCGGCTGACGTAAACTTCAAACGCATCCCGGCCATGTTCGGCGGGATCTGGGACGTGCACGGGCAGATGTTCGTGACTCTGGACCTGATGGGCGTGGAGAAAAAAGTGCACACCGCCGTGTTCGACGCTATCCATAAAGAACACATGATGTTCAAGACCCCGGAAGAGATGGCTGACTTCGTCGCCACCCAGGGCGTGGACAAGGCCAAGTTCCTTGAGACCTACAACTCCTTTGCCGTCGCCGGCGAAGTGGCCAAGGACAAGAAGCTGGCCCAGGCCTACGGGATTCAGGGCGTCCCGACCATGATCGTCAATGGCAAGTATCGTTTTGATGTCGGCTCGGCTGGCGGTGAGGAGCAAGCGCTCAACGTGGCCGATCAATTGATCGCCAAGGAGCGCGCCGCCATGAAAGGGGGCGCGACGCAGTAAGCGGAGTATGGTCATGCAGCGCTGGAGAACGCCACGAGTCGTCGGCCTGCATGCCCCGCGGGTCAATGAAGATTGCCCGGCAGGCGGGCTGGCGCAGGATGGCCGGTTGCGCCTGCTCAGTTTCAATATCCAGGTCGGCAACAGCACCGAGAGCTACCGCCATTACCTGACCCGCAGCTGGCAGCATCTGCTGCCGCACACCGGGCGCGCCGGCAACCTGCAGAAGATCGCCAGGCTACTGACCGACTTCGACCTGGTGGCCTTGCAGGAGGCCGATGGCGGCAGCCATCGCTCCGGCTATGTGAACCAGGTCGAGCACCTGGCCCGTCTGGCTGGTTTTCCCTTCTGGTACCAGCAACTCAATCGCAACCTTGGCCGTCTGGCCCAGCACAGCAATGGCGTGCTCAGCCGTTTGCGGCCGACCTCGATCGAAGACCATCCGCTGCCGGGCCCCCCCGGGCGCGGGGCGATCCTGGCGCGTTTCGGCGAGGGCGAAAATGCCCTGGCCGTGGTCATGATGCACCTTGCCCTGGGCACCAAGACCCGTACGCTACAGCTGGCCTACATTCGCGAGCTCATTGGCGGGTACCGCCACCAGGTGTTGATGGGCGACATGAATACCCACGCCAACGACCTGCTGCTGCATTCGCCGCTGCGTGATCTTGGCCTGCTGGCGCCTCAGGTCGAGGCGACCTTTCCCAGCTGGCGTCCCCAACGCTGTCTTGATCATATTTTGCTCAGCCCCAGCTTGACCCTTGAACGGGTACAGGTGCTGGCCCAGCCGATCTCCGATCACCTGCCCGTGGCGGTGGAGATCCGCTTGCCTGACTGTCTCGTGACCGACAACTTGCCTGTATTGAGCCCGCAACCGGGTGAGCCTGTGGCATGAGCGAAGACGCCGAACGCTGGAAAGAGAAATACCTTAAAAGCCTTGAGCAGCAGGAAAAACTGGAGCGTCGCTGGAATGCTCGGGTCGACTTGTTGCGTCGTGGTCTGGTGCGCAGCACCCTGGCCGCCGAGGGCAACGACAGCGCGGTCGACCAGTGCATGAAGGAAATGCGCGAAGTGGTGCGCACGGACGAAATGGACGCCAAGCTCATGACCCTGCTGCCGCGCCTGGAAAAGGCGGTACTGGACTCCGAGCAGCGCCGCGAGACTCGGGTCAGCCAGATCGGCACCGCCCTCAATGCGCTAGTGGTTCAGCTGCAAGGTTTGCCGCTGCCACGTGAGGTGCGTGGGCCCTTGAAGAAGTTTGCCAAGCACGTCGAAGAGCGCTCCGCCCAAGTGCGCGAAATCCCCCTGTTGCTGACCGAGTTGAGTGCTCTGCAGAGCAAGGCGCTGAGCGTGGCCGAAAAGCCGCAGCAGGGCGCCCGTCCGGGCTTGCTGCAGCGTCTGTTCGGCACCTCGGACGAGCCTGTTGCAGGTCAGTCGGGACAGGGCGAAGTCGGCCAGCCGACGCCTTTGGCAGCCGATTCGGCAGGGCGTTACGACAGCCCGGAAGATGAGGCCGAGGCCGAGCCAGCTGTGCCGGCAGCTGCCGATAAAACGGTCGAACCGGCCGGCCCGGTCGTCGACGAGGCCCCAGTGGTCAAGGAGGTTGTTCACGCCCCCGTCGAAGCCGATGTCCCGGTGCGGGAAGCGGCGACGCCAGCACAGACTGACGTAGAAGTTGCCAGCCCGGCCGGCCCGGCAGGACCTCTGGAGACCGCCAAGGCGCCAGACTCCGGGCCAGCCCCCGCTGCCGTCGAGCCCGAGCCTGTCGCCGAGGCGGATGCCGAACTCTCGCCCGCCGTCACCGTAATCGCCCCCGTCCTGCGGCCCGGCTCACCGGCCAGGGTTTTCCTCGACAGCCTCCCGCTGCCTGCTGTCATGGCAGAAGCTATCGCCGCCATCGACCCCGAAGAGCCCGAGCAGGACGTGCTCTATGCCCTGCCCGAATCCCCGGAGCCGTCCTACAGTTCGGTGGCCAGCCACATCGAAGAAACGTTGCTGGGGCTTCTGGACAACCTCAGTCTGCCGGAGCGCCATCAGCCCCAGGCCGACTCCATGCGTCTGCGTCTCGAACATGGGCTGAATTGGTACGAATTATTGCCGATCCTTGATGATCTGGCGGTATTGACCCTGGCGATCAACGACAGCGGCCAGCATGAGTTCGAAACGTACCTGCAACAACTCAACGAACGGCTGGATTCCTTCCAGGGTAACCTTCAGGCGGCCAGTGAGGGGCATGCCGACAATCGCAGCGCGGCCCGTGAACTCGACACCCAATTGCGCGAACAGGTGGGCGGGCTGCAAAGCAGTATGGAAGGTGCCACTGACGTCGACAGCCTGAAGAAGGTGCTGGAAAACCGCCTCGAAGACCTGCTCGGCACCATGGACAAGCACCAGCAGCAACGTGACCAGCGCGAGCAGGAAATCGCGGCCCAGCTCCATGGCCTTTCCGAGCGTGTCATCAGCATGGAGCGCGAAGCCCAGGATTACCGCGAACATCTCGAAGAGCAGCGCCAGAAGGCGCTCATCGACCCACTGACCGGCCTGCCCAACCGAGCGGCCTGGTCTGAGCGTCTCGAAGCTGAAATAGCCAGCCAGGAGGCCCACGACAAAGGCCTGTTGGTCGGCATCCTCGACCTGGACCATTTCAAGACCATCAACGACAGCTATGGTCACCTGGCCGGCGACAAAGTCTTGAAGATCATCGCCACCCAGCTGCGCAAGCGGCTACGTCCTGAAGACTTTATCGCCCGGTTCGGCGGCGAAGAATTCGTCTTGCTGATGCCGGCCACCCAATTGGCGGAAGGTGCAGCGTGGCTGGAGGGGCTGAGGGCGACCGTGGCGGCCTGTCCGTTTCACTTCAAGGGCCAGCGGGTCAGCATCACCGCGTCCATGGGCGTCACGGCGTTCAAGGTCGGCGAGAACAGCGACATGGTGCTCAAGCGCGCTGACCAGGCGCTCTATCGCGCCAAGGACAACGGGCGCAACCGGATCGAGGCGGGCTGAGGCCCGCGCTCCACACGCCTATCTGCGTTATGATATTGCATTACAGTCTACCTGCCGCGTTGCCCCCTTTATGAGACTTATCGCTTCCCTGCTGTTTGCTGCCCTTCTGGCGGGCTGTTCCACGGGCCTTCAGATCAACCACGATCACCCTTCGGTTAACTACGACAGCCGCGCCCAATACATCATTCTGCACTACACCTCGGCGCCGCAGGCTCGGTCCCTTGCGTTGCTGACCCACGGCGAGGTCAGTGCCCATTACCTGATCGGCGATGATGCACCGGCCACCGTGTTCCAGTTGGTCGATGAGAACCAGCGTGCCTGGCATGCCGGCGAAAGCGAGTGGCAAGGCCGCACCTGGCTCAACTCGGACTCCATCGGCATCGAGATCGTCAACCCTGGTTACCTTGATACCCCGACCGGGCGTGTGTGGTACCCCTACAGCGAAGCGCAGATCGAGCATGTCATCGCCCTGGTACGGGACATCGCTGCGCGTCATCGCATTCCGGCCCGCAACATCATTGGTCACAGTGACATTGCCCCGCTGCGCAAGCAGGATCCCGGCCCTCTATTTCCGTGGAAGCGTCTTGCGGATGCAGGCCTGGGCATCTGGCCTTCGCCCGCTGCGGTGGCCCAGCAAAAAGCCCGCTTCGATGTCAACCTGCCGAATATCGCCTGGTTTCAGCATCAGTTGGCTCGCGTCGGCTATGCAGTACCACAGAGCGGCGTGCTGGATATCACCACCATCCATGTGCTCGCTGCCTTTCAGATGCACTTCCGGCCCCAGCGTTATGATGGTCAGCCCGACGCGCAAAGCGCCGCAATCCTGCAAGTCCTCGCCAATATGCCCTGACCTGCGGGCGTAAACTTTGGGCAAAATATTTCACCGTTGCTATACCTTGGATACAAATAGGTAGTTCGGACAAGGCAGGGTCGATGACTTGCACACTGTTGCAGTTTCGCCGTTTGGCGCATCGCCCTTGGGTACTGGCTCTGCTCGCAGCGTTGCTCAGTGCTGCGCTGCTGACGGCAGCCAGTGTCGCATTGATCATTCACCAGAATCGGGCAGCCGAAAGCGCGCAGATGAACGCCAGTGGCGAGCGTTTCCTGCTGCGCCTGGAGCAGGTTTTCGGCCAGTTGCGCCTAGGCATGCGCGAGTTGGAGTCGCAGCCCATTCGCGATTGCAGCGCGGCAATGCTGGCCTTGCTGCAACGCGTGGGTGTCGACCATCGATTTATCTTCGAGACCTCGTTCAACGATGGTGTCCAGGGTTGCTCCAATCGTCCCGGGCATCCCCTGCCCGACTTCAAACGCCCGCCAGATCTGAGCGGCACCACTTACGGCTATTGGCTGAACACCTCCAGCGAACCCGATGACAACCTCGCGGCGCTTTTGATGGGGCGTGGCCCGTTCCGGGTCTCGACGTCCCGCGGGCATCTGGCCGACGTCGCCGATCTGCCCAAGGGGGCCAGCTTGCTGGTGATCGTCGACAATGGCCGTCGGGCGGTGCCCGTGCTCGGCCCGGCCCAGCCTTGGCCACCCACGCCCGACTGGCCGGTCGCGCCCGGCAACGCGCTGACTACCCAGGGCGACCGGTTGATTTATCGCATGGACACCCACGTCCCTGATTATCAACTGGTGATGATCACCCCACGACCCGCCCCATTCCTGAAGAACGACACCACGCTGTGGTTGTTGTTGCCCATCAGCCTGGTGCTGGCGCTGATGATCGGCTGGATGACCTTGATGCAGGTGCGTCGCCGGCGTTCTCTCGAGGGCGAACTACAGGGCGCTCTGCGGCGCAACGAGCTGCTGGTCCTTTACCAGCCCATCATCAACTTGCACAGCCGGGTCTGCGTGGGGGCAGAAGCACTGGTGCGCTGGCGGCGCTCGGATGGCAGCCTGACCAGCCCCGATCTGTTCATCCCACTGGCCGAAAGCAGCGGACAGATTGAACAAATCACCGATTTTGTTCTGGCGCGGCTGCTGGATCAATTGGGACCTTTGTTGCGGGCCAATCCGAAGCTCTATGTGTCGGTGAACCTGGCTGCCTGCGACGTGACCCGGCCACGGATCGGCGCGGTGGTGGCGCGCCTGCTGCTGCAGCACCGCGTGGCCGCCAGCCAGATTGCTTTCGAAGTCACCGAGCGCGGGCTGGTGGACGTCGCTGTGGCGCGGGAAACCCTGCAAGCCTTGCGCAAGGTGGGCCACCGCATCCTGATCGACGATTTCGGCACGGGCTACTCAAGCCTCGCCTACTTGCAGACCTTGCCGGTGGATTGCCTGAAGATCGACAAAGCGTTCATCGATGCGCTGGGCCATGATGCCGCCAGCAGTGGCGTCGCCCCGCATATCATTCGCATGGCTCACGCGCTGCACTTGCGGGTAATCGCCGAGGGGGTGGAACTGGAAACCCAGGCTGACCTGTTGACCAGCGAAGGCGTGGCGTTTGGCCAAGGCTGGTTGTTTGCCCGGGCGGTGGATGCCCTGCATTTCAGCGAGATGGTCACAGGCGGCCGGCGGATCATGGCCCGCCGCGGCGCCGATCAGCCGTGAGGGCTCAGACCGGCAACGTCATGTAGAACTGCGTCCCCTGCCCCGGCCGCGAGTACACGCCCATGCGCCCGCCGTGTAATTGCACGATCTCTTTGCACAGCGCCAGGCCCAGGCCCGCACCGCCCTTTTTGCGCCCGACCTGGACAAAGGGCTCGAAGATCCGTCCCTGCTGTCCGTAGGCGATTCCTTCGCCATTGTCTTCGACGCTGATGATCAGTCGGTCGGCATGGCGCCGTGCCTGCAAGCGGATATGTCCGCCTGCCGGGGTGTGACGCATGGCGTTGTCGAGGAGGTTGTCCAGCACTCTGTCCAACTGAGTCGGGTCGGCGTGCAAACGTGGCAATTGCTCTTGCAAGTCCAAGGACATCTCGATTTCTCGGGCCTGCGCCTGTTCGGCGAAGCGTGACGCGGCGCGGGCCAGCAGATCGTCCGGAGTGCAGTGGCTGAGGGTCAGTTTCTGCAGGCCGTTCTGGTAGCGGGAAAAATTCAGCAAGTCGTTGATCAGCTGCATCAGCCGCTGCATCTCTTCGTTGACCGTACTCAACAGGTCTGCTTCTCGGGATTGCGGGTCGAAATGCACCCGTTCCTGGAACAGCCCGAACGCCATGTGCATGCCAGTGACGGGAGTTCGCAACTCATGGGATGCGCGCAGGACAAACTCACTGCGCACGCGCTCGAAAGCACGCTGCTCGGTGACGTCATGCAACACCATCACCGCGCCGAGGATGTGCCCCTCTGTGTGGCTCACCGGCGTCAGGCTATAAGACAGCAGCCGTGCTTCGCCCTCGATGTCGAAACTCAAGTCTTCCAGCGCCCGATCCAGACTGCCCCCTCGCAGGATCAGGCTCAGCTGCTCATCCAGTTCGGGCTGCTGAAGGGCTTCGCCCAAGCCAATACCCAAGCGATCGTCTTCCCACCCCAGCTGACGTTGTGCAACGGGGTTAAGGTGTTCCAGGCGGCCTTGGCGGTCGATCATCAGCAGGCCGTCATCGATGCTGTCGAGGACCGCCTGCAAGCGCTGCTGGCCCGCCAGCAATTCATCTACGTTGGTGGCTTGGTGGCGTTGCAACGCCTGGGCCATGGTGCCGAAGCGGGCAGACAGCTGATTGAGCTCGGCAGCTGGCGATTCCGGCAGGCTCACCGCGAACTCACCGCGGATGATGCTATCGGCGGCCTTGGCCAGGGCTTCGATGGGCTCGCCAAAGCGCCGGGCAATGCCATGGGCCGTGACAAAGCCGATGAACAGCACCGCCAGCCCCACCAGGCCCAACAGACTGGACACCGTGACCGCATGTTCGTGGGCATGCTCTTCGCTGGCGGTGATGCTGTCCAGGGCTTGCTTGTAGGCCTCCAGCAGGCCGTTGCGCAGGGTGTTGAAAGCGTCGCTCAACGCGTCGTTATCGCTCAGGGTCAGGTGCTGGGGCAGCGTCTGCCGGTACACCTTGAGGTAGTTCTGGTAATCGCTGTTGGTGTGCTCGAAGCCGTAGTGCGCCTGATGACTCTGTTCATGGCGTATGCCTTGATCAACCAGAGCCTCGAACGCGGTCTGCGCCGCCTGCATTTGCTGCTGATCGGTATTGGCATCCAGCAGCATCACCAGCTGATTGCCAAGGTTCTGGCGTAATTTGAGGCCGATGTCCAGGGTGGTGAAATTGTCCCGGACTAATGCTTCCTGAGTCCCGGCCATCTGCATAACGCTGACCAGGCCCAGCAACAAGCCGAGCAACGCCACGGTTATCAGCGCCGAGATACTCAGGAACAACCTTGTTCGCAGCTTCATGGGCAGGTTCACAGGTTGTACTGTTTGCGCTTGCGATACAGCGTCGAGGCGTCGATACCCAAGGTCTTGGCCGCCTGGTCGAGGGTCTCGCTAGTGGCCAGCACGGCGCCGATGTGGGCCTTTTCCAGTTCGTCGAGGCTCAGTGCCGCGCCAATACGCGGTGCATTGTTGATCGGTTGTTCGGCCATGCCCAAGTGGCTGACTTCGACCCTTTCCTGGGCGCAGATGATGCTGGCGCGCTCGACCACGTTACGCAGCTCGCGAATGTTCCCCGGCCAGCGATAATTGAGCAGCGCGGCGCGGGCCTCTTCGCTGAAGCCTCGGGCCGGGCGAGCATATTCCTTGACGAAGCGAGCCAGGAAGCGATCAGCCAGGGTCATGATGTCCTCACTGCGCTCGCGCAGCGGTGGCAAGTGCAGGGTGATCACGTTGAGGCGGTACAGCAGGTCTTCGCGAAAGCGCCCATCGCGCACCATGTCCTCGAGGTTAAGGTTGGTGGCCGCGAGGATGCGCACATCGGCCCGGCGGGTGACAGGGTCACCCACACGCTCGTACTCCTTGTCCTGAATGAACCGCAACAACTTGGGTTGCAAGGTCAAGGGGAAGTCGCCGATCTCGTCGAGAAACAGCGTGCCGCCATCGGCCTGGTTGACGCGTCCGAGGGTGCTTTCGCTGGCACCGGTGAAAGCGCCACGGCTGTGACCGAACAGCTCGCTTTCCATCAGCTCGGCGGTGAGCGACGGGCAATTGATGGTGACGCAGGCTTTCTTCGCACGCTTGCTCCAGCCATGGATGGCACGGGCCAGCTCGCCCTTGCCCGTGCCGGACTCACCGAGAATGAGGATGTTGGCATCGGTGGTCGCTACCTGGCGGGCGGTTTCCAGCACCACCATCATAGCCGGGCTGTGGGAATCGAGACCGTCCTTGGGTTTGCGCACTTCGCCTTCAAGCGCCTCCAGGCGGGCCGACAGTTGCCGCACTTCCAGTTGCTTGGCGGTGGCCAGGCGCAATTGGTCGGGGCTGCAGGGCTTGACCAGGTAATCGGCGGCACCAGCCTGAATGGCGTCCACGGCGGTGTCGACGGCCGAGTGGGCGGTGACAATCACCACGCGCATCCACGGCGCCTGAATGCGCATTTGCGCCAGCACGTCCAGACCGTTGTCTTCGCCCAGGCGCAAGTCCAGGAAGCACAGATCGAATACCTGGCGTTGCAGCAGGGCATCGGCCTGGGCCGCGCTGCTGGCGGTGGCTACACTGTAGCCCTCGTCTTCCAGGCAATAGCGGAAGGTGCGAAGGATGGCGGATTCATCATCCACCAAGAGAATTCGGCCTTGGTGATCCGTGGCAGATTCCATGTTTCCTGCGCTCCTGAGTGAAATGTCTTGGTTAGTCCCGGAAAAATCGGGCAAGTTGCATGGTCGATTCTGATTGATTCGGCGTGTTGCATGGTAACTATCTGTGTCGGGCATAGCTAAGCCTTTGAATAGCCTTGCTTTCATCTCTGGGTGGCGATTGGCATAGGCTTTGCGAATTCCTTGGGTTGTTCGTCATTCAAGGAGAGACACCATGCCCCACGTGCGCAATCTGGCTTTGGCCACCACCGTCGCCATGCTGCTCGGTTTGACTCCATTGGCCAGCGAAGCGGCCCAGGGCGATATCGGCAGCCAGCTCGCCGCTGCTCGTCAGGAAGGCTCGATCTGGACGTCCTTTGCCCTCAACAAGCACCTGAGCCCCTTCAAGCTGTCGGTGAAAGTCAACGATGGCACGGCGGTGCTGGAGGGGCAGGTGGAAAACCAAGTGGATCGCGAACTGGCTGAACAGATCGCTCTCGACACATCTGGTATTAATAAAGTCGACAACCGCCTCACGCTCGACGGCGCCCTCGCCGAGCAGTCCGGGCAGCGCCAGCCCATCGCGCAGAAGCTCGAAGACGCGACCCTGACCGCCACGGTCAAATCCAAATTGCTCTGGAACAGTCTCACTCAGGGCCTGGATATATCGGTTGATACGGTCGGCGGGGTGGTCACCCTCAAGGGTTACGCTCAGACCGCCGACGCCAAGCAATTGGCGGGGCAACTTGCCCACGACACGGATGGTGTCTACGAGGTCAACAACTTGATCAGCCTCAGCGCCCCCGACTCCAGTACCACCAAGGCCGAGGTCGACAGTCGCAGGACCGAGGTGGCGATTAGCGACGGCTGGATCAGCAGCAAGGTCAGGGCCAGCCTTTTGTTCGATCGCAACCTTGACGGCCTGGCCATCGACGTCAGCACCAAGGGCGGCATCGTCAGCCTTGGTGGCGTCGTGGCCAGCCCCGAGGAAAAAAACATGGCAGTCGAACTGGCCCGCAACATCCGAGGCGTCAGGGGTGTGGATGCCGACTTGCTGAAGGTCGCCAGCCAGACCACCAGTTGATCGTGCAAATAGCCCGAGGCCGCATGGGGTATCGTGCAGGATGCGCGCCGACATGTCTGGACAAGGCATGTAACATGCTGATTTATAAGATATTAAATATTATTTAAAAACTGGCACGAGCGCTGCAATAAATCTTGTATCGAGGCGCAGCGACCAGGCGACCATCATCCAACACAGCACTGAGGGTTGCAGAATGAATCGCCAAGGCCTGGTCCATGCGGCACAAGCGGCTGTTACCCCTCAGCAAGTTCAGCAAGGTCTGTTCCTGATGCTGGCGATGGTCGTCACCTTGCTCATGTGCCAACAGTATTCGCGTTGGGTCGAGGCCCACGCACCCGAGCCGGTGGCGATTCATTCGATGCATTCCACCCACATCAGCCCGGTACTGGCCAAGGTCGATCAGGCCCCCGCTTTTCAACAAGTGGAACGAGTGGCAGAAGCTGGCGATCAACCACAGCAACCGCGCTGGGTTTTCTGACCGGTCAAGGAATTTCAAGGATTTCGCGGTCCGCCTCTATGGGCAGCGATTTGCAGTACTGCAGCACACATTAAATAAACGGTAAGGAGAATCACCATGCTTAGTTGGGCAGTCACATTCCTGATCATCGCCGTCATCGCCGCGGTTCTGGGCTTTGGTGGTATCGCAGGCACCGCAGCAGGTATCGCGAAGATTCTCTTCATTGTCTTCCTGGTGCTGTTCGTCGTGTCGTTCTTCATGGGCCGTCGTGGTCGACCCTGACATGCACGCCTTTGGCTTGAAAAGCGAAGGAAAGAAGGCATCGGCCTTCAGGGCGCTGGTGGTTGCCGGGCTTTTCGCCGGCAGCGGCCTGGCGCTGGGTGCCAACGACGGCCAGACGCAGGTCAACGGGTTGCTCAGTTCGGACCCGATGTATTTGTCGACATGGAAGACGTTGGTACACCACGAAGACAGGTTGCCGGATTGGGTCATCAACCTCAGTGGCACATCGACGCTGCAAATGACGGCCGTTGAAGATCATGGCTCCAAATACTTGGTCGGACCGTTGTGTGAGACCCCGCAAGGATGTGATCACGAACGGTTGGTCGTGGCATTCAGTTGGGACAAGGAGACTGCCTATGCGCTGCTGGCCAATGTGCCCGCGAAGCTGCCGGCCGACACCTCGCCCAGCAAGACTGAATACCGTTGGCTCGGCAAACCAAGCCCGGCGATGCAACAATTGCTGACTGAACAGCTTGGCAAATAGCCACTGTGCAGCGACGCGAGATTTTCTTGGAAGTTGAACCTTTTCAAGGATTTAGCTTCTATTCCCTGCGCGACCCGAGGAGGGTTGGCGCATGACCAAGGGGCCGGGACGCTTTGATCGCTGTTTGATCGAAGGGACCTAGGGGCACAGGGAGTGCCTCCGTTGAGGGCCAGGTCAGGAAGCGCTGCCATGTCTCCCGACAGGCCGCGTGTTTACAGGCTCGCTGGCATTTTCGCGAGCAAACTTTGTTCCCGCAGAGCCGTGCTCGATATCGGTTCCATTTGGGGGAGTAAAATTTGCTTGTGCCGAGGCCAGCAACGCCACTGCACATCTGACGCCAAACCCCGCCCCACATCCCCTCTCAAACCTCGGTATCATCTCCCGCATCGAATCGAGGGGAATCATCCATGCTCAACGGCCTGTGGCTCGGCTTTTTTCTGGTGGCGGCCGTTTCGGCACTGGGCCAATGGCTGGTGGGTGGCAATGCCGGGATCTTCGCTGCCATGGTCGAGAGCCTGTTTGCGATGGCCAAGTTGTCAGTGGATGTCATGGTACTGCTGTTCGGCACCCTGACCTTATGGCTGGGCTTTCTCAAGATCGCGGAGAAAGCCGGCATCGTCGATTGGTTGGCGAAAATCCTCGGACCGCTGTTCAGCCGCCTTATGCCTGAGGTACCCGCCGGGCACCCTGCGCTCGGGCTGATCACCCTGAACCTGGCCGCCAACGGTCTGGGCCTGGATAACGCCGCAACGCCCATCGGCCTCAAGGCCATGCGTGCCTTGCAGGAGCTCAACCCCAGCAGCACCACGGCCAGCAATGCGCAGATTCTCTTTCTGGTGCTGAACGCCTCTTCGCTGACCTTGCTGCCGGTATCCATCTTCATGTACCGCGCGCAACAGGGCGCGCCCGACCCTTCCATGGTTTTCTTGCCGATCTTGCTGGCGACCTGCGCTTCCAGCCTGGTGGGTCTGCTGTCGGTGGCGGTGATGCAGCGCCTGCGTTTGTGGGACCCGGTGGTTCTGGCCTACCTGATTCCGGGCGCTCTGATCCTGGCCGGTTTCATTGCGTTTCTGCACACCCTGACCGCCGTTGCGTTGGCCAGTCTGTCGTCGATCCTCGGCAACCTGACGTTGTTCGGCTTGATCGTACTGTTTTTGGTGATTGGCCACCTGCGCAAGGTGAAGGTCTATGAAACGTTTGTCGAAGGAGCGAAGGAAGGCTTTGATGTGGCCAAGAGCCTGCTGCCCTATCTGGTGGCCATGCTCTGCGCGGTCGGCGTACTGCGCGCCTCCGGCGCCCTCGAACTGGGCCTGAACGGGATTCGCCATCTGGTACTTTGGCTCGGACTGGACACGCGCTTCGTCGATGCCCTGCCCACGGCGCTGGTCAAGCCATTCTCCGGCAGCGCCGCGCGGGCGATGTTGATCGAGACCATGCAGAGCCACGGGGTCGACAGCTTCCCGGCGCTGGTGGCGGCGACCATCCAGGGCAGTACCGAAACCACTTTCTACGTGCTGGCTGTCTATTTCGGATCGGTCGGTATTCAGCGCGCACGCCACGCCGTAGGCTGCGCGCTGCTGGCGGACCTGGCCGGCGTGGTGGCGGCTATCTTCGTCTGCTACTGGTTCTTTGCCTGATCCGGCACAGGGTCGGCAGTCACTTCAAAGCGCAGCACGCCGACGATCTGGCCGTCTTCTGTCATGACCTTGACCTGCCAGTCGCCGACCGGGTTGGTGGGGAAGTTCTGCTTGTGAGTCCAGGCTTTGTAGCCGTCGTCGCCCCCGCCCTGGATATCCAGGGCGATGCGGTCGACTTCCTTGCCGTTGAATTGCCACACATGGTAGATCCGCTCATTCAGCCCGCGCGGTGCATTGATCGCGGTGTACGCGTACAGGCCCTTGCGTAGCAGGTCGCGGGCACTGACCTGCTCCAGGGTGTCCTCGGGGTTGTGCTTGTTCAGCTCGGTGGTCACCGCCACATGGGTCAGCCACAGCGTCGCTGGCGGCACCCAGGAGCGCAGCAGCCAGCCGGCGCCGCCAATGGCCAGTGTCAGGACCAGCAACGCCGCACCGCGCCGCCAGTTGGTAATGGGAAAGGTCGTGGCCAGGCTGGGGAATGACAGCAGCATGGCCACGCCCAGCGCCAGCTTGAAGCTTTCGGCCGTGGTCAGGTGCAAGATGATCGGCAGCGCGGTCAACAGCGCGGCGAACAGGGTCAGGGTATGCATGGCGAGGAACAGCCAGCGCCGCGGCGCTACCCATTTGTAGTACAGAGGGTCGACGATCGACACCAGGCCCACCACTCCCAGCAGCCCGGTAAAGATCGCCTGACCGCTGTTCCAGGTGGTGGTGATGTAGAAAAATGGCAACACGAAGAACAGGCTTTCCTGGTGGATCATCTGCGTGGCATAGCGTAGCAGCGGCACCGGGATTTCCCGTTTGAAGGTCCGCTGGAACAGCTGAGTCAGGCTGTTTTCCAGCATCAGCCAGATCCAGCTGACCAGCATGATGATCGCCACCCAACTGGCCAGCCGGGCGCCCCGATTGACCAAAATGAAGCTGCAGACGCCCGAGATGAAACCACCCAGCGCGATAATGCCCGGGTAGCGTTTGATCAGTTCGAGAATGCGCTGGATCGTGTGCTGCATTTTGCGACGTCAGCCTTCGTTGTCATGCACGTGGAGAGGCGCGGAGGATACCGATTCGAGCGCGCTATTGCGCGGGCGTCCGTCGGCGTCGCCAGCCTCGGACCAGCGTAAGGATCATCCCGACCAGCAGCAGCCCGATCAAGGCCGCCAGCATGTAGACCTGGTCATAACTGAGCAGCGGCTGTTCGATACGCACGTAGGGCGGCTGCTTCAACACCTCACGCAGCGCCCGGTTGGCTTCGTCGAGGCTGACCTGGCTGATGGCCCGGGAAGGGTCGTCGAAACGGCCGCT
Organism: Pseudomonas sp. dw_358; assembly: GCF_018449655.1. Lineage (GTDB taxonomy): Bacteria > Pseudomonadota > Gammaproteobacteria > Pseudomonadales > Pseudomonadaceae > Aquipseudomonas. The sequence continues at coordinate 173,816 of NZ_JAAVUX010000005.1, forward strand.
GTCGTAGTCGCCCAGATTATTCCAGTAATAGTCTGCCAGTTCGCTGTTGCCCTGCACGGCCCAGGCCTGGCGGGCCAATACCTGCTGTTTGATGCGCTCGAACGTCTGCGGGTCGAGGCCGTGTTCGCGCAGATTGTCCATCATTTGACCCAGCACCCTTTCCGCCCGGGGCAGGTCATCGCGGTCCACGTCGGCATTCAGACTCAGGATGCCGGTGTCACCGAAGGCATCGCGCTGGCTCCAGGGGCCGTAGGACAAACCGTGTTTGAGGCGTAATTCGGTGTACAGCGCCCAGTCGAGGTACTCCTGGACCAGGTCCAGCGCCTGCGGATGCTCGCCGGCAATGGCCGGCTCCAGGTAGAACCAGTGCAGCTTGCTGCCCTCGCCCAGCCAGCCCTGAGGCAAGGTCCGGCGCATTTGGGCGGCATGGCTGATGCTCAGAAGGGTCGCGTCACTGTCGTCGAGATCGGCCGAGCGCAGGTCACTGTAGACTCGCTCCAGGTAGGCCGGCAGCAGGCGATCGAGGTCGCCGACGACAATCAGGGTCATGTTGTTGGCGACGTACCATTTGTCCCGCACGGCCTGGACCTGGGCCAGGTTCAGGTCTGCCACATTGGAGCGTTCAGGGCACTTGAGGCCCAGTTCGGTGGCCAGTTGATCGCTGGCGCCGTGGCCGATGTCCTGGCGGTCGAGCAGGCGTTCGAGGTGGGAGTAATGGCCACCATCTTCGTGTTCGACGATCTGCCGCGACAATTCCAGCGCCTTGGCGTCGATACGGGTCTGGGTAATGATCGCTCGCAACAGATCCAGCGCCTTGCGCTGGTTGCGTGCGGGCGCCTCGATCACGAAGGTGGTGTCGCTGTTGCTGGTAAAGGCGTTCCACTCGCCGCCCAGAGCCTGCATGCGTTCTTCCAGGCCACCTTCGCCGCTTTCGTCGAGGCCACTGAACAGCAGATGCTCCAGCAGATGGGGCAATTCCTGGGTGGCGCAGGGGAAGTCGTCGAAGCCCACGCCCACCACCAGGCGGATCGCGACATGGCCACGGTCACCGGGTTTGAGCAGAATCTGCAAGCCATTGGCCAGTTGATAGCCTTCCACCTGAAAGCGATCCACCGCCAGCGCCCGTCCGGCGCTGGTCACAGCCAATATCATCAGTGAGGCCAACAACAGCGCTACCTTGTTCAGCCACAGCCAGGTGGGCGCTTTCAACAGATCAGCCATCAGTCAATCGTGTCCATTCAAGTCCGCCAGGTCCGAGCAACAGACTGCCGACCTGCCTGGATGTTCAAGCCGGCGGCGTATCTTGCTCCGCAGTGTCGCTCAGGGCGCCGGTTTCGGTATTTTCCAGCACAACATAGGCGCTGCCGCAGAATAGCGAATTCAGGCGCTTCATGTCGGCAATCAGCTCCAGATGCAGCGAACTGGTTTCCAGGCTCTGCACCACCTTGCGTTGCAGACGGCTGACGTGGGCATGGGCCAGGCGCCGTTCCTGGGCGCGAAACTTGCGTTTCTCCTTGAGCAATTGGCGTGCGCTTTCCGGATCACCGCTGAGGAACACCGACAGGCCCAGGCGCAGGTTGGCCATCAATTGCGTCTGCAACCCGGCCAGCTCTTCCAGGCCGACCTCGGAGAACGAGCGGCGCTGGGCAGTCTTTTGCTGCTGAACCTTGCGCAGCATGCGCTCGATCAGATCGCTGGCCAGGTTCAGGTTGATGGCCAGTTCGATGATTTCGGCCCAGCGGCGGCTGTCCTGCTCGCCGAGGTCTTCGCGGGGCATCTGTGCCAGATAGAGTTTGATGGCGTTGTACAGCGCTTCGATCTCGTCGTTCTGGGTGCGGACTTCCTGGGTCACGGTGGTCTGCTGGCCCCGCAGCACGTTGAGCATGGCATTGAGCAGGCTGTCCACCAGGTCGCCGATGCGCAAGGTTTCACGCACGGCATTGGACAGCGCCAGGCTGGGTGTGGACAGCGCGGTCAGGTCCAGATGGCGCGGGCCGCCGGTGCCGTTGGCCTGGGGCTTTTGCGGCAGCAGCCAGGCGCAGAGCCTGGCCATGTAGCCGGTGCTGGGCAGTAGGATCAGGCAGCGCAGGCTGTTGTAGGCCACATGAAAACCGATGACCAGACCCTGCACATTGCTGTATTGCAGGCTGTCCATCCAGCGCGCCAGGGGTTCGAGCACCGGCACGATGAGCAGCAGGCCGATCAGCTTGTAGAGCAGGCTGCCCAACGCGACTTGGCGCCCGGCGGTGTTTTGCATGCTGGTGGAAAGAAACGCCAGCAGGCCGCTGCCGATGTTGGCGCCGATCACCAGGCCGATGGCCACCGGCAGGCTGATCACCCCGGATTCGGCCAGGGTAGCGGTGAGCAGCACGGCCGCGAGGCTTGAATAGGAGACCATGGCGAAGATCGCGCCGATCAGCGCGTCCAGCAGGATATCGCCGGTGAGGGACGCGAACAGAACCTTCACCCCTTGCGCGTGGGTGATCGGTGTCGCCGCCTCGACGATCAGCTGCAGCGCCAGCACGATCAGGCCCAGGCCGATGCCCACGCGGCCCAACTGCCCCAGACGGGTCTGTTTGCGCGAGAGGAAAAAGATCACACCGAGGAATATCAGCAGCGGCGACAGCCATGACAGGTCGAAGGTCAGCACCCGCGACATCAAGGCCGTACCCACGTCGGCGCCGAGCATGATAGCCAGCGCAGGCATCAGCCCCATCAGCCCTTGACCGACAAACGAGGTGGTAAGCATGGCGGTGGCGTTGCTGCTCTGCACCACGGCGGTCACGAGAATACCGGCGAGGAACGCCAGCGGGCGTTTCGACATGTTCTGGCTGAGCAGCTGCCGTAGCTGGCTGCCGTAGACCCGGAGTATCCCGGTGCGAACGATGTGAGTGCCCCAGATCAGCAGGGCGACGGCAGACAAGAGATTCAGCAGGGTAAGCATGACACGGCCCCCTGTAAGCGTCCGGTCTTGGACGCTGGCGTATGTCTTTGTTACTTAAGCTGTAGTTGTCCTAAGCACGAAACGCCAGCATCGCACAGGCAATCGTTTTTTTGAAACAAAACTGTCATGAAAGTGTATTGACGGTCAGACCCCTGCCCGTTGGGTACAGTAGGGTTTGAAACGTGTGCGCAGGAAGACGTAGCCCGCGACCGGCAGCACACCGGTCATCCGGGTAAGCCGATCGCAGGTCGGGCATTACTCCTGGTTGAACTGCGCCGCCAACTCCCGCAGCAGGGCCTCGGCATCGAGCACCTTGGTCACCACGTCCTCGGCTTTTTCCCGGGTCAGACCCAGGCGCTCCAACAGTTCGTCCGGAATCGGCTCTTCGGCCCCGGCGCCGACACCGCGGCTGCGCAACAGGCGCACCGCCAGGCAAACCAGGTTCGGATATTGCGAGTATTCGCCGGCATAGTGCGGGTCGTGTTGGAACCGCAGCGCGGTGGCCAGCTCTTCGGGCATGTCCCAGTAGCGCATCAACCAAGAACCCATCTGCTCGCGGGTAATGCCCAGCAGGTGCTGTTCGACGTAGCCGTGGTTCAGGTGGGGGTTGACCTCCAGATGACGGCAGATCAGCGAGAAGTGCGGTGGAAAAACGTGTGCCAGCAGCAGATAGCCAAAATTGTGCAGCAGACCGGCCAGATAGGTCAGCCCCGCTTCCGGGCGTTCCGCACGAGGAATGGCGCGGGTCAGGCCCTCGATGACGGCAGCCGTGTAGATGGACTGGTGCCAGTACGGCGTAGCCTGTTGCGGGTGATCCTTGGGCAGGCTAAGGGTCTTGCCCAGGGCCAGCCCCAGCGCCAGGTTGATGACCAGATCGAAGCCGAGAATGCGCACGATGGCATCTTCCACCGAACGGATCTTGCCAGGCGACGCGTAGTACGGTGAGGCAGCCCAGCTGACCACTTGCGCAGCCAGGGCTGGGTCCGTCTCGACCACGCCGGTGATGTCATCGATGGTGGCGTTGGGATCGACCCGCAGCTTGATGATCTTCTGCGCGGTTTCCGCCAGTGGCGGGATCTCGATGGTGGCCTCAAGGCGTTGCTGGATGCGCCGTGCGGTGAACGCCTGGACGGCCTGGGTGATTTCCTTGCGGTCATCATCCGGGCGGGTCAGGTTGGGTTCGATCAAGGTCAGCGGCGAGCCGAAATTGCCGGCGCTGGCCTTGAGCAGCATCTTCTTGAAGTCTTCGCTGGTCAGTTCCAGCAGCAGGCCCGGTTGACCTGAGGCGACCAGCAGCAGCGGTTCGTTCAGCAGGCGCTCGTCGTAGAGGCATGGCGAGCTGCTCAGGACCGGCAGGCCGGGCAGCGAGGTCAGGTCATGCTTGGCCAGCAGTTTGCCCAGCCTGTCCAACGGAACGGCGGTCAGCTTGCGGCCAGTCAATTCCGCGAGGCGGTTGAGGTCCAGCAGCTGACTTTGTGCAAACAACACCATCAGGGTGCCGACGGCATCGCCCAGCAGGACGGTCTGGACCTTTTGCGACGCAACCGTGGCCTGATGTTCAGGGACCTCGCGGTAGCGAATGCCCAGCTTGGCAAGCAGCAGCTGGATGGCAGACGGGGCGTGCAGAGCAGCAGTGTCCAGAGCAACTTCAGTCATGATCCGTGTCCAATTTCCTACAATCGAAACAGTATACCCAGCTTGCATTCAGCCAGATCCAGTAGATCAAAGTCTATTCAAACTTGGCCATATTGCTGGCCATGTCGCAACCAACGTTCCAGCAGTGGCGTCACATGCTGTGGCCAGCGGGCCAGCAGTGCTTGGGCAGCGTCGCGGACCGCCGGCAGCAGGTCGGCGTCGCGCATCAGGTCTGCGACCTTGAACTGTAGCAAACCTGTCTGGCGCGTACCCAGCATCTCACCGGGACCGCGAAGTTGCAGGTCTTTTTCGGCGATAACGAAGCCGTCGTTGGTTTCCCGCATGATACCCAGCCGCTCGCGGCCGATCTGTGACAGGGGCGGGTGATAAAGCAGCACGCAGTGGCTGGCCGCGCTGCCTCGGCCGACCCGGCCGCGCAGCTGATGCAACTGGGCCAGGCCCAGGCGTTCGGGGTTTTCGATGATCATCAGGCTGGAGTTTGGCACGTCCACGCCGACCTCGATCACCGTGGTTGCCACCAGCAGTTGCAGGTTGCCCTGCTTGAACTCGGCCATCACTGCGGCCTTCTCCGCGGACTTCATACGGCCATGGATCAAACCCACCCGCAATTCGCCCAAGGCGCTGCTCAAGTCTTCATAGGTGCTTTGCGCCGCCTGGCAGGTCAGCTCCTCGGACTCTTCGATCAGTGTGCACACCCAGTAGGCCTGGCGACCTTCGGCGCAGGCCGCGCGCACCCGTTCGATGACCTCGATACGCCGGCTGTCGACCACCAGCACGGTATTGACCGGCGTTCGGCCAGGGGGCAGTTCGTCGAGGATGGACGTGTCGAGGTCGGCGTAGGCGCTCATGGCCAGAGTGCGCGGGATAGGCGTGGCGGTCATGATCAACTGATGCGGGCACTGGGTGCCGCCGACGCCTTTCTGGCGCAGTGCCAGCCGCTGTTGCACGCCGAATCGATGCTGTTCGTCGATGATCACCAGCGCCAGGCGCTTGTACTGTACTTCGGGCTGAAAGAGCGCATGGGTACCGACCACCATGGGCGCGCCGTTGGCAATCTGCTCCAGCGCCGTGACCCGCGCCTTGCCTTTGAGCTTGCCGGCCAGCCAGGCGGTCTCGATACCCAAGGGCTCGAGCCAGCGCTGGAACGTGATGAAATGCTGCTCGGCGAGAATTTCGGTCGGTGCCATCAAGGCCACTTGATAGCCCGCCTCCAGTGCCTGCAGGGCCGCCAGGGCGGCCACCACGGTCTTGCCGGCACCGACGTCGCCTTGCACCAGCCGCAGCATGGGCTCGGGCTGCGCCAGATCATAGGCAATTTCGTTACCGACTCGCTGTTGCGCACCCGTGGGGGCGAACTCGAGATTTTTCAGGTACTGCCCCGGCAGCACGCTGGCCTTGGGCAGGGCCGGCGCCCGCTGGCTGCGCAGGCTCTCGCGCAGGCGTTGCTGCGAAAGCTGGTGAGTGAGCAGCTCTTCAAAAGCCAGCCGATGCTGGGCCCAGTGATGGCCCACGGCGAGCTCTTCGAGATCAGCATCCGGTGGCGGGTTGTGCAGGTAACGGATGGCCTGGTCCAGCGGCGCCAGTTGGTAGTCGCGCGCCAACTCTTCAGGCAGCCAGTCGGGGAGGCTGCGCGGCCCCAGCAGGCTCAGGGCCTGCTGCGACAGCTGGCGCAGGCGTTGCTGGGTGAGGCCTTCGGTGGTGGGGTAGATCGGCGTCAGGTTCTGCTCCACCGGCACATCTTCATCGCCGGTCAGGGCGCGGTATTCCGGGTGGTAGATCTCCAGGCCCGAGGCCCCTGGCCGGGCTTCGCCATAGCAGCGTAGGTGGGTGCCGCGCTTGAGGGCTTCTTTCTGGGCGTTGCTGAAGTGATAGAAGCGCAGGCTCAAGGTGCCGGTGCCATCTCCCAGGCGCACCAGCAGGCTGCGGCGTTTGCCCATGGACACGTCGGCACCGCTGACTACGCCTTCGATGACCGCATCCTGGCCTGGGCGCAACTGACCGATGGGGACCACGCGGGTGCGATCCTGGTAGCGCAACGGCAAATGAAAGAGCACGTCCTGGAGGTTCTCCAGGCCCACCTTATGCAGCTTCTCGGCCATGGCCTCGCCCACGCCCTTGAGTGCGGTGACCGAGACTTGGGACAGTTCGGTCATGTCGCGACTTTGCTGGCCGCCGCTGCCGGCTTGGCCACCGAGCACAGGCGCACGGAGTCGGCGAGGATCTCGATCGCCTTGGGCCGTGGAAAGCTGGCGCGCCAGGCAATGGCCACGGTGCGAAACGGCGCCGGCGGGGTCAGCGGACGAACTTCGATAATGCCGGGAGCGTAGTGATGGCTGTCTACAGCCGAAAGCGGCAGGATCGACACCCCGAGGCCGGACGCCACCATGTGCCGGATGGTTTCCAGCGAACTGGACTCAACAGTGGTGTGGCGTGCGCCTTCGGTGCCCTTGACCAGCGTCGGGCAGGCTTCCAGGACCTGGTCGCGGAAGCAGTGACCTTCACCCAGCAGCAACAGGCTCTTGTCGTTGAGCAGGCCGGCGTCGATGGTATCTTTTTTCGTCCATGGATGGTCGGACGGCATCAGCACATAGAAGGGCTCGTCGTAGAGCGGCAGGGTCAACACGTCGGCTTCATTGAACGGCAGAGCAATGATCACGGCATCCAGCTCGCCGTTGCGCAGTTTGTCGCGCAGCACGTGAGTGAAGTTTTCTTCGATGTAGAGCGGCATCTGCGGAGCCACCCGGTGTAGCTGTGGAATCAGGTGCGGGAACAGGTAGGGACCGACGGTATAGATGGCTCCCAGCTTCAAGGGTGCGGTGAGCTGGTTCTTGCCGGCCTGGGCCAATTCGCGGATGCCCTGGGCTTGTTCCAGGACCTTTTGCGCCTGGGCGACGATGCCTTCGCCCACCGGCGTCAGACGCACCGCACTCTTGCTGCGCTCGAAGATCAGCACGCCCAGCTCGTCCTCGAGTTTCTTGACGCCAACCGACAGCGTGGGCTGGCTGACGTGACAGCGTTCAGCGGCATGGCCGAAGTGTTGCTCCTGGGCCAGGGTGACGATGTAGCGTAGTTCGGTGAGGGTCATAACGTGCGTCCATGGAATTGCCGCCCCAGCATAGCCGGTGCTATCGATAGACGCACGTTATCAACCTCCGGGTTTTTTGTCAGATTTCTGTCTGCTTGGCTTTATCGACCTTTGTTCAACGAGAACACGAACGGCGCGGTCAGCTGAATCGGCCCGTTCGCCACCAATTCCTTGGGCGGCGGCGGCAGCGGTTGAGCCCTGCGAATCATTTCCAGGGTCGCACGGTCCAGCGATGCGCTGCCGGATTCGCCGACGATTTCGAACGACAGGACATTGCCCTGCCCGTCGACGACGAATTTCAGCTTGACCGTACCTTCCAGACCGCGGCGCTTGGCGTCGTCCGGATAACGTTTGTACTGGGCCAAGTGACGCAGCAAGTCTGCTTCCCAGGACGGTTTGGCATCTGGATTGGAGGCGATGCTCGGCGCCGGAGCGGCCGATTTCACTGCGGGTGCTGGTGGAGCCGGCGGGGTATCCACGGGCTTCTCGGCCACTGGCTTGTCCTGCACCGGCTCCGGTTTTTTGTCGGGCTTGGGGGGCTGTGGTTTGGGCGGTTTGGGCTTGGGCTTGGGCAGGGCGATCGTCGGCTTCGGCGCCTCTGCCACTTTGGGCAGCGGCGGCTCTTCTACCGGAGCGGGCGGCGTCGGTGTCTGCACCACCTTGGGCGGAGGCGGGGGCGCGATTTCGGGCATGGGGGGCATTTCCACGATCATCGCTGCCGGGGGCAACTCCACCACCTGCGGTGCGCTGGTCCAGTGCAGGGCGATGGCGATGGCCACCCCGTGCACCGCCAGAACCACGGCCAGGCTGCTACCGTATCGCGTCAGTTTTTGGCGCGTGGTGGTCATTTTTTCCCAGCCGTCTCAAGTCCGACGAGGCCTACTTTGAGGTAACCGCTGGCGCGCAGCGCGTTCATCACATCCATGAGGTCGCCATAGTCCACGCCCTTGTCGGCCTGGAAGAAAATAGTCGTATCCTTATTGCCTTTGGTCTTGGCATCAAGCATCGGACCCAACTGGGCACGGTCGATCTTGTCGTCGCCCAGGTACAGGTCGAGGTCCGATTTGACGCTCAGGAACACCGGCTTTTCCGGTCGCGGCACCGGTTTGGCGGTGGAGGCCGGGAGGTCGACCTTGATGTCCACGGTGGCCAGCGGTGCGGCGATCATGAACACGATCAACAGCACCAGCATCACGTCGATAAACGGCGTGACGTTGATTTCGTGGTTCTCGACGAGGTCGTCACCACCTTCATTCAGATGCAGGCCCATGACTTAACCCACCTTCACCATTTGCGGTTGGCCGCTGCGCTCGGCGGGCTGGTGGTCCAGGTCGCGGCTGACCAGCAACAGCACTTGCGCCGAGGCATCCGAGACTTGTGCCTTGTAGCCGGCGATGGAGCGGGCGAAGACGTTGTAGATGACCACGGCGGGGATAGCCGCCACCAGACCCAGTGCGGTGGCCAGCAGGGCTTCGGCGATACCGGGGGCGACGACGGCGAGGTTGGTGGTCTGGGTCTTGGCGATGCCGATGAAGCTGTTCATGATGCCCCATACGGTACCGAACAGGCCTACGAAGGGCGCGGTAGAGCCGATGGTTGCCAGTACGCCAGTGCCGTTGCTCATGTTGCGACCGCACGCGGCCACCAGACGCTCCAAACGAAAGCTCACCCGCTCTTTGATGCCTTCACGTTCCCGGCTGTTGGCCGACAGGTGCATCTCTTCCAGGGCGTCGTGCACCAGCAGGTTGGCCAAGGTACCTTGGCGGCTGGCCGTTTCGGCGGCAGCCTTGAGGGTGGCGGCCTTTTTCAGCGCGGCGATTTCACCTTTGAGGCGACGCTTGGCCCCCAGCAGTTCGAAGCCTTTGGCGATCCAGATGGTCCAAGTGATAATCGAGGCAATCGCCAGACCGATCATCACCACCTTGACGACGATGTCGGCATGTTGGTACATGCCCCACGGCGACAGATCGTGACTCATGCTGGCCACTGGCTCGGCGGTCTCTACAGGGGCAGCAACGGGCGTCATGGCCGGAGCCTGTTCGACGGCGGCGGGCGCTGTGTTGGTGGCGGTCTCGTCGGCAAAGACAGCCGGCGCGATAGCCATGCTGAACAGCAAAACGGCCATGGCGCCCAAGGCGCGAGACCACAGAGACGATGCGTGAACGGAAGAGCGAATCATGCTGGCCGACCTGAACGTTAGAAGGGAAAATGTTCGCAGACCACCCGGTCAGGTGGAGAACTGATACCCGATATTATTGCAACTAATTCTTGTTAACAAAAGCAATAGCGTTCAGTTTTTTCGTTAATGACGAAATTTGTTCGTTTTTCAGTCTATTTCCGAATGCTAGTGAAAGGGGAAATTTCATGGCTCCGCGCATTGTAATTGTCGGCTGTGGTGATGTGGGCGGCCGTCTGGGCCAGTTGCTGCAGGCACAGGATTGGGCCGTCTGGGGTCTGCGCCGATCGGTGGCAAAATTGCCGGCAGGTTTCCATGCCATTGCCGCCGACCTTGGCCACGCTGCCTGCCCGCCGCAGTGGCCCACCGGGCCGGTGGATTATCTGGTGTATTGCGTGGCGGCGTCGCAGCACGACGAAGCGGGCTACCAGGCGGCTTATGTGCAGGGCTTGCAACATACCCTGGGCTGGTTGGAGGCCAATGCCCAGGCACCGCGGCGAATTCTGTTCGTCTCCAGTAGCAGCGTTTACGGCCAGGTCGAAGGCGAGTGGGTCGATGAAACCTCGGATGCCCAAGCGAGCGGTTTCTCCGGGCGATTGATGCTGGAGGCCGAGCGTCATCTGTTAAGCAGTGGTTTTGCCGCCAGTGTCGTGCGCCTGACCGGCATCTATGGTCCGGGGCGCGGGCGCTTTGTCGAGCAGGTTCGTCAGGGCTACCGGGTGGCCGAGCAGCCTCCGGTCTATGGCAACCGCATTCATGTGGACGATGCGGCGGGGTTGCTGGCGTTTCTGTTGCTGGCCGAGCGGGCGGGCGCGCCGCTGGAGGAATGCTACCTCGGTGTGGATGACGCCCCGGCACCGTTGTTCGAGGTGGTGGCCTGGTTGCGCGAGTATCTGGGCGTGACAGGATGGTCGGACACCGAAAGCGTGCGGCGTACCGGCAGTAAGCGGTGCAGCAATGCACGGGCACGGGCTTTGGGCTGGGTGCCGCAGTACCCAAGCTACCGCGAAGGCTACGCCGCTATGCTGAAAGCCACTTCGTAGGAGTGCGAAGCCCGCCATGAGCCTGCACAGAATAGGCGTCAGGCCCTATCGCGAGCTTCGCGTATTCCGGCAACCGGTGGGTAGTGGGTTACTTCTTGAGCAACCACCGCCGGGCGCCTGGATGCAGATCCGGCATCTCATCGGGCTTGGCCTGATTGACGGCTTCCAGGATATCCAGACTGTCCCCATCGCGCCGGAATATGTAGGCGTTGCCCTGCTGGTCCTTTTCCATCCACATACTGTCGAACTCACCGCTCATCGCCGCGCAATCCCCGGCCAGGCACAGCGCGTAGCGGTCCAGTCCATCGATGCCTTCCAGACGACCGTCAGGAGTGAAATGCACGACACCACCTTGGCCCGGGCCTTCGACGATCTTCCAGTTGCCGGCCAGATAGGCACCATAGAGTGCCTCCTCGAACGAAGTGCCCGGCGGCGCGTCGGCCGGTACGGCTTTCTTCGGTTTGACGAAGCTCTGCTGCGGTGTACTGTCGCTAGGGCTTTGCAGCAGCTGCCCACCCTTGGTTTCCAGGGCCTCGCTGTGGCTGCCATAGAAGTCCACGGTCCAGAAGCCCGGCTTGCTGGCAATCAGTTTACCTTCGCCTTGCTCAAAACCATTGCTGTAGCTGGCCTGGCCGGTTTTGGTGTCCAAGTGCCACTCGAGGTTGGGGCCGTTGGCCAAGAGGGCCTGACGCAAGCTGCCACCTTTGGCGGCGGCGTCGATGGCGTTCTGGTTGATCCAGATACCGCTGGGGTCGACGTTGTCATGGCTGGCGCATCCGCCGAGCAGTGCGGCAACCAGAGTAAAGGCGAGCGCGTGACGCATACGGGAGATCCTTGCGGGGCAGGGAGGGCGAGGCGCCAAGCGCCTCGCCGCAAGGGGATTACTCGATGACCAGGACGCCGTCGATTTCAACCTGGGCGCCGCGAGGCAGAGCGGCGACGCCGATGGCGGCACGGGCAGGGTAAGGCTGGTCGAAGTAACGGCCCATCACCTCGTTGACCTTGGCGAAGTGGCTCAGGTCGGTGAGAAAGATGTTCACCTTGACGAAGTCCTTGAACGAGCCGCCTGCCGCTTCGACCACGGCCTTGAGGTTCTCGAACACCTGGACTGTCTGGGCTTCGAAGCCCTCCACCAGATCCATGGTCTTGGGGTCCAGCGGAATCTGGCCGGACAGATAGACCGTGTTGCCGGCCTTGATCGCCTGCGAATAGGTACCGATGGCGGCAGGGGCCTTGTCGCTGGTGATTACGGTCTTGGTCATGAACAACTCCTGGAAAATTGATGGCCCGTCAGGCGCGCATGCGCGTGATGCGGATGACGCCAGTCAGGGCTCGCAGTTTCTTGATCACTCGGGCCAGGTGCACGCGGTCGTGCACGCTGACCACCAACTGGACGACGCTGATACGTCCATCGCGCTCGTCCATGCTGATTTTTTCAATGTTGCCATCGGCCGCGTTGACGCTGCTGGCCAGCAGGGCAATCAGCCCGCGCTGGTGTTCCAGCTCGACACGCAACTCGACATTGAATTCCCCGGTGACGTCCTTGGCCCAGGCCAATTGAATACACTTCTCCGGGTTGTGGCGAATTTCGCTGATGTTGCGGCAGTTCTCCAAGTGCACGACCATGCCTTTGCCGGCGGACAGATGGCCGACGATGGGGTCGCCAGGGATCGGCGTGCAGCATTTGGCATAGCTGAGCACGAGGCCTTCGGTACCGCGTATGGCCAGCGGACCCTCCGGGCCGGGCAACTGCTCGCCTTCACTGGCCAGCAAGCGGCGTGCCACCACATAGGCCATGCGGTTGCCCAGGCCGATGTCTTCGAGCAGGTCTTCGATCAATTCCAGGCGGTACTCTGCCAGCATGGCCTGCACGCGTTCGGCCGGTACTTTGTCCAGCGCGCTGTCGAAGCCATTGAGCACCTTGTTGAGCAGGCGTTCGCCCAGGCTGATGGATTCGGAACGGCGTTGCAGCTTCAGGGCGTGGCGGATGTGCGTGCGCGCCTTGCCGGTGACCACGAAGTTGAGCCACGCGGGGTTGGGTCGAGCACCCGGCGCACTGACGATTTCCACCGTAGAGCCACTCTGCAATGGCTCGGACAGGGGCGCCAGGCGTCGGTTGATGCGGCAGGCGATGCAGCTATTGCCCACATCGGTGTGCACCGCATAGGCAAAGTCCACGGCGGTGGAGCCTTTGGGCAGCTCCATGATCCGTCCTTTGGGCGTGAACACGTAGACCTCGTCCGGAAACAGGTCGATCTTCACGCTTTCGATGAATTCCAGCGAGTTGCCCGCGCGCTGCTGCATCTCCAGCACGCCCTTGACCCACTGCCTGGCGCGAGCGTGAGTGCCCTTGGGCTGGCTGTCGTCGGACGACTTGTAAAGCCAGTGCGCGGCAATACCGTTGTTGGCCATCTCTTCCATCTCGCGGGTGCGAATCTGGATCTCGATGGGCACGCCGTGCATGCCGAACAAAGTGGTGTGGAGCGACTGATAGCCGTTGGCCTTGGGTATCGCGATGTAATCCTTGAAGCGGCCGGGCAGGGGCTTGTACAAATTATGTACAGCGCCGAGCACGCGGTAGCAGGTGTCGACCTTGTCGACGACGATGCGAAAGGCGTAAACGTCCATGATCTCGTTGAAGGCACGACGCTTGCCGCGCATCTTCTTGTAGATGCCATAGATATGCTTTTGCCGGCCGCTGACATCGCCTTCGATACCGTCGATGGCCAGGCAATGGGCCAGCGATTGTTCGATCTTGTTGACGATTTCCTTGCGGTTGCCCCGGGCGCGTTTGACCGCCTGGTAGATGCGCGCCGAACGCATCGGGTACATGGCCTTGAACCCCAGGTCTTCGAATTCCACGCGCACGTTGTGCATGCCCAAGCGATTGGCGATGGGGGCGTAGATTTCCAGGGTTTCCTTGGCAATGCGTCGGCGCTTTTCGCCTGACAGTACTTCCAGGGTGCGCATGTTGTGCAGACGATCGGCGAGCTTGACCAGGATCACGCGAATGTCGCGAGCCATGGCCATGGCCATTTTCTGGAAGTTCTCGGCCTGGGCCTCGGCCTTGGTCTCGAAGTTCATCTGGGTCAGTTTGCTGACCCCGTCGACCAGCTCGGCCACGGTTTCACCGAACTGCGCGCTGAGCGCTTCCTTGGCGATGCCGGTGTCTTCGATCACATCATGGAGCATCGCGGCCATCAGGCTTTGATGGTCCATGTGCATGTCGGCAAGAATGCTTGCCACCGCCAGTGGATGGGTGACATAGGCTTCGCCGCTGCGCCGGCGTTGGCCGTCGTGGGCTTGCTCGGCGTAGAAATACGCTCGGCGTACCAGGTTGACCTGGTCAGCGCCGAGGTAGGTCGATAAGCGATCGGCGAGGGCGTCTATGCTTGGCATGGGGTTCCCCCCGGCCAAAGCCTTTTACCCTGCGCCGTGCCACGTCGACCAGGCATAGGCTCAAACGGCCTCGTTGGACTCGTCCTCGAACGCCGCAAACAAAGGTTCGTCTTCGACGATCTCTTCGTTGGCGATCATTTCGTAGCTCACCAGGCCCTCGGCGATTTCACGCAGAGCAACCACGGTAGGCTTGTCGTTTTCCCACGCCACTTTCGGCTCTTTACCGCCGGTCGCCAGCTGGCGAGCACGTTTGGTGGAGAGCATGACCAGCTCGAAACGGTTATCCACGTGTTCAAGGCAGTCTTCAACGGTTACGCGGGCCATGGTATTCCTCGTAGCAAATGCGGTATGCGCGCAGCCCGGATGGGCGAGCGGACTCGATAGTTTAAAAAATCACCAGCGAATAGGGAAGCTTTAGTTTTGCAGCAGGGCTTGGTCGCGATGCCGGCAACGCGATTCAAGCCAAGAGACTTGCCAGCAAGCTGCTGTGCCGCTCCTGCTGCTGCTTCTGCTGCAACCGATTGGCACGGAAAATCGCCTTCAAGTCTTCCAGCGCCGTGGCGAAATCGTCGTTGATCACCAGAAAATCGTATTCCACATAGTGGCTCATTTCGCTGACGGCCTCTTTCATGCGCCCGTCGATGATCTCGTCGCTGTCCTGGCCGCGATTATTCAGGCGGTGGCGCAGGGACTGCTGGCTGGGTGGCAGGATGTAGATCGAGCGGGCCGAAGGGATCAGCTTGCGCACTTGCTGCGCGCCTTGCCAGTCGATTTCGAGGATAAGGTCGTGGCCGTCATCCAGGGTTTGTTGCAAGGTGCTTTGCGAGGTGCCGTACAGGTTGCCGAAGACTTCGGCCTGCTCGAGAAAATCACCGTGCTCGATCATGCGCAGGAACTCGGCGCGGTCGACGAAGTGATAGTTCACGCCATCGACTTCGCCCGGACGCATGGCGCGAGTGGTGTGTGACACCGAAACGCGGATGCTGGGCTGGGCGTCGATCAGGGCCTTGACCAGGCTGGTCTTGCCGGCGCCGGAGGGCGCTGCGACGATATAAAGGGTGCCAGTGCTGTGGTTCATTGTCGGGGATGCCTTACTCAATATTCTGCACTTGTTCACGCATCTGCTCGATCAACACCTTGAGGTTGACCGCAGCCTGGGTGCTGCGCGGGTCGAAGGCTTTGGAGCCCAATGTGTTGGCTTCGCGGTTGAGTTCCTGCATGAGGAAATCCAGGCGGCGGCCGGCGGCGCCACCGGTCTTGAGCACTCGGCGCACCTCATTGATGTGGGTGGCCAGGCGGTCCAGTTCTTCCGCCACGTCGCTCTTTTGCGCCAGGAGCACCATTTCTTGCTCCAGCCGCTGCGGATCGAGTTCGGCGCGCATGTCGGCGAAGCGGTCCAGCACTTTCTGGCGCTGGGTAGCCAGCATCTGCGGCACCAAGGCGCGCAAGGTCACTACTTCGGCACTCATGGCGTCCAGGCGTTCGTCAATCAGTCGCCCCAGTTCAGCACCTTCGCGGTCGCGGCCCTTCTTCAGCTCCTTGAGCGCTTCGGCGAACAGGCCCGTGGCTTCATTGTTCAGCGCCTGTGGATCGCTGGCATCGCCGGTCAGCACGCCTGGCCAGGCCAGCACTTCCAGCGGATTGAGGGCGGCAGGCTGTTGAATCAGGCCGGCGACGAGTTCCGCCGCAGCCACCAGTTGCGCTGCACGCTCGCGGTCGACCTGCAGGGGTTTGCCCGAGCTTTCCTCGGTGAAGCGCAGCGTGCATTCGATCTTTCCGCGCGAGACCGCTTGGCGCAGAGCCTCGCGCACCGCGCCTTCCAGGTCACGAAAAGCCTCGGGCAAACGCAGGTGTGGCTCCAGGTAACGATGGTTGACCGAGCGCAGCTCCCAGCTCAGAGTGCCCTGTGCCACGGCCCGTTCGGCACGGGCGAAGGCGGTCATGCTGTGCACCATGGGGGAGTACCTCGCGCAAGGAATAAATGCCGGATGGCAGGGCGCAAGATTGTAGCGCACCGCGAGCGTGGCTCCCAATCGGCTGTTGAGTCCGGTCTGGCGCGGGCCGACCAGTGACCACGCAAACCGGGCAATAACTAGCTGCACGCCTTATAATGGTCGGCAGTTTTCCGCTCAGTACAGGTATTCAGATGAAACGTCCAAGTGGTCGCGCTGCCGATCAGCTCCGCTCGATCCGCATCACTCGCAACTACACCAAACATGCCGAAGGTTCGGTATTGGTGGAGTTCGGCGACACCAAAGTCATTTGTACAGTCAGCGTCGAAAACGGCGTACCGCGTTTTCTCAAGGGCCAGGGCCAAGGCTGGCTGACGGCCGAATATGGCATGTTGCCGCGTGCCACCGGCGAGCGTAACCAGCGCGAAGCCAGCCGCGGCAAGCAGGGCGGGCGTACCCTGGAAATCCAACGCCTGATCGGGCGTTCGCTGCGCGCCGCGCTGGACATGAGCAAGCTGGGTGATGTAACCCTCTACATCGATTGTGATGTGATTCAGGCCGACGGTGGCACTCGCACGGCGTCGATTACCGGTGCCATGGTAGCGCTGGTCGATGCACTGAAAGTGATCAAGAAGCGCGGCGGCCTGAAGTCTGGTGATCCGCTCAAGCAGATGATTGCCGCGGTGTCGGTGGGCATGTATCAGGGCGAACCGGTGCTGGACCTCGACTACCTGGAAGACTCCGCCGCCGAGACTGACCTGAACGTGGTCATGACCAGCGAAGGCGGTTTCATCGAAGTGCAGGGTACGGCCGAAGGCGCGCCATTCCAGCCTGCCGAGCTCAACGCCATGCTGGCATTGGCGCAGAAAGGCATGACCGAGTTGTTCGAGCTTCAGAAGGCCGCCCTGGCGGACTGATGTTCGTCCAGGCATAAAAAAACCGACCCCTGAGGTCGGTTTTTTTATGCTGGCAGAAACGTCAGATGGTCAGCGACCAATCGTAGTCGACGATCAACGGCGCATGCTGCGAAAAACGCGGCTGGCGCGGCAGGCGGGCGCTGCGGACAAAGCGGCGCAGGCCGGGCGTCAGCAGCTGATAATCGAACCGCCAGCCGAGATTGAGCATCTCGGCCTGTTCGTTATCTGGCCACCAGCTGTATTGATCGCCTTCGCGGCTGACTTCGCGCAAGGCATCCACGTAGCCCATGTTGCCGACTATCTCGTCCATCCAGGCCCGTTCCGGCGCCAGGAAGCCAGGCAACTGCTGGCTGTCACGCCAGTTCTTGATGTCGAGCTTCTGCTGCGCCACATAAAGCGAGCCGCAATAAATGTATTCACGGCGTTTGCGCCGCTGCTTGTCCAGGTACTTGGCGAAGTCGTCCATCAACTTGAATTTCTGATTCAAGTCTTCGTCGCCGTTCTGCCCGGAAGGCAACAGCAAGGTGGCAATACTGACTTTGTCGAAATCGGCTTGCAGGTAACGCCCGTAGCGGTCGGCTGTCTCGAAGCCCAGACCGCTGATAACCGCCTTGGGTTGCAACCGCGAGTAAAGTGCCACGCCGCCTTGGGCGGGAACTTCGGCATCGCAGGCGTAGAGGAAGTAACCGTCCAGTTGGAAGGCTGCATCGTCCAGTTCAAAGGCGGAGGCGCGAGTATCCTGCAGGCAGATGACGTCTGCATTCTGGGCTTGCAGCCAACTGAGCAACCCGCGCTCGACTGCAGCCTGAATGCCATTAACGTTCACACTGATGATCCGCATACATGGCCCCAAAAATCTCGTGCGTGTATGATACCCGAGCTCTACCTAATTAGCTAAATCCGTGGTATTCGAGACTTTTTTTCATGCAGGATTATCAGCGCGACTTCATTCGTTTCGCCATCGAACGCGGTGTACTGCGTTTTGGCGAGTTCACCCTGAAATCCGGGCGTACGAGTCCTTATTTCTTCAATGCCGGGCTCTTCAACAGCGGCACGGCACTGGCTCGACTGGGGCGGTATTATGCCGCAGCCATCGTTGACAGCGGCATGGCCTTCGACGTGTTGTTTGGTCCCGCCTACAAGGGTATTCCCCTGGCAGCGGCCACCGCTGTGCAGTTGGCCGAGCAGCATCAACTCGACGTGCCCTGGTGTTTCAACCGCAAGGAAGCCAAGGATCATGGCGAAGGCGGCAGCCTGGTCGGTTCGCCGCTGACTGGCAACGTGCTGATCATCGACGATGTGATCACTGCGGGCACGGCCATTCGCGAGGTGATGCAGATCATCAAGGCGCAGCAGGCCACGGCGGCGGGCGTGTTGATTGCATTGAATCGCCAGGAGCGCGGCAAGGGCGAGTTGTCGGCCATCCAGGAAGTGGAGCGCGACTTCAAGATTCCGGTGGTCAGTATCGTGTCCCTTGACCAGGTGCTGGAATACCTGGCCGATGACGACCAGCTCAAGCCGCACCTGCCAGCCGTTGAAGCCTACCGCGCTCAATACGGTATCTGACCCATGGCCCGCCGAATGCTCGCCACTGGCCTGTGCACGGCCCTGTTGCTGGCCGGTCTCTCGATCGGCGACGCGCAGGCGGGCGCGAAGGCCCCGGGCATGGTGTTGTATCGCTATGTCGACAGCCGCGGCGTCAAGGTACTGGACAGTCAGGGCGTCCCGGCCGAATACGCCGGCAAGGGCTATGAAGTGCTCAATCAGCAAGGCCGGGTGATCCAAGTGGTGGCGCCGGCCCTCACCCCCGAGCAGCTTCAGCAGAAGCGCGACGATCAGGCCAAGGCCGACGCTGATGCGCTGCTGGTCAAAAAATACCCAAACCTGACGGAAGTCGACCGGGCGCGCGAGCGCAAGATGGCCGAGCTGGATGCCAATATTTTGGTCGCAGGCAACAGCCAGCAGGCGCTGCTCTTGCAGCAGCAGACCCTGCAGAGCCAGGCGGCGGATCTGGAACGGTCCGGCAAACCGGTGCCTCAAGGCATGCTGGACGAGCTCAAGAGGATTCATGAGCAGCGCGATGGGCTGGAGCAGAAAGTCCGGGACTATCAGGCCCAGCGCGCCCAGGCGGACAAGGACTTTACGGCGTTGAAGGCTCGGCTGGCGCCTTTATTGGCGCCTTGATCGAGCGTCGCGATGACGCCATGAGCCTCACCCCAAACGTTCAATGCCGCTTGCGATTGGTGATCATGGTGCCCATGCCGATATCGGTAAAGATCTCCAGCAGCACCGCATTCGGTACCCGCCCGTCGATGATGTGCGAGCTGTTGACCCCGCCCTGTACCGCTTCCAGCGCGCAGCGGATCTTTGGCAGCATGCCGCCGTAGATGGTGCCGTCGGCGATCAGACCGTCGACCTGCTCGGTGGTCAGGCCGGTCAATACCGCGCCTTCCTTGTCCATCAACCCAGCGATGTTGGTCAGCAGGATCAGCTTCTCGGCTTTCAGTGCCTCGGCCACCTTGCCGGCCACCAGGTCGGCATTGATGTTGTAGGACTCGCCGTCAGGACCCACGCCAATAGGCGCGATGACCGGGATGAAGTCGCCTTTCACCAGCATGTTCAGCAGGTCGATATTGACCCCGGTCACTTCGCCGACCTGGCCGATGTCGATGATTTCCGGCTGCTTCATTTCCGGGGTTTGGCGCGTGGCGTGTAGTTTGCGTGCGCGAATCAGCTCCGCGTCCTTGCCGGTCAGGCCGATGGCGCTGCCGCCATGGCGGTTGATCAGGTTGACGATGTCTTTGTTGACCTGACCGCCGAGGACCATTTCCACCACGTCCATGGTCTGGGCATCGGTCACGCGCATGCCATCGATGAAATGGCTTTCGATGTTCAGGCGTTTGAGCAGGTCGCCGATCTGCGGGCCGCCGCCATGCACGACGACCGGGTTGATGCCCACCGCCTTCATCAGTACGACGTCACGGGCGAAGCCGGTCTTGAGCTCTTCACTCTCCATGGCATTGCCGCCGTATTTGATCACCAGCGTCTTGCCGACGAATCGGCGGATATAGGGCAACGCTTCAGACAGAACCTTGGCTACATTGGTGGCGGCATCGCGTTCGAGGGTCATGCGGGGCTCCGGAGGTCAAAACGGTAATTGGAGGTCGGGGGCGACAGCGTTCAGTTGCACCCGGAAAATCTGCTGGATGCGCTGCAGTTCTGCCTGGCTGTCCGCTTCGAAACGCAGCACCAGTACCGGCGTGGTGTTGGAGGCACGGACCAGGCCCCAGCCCGTTGGATAATCTATACGCAAGCCATCAATCGTTGCCAATTGTGCATCGCCCCAGTGGGCGTAACGTTCAAGGGCATTGATGATGGTGAATTTACGCTCTTCGGTCACCTGAATATTGATCTCGGGCGTCGAAATATCGTTCGGGAAGGTGGCAAACAGCTCGTCGCTGCTCAGTTTCTGCTGGCTGAGGATTTCCAGCAGTCGAGCAGCAGCATAGATGCCGTCGTCGAAACCAAACCAGCGCTCCTTGAAAAAGATGTGTCCGCTCATCTCGCCGCCCAGCAGCGCGCCGGTGGCTTTCATGTGTTTCTTGATCAGCGAGTGCCCGGTTTTCCACATCACCGGCCGGCCGCCATAGCTGTTGATCAGCGGCGTCAGGCAGCGGGTGCATTTGACGTCGAACACCACATCGGTGCCCGGGTTGCGTGACAGGGTGTCCTTGGCAAACAGCATCAGCAGGCGGTCGGCATAGATGATCGTGCCGGTGTTGGTCACGACGCCGACGCGGTCGCCATCACCGTCGAAGGCGACGCCCAGGTCCGCCCCGGTGGCCTTGACCTTGGCGATCAGGTCAGCAAGGTTTTCCGGTTTGCCAGGGTCGGGATGGTGATTGGGGAAGTGGCCATCCACGTCGCAGAACAACGGGATGACTTCGCAATCGAGGGCTTCGATCAGCCGCGGGGCAATGACGCCGGCCGCTCCGTTGCCACAATCCACTACCACTTTGAGGCGGCGGGCAAGGATGACGTCGCGGGTGATCTCCTGGTAATAGCGCTCCAGGATGTCCACCTGAGTAATGCTGCCAGCGGCGTGGGTCAGGTCGTTGTTCAGCAGGCGTTGGTGAAGGGCCAAGATCTGTTCGTTGGCCAAGGTGTCGCCGGCGATCATGATCTTGAAGCCGTTGTAGTCAGGCGGATTGTGACTGCCGGTCAGCATCACCCCGCTCTTGCCTGCCAGTACGTTGGCGGCGTAGTACAGCGCCGGCGTCGGTACCAGGCCGATGTCGGTGACATGGCAGCCGGCATCGGCCAGCCCTTGAATCAGTTGGCCCATCAGCGCCGGGCCAGACAATCGCCCGTCGCGGCCGACGGCAACGTTGGGCTCATGCTGCGCCAGGCTTTGGGCACCGACTGCACGGCCGATCCAGTACGCCGTCTCGGGCAGCAGGGTGGTGCCGACCACGCCACGGATGTCGTAGGCGCGGAAGATGCTCGCCGGGATCGCTGGCGGTGTCCGGGCCGCCTGCAGTGCAGGGGCGGGGTCGTCGAGATCGTCGAGGTCGAGGATGTCGTTGGTTTGAAACAGCGGGTCCGACAGCTCTTCATGTGCCAGGTTGAAGCGCGCCGGCCCGCTGCCAGGCTTGGCCTTGGGCATGCTGGCTACGCTGTCGGCAGCCGTCGGAATCCCGCGCAGGGAGAACCGCGCCAGGCTTACGGCCAACCCGTTCAGTGGCGCCAGGCTCAAGCTGAAGGCCTTGACCGCCTTGCCGCCCGACAGCTCCTGTATCAATTGTTCCAATTGCCGCGCGTCGGCACTGATCTGCTGGTTGAGGCGGTTGGCGGTCAGCTGCATCGCGGCCCACGCTGCAGCCAGTACGGCCAGTGCCGCCAGCACCATCATGGCGATGGACACCCACGGCATGCTCAATTGATAGGCTGCGCCTGGCGTGAAAGCCAAGGTCCAGTTGGCGTTGCCGGTTTCCAGGGGCAGGGCTGGCAGTGCGGCGGGCGTGCCGGCCTGGTACAGCACCTGGGCCGGCCCTTTGGCGAACTGTTGTTGCAGGGTCAGTTGCCCGGCCTCGGCCGGCATGGCGGCAAATGCATGCAGCAGGCGTTGCAGGTCGAAGGCCAGCAGCACGGTGCCGACGACAGTCTGATCCACCGGGTTGTGCACGCTCGCGACGCTGTACACCAGCCACCGCTGGCCGACCTGCACGGCCTCGGCTGGCGGATTTTCCCCGGCTTCGGCGCGACGCACCTGTTCAAGGGCGGAGAACGTCATGGGCGCGGTCAGCGCGCTGTTCTGCTCGGCTCGGCCGCGCAGGTTAAGGTGAGCATCGACCAGGCCGTCCCATACGTGCAGGGAGTCCTGAGCGGCTTGCAGCTGAGACGGGTCCTGGCTTTGCAAGGCCTTGACGACCTGCGGCGCACGGGCGGCCGCCTGGGTGTCGGCACTTAGTTGGCCAACGGCCTGGCGAAAACTGCTGCCTTGCCCGCTGGCCAGGTACTGCGCCAGTTGCCCGCGGTATTCCTTCTGGGACGGTGGCGGCAACCCGAGCCAGACCAGCGCGGCAGCGACCACCAGGCCTGCGAGGAGCACCAGCAGGCCGGAGCTGGCGACAGAGGACCCGGCGCTTGGCCCGGCAGGTTTGGCGGTCGAGGCTTCCTGCCCCGGTGTGCTTTTGCGAGTGAAACCTTTCACGTAACTTCTCCGTGTGGGTCCGCATGGGTCTGGTGCGAAAAGCTGACATCCTGAAGACGCTGGCGGGCGTCGACCGCCGTATTGGCCGGGCCGATCAGTGGCTGCCGGAGTGCCCGAACCCGCCTGTGCCGCGCTGGCTTTCGTCGAACTGCTCCACCAGCTCGAAGTGCGCCTGCACCACCGGCACGAGGACCAGTTGGGCAATGCGCTCGCCCACGGCCAGCTTGAACGCCGTTTGCCCGCGGTTCCAGCACGAGACCATCAGCTCGCCCTGGTAATCGGAGTCGATCAGGCCCACCAGATTGCCCAGCACGATGCCGTGTTTGTGGCCCAGGCCTGAGCGCGGCAAGATCAACGCCGCCAGCCCAGGGTCACCGATGTACACCGACAGGCCTGTAGGAATCAGCAGTGTCTGGCCGGGTTCCAGCACCGTGTCCTGTTGCAGCATCGCGCGCAGGTCAAGGCCAGCGGAGCCAGGAGTGGCGTAGGTTGGCAGGGGAAATTCGCTGCCGATGCGAGGATCGAGAATCTTGGCTTGTAAAGCGTGCATGAATAATTTCAGACCTGATTGAGGCGTTCTGCAATGAATGTGATCAGCTGGCGGGCAATCTTGCCCTTGCTGGTCTGGGCGAAGATCGTGGCATGCAGCTGTCGGTCGATGACGCTGCAGGCGTTGTCTTCGCTGTTGAAGCCGATACTGGGGTTGGCCACATCGTTGGCCACAATCAGATCGAGATTCTTGCCCTTCAGCTTGCGGGCCGCGTAATCGAGCAAATGCTCGGTTTCCGCAGCGAAGCCGACGCTGAAAGGACGATCCGAACGGGTGGCAATGGTCGCGAGAATATCTGGATTGCGGACCATTTGCAGCAAAAGGCCATCACCGCTCGACGGGTCTTTCTTGAGCTTTTGCGGGGCCACCACCTCAGGGCGGTAGTCGGCCACGGCCGCTGACGCGATGAATATGTCGCAGGGCATTGCTGCTTCGCACGCCCCCAGCATGTCGCGGGCGCTGACCACGTCGATTCGGGTGACCCGATCCGGCGTGGGCAAATGCACGGGGCCGGTGATCAAGGTGACCTTCGCGCCCGCTTCCACGGCCGCCTCGGCCAAGGCAAAACCCATCTTGCCGGAGCTGTGGTTGGTGATGTAACGCACAGGGTCAATGTTTTCCTGAGTCGGGCCGGCGGTGATCACCACGTGTTTGCCGGTAAGGGCCAGGTGCTGGAAGCACTCGGCGGCCATCAGGGCCAGTTCGGTGGGCTCGAGCATCCGCCCCAGGCCGATGTCGCCGCAGGCCTGGCTGCCGGCACCGGGGCCGAAGATCTTGAGGTCGCGCTGCTGCAGCAGTTCCAGGTTGGCCTGGGTGGCCGGGTCGCGCCACATCGCCTGATTCATGGCGGGGGCCAGGGCGACCGTGGCATCGGTGGCCAGTACCAGAGTGGTCAGCAGGTCGTTGGCCAGCCCCTGTGCCAGGCGGGCGATCAGGTCGGCGGTGGCGGGGGCGATCAGCACCAGATCGGCCCAGCGGGCCAGTTCGATGTGGCCCATGGCGGCCTCTGCTGCCGGGTCGAGCAGATCAAGGTGCACCGGGTGCCCGGACAGGGCCTGCATGGTCAGCGGCGTGATGAACTCGCTGCCACCACGGGTCATGACCACGCGCACTTCGGCGCCCTGTTCGAGGAGTCGGCGCACCAGCTCGGCACTCTTGTACGCCGCGATACCGCCGCCGACGCCAAGGACGATGCGTTTTCGATACAGCCGCTGCATAGGCCTGCCTTTTTATTCAGTTGGAGCGCGACGGCGAGGACGCCTCCCCAGGCCGGATCGCCGCGCAAAAAGATGGGCTAAGATAGCACCAGCGACCGTTAGGGAACAGCGGCGCCCACTCACATGGAGGTGCTATGAGTATTCGAGACTGGCCTGTGGCCGAACGTCCCCGCGAGAGGCTTTTGCAGTTGGGCGCCGGGGCGCTTTCCGATGCCGAATTGCTGGCGATCTTTCTGCGAACCGGAGTCAGTGGCCACAGTGCGGTGGATCTGGCGCGCCAACTGCTGAGCAGTTTTGGCTCGTTACGCGGTTTGCTGGAGGCCGATATCAAGGCCTTTAGTCAGCAGCCCGGGCTCGGTCCGGCCAAATATGCACAACTTCAGGCGGTACTCGAAATGAGTCGCCGTCACCTTGCCGAAGGCATGCGCCGCGGCAGTGCGCTGGAAAGCCCCGGCCAGGTCCGCAGCTACCTCAAGTCGATGCTGCGGCACGAACCGCATGAGGTGTTTAGTTGCCTGTTCCTTGACAGCAAGCACCGGGTGTTGTGCTACGAGGCGTTGTTCAGCGGCTCCATCGACAGTGCCGTCGTGTACACGCGCCAGGTGGTCAAGCGTGCCCTGGCCAATAACGCGGCGGCGCTGATCCTGTGCCATAACCATCCTTCCGGCGTGGCCGAGCCCAGCCAGGCCGATCGGCAGCTGACACACAGGCTGACCGAGGCGCTGGCGGTGATCGATGTGCGGGTGCTGGACCACATTATCGTGGGCGACGGGGAGCCGGTGTCGATGAAAGAGTATGGGTGGGTATGAGGCTCTGCGTCACTTCCCGACGGTCACATGAGAAAAATCCTGCCGCCCGAACGGGCTGACCTCATACCCCTGCACATTCTTGCGCGCCAGCACCGCCGCCGTCGGATGCGCCAATGGCAGCCACAAGGCCTGCTGCTCGATCAGCGTCTGGGCCTGGTGGTACAGCTTGCTGCGCGCAGCCTGGGTGGTGCCGGCCTTGCCATCGGTAATCAGCTTGTCCAGTGCCGGGTCGCAGTAGCGAGCGAAGTTGGTGCCGGACTTCACCGCCGCGCAGGAAAACTGCGGCGTGAGGAAGTTGTCGGGGTCGCCGTTGTCGCCGGCCCAGCCCATGAACAGCAGGTCATGCTCTCCCGCCTTGGCCCGGCGGATCAGCTCGCCCCACTCGATCACGCGAATCTCGGCCTTGATCCCCACCTTGGCCAGGTCGGCCTGGAGCATCTGTGCCCCCAGGCTCGGGTTGGGGTTAAGCAGGCTGCCCGAGGGGCGGGTCCAGATCGTGGTGCTGAAGCCGTCCTTCAGCCCGACCTTGGCCAACAGCGCCCTGGCTTTATCCGGGTCGTAGGCGTACCCCGGCAGATCCTTGGCAAAACTCCAGGTATTCGGTGGATACACACCCTTGGCAGGCTCGGCGGTACCCTCGAAGACGGATTTGAGGTAACTGGCCTTGTCGAACGCCAGATTGATGGCCTGGCGTACTTCGGGTTTGTCCAGCGGCGGGTGTTGGGTGTTGATGGCCACGAACGCCGTCATGAACGCGGGCGTCTTGATCGCCTTGATGTTGGCGTCATCCGCTGCCGCGGCGATGTCCAGAGGCTTGGGTGACAAGGCGATCTGGCACTCGTTGGTGCGCAGTTTTTGCAGGCGCACCGTGGGGTCGGTGGTGATCGCAAAGAGCAGCGGGTCGACAGTGGGCTTGCCGGCGAAATAATCCGGGTTGGCCTTGTAGCGCACCACGGCATCTTTCTGAAAGCGCACGAACACGAAGGGGCCGGTGCCGATGGGCTCGGCGTTCATTTTCTCGGGTGTGCCGGCCTTGAGCAGTTGGTCGGCGTATTCGGCCGAATAGATCGAGGCAAAGCCCATCGTCAGCGTGGCCAGGAATGTCGAGTCGGCATGGTCGAGGGTGAACCGCACCGTCAGCGGATCGGGGGTATCGATCTTCTTGATCAGGCTCGGCAGCCGCATGGACTGCGCATGGGGGAAGCCGCTCTGGGCGACCTTGTGCCATGGGTTGGTTGGGTCGAGCATGCGTTCGAAGGTGAACACTACGTCGCTGGCATCCAGAGTGCGGCTGGGGTGGAAATATTCGGTGGTGTGGAACTTGACATCCGGGTGGAGCTTGAACTCGTAGGTCAGCCCGTCGGCCGAGACGGTCCACTTGTCGGCCAGGCTGGGGACGACTTTGCCCTGGGCCACATTGAATTCCACCAAACGATTCATCAGCACATCGGCCGACGCGTTGGTGGTGGTCAGGGAGTTGTACTGCACCACGTCGAAGCCTTCCGGGCTAGCCTCGGTGCAGACCGTCAACGGCGCGGCGCTGGCCAGCGCACTGAGGAAAAGCGGGGCGAGCAAAAACGGCAAAGTAGCAAGACGCATAGGGAGGTTCCTTGGCTGTTCGAGGCCCATCTGCCGGCGCAGTCTGGTAACAATTCCTAACCCTAGAGCGCATTGAGGCAAATGACTATCCCCTTTTTCACAATTCGCACGACGAGTGGCGCAGCGGCCTGCTGCCCGGCCTGTCTGGGGCTGGTACACTGCTCGGCTAATCGCTGGGGGTTGAAAATACTCTGGCTGTTGTTGTGTGACGGTCTTTCTGGTATAAAGCAGCGCTCTTTTCTAGGGCCCGGTCTCTTCGCCTACGGGTGAAGCCGGTAAGACCCTGAAGAAACGCGGCGCCTTGCGCCAAATGACTGAGAGATAAGCGGCCAACCCATGCCGGGTTGGGCATGTGGTTTTAGAGGGCTGAGGCATGTCGAGAGTCTGTCAAGTTACCGGTAAGGGTCCGGTAACCGGGAATAACATTTCCCACGCAAACAACAAAACCCGTCGTCGTTTCCTGCCGAACCTGCAGCATCACCGCTTCTGGGTCGAGTCCGAGAAGCGTTTCGTACGCCTGCGCGTTTCCGCCAAGGGCATGCGTATCATCGACAAGCGCGGCATTGATGTCGTGCTGGCCGAAATCCGTCGCGATGGCGGCAAGGTTTAAGGAGCTAAGTCATGCGTGAATTGATTCGTTTGATCTCGAGCGCCGGTACTGGTCACTTCTACACTACCGACAAGAACAAGCGTACTACCCCGGACAAAATCGAGATCAAGAAATATGATCCGGTTGTTCGCAAGCACGTGATCTACAAGGAAGGCAAAATCAAGTAATTGATTTTGTTGGCCGAAAAAAACCCGTCTCTTTCGAGACGGGTTTTTTTTTGCGGTTTTTTTAACCCATTTTGAAGCCGTTGACCCTGTCGTTCTCATTGGTTTCAACGGTGATCCGTTCGGGATCATAATCTTTCGTCTTTGGCTCCCCTGGTCCGACTACAACCTTGGCACCGGTCCTCTCGCGGATGTAAGCCGCCAGGCTTTTGGCGTAGATGACTCCGTACAACGGTGCCAATTTTTCGTTGATTTCCTGGGTATTCATAGCGGGCTCTCCTTGAGCGTCATATGTCCGTAATGGACCCTGCCATCATTGGGCTCGTCCGCTCGCATCGGGGCGTAAATAGTTATGATTTCTGCTCGAACGTCACGTAAATCTTGCGGGTTGGCTCCAGCACCTCCCAAGTGCCGCGAAAGCCTGCCGGAATGACGAAACGGTCGCCCGCACGCAAGGTCTTGGCGCCCCCGTCCTCATCGCGCAGCACTGACACGCCCTGGACGATTTCGCAGTATTCATGCTCGGTGAAGGTGACGGTCCATTGCCCGATCTCGGCCTCCCAGACCCCGGCATTCATTTGTCCGCACGGGCTCTCGTAATGGTTGTAGGCCGTCTGGTCAGGCGAACCCTTGATAATTTTCTCCGGTGCGGGGCTATAGCGCTGGGCATCGACCTGGTTCAGGGCGAAATCCACAATCTGTTCGATACTCATACTCCAGACTCCCATTGGCTGTTTAATAAAACATACAGATAACGGCTTTATGCCAATTTCTGTCAAATATATTGATAATCGACACGCGGCTGGTTTAGGGTAATCGGCCTGTATTGGCTTCACGCTTCGCGCCGCGCTGCCCCTCAGGCAGCGCCCAACCAAATGAACGAACGGAGGATTCGCGATGAGTAACCTGACTCGTGCCGATTGGGACCAGCGTGCCCAGCAACTGAAGGTTGAAGGCCGCGCCTTTATCGACGGTGAGTATACCCACGCGGCATCCGGTGCCACGTTCGAATGTATCAGCCCGGTTGACGGCCGCCACCTGGCCAATGTCGCCAGCTGCGAGGCCGAAGATGCCCAGCGTGCGGTAATCAGTGCCCGTGCCGCGTTTGACGGAGGTGCCTGGTCGCGCCTGGCGCCGGCCAAGCGCAAGGCTGTAATGATTCGTTTCGCCGCCCTGCTCAATGAGCATGCCGAGGAACTGGCCTTGCTGGAAACCCTCGACATGGGCAAGCCCATCAGCGATTCGCTACAGGTCGACGTGCCCGGCGCGGCCCGAGCGCTGAGCTGGAGCGGTGAGGCCATCGACAAGATCTATGACGAGGTCGCCGCCACGCCCCATGACCAGTTGGGCCTGGTGACTCGCGAGCCGGTGGGCGTGGTCGCGGCTATCGTGCCGTGGAACTTCCCGCTGATGATGGCCTGTTGGAAGCTTGGCCCGGCGTTGTCCACCGGCAACAGCGTGGTCCTCAAACCCTCCGAGAAATCGCCGCTGACCGCCATTCGTGTCGCTCAACTGGCCATCGAGGCCGGCATTCCCAAAGGCGTGCTCAATGTCCTGCCGGGCTACGGCCACACCGTCGGTAAAGCGCTGGCCCTGCACATGGATGTGGACACCGTGGTGTTCACCGGCTCCAGCAAGATCGCCAAGCAACTGATGATCTACGCGGGCGAGTCAAACATGAAGCGCGTGTGGCTGGAGGCCGGTGGCAAAAGCCCGAATATCGTCTTCGCCGACGCGCCCGACCTGCAAGCGGCGGCCGAGTCGGCGGCCAGCGCCATTGCCTTCAACCAGGGCGAAGTCTGCACCGCCGGCTCGCGCCTGCTGGTGGAGCGCTCGATCAAGGACCGCTTCCTGCCGCTGGTGGTCGAGGCCCTCAAGGCCTGGAAGCCCGGCAACCCGCTGGACCCGGACACCACGGTGGGCGCCCTCGTCGATACCCAGCAGATGAACACCGTACTGTCCTACATCCAGGCCGGCCATGACGGTGGCGCCAAGCTGGTGGCAGGCGGCAAGCGCATCCTCCAGGAAACCGGCGGCACCTACGTGGAACCGACGATTTTCGACGGCGTGGACAACGCTATGCGCATCGCCCAGGAAGAGATCTTCGGCCCTGTACTGTCGGTGATCACCTTTGACACCCCCGAAGAGGCTGTGCGCATCGCCAACGACACGCCTTACGGTCTGGCAGCGGCGGTCTGGACCTCGAACATCTCCAAGGCGCACCTGACCGCCCGCGCCTTGCGGGCTGGCAGCGTCTGGGTCAACCAGTACGACGGCGGCGACATGACTGCACCTTTCGGCGGCTTCAAGCAGTCGGGGAATGGCCGCGACAAGTCATTGCACGCCTTCGACAAATACACCGAACTGAAGTCGACCTGGATCAAGCTGTAATAGTCGTCACACTTCCTGCGCAGCCGGGCTTTCTTGCCAGAGAGCCCGGCTGTGTTGTTTCAGCGCGGTCGGATGGTGAATGCGCAAGGAGCGTAGTCAATGCGTTGGGGGACTTATTTCGCTGTGCTGAGCGCCGTGTTGAGCGTCGGCCTGGCGCTGGGCGTGAGCATGCCGCTGGTGTCGCTGCGGCTTGAGGGCTGGGGCTACGGCGCCTTTGCAATCGGGGTCATGGCCGCTATGCCAGCCATTGGCGTGCTGTTCGGTGCCGGGCTGTCCAGCCGTCTCGCGGCGTGGCGAGGTACTGCGGCGTTGATGCGCCTGTGTCTATGGGCAGGGGCATTGTCGGTGGGGTTGCTGGCCTTGTTGCCCAGCTACCCGGTGTGGCTGGTGCTGCGCCTGCTGATTGGCAGCGTGCTGACCATCGTCTTCATCCTCGGCGAAAGCTGGATCAATCAGCTGGTGGTGGAGCGTTGGCGCGGACGTCTGGTGGCGTTGTACGGCAGCAGCTACGCCCTGAGCCAGTTGGCCGGACCCTTGCTGCTGGGGGCTCTGGGCACCGCCAACGATTACGGCTTCTGGACTGGTGCGGGGCTGCTGTTGCTGTCGCCCTTGCTGATGCTGGGCCGCCAGGGCGCACCCCGGACCCAGGCCGCTCATGTGTCCCTGGCCGACCTGGCCGGGTTCTGCCGTGGACTGCCGGTGATCGCCTGGGCCATTGCGCTGTTCGCCGCCTTCGAGGCGCTGATCCTCACCCTGTTGCCAGTGTATTGCGTGAGCCAGGGCTACAGCACGTCGGTGGCCTTGTACATGGTCAGCGTCGTGGTGGTGGGCGACGCGGTGTTGCAGCTGCCCATTGGTGCGCTGGCCGATCGCATGTCGCGGCGCACGCTGTTCGGCGCCTGTGCGGGGATGTTGCTGATCTCCAGCCTGGGGGTACCGCTGCTGATTTCGACGCCGCTGATCTGGCCACTGTGGGTGTTGTTCGGCGCCAGTGCCGGGGGGCTGTTTACCCTGTCATTGGTGATGATCGGCGAACGCTACCGCGATGATGCGCTGGTGCGGGCCAACGCCCATGTGGCGCAACTGTGGGGCGTGGGCTGCCTGATCGGGCCGTTGGCGGCCGGGGCGGGCAGCCAGTGGGTCAGCGGGCATGCGCTGCCGCTGTTCATGGCGGCGGGGGCGCTGGGGCTGGTGGTGCTGGCACGGCGGCGTGATCCGTTGGAGGTCCAGCACAGTCCTCTCTGAGCCGGGTTGTCAAAGCCACGAAGCTACAACATCTTTTCCAGCCCGATGGTCTTGCTCAACCAGGCATTCAATCGGCGCCACCAATCCCCCGGTTCACGGGTCAAGGTGTGCAACTGGCCGTTGTCCTCGGTTACCCAAACCAACTGGCCATGCTTGAGTTCGGCCTGGTAACTCAGTGTCGGCGACATCCCTTGCCGCGCGAGCTCGCGCAAGTGTCCGGCCAGCTCCGGGCTGTCCACGAGCACGCCGACTTCGGTGTTCCACAACACCGAGCGCGGGTCGAAGTTGAACGAGCCGATGAAGCTGCGTTGTCGGTCGAAAATCATCGCCTTGCTGTGCAGGCTGGATTCCGAGCCGCCGCGAAAATGATGGGCTGCGTGGGGGTCGTCACCCGGCTGGCTGCGCAATTCATAAAGTTTTACGCCATGCTCCAGCAAGGCCCGACGATAGGGCGCATAACCCCCATGCACCACAGGCACATCGGTGGCTTCCAGCGAGTTGGTCAGCAGGCTTACCGAGACGCCTTCATCGGCCAGCCCGGTCAGGTACAGCAAGCCCTCGTTGCGCGGCACGAAGTAGGCCGAAATCAGCATCAACTCCTGATGCACATTGAGCAATTGCGGCGCCAGCTGGGTGGTCAGCAACAAGTGCGGGTCTGGTTCGCCATTGGACAGGATCTTGCTCGGTGCATCCCACAGTGCCTGCCCCCAGGCCCAGATCAGCTCGTTGCGCCACTGGTTCATGTGCGGCTCGGTCTGGTAGCTCATCAAGCGGTCGTACAGTTCCGGGTGTTCTGTGCGCGATTGTGCCAATGAACGCTCCAGCTTGCGTCGGGTCCTGGCCAGGTCCCTGGCGGTACGCTGCAGGATCAGAAACTCGCTGATCGGCCGGCTCACGGGGCTGTTCCAGTATTGGTCGAAGCTGTACCCCAGCTGCGTGGCCACAGGGCCGAAACTCATCAGATCGATATCGGTAAAGTTCAGGTTGGGCTCGGCGTTGAAGTATTCATCGCCCAGGTTGCGCCCGCCGACAATAGCCACGCTGTCGTCCGCCACCCACAGCTTGTTGTGCATGCGCCGGTGCTGCTGCGCCAGGTTGAACAGCCGACCGAGGTCGCGGGTCACGCCGGTGCTGCGACCCAGGTGCAAGGGGTTGAACAGGCGGATCTGGATATTGGGGTGGGCGCCCAGGGTCTTGATGATGTTTTCCAGGCCATCACTGGTGAGGTCGTCCAGCAACAGGCGCACCCGTACGCCACGATCAGCGGCCTTGAGCAGTTCATCGACCAGGGCCCGCGTGCTGAAACCGTCATGGACAATGTAGTACTGCAGGTCGAGGCTCTTCTGCGCGTTGCGGATCAGCTCGGCGCGGGCTCGGAAGGCTTCGGGACTGTTGGGCAGCAAGCGAAAGCCTGACTGGCCGGGATGGGCTGCGGCCTGCGCCATGATCGAACGGCCGAAGCTGGAGTTGTCCGGCGCCGTGGCAACACTGCCCTGGCGGGGGCCATTGACGCTGGCACAGCCGGCCAGCGCGGCAAACAGATACAACAGCAGTGGCCGCAGCCAAGGGGTAACCAAGAACCTCATCCTTCTTCTTCAGTGCTCATTTGCATGTCGGCGAGCTGGCTCCGGGCCGCCGCGCCCACACGTTGTACCGCCTGTTCGATGACGGCGTCAGGTTTGCTGGCGAAATTCATCCGCAGGCAATTGCGGTACTTGCCCGACGCCGAGAAGATGCTGCCCACCGCCACCTGTACCTGCTGATCCAGCAAGGCGCGATTGAGGCGCAGGGTATCAAAGCCTGCCGGCAGCTCGATCCACAGCATGAAACCGCCCTGGGGCCGACTGGCGCGGGTGCCGGGAGGGAAGTAGCGCATGACCCAGTCGGTCATCTGATCGCGGCTGCGCTGGTACTGCGCGCGCATGCGTCGCACGTGAGGCTCGTAATGTCCGTCGCGGATGAAGTCGGCGATGCCCAGCTGCGGCTGGGTCGCCGTACAGCCAGTGCTGATGTATTTCATGTGCAGCACTCGGTCCAGATAGCGCCCCGGCGCCACCCAGCCGATGCGCAGGCCGGGCGCCAGGGTCTTGGAGAACGAGCTGCACAAGAGCACGCGGCCGTCCTCATCGAAGGATTTCAGGGTGCGCGGGCGCGGGTAGCTGAAGGCCAGGTCGCCGTAGACATCGTCCTCGATAATGGCCACATCGAAACGTTGGGCCAGGGTCAGCAGGTCACGCTTGCGTGACTCGGGCATCACATAGCCCAGCGGGTTGTTGCAGCTGGGCGTCAGCTGAATCGCTTTGATCGGCCACTGCTCCAGGGCCAGTTCCAGCGCTTCCAGGCTGATACCGGTGATCGGGTCGGTCGGGATCTCCAGCGCCTTCATGCCCAGGCCCTTGAGGGTCTGCATGGCGCCGAAGAAACTGGGCGAGTCCACGGCAACGATATCGCCCGGCTCGCACACCGCACGGATGCTGCTGGACAAGGCTTCGTGGCAGCCGGTGGTCACCACCAGATCGCTGGGTGCCAAATGGCAGCCGGAGTCCAACAGCAGCCGCGCGATCTGCTCGCGCAGGGCCAGGGTGCCCTGCACCGTGTCGTAATACAGGCCGGGCATGTCTTCATGCCGGCTCAAGCGCGCCATGCTGCGCAGCAGCGGTTTCAAGGTTGGGGCTTGGATGTCCGGCATGCCGCGTCCCAGCTGTACCACGTCCTTGCGCGGCACACTGCGGATCAGCTCGACCACCAGGTCCCACTGAGAAATCTCCACCGGCCGCTGGGCGGCGCGGCTGATGGCAGGTAGCGCCGGCAGTTGCCGCGCTTCGGACACGTAGTAGCCGGATTTGGGCCGAGGCGCTGCCAGGCCGTTGTCTTCCAGCACGCGATACGCCTGCTGCACGGTGCTCAGGCTGACGCCGTGCTCCACACTCAGTGCGCGCACCGACGGCAGGCGATCGCCGGGGCGGTACAGCCCCTGCTCGATGCGCGAGCCGAGCAATTCAGCGAGATTGACATACAGGGTCATGGCGTACGCTCCCGCGCTGGACTGAAAGCAATACAGATACGGTCAAAAATCGCCATTCAGGCCATTGAGGACAGACTCTGTATGGAATAAATATCGGAGGTGTGAATCTGTATCGGGATGTGACTAAAGCACATCATTTCCTCAGGCACAATCCAGTGAGGAAATGAAAATGAACGGCTTGAGTGATGTACGTGTGGCGCTGCGCAGTTCCGAACTCGACGCAGCCGCCATCGCGCCGGTGGTGAGCAAGGTCCGCTCGGCGTCTGGCTTGAGTCGTTGGCAGTTGCTGTGGATGCGCTATACCACCCGGCGTCAGCTGCTGACGCTGGACGCCGATCAGTTGAAGGACATCGGGATCACACGGGTGGATGCGCGGGCGGAGGGGATGAAGCCCTTCTGGCGGTGATGATTCGAGACCTAAACCAATTCCTTGAACCGATGCCACAACATCCCCAGCGCCAACAACGGCGAGCGCAGGTTTTCCCCGCCCGGAAAGGTCCTATGGGGCACCTTTGAAAACAGTTCGAAGCCCCGGCTCGCTTGCCCGCTGATGGCTTCCCCCAGCAGCTTGCCGGCCAGGTGTGTAGCATTCAGACCGTGGCCGGAATAAGCCTGGGCGTAAAACACGTTCGGGTGTGCGGCCAGCCGGCCGATCTGCGGCAGGCGGTTGGCGCCAATGCCGATCATGCCGCCCCACTGGTAATCAATCCGCACATTCTCCAACTGAGGGAAAACCTTGAGCATCTTTGGCCGCATATAGGCGCCGATGTCGGCAGGATCGCGACCGGAGTAATGGCACGCCCCTCCAAACAGCAGGCGGCGGTCGGCTGACAGGCGAAAATAATCCAAGGCCACGCGCTGATCACAGACAGCCATGTTCTGCGGCAAGAGTTCATTGACCATCGCTTTGCTCAGCGGCTCGGTGGCGATCACATAGCTACCGGCCGGCAGTACTTTACCGCCCAGGTCAGGGTTGAGGTTGTTGAGGTACGCGTTGCAGCCCAGTACCAGAAAATTGGCTTTCACGCTGCCCTGGGCCGTATGTACACGCACCTGCGGGCCGTACTCGATGCGGGTCACCGCCGATTGTTCGTGCAGGCGCACGCCCAGCGAGGCGGCCACCTTGGCTTCGCCCAAGGCCAGGTTCAGCGGGTGCAGATGGCCCGAGCCCATGTCGATCAGGCCGCCGGCATAGCGATCCGAGCCCACCACACTGCGCATCAGCACCGGCTGCACCAGCCGCAATTCGTGCTTGTAGCCCAGCTTGCGCAGGCCCTCGGCTTCGCGCTTGAAGCCTTCGAAATCGGCCGGTTTATTGGCCAGGTCGCAATAACCCCAGCGCAGATCGCAGTCGATACCGTGGCGCTCGATGCGCTGGCGGACGATGTCCACCGCTTCGAAGCCCATCAGCTTGAGCTCGCGCACGCCTTCCTTGCCGATATGGCGGGCGAACTGGTCGACGTCGTGGCCGACGCCTCGAATCAATTGGCCACCGTTGCGCCCGCTGGCGCCCCAGCCGATGCTGTGCGCTTCAAGCAGGACCACGCTCATGCCGCGTTCGGCCAGTTCGATGGCGGTGTTCAGCCCCGAGAAACCGCCGCCCACGACACAGACGTCCGCTGTGGTTTCATCCAGCAATGGCAGGTGCGGGGTGT
The DNA here is from genome assembly GCF_018449655.1 of Pseudomonas sp. dw_358. GTDB lineage: Bacteria > Pseudomonadota > Gammaproteobacteria > Pseudomonadales > Pseudomonadaceae > Aquipseudomonas. The sequence continues at coordinate 209,966 of NZ_JAAVUX010000005.1, forward strand.
GAACGACGCAACTGGCGGCATAGTAAGACGCCGCGCCAGTGCTCTCCGGTACTGCCTGTGCCCGAGCATTCATGGTGTCTGCCTGACCTGTGATATCTGGTAAAAATTTACGGAGCATCGGTCAGGCTTCCTTCGAAGGGTTGCCGGCGCCAGAATGCACCCTTGTTATGCAGGTAACCCCGATGAGTTGCAACCCACACAAAATTTACTTTCTGCGCGAACAGATTCCGTCTTTCGAGTGCGTTCCCGGCTGCCACGACTGCTGTGGCCCGGTAACCACCTCCAGTGAGGAGATGGCCCGCCTGCCGCGCAAGACGCCGGCCGAGCAGGAAGCGGCGCTGGCCAGACTCGACTGCGTGCACCTGGGGCCTCAAGGCTGCACGGTCTATGACGAACGCCCGCTGATCTGCCGTCTGTTCGGTACCACGCCGCGTCTGCCTTGCCCCAACGGGCGCGGGCCGGCACAGATGATCGATCCACAGGTCGAAACACAGATTCATAAGCTGATAGCCAGCACTCGTCAGGTATTGGTTTAGGGTCTTTATTCAGTCAGGTATCGGCAGGTTAAGGCTTTCCTTGACCTCTTCCATCACGATGTAGCTCTTGGATTCACGCACGTGGGGCAGTTTGAGCAGAATGTCGCCGAGCAATTTGCGGTAAGACGCCATTTCTGAAATGCGTGCCTTGACCAGGTAATCGAAATCACCTGAAACCAGATGACACTCCAGCACGTGGGGTAGTTTCAGCACCGCTCGGCGGAATTCCTCGAAAGTGTCACCGGATTTGTAATCCAGGCTGATCTCGACAAATACCAGCAGGCTACCCTTCAGATGCTGCGGATTCAGGCGAGCGTTGTAGCCCATGATGATGCCTTCACGCTCCAGGCGCCGGACCCGTTCAGTGCACGGGGTTGTCGACAGGCCGACCTTCTCGCCCAGCTCGGTGAACGAGATACGCCCATCGGCCTGGAGGATGCGCAGGATGTTGCGATCGATCTTGTCGAGCTCACGCTTGCTTTGATGCTGGGTCCGCACAGTTAATACCCCTCCGTAAAAAGCGATTTTGCCGGGAGTTATCGCCAAATATAGCTGTGTATATAGTGAATTGCACTGCCTCGACTTTTTTAAACTGCGCACATTCAGTGTTTAAACACTTCAAGTCAGCGGATATCCGCGTCGAGGATGAATCATGCGAGTACTGGTGCTGGGCAGCGGAGTGATCGGGACCGCCACCGCCTACTATCTGGCGCGTCAGGGCTGTGAAGTGGTGGTGGTCGATCGCCAGCCGGCGGTGGCCATGGAAACCAGTTTTGCCAATGCCGGCCAGGTCTCGCCGGGTTATGCATCGCCTTGGGCGGCGCCGGGCGTGCCGCTCAAGGCGGTCAAATGGCTGCTGGAGCGTCATGCGCCCCTGGCAATCAAGGCCACCGGTGATATCGACCAGTACGTTTGGATGGCGCAGATGCTGCGCAACTGCACCGCCAGCCGCTATGCAGTGAACAAGGAGCGTATGGTGCGTCTGTCCGAGTACAGCCGCGACTGCCTCGATGAACTGCGGGCCGAAACCGGCATTGCCTACGAAGGCCGCACCCTGGGCACGACTCAGCTGTTCCGCACCCAGGCCCAGCTCGACAACGCCGCCAAGGACATCGCTGTGCTGCAGCAGTCGGGCGTTCCGTTCGAGCTGCTCGACCGCGCCGGCATCGCCCGGGTCGAGCCGGCGTTGGCATCGGTCACCGACATCCTGGCCGGCGCCTTGCGGCTGCCCAACGACCAGACCGGCGATTGCCAGATGTTCACCTCGCGCCTGGCCGAAATGGCGGTCGAGCTGGGTGTTGAATTCCGCTTTGGCCAAGCCATCGAACGCCTGGATTTCGCCGGTGATCACATCAACGGTGTGTGGATCGACGGCCAGCTCGAAACCGCCGACCGTTACGTGCTGGCGCTGGGCAGTTATTCGCCGCAGATGCTCAAGCCACTGGGTATCAAGGCGCCGGTTTACCCACTCAAGGGCTACTCCCTGACGGTACCCATCACCAACCCGGCCATGGCTCCGACCTCGACCATCCTCGACGAAAGCTACAAGGTGGCGATCACCCGTTTCGACAACCGTATCCGCGTCGGCGGCATGGCGGAAATTGCCGGTTTCGACCTGAGCCTCAACCCCCGTCGTCGTGAAACCCTGGAAATGATCGTCGGTGATCTCTATCCCCAAGGTGGCGACCTCAGCCAGGCCAGCTTCTGGACCGGGCTGCGCCCGACCACCCCGGACGGCACACCCATCGTTGGCGCCACGCGCTTCGGCAATCTGTTTCTCAACACCGGCCACGGCACCCTGGGCTGGACCATGGCCTGCGGCTCGGGCCGCTTGCTTGCCGACCTGATGGCGCGTAAAAAGCCGCAGATCAGCGCGGCCGGCCTGGACATTTCCCGTTACGGCGATGCCGGGGAAAGCACCCGACAGGTCCACCCCGCGCCGGCCCATTGATCTGCCTGCGTTGCCTCATCCGACCCTGAAACACACGATTGGAACATGCCGTCATGCGTCCTGCCCGCGCCCTGATCGACCTGCAAGCCCTGCGTCACAACTACCGTCTGGCCCGTGAGCTGACTGGGGCGCGCGCCCTCGCCGTGCTCAAGGCTGACGCCTATGGCCACGGCGCCGTGCGTTGCGCCCAGGCACTGGAAGCCGAAGCCGACGGTTTTGCCGTGGCGTGCATCGAAGAAGCCCTGCAACTGCGGGCGGCAGGCATCGTGGCGCCGATCTTGCTGCTTGAGGGTTTTTTCGAGGCCAGCGAGTTGGCGCTGATTGCCGAGCATGATTTCTGGTGCGCGGTGCATTCCTTGTGGCAAGTCGAGGCCATCGAGCGCACGCCACTGGGCCAGCCGCTGAATCTCTGGCTCAAGCTGGATTCGGGCATGCACCGCGTGGGCCTGCAACCGCGGGACTACCGCTCGGCCCACGAGCGGCTGCTCGCCAGCGGCAAGGTTGGCAAAATTGTCTTGATGAGCCACTTTGCCCGCGCCGATGAGCTGGACTGCGCCAGCACAACCGATCAGGTTGCCGTGTTCGAAGCCGCGCGCCAAGGCCTGGCCGGTGAGGTCAGTCTGCGCAACTCCCCTGCAGTGCTCGGTTGGCCTGACGTGCCGGGTGAATGGGTACGGCCCGGCATCATGCTCTATGGCGCCACCCCCTTCGAAGTGCCCCAGGCCCAGGCGGCGAAATTGCAGCCGGTCATGACCCTGGAGTCCAAGGTGATCTGCGTTCAGGAACTGGCCACCGGTGAGCCGGTGGGCTACGGCGCCCGCTTCGTCACCGGGCAGCCATCGCGGGTCGGCGTGGTCGCCATGGGTTATGCCGATGGCTACCCGCGCCTGGCCCCGACCGGCACACCCGTATGGGTCGCCGGCAAACTCAGCCGGATTGTCGGCCGGGTGTCCATGGACATGCTGTCCGTCGACCTGACCGACGTGCCCGAGGCGGGCGTCGGCAGCCCGGTAGAGCTGTGGGGCAAGCGCGTTCCGGCCAGTGACGTTGCCCAGGCGGCAGGCACCATTCCCTACCAGATCTTCTGCAACCTGCGCCGTGTGCCCTTGAGCTACACCTGATGCACAGCGGGGAGCCACCCTGCGGCATCCTGCCGAATTCGAAGTGTTGTAAATATTGAACGCTGTTGCCATGATAAACGTTCGATACGAATTCATATGAATGCCAAGAGGACTCCATCAGTGGACGTCGGTGAACGACTGCAAGCCATCCGCAAACTGAAGGGTTTGTCTCAGCGCGAGCTCGCCAAGCGTGCGGGTGTCACCAACAGCACGATTTCCATGATCGAGAAAAACAGTGTCAGTCCCTCGATCAGCTCGCTGCGCAAGGTCTTGGGCGGTATTCCGATGTCGATGGTGGAGTTCTTTTCCGAAGAGCTCGCTCCGGAAAACCCGACACAGATCGTCTACAAGGCCCACGAGCTGATCGACATTTCCGACGGTGCCGTGACCATGAAGCTGGTGGGCAAGGCGCACCCGAGCCGCGCCATTGCCTTCCTCAACGAGATCTACCCGCCAGGTGCCGACACCGGCGAAGAAATGCTGACCCATGAAGGCGAAGAGACCGGGATTCTGGTAGAAGGCCGCCTGGAACTGGTGGTCGGCCTGGAAACCTTCGTGCTGGAAGTGGGCGACAGCTATTACTTCGAAAGCTCCAAGCCCCACCGCTTCCGTAACCCCTACGAAGTCCCGGCCCGCCTGATCAGCGCCGCCACCCCGGCCAATTTCTGAGACGCGACCGCCCATCATCGGCGGGTTGGGAAACTTGCTGAAATAATCCTTTGGGCAGGGAGTGGAGTCATCGCTTGTACGGTCCTACGCTCACTGGACAGTTTTCAGGATGATTCCCGATGCCCCACACCTGCTCGATCGAACGTGCCGTCGATGAAGTGCTGGCGCGCCTGCCTGCCCATATCCATCTGGGCATGCCGCTGGGGCTGGGCAAGCCCAACCGTTTCGCCAATGCCTTGTACGCGAGGATCAAAGAGCTGCCCGAGCGCCAGCTGACGATCTACACCGCTTTGAGTCTGGGCCGGCCGGCCTTGGGTGACGGTTTGCAGAAGCGCTTTCTCGAACCCTTTGTGGAGCGGGTGTACGGCGACTATCTGGAGCTTGATTACCTGGCCGACCTGCGGGCCGACCGCCTCCCGGCGAATATCCGCGTGGAGCAATTCTTCATGCAGCCCGGCAACTTGCTGAGCAGTCACACGGCCCAGCAAAACTATGTCAGCAGCAACTACAGCCACGCCGCCCGGGACATCAACGCCAAGGGTCTGAACCTGGTGGCACAGCTGGTGGCCGAGGATGCCTCGCGGCCTGGCCTGTTGAGCCTGAGCTGCAACCCGGACATCACCCTGGACCTGCTACCGTTGCTGGCCGCGCGCCGTGCCTTGGGCGAGTCCATCCTCATGCTTGGCCAGGTTCACGGACAAATGCCGTACATGCCCGGCGACGCCGAGCTGGAGTGCGAGCAGTTCGACCTGCTGATCGACGAGCCCGAGCAGACCCGGCTGTTCTCCACGCCGAACATGCCGGTCAGCGTCCAGGATCACTTCATCGGCTTGCACGCCAGCACCCTGATCCGCGATGGCGGCACGCTGCAGATCGGCATTGGCTCCATGGGCGATGCCCTCAGTGCTGCGCTGCTGGCCCGCCAGGCCGATAACCAGGGCTATCAGGCGCTGCTGGACGAAATGGACCTGTTGCCCTGGCGCGAACTGATTGACAAGGAAGGCGGGACCCAGGCGTTCGCCACCGGTTTGTATGGCTGCAGCGAAATGCTCGTCAACGGCTTGTTAGTGCTGGCCGAAGCGGGGGTGATCCGGCGCAGGGTCTACGCCGACCTGGCCCTTCAGGTCCAAGCCAATGCGGGCCTGCTGGACGAGGCGGCGCGGGTCGATGGCGTATGCATTCACGGAGGCTTCTTTGTCGGCCCGCAAAGCTTCTACGACCGCCTCAACGAGCTGCCACTGGCCTCGCGCCAACCCTACAGCATGAGCGCCATCAGCTTCATCAACGAACTGTACGGTCAGGAGTCGCTCAAGCGCCTGCAACGGCGCGACGCACGTTTCGTCAACACGGTATTCAGCGTCACACTGCTGGGCGCGGCGGCGTCCGATCAACTGGAAGACGGCCGTGTGGTCAGTGGTGTCGGCGGTCAATACAATTTTGTCGTGCAAGGTCATGAATTGCAGGGCGCCCGCTCGCTGCTGATCCTGCGCAGCTGGCGCGAGGCGGCGGGCGCAGTGACGTCCAATATCCTCTGGGACTATGGCCATTGCACCATCCCCCGGCACCTGCGGGATATCGTGGTGACCGAATACGGAATCGCCGACCTGCGCGGCAAGACCGACGCCGAGGTGATCGAGGCCATGATCAATATCAGTGACTCACGCTTCCAGCACAGTCTGATCGCCGAGGCGCAACAGGCAGGCAAGTTGCCCAGGAATTTCCAGCTCGACCCGCGCTACGCCGACAACACCCCGCAGGTGCTCCAGGCCATTGCCCAGCGTCATCCCAAGCTGTTTCCTGAGTACCCGCTGGGCTGCGATTTCAGCAGCGAAGAGCGGGACTTGCTGCGGGCACTGAACTGGCTCAAGAGCAAATTCAAGCTCACCGAGCTGGTCGACCTCGGCAAGGCTGCCCTGGATGCGCCGCCGGCCGATCATTTCCCGGCGCATCTGCAGCGCATGGAACTGGGGCAGCCCAATGGGTTAAGGGAAGAGTTGTATCAGCGCTTGCTGCTGGCGGCGTTGCAGGCCACTCGCCCGGCTTGAGACCGCGCGGTCTGTATCGCGGCTTAGTCGACGAAGGTCACCTGCCCACCCACCAGCGACTTGACCCGCGCCAGCGACTCGACGTGATAACCCTGGGCATCCAGCTCGGCCCGGCCGCCCTGGAAGGATTTTTCGATGACGATGCCGATCCCGGCCACTGTCGCCCCGGCCTGCTTGATGATGGAGATCAGCGCCTGGGATGCTTTGCCGTTGGCCAGAAAATCATCAATGATCAACACCCGGTCGCTGCTGTTCAGATGCCGTGGCGAAACCGATACCGTGGTTTCGGTCTGCTTGGTGAAGGAATACACGCTGGCGGACAACAGGTTTTCCGTCAGCGTCAGCGATTGATGCTTGCGCGCGAAGATCACCGGGACGCCCAGCCGGAGCCCGGCCATCACCGCCGGGGCGATGCCGGAGGCTTCGATGGTGACGATCTTGGACACGCCGGAGTCGGCAAATAGCCGGGCGAATTCGTCGCCGATCTGCTGCATCAGCACCGGGTCGATCTGGTGGTTGAGAAAGGCATCGACCTTCAGTACCTGATCGGAAAGCACGATGCCTTCTTCGCGAATTTTCTTGTGCAGTGCTTCCACAACGGTTCCTCGGTCTGCCTGCAGGCAGAGCATTTTATTGATGTTGAATGTCAGTCAGCGCTTGAGCATGGCCCGAATGTCCGCCAGTGCGGTATTGCCACGCACGGCCTTGACCTCGACCGGTGTGTCGTCATTGCCCTCCCAGGCCAGGTCGTCCGGCGGCAGTTCGTCGAGAAAGCGGCTGGGTGAACAGTCGATGATCTCGCCGTACTGCTTGCGCTTGGCCGCGAAAGTGAACGCCAGCGTCTGCCGCGCGCGGGTAATGCCCACGTAGGCCAGCCGGCGTTCCTCTTCGATGGTATCGGCCTCGATGCTGGAGCGGTGGGGGAGAATCTCTTCCTCCATGCCCATGATGAACACGTAGGGAAACTCCAGTCCCTTGGACGCATGCAAGGTCATCATCTGCACGCCCTCGGCGCCGTCTTCCTCTTCCTGCTGGCGCTCAAGCATGTCCCGGAGCACCAGTTTACCGATGGCCTCCTCGATGGTCATGTTGCCCTCTTCATCTTTTTCGAGGGTGTTCTTCAGCGCATCGATCAGGAAGTTGACGTTGCCGATGCGGTAATCGGCGGCCTTGTCGCTGGAGCTGTTGGTGCGAATCCAATTGTCATAGTCAATGTCGGTGACCATCTCGCGCAGCGACATGATCGGGTCGTCGCCGGCGACCTTCTCTCGCACCTTGTCCATCCAGCGCTTGAAGCGCTGCAGACGTTCGGTGAAGCGGCTGTCCAGATGCTCGCCCAGCCCGATTTCGTCAGTGGCGGCATACATCGAGACCTTGCGTTCGGTCGCGTAGTTGCCGAGTTTTTCCAACGTGGTCGAGCCGATTTCCCGGCGCGGTACGTTGATCACCCGCAAGAAGGCGTTGTCGTCGTCGGGGTTCACCAGCAGGCGGAAGTACGCCATCAGGTCCTTCACTTCCTGGCGCCCGAAAAAGCTGTTGCCGCCGGACAGGCGATAAGGCACCTGGTGGTGCTGCAATTTCAGTTCGATCAGCTTGGCCTGGTAGTTGCCCCGGTAGAGGATGGCGAAATCGCTGTACGGTCGGTCGGTACGCAGGTGCAGGGTGAGGATCTCGATGGCCACGCGCTCTGCCTCGGCGTCCTCGTTCTTGCAGCGGATCACGCGGATCTCGTCGCCGTGGCCCATCTCGCTCCACAGCTGCTTTTCGAAGGCGTGGGGATTGTGGGAGATGAGCACATTGGCGCAGCGCAGGATGCGGCTGGTGGAGCGGTAGTTCTGCTCCAGCATCACCACTTTGAGGGACGGGTAGTCGTCCTTGAGCAGCATCAGGTTTTCCGGCCGCGCACCACGCCAGGCATAGATCGACTGGTCGTCGTCGCCCACCACGGTGAACTGGTTGCGGGTTCCGATCAGCAGCTTGACCAGCAGATACTGGCTGGCGTTGGTGTCCTGATACTCGTCCACCAGCAGGTAACGCACACGATTCTGCCATTTCTCCAGAATGTCGGGATGTTCCTGGAACAACTTCACCGGTTGCAGAATCAAATCGTCAAAGTCCACCGCGTTATACGCCTTGAGCGTCCGCTGGTAGTGGGTGTAAACAATGGCCGCCGTCTGTTCCTTGGGGTTGCGCGCATTCTCCAGCGCCTCCGGGGGGAGCACCAGGTCGTTCTTCCAGGCGCCGATCATGTTCTTGATCTCGTCCACGCCGTCGTCGCCGGAGTACTCCTTTTGCATGATGTCGGCCATCAGCGCTTTCACGTCGGTCTCGTCGAAGATCGAGAAACCGGGCTTGTAGCCCAGGCGCGTGTGCTCCTTGCGGATGATGTTCAGGCCCAGGTTGTGGAAGGTCGACACGGTCAGGCCGCGCCCTTCGCCAGCGCGCAACAGGGTGCCGACGCGTTCTTTCATCTCCCGCGCCGCCTTGTTGGTGAAGGTCATGGCTACGATGTATTGAGCGCGGATGCCGCAATTCTGGATCAGGTGCGCGATCTTGCGGGTGATCACGCTGGTCTTGCCGGAGCCGGCACCGGCGAGCACCAAAAGAGGGCCGCCGACGTAGTTCACGGCTTCTTGCTGCCGGGGGTTGAGTCGGGACATGGGGAGAACGGATTCGCTGGCGAAAAGGTCGCGCATTTTAACAGGGTCCACAGGTTCTGCCGCGACCGTCTGCCTATCGGAGTTTTGTCTGTAGCTTTATTGCCGCATTTGATACTTTTGCGCAGGATGTACCACTCGTTTGCGTGGTCTGATGGGATCCTGTTTCGATGCAATTGAATACTTCAGGTGGGCGCGCGCCGGTTGCCCGCGACCCTGCGGTGTAACGTGACGCTGTACCCAGGAGTTCTCGTGACCAAGCCTCCCGAGCCCATGCGCTTGCTATTGCTGGCCCCCCAGCCACACTGGGCAGCGGCGTTACAGCTGTGCGTGGCGGCTTTGGGCGGCCACCTCACGCTGGTCACCGAAACCACCTGGGAGGCCCTCAGCCAGCATGTGGACGATTCGCGCACCTGCCTGCTGCTGACCACCTTGGCCCTGCGTCCGAGCGCTTCGGTCTGTGCCCTGCCGGTGGTGTTGCTGCTGGATCAGGAACCGGCCCAGCTGCCCATCGATGTGAGTGATTGGCTGGTCAAGGAGGCGTTGACCACCGATACATTGCGGCGCTGCCTGCGCCACGTCCGCGAGCGCGCGGTCCTGGAAAACACTTTGTCGCGCCTTGCCGAGCAGGACCCGTTGACCGGCATCGCCAATCGCCAGGGTTTCCAGACGTTGCTCGCCGCTCGCCTGGATGAGCACGATGGCCTGGGAGTGGCGCTGGGCCACCTGGACCTTGACAACTTTCGCTACGCCAATGACGCCCTCGGCCATCAGGCCGGCGACCGACTTATCCTGCAGGTGGTGGGCCGCCTCAAGAGCCAGCTCGACAGCGGCGACAAGCTCGCTCGCCTGGGCAGCGATGAGTTCGCCCTGTTGATTGATACACGCAGTGATCCGGGTCGGGCCCTCGCGCTGGCCGAAGAGATCATCGAAGTCATGGCCGAGCCTTACTGGATCGACGGTGAAAGCCTGCTGATCGGCTGTAGCCTCGGCATTGCCCACGCCCGTTTGCGGGCAGGGGCCGACCCTTTGATGTGGCATGCCCATATCGCCATGCAGCAGGCCAAGAGCATCCAGGGCTGCACCTTTCACGTGTTCGACGAGCACCTCAACCGCGACGCTCGCAGCATGGCGGACCTGGAAGGTGAGCTGCGCCGGGCACTGCGCCGTGACGAGCTGGAACTGCATTACCAGCCGCGGCTGGACCTGCACAGCGGGCGCATTGTCGGTCTCGAGGCGCTGGTGCGTTGGCGCCACGCCGAGCGCGGCCTGCTGCCGCCCAGCGACTTCGTGCCGCTGGCCGAGCAGAGTGGGCTGATCGTGCCCTTGGGCTACTGGGTCATCTCCCGTGCCCTGCGAGACATGCAGGCCTTGCGCGAGCAGGGTATCGAGCCACTGCACATGGCGATCAACCTTTCATTCCGACAGTTTCATGACAGCCAGCTGCTGGCGACCCTGAGCCGTCTGATCATTGAGCGGGGCGTGGACGCGCGCTGGCTGGAGTTCGAGCTGACCGAAACGGCGGTCATGCGCCGCAATGAACTGGTCAAGCAGACCATGGATGCCCTCGGCCACCTGGGCGTACGTTTCTCCCTGGATGACTTCGGCACCGGTTTTTCTTCGTTCGTGCACCTGAACAACCTCCCGATCGCCTTGCTGAAGATCGACAAGAGCTTCGTCGGCGGCATGGAAACCCGTGAAGAAAACCGAAAGCTGGTGCACGCGATGGTCAACCTGGCGCACAACCTCAACCTGGAGGTGGTCGCCGAAGGTGTAGAGACCACCGCCCAGTTGGGCTTTCTGCGGGATTTTGGTTGCGATCAGATCCAGGGTTACCTGATCAGCAAACCTCTGCCTTTGGTCGAGCTGGTCGAGCACCTGCAGGCAGCACCGGGGCTTCAGGCGTTGCAGGCTTGAGTGCCTGCGCGACCAGCCGCTGGCGCATGCGCCATTCGAAGGCCAGCGTCAGGCTGACGGCCGCACAGGCCAGGCCCAGTGCCAACCCCCACCAGACGCCCACCGCACCGTAGCCGAACTCGAACGCCAGCAGCCAGGCCACGGGTGCGCCGATCAGCCAGTAGTTGACCAGCCCCATCAGAAAGGTGGTGCGTGCATCTTTCAGGCCGCGGATCGCCCCCATGGCGATGGTCTGCACACCATCGAACAGTTCGAACCAGGCAGCAATCGCCAGCAGGCTGACCGCCAGTTGGATGACCGGTGCGAATGCCGGGTCATTGGGGTCGAGAAACAAAGTGACCAGACGCTTGGCGCCGAGCCAGAACAGGACGGCAAAGCCACACATCGCCAGTGCCCCGAAGCCGATCCCCACCCGCCCGGTCAGCCGTGCGGCCTCCAGGCGGCCGGCGCCATAATGCTGGCCGATGCGCATGGTCACCGCATAGGACAGGCCGGCCGGCACCATGAAGGCCACCGAGACGATCTGCAGGGCAATCTGGTGGGCGGCCAACTGCGTGCTGCCCATGGTGCCCATGCACAACGCCGCGAAGGCGAACAGCCCGACCTCCACCGCATAGGTGCCGCCGATGGGCAGCCCAAGGCGCCACAACTCGCGCAAGGCCGGCAACGACAAATGCAGCACCCCACGACGGATCGAGTAACGAGCGTAGGCGGGGTGACGCCCGATGTGCCAGGCCAGCGCCAGCGCCATGGCATTGGCCACTACGGCAGTGACCAGGCCGATGCCCACCAGGCCCATCTTCGGTACGCCGAACAGCCCCTCGATGAAGATGTGGTTGAGGCCATAGTTCAGCGCGGTGCCCAGCAGGCTGATCACCATGATCGGGCTGCTGCGGCCGATGGCGCTGCTGAACCCGCGCAGGGCAAAGAAACTCAAGTAGCCGGGCAGGGCCAGCGGCAGCAGGGTGAGGAACTGGCTGGCGAATTCGACGTTCTCGGCCCGCTGGCCGAACAGCAGCAGGATCGGCGAGAGATTCCACAGCAGCAGGGCAGCCGCCAAGGCCATGATCCACGCCAGCCACAGCCCGGCCTGGGTCAGGCGTGTGGCGCCCAGCGTGTCGCCGGCGCCCTGGCGGATAGACACCAAGGTGCCCACGGCAGCCATCACACCGAGGCAGAAAATCGACACGAACGAGTAGCTGGCCGCGCCCAGCCCGCCCCCGGCCAGCGCTTGCGGGCTCAGCCGGGCCATCATCAGGGTGTCAGTCAACACCATCAGCATGTGCGCCAATTGCGAGGCAATCAGCGGCCCGGCCAACCGCAGCAGGGCGCGAAGTTCGATACGGGCAGGGGCGTGCATGGCGAAGGGCTCGATTCAAGAAGAACAGGAGCGGCGATTGTCGGGCTTGCGCGGCCCCGGCACAAAAGGATAAAACCGATGCCTCACATGAGTTTTAATCATGCTGGTGCGTCGCTCAGGAGAGCCCCATGCCTCGTCGTCTTCCGCCGCTATATGCCCTTCGCGCCTTCGAGGCGGCGGCCAGGCACAGTTCGTTCACCCGCGCCGCCGAAGAGCTCTCCATTACTCAAAGTGCGGTCAGCCGACACATCCGCACGTTGGAAGCGTATTTCGGATGCCGCCTGTTTCAGCGCAACGGTCGCAACCTGCAACTCACCGAGTCGGCGCGGACTTTGCTGCCGGGTGTGCGGGATGGCTTCAGCGCTCTGGAGCGGGCTTGTGACACCTTGGGCAGTGAAGATCACATCCTGCGCATGAAGGCGCCCTCCACCCTGACCATGCGCTGGCTGCTGGCCCGGCTCAGTCGCTTTCGGCATTTGCAGGAGGGTAATGAGGTGCAATTGACCAGCGCCTGGATGGAGATCGATCACGTCGACTTCAACCATGAGCCTTTTGACTGCGCGGTGCTCCTGGGCACCGGCAACTTTCCCCCGGACTGGCAAGTGATCGCCTTGTTCCCGGAATGGCTGGTGCCAGTGGGGTCGCCGCAACTGCTGACCGATGCGCCCTGGACCGTCGAGCAGCTGGCCGCCGCCGAACTCTTGCACCCGACCCCAGACCGCCGCGACTGGCGCACCTGGCTGACCCGCATGCAACTGGACGAACAGGTGTCGCTCAAGGGTGGGCAGGCGTTCGACACCCTCGAATTGGGGATGATTGCTGCCGCCCGGGGCTACGGCGTGGCCATCGGTGACTTGCTGATGGTGGCCGAAGACGTCGCCCAGGCGCGGCTCAGCCTTCCCTGGCCGACGGCCGTGGCCAGTGGCGAGGTATATTACCTGGTGTGGCCCAAGACCCGACCCGGTGGCGAACGTTTGCGACGGCTGGGGGAATTTCTTCAGGCCGAGGTGGCTGCCATGATATTGCCATCTGTTACCCTGTTGTCCTGAGTTCAGTTCGTCCGCAGGTTCCCTCGCTAAAGATCTGCTTTGCCCCGCCGACTTGTTAGGCACGGGGGCATCCTTGTACTCGCGTATTCCCCACCCGTTTTTCAATTGATCACAAAGCGTGTCCGGCGTGCCTGCGTCCCGCGTTTTGTCAGGAGACACCCATGCCTCAACCTCGCGCCCGGATTGCGACGCAACTCGGTATTGCCCTTGCCGTGATTCTCGCGCTGGTCATCAGCCTCAGCACAGCGTTCGCCCTGCGCTCGCTGGACACTGCCAGCCTGACCATCCGTGAAGAGCACATGCACAGCGAGGCTCGGTTGCTGGCCGAGCAACTCACCACCTTTCACAGCAGCCTGCGTGACAGCACTCAGCGACTCAGTGGCCTGTTCGAACGGCGGTTCTCTGCCGGCTTGAGCATGACCGCCGACAAGCCGATCACCGTCGGCAGCCTGCAGACGCCGACCTTGCAGTTGGGCGACGAGGTGCTGAACAACAACTTCGCCGAAGTCGATGACTTCCATAACCTCACCGCCGGCGTAGCGACCCTGTTCGTGCGCAGCGGCAATGACTTCGTGCGGGTCAGCACCTCGCTGACCAAGCAAGACGGCAGCCGCGCCATCGGCACCCTGCTCGATCATCAGCACCCGGCCTATCAGCGCCTGCTGGCCGGGCAAAACTATGTGGGCCGCGCGGTGCTGTTCGATCGTTCGTACATGACCCAGTACACCCCTGTCACCGACAAGAGTGGCCAGGTCATTGCGGTGCTGTTCGTCGGCTTCGACTATACCGATGCCCAGAACGCGCAGTTCGACAACCTGCGGCGCTTTCGCATCGGCCAGACCGGTTCGCTCGCCCTGCTCGATGAGCAAGGCAAGTGGCTGGTCGCGCCGGCTGGCGTGAAGAACGTCGAGAAAGCCGCCGGCCTGATCGCCGACCTGGCCAAAAAGCCCGGCAAAGGTGCGTTCTGGAGCGACACCGACGAAGACTTCTACAGTGTACCGATGCCCTTTGCCGGCGGCCCCTGGACCGTGGTAGCGAGCATGCCCAAGGCTGAAGTGCGCGCCGTCACATGGAGTGTGGGCACCCAGCTGACCATCGGCAGCCTGATCGCCATGCTGTTGGCCGTCGGCGCCGCGATCTGGCTGCTGCGCAGCAAACTGCGCCCGTTGGCCGACCTGGTGCGCCAGGCTGAAGCCTTGGGTGCCGGGGATCTGGATGCCCGCCTGCAGGTCTCCAGCAACGATGAGATTGGTCAGCTGGCCAGCAGCTTCAACCACATGGGCGAAGCCCTGGCCACCATGGTCTTGCACATCCGCTCGGCCGCGCAGCAGGTCAGCTCGCGCTCCGAAGAGCTGTCGACCCTGTCTGCCGGCGCCTATACCGGCATGGAAGCGCAGTCCGGGGAAATCACCAGTATGGCCGGTGCGGTCGAAGAGTTCAGCGCCACTTCGTTGAACATTGCCGACAACATGGGCGACACCCAGCGCATGGCCCAGGACAACGTCCAGCAGACCCGCATCGGCCGTAGTGCCATGACCGAGGCGTCCGACTCCCTCGAGCTGATCGCCGGCGCCCTGGGCAGCACCGCGACTGTGGTCAATACCCTGGGCCAGCGCTCCCAGGAGATCGGCGGGATTATCAGCGTGATCACCTCCATTGCCGACCAGACCAACCTGCTGGCGCTGAACGCGGCCATTGAAGCGGCCCGGGCCGGCGAACAGGGCCGGGGCTTTGCGGTGGTGGCCGATGAAGTGCGCAGCCTGGCGTCACGCACCCGCAGCGCCACTGACGAGATCTCGGTGATGATCAGCAGTATTCAGCAGGAAACCAGCAATGCCATTGCCACCATGGAGCAAGGCAATGCCCTGATGAAAGAAGGCCTGGCGCGCAATGCCAAAGTCGCGGCGGCGCTGGAACAGATCGACGAGCAAAGCCGCTCGGCGGGCCAGCAGTTCTCGGCCATCAATACCGCCACCCAGGAGCAGAGCAGCACCGCTACCTTGCTCAGCAGCAACCTGCAGAGCATTGCCATGGCCAACAGCGAACAGCGCGAGGTGGTGTCCCACCTGGCCGTTACCGCCCGGGAAATGGAAGGCCTGGCGGCCGAGCTGCGTGAAGAAGTGGACCGGTTTCGGGTGCGTAACGGCTGATAGACCGGGTCGCCTCCATCGAGGCCCAAGCTTGCTGCCAGTCTCGGCGTGTGAGGTTCACACTGTGGGAGCAGGGCTTGCCCGCGATGGGTGCGACCCGGTCTCAGGCCAACACCGCCAGCCCCAACCGCACCGCACACTGCTCCAACGAGCGCCGCTCGGTCTCGGCATACAGCGCCAAATCATCCAGCACCTGGGCCCCCAGCGCCGCTTCGAAATCCACGCGGTTTGACTGCCCTTCATAGCCGATCTGGGTGCTGTCCCCCAGGTTGGACTGGAAGATCCCCGCCGCGCTCACCGGCAAGAAATCCTCATACACCAACGGTTCGCAGCGTACATGCCCGGCCCCGAGCAGCTCGGCTAATGAGCCTTGCACAGAAGCCGGCGCATCGTCGCTGACGAAATAGCGAAAGTACGCCAGCCCTTGCTCGCGCATCTGGGCCAGATCGTCAGGAAACGCACTGAAGTGCGCGCTCAGCAATTGCATGTACTGCTCGGCATTGCCCTCGGCCGGTACCCCCGACAAGGCCTCGCGAGAAGTGTCCAGCAGCCGGTCATAGAGCGCCCGGCCCTTGGGCGTCAGCGCCGCGCCACGCTGCTCTATTTCACCAAAGCGCGCCGTGTGGCGGCCCTGGCCGTCGGTGAAGGCGACGTTTTCCTGCAAGGCCTTGAAGCTGGTCTGGCGCAGCAGGATTGGCTGCCGACGCGGTGGTGGGCCCTCGATCACTGCCTTGGGAGTAATGCCCTTGGCGGGCATGAGCGCCTGCACCTGATCTATGTCCAAGGTCCGTGGTGTCAGGTGATTGATGTGCGGGCCCTTGAATGCCACTACGTCGGCGATCAGTCGATGCTGGTCATGTAGCTGTTGGTATTGCTCGGCGCTGACAGTGGCGTGGTGATGCCAGCGGAAGGTTTCCAGGGCCTGCTGGATAAAGTCCTCGGCGTCGTCGTCGCTCAACCCGCCCTGGCTTTCGAAGCGCTCGATCAGCATTCGAGCCTGAGGTGTGAAGATGTCGCGCCGGCTCAGCAGCGAGGCGGCCAGCTCGCGCAGCGCCACATCTTCGATCAGCTCCAGGCGCAGCAGCGAAGTGAATACCCGAAACGGGCTGACCTGCAGCGAGGTTTCGTGCACCGCCCGAAACGCCGTGGAATGCACCGGCACCCCGGCGGTGGTCAGGTCGTAATAGCCCACCGGCTGCATGCCCATGACCGCGAACAGCCGGCGCAGGGTGGCCAGCTCTTCGGCAGTGCCCACCCGAATGGCGCCATGACGTTCCTGATCGAGCCGCTGGATTTCACCGGTGCGACGCAGGGATTCGGCCAGGGCCGGCGAGGCGTTCATCACCACTTGGTTGACCTCCTCCACCAGAGCCAGCAAGGCGCCATACAACGGCACCTCCTGTTTGTACATGGCGGACATGGCGCCAGAGAACCGGGCGCGGATCAAGTCGGGGCTGGTGAAGGTCGGCGTGGGCATTGAGGGCTCCATGGGAGAAGACTGCGCAAGCCCATCGCGGGCTGCGCGCGCTCTTGCATGAAACGGTTGGTGGCCCTTGTGGCGCAAGCGAAAAAAAGTCGAAGTATCATTCCGTTTTTTCCTGCACAGGCGGCAATTGCTCGCGAATCCAGCTCACCAGATGCCGAATCTTCGGCACTTCGGCGGCGTGTTCGGCGTGGGCCATGTAGTGCGAGCCCTTGCTGGCCATGGCGTGGGGCCAGGCCACCACCAGGCTGCCCCGGGCCAGCTCCGGCTCGGCCAGATAGCGCGGGACCAGGGCCACCCCGCAGCCGGAAGCCGCTGCGCTCAGGCACATGAAAAAGCTGTCGAAGCGCGGGCCCTGGTAGCTATTGGGCGATTGCAGCTGCTGTTCGAGAAACCACTCGTGCCAGGCTTCCGGCCGCGACGTGCTTTGTACCAACACTTGATCCCCGAGTTGCCCGGCGCTCTGCAAGCCGCCCGCAGGCAGCAGGTCGGGGGCGCAGACCGGCACCAGTTCTTCGCCGAACAGCTCGATGCAGGTCGCGCCCGGCCAGGTGCCCTGGCCAAAGAAAAACACCACGTCCGCCTTGGCCTGTAACAGCGCGTACGGTTCCAGTTCGTTGCGAATATCGAGCTGGATGTTCGGGTGGCGTTTGCCGAAGCCCTTGAGGTGATGGATCAGCCAACTCACCCCGAAGCTGGGCTGGGTGGCTACAGTCAACACTTGGGTTTCTTCACCGTAGGTCAGAATGTACCGGCTGGACATGTCGACCTGGGTCAGGATCTTGTTGACCTCGGCCAGGTACAGCGCCCCCGCCGGAGTCAGCTGCAAGCGCCGGCGGATGCGCAGGAACAGGTGGTGGCGCAGCATGTCTTCCAGTTGGGCCACCTGCTTGCTGACCGCACTCTGGGTCAAGTGCAGCTCTTCGGCGGCGCGGGTAAAGCTCAGGTGGCGCGCCGCCGCTTCGAAGCACTGCAGCGCGGCCATGGAAGGAACCAGACGTTTGGACATGAAGGACAAGGCTCTGAAGATACAAAACATCATGCCTGACCGGAATGATGTGCGGAATTTTGCTCGTTTGCCGGGCGGTGCCCGTCGGATTAATACTGATCCCATCCCGAAATTCAATCACTCATCAGATGCAGGAGACGAAAATGGTCGATGGATTGCTGCAAAGCCTCGGTGTCCCGGCTAGCGCCTACACCCAAGGTACCCATCCCGTTCACACCCCCATCGATGGCAGCCAGATTGCCAAGGTAGCCCTGGAGAGCAAGGCTCAGGTCACCGCCAAGATCGATACCGCCGCCAAGGCCTTCCACAGCTGGCGCGATGTACCGGCCCCGCGTCGCGGCGAGCTGGTGCGCCTGTTCGGCGAAGTGCTGCGTGCGCACAAGGCGCAGCTAGGCGAACTGGTCTCGGTGGAAGCCGGCAAGATCACCCAGGAAGGCCTCGGCGAAGTGCAGGAAATGATCGACATCTGCGACTTCGCGGTGGGTCTTTCCCGTCAGCTGTACGGCTTGACCATCGCCTCCGAACGCCCGGGCCACCACATGCGCGAAACCTGGCAGCCCTTGGGCGTGGTCGGGGTGATCAGTGCCTTCAACTTCCCGGTGGCGGTCTGGTCATGGAACACCGCGCTGGCGCTGGTCTGTGGCAACGCGGTGGTATGGAAACCGTCGGAAAAGACCCCGCTCACGGCCTTGGCCTGCCAGGCCCTGTTCGAAAAAGCGCTGAAAGCCTTCGGCCAGGCGCCGGAGGGCCTATGCCAACTGGTGATCGGTGATCGTGAAGCCGGCGAGGCGCTGGTGGACGACAGCCGTGTGGCACTGGTCAGCGCCACCGGCAGCACCCGCATGGGCCGCGAAGTCGGCCCGCGTGTGGCCGCCCGTTTTGGCCGGACCATTCTCGAACTGGGGGGCAACAACGCCATGATCCTGGCCCCCAGCGCCGACCTGAACCTGGCCATCCGCGGCATTCTGTTCAGCGCCGTCGGCACCGCGGGTCAGCGCTGCACCACCCTGCGCCGGGTCATCGTCCACAGCTCGGTCAAGGAAGAAGTACTGACACGCCTCAAGACCGCCTACAGCAAGGTACGCATCGGCGACCCACGCAAGGACAACCTGGTCGGCCCGTTGATCGACAAGGCTTCCTTCGACGCCATGCAAGGCGCCCTGGCCAAGGCCCGTGACGAGGGCGGCAGCGTCTTTGGCGGCGAGCGCCAACTGCAGGATCAGTACCCCGACGCCTATTACGTGGCCCCGGCCATCGTCGAAATGCCCGGCCAGACAGAAGTCGTGCGCCACGAAACCTTCGCGCCGATCCTCTACGTGCTGAGCTACGACGAGTTCGAAGACGCGCTGCGCCTGAACAATGAAGTGCCACAGGGTCTGTCCTCGTGCATCTTCACCACCGACCTGCGCGAAGCCGAACGTTTCCAGAGTGCCTCGGGTAGCGACTGCGGCATCGCCAACGTCAACATCGGCACCAGCGGCGCGGAAATCGGCGGCGCGTTCGGTGGCGAGAAAGAAACCGGTGGCGGTCGCGAGTCGGGCTCCGATGCCTGGAAAGCCTACATGCGCCGCCAGACCAACACCGTCAACTACTCCCGTGAGTTGCCGTTGGCACAGGGCATCGTGTTCGACTGAACCCGTCCCCTGTGGGAGCGTGCGCAGCCCGCGATGGGTAGCGCACGCCGAGCAGTATCACCCCGATCGAGGATGTGCAATGGCCCAATTGCGTCAAGAGTGCCTGTGGGAACACCTGTCACCGCAGCCGGCCGAGGCCGGTGCCCTGGCCAGCGCGATCAAGGCCGATGTATGCGTCATCGGTGGCGGAATCACCGGGCTGTGCGCGGCGATTCATCTGCTGGAGCAGGGCAAGAGTGTGGTCTTGCTCGAAGCCCATCGCATCGGCCATGGCGGCTCCGGGCGCAACGTCGGCCTGGTGAATGCTGGCACCTGGATTCGTCCCGACGATGTCGAAGCCACCCTGGGCACGGCGGTGGGCAGCCGCCTGAACGCCGTGCTGGGCGGCGCTCCGGCTGAAGTCTTTGCCATGATCGAACGCCACGGCATTCACTGCCAGGCTCGCAACGACGGCACCTTGCACATGGCCCACAACGCTGCGGGCGGGGCCGACTTGCAGGCCCGGTTCGAGCAGTGGAAGCGCCGTGGCGCGGATGTCGAGTTGCTGCACGACGCGCGCTGTGAAGAGTATTGCGGCACCTCGCAGATTTCCTCGGCCTTGCTCGACCGGCGCGCCGGCACCCTTGATCCCATGGCCTATAGCTTGGGCCTGGCCGCCGCAGTCAAGCGCCTGGGTGGGCAGATCTTCCAGCACTCGGCGGTGCAGCGCCTGGAACGTTCGGGCGATGGCTGGCAGGTACACAGTGCCAACGGCGCGGTACAGGCCGAGAAGGTGGTTATTTCCACCGGTGCCTACACCGAAGGCGAATGGACCGATCTGCAGCGTCATTTTTTCCGCGGTTACTACCTGCAAGTGGCATCGGTGCCGTTACAGGGCGCGGCTGCGGACAGCGTACTGCCCCATGGCCAAGGTTCGTGGGACACGCGCACGGTGCTCAGCAGCATTCGCCGCGACGCGGATGGGCGGCTGTTGCTGGGCAGCATGGGCCGCTTTGACAACAAGCCGGACTGGTTCATCCGCAGCTGGGCCGACCGTATCCAGAGCCACTACTTCCCGCAGTTGGGCAAGGTGCAGTGGCAAATGCACTGGACCGGTTGCATCGATTTCACCCCGGATCACCTGATGCGTCTGTTCGAGCCCGCCCCCGGCCTGGTCTCTGTCGCCGGTTACAACGGCCGTGGCAATACCACCGGCACTGTGGTCGGGCGGGCACTGGCCGAGTACCTGATCAAGGACGACCCTGCTTGCCTGCCATTGCCGTTCTCGCCGATGAAAGCGGTGGCGGCGGCCGGCCTGCGCAGCGGCCTGTTCGAGACCGGCTTTGCCCTGTACCACGCCGGGCAGTGCCTGCGCGTCGTGCTCTGATCAGCGCTTGTGCAACCAGTGCAGGAATCCGGCTTTCTTCACGGCTGCCGGCTTCTGCATCAGCAAGGACTGGCTGGCGCGTTGGCGGTAATGCTGCAACTTGGTCAGCGCGACCTTGAGGTCATTGCGCTGGCTGAGGTAGGTGCGCAGCGTGTCCTTGTCGATCTGGAACATCAGGCAGCTCGACAGACTGCGAAACTCCGCCTCCGAGCGCCCCTCGGAGAGGATGCCTTCCTCGCCCATGATCTCGCCGGGACCCATGCGCCCGACCTCGAACATACTCTCGCCCTTGCGCACCGACACCGAAATTACCCCGGCGCTGATCACCAGCAGGAACGCCGAGGCGCCATCCAGCGGCAGGATCACCTGGTCCGGCGCGTACTCCACGGGGGTCATGTTCTGGGCCAGGTTGTCCTTGTCCTCCTCGCTCAGCGAACGGAAGATCCGCACCTCTTCCAGCAAGGTACGCTGGCGGGTCCACGGCCGGTTGGCGGCCTCGCTGGACCACACCACCCCCGACGATTCCAGATGGCGGTGGGCAAGGTCGAACAGCAGATTGCGCACCTCGGCTTTCTGGTCCATCGACAGGATGAACCCACTGGCCTCGTATTCGACGTATTCCAGGGTCGAGGTTTTCACGGCAATCCGCGGCTTGGGCGTGGCCAGCAAGGCTCGGGTGCCCTGCAGGGCCTTTTCCAGCGCATCGAGGACTCGCCGCGGACGCACGGATGAAGGCACCGCGATGGTGATCGAGACCCCATGCACGTTGTTCGGCCGACTGAAGTTGAGAACCTTGCCCTTGGCCGCCACCGAGTTGGGGATCACCGCCATGCTGCCCTGGGCGGTCATCAGGTGGGTTGCCCGCCAGTCGATGTCCACCACCTTGCCTTCGATGCCGTCGATGGAAATCCAGTCATCCAGCTGATACGGCTTGGTGGTGTTGAGGACGATTCCGGAAAACACATCGCTCAGGGTGCTTTGCAGCGCCAGGCCCACGATGATCGCCACCGCCCCCGAGGTCGCCAGCAAGCCTTTGACCGGCAGCTGCAATACGTAGGCGGCCGCCGCGACAATGGCGATCAGGAAGATCGCCGCGCCCATTACGTCCTGCAACAGCCGCCCGGTGTGGCCGGTGCGCGGCATCAACACGAAGCTGATGATCACCGACAGCGTACGCGAGGCGAACAGCCACCAGGCGATAGCAATCAGCGTGCCCATCAGGTTCAGGGTGGTGTCGTCCGGCCAGGGCGCGGGCTGCAGCGGGCTGATGCCGGCGTTGATGATCACCCAGCTGAACAGCACGAAGGCCAACACCCGCGCGCCGATGCGCAGCTTGACGCGGGTCGGCTCGAGCAGTTGCCAGCACATCAGGTCGGCCAGCATCAGCACGCCGCCGATGATCAACGGATGGTTCGAGATGAGCAGGAACATGGAGGGCCCTGAGGCGGCAAATATCAGGGAGGAGATTCTAGGGAAACCGCGGCGACGGCAAGTGCTCAATTGCGTGTCGACAGCAGGCGGGTGTCAGATGCCCGTCATTGCGTAAAATGAGCGCGTTGAAATCAATGATTGCACGGAGGTTCTGATGGCGAGTATCACTATTCGAAACCTTGATGACGCGTTGAAGGCCCGTCTAAGAGTCGAGGCAGCCAACAACAATTGCTCCATGGAAGAGCAAGCGAGAGTCATACTGCGTGCCGCGCTCAACGGCGTTGGCGCCCGTACGGGGCTAGGCACCTCTATCCGCGAGCGCTTTTCCCGCCATCATGTCGAGTTGGAATTGCCGCCACGTACTGAAAAATAGCTTTGCGGACGCCCAGATAGCCGCCATGTGTATCGCCCATCGCCTGCCGTTGGCCACGCGCAATATCAAAGATTTCGAACTGGATCTGGTGCTGATCAACCCGTGGGGAGCTGAGTAAGGCTCACGGGTTCGCCGGTCGATATTGCAATGCCTCCGCCAAGTGCCCTCGCCCAATGTGCTCGACCTGTTCCAGATCCGCGAGTGTCCTTGCGACTTTCAGTAACCGATGGGCGGCCCGCAGTGAAAGTGTCAGGCGCTCGCACGCGGTCTCCAGCCACTGCTCGTCCTCGCTCGACAGCTTGCAATGCCGGCGCAGCCCCGGCAGGTCAAGGAACGCGTTGGCGCAGCCGTGCCGTTGCTGTTGCAGTTCCCGGGCCGCGGCCACCCGTGCGGCGGCGGTCTGGGTGTCGTCGCCAATTTGCGCCACTGGGTTGAGGGCGGTGGTTTCGCGGGCGACAGTCAGGTGCAGGTCGATGCGGTCCAGCAGCGGCCCGGACAACTTGTTGCGGTAGCGCTGTACCTGTTCGGTACTGCATCGGCAGCGGCCGCTGGGTTCGCCCAGATAGCCGCAGGGGCAGGGATTCATGGCTGCCACCAACTGGAAGCGTGCGGGGAAGCGAATCTTGTCGCGAGCGCGGGCGATGACGATTTCGCCACTTTCCAGAGGCTCGCGCAGCACCTCCAGCACCTTGCGGTCGAATTCGGGCAGCTCGTCCAGAAAAAGCACCCCATGGTGGGCCAAGGTGATCTCGCCTGGTTGCGGCCGGCTTCCACCGCCCACCAGTGCCGCGCCTGAAGCCGAATGGTGAGGATGACGAAATGGCCGCTGCGGCCAGTTTTTCAATGGTATGAAACTGGCCACCGACTGAATGGCCGCCACCTCCAGTGCTTCGCTTTCGTTGAGCGGCGGCAGCAAGCCGGGCAGGCGGCTGGCCAGCAAGGTCTTGCCGGTGCCTGGCGGCCCACTGAACAACAGATTGTGCGCCCCGGCCGCCGCCACCAGCAGGGCGCGCTTGGCAGCCATCTGCCCCTGCACCTCGCTAAGGTCCGGGTAGGGTTTGCTCACCAGCAGCAAGCCATCCGCCTTGTACGGACTCATCGGCGTATGGGCGGTGAAGTGGGCGACCAACTCCAGCAAGTGATCCGCCGCAAACACTGTCAGCCCGAAAGCCAGTGACGCTTCCTCGGCATTCTCCCGTGGCACCACCAGCGCCCGCCCGGCCTCCCGTGCGGCCAGCGCGGCGGGCAGCACGCCCTGCACCGGCCGCACCGCCCCGGACAGCGCCAACTCCCCCAGGCATTCGACCTCCAGCAATGACGCCGCTGGAAGCTGACCACTGCCCGCCAGAATGCCCAAGGCGATGGCCAGATCGAAACGTCCGCCGTCCTTGGGCAGGTCAGCGGGGGCCAGGCTGAGGGTGATCCGCCGGGCCGGAAATTCCAACCCTGAATTGAGGATGGCGCTGCGCACGCGGTCCTTGCTTTCTTTTACCGACGCTTCCGGCAACCCGACCATGGTCAAGGCCGGCAAGCCATTGGCCAGATGCGCCTCCACCGTGACGGCCGGCGCACCGACGCCGACCTGGGCACGGCTGTGAACGATGGCGAGGGACATGGGCACTCCTTGGCAATAGGCATCGCTTCCTGCGACAGAGCCAAGGGTAGTGGAGGGGGGCGGATGTGCCGGAGGAGTGTGATTCGGGATGTGTACTTGCGATTGTTCATTCAAGAAGCGATCGGGTCATGGGGGCGTTACAACGAAACCGGCACCTGCCGATCCCCCATGAACGCCTCCAACCGCGACCGCAACCAGCGCTCAGCCGGGTCGGTGTCCATGATGCTCAGCCACACCATCGACAAATCCAGCGGCGGGGTATCGAACGGCAGCGGCTCGTCGAACAGCAATCCCGAAGCGGCCATGGCCGACGCCGCATAGTCCGGCAAGCCGGCCAGCATGTCGGTGCCGGCCAGCAGCGCCGGCAGCGAGCTGAACTGAGGCACCGAGAGCACGACCTGGCGTTTGCGGCCGATTTCCTGCAGCCACTCATCGGCGATGCCTGCGGTGTTGGCGGTGGGCGAGACCAGCACATGGGGCCGCGAACAGTATTCGTCGAGGGTCAGCGGGGTGTCGGACTTGTCGGCGCGCAGCACGCGGGCGTGCATGCGGCGCAGCAGTTTGCGTTTGGCGTTGGCGGGCAGGCCGCGGGTCTGACTGATGCCGACGGTGATTTCGCCGGAGGCGAGCAGGTCGGGGATGCGCCAGTAGTCCACGTGCTGCACCACGAACACCACGCTAGGGGCTTCCTGGCGCAGGGCACGGAGCAGGGGCGGCAGCAGGCCGAACTCGACGTCGTCGGACAGGCCGATGCGGAAGCTCATGGTGCTGCTGGCAGGGTCGAACTCGTGGGTCAGGCTGAGCGCCACGGACATGGCGTCGAGGGCCGGCGACAGGTGCTTGATCAGCTCTTCGGCCCGCGCGGTGGGTTCCATGCGGTGGCCGATGCGGATGAACAGCGGGTCGTTGAACATCGCGCGCAGGCGGTTGAGTGCGGAGCTGATGGTGGGTTGGCCGAGGAACAGCTTCTCGGCGGCGCGCGTGACGTTGCGCTCCTGCATCAGCGTTTCGAACACCACCATCAGGTTGATGTCAGCCTTGCGCAATTCGTTGCGATTCATGCCCGCCCAACCCTGTACCGGATTTAATACCGGCGAGTGTAGGGAGGGCTCTGTACTGCCGTCCAGCAGGATTATTCAGCAGTTGGCGCCAGGCGTGCTTCCAGCTCGGCCACTTTCGCTTCCAGGCTCTCCAGGCGCGCACGGGTGCGGGCAAGGACGATCATCTGGCTGTCGAATTCTTCGCGGCTGATCAGCTCCAGTTTGCTGAAGCCACTTTGCAGCAGTGCCTTGAACTGATTTTCGAATTCACTGCGCGACGGCGCGGTGTCCGCGTTGAACAAGCGCGAGGCTTGATCGCTGAGGGCGTCGAGAAAGGCTTTGGGCGCGAGCATGGGAAAAATTCCGGAAAAATGTTGCCTGGAGTGTATCACGCACTGTCTATAGTTCTGAGGTGACGCCGGGCGCACGGTTTTCGCGCATTCGGATGGACCGGGGCGCACCGATATAGTGCTCTGCTGTTTTGTACCGGCCGGCGCGATGGCGGCCTGACCCGGCAAAACCGCCTGAATGGGCGACTTTCGCTGACATGGCAAGCTTTCTGCTTAGTGCCAATTGACCCATGCACTGATGCAGTCGCCGAGACGATGCGGTCCTTGCGGCACGGTGCCCAGGCTTTGCGGGAAATGTTTCGTCAGGAGTAGTTTCTGGTGTCGGTCAGGGGATGCAAGACCGACGACGCGTTACAAAGCCAGAAGCTGCGCTTAGACTTGAGTCGGGTTTGTTTTCCTGGGGCAAGTCCACCAATTCGGGAGAGAGTTTCATGAAGCTAGTCACTGCCATCATCAAGCCGTTCAAACTGGACGACGTTCGCGAGTCGTTGTCGGAAATCGGCGTGCAGGGCATCACTGTAACCGAGGTGAAAGGCTTCGGTCGTCAGAAGGGCCACACCGAGCTGTACCGTGGCGCTGAATACGTAGTCGACTTCTTGCCCAAGGTGAAGATCGATGTCGCCATCGACGACAAGGATCTTGATCGGGTCATCGAGGCGATCACCAAGGCCGCCAACACCGGCAAGATCGGTGACGGCAAGATTTTCGTGGTCAATCTGGAACAGGCGATTCGCATCCGTACCGGCGAAACCGATACCGACGCAATCTAAAAAAAGCCGAACCAAACCCAACGCCCCAGGAGTAAACAATATGACTCTGCGTCAATTCGCAGGGCTAGGAGCCCTGTTGTCCCTCGTAATGCCTGGCCTCGCCATGGCGGACGATGCGGCGACCGCTGCAGCCCCCGCCGTAGCAGCCCCCGCTGCGCTCGTGCTCAACTCTGGCGACACCGCCTGGATGTTGACCTCGACTGCCTTGGTGCTGTTGATGACCATCCCTGGCCTGGCGCTGTTTTACGGCGGCATGGTGCGCTCCAAGAACATTCTGTCGGTGATGATGCAGTGCTTCGCCATCACCGGTCTGATCACCATCCTGTGGATGATCTATGGTTACAGTCTGGCGTTCGATACCACCGGTATGGAAGCCAACGTCGTCAACTACAACTCCTTCGCTGGCAGCATGGCCAAGGCATTCCTTGCGGGTATCACCCCGGCCAGCATCACCGGCCCGGCGGCACTGATTCCTGAAGCCGTATTCGTCACCTTCCAGATGACCTTTGCCATCATCACCCCGGCGCTGATCGTCGGTGCCTTCGCCGAGCGCATGAAGTTCTCCGCGATGCTGGTGTTCATGGGCATCTGGTTCACCCTGGTCTATGCGCCGATCGCGCACATGGTCTGGTCCGGTCCGGGCTCGCTGCTGGGCGACTGGGGCGTGCTGGACTTCGCAGGCGGCACCGTGGTTCACATCAACGCCGGTATCGCCGGTCTGGTGTGCTGCCTGGTGCTGGGCAAGCGCAAAGGCTACCCGACCACTCCGATGGCCCCGCACAATCTGGGCTACACCCTGGTCGGTGCGGCCATGCTGTGGGTCGGCTGGTTCGGCTTCAACGCCGGTTCCGCCACCGCAGCCAACGGCACTGCCGGCATGGCCATGCTCGTGACTCAGATCGCCACCGGTGCTGCGGCACTGGGCTGGATGTTTGCCGAGTGGCTGACCCACGGCAAGCCTAGCGCTCTGGGTATCGCTTCGGGTGTGGTTGCTGGTCTGGTTGCCATCACCCCAGCTGCCGGCACCGTAGGCCCGATGGGCGGCCTGGTGATCGGTCTGGCGGCCGGTGTGGTGTGCTTCTTCTGTGCCACCACCCTGAAACGCAAACTGGGCTACGACGACTCCCTGGACGCCTTCGGCGTGCACGGTATCGGCGGTATCCTTGGCGCCATCCTCACCGGTGCATTCGCTGCGCCTTCCCTGGGCGGCTTCGGCACCGTGACTGATATCGCCGCTCAGCTGTGGATTCAGTGCAAAGGCGTGGCTTTCACCATCGTCTACACCGCGGTGGTGACCTACGTCATTCTCAAGGTACTGGACATGGTCATGGGTCTGCGTGTGAACGAAGAAGAAGAGTCGGTCGGTCTCGACCTGGCGCAACACAACGAGCGTGGTTACAACCTGTAACTTGCGTTGCAAAAAAATGCCCGGTTCGCCGGGCATTTTTTCGTCTGCAGTTTGTCACTTGCTTCGGGCAACAATTCCAGCACAACGGCCCCTTTGTTTTTTTCCAGAGCGCGCTAGAATGCGCCCCCAACGGAGGACGGTATGTGGCAGCAGACACTGATTACCTTACGGGCCAGGCCCCGCGGGTTTCATCTTGTTACAGATGAACTGATCGCGGCGCTGCCACAGTTGCGTCAATGCCAGGCCGGTTTGCTGCACCTGTGGCTGCAGCACACCTCGGCGTCGTTGACCATCAACGAAAACGCCGACCCGGCCGTGCGCCGCGACTTCGAACGGTTCTTCAGCCGGCTGGTGCCCGAAGGAACGGCAGGTTTCGAGCACAACGACGAAGGTGACGATGACCTGCCGGCGCACTTCAAGGCCAGCCTGCTGGGCTGTCAGATCAGCCTGCCGGTCAGCCAAGGGCGCTTGGCGGTGGGGGTCTGGCAAGGGATCTATCTAGGTGAGCACCGCAACCACGGGGGTGCCCGCCGGGTTCTCGCCACGCTGCACGGCGAGGGCGCCTGACCAATGGTTGCCAGGGGATATGAATTTTTTCTGGCGGCCTTAGACAGAAGAAAAAGCTGGGCTATAAATAATCTGCTTGCGAAAGTCACGAGGTAGAACATGAGCGACGATGATCTGGAAAACGACGAACTCGAAGTAGGTGACGAGGACGATACCGAGGAGGGCCTTGAGGCCAGTGCCGAGGGTCCTGCCGAGGACGATGACGGCAGCGATGTGCCTGCCCCCACCGCCAAAGGCAAGGCCAAGGCTTCCGTCTCTGTGGACGAGCTGCCCAGTATCGAAGCCAAGAACAAAGAGCGCGATGCGCTCGCACGGGCGATGGAAGAATTTCTGTCGCGCGGTGGGAAGGTGCAGGAAGTCGAGCCAAATGTGGTGGCAGACCCACCCAAGAAGCCCGACAACAAGTACGGTAGCCGCCCTATCTGATTGACTGCCTTGCATGAAAAAGCCTGCCGTCGCTGCGGGCTTTTTCATGTCTGGGGTCAGGTGCGGGCCTGAAAGTTGCGCAACACTTCAGGCAACTCCGACAAACTCCCTATCTCCGCATCCGGCTGATGGCTGGCATCCCAGGCCTTGCCCTGCGGGTTGTACCAGATCGCCCTCAGGCCGGCCTGCTGGGCGCCTGCGATGTCATCTCCGGGATGGTCACCCACATGCACCGCCGCGCCGCCCAAGGCATTACCCAGGCGCAGGGCTTCGTGGAAGGGGCGCGGGTCGGGCTTGCCGATGCCCAGGTCTTCCGCGCACAAGGCAAAGGCGAAGAAGTCCATCAGGCCCAGGCGGCGCACGTCGGCGTTGCCATTGGTCACCACACCCAAGGTGTAATGCTGGCTCAAGGCTTCCAGGGTCGGCATGACCTCGGGAAACAATTCGACCTGATGGCGGGCTTCGAGAAAAACCTCGAAACTGTCGGCTGCCAGGGTTTCGGCCTCGGCCTGTGGATAACCTGCATCGTACAGCGCATGGAACAACACGCGTCGGCGCAATGCACTGATGCGGTGCTTGAGGCTGGGGTCGGCGTCCACCAGTCGCTGACGAATGGCGAACAACTGCTCCACAGGAAAGCCGCCCAGTTTCGGTGCGTGGCGTGCCAGCCATTCGCGCAGCACGGCTTCGGCGCTGACGATCACCGGCGCGGTATCCCACAATGTATCGTCAAGGTCGAAGGTAATCAGCTTGATGGTCATCAATCGTTGCCCTTGCTGCGTTTGGCCCGAGGGTGGGCGCTGTCGTAGACGCTGGCCAGGTGCTGGAAGTCCAGGTGAGTGTAGATCTGCGTGGTGGCGATGTCGGCATGGCCGAGCATTTCCTGGACGGCACGCAGGTCCTGGGACGACTCCAGCAGATGGCTGGCAAAAGAGTGCCGCAACATGTGCGGGTGCAGGTTCTGGCCCAGCTCCCGGGCGCCAGCGGCCTTGACCCGCAGTTGTATTGCCCTTGGCCCGAGGCGCCGGCCTTGCTGGCTGACGAACACCGCGTCGTCCGGCGGATTGCTCAAGGCGCGCAGGGGCAGCCAGGCGTTCAGGGCTTCCCGTGCCTTGCGCCCGACCGGCAGGACGCGGGTCTTGCTGCCCTTGCCGTGCACCTGCACCAGGCCGTCGCTCAGGTCCAGTTGTTCGAGGTCAAGCCCGGTCAATTCCGAAAGACGCAGGCCCGACGAGTAAAACAGTTCGAGAATGGCCTGGTCGCGCACGGCGAGAAATTCGTCTTCCACCGCGCCTTCAAGCAATTGCAGGGCGCGGTCGGTGTCCAGCGTCTTCGGCAGACGCCGTTCGCCCTTGGGTGGGCTCAGGCCATTGGCCGGGTCATGGCTGCACAGGCCTTCGCGATTGAGGTAGCGGTACAACCCGCGCACGGCCGACAGCAGCCGCGCCAGGCTGCTCGAAGACTGTCCTTGTTGATGCAGGCGCGCGATCAGGCGGCGCAGATGTTGGATATCCAGCGCCGACCAGCGGGCCAACTGCTCTTTTTGGCAGAATGCGAGGACCTTGCCCAAGTCCTGGCGATAGGCCTGCAAGGTGTGAGGCGAAACCTGACGCTCGTTGCGCAAGTACGCGCAATAAGCCTCCAGCTGGGCCTCCACCTTTAGCGTACCGAGCGCAGCGAGTGGGTAAAGCGTGGCAACACGCGGCTGAGGACCTCGGCGATGTGGCCAAGGAACAGCGTGCCCACCGTACTCTTGTAGTGCTGCGGGTCGCGGCTGGCGATGGCCAGCACACCGTGCAGGCCCTGGTGGTTCAGCGGGGTAAGGGCGGTGGAGCCGATCTGCCGGCGCTGTTCCTCGCCGAACAGGAAGTCCAGCTCGTGCTCGCGCAGGTTGCCACTGATGGCCTTGCCCTCATTGAGCAGGCCGCCAATGGCCTGATGCGCCTCGGCACTGCCGACCCAGCGCCCGACCGGAGTCGGGATCTCGCTGATCAGCACGACGCTGACGAAAGGCACCTGGAAGTCGTTACGCAGGCTGTCTTCGACGCCGATAATCAGCTCTTCCAGGCTGCCGGCATCCAACAGGGTGAGAATCAGGCGGCGAGTCTTGTCGAACAGGCGGTCGTTGTCACGGGCCACGTCCATCAGTTGCGACAGGCGATGGCGCAGCTCGATATTGCGCTCGCGCAGCAGCTTCATCTGCCGCTCCACCAGCGACACGGTGTCTCCGCGTTGGTGGGGCAGGCGCAGCCCCATGAGCAGCTCTTCGTGCTCGACGAAAAAGCCGGGATGGGCCTGGAGAAACCGGGCCACGGCCGCCGCCTCGAGCGCTGGCGGCACGTTATCCGAGGCCAGTGGGTCGGGCGTGGTCGCGTTGGCTTGAGGCGTATCGGTCATGACGTCAGCTCACTCATAGTCGTACCTGTCCTTCGTATACCCGGACGGCCGGGCCTGTCATCAGCACGGGCTGCCCCGGGCCACCCCATTCGATGCAAAGCCGGCCGCCGGGCAGGTCGATCGATACCGGCGAATCCATCCAGCCCTGGCTGATGGCCGCGACAGCGGCGGCGCAGGCCCCGGTCCCGCAGGCCTGGGTTTCCCCGGCGCCGCGTTCCCAGACCCGTAGCTGCGCGCGGCTGCGGTCGATCACCTGAAGGAAGCCGACATTGACCCGTAGAGGAAAGCGCGGGTGCTGTTCGATCTTCGGCCCAAGCTCATGCACCGGTGCGCTGTCGATGTCGTCGACCCGCAGCACCGCATGGGGGTTGCCCATGGACACGGCGGCGACCTCGACGCTCTGCGCCTCGACCTGCAGCGGATAGCTGAGGGCCTGGGCATCGGCCTGGAACGGGATGTCCGCCGGTACCAGGCGCGGCGCGCCCATGTTCACGCAGATCTGGCCGTCGTTGCGTACATCCAGTTCGATGATGCCGCTCCTGGTTTCGACCCGGATCAGCTTTTTCGCGGTCAGGCGCTTGTCCAGCACGAAGCGGGCAAAGCAGCGTGCGCCGTTGCCACATTGCTCCACTTCCGAACCGTCGGAGTTGAAGATGCGATAGCGAAAATCCACTTCCGGGTTGCTCGGCGCTTCCACCAGCAACAGCTGGTCAAAGCCTATGCCCGTGTTGCGGTTGCCCCATTGCTTGGCATGCTTGGGTTGAATGTGAGCGTGTTGACTGACCAGATCCAGCACCATGAAGTCATTGCCCAGCCCGTGCATCTTGGTAAAACGCAGCAGCATGGGGTTACTCCGGCAGCAGGCTTTCGCCGGCGAACAGCTCGGCCACCGTCTCGCGGCGACGTACTTCAAAGGCCTGGTCGCCATCGACCAGAATTTCCGCGCAACGGCCACGGGTGTTGTAGTTCGAGCTCATGACGAAACCGTAGGCGCCGGCCGAATGCACGGTCAGCAGATCGCCTTCCTGCAGTGCCAGCGAGCGGTCTTTGGCGAGGAAGTCGCCGGTTTCGCAGATCGGCCCGACCACGTCGTACGCACGCTGAGCGCCTTCGCGGGGCTGCACGGCCTTGACGTCCATCCAGGCCTGGTAGAGCGCCGGACGGATCAGGTCGTTCATCGCCGCGTCAACGATGGCAAAGTCCTTGTGTTCGGTGTGCTTGAGGTACTCGACACGGGTCAGCAGCACCCCGGCGTTGGCGACGATGAAGCGCCCCGGCTCGAACACCAGGCCCAACTCGCGGCCTTCAAGGCGCTGGCGCACGGCCTGGATATAGTCGGCTGCCGCCGGCGGCTGCTCGTCGCGATAACGCACGCCGAGGCCGCCACCCAGGTCCAGGTGACGCAGATGAATACCGCAGTCACCGAGGCGGTCGACCAGGCTCAGCAGGCGGTCGAGCGCATCGAGGAAGGGCGGCAGGCTGGTCAGCTGGGAACCGATGTGGCAATCGACGCCGATGATTTCCAGGTTCGGCAGCTGCGCGGCACGGATGTACACATCCTCGGCGGCGGCGATGTCGATCCCGAACTTGTTTTCTTTCAAACCGGTGGAAATGTAAGGGTGAGTGCCGGCGTCCACGTCCGGGTTGACCCGCAACGAGACCGGTGCGCGCACGCCCAGCTCGGCGGCCACGACCTGCAGACGCTCCAGCTCGTCGGTGGATTCGACGTTGAAGCAATGCACACCGACTTTCAGCGCGCGACGCATGTCTTCACGGGTCTTGCCCACGCCCGAAAACACCACGCGATCGGCCTTGCCCCCAGCGGCCAGCACCCGTTCCAGCTCACCGCCGGAAACGATATCGAAGCCCGCGCCCAGGCGCGCCAGCACGTTCAACACGCCGAGGTTGGAGTTGGCCTTGACCGCGAAGCAGACCAGGTGCGGCATGCCTTGCAAGGCATCGGCATAAGCCCGGTACTGCGCTTCGATGTGTGCGCGGGAGTAAACGTAGGTGGGGGTGCCGAAACGTTCGGCAACGGCAGTCAAAGCCACCCCTTCCGCGAAGAGTTGGCCGTCGCGGTAGTCAAAAGCGTCCATGGGGTGCCCTTACATGCTGTGTTTGTGCGAGATGCCCGACATACCGACGGGGTGCTGGCTGCCATCGGGCAGGACCAGTGGCCCTTTCTGGCCACAGGCCGAAAGCAGGCAGGCAACCGCGACGAGCGCAGCAAGGGAAGAGATCAGGCGCTGCATGGCGAAATCCTTGTAATAAGCATCAATTGCGGCCGAGTATACCGGCCACCCGCAGGCTTTGCCTATGTGGGGGCGGGTATCCCGACGGCGAGCGCGCCGGGCATTGGCGAGAACGGCTGGTGGTCGTTATCCTTTGCAATCGTGCTCGCGCCCTCGTATCTTCCCGCGCTGACACTGAACTGCCCACCCCGAGGATCCAGCAATGAGTTTGAGCGAAGCCCGTTTTCACGACCTCGTCGATGCGACCCAGCAGGCGCTGGAAGACATCTTTGACGAGAGTGGCCTTGACGTGGACCTGGAAAACTCTGCGGGTGTGCTGACCGTCAAGTTCGAGAACGGCAGCCAGCTGATCTTCAGCCGCCAGGAGCCCTTGCGTCAGCTGTGGCTGGCGGCCCGTTCCGGGGGCTTTCATTTCGACTATGACGAAGACAGCAACGCCTGGATGTGCGACACCAGCGACGAACTGCTCAGCGAAATGCTCACCCGCGTCACCCAGGAACAGGCGGGTGTCGAGCTGGACTTCGAAGAGATTTGATGATGTCCGCCCCGCGCCCGCCCAAGCCGTTGTATTCCAATATCAGCCCGGCGGTGGAATCACCGTGCGTGAGCCTTTGCCGGCTGGATGAAGAGCGCGTGTGCCTGGGCTGCTTCCGGCATGTGGAAGACATTCGCGAGTGGCGCTCGGCGGATGATCAGCGCCGACGCGAAATTCGCGCCCAGGCGGAGTTGCGCAAGGCAGCGCGGCAGGCTTGAGGTCCGCGTAACGGCCATCCGCCTCACATCTCATCCATCGCCCGGTTCAACGACCGCTCCAACTCCGTCTTGTAACGCAGATGCAGGTTGGTCGAGCCTACCGTCTTGCCCAGCAACCCATTCAGATCGACATCGGTGATGTAGCACGGATAGCGCTCGTCCCCGCTGCGCTGGCCAAGAATCTCGCGCGCTACCCGGGCGAACAGCTGATCACCGTACTCCAGCTGGGAAAATTCCTGTTCGTTACAGTAGAGCGTGACCTGTACCTGGCCGGCTGCGGCGCCTTTGCCAATGATCGCCTGCACATCGTAAAAGCCTTTGCTCAGCGGTATCAGCGGCGCGGCGCGAGGTTCCAGGCGGCCAGTGCGCGACGCGACCTGAGCTTCGATGCGATAGAACAACACCTCATGAATGGCCGTGTGCCGAGGATCATCGCTCTCCACGGTAGCCTGACGACGCATCAGCGTCGCTTCGAAAAACCGTTGCAGGTGGATCAACAGGTTGTTTTCGTCGTGCAGGTGGGCGCGGTTGTGCCACAGGGCATTGTGCTCGTCGATCACGTAGACCTCGGCCACCGCGCCCCGCATGCGGTAGAACACCTGGATGCACTCGGGCTGGGCCTGAGGCAGGATCAACGACAGGTCACTTTCTTCCAGCGCCCTTGGGTCCAGGTAGAGCGGGCTGTAGCGGGGCAGTTCGCGGCCCAGGTATTCCAGCAGCTCGGTGACCGAAGCCAGCGCCGTGTGGGTGACGTTGCCCGGCACCAGATTGAGCACGTGGTACTGCTTCTCCACTTGAAACAGATAGCGATAGTTCAGCCGGGTGCGTAACAGCTTCTGGGCGGTCGCCAGCAGTCGTTCTACCCGCTGGGCAATGGCCGGCGCGCGGTTGTGGCAGAAGCAGCGCACCCGTACCACGGTGGGCGCCAGGTTTTCAGGCAGGGCATTGAGGTAGTCGCGCAGGCATTCGAGCAAGGCGTGGGGGCCGTCGTGGCGGCGGGTTTGCAGCTCGTTCCAGCTGTTGAGCACGACCTGGTCCAGGGTCAGCACCAGGTTTTCCCGGGCGCCGGCATAGCTCAGCGAGTCAGTACGCTCGGTGGTCATGAGGATGTTCAGGTCGCGGTGATGCTTGAGCGGGTCGACGCCGATATTCACCAACAGCAGCACCTGCATGGGTACGGCCGGGCGCAGCAGCTGCTCGTCCGGGACGCTGCTCAAGGGCAGCGGGACACTCTGTTGCAGGCTGCCGATCAGGTTGAACAGCTCGAATTCGGTCAAGTCGCTGGTGCCCGGCTGCAGGGCGATGCGCGTGGTGCTGTCGATAATGCCGTTGCGGTGACTCCAGGCGAGCAGTTCCAACAGGCTGCGGCAGCGCTTGAAGGGCGCAAAATGCTCCCATTCGAAGGTCCCGAGGTTGCCGTTATACAGGCTCCAATGGGTCTGGCCGGGTTCGCGTTTGTTGGGTGCCTGCACCAGCGTCAGGGTGTCTTCCGACAGGTCGGGAGCAATGCCGGGGTTGATCACCTCGACCTTGTTGGCTTTGCGCTCGAAGGCGGCATACAGCCGCCGCCCCAGCACATTGAAGTCGCGCTTGTTGATCACGCTGGCGCCCTGCTGATTGCGCGCGAACTGGGTCAGGAAGCGGTAGCTATAATTGAGCTCACGCACCAGCATGCTGCGCTCGGCTACCACCTGGCGGACTTTCCATTGGCTACGGCTGTCCAGCGACTCCAACTGGCGCTCGTCCCAACCCCAGTCCTCGGCCAGCCGCGTGACCAGCTCGCGCTGCCAAC
Organism: Pseudomonas sp. dw_358; assembly: GCF_018449655.1. Classification (GTDB taxonomy): domain Bacteria; phylum Pseudomonadota; class Gammaproteobacteria; order Pseudomonadales; family Pseudomonadaceae; genus Aquipseudomonas. The sequence goes on from NZ_JAAVUX010000005.1 coordinate 246,087, forward strand.
TGTGCACGCGCTGACGGGGCTGTCCGGTCAGGCGCTTGTTGATCTTCAGGTAGAAACTGCGTCGCACCAGTTCCAGGCGCTCGGGCTCGTTGCGGGCCAGCAGGTATTCTTCAATGCGACGGTAGACCACCATGTAGGGGTCCAGCTCATCCAGATCCAGGCGGTTGGCGAAAACCTGCTGCTTGAAGCGCAGGCTCAGGCACTGCACGTTCGGGTGCTCGCTGGCGTAGACCTCGGTCAGCAGCAGTTTGAGAACGGATTTGTACGGCGACTCCAGGCCCTTGTACAGCTGCCACAGGCCAGCGCCGACGAATTCGCCGGCAGGAATGTGCGCCATGTGGCCGAGGTCGAGCATTTCGTCTTCGCGGATGAAGCGCTTGGAAATCAGCGTGTGCACGTACTGGGGATAGCGCGCCTCGTCGTACACCGGCACCAGCCACCATAGTGGCGTGCGCCCGGCGACCCAGATGGCTGTGCGGTAGAACTCGTCCAGCAGCAGGTAGTGCTGGGTGGAACCGCAGTTTTCGGTGCTCAGCTCGTCGTCGCGCTCACCTTTGGCGAAGCTCTGGGTGTCGATCAGAAAGTAGTGCACCTCGGCGCCTTGCGTTTCCGCCCAGGCTTCCAGCAGGCTGCATTTCTTGCGCAGCTCATCGAGGGCGAGGTCGCCCAAGTCGGGGTCATGGCAGACCCAGACGTCCAGGTCGCTGTGTTCGTCCTGGGCCAAGGTACCGAGGCTGCCCATCAGGAACAGGCCCTGGATCGGCCGCGGGGCACTGGCGGGGCGAGCACGGTAGGAGAAGGATCGGGTCAGGCGTTGCAGCTCGGCCAGTTCCTCCGCCTCCGGTTCGTAGCGGGAAATACCGGCGGGCGTGGCACCCGAGACATAGCCGGGCAGCAGGGGATGGTTGACGTGGAACAGCAAGGGCATCAGCTTGAGCACCAATTGCTGGCGCGTCGACAGGCCTTCCACAGCCCGAGCCATGCGCCCGTCGTTGAGTTTCATGAAACGCGCACGCAGCTTGGCCAGGACCTCTCGGTCGACCCCTTCATCCAGGTTTGGACGGATTTCGTGTTCGCGCGTCATCGAAGATTCAAGGCGACAGAGCTCGCAGACAGTCAAGAAATACAGTTGTGAACTGTTATCGGCGGCTCTGGCGAAAATCTGAAGGGCGCTATGCAGCTTTTGTCAGCCTGCGACCAGGCTGACAAAAGCGCAGGGGGTCACGCCGCTTCGGCGATGTTGAGAATGGTGAGCAGCGACTGCGCGTGTTCGGCGGCGTCCAGGCCCAGGCTGGTCAGGTAACCGCCATCGGGTTGGGTAGTCAGTTCTTTGTCATAAAGGCGTTGCGCGGCTGAAATCGCCTGGGGCGCGGCGGTGTGGTGGATTTTCAGCCCTTCGCGGGTATTGCTCAGGTTGAACAGTGCAAGAATTTCCAGTTCGGCAACCAACTCGGGGGTATACGACATAGGGACTCCGGACTTTTCTTGGAATAGGGCCTGCGCAGCGCGGGCGAGCAACGCCGCTGCAGGACTTTTCCCAGTGTAGTCAGGGTCTGGCATTTGTGCCGTTATTCGTCGTCGCTGCTCAACAGTTGCTCGGGCAGGGTCGGCAGGGCCCGCAGCGCGGTTTCGTACCAGACCGAGTCGAAGGGGCGGTCGGCTTCGAGCATGGCGTCGATTTCCACTGCCAGGACCTGGGCCATGACGTCGAGAATATCGTCGCGCTCCCAACCGATCAGCGTCAGCTTGTTGAACGTGGCCTTGGTGGCGGGTGGGGTTTCGCTGTCGATCTGGTTCTGGATGGCTTCGATCAGCGTGTTGTCGACGAAATGCTGATCTTCTTCTGTGTTGATGTCGGTCATGGTGAAGCTCCGGGGAAATGGGGGCTCTTGCCTGTGGGAGCGGCCCTTGGGCGCGATGCAGACGGCGCCGTCTATCGGGCCTGCGCGGCGATGGTATCGCGGGCAAGCCCTGCTCCCACACAAGCAGCGTATGTCAAGCCGTCGGTGTCAGCGGCTGGCCAACAACGCCTGGCCACGGGCCACGGCCGCGCGCACTTGCGCCGGCGCGGTGCCGCCGATGTGATTACGGGCGTTGACCGAGCCTTCCAGAGTCAATACGGCGAACACGTCTTGCTCGATCTGGTCGCTGAACTGACGCAGCTCTTCCAGGCTCATTTCCGCCAGGTCCTTGCCGCTCTCCACGCCGTACCTCACCGCATGCCCGACAATTTCGTGGCAATCGCGAAACGGCAGGCCGCGGCGCACCAGGTAGTCGGCGAGGTCCGTAGCCGTGGAGAAACCGCGCAGGGCGGCCTCGCGCATGACGGCATGGCGCGGCTTGATGGCCGGGATCATGTCGGCGAAGGCTCGCAGCGAGTCGCGCAGAGTGTCGGCCGCGTCGAACAGCGGTTCCTTGTCTTCCTGATTGTCCTTGTTGTAGGCCAATGGCTGGCCTTTCATCAGGGTCAGCAGGCCCATGAGCGCACCGAATACACGGCCGCTCTTGCCGCGGACCAGCTCGGGCACGTCGGGGTTTTTCTTTTGCGGCATGATCGAGCTGCCGGTGCAAAAGCGGTCAGGCAGGTCGATGAACTGGAATTGGGCACTGGTCCACAGCACCAGCTCTTCGGAGAAGCGCGACAAGTGCATCATCGCCAGGCTTGCCGCGGCGCAGAATTCGATGGCGAAGTCGCGGTCCGAGACGCCGTCCAGCGAGTTGCCGGCCACGGCTTCGAAGCCCAGCAGCTGGCAGGTCAGCTCACGGTCGATCGGGTAGGTGGTGCCGGCCAGCGCGGCGCTGCCCAGGGGCATGCGGTTGGTGCGCTTGCGGCAGTCCACCAGGCGCTCGTAGTCGCGGCTGAGCATCTCGAACCAGGCCAGCAAGTGGTGGCCGAAAGTGACCGGCTGCGCGGTCTGCAGGTGGGTGAAGCCGGGCATGATGGTCTCGGCCTCACGCTCGGCCTGTTCCAGCAGACCCTGCTGCAGGCGGGTGATCTCACCCAGAATCAGGTCGATTTCATCACGCAGCCACAGGCGGATATCGGTGGCGACCTGATCATTTCGGCTGCGGCCGGTGTGAAGTTTTTTGCCGGTGATGCCGATACGGTCTGTAAGACGCGCTTCGATGTTCATGTGCACGTCTTCCAGGTCCACGCGCCATTCGAAGTGACCCGCTTCGATTTCGCCCTGAAGGGTGTTCAGGCCGGTCACGATGGTGTCGCGCTCGGCATCCGTGAGCACGCCGACCTTGGCAAGCATGGTGGCGTGAGCGATGGAGCCCATGATGTCGTGGCGATAAAGACGCTGGTCAAAGTTGACGGAGGCGGTGAAGCGGGCGACAAAGGCGTCGACGGGTTCACTGAAGCGGCCGCCCCAGGACTGATTGGTCTTGTCAGTGCTCATGAATGTGCTCGTGGAAGGCGTGTACGGGAAATTACCGCCAATAATAACAGGGTTGCAGGCCTGCTGTAGGCACCAGTCTGTCGCCCCTCTGTGCCATCCACCATCTTGTCGGGAAACCTGGTTTGAGTGATTCGGCCATGAAACAAGCGGGCAAAAAGGACGTTTCCGAGTTTTTTCTGCCCGAGCTCTGTGCACCGCCCGCTTTGCTCATGCTGATTCTTCTGGCCGAGTTGCTGGTGTTGGTACTGGTGCTGTCGGAGCCCATGACACACGGATTCAATTGGGTACGGTTGGGCCTGACGTCACTGTTCGTGCAGTGGATCGTGCTGCTGTCCGCGGCGTTGTTGTGCGCTCTGCGGCCATGGCTGGCGCGGCTGAGAGCCGGTCTGGCGGGTGCTTTGTGCTGCGCGCAGGTGGTGGGCCTGACCCTGCTGGGCACGGCGGTGACCGACTATTTCCAGCTGGGAGGCACGCCTGCCGCCGATGTCGAGGTCAATCGCTACCTGCGCCATGCCCTGATCGGCCTGATCATGTCGGGCCTGCTGTTGCGTTATTTCTACCTGCAAAGCCAGTGGCGGCGGCAACAGCAGGCCGAGTTGCGAGCGCGGCTCGAAGCACTGCAAGCTCGCATAAAACCACATTTTCTGTTCAACAGCCTGAACAGTATTGCCAGCCTGGTGGTGATCGATCCGCTCAAGGCCGAGCAGGCGGTTCTCGATCTTTCCGACCTGTTTCGCGCGAGCTTGAGCCGTCCCGGCAACCTGGTCAGCTGGCGGGATGAGGTGGAGTTGGCAAAACGATATTTATCAATTGAGCAATATCGTCTCGGCGAGCGTCTACAGTTGGACTGGGGGATCGAATCTGTACCCGATGATTTGCCGATCCCTCAACTGACTTTGCAGCCGTTGCTGGAGAACGCTCTGATTCACGGCATTGCACCGCTCGTAGAAGGCGGTGTGGTCAGCGTCCAGGCCAGCTATACAGGGGGGGAATTCATATTGTGTATCAGCAATCCCTATGACGAAGCCTTGTCCACGAGGGCTTCGGGCGGAACCCAGCAGGCACTGGCGAACATCGGTGCCCGTCTTGCGGCACTTTTTGGCCCGCGCGCGACTCTTAGCGTGGATCGCCGTGACGGTCGTCACTTCACCTGTCTACGCTATCCATGTGCGAGACTCACGCAGGAATCCAGCGCTATATGAATGTCCTGATCGTTGATGACGAACCCCTTGCCCGCGAGCGTTTGAGCCGCATGGTCGGTGACCTCGAGGGTTATACCGTAATGGAACCCAGCGCGAGCAATGGCGAAGAGGCGTTGAGCCTGATCGAAAGCCTCAAGCCCGACGTGGTGCTGCTGGACATCCGCATGCCCGGCCTCGACGGCCTGCAAGTGGCCGCGCGGCTGTGCGAACGCGACACACCGCCGGCGGTGGTGTTTTGCACCGCTCACGACGAGTTCGCACTGGACGCCTTCCAGGTCAGTGCAGTGGGCTACTTGGTCAAGCCTGTGCGTTCCGAGCATCTGCTGGAAGCCCTGCAGAAAGCCGAGCGCCCGAATCGTGTACAGCTGGCGGCCCTGACGCGCCCGGCCGCCGAGACCGGCAGCGGCCCGCGTACCCACATCAGCGCGCGCACCCGCAAAGGCATAGAGCTGATACCGCTGGATCAGGTCATCTACTTCATTGCGGACCACAAGTACGTGACCCTTCGTCACGAGGGTGGCGAAGTGCTGCTCGATGAGCCGCTCAAGGCTCTTGAGGACGAGTTTGGTGACCGCTTCGTGCGCATCCATCGCAACGCACTGGTGGCTCGAGAACGCATCGAGCGGTTGCAGCGCACGCCGCTGGGCCACTTTCAGCTGTTCCTGAAAGGGCTCAATGGCGATGCCTTGATCGTCAGCCGGCGCCACGTGGCCGGTGTGCGCAAGATGATGCAGCAACTGTAGAGCGTCGGGCGGCTTTCCGCCCCGGCGCCTCGGCGGGTATGATTCGGTCTCAATTCAGCTCGGATCGACCCATGTCCACTCGTGAAATTCGCATCGCCACGCGCAAGAGCGCGCTGGCCCTCTGGCAGGCAGAGTACGTCAAGGCGCGACTGGAGCAGGCTCATCCCGGTGTGCATGTCAGCCTTGTGCCGATGGTCAGCCGCGGCGACAAGCTGTTGGACTCGCCGCTGTCGAAAATCGGCGGCAAGGGTTTGTTTGTCAAAGAGCTGGAGTGCGCCCTGCTCGACGGGGAAGCGGATATCGCTGTGCACTCCCTGAAAGATGTGCCTATGGACTTTCCCGACGGTCTGGGCCTGTTCTGCATCTGCGAGCGGGAAGACCCGCGCGATGCCTTCGTCTCCAATACGTTTGCCAGCCTCGACGCCCTGCCACCGGGCAGCGTGGTCGGCACCTCGAGCCTGCGCCGTCAGGCTCAGTTGCTCAGCCGCCGCCCGGACCTGCAGATACGCTTCCTGCGCGGCAACGTCAACACCCGCCTGGCCAAGCTGGATGCCGGCGAATACGATGCCATCATCCTCGCGGCGGCCGGTCTGATCCGCCTCGGCTTCGAGTCGCGTATCACCGACAATATCAGCGTCGAAGACAGCCTGCCTGCTGGTGGACAAGGCGCGGTAGGGATCGAATGCCGCAGCGCCGACAGTGATATACAGGCCTTGCTCGCCCCGCTGCACCACGCCGAGACCGACGCGCGCGTACGCGCCGAACGCGCCATGAACAAGCATTTGAACGGTGGCTGTCAGGTGCCGATCGCCTGCTACGCACTGCTTGAAGGTGAGCAGCTGTGGCTGCGCGGCCTGGTGGGCCAGCCCAGCGGTGGCCTGCTGCTGAGCGCGCAGGCGCGTGGGCCGCGCAGCGCACCGGAAACGCTAGGGGTTCAGGTGGCCGAACAACTGTTGGCCCAGGGCGCCGGCGCGATCCTGGCCCAGGTCTACGGCGAGGCCGGTGCGGCGGGCAACGAATGAATGCCTGGCGGCCACTGCTGACGCGGCCAGCCGAGGATTCGGCAGCGCTGGCCGCCGAACTCGCCCAGGCGGGATTTTTTTCCAGCACTCTGCCGTTGCTGGAAATCCAGCCGTTGCCCCTCGATGCCTTGCAGCTGTCCACGATCCAGAACCTTGCCCATTATGCTGCAGTCATTGCGGTCAGCAAGCCGGCCGCGCGCCTGGGTGCCCGGCAGGTTCATGCGCTGGGGGCAATGCCGATCACGCAGCCGTGGTTCGCGGTGGGCGCGGGCACGGCGGCCATCCTTCATGCGCATGGGCTGTCGGCGGCGTGTCCGACTCAAGGGGACGATAGCGAAACGCTGTTGGCGCTGCCCGCCTTGCAAACGGCAGTCGAACCTCCGGGGGCGCGGGTTCTGATCCTGCGTGGCGAGGGCGGGCGCGAAGCCTTGGCCGAGGGCTTGCGCGGCCAGGGTGTGCACGTCGACTATCTGCAACTGTACCGCCGCCATTTGCCTGCGTATGCTCGGGGCACGCTGCTGGCCCGGGTGCAAGTGGAACGCTTGAACGCACTGGTGGTCAGCAGTGGGCAGGGTTTCGAGCACCTGCTGCTGCTGGCGGCCGAGGATTGGTTACAGCTGGCGAAGTTGACGATATTTGCGCCGAGCCGGCGCGTGGCCGATCAGGTCCGCGCCGCCGGTGCGCAGAACGTAGTGGATTGTCGTGGCGCGAACGCTGCGGCATTGTTGATGGCATTGCGCGATAACCCGCTGCCCGCCCCCATGTAAAGGATGGATACGTGAGCGAAACTGTCTTGCCCAAAGAGCCGAAAGAAAGCATCAAGCCGGCACCCGAGGTCCGCACTGAAGTACCCCGTACCGCGCCTGTGCGTAATGGTCGTGGCCTGGCGGTTGTGGCCCTGTTGCTGGCTGCGGCTGGCGTGGCAGCGGCAGGCTGGGGTGTCTGGCAAGTGCGCAGTCTGATGGTCGGCCACGAGGTGCAGGCCGGGCAATTGCAGGAGCTGCGTCAGCAGACCCGCAGCCTGGGCTTGAGTGAAGAGCAGCTCAATGCGCGCCTGTCACAATTGCCGGCGGCCGATGAACTGGAAGAGCGCCGACGGCTGGTGGCCCAGTTGCAAGGTGATCAGCAGCGGCTCAGCCAGCGTCTGGAATCGGTGCTTGGTTCCAGTCGCAAGGACTGGCGCCTGGCCGAAGCCGAGCACTTGTTGCGCTTGGGCAGCTTGCGTCTGTCGGCGTTGCAGGATGTCAGCAGCGCCACTTCGCTGGTGCAAGGGGCCGATGAGATTCTTCGCGATCAGGACGACCCCGGCGCTTTCGCCGCCCGTGAACAATTGGCCAAGAGCCTGGCAGCACTGCACAGCATTCAGCAGCCCGACCGAACCGGGCTCTACTTGCAGCTGGCGGCACTGCGTGATCAGGCCGTTCAACTGACGGCGCTTGCACCCGAATTCCAGGTCCAGGGCGACGCCGAGCGGCTGCGCATCGAGAGTCAGGAAAGCCAGTGGATGCAGTGGTGGGACAAAATCTCCAGCTACTTCCGCGTCGACTTCCGGCCAGATGACAACCTGCGTCCGTTGCTGGCCGGCCAAGGCTTGAGTCAGGTCCGCCTGGCGCTGAGCCTGTCGCTGGAACAAGCACAATGGGCGGCGCTCAATGGTGAGGGCAAGGTCTATATCCAGTCGCTGGACGAAGCCCGCAGCATCCTGAAAAACAGCTTCAATCAGGGCAACACCCAGAGTCAGGCGATGCTCGGCAGCATCGATGACCTCAAGGCGCGTCCGGTCACGGTGGTAACGCCGGATCTGAGCACCAGCCTGGGGGCGGTACAGGCGTATCTGGAGCAACGTCACCCAGCGGCCGAGCAGGCAGCACCGGCGGCCAAGAGCGGCGAGGCGCCCGCGCCATGAAAAAAACCTATGCATTGGTGTTCGTGGCGGTTGCCGTGGCCTTGGGCCTGGGGCTTGCGATTTCCCGGCATCCCGGTTATGTACTGATCGATTATCCCCATGTGTTTCGCTACGAGTCGGGGTTGTGGTCGACCCTGATAGCCCTGGTGGCGATCGTCGTGGTGCTGGTGCTCGCCTGGTTGCTGCTTGGCCTGGTGCTGACTTCCACGGGCATCGTCAATCCTTGGTCACGGCGCAACCGCAGCCGTCGGGTGCAGAACGCCATCGAGCAAGGGCAGCTGGACCTGGCCGAAGGGCGTTGGGCCAGTGCCCAGCGTCATCTCGAGCGGGCTGCCGACGCGGAACGCTTGCCACTGCTGTATTACCTCGGGGCGGCGCGCGCGGCCAATGAGCTGGGGCGTCACGAGGCGTGCGACAACTTGCTCGAGCGCGCCTTGCAGCGCCAGCCTACGGCCGAACTTGCCATTGCCTTGAGCCATGCACAGCTGCAAGTGGACCGTGGCGATGAAGAGGGTGCCTTGCAGACCCTGCAAGTGATGCACGGCCGCTATCCCCACAACGTTCAGCTGCTTCGCCAGCTTCAACGTCTGTATCAACAGCGCGGCGACTGGTCTGCCGTGGTTCGTCTGTTGCCGGAGCTGCGCAAGGACAAGGTGCTGCCGCCGGCCGAACTGGCGGAACTGGAGCGTCGGGCCTGGGGCGAGAACCTGACTGTGGCGGCCCATCGCGAGCATATCGGAGAGCCGGGCCGTGCCGCTTTGGAGCAGGCCTGGCAAGACCTCAGTTCGGGTCAGCGCCAAGAGCTGCCGCTGGTACTGGCCTATGCCGAGCAATTGCGCCAGCTGGGGGCACAGGCCGAGGCTGAAGAAGTACTGCGCATTGCCATGAAACGCCAGTACGACAGTCACCTGGCGCGCCTTTACGGTCTGGTCTCGGGCAGCGACCCGGCCCGACAACTGCAAGCCGCCGAAGGCTGGCTCAAAGCCCATCCCAAGGATCCGGGGCTGCTCCTGACCTTGGGTCGTCTTTGCCTGCAGAACCGTCTGTGGGGCAAGGCGCGGGATTACCTGGAGGCGAGTCTGGCCCTTCAGCGCAATCCTGAGGCCTGCGCGGAGCTGGCGAGATTACTGGCGCAGTTGGGTGAAACCGAGCGCAGCAATCAGCTGTTCCAGGAAGGGCTCGGCTTGTTGGACGAGCGGTTGCTGGCCCTGCCTTTGCCGGCTTGAATGCCGGTCTGATCGGGTCGCGGCCTTGACGCAGAGCGTCCGAAGGCCGCATCCGATCACCCATCAATACCAGACATTTCCTACAGACTTTGCAGACCTGTCCGCCTAGCATCTCCTTGAAAGCCCGAGAGGCTTTCCACTAACGTTGCAGCTTGTATCTACCGTCCTGGATTAACCATGGCTCTGGCCCGCACGCGTTTACTGTATTTCGTGGCATTCGTCGCCTCCAGCCTGATCCTGAGCGTTGCGGTCTATCTGCAGTTTTCCGTGGGCCTGTACCCATGCTCGCTGTATCAGGTTCAGCAGTTTTTTCTCGGCGCCTTTGCGTTGGTCTGCCTGCTGGCCGCGTTGCATGGGCCAGGCCGGCAGGGCTCGCGAGTCTATGGCGCAATGGCGTTGGGGATGGCGTTGTCAGGGGCCTTGGCCGCCGTTCGGCAGCTCTGGCTGCAAGGACGGGTCAGCGCACCGGAGAGCCTATGCCATGCCGACCTGCGGTGTCTCTGGAACACCGAGCCCGTAGGCCAGACCATCCGTTCGCTGCTATTGGGCAGTGCCGAGTGCGCACGGGTCAACTGGAGCCTGCTGGACATGAGCTGGCCCGAGTGGAGCTTGCTGGCTTTCGTGGCGATGCTGGTGTTCAGTTTCCTGCAATTGTTCCAGCATGGCCGGGCTGAAGCCGCTGCGCTGTAACCCGGCAGTGGTGGATTAAACACTTGTATGAACATTATCTCCTGCGTACCTTGAAGGCATGGGCGTGCGGGCATAATCTCCCAGCACGGATTAGAGCAATCAGGCCACTCGATGACGCCTGAACAGTCTTTGCTTCTCGGTACCTCCGGGCCAGCATCGACATGACCCACTAGGATGAAATCACCATGCTGGAAAGTTGTCAGAATGCCCAGGAACGCTGGGGCGGGGTGCACCTGCTGATCGATCGCTGGTTGCAGGAACGCAACGAGTTGATCCGTGCCTTCGATGTCTTGGGCGACACCCCGGAGCAGCTGTTGGCGGATCGCCCGACACTGCAGAAATTCTGCGAAATCCTGGTCGATTACGTTTCTGCCGGGCATTTCGAAGTCTACGAACAGCTCACCAGCGAAGCCAAGGCATTTGGCGATGAGCGTGGGCTGGAACTGGCCGAAAAGATCTACCCACGCCTTGATGCAATTACCAAGCTGTCACTGGCTTTCAATGATCACTGTGACAAGGGTGACTGCTCCGACGCCAACCTGATTGCCACCCGACTCAAAGAGCTGGGCGGCCTGCTGCACGAGCGTTTCGAGCTCGAAGACTGCCTGATCGAAGTGCTGCACACCTCGCACAAGACCCTGGCCGAAGCCGCCGAGGCTTGAGCTTGTCGCCCTGTGGTTGTCAGCGTTTCAGCTGGCAATCGCCAGCAACTCGATCTCAAAGACCAAGGGTGTATTAGGGGCGATCAGATCGCCTGCGCCTTCGGTGCCGTAGGCCAACTGCGATGGAATGACCACGCGCCACTTGGCCCCTGTAGGCATCTGCTGCAATGCTATACGCCAGCCAGTGATCACGCTGCCTAGGCTGAACCACTGCGGCTGCTGATTTTCGTCGAACACCGTGCCATCCGGCAGCCGTCCCACGTAACGCACCTGCACCTTGCTGTCGGCCTTGGGCTTTGCCCCCGAGCCCGGGCTCAGCTCTGTCACCAGCACGCCTTGATCCAGAACCTCCACCCCGGGTTTGGCACGCTCATCGACCATGAATTTTTGCTCGGCTGCCAGCGCGATATCCACCTTGGACTGCACTTGGTTCTGCGTCATCAGCGCATCGTGTTCGTTGAGAATCTGCTCGATTCGCTCGTTACTCAACGTCAGCGGTTTACCTTCATAGGCTTGCTGTAGCCCTTCGATCAAGGCTTGCAGCTCCAGGTCAGGGACCTCCTGATGCAAGCGCTCACCGAGGCTGGCACCGACGCTGTATGCCAGGTCGTGCGGGCTGGTTACCGGGGCGGGGTCATCTGCGAACGCCAGCGGAGCGATCCACAACAGGGGCAGCAGTAACGTGCGTAACATGAACACCTCTGAAGGTTCGTCAGGCCGCTATTGTGCGGCATCGTGTCGATGGCGTGCGAATCCGTGCAACCGGGGCTCCGAGTGGCTGTCAAAACGCCCTAGCGGCACCGTGGGCAGAGGTCTAGTATGGGCCGCTACAAACGTCAGCCAGGAGGTAACATATGTCGGCTACCAAAAAGCCAGTCAATACCCCGTTGCACTTGCTCCAACAGCTTTCGGGCAGCCTGCTCGAACATCTGGAAAATGCCTGCACTCAGGCATTGGCTGATGCCGAGAAATTGCTCGCGAAGCTGGAAAAGCAGCGCGGCAAAGCCCAGGAAAAGCTGCACAAGTCGCGTACCAAATTGCAGGATGCCGCCACTGCCGGCAAGGCCAAGGCGCAAACCAAGGCCAAAGACAGCGTCACCGAGCTCGAAATGTTGCTGGACGCATTGAAAGATCGTCAGTCCCAGACCCGCAGCTACATCGTTGAACTCAAGCGCGACGCGCAGGAAAGTCTCAAGCTCGCGCAAGGCGTCGGCAAGGTCCAGGCGGCGGTGGGCAAGGCGCTTGAAAGCCGCGCTGCCAAAGCCAAGCCGGCGACCCCGAAAGCGCCTGCGACACCCAGGGCGGCTGCCAGCAAGGTTGCGGCCACGCGTAAAGCACCGGCTGCCAAGGCTGCTTCGACTTCCCCGGCTGCCAAGGCCGCAGCACCGGCCAAACCTGTGGCTGCTTCGCGTGCCAAGCCGGCGGCAAAGGCCGTTGCACCCAAGCCTGCTGCCGTGAAAGCCGCCGCCAAGCCGGCTACTGCCAAAGCCGCCGGCAAACCTGCAGCAGCCAAACCTGCAGCAGCCAAAGCGGCCACTAAAACCGCTGCAGCCAAGCCCACTGCGGCCAAAGCGGCCGCCAAGCCAATCGCTGCAAAAGCCCCGGCCAAAGCCAAGGCCACTGCGCCGGCCGCCAGCAGCCCGGCCGCGAGCCCGGCGCCTGCTGCCGCGCCTGTACCGGCACCGGCCGTCAGCAACGCCCCTTCGGCGTCCTAAGCGGATGTGATCACGGCGCGCAGCACCTGCAGCGCGCCGTGATTGGTTCTGGCCTTGGCCGGCACTGCATGCTCCAGCCACAGATTCAGATCCCGCGCGGCCTCTCGTGGCCAGCCAGCCGCCAGACCTTCCAGCCGTGCCAGTAGCTGTCGCTCAGACTCCAGTTCCAGCGCCTTGACCTGCGCCCGCAAATTGGCCAGCTCATCATTGGTCTGCGAAGCCTTGCGCCACTGTTGACGCAATTGGCGCAACGGAGCAACGACCTCGGCCTGCCAAGGCGCCGCCAGCGATTGCAAGCGCGACAGATATTCCGGGCGCCAAGGCACGCCGCGCTCACCCAGCCAGACAGCGCACAGCAGCACACAGATATCGGCGCCTGTCTCCTGAAGCTCAAGGCTGGCAGCTTCGACGCCGGGGCGCGCGTAAAGCTCGATAGCGTAGCTCCACAGGTCGTTCGGCATGGTGCATTTCCCTCCAGTGGGCATCCCAGTCGGGCGCGAAGCTGGTAGACTCCGGCGCCATTATGATCCGACTTCAGAACCTGACTTTACAGCGTGGCCCGCAGCGTCTGCTAGAAGACGCCGAGCTGACCCTGCACGCCGGCCAGAAAGCCGGTTTGATCGGTGCCAACGGCGCCGGCAAATCCACCTTGTTCGCTTTGCTGCTGGGGCAGATGGTGCCGGACTCCGGCGACTGTCTGCTGCCCGCCGACTGGCGGATTGCCCACATGCGTCAGGAGATCGAGACCCTTGATCGCATTGCCGTGGACTATGTCCTGGACGGCGATGTGCGCCTGCGCCAGATCCAGCGCGACCTGATCGCCGCCGAGACCGCTCATGACGGCACCGCGCTGGCGCGGCTGCACGCCGAGTTGGACAGCGCCGACGGTTATACCTCCGACGCCCGTGCACGCAAACTTCTGGCCGGCCTGGGCTTCAGCAACGAGCAGATGGACCGTCAGGTCGGCGACTTCTCCGGTGGCTGGCGCATGCGCCTGAACCTGGCGCAGGCGCTGATGTGCCCCTCCGACCTGTTGTTGCTCGACGAACCGACCAACCACCTGGACCTGGACGCTATCCTCTGGCTGGAGGACTGGCTCAAGGGTTACGCTGGCACCATGCTGCTGATCTCCCACGACCGCGATTTCCTTGATGCCGTGGTGGATCACATTGCCCACATCGAGCAGTGCAAGCTGACGCTCTATCGCGGCGGCTACAGCGCCTTCGAGCGGGCCCGTGCCGAGCGTCTGGCGCAGCAGCAGCAAGCCTACGAGAAGCAACAGGTGCAGCGCGCGCACATGGAAAAGTACATCGCCCGGTTCAAGGCCCAGGCGACCAAGGCGCGTCAGGCCCAAAGCCGCATCAAGGCGCTGGAACGCATGGAAGAGCTGTCGGCGGCCCATGTCGATTCGCCGTTCGACTTCGTCTTTCGCGAGTCGCAGAAGATTTCCAGCCCGCTGCTGGATCTGTCCGAAGCCCGTCTGGGTTATGGTGATACGGTCATTCTCGACAAGGTCAAACTGCAGCTGACGCCGGGCGCTCGCATCGGTTTGCTCGGCCCCAACGGCGCGGGCAAGTCGACGCTGATCAAGAACCTCGCCGGTGAGCTGTCGCCCTTGTCGGGTCGCCTGGTGCGTGGCGAGAACCTCACGGTCGGCTATTTCGCCCAGCATCAGCTCGACTCCCTGGACAGCAAGGCCAGCCCGTTGCTGCACATGCAGCGTCTGGCCCCCACCGAGCGGGAGCAGACCCTGCGCGACTTCCTCGGCGGTTTCGACTTCCGCGGCCCTCGGACGGACGAGCCGGTACTGAACTTCTCCGGCGGCGAAAAAGCCCGTCTGGCACTGGCGTTGATTGCCTGGGAACGACCGAACCTGTTGCTGCTCGACGAACCCACTAACCACCTGGATCTGGAAATGCGCCTGGCCCTGACCATGGCGCTCCAGGAATTCAGTGGTGCAGTATTGGTGGTGTCTCACGATCGGCATCTGCTCAAAAGCACTACCGACGACTTCCTGCTGGTAGCCGATGGCAAGATCGAGGCTTTCGACGGTGACCTGGATGACTATGCTCGCTGGCTAGTGGAGTACCGCCAGCGGCAGGCTCAGGCTCAGGCGGGCGGCCTGCCGGTCAACCCTGACAAGACCGACAAAAAGGCCCAGCGCCAGCAAGCCGCTGCCTTGCGTCAGCAGCTGGCGCCCCACAAGCGCGAAGCCGACAAACTTGAGGTCGAGCTGGGCAAGCTGCATGAGCAGTTGGCCAAAGTCGAAGCGAGTCTCGCCGACAGCGATATCTACGAAGCCGCCCGCAAAGACCAGCTGCGCGATGCTCTCGCCCAGCAGGCCAGGCTCAAGGCTCGCGAGAGCGAGCTGGAAGAGGCCTGGATGGTCGCGCTGGAAACCCTTGAGACCATGCAGGCGCAGCTGGAAGCGTTGTCCTGATGGACGCGTTGCAACTGCCTTTGCCGGTGCAATGGATCGAGCCCCTGTGGCTGGGCCTGCAAATCGTGGTGATCCTGGCGCTGGGCTATGTTCTGCAACGCCTGCTGACGCGCTTCATCAATGGTCTTGGCGAGCGCTACCCGTTGCCTCCGCAGTTGCTGCTGCCCGTACGTGGCTGCCTGCGCTGGCTGATCATGGGCAGTGCGGTGATCATTGTGCTGGGTCGCCTGGGCGTCTCGGCAACCATCCTCTGGACCGCGCTGTCGGGCTTCGTGGCGGTGGCGGCCGTGGCGTTCTTCGCCATGTGGAGCGTGCTGTCCAACCTCCTGTGCGCGGTGCTGATCTACACGGTGGGGCCGTTTCGCATCGGTGACATCGTCGAACTGGTGGACACCACGGACAAACCCGGCATCAAAGGCCGGGTGCTGGCGATCAACCTGCTGTTCACGACACTGATCGAGCCGGCCGAAGCCGGTGGCGCGTTGGTGCAGGTGCCCAACAGCCAGTTTTTTCAGAAATCGGTGCGCCGCTGGCGTGGCAGCGAAACGCATCCGTACTGACTTCGCCCTCACTGCAAGCAAGGAGCTTGAGCATGGCACTGCACACCTGGTTAGCCTTTTTTGCCGCCTGTTGGGTGATCAGCCTTTCGCCGGGCGCCGGGGCCATTGCCTCAATGTCCTGCGGGCTGCAATACGGTTTCTGGCGCGGCTACTGGAATGCCCTGGGCCTGCAATTGGGTCTGGTCCTGCAGATCATCGTGATTGCTGCTGGTCTTGGGGCGATTCTCGCAGCCTCGGCCAGCGCCTTCATCGTCATCAAATGGTTCGGCGTGCTGTACCTGGTTTATCTGGCCATCCGGCAATGGCGTGCGGCGCCCATGGCGCTGCAGGATGGTGGGGCGATACGTCCCTTGGGCAAGCCGCTGAACCTGATCTTTCGCGGCTTTCTGGTCAACATCAGCAACCCTAAGGCGCTGGTCTTCATGCTCGCGGTGCTGCCGCAATTCATCGATCCCCATGCACCTTTGCTGCTGCAGTACAGCACCATCGGCGTGACCATGGTGTGCGTCGATCTGCTCGTCATGGCTGGCTACACCGGACTGGCTTCGCGGGTCCTTCGCTTGTTGCGTACGCCACGTCAGCAGCAGCGCATGAACCGTACTTTTGCGGGGTTGTTCATGGCGGCGGCAACCTTGCTGGCCATGCTGCGCCCGGCTACGGCCTGATGCGCGTCTGGATCGATGCCGACGCCTGCCCGCGTCTGGCGCGGGACCAGGTGGTCAAGTTCGCCCTCAAACGTCAGTTCGAGGTGTGGATGGTGGCTGGCCAGCCGGTAGCCAGGCCGTCCTACGGCTTCGTCAAGCTCATTGTGGTACCCAGCGGGCCCGATGCGGCGGACGATTACCTGGTTGAGCACGCCGAGCCAGGCGACTTGGTGATCTGCAGTGACGTGCCCTTGGCTGACCGGCTGGTTAAAAAGGCCGTAGCCGCTCTCGACCCTCGAGGCCGAGAGTTCGACGAAAAAAACATGGGTGAGCGTCTGGCCGTGCGCAATCTGTTTACCGACTTGCGCGAGCAGGGCCAAGTGGGGGGCGGTCAAGGGGCGTATGGCGACAAGGACAAACAGGCCTTTGCCAACAGCCTGGACCGGATTCTGACGCGGTTGCGGCGTGAGGGCTGAAGCCCAGGCGCTGCGGGAGATTCTGTAGTTGCCAGCACGTATTTTGGCTGGCATTGCAGGCCTCATCGCGGGCGAGCCCTGCTCCCACAGAATGACGTCTGGCCTGTCTACTCAAACTGGCGGTTCTTTGCCTTTCGTTGCCGCCAGCTGTTTCTCCAGCCGCGCGCTGCGGATTCGCCGCCACAGCCACAGGCTCACGCCCACCAGCAACAACCCGCCCAGTACCCACAGCTCATACTTCTTGACGTTGCCCAGCAGGCCTTCGAGCACCGAACCGAACCGGTATGCGGCCCAGCCCAGGGCCGCAGCCCATACGGCGGCGCCCAGCCCGTTGAGCAGCAGGTAACGCCCTGGCGGATAGCCGGACAGGCCAATGGCCACGGGCATCACCGTGCGCAGGCCGTACACGAAGCGAAAGCTCAGCACCCAGATGTCCGGGTGCTTGCGGATGTGCTCCAGCGCCCGGTCGCCCATCAATTGCCATCGCGGTTTGCGGGCCAGCAACTTGCGACCGTGCTTGCGTCCCAGGAAATACCACAGCTGGTCGCCGGCATAACTGCCGAAAAAGGCCACGACCACGACGAGATTGATATCCATGTAGCCTCGGAACGCCAGAAAGCCGGCGAGGACCAGAATGGTCTCACCTTCAAAGAACGTACCGAGAAACAAGGCCAGGTAGCCAAATTCTTGCAGAAATTGTTGGAGCATTTTATGGATGCTGGCGAAATGAACGCGCAGCCTAACCCGTCGTGATCATTCGGGAAAGTGTCCAAATGTGTCTCGACGTTAACATTTGTTGCGCCGACAATGTCTGTGGCGTGCTGAAGCCACGGACACGAGGCTGTCATCAAACAGTCATGATGGCCGCTTATAACTCCCGGATTCGCCCGCCAGACGGGCTTGGCAGCCTCTCGTGACCGCCATGCGCAGTGAGGCGTCATTAACCTGTGGCGCTGAACCCGGACCGGTCCAACAGGGTCCTATCGGGTTGACGGGATTCTGATGTATTTCGCCATCGCGCCGTACCATCGATCGCCGCACTATCAACGAGAGGGTGCCAAGGCCCTCCAGGAACGCCAGATGAACAACGAAGGACTCACCGAAAGTGCAGTGAAGGACGCTCAGCCCGTGCTGGAGCAGGTCATCGAGACGCCACCCGACGCCGCGCCGGTGCCTGAACCCTTGGTCGAGAGCGCCGTTGCCACGCCTGCCCCGGCCCCCACGGTGCCCGGCCTGGATGATACGAGCCTGTATATCCATCGCGAGCTGTCGCAGCTGCAGTTCAATATCCGCGTCCTGGAACAGGCGCTGGACGAGTCTTATCCGTTGCTGGAACGTCTCAAGTTTCTGCTGATCTTCTCCAGCAACCTGGACGAGTTCTTCGAGATCCGTGTCGCCGGCCTGAAGAAGCAGATCACCTTTGCCCGTGAACAAGCCGGTGCCGATGGCCTGCAGCCTCACCAGGCGCTGGCGCGGATCAGCGAGCTGGTGCATGGCCATGTCGATCGCCAATACGCCATCCTCAACGACATCCTGTTGCCGGAGCTGGAAAAGCATCAGGTCCGGTTCATCCGCCGCCGCAACTGGACGGTCAAGCTCAAGACGTGGGTGCGCCGTTATTTTCGCGACGAAATCGCGCCGATCATCACCCCTATCGGCCTGGACCCGACCCACCCCTTCCCCTTGCTGGTGAACAAAAGCCTCAACTTCATCGTCGAGCTCGAAGGTGTGGATGCGTTCGGTCGCGATTCGGGGCTGGCCATCATCCCGGCCCCGCGCCTGCTGCCGCGAGTGATCAAGGTACCGGAGGAGGTCGGCGGCACAGGCGACAACTACGTGTTCCTGTCATCCATGATCCATGCCCACGCCGATGACCTGTTCCAGGGCATGAAGGTCAAGGGCTGCTACCAGTTCCGCCTGACCCGCAACGCCGACCTGGCAGTGGACACCGAGGACGTCGAAGACTTGGCCCGCGCCCTGCGCGGTGAGCTGTTTTCCCGTCGTTACGGCGACGCGGTGCGCCTGGAAGTCGCCGATACCTGCCCCAAGCACTTGTCCGACTACCTGCTCAAGCAATTCAGTCTGGCCGAAAGCGAGCTGTATCAGGTCAATGGCCCGGTCAACCTTACGCGCCTGTTCAGCATCACCGGGCTGGAAAGCCAGCAGGCCCTGCAATACCGGCCGTTCACGCCGCAGATTCCCAAGCTGCTGCAGAACAGCGAGAACATTTTCAGCGTGATCAGCAAGCAGGACATTCTCCTTCTGCACCCTTTCGAGTCTTTCACCCCCGTGGTCGACCTGCTGCGGCAGGCGGCGAAAGATCCCCACGTATTGGCGGTGCGCCAGACCCTGTACCGCAGCGGCGCCAACTCCGAGATTGTCGACGCGTTGGTGGATGCCGCGCGTAACGGCAAGGAGGTCACGGCGGTGATCGAATTGCGTGCGCGCTTCGACGAAGAATCCAACCTGCAGATGGCCAGCCGTTTGCAAGCAGCCGGTGCGGTGGTGATCTACGGCGTGGTCGGTTTCAAGACCCACGCCAAGATGATGCTTATCCTGCGCCGCGAAGCCGGCGAGATCGTGCGTTACGCGCACTTGGGCACCGGCAACTACCACGCGGCCAACGCCAAGCTCTACACCGACTATAGCCTGCTGACGTCCGACGATGCGCTCTGTGAAGACGTGGGCAAGTTGTTCAGCCAGCTGATCGGCATGGGCAAGACGTTGCGCATGAAAAAACTGCTGCATGCGCCATTCACGCTGAAGAAAGGCATGCTGGACATGATCGCCCGCGAAACGCAGTTCGCGATCGAGGGCAAGCCGGCGCATATCATCGCCAAGTTCAACTCGCTGACCGACCCGAAAATCATCCGGGCCCTGTACAAGGCGAGTCAGTCAGGGGTGCGGATCGACCTGGTGGTGCGCGGCATGTGCTGCCTGAGGCCAGGTATCGCCGGGGTGTCCCACAACATCCATGTGCGCTCGATCATCGGGCGTTTCCTGGAACACACCCGGGTGTTCTACTTCCTCAATGGCGGCGAAGAGCAGTTATACCTGTCCAGTGCCGACTGGATGGAGCGCAACCTCGACAAGCGCGTCGAGACCTGCTTCCCGGTGGAAGGCAAGAAGCTGATCATGCGGGTGAAGAAGGAACTGGAAGGGTACCTGACCGACAATACCCATTCGTGGATTCTGCAGTCGGATGGGCGCTACATCCGCAGCACGCCAACCGGTAACCAGAACCCGCGCAGCGCGCAGGACACTTTGCTGGAGCGGTTGAGCAATCCGATTCTGCCGGTTCGATAGGTTTCCGGCTCAAGGCGCTCATCGCGGGCAAGCCCTGCTCCCACAGAGTCGTTCTCGATATCGGGAGCGACATTGCAGGAGCAGGGCTTGCCCGCGATAGCCGTTACATGAAATTGAACCCTACCTGACACTCAAACTGAACCCCACCCGCACCAGCCATTCAGCTTCCTGGGCGAAGTCCGCCTGGGTCAGTTGATTCTCCTCCAGCCAGCCCGCAGGGAATTCCACGTCCAGGCTGTTTTCCTGTGCGTGCAAAGTCACTTCCGGCATCTGTTGAGTGCCACGGATGTGGTGGAACAGAATCGCAAAGCGCAGCAGTACGCACAGGCGGATCAGCTTGATGCCTTCGTCGCCGAACTCGGCAAATCTGTCCTTGGGGATATTGCGCCGATGGCCCCGTACCAGCAGGCCCAGCATCTGCTGGTCTTCACGGGAGAAGCCAGCCAGGTCGGAGTGCTCCACCAGGTAGGCGCCGTGCTTGTGGTAGTGGTAGTGGGCGATGTCCAAACCGATTTCATGAACTTTTGCGGCCCAGCCTAGCAACTCGCGCCATACCCCATCATCCAGGTCCCAGGCCTGAGCCACCTGATCGAAGGCATGCAGGGCTTTGCGCTCGACCCGGGCTGCCTGGTCCATATCGACGTGATAACGCTCCATGAGCGAGCTCAGGGTGCGTTCGCGGACATCTTCGTGGTGATGGCGGCCCAACAGGTCGAATAGCACACCTTCACGCAGGGCGCCCTCACAGTGGTCCATGCGCTGCAGGTCTAGGGCGTCGAAGATCGCTTCGAGAATGGCCAGGCCAGCCGGAAAGATCGAGCGACGGTCAGGCTTGATGCCTTCGAAGTCGATTTTCTCGGCATCGCCGAGCTTGAACAGCTTGCGCTTGAGCCAGGCCAAGCCTTCGGCGTTGACCTCGCCCGTGCCCTGGCCGTTGGCCTTGAGGGCGAGGCCGATGGCGCGGATGGTCCCGGACGAGCCGATCGGCTGGTCCCAACCCAGGCGGTGCAAAGCGTTCTCTATGCTCATGATTTCCAGGCGCGCGGCGGTGTAGGCCTGGGCGTAGCGCGCCGGGGTGATCTTGCCGTCGCGGAAATAGCGCTGGGTGTAGCTGACGCAGCCCATTTGCAGGCTTTCACGCAGCATCGGCTCGAAACGCTGACCGATGATGAACTCCGTGCTGCCGCCGCCGATGTCGGCCACCAGGCGCCTGCCGGGATTGTCGGGCAGGGTGTGGGACACGCCCAGGTAGATGAGACGGGCCTCTTCGCGGCCGGAAATGACCTCTACCGGGTGGCCAAGGATGGCTTCGGCACGGCGGATGAATTCGCCTCGGTTGCGGGCTTCGCGCAGCGCATTGGTGCCAACGATACGCACGGCGCCCAAAGGCAGGCCGTTGATCAGTTGGGCAAAGCGCTTGAGGCAGTCGAGCCCGCGTTGCATGGATTCTTCGCTGAGGCGCCGCTCTTCGTCGATGCCGGCAGCCAGCTGGACCTTCTCGCCCTGGCGCTCGAGTATGCGTATTTCGCCGACGTGGGCCTTGGCAACCACCATGTGGAAGCTGTTCGAACCCAGATCGATGGCGGCGATCAGGGACAGGTTCTTGGCTTTGGAGTCGGACATGGTCGGGGGATCTCGGTCGATAACCGCAACATCGTGCCACGATCCCGCCGCGCCGCCAACGCGCGCTCTGTATTAGGCCGGTTGCATGCCGATAAAGTTGGCCAGCTCCGCCGTCTGGGGCTGGGCGAACAGCAGCCTGGGGTCTCCGGTTTCATGGACCTTGCCCTTGTGCATGAAGACCAGTTTGTCGCCGACCTCCCGGGCAAAACGCATTTCATGGGTGACCATGATCAGGGTCATGCCTTCCTCGGCCAGTTGGCGCACCACGGCCAGCACCTCGTTGACCAGTTCCGGGTCCAGGGCCGAGGTGATTTCGTCGCACAGCAGTACCCGGGGCTCCATGGCCAGCGCCCGGGCGATCGCCACCCGCTGTTGCTGGCCACCCGAAAGCTTGTCCGGGAACGCGTCGAATTTCTCGCTCAGACCGACTTTGGCCAGCATCTGCCGGGCCAGTTCGGTGGCGCGCTCGCGGGGCAGCTTCTTCACCACCTGGGGCGCGAGCGTGACGTTTTCCCCTACCGTCAGGTGCGGGAACAGGTTGAATTGCTGAAACACCATGCCGACCTTCTGCCGCAGGCTGCGCAGGTCGGCGCGGGTGGAGTCCAGGTACTCGCCGTCGACTTCGATCACGCCGTCGTTGATCGATTCCAGCCCGTTGAGGGTGCGCAGCAGCGTGCTCTTGCCCGAGCCGCTGCGGCCGATGATCGCCACCACCTGGCCCTCCTCGATGCTCAGGTCGATGCCTTGCAGTACATGGTGGTCGCCGTAGTATTTGTGTAACGCGGAAATTCTAAGCAGAGGCATGCAGTTTCCTTTCCAGATAACGAGCGCCAAGCGACAGCGGGAAGCACAGCGCGAAGTAGCCCAGCGCCACTAGGCCGTAGACCATGAAGGGCTCAAAGGTGGCGTTGGCCAGCATCCCGCCAGTCTTGGTCAGTTCGGTGAAGCCGATGATCGAGGTCACGGCGGTGCCCTTGACCACCTGCACCGAGAAGCCGACCGTGGGCGCCACGCCGATACGCAGGGCCTGGGGCAGAATCACGTAGCGCAGTTGCTCGTAAGGCGTCATGGCCAGGCTGGCAGAGGCTTCCCACTGGCCCAGGGCAATGGACTCGACGCAGCCGCGCCAAATCTCGGCCAGGTAGGCGCTGGTGAAGAGGGTCAGGGCCAGGGCAGCGGCGGCCCAGGGCGAGATGTCGCCGCCCAGCAAGGACACGCCGAAGAACACCAGGAACAACTGCATCAGCAGCGGCGTGCCCTGGAACAGATCGATGTAGGTGCGCGCCAGATTTCGCGGCAGGGCTTTTTCGGAAATGCGCATGACCATCACCAGCAGGCCGATGACACTGCCGCCGACAAACGCTACCAGGGATAACAGCGCGGTCCATTGCAGGCCGGTCAGCAGGTTGCGCACGATGTCCCACAGGGTGAAATCCATCAGCGACTCCTTATCACAAAGCGGCGGCCGACCCAGTTGAGCAGGACACGGATGGCGATGGCCATCAGCAAATAGATCACCGTGGTCAGCAGGTAGGTTTCGAACGAGCGGAAATTTCGCGACTGAATGAAGTTGGCATAGAAGCTCAGCTCCTGCGTGGCAATCTGCGAGCACACTGCCGAACCCAGCATCACGATGATGATCTGGCTGGTGAGGGCCGGCCAGACTTTGCCCAGCGCCGGCAGCAGGACCACATGGCGAAAGGCCTCGAAGCGACTCATGGCCAGCGCCGCCGCAGCCTCCAGCTGGCCTCGGGGGACAGCCTGGATACCGGCACGGATGATTTCAGTGGAGTAAGCGCCGAGGTTGATGACCATGGCCAGCACGGCGGCGCTCCATTCGCTGATCTGGATGCCCAGCGAGGGCAGGCCGAAAAAGATGAAGAACAACTGCACGAGGAAGGGCGTATTGCGGATGAGTTCCACATAGACCCCGAACATCGTCGAAAACGGCTGGATTTTCCAGGCCCGCACTACCGCGCCGACGATGCCCAGCGCCACGCCCAGCACCGTGCCGATGGCAGTCAGCTCCAGGGTGAACAATGCGCCGCGCAGCAGCAGGTCGCTGTTTTGCAGGACGGGTGCGAAATCGAAGTGATAGGCCATAAAGGGGTCCGCAGGGTCAACTGGCAGTGGCTGCTGGAGCCAGGTCGGGTCTTTGGCGACCTCGATGCGATCGACACTGCACGGGCCATGCCACGCCGCAGGTCGGGTTGAAACATGGGCGTAGCGGTTCAAACAGGCGCATCGGAGCGCGCCTTGTTTGGGCGTGCGCGCTTTATTGGTGCGTCGCGCGCCTGGACGAGCGGCCTGCCGGGGTGACACAGCTGCGACGGGATGGTGCGGAACAAGCGATTGTTCGCATAAATTGGAACATTGGTAAAATCACCGACGTCTATAGTGACAGTCAATCACGGTTGGCTTCCTGTACAGGGCGCAGGCGGCTATGATGTGTCCAGTAAATTCCAGATTCCAAACGGAGACCCTCCATGAGCAACGATCTTATCAAGCACGTTAGCGACGCTAGCTTCGAGCAGGATGTCCTGAAGGCTGGCGGCCCTGTGCTCGTTGACTACTGGGCTGAGTGGTGTGGCCCCTGCAAGATGATTGCCCCGGTATTGGACGATTTGGCGACCCATTACGATGGCAAGCTGACCATCGCCAAGCTGAACATCGACGAGAACCAGGAAACCCCGGCCAAGCACGGCGTGCGTGGTATCCCCACCCTGATGCTGTTCAAGGGTGGTGAAGTGGCGGCCACCAAGGTCGGCGCGCTGTCGAAGTCTCAGCTGCAAGCCTTCCTCGACGCGAACATCTGACACGTTGTTACAAGACCCCGCACCTTGCGGGGTTTTTTCTGGGCGCATCACTAGACGTCCAGAAATCGAGGTGGTACATTCGGCCTCGCGCTGGTTTCTCCAGTGCCCCCTGCAAGCCGTCGCCGACGCACTCCTACTCGAACAAAGACGCGATCCTGTCGCCTTCTCTGCGGCGCGGCCTCATTAAGCCCAAAGCTTAATTCTTCCCTCCATACATGATTACGTCATTCCCCTATGAATCTGACTGAACTCAAGCAAAAGCCGATTACCGATCTGCTCGAAATGGCCGAACAGATGGGCATAGAAAATATGGCCCGTTCGCGCAAGCAAGATGTGATTTTCTCCCTGTTGAAAAAGCACGCCAAAAGTGGCGAGGAAATCTCCGGTGATGGCGTGCTGGAGATTCTCCAGGACGGCTTCGGCTTCCTGCGTTCGGCTGATGCCTCGTACCTTGCCGGCCCGGACGATATCTATGTCTCGCCGAGCCAGATCCGCCGCTTCAACCTGCGCACCGGTGACACCATCGTCGGCAAGATCCGCCCGCCGAAAGAAGGCGAGCGTTACTTCGCACTGTTGAAGGTCGACACGATCAACTTCGACCGTCCGGAAAACGCGAAGAACAAGATCCTGTTCGAGAACCTGACGCCGCTGTTCCCGACCGTGCGCATGAAGATGGAAGCCGGCAATGGCTCCACCGAAGACCTGACCGGTCGGGTCATCGACCTCTGCGCACCGATCGGCAAGGGCCAGCGTGGCCTGATCGTGGCACCGCCGAAAGCGGGCAAGACGATCATGCTGCAGAACATCGCTGCAAACATCACCCGTAACAACCCCGAGTGCCACCTGATCGTCCTGCTGATCGACGAGCGCCCGGAAGAAGTGACCGAGATGCAGCGCACCGTGCGCGGCGAAGTGGTTGCGTCGACCTTCGACGAGCCGCCGACCCGTCACGTGCAAGTGGCCGAAATGGTCATCGAGAAAGCCAAACGCCTGGTCGAGCACAAGAAGGATGTGGTCATCCTGCTGGATTCCATCACCCGTCTGGCCCGCGCTTACAATACCGTGATCCCGAGCTCCGGCAAGGTCCTGACCGGTGGTGTCGACGCCCACGCCCTCGAGAAGCCGAAGCGTTTCTTCGGCGCGGCGCGCAACATCGAAGAAGGCGGCTCGCTGACCATCATCGCCACCGCGCTGGTTGAAACCGGCTCGAAGATGGACGAAGTGATCTACGAAGAGTTCAAGGGTACCGGCAACATGGAACTGCCCCTTGACCGCAAGATCGCCGAGAAGCGCGTCTTCCCGGCCATCAACATCAACCGCTCGGGCACCCGCCGTGAAGAGCTGCTGACCGCTGATGACGAGTTGCAGCGCATGTGGATCCTGCGCAAGCTGCTGCACCCGATGGACGAAGTCGCTGCTATCGAGTTCCTGATCGATAAGCTGAAGCAGACCAAGACCAACGACGAGTTCTTCTTGTCGATGAAACGCAAGTAAACCGGGGTTTCTCGGTTTGAAACAATGGCGCCTTCGGGCGCCATTGTTGTTTGAAGTGTGGCCAGTGCCGGCTTCACACGTTGATCATTCCTTCAACTCAATCCTGAAGCGGGACTCGCTGCTTCGCAGCGAACCGACACGGGCCTCGGTCTCAGGCAATATCGGCTCGATCTCGATACGCGCGGTAAGGGCCTTGCCGTCGATGCCCGGAGCAAATACCTGGCCCGGCTGTAGCCACAGCGAATCATGTGTCGAACCTTCCACGACGCCATCGGGTCGGCTGCTCACCAACTGAACGTTCTTGCCATCCAACTGAGCGTCCGATAACCGCAGGATCAGCCTGCCACGGTCGCCATAGCGCAAATCCCCGCTGGCATTGCGCTCACCATACAGCCTCAAACGGATCGTCTGGCTATAGGGGCATATCACACTGAGCATCAGCGTGCGTTTGCCAAACGTCACCTCATGGGGGCCTGTTTGTGCGTCCTGCAGTTGCCAGCGCGACACCGTTCCGTAATCGACCTGGTCATTGCCAAAGGACACGGTGCAGCGTACGTCCACCGGCAGCGTCATGGTTGCCGCCCGGGCAGCGCTTTCGAGGGTCAGCCCGAGGAGTAGCAAGCTCACTACATATCTGTTCATCAGACACTCCTTTCACATTGCGCATCGGCGGTTTCATAGAGCGCATTGGTATCGGCTTTTGTCGGCAATGCGAGTCTGAATGTGCACAGAGTTTGTCCTGAGCTTTGCACCGTGATCTCATCGTCATGATTGGCGTCAGGCAAAAACACCCTGCCATTCTCGCCTACCACGGTGATGAAGTTATCGCCACGGTCGAACAATGCAGCACCGTGTGGCAGGGGTTTGCCATGATTGTCCTTCACGTTCAGTAGAACGCGCCGTGTGCGGACCACAGCAAAATCGACGGTGCTCACCGAGCCGCGTGCGGCTTCTGTTTCCTGAAAAGCGTTGGCGATGTCGATATTTTTCGCCAGGCTGCGCGTATCCACTTGTACGGACGAGCGCTTGTAACTGCCAAGCGTCGGCAATACGGCGTATCCCCGGCTGTCAGTCCAGGCCGGGCCGGACGGCGTATCGAGCTTCACGCCGCGTTCCCCGCCGATTCTGGCGATGCCAAAGGTGTCGCTTACCCGGTGGGGCGAGAAGGTCAAGCCATCGCCATGTGCCACCGCTGAACCGCTCGCGCGTGCCGTCCAGGTCCTGTTGTTATCGGAGTCCTGGCTCGCACTGGCGCTGAGCTGGCTGGTTCGGGTGATGCTGTCCATGGACGCGCGGGTCGAGTGACGCTGGTTGTGGAAGTCCTGCTCGTTGGCCAGGCTCCAGCCACCTTCGCGGCTGGATCGCTCCTGATAACGCACGCCGAAGCGACCACTATTGCGGGATGTGTTGAGGTAACTGCTGGTGCTGCCTCGGCCCAAGGGGATATTGAGCGTCAGGTAAAAGCGACTGTCGGCATTGGTTGTTGAACTGCCAGGATCATGTTCCAGACTGGCACCGACTGAAACCTGGCGGAACTGTTTGCTCCAGCCGCCGCGGACGTAGTGGGTGGCATCGCCATTGAAATCCGTGCTGCGCGCCACGGCCAGCGACAAGCTGCCCCAGGATCGCGTTGCCCAGCTCAGGCCGCCGCCCAGCTGTTTGAGACTGCGTTGCGCCGGTGTATCGAAATCGCTGTCCTGAATGGCGTCGCTCAGATCGCGATATCCAGCCGTTTGCTGGCTGACATTGATGTTGGCGCTCAGGCGCTCGCTGAGGCGGTGGCCTAACGAGGCGGTGAGCGAAGCACCCCTTGAGCCATGGAGGACGTCTTGGGAAGCCGTCCCTTGAAAAGATAGCAGGGTGGCGTCAAACAGCTGTGTGTCCAAGCCCACGGCTCCTGCGCGGTAGAGACTGGAGCCGAGCAGGCCAGTATTGAGCGTGGTCCGTGGGTTCAGCACCCAGCCGGTCGCAGCCGTGGCGACCCAAGAAGATTCGCCGCGCTGCTGATCCATCTGGCCGATACCAAAGGACAAGCCAGGTGCAACCCTGTTGCCGCTGAGTAAAAAACTGGAGGCCGGCACGGTAAAGCTGCGTTTCTCGCCATCGCTGCCGGTCAGGGTGACTTGCAGGTCTGAGCGGGTATTGAGCAGTTGGAAATCCTGAACCCGAAACGGACCGCTGGGGATCGTGGTGGTGTGAACCAGCACGCCGGATTGGCGTATCTCCAGTACTGATTGGCTGTCGGTTATCCCTTCGACCAAGGCTGGGCCACTAAGATTGTTCTGTAAGGCGGCCTCGGGAACTAGCTGAAAGCCCAGCACCTGGCCCGTGCCGAACAGCGAGTTTGACAGGCTGATCTGGCCGGCCTGCAGCACGGCTTTCGCGCGACTGAACGTGCGTTGCCCGTAGGCCGATTGATGCTGCAGTCGGTCTTCACCGTCAAAGCGTGAAAAGGTCTGGCGGCTGCGGACAATCCAGTCATCGAAATTGAGGCCGGCTTCCGTTCCCAGGTGCATGAATTGCACCCCTCCCGTGGCGCCGCTGGAGGTCATGTATTGAGCTTCATAGTTGAACAGACCTGCGGCGCCGCCGTGATGCCAGGTGCTATTATTTGCACTCTGACTGGTGACGGCTTGAGAAGGAAGTACGAGATCAACATGTCCCAGTCCCGGATCAAGCGTCAGCTCTGTCTGCGGCCATGCAGTTTTCAGGTCGAAACAGGTCTTCTCCTGGTCAAACCCGGGCGGCGAAACCAATCCAGCCTGTTTCTGGAAACTAACGTCCGCGCACAACTTTCCATCGGTGTCGAACCGGGCCAGGACTTTTCCACGGCCGCTGCCGTTTACCGTCAGCGTGACAGCGGTCTCGCCGGGCAGGAATCGCGGGGCATGTCGAAACAATGTACCGAGGGAAGGATCTATGCCACTGGCCCTGATCGCCTCAGCGTCAAATTCGATCATGAGCGGACCAGCAGGCTCAAGTGTCGCCCGCGCTACCGGCACCTCCAAAACGATTAAAAGCAGTGCCAATGAAAGCATTGCGCGAGAAAGAAGCGGTGGGCGGTTATGGCCGAGCGACTGCAACAACGTTGTCTCCTTTACTGACTGACCGCGGCGTCATAAAGATCCACGCTATAGCCCCAAGTGGTAGCGGGAGCGATGCGTACCTGCTCGACTGTCCCTGGGGTTTGATCGCCGTTGGCTTTCACCGTCAGGCGTTGTCCCGGCAGCACATAGGCGTTGGGTAGGGTCCAGGGGGTATTGTCTGGAAGTGTTTGTATGTCGTGGGCCAGGCGTACGACATAGGGTGATGGGTTGCTGACGGTCAATTGATCACCGCTCAAGGACCAGGCCAGATGCTTCCACGGGGCTAAGTCTTTTTCCAAGCCTGCCGGACGGATGATGACCGGCAGGTTTTGACGAATGGTGGTAAGCACCTGGCTTTTACCTTTTTCCTGTGGAGGCACACCATCAAAGGTCACACGCTTGAGGCGCTCGGTCTTCAAGGGTTCGAGATGGGTCAGGATGAAGCGCACTCGCTGGGTCTTGTCAGGCTCCAGGCGGGCGGCTGGTGGAGTTACGATCAGCAATTCTTCCGGGTCATCTGCGGTGTTGATCAGCGTAGTGATCAACAACACCGGAAAATCATCGGTATTCCTGACGTTGATAGCACCCTCGCCGTCTCCCTGATCGATAATGACAACGGAGGTTTCCGGCACCACGCCGGTTGCATGCGCGGGGACAGACGTCAGCCATAGCGCTGCCGCCCCGGCTGTCAATACAGAGGATTTCATGGTTGACCATCTCATGTAGCTTTGCCCGTTATCGTCGAAGGTTGACCCGGGCAAGGCAGGCGGGTGATGAGTGAGATGGCCGAGCCCAGAGGCCCGGCCAAGAGAGAGGGATCAGAAATAAACCAGCTCGAGGGTGGTTTTACCATCCAGAACAACAGGCTTGGTGAGATCCAGTTCGCTAGCTTTGTTCAAATAAGCCTGCACGCTGATTTCGCCAGCCAATGTGTCAAAAGCAACGGGAATCAACGTTCCCGTGGTACCCCACGAGACAATTCGTTTTTGGCTGATGCCGTAAAGATCCCCGTCCGCAGAAGCGTCTTTGACCCAACGGGACGTGTCGGCCGGATGAGCTATCAGGTTGTCAACGTTTTCGGAATCGGCCTGAGGGGTGCCCGGTTTGATTCGAATGGCATAACCACCGATCTTTTCGGTACCATCCAGGCCCAAACCGGCAACACCTGTCCTGGCCTTTCCAAATAGTCTGACGGGCGCTTCACCATCGCTTTGCCCGCTGCCGCCACCCGCTAGGGTTACAGCGGTCCCAAGCCTGCCATTGACGGCGTTGAAAGCCACTCTTGTGGGAGCATCGCATACGATGGAAAACCCCATGGTTTTTTCATCCAGTACCGTATAGTCGCCGACTTTCAGGTCTTGGGCGCGGATCGTGCCGTAATCTATGGCACCGCCACCAGCCAGTGTTGCTGAGCAGGCGCCTGGCGCAATACTTCCGATAACGCTGACTTCGGCGGCCATGACGGTGAGGGAAGTGCTGGCGAGCGCCAACAAGGTGCCAGCGGTAAGTAGTGTCAGTTTGTTCATAAATAGCGTCCTTTATTGAGGTATGGCAAGAGTCACTTCCATATGAATCCGGATTGGCGTTCAGAATGAGTAATCAACATCGTGATTTATAGGCAGGCCTGGCCTGCCTTCATCAAGATTGCCGCTTTCCCATCAATGACTCGCCGGTCGAGATATTCTGCTGTTCGGTCAAACGTAGGCCGATATATAAATATTTTTTCGGGCGGTGCGGTAACAAGTTATGTGCTTCTTCGCCCACTGCGCAGCTCAGCTGACCACGCTGTTCGCGCTGTCGAATCTGTGAATGGGTGGAAACAGCTGATGAGTAGGGGTAAGTTGCGCTTTTGACGCTAGAGGGCCGGCGAAAACGCCTTTCTTGCACGAGGCATCGTTCGATTTTCAGCGAATAATGCAGTTTGCCATGTTCTTCGGACCGCTGGAGTAACCTGTTGTATTTAGCCAAGTCAACAACGCCTTGCAGCTGAAGCCGCCCCGCGAAATCACCTCCCGCTTGGGCCGTCCACCCCGCATCAGGTACGATACCCCCCTATTTCCTTCAGTGACGTGGTCGATGAAATTCAAGGATCTTCGGGATTTCGTGCAGCAGCTTGAGCAGCGCGGAGAGTTGAAACGCATCCAGGTACCCATTTCCCCGGTACTGGAAATGACCGAGATCTGCGACCGCACCCTGCGGGCCAAAGGCCCGGCGTTGTTGTTCGAGAACCCAAAAGGCTTCGATATCCCGGTATTGGGCAACCTGTTCGGCACCCCCGGCCGAGTAGCCTTGGGCATGGGCGCCGAGGATGTCTCGGAGTTGCGCGAAATCGGCAAGCTGCTGGCTTTTCTCAAGGAACCCGAGCCACCCAAGGGCCTAAAGGACGCCTGGTCCAAGCTGCCGATCTTCAAGAAGATCATTTCCATGGCGCCCAAGGTGGTCAAGGATGCAGCCTGCCAGGAGATCGTTCTGGAGGGCGATGATGTGGATCTGGGCATGCTCCCCGTGCAGCATTGCTGGCCGGGGGATGTGGCGCCCCTGATCACTTGGGGCCTGACGGTCACCAAAGGGCCGAACAAGGAGCGGCAGAACCTCGGCATCTATCGCCAGCAAGTCCTGGGGCGCAACAAGGTCATCATGCGCTGGCTCAGCCATCGCGGCGGGGCGCTGGACTATCGCGAGTGGTGCGAGAAGCACCCCGGCGTACCATTTCCCGTGGCAGTGGCCCTGGGCGCCGACCCGGCGACCATTCTCGGCGCGGTGACGCCGGTGCCGGACAGCCTTTCCGAATATGCTTTCGCCGGACTGCTGCGCGGCAACCGCACCGAACTGGTCAAATGCCGTGGCAACGACCTGCAAGTGCCGGCCACGGCGGAGATCATCCTCGAAGGCGTGATTCACCCCGGCGAGATGGCGCCTGAAGGTCCTTACGGCGATCACACCGGCTACTACAACGAGGTCGACAGCTTCCCGGTCTTCACCGTTGAACGCATCACCCATCGCATCAAGCCGATCTACCACAGCACCTACACTGGTCGTCCGCCCGACGAGCCTGCGATCCTCGGTGTGGCATTGAACGAAGTGTTCGTGCCGATCCTCCAAAAGCAGTTCCCGGAAATCACCGATTTCTACCTGCCGCCCGAAGGGTGCTCCTACCGCATGGCGGTGGTGACCATGAAGAAGCAGTACCCGGGCCATGCCAAGCGCGTGATGTTGGGTGTGTGGTCGTTTCTGCGACAGTTCATGTACACCAAGTTCGTTATTGTCACCGATGACGACATCAATGCCCGGGACTGGAACGACGTGATCTGGGCTATCACTACGCGCATGGACCCCAAGCGTGACACGGTGATGATCGACAACACGCCGATCGACTATCTGGACTTCGCCTCGCCGGTGTCCGGCCTGGGTTCGAAGATGGGCCTGGATGCCACGAACAAGTGGCCCGGCGAGACGTCCCGTGAATGGGGCCGGGTGATCGTCAAGGACGAAGCGGTTACCAAGCGTATCGACGAGTTGTGGAACCAGTTGGGAATAGACTGATGCGCGTAACCTTGCAGCCTTCGGGCGCGGTACTTGAAACCTTGCCCGGCGAGCGCATTCTTGCGGCCGCGCAGCGCACCGGGCATGACTGCCCGCAGAGCTGTCGCAACGGTAATTGCCACGTGTGTGCGGCAATGTTGGTCAGTGGCAGCGTACGTCAGGATGGCGAAGTGCTCACTCATGGTGAAATCCACACCTGCGTCGCCGAGCCGCTGGAAGACTGCGAATTGCTGTGGGACGGCGTGTTGCTCCCGGGCGAGTTGCCGGTACGGCACCTGGCCTGCCAAGTCAGCGACCTGGTCGAAGTGGGGGGCGATGTCTGGCGCGTGCGGCTGCGTGCGCCGGCGGGCAAGCCGCCTCGCTATCATGCGGGTCAATACCTGTTGCTGGAACGGGACAATGGCGAGAAATCGGCCTTTTCCCTGGCCAGCGCGCCGCATTCGGGCCGCGAGCTCGAACTGCATGTGCTGGCGCGTGAAACGGGGTCTAAACAGTTGATCGAACAGCTGCAGCGCGAGGGGATGGCCCACATCGATCTGCCTTTCGGTGATACCCACCTGGCCGAGTTGCCCGAGGGGCCCTTGGTGCTGATCGCGGCGGGCACCGGCATGGCGCAGATGCACGCCTTGATCGAGCACTGCCGGGCCACGGGGTTCGAATACCCGGTGCACCTGTACTGGGGCGCGCGCCGCCCCGAAGACTTCTATCAGCTGGACCACTGGGACGCCTGGCAGCAGGTACCCAATCTGTTTGTGCATCAGGTGGTCAGCGACCTGTGTGGTTGGGAAGGTCGGTGCGGCATGCTGCACGAAGCGGTGTGCGAAGACATGGCCGATCTGTCGGCAGTCCATGTTTATGCCAGTGGTTCTCCGGCCATGGTTTACGGCACTCTGGATGCGTTGGTCGAGGCCGGCATGGACGCGCATCAGATGCGCGCCGACGTGTTTGCGTACGCGCCCCGTGCCTGATCAAAACTTCACGCCGACATTGACCATGGTCGCTGCCATGCCCAGCAGCACCCATTCGATGCCAATCGGCCCCAGGTTGGCGCCGACGGCCGGAATGATCACCGGTGCCACCCCAAAACGGTTCAACGGGAGCTTGTCGCGGTAGTCGCCGCGATAACCGTGCACCAATCCGCCGCTGACCTTGGCGTAGATCGGCAGCGTGTCGGCATCGAAGCGCTTGCCGGCATAGGCATAGTGCGAGCGCTGGGAAAACGAATTACGAAAGGTTGCCGCCCCGAAAATGATGCGGTCGGACCGGTTGCGCTCAAGACCGATGAGATCCTGCCGATTGTTGTAACGAGCGTTGTTGCTGAAATGCTGTGTGGCGGCGCTGGTCTGCAAGTACCAATGGCCTGTGTCGGCCTGGGCTGTAGACAGTACGGCGAGAGACAGGGCAAGAACTCCGACAAGGGTGCAGAGCGGACGATGTGGATGCATTGAAGGTATGCCAGGAGATACGGGGCGGTCTTTTTACGCATCCAGACAAGGTTGTGGTATCAGTGGTTTCGCCGTTTTATGTAGGCGTTTTCAGCGGTATCAATAGGCGTCCGGGTGGATGCACTTTCAGTGCATGAGCTTGCCAGCCGAATTGATTTGGTGCGTGGCAAGCCAGGTGCAGCTCCAGGGCGGTGCGTTATAACTCGCACTGCGTAAAATCGGTATAAGCCGACGTCCGCCGATCGTCGCAAAGGCTTGTTTTTTGTAGGCTATTTGCCGTA
Organism: Pseudomonas sp. dw_358; assembly: GCF_018449655.1. Lineage (GTDB taxonomy): Bacteria > Pseudomonadota > Gammaproteobacteria > Pseudomonadales > Pseudomonadaceae > Aquipseudomonas. The sequence goes on from NZ_JAAVUX010000005.1 coordinate 280,371, forward strand.
GTTTCAAAGTGTGTGGGGTTTATTGGATAAGTAGTGCGTGGCATCAGGTCATTCACGGGGAAGCCAGGCGACTACTATGTCGGTGCTCGAAATAGCTGATATCAATGTGGTGTATCCGCCCTCGCTGGACCTCGGTCCCCAGTTGACCGATGAACAGCTGGCGCACTCGATCGAAAGCACCATGCGTCGTCATCACGGCGGGCCAGTCTGGCTTTTTGCCTACGGTTCGTTGATCTGGCGACCCGAGTGCTCGGCGGTCGAGCGTCGGCGGGCGCGGGTGCACGGCTATCATCGCGGGCTGTACCTGTGGTCCCAGGAGCACCGTGGCACACCGGAATTTCCGGGCCTGGTCTTCGGCCTGGACCGTGGCGGCTCGTGCAGCGGCTTTGCCTATCGGTTGCCGGAAGACCAGCTGGAATGCTCGCTGGTGGCGCTTTGGAAGCGCGAAATGCCCTATCCCTCCTATCGCCCGCACTGGCTCAATTGCCGGCTTGAAGACGGGACCAAGGTTCAGGCTTTGGGCTTTGTGCTGGAGCGGCATTTGCCCAGTTACGCGGGGAATCTCCCCGACAACCTGTTGAGCCTTGTCCTGGCCAGCGCGAGTGGGCGTTCGGGCACCACTCGCGACTATGTCGAGCAGACCATTGCGGCGTTGCGCAGCCATGCCATGCCGGATCGCAATCTCGAGGCGCGGATCAAGCGGTGTCATTCGACGTTGATTTGATCCAGCCCAGTCCTGAGCACACCTGAATTTTTTCGGAAATGTCCTACGCGGCTTTAGGAAGCTCCTATCTTCTTGGTCTGCTTGCCGCTGAGCACAATAACGCCTTTCGACAAGCTCGAGCACAACCTGTTTTCCAGGTGGAAAGCAGGCGGCTGCCGAAAGGGGGTATCCAATGAAATGGTTGATCACACTGATTGTCGCGGTTTTTCTGAGCCTGGATTCCGCTGCTGCGGCGTTTTTCCTGACACCCAGGAGCACGGAGCCTATGACCCTGGTCGAGGAACTCGATATGGCCTGGCCTCAGGTGTTGGCATAGTGCGAAAAGCAGCTTGACCGATCACTCGCTGATTGGCTTCCCTCGCCCTCCATTGCGGGTTTCAGCGACGCACCTCTACCAGCAGTTTCCCGATAGCCCGGCGCTGGCGGAGATCATTGATCGCAGCACCGGCCTCCTCCAGCGGGTAAACCCTGGACACCAACGGCTTCAACTTCTCCTCGGCATACCAGCCAAACAAGGTCTGAAAATTGGCCGCGTTGTCGGCAGGCTGGCGTTGGGCAAACGAACCCCAAAACACCCCCAGCACTGCCGCGCCCTTGAGCAGCACCAGGTTGGCGGCCAGTTGCGGGATCTCGCCGCTGGCAAAGCCGACCACCAGCAAGCGCCCGTTCCAGGCCAGCGAGCGCACGGCCGGTTCAAATAGCTCGCCACCGACCGGGTCGTAGATCACGTCCACACCGTTGCCTTGGGTCAGCCGCTTGAGTTCGTCCTTGAGGTTGCATTCGGTGTAGTTGATCAGCTCATCGGCACCGGCTTCGCGGGCCGCAGCAAGCTTTTGCGCGGTGCTGGCAGCGGCGATCACCCGAGCGCCCATGGCCTTGCCGATTTCCACGGCAGCGCGGCCCACGCCCCCCGAGGCACCCAGCACCAGCAGGGTCTCCCCCGGCTGCAACCGAGCTCGCTGGCGCAATGCATGCATCGAGGTGCCGTAGGTCATGCTGAAAGCGGCCGCTGTATTGAAATCCATCCCGGCCGGGATCGGCAGCACGTTGCAAGCTGGCACGGCGACCTGCTCGGCAAAGCTGCCCCAGCCCGTCAGCGCCATGACTCGATCCCCGACCTTGAGTTGGCCGACCTTCTCGCCAACAGCACGGATGACCCCGGCCGCCTCCCCACCCGGAGAGAACGGCAAGGGCGGCTTGAACTGGTACTTGCCTTCGATGATCAGCGTGTCGGGGAAATTGACGCCGGCCGCATGCACGTCCAGCAGCACTTCATTGGCTTTCGCGACCGGGCCGGGCGTCTCTTCCAGCCGCAGATTCTCGGCAGGACCGAAGGCTTTGCACAACACTGCTTTCATCGGGCTATTCCTTTGCGGGCATTGGCCGATAAGTGTAGGTGTGCAAGAAGGCGGGTCAACGAGCATGCCCCGGCTGGATAGGCCGCCATAAACGCTGGCGTCTCTGTCAGGCTTGAGTATGCTGCCGAGATTGAATGAGGAGTGAATTGTGAAAGCGTGGATCGTGACGATGCTGGCCCTGTCGATGCCCTTGGTGGCATTGGCCGAAGAAGCAAAAGAAGGCGAGGGCGCCGCCCCTACCGTGGCCTATGTGTCGCTGAGCCCACCCTTCGTGGGTAACTATGCCTTGGACGGTAGCGCCAAGCTGCATGTGTACAAGGCTGACGTGGCACTGCAGGTGACCGGTGCCGAAGCCGTGGCAGCGGTGAAACACCAGGACCCTCTGATCCGCAACCAGTTGGTGGCGCTGTTCGCGCAGCAGACCGTGGACTCGATGAGTAACGTCGAATCCAAGGAAAAGCTGCGTCAGGAAGCGCTCAAGCAGGTACGTCAGGTGATGAATGACGAAGAGGGCAAGCCCATCGTCGAGGACTTGCTGTTCAACAACCTTATCGTTCAGTAAGAGCGAACACGGCGGCCCATTGCTCGGCAGTGACCGGCATCACTGAAAGGCGACTGCCCTTTTGTACCAGGGCCAGTTCGCCCAGTGCTGCCTGTTGCTTGAGAAAGCCCAGGCTCAGCACCTGGCGAAAGGTACGGACATGTTCGACATCCACCGCGCTCCAGGGGTTTTTCTCGTGGCTGGCCTTGGCGTCGAAGTAGTGGCTTTCTGGGTCCAGCGCCGTCGGGTCCGGGTACGCGGCTGTGGCGATGCGCGCGATTCCGGCTATGCCGGGTTCTGGACAGCTGGAGTGGTAAAAGAAAAATTCGTCACCTTCATTCATCTCGCGAATGAAATTGCGCGCCTGGTAGTTGCGCACGCCATCCCAGCGCGCCGTGCCTTGGGTGCCCAGTCCGGTGATCGACAATTCGTCCGGCTCGGACTTCATTAACCAAAATGCCATTATTCAGTCCCTGGGTGGCGCTCGTCAGCATCCACTTGTCTGTGCGCGACAACCCGACAGCCGGTTGACGTCAACGTTTGCGTGTGGCGACAGGTTGCCGCAGAATGCGCGCATTTTAAGCTAGACGTAGCTGATCGGCCTATCGGTAAACCCGTTGTCGACACCGTTTCAAGCTGTAACCTTTGGGGGGTTATCGATGCGCCGTAAACCTGATCTGTTGTGGGTATTGGTCTTTCTGCTGGGCCTGGGTGTAGTCACCACCGGTTATGCCCAGAGTCTCTGGAGCCATAAAACCGATGATGTACCGCAGGTGCCGGTTCCAGTAATGAGCAAACGCTGATTCACGGCTGAGCCAGGTACCAGCCCTGATCGGACACGGTGCCTTGCATCGCGATGTCCCATCTGGCCTGATCGAGGCGCTCGACCTTCTGGCATTCATGAGCCAGTCCCAGCAACACCGGCTTCTGCCATTTCGCTCGGCGTGATCGATACGCCAGGCTGCGATCGTAGAAGCCGCCGCCCATTCCCAGGCGTCCGCCATTTTCATCGAAGCCCACCAACGGCATCAAGACCAGATCCAGCGCCCAGATCACTCGTTGTCGAGCAGGACGCACAAAAGGTTCGGCGATGCTAAAGCGATTGGGTCGCAGTTTTTCCCCCGGCTTTACCCGCTGAAAGACCATCTTCGTACGCGGCCATGCGCTGAGCACTGGTAGATAAGTGCGCTTGCCGCGACGTTGCGCCTCGCGCAGCAGCAGACGTGGATCGATTTCACCATCCACGGGCAAATACAGCGAGATGTGTCGGGCGCGACGAAACAGCGGATGCTGCGCCAACTGACGATACAAGCCGCGGGCTGCTGCTTGCTGTTGTGCAGTCGTGAGATTTCGGCGGGCCTTGCGAAGTGTGCGGCGCAGGTGGTTGCGTTGCTGGTTGCGATCAGGCGAGGCGGGCGTGGTCATCTAGCGGCAGGGCTCCAGGAGGAGAATGGGCCCTGACCAGGCCATGCGCCGAAGATTCGGGCGGGTGTCGTTCCTGATCAGATAGCTGACAGGACCAACCAAAACAGGACTCCCCGACGAACCGCTGTCGGTGTAGCCCTTGAACCCGAAAGTTCAAGGTGGAGATTGCAGGAGGCTTTCAGGCTTTCCGTCTAGCGGACATGCACACCAGCCCCAACGTGCAACCCCCGTGGTTGTGCGTATCGGCTCAGGGACATGACCGACTGGCAAGCACTCCAGGGAGTCCGGAAATTATACCCGAAACTCCCAGGGAAAATCAGCCTTTGCTGCCATCCTGATCAGTGGCCAGCACCAGATCCACGCGTTCGAGCAGGTCGCGGACCTGTTCGCGGGTCGAACCATTGACCGAAATCTCCGGGGTATCCTGGCGATGCAGCAGGTCGTGAGTGATGTTCAACGCGGCCATCACGGCGATGCGATCGGCACCGATGACTTTGCCGCCGCTGCGGATTTCACGCATCTTGCCATCCAGATAACGCGCAGCGCTGACCAGATTGCTGCGTTCCTCGGGTGGGCAGATGATCGAGTATTCCTTGTCGAGGATCTGCACGGTAACGCTATTGCTTGAACTCATGAGTCTTGCTCCAGGGCCTTGAGGCGCGAAATCATCGATTCCACCTTACGCCGCGCGATTTCGTTTTTTTCGATAAGGTGGGCGCGCTCCTCGCGCCAGGTTTTTTCCTGCGCTAATAGGAGTCCGTTTTGCCGTTTAAGTTGCTCGACCCGGTCAATCAGGAGTTCGAGCTTGCCCATCAGCGCTTGCAGTTCAGTTGTTTGCATGGGTTCCAATTACGGTCTGATAGGGTGAGGGCGATCAAGGAGTTGGCGGCGTCGATAGTCTTGGCGCGCCTGCCGGTGCTAGGATACAAGGCCTCCATTCTAGACATTGCGCCGCTTGGCGCCTAGTTACCCATGCCTATACAGAACTCCCCGTACCACGCATTCGCGACCCTGCTCAACAGCAGCGGCCATCCGGTTTCCCCCGCCGAGCTGCACGGCCTTCTGCTGGGGCGCAGTTGCGCCGGCGCAGGCTTCGAGATCGAGCCTTGGCTGATCGACGCCGCCGAGCTGCTGGGGGCCGCGCCTGCGGACAACGTGCGCCAGGCGCTGATCGGCCTGCAGGAAATGGTCAAGGGCGAGCTTACCAGCGATGACATGACCGTGGTGCTGTTGCTGCCCTCCGACGACGCGCCGCTGGGTGAGCGCGCCATCGCCTTGGGCGAGTGGTGTCAGGGCTTTCTCGCCGGTTTCGGCCTGACCGCGCGCGACACCGCCCTCAGTACCGAAGCCATGGAGGTGCTGCAGGATTTGGCGGCCATCGCCCAGGTGCAGGACGCGCTGGAGGAGTCCGACGACGGCGAGAACGACTACATGGAAGTCATGGAATACCTGCGCGTTGCGCCGCTGTTGCTGTTCACGGAATCGGCCAAGGGCAGCGAGCCCGTGGTCAAGCCGTCCATCCACTGATCGTCACCGGAGGGCTCTGCTACCTATGACCCATATCCCGAAAGCGGAATACGCGCGGCGCCGCAAGGCACTCATGGCGCAAATGGAGCCCAACAGCATCGCCATCCTGCCGGCGGCTGCCGTGGCGATCCGTAACCGCGACGTCGAGCACGTCTATCGTCAGGACAGCGACTTCCAATACCTCAGCGGCTTCGGCGAGCCAGAGGCCGTGATCGCCTTGATCCCTGGCCGCGAACATGGCGAGTACGTCCTGTTCTGTCGTGAGCGCAACCCCGAGCGCGAGCGGTGGGATGGCCTGCGGGCAGGTCAGGACGGCGCCATCAGCGAGTACGGTGCCGACGACGCCTTCCCCATCTCCGATATCGACGACATCCTGCCCGGCTTGATCGAGGGCCGTGACCGCGTGTACTCGGCCATGGGCAGCAACGCCGAATTCGATCGTCACCTGATGGACTGGATCAACGTGATCCGTTCCAAGGCGCGCCTGGGTGCCCTGCCACCCAAGGAATTCGTCGCGCTCGACCACCTGCTGCATGACATGCGCCTGTACAAGTCTGCCGCCGAAATCAAGACCATGCGCCACGCCGCCGCGATCTCCGTCAAAGCCCACATTCGTGCCATGCAGGCCTCCCGCGCCGGCCTGCGCGAGTTCAGCCTGGAAGCCGAGTTGGACTACGAGTTTCGCAAGGGCGGGGCGAAGATGCCGGCCTACGGCTCCATCGTCGCGGCGGGACGCAACGGCTGCATCCTGCACTATCAGGAGAACGATGCGGCCCTCAAGGATGGCGATCTGGTGCTGATCGACGCAGGCTGCGAGATAGATTGCTACGCCAGCGACATCACGCGTACCTTCCCGGTCAGCGGCACCTTTTCACCCGAACAGAAGGCGCTGTATGACGTGGTCCTCAAATCCCAGGAAGCCGCTTTCGCCGCTATCGGCCCGAATCGGCACTGGAACGAAGCCCACGAAGCAACCGTTCAGGTGATCACCCAGGGTCTGGTGGACCTGGGCCTGTTGCAAGGGAATGTCGACGAATTGATCGCCAGCGAAGCCCATCGCGAGTTTTACATGCACCGTGCCGGCCACTGGCTGGGAATGGATGTGCACGACGTGGGCGAGTACAAGGTCGGCGGTGAGTGGCGAGTGCTCGAGCCTGGCATGACGCTGACCGTCGAGCCTGGCATCTATGTGGCCGCCGACAACACGCGAGTGGCCAAGAAATGGCGTGGAATCGGCATCCGCATCGAAGACGATGTGGTGGTGACCCGCAAGGGTTGCGAGATCCTCACGGACGGCCTGCCGCGTACCACGGCTGAAATCGAGTCTGTGATGGCCGCCGCACGGGTCGAAGCGGCATGACCCAAGTGAATATTGCCATTGTCGGCGGCGGCCTGGTGGGTGCGAGCCTGGCGGTGGCCTTGCAGGCCGGCGCGAAGGCGCGGGGCTGGAAGATCCTGCTGATCGAGCCCTTTGCCCCGGGCAACAGTTATCAGCCCAGCTACGATGCCCGCTCCTCGGCGTTGTCCTTCGGCACCCGGCAAATCTACGACCGCCTCGGCCTCTGGGCAGCCATCAGCCACCGTGCCGAACCGATCCGTCAGATCCATGTGTCTGACCGTGGCCGTTTCGGCAGCACCCGCCTGGTAGCCATCGAAGAGGGCGTGCCTGCCTTGGGCTATGTGACTGAAAACGCCTGGCTGGGGCAGTGCCTGTGGCAGGCGTTGGACTCTGATGTGGTCAGTTGGCGCTGCCCTGCCGAAGTGCTGCACATGCAGCCCGTCGACAGTGGCTACCGGTTGACGCTCAACGATGACACGCAGGTTGACTGTGCGCTGGCCGTTCTCGCCGACGGTGGTCGTTCGGGCTTGCGCGAGCAGTTGGGCATTCACGTTCGGCAACGACCTTACGATCAGAGCGCGTTGATCGCCAACATCACCCCCGGTGAGGCCCACCTTGGCCAGGCCTTCGAGCGTTTTACCGAAGACGGCCCCATGGCCTTGCTGCCGCTGCCGGAAAATCGCTGCGCGCTGGTCTGGACCCGCAAGGGGATGGACGCCCAGCGTCTGGTGGATCTGGACGAGCGCAGTTTCCTGGCCCAGTTGCAGGAGGTCTTCGGCTATCGCCTGGGTCCACTGCGGCAAGTAGGTGCGCGGCATCTGTACCCTTTGTCGCTGATGGAAGCGCAGGAGCAGGTGCGGCCCCATCTGGTGGTGTTGGGCAACGCCGCACACGCCTTGCACCCCATCGCCGGTCAAGGCTTCAACCTTTCGCTGCGGGACGTTCAGGCCCTCACCGAAGCCCTGTTGGGCAGCGAAGCCCCTCTGGGCGACTTCGCAACCTTGCGCAATTATCAACAGCGCCAGCAGCCTGATCAGGTGCTGACAGTAGGTTTTTCCGACCAGGTCACGCGTCTGTTCGGGACCCGTCGACCGGTCCTGGCGGTCGGGCGCAATCTCGGCCTGCTGGGGCTTGATCTGTTGCCACCGGCTAAACGCTGGTTCGCCCGTCAGGCCATGGGACTGGGCACGCGCCCAGACCTTTGATGACATCTTTCGACTGGCGGCTGCGGCTGCCCAAGGCATGGTTTTAAAGCATGGAAATGCGCGCGGATCTTTTGATTGTCGGGGCAGGCATGGTGGGCAGCGCGCTGGCGCTGGCACTGCGCGACAGTGGCTTGGAAGTTGTCCTGCTGGATGGCGGACCGCTGAGCGTCAAACCCTTTGCCCCGTCATCCCCATTCGATCCTCGAGTCAGCGCCTTGTCCATGGCCAGCCAGCGCATGCTGGAGCGGCTGGGTGTCTGGGCTGGCATCGTCGCTCGGCGCGCCAGTCCATACGCGCAGATGAAAGTCTGGGACGGCAGCGGCACGGGTCATATCCAGTTTGCAGCGGGCAGTGTGCATGCCGAGACCTTGGGCCATATCGTCGAAAATCGGGTGGTCCAGGATGCTTTGCTGGAGCGGCTTCACGAAAGCTCCATCGGTTTGCTGGCCAATGCGCGTCTGGAACAGATGCGTCGCTCCGGCGATGATTGGCTGCTGAGTCTGTCCGATGGCCGCAGCCTGCGGGCACCAGTGGTCGTTGCTGCCGATGGCGCCAATTCGGCGGTTCGCCGCTTGACCGGCACCGCGACTCGCGAGTGGAACTACTTGCACCATGCCATCGTCGCCAGCGTGCGTTGCAGTGCGCCTAACCAGGGGACTGCGTGGCAGCGCTTTACCGATGACGGCCCCCTGGCCTTTCTACCGCTGCTGCGCGATGGTGATCAGCAATGGTGCTCGATTGTCTGGTCGACTACCCCGGCCCAGGCCGAGCGCCTGATGAAACTCGATGATCCAAGCTTTTGCTCGGCCCTCGGACAGGCTTTCGAAGGACGCCTGGGCGAAGTTTTGCACAGCGATCCGCGGGTTTGCGTGCCGCTGCGTCAGCGCCATGCCAAGCGCTATGTTGCCGAAGGCCTGGCCTTGATCGGCGATGCGGCACACACGATCCACCCCCTGGCGGGGCAAGGCGTCAATCTGGGTTTGCTCGATGCGGCGGTGTTGGCCGAAGAGCTGGCCGCTGCCCATCAGCGCGGCGAACGGCTGGCCGATGTTCGGGTGCTAAGCCGTTACGAGCGTCGCCGCATGCCTCACAATCTGGCGCTGATGGCTGCCATGCAGGGTTTTGAAAGATTGTTTCAGGATGACCGCCTGCCTGTGCGATGGCTGCGCAACAGCGGTCTGAAATGGGTGGAGCAGATGCCTGAAGCCAAGGCGTTGTTCGTTCGCCAGGCGCTGGGCTTGAGTGGCGATCTGCCGTACATCGCCAGGCCCTGAACACGTGCGCGGAGCCTTCGTAACATTCGCAAACAGCTTGGGCAAACAGGCTGTTCGCCGGGGCTTGTGCCGGGTTCGCCAGCCCGGCGGTAGCCTCGAACCTCACCCATGGGGTGCCAGCCCTGAACCTTGCGGCTACAATGCGCGGCATTCGGCGCCATACGTACAAGATGTTGCGTATGCGTCTTCGCCACGCCCGGAAGGAGACACCCATGGGACAGCGCACGCCTCTGTATGACCTGCATTTGGCGCTGGGCGCCAAGCTGGTCGATTTTGGCGGTTGGGATATGCCGTTGCACTACGGTTCGCAAGTCGAGGAGCACCATCAGGTCCGCCGTGACTGTGGTGTTTTCGATGTGTCGCACATGGCAATCATCGATGTCACAGGCCGCGAGGCTTTCGCGTTTCTGCAGTACGTGCTGGCCAATGACGTTGGACGTCTTGCCGCCGTGGGATGCGCGCTTTATAGCGTGATGCTCAACGACCAGGCGGGCGTGGTCGATGACCTGATCGCCTACCGCCTGGACGATGGCTACCGCCTGGTACTCAATGCAGCGACCCGCAGCAAGGATCTAGCCTGGTTGAGTCGGCAGGCCGAGGGGCGCGACGTGCACCTGCAAGAGCGCAGCGAGCTGGCGCTGCTCGCGGTGCAAGGGCCTCAGGCCCGCGTGCGTGTGGCGCAACTGGTCAATCAGCAGCGCGCCGAGCTGATTCAGCACTTGAAGCCATTCGAAGGCCGCAGCGATGCCGACTGGTTCTTTGCACGCACGGGTTATACCGGCGAAGACGGCCTGGAGATTGCGCTGCCCGCTGATCAGGCCGTGAGCTTTTTCAACGACCTGGTCGGTGCGGGCATTATGCCGATCGGTCTGGGTGCCCGCGACACCTTGCGACTTGAGGCCGGCTTGAACCTTTACGGCCAGGATCTGGACGAAGTTCATTCACCGCTGGCCTCGAACATGGCCTGGAGTGTGGCCTGGGAGCCGGCCGAGCGCAGGTTCATAGGTCGCGAGGCACTGGAGCATGAGCTGCGCAGTGGCGCCAGTTCCAGGTTGGTCGGTCTGGTGCTGGAGGAGCGTGGTGTATTACGCGCCCACCAGGTAGTGCGCATCACACAAATTGGCGAAGGGGAGATCACCAGTGGTAGTTTCTCTCCTACGCTTGGCAAGTCCATCGCGCTGGCGCGTGTACCTGCCGCCACCGCAGATCGCGCCGAAGTCGAGATTCGCGGCAAGTGGTACCCGGTCCGGGTGGTCAAGCCGACTTTTGTACGTCACGGCAAGACGCTGGTCTGAACGACCCACTTACCCCTACATAAATTTTGCGGTCAAGCCGCTGACCTGTTGAGGAGCAACCCATGAGTAACATCCCTGCTGAGCTGCGTTTTGCCGAAAGCCACGAATGGGCTCGCCTGGAGGCCGATGGTACGGTGACCGTGGGTATTTCCGATCATGCCCAGGAGGCATTGGGCGACGTGGTCTTCGTCGAGCTCCCGGAAATCGGCAAGGTCTTCGCTCAAGCGGACGCTGCGGGTGTCGTGGAGTCCGTCAAAGCGGCTTCGGATATCTATTCGCCCGTGGGCGGTGAAGTGATCGAGGTCAATGAGGGCCTGGGCGATGCCCCGGAATCGTTGAACAGCGAGCCTTACTCGGCCTGGATCTTCAAGCTCAAGCCAAGCAATGTGGCGGATCTGGACCGGTTGCTGGATGCGGCGAGTTACAAGGCTGCCATCGGCGAGTAAAAGCTGTACCCGGTGCCGTTCGGCAATGACGGCACCGGGGTCATGCTGATCAGTCTTCGGCGACGGTGTTCTTTGCCAGAATAGCGTTCGCCAGGTCCATGTCGCTTGCCTTGAGCGCTGGATTGTCTTCACGCACTTTCAGCATCGCTGCTTCCAGATACGGGCCGCGAATCTGGCCGTTGCTGGCAACGAAACTGCTGGCGTCATCCTGTGCGGCCACGATCAACTTATGGTGACGAGAAGTCAGATAGGTCGAGCCGGTTGTGGCGCCCGACGACAGCACGTCATGCAAGAAACCGTCAGCCATGGCGGACCCGACTGGCAGAGCAAACAGGGCGAGCGAAAGTGCGACAGCTGTGACGCGCATGGCAGTGACTCCTGAGTAGGTATTGTGAAGCGTTGGATAGCTTTGCTTGAGCCAAGTTCCAGGTTCAGACGTCGGGTGCCTGTGTGGTTCGTTCCACCAGCAGATGGACATCCTGCTGGCCGATGACCCTCACCTGGCTGCCTGCGGCGGCGTTTTCGCCGCGAACCAGCCACAGCCCGTCGCCAACCTTGATCTTGCCCCGCCCATCAACAATTGCTTCTTGTACGACGAACACGCGACCGATCAGCTCCTGGCCCCGTTGGTTGAGCAGTGGCTGGTCTGTGGGTCGGGCATGGCGTTGCCGAGACCACCAGAGCGTGGCGCTGACCACGCACAGCACGGCAAACAGCAGGCACTGCGCAACCCAACTCATCCCGGGCAACAGAAAAACCAGCGCACTCACCGCTGTTGCGGCAATACCTGTCCATAAAAGGTAGCCGCCGGCACCGAATATCTCGAGGATAATCAGGGCGACGCCCAAGGCCAGCCAATCCAGAAAAGACAGGTGCAACAAAAAATTGCCCATAGATGACCTCAGGTTTTCTTGTTGTCGAAGGTCACCTTGATGATTTCCCCGATACCGCTGACCGAACCGATCAGCTGGCTCGCTTCCAGCGGCATCAGGATCACTTTGCTGTTGTCGGCGCTGGCCAGCTTGCCCAACGCTTCAATGTATTTCTGCGCCACGAAATAGTTGATGGCCTGCACATCGCCGGCAGCGATGGCCTGGGACACCACTTGAGTGGCACGTGCTTCGGCTTCGGCCTGGCGCTCCCTGGCTTCGGCTTCCAGAAAAGCGGCCTGGCGCTCACCTTCAGCTTCGAGAATCTGGCCCTGCTTCTTGCCTTCGGCGGTCAAAATAGCGGCTGCCCTGAGACCCTCGGCTTCGAGGATCTGTGCGCGCTTGACCCGTTCGGCTTTCATCTGCCCGCTCATCGCCGCCATCAGGTCGGCGGGGGGGCTGATGTCCTTGATTTCGATGCGAGTGATCTTGATGCCCCACGGCGCGGTGGCGTCATCCACGGTACGTAGCAGGCGCTCGTTGATATTGTCCCGCTGGCTGAGCATGGCGTCGAGCTCCATCGAGCCCAGAACGGTGCGTATGTTGGTCTGCAGGAGGTTGCGCACGGCATGCTCCAGGTTGTTGACCTCATAGGCGGCCTGGGCGGTGTTGACGACCTGGTAAAAGCAGACGGCGTCGATCTGCACCGTGGCATTGTCGGCGGTGATGACTTCCTGCGGCGGGATATCCAGCACACTTTCCATCATGTTGATCTTGCGGCCGATGCGGTCCATGACCGGCACGATCAGGTTGAGCCCGGGCTTGAGGGTGTTGGTGTAGCGGCCGAAGCGTTCGACGGTCCACTGATATCCCTGAGGTACGACCTTGAACCCCATGAAGACAATGGTCACCGCAAGGACGACCAGAAGAAGCACTACGCTACCGATTTGCATGACGAATCCCTGTGCTCAAAAATTGATTGTCTGCCTTGGCGGGCGCCACGGCCAGTGCCCGATCATTTCAGCCGGTTTCCTGCCCAAAGCCTTCGTGGCGCGGCGTGACACGCAGGACTTCCTCCAGAGTCGTCATCCCGGCGGCGATTTTCCGCGCGCCTGCCAGACGCAGGGTACGCATGCCCTCCTTGAGGGCCTGATGGCGCAGGCGCGCCAGGTCGGTCGAGGCACTGATGCCGCTCTTCAGGCTTTCGCTCAGCACCAGTATCTCGTACAGCGCGGCCCTTCCGCGGTAACCGGTGTCGCGACATTCCACGCAGCCGACGGCGTGCTGCACCTGTGCAGGCAATGGGCTGCGCCACGGACGGGTGATGGCTTGCCAGTCGTCTGCGGCCACGGTGCCAGGCGCCTTGCAGTGGGGGCATAGCAGGCGAATCAGACGTTGCGCCATGACGCCCAGCAGGGTGGCCTTGATCAGGTAGTGGGCGACGCCCAGCTCCAGCAGACGAGTGATGGCACTCGTCGCGTCGTTGGTGTGCAGGGTCGAGAGCACCAGATGCCCGGTCAGTGCTGCCTGGATGGCCATCTGGGCGGTCTCGAGGTCGCGTATTTCGCCGACCATGATCACGTCCGGATCCTGGCGCATCAGGGCGCGCAGGCCGTTGGCAAACGTCAGGTCAATATTGTGCTGCACCTGCATCTGGTTGAAGGAAGGCTCGACCATCTCGATCGGGTCTTCGATGGTGCACAGGTTGATTTCGGGACGAGCCAACTCCTTGAGCGTGGTGTACAGCGTGGTGGTCTTGCCCGAGCCGGTGGGGCCAGTGACAAGGATGATCCCGGTGGGCTGGCGCAGCAGAGCTCTCCAGCGCAGCAGATCCTCGGGGGTAAAGCCCAGGCGCGTAAAGTCCTTGAGCAGCACCTGTGGGTCGAATAGCCGCAACACAAGTTTCTCGCCGAAGGTGGTGGGCAGTGTAGAAAGACGCAACTCGATGTCGCCGCCATTGGGCAAGCGCATCTGCATGCGTCCATCCTGAGGGCGACGCTTTTCGGCGATGTTCATCCGCCCCAGGGTTTTCAGGCGGCTGACGATGGCCGTGGTGACCTGTGGCTGAAACCGGTAGATATCCTGAAGTTGCCCGTCGATGCGCAGGCGAACGGTCCCCTGATCGCGTCTTGGCTCGATGTGGATATCACTGGCGCGCTGGTCGAGCGCATGCTGCAGGAGCCAGTCGACGATGTTGACGATAGGGGTGTCATCGATATCGGGTATCACCTCTGCACCCGTCTCGGCCAAGGCCCCGGCAGGCGGGTTGACCGGACCGGCGCTGGCATCGTTGACCGAGCGCGCCAGCTTGTAGAGCTGCTCGATACTGCGCTGGATCTCCAGCGGGTTGGCCACGGCACGCTTGATGGGGCGTTTCAGTGCCTGGCTCAAGGCAGGCACCCAGCTCCCGATGAAGGGCTGTGCGCTGGCCACGATCAGGCTGGCGGCGGCTTCGCCGACGATCAGGATACCGTGGCGTTGCGCGAAGGCTCGCGGCAGCAAGGCGGTGAGTGCGTTGAGGTCGATGGCCAGCGCATCGATGCGCCAGTAGGCCTGGCCTGCATGCAGCGCCAGCCAGAGCGTCAGGGATTCCAATACCAGGCGCTGGCCCGGTCGGCTGAGGTCGTCGTACTGCTGCTCGGCCAGCGTGACCAGTGGGTGCCGGCGACAGGCACCGGGGTCAAGGTTCAGGGCACTCTCGCCATCGTTTTGACTCAGCAGGCCCTGATTGACCAGTGCATGGACGACTTCGGGCAGTTCGAGTGGGCGATCAAAAGTTTCTGTGCCGAGGGCCACGGTAGCGTTTCCTTGTGTCGAATTCTGGGCGCGTCCTGCGCCCGTCACAAGGTTAGCTGGCGTACCAAGGTTCGTCGGGGGTAATCGTTTCCGGGGGTTGCGACACCGGCAGGGTGAGCACCGTTCAGGTCGCGCCTCTTGTGGCCTATGAAGGTGTCGGGTATTCAAGAGGTCAACCCGACGGTGGCCTTGTCGGCGATCAAGTCCACCATGAGTCTGCCTGGTTGAAGATCAGCGGCGCAGGATATGCTTCCAGGCGCGGCTCTGGAACACCACCAGCGCCTGCTGCACACGGGCTTCCAGCACTTCGTCGCTGATGTCCAGCAGGGCCAGGGCGTGCAGTTTGTTCAGTTCGCCGAACAGTCGATCCAGCTCCGGCAGCTCCAGGGCGCCGCGAGCGTGGTGCAGCCAGGCGAGGATGCGTTCGATGCGTGGCAGTTGCTCGGCGAGGTCTTCGGGCTGCTGCTGGTAGCGGGACAATTGCAACGAGGCGGCTTCTTCGGCGAAGAAGTGGCCCAACCAGTTGGACAGTTGTGCAGCACCTTGGCGGTTGCCGCGAGTGTTGCGTTCGATGGTCCAGCTGCGGGCCATCAACCAGCGTGCGAGCCCTAGTGAAAACTGGCCCCAGCGCACGTCCAGCAGCTCCTCGGCAAACTGCTCGGGCGCCGCCTTGCGCACGTCTTCGTCGTCCTGACCGAATTGCACCAACGGCCGCCAGTCTTCCAGCAAGGCGTCCAGGGCCAGGCGCAGATCATGGCTGGTGGCGCGCGGAGCGGCTTGGCCCAGGCTGCCCAGCAGGGCACGCAACTCACTCAACTGCTCGACCCATTCCAGCAGCAACCGCCAGTGGCCGTTGAAGCGGTATTGTTCGGCCAGCCGTTGGCTGCTGGCCAGCAAGTGCCAGGCCAATGCGGTGAAGGCGTCGTCCAGCGGCATATCGGCCACCAGCGCCGGTACCGGCAGGCTCAGGGCGTAGCTGCCCGGGTCGTTCAGGCGATAGCCGCGCTCGGCCTTGCTGATGTCACATGGCATCAGCGCCAGCTTTTCCGCCAGCTCCGCAGCCAACTCCAGCAGGGCGGCAGGCTCGCCTTCGCGCAGTTCCAGCTCCAGTTCGCAGATCTCCTCGGACTGCTTGCCGACGATGACCTTGCCCAAGTCCAGCGCTGCTTCTATGACCACTTTGGCTTTGCCGCGGCCCCAGGCGATTTCGGCGCGTTCGCGGACGAAATCGGTGGTGAACACCGGTTTGATGGTTTTCTTGTCCAACCCGGCCAGTTGCTCCGGCCAGCATTCGCCGTCGAGTTTTTTCAGGTCGAGCTTGGCTTTTGCCAGCTGCCAATCGTATTCGTTGCGCTCGGACAACCCGGCGATGCTCTGGCCCTTGGTCTTGAGGGTCTGAATCACCTCTTCGCCATCACGGCGCACCCGCAGCGCGACCTTGGCGGCTGCCAGTTCATGGTCGGGTGTGTCGAAGTATTGATTGAACAACTCGCGGCGCTCCCAGCCACTTTTGTTGCGCTTTTTCAACAGAGGATGATCGCGCAGGGCCGCGAGGGTTTCGCGGCTGACGCGCAATTTGATTTCGGTTTCTTTCTGCATGGCTGGGGATCCAGGCGTGATCACAATAGGAGGGCAGGTAACTGCTGAGGCCGTGCAGTGTACAGCATGGCGGTTTATTCCTGCGGTCCAATGGCTCTATGATGGGATTCGCTCAAGGAGAATCGTCATGCCGCTGCCGACCTTGCAAGACCAGTTCGCTGCCCTGATTGCCGCGCCCTCGGTCAGCTGTACTCAGGCCGACCTGGACCAATCCAATGAGGGCGTCATCGAACTGCTCGCCACCTGGCTGGGTGATTTGGGGTTCGTCTGTGATATCCAGACCGTCAAGCCAGGCAAGTACAACCTGCTTGCCACCTATGGCAGCGGCCCCGGCGGGCTGGTGCTGGCAGGGCATAGCGATACTGTGCCGTTCGACGGCAAGCTGTGGAATACCGATCCGTTGAAACTCACTGAGGTGGACGGTCGCTGGGTGGGCCTGGGCAGTTGTGACATGAAGGGTTTTTTTGCGCTGGTCATCGAAGCCGTGCGCGAGTTGGTCGGCCAGCCGTTCAGGCAACCGTTGTTGATTCTGGCCACCTGTGACGAAGAAAGCTCAATGTCCGGGGCCAAGGCGCTGGCAGCGGCAGGGCGGCCGTTGGGTCGCGCGGCGGTGATCGGCGAGCCGACCCAGCTCAAGCCGATCCGCCTGCACAAGGGCGTGATGATGGAGCGCATCGACATCCTCGGGCGCAGTGGCCATTCCTCGGACCCACGTCTGGGCCACAGCGCGCTGGAAGCCATGCATGGCGCCATCGGCGAGTTGATGGGCCTGCGCAAACAGTGGCAGCGCGAGTACAACAATCCGCAGTTCAGTGTGCCCCAGCCCACCTTGAACTTCGGCTGTATCCATGGGGGCGACAACCCTAACCGTATCTGCGGTCAGTGCTCCATGGAATTCGACCTGCGACCCCTGCCCGGTATGGACCCGAAAGTGCTGCGCGCGGCTATCCGCGCCAAACTGGAGCCACTGGCCGAGCTGCATCAGGTCAAGATCGATTACGCACCGTTGTTCAGCGAGGTGCCGCCGTTCGAGCAGGCTGCCGATGCCGAGTTGGTACGGGTGGCCGAGCGCTTGACCGGGCATCGCGCCGAGGCAGTGGCCTTTGGTACCGAGGCGCCCTACTTCCAACGCCTGGGCTGCGAAACACTGGTCCTCGGCCCGGGGGACATCGCCTGTGCCCACCAGCCTGGGGAATATCTTGAAATGTCACGTTTGCAGCCTACAGTGCGTCTATTACGGCAGCTGATCGAACATTACTGTCTCACGCCAGTCAGTGCCTGAGCGGCTTTCATTTTTTCTGATTCAAAGGAGCGTGCGCGTGTCGCCAGGCCTGTTACGACGATAACCCCAACGCTGGGTATCCATGTTGTGTCCATCTTCTTTCAGGCTTTCTTCTACAGGCTTTTGCGTTCATGCCCGAATACGTCAATTGGCTTCGCCACGCGTCCCCTTACATCAATGCCCACCGCGATTGCACCTTCGTTGTCATGCTGCCTGGGGAAGGGGTGGCGCACCCCAACTTCGGCAACATCGTTCACGACCTGGTCTTGCTGCACAGCCTCGGCGTGCGACTGGTACTGGTACACGGTTCGCGCCCGCAGATCGAAAGCCGCCTGGCCGCTCGCGATCTGACGCCGCACTACCATCATGGACTGCGCATTACCGATGCACCGACGCTGGAATGCGTCATCGATGCGGTCGGGGCCCTGCGGATTGCCATCGAGGCGCGCCTGTCCATGGACCTCGCATCGTCGCCGATGCAGGGCTCGCGCCTGCGCATCACCAGCGGCAACCTGGTCACGGCGCGGCCGATCGGCGTGCTCGAAGGGGTTGATTACCACCATACCGGTGAGGTTCGCCGGGTCGATCGCAAGGGTATCAACCGCCTGCTGGACGAGCGTTCCATCGTGTTGCTGTCCCCTTTGGGCTATTCGCCGACCGGCGAAATATTCAACCTGGCCTGTGAAGACGTTGCGACGCGGGCGGCCATTGATCTCGGTGCCGACAAGCTCCTCCTGTTCGGTGCGGAACCAGGCTTGATCGACGAAAACGGCCACCTGGTACGCGAGCTTCGCCCACAACAGGTGCCTGCCCATCTGACGCGCTTGGGCAGTGACTACCAGGGCGAGCTGCTGGACGCAGCTGCCCAGGCTTGCCGTGGTGGGGTCAGCCGCAGCCATATCGTCAGTTATGCAGAAAACGGCGCCTTGCTCACCGAGCTGTTCACGCGCAATGGCGGCGGCACGTTGGTGGCTCAAGAGCAATTCGAACAAGTGCGTGAAGCGAACATCGACGATGTCGGCGGCTTGCTGGACCTGATCAGCCCGCTGGAAGAACAGGGCATCCTGGTACGCCGTTCACGGGAAGTGCTGGAGCGGGAGATCACCCAGTTCAGCGTGGTCGAGCGTGAAGGCATGATCATCGCGTGCGCAGCGCTTTACCCGATTGCCGACTCTCAGGCGGGCGAATTGGCCTGCCTGGCGGTGAACCCGGAGTATCGCCATGGTGGACGCGGGGATGAATTGCTGGAGCGGATCGAAGAGCGTGCCAAGGCGTTGGGGCTCAACACCTTGTTTGTCCTGACGACGCGTACGGCGCACTGGTTTCGCGAGCGAGGGTTCATTCCCAGTGGCGTAGAGCAACTGCCAGCGGCACGGGCCTCGATGTACAACTACCAGCGAAATTCCAAGATTTTCGAGAAGGCGATCTAGGCGCCTTGGCCGGATATTCGACCTGTAGAACCGAGCAAAGCTCGGTCCTATAGGGTGTTCAGCGCCGCACTCTAATTACTGATGGCCAGAATGCTCGCCTGATAAGCCCCGACAAACACGTCGAAATCCCCTACTTCGGTCTGTTCCAGCTCCGATTGCGCGGCCAGCGAGGCGCGGGCCAATTGCTCGAACCGGGTCTGGTCTTCCACGCTCAATGCCTGGCTGCGGAAAAATTCTGCGTGCTTCTCGCTCTGGCGCAAGGAAAACTGCGCGAAGCTTTCCTTGTGCAGGGCCATGCTCGCCAGCACTTGCGCCGAGGGCGTCAGTGACGTGTCGTCGACCTTGGCCAGCTGCGTTGCCAAGGCCTGGACGTGCTCCTCGACACCTTGGCTGCGATCCAGCAAGTCAGCCAGTGGCGCAATCCGTTGCAGCAATTCGGCGGCCCATTGCTTGAGCTCGACAGGTTGGCCATCACGGCTGAGCTCAAGGCCAGGGCGACGACCTTCCTTGACCACGGTAAGGAAGTTATTGGCGCTGTTGCTGCATTCGCTCACGGCCAGAGAAGGGCTCTCTTCCAGGGCGCAGAACAGGATGAATGCATCCATGAAGCGGGCTTCGGTCAGGTCGATGCCCACCGGCAGAAACGGATTGATGTCCAGGCAGCGAACTTCGACGTACTGCACGCCGCGGGCCATCAACGCCTGGATCGGCCGCTCGCCGGAGTAGGTCACGCGTTTTGGGCGGATATTCGAGTAGTACTCGTTTTCGATCTGCAGGATGTTGGTGTTCAGCTGCACCCATTCGCCATCCTTGTGCGTGCCGACTTCCACATAGGGCGCATAGGGGGTCGCCACCGCCTTGCGCAGGCTGTCGGTATAGCTGTCGAGGTCGTCGTAGCAGGGTGTCAGGCCTGCCTGAGCGTTGCTCTGGTAGCCCAGGTCGCTCATGCGCAGGCTGGTGGCATAAGGCAGGTACAGCGTGTCCGGGTCCAGCTGTTCGAGCTGATGGGCGCTCCCACGCAGGAAGCCGGCGTCCAGCGCCGGCGAGGCTCCGAAGAGATACATCAACAGCCAGCTGTAGCGGCGGAAATTGCGAATCAGTGCGATGTAGGCCGACGACTGATAGTCGCGGCTGTCAGGCTGGCTGCCTTCGGCGGCCTTGAGCAGGGGCCAGACCTTTTCCGGCAACGAAAAGTTGTAGTGGATGCCGGCAATGCACTGCATGGTGCGTCCATAGCGCAGGGCCAGGCCTTGGCGATACACATATTTCAGGCGACCGATATTCGAGGTGCCGTAGTAGGCGATCGGAATATCTTCCTCGGCCGGCAATGGGCACGGCATCGAGGGGCTCCACAGGTATTCGCTGCCCAGCTTGGTGTAGGCGAACCGATGGATCTGCTCCAGGTTGGCCAAGGTCTCGGCAGGATCGGTCAGGGCAGGGGTGATGAATTCCAGCAGCGACTCGGAATAGTCGGTGGTGATCAATTCATGAGTCAGCGCCGACCCCAGGGCTTCCGGGTGCGGAGTCTGGGCGAGCCGGCCTTCACCGGTGACGCGCAGGCATTCGCGCTCTATACCATGCAGGCACTGAGCGAGCAGGGAGAGGTTGGCAGGCTCGCCGAGCAAGGCCAGGCGGCGTTTGAGAAGTTCGCTCAAGTTGGATTCCTTCACGCATCAGTCGCCCCGATATGGGGGTGGACATGACGGTCTGCAAGGGTGAAGACAAAAGGAACCGGCGTGGTCGCCTGGTTTCGAGCAAGTAGCCGGTCTGATCATCAGGCAACTTTCCAGGCCAGAGATTCCGGCACCGCATACACGATGCCGAAATTACCTGAGACTAGAGCACCGCGAAAGTGCCTTGAGCCTTGGCGATCAACTTGTCGTCCTGCAGCACTTCGGCTTCGACCACCAAGGTGCGCCGACCGGCGTGCAATACGCGGGCGATGCACAGGGCATCACCCTCGCTGATCGAACGCACGTAGTTGATCTTGCATTCAATCGTGACACTTTGCTGGTCAAAGCCATGGGAGGCTGAACAGGCCAGTCCCATGGCGGTGTCCACCAGACTGAACACCGCACCGCCATGCATCTTGCCCAGACGATTACGCAGGTGCGGCTCAAGCGAGAGACCCACATGCGCCACACCCGCCTTGTCCAGGCGCAACACCTTGCAACCCAAAGTGCGACTGAACGCACTCAGTGTCTGCTCGTCGGAAAAATCCATCAGCGCTTCTTCAATTGTTTGGCGTTGGCGAACAGCGAGGCCATGGCATTATTGGCCGGCGCTGGCGTTTCTTTCGGCTTGGCGGCAGCGCTCGGCTGTCGGGACGAGGCGCCAGGGCGCGAGCCGCGTGCACCGTCGACCTTCTCGCCAGGCGTATCGCTCATACGCATGGACAGGCCGACACGCTTGCGAGGGATATCCACTTCCATGACCTTGACCTTGACCACGTCGCCGGCCTTGACCGCCTCGCGCGGGTCCTTGATGAACTTCTCGGACAGCGCCGATATGTGAACCAGGCCGTCCTGGTGAACGCCAATGTCGACGAAGGCACCGAAGTTGGTCACGTTGGTGACGACACCCTCAAGGATCATTCCCGGCTGCAGGTCCTTGAGGTCTTCGACGCCTTCCTGGAATTCGGCAGTCTTGAATTCCGGGCGTGGGTCGCGGCCGGGCTTGTCCAGTTCCTGGAGAATGTCGGTGACCGTCGGCAGGCCGAAGGTTTCATCGGTGTATTTCTTCGGGTCCAGACGCTTGAGAAAGCCACTGTCGCCGATCAGCGAGCGGATGTCACGATCGGTCTGTTTCGCGATCGACTGCACCAGCGGGTAGGCCTCGGGATGCACAGCGGAAGCATCGAGCGGGTTGTCGCCATTCATGACGCGCAGGAAGCCTGCGGCCTGCTCGAAGGTCTTTTCGCCCAGGCGGGGTACCTTCTTCAACGCGGCGCGGGTCTTGAAGGCACCGTGCTCGTCACGATGGGCAACAATATTTTGCGCCAGGGTGCTGTTCAATCCGGAGATGCGCGCAAGCAAGGCCACCGAAGCCGTGTTGACGTCGACGCCCACGGCATTCACGCAGTCTTCCACCACTGCGTCCAGGCCGCGCGCAAGCTTGAGTTGCGAGACGTCGTGCTGATACTGGCCTACGCCGATGGATTTCGGATCGATCTTGACCAGTTCGGCCAGCGGATCCTGCAGGCGACGGGCGATGGACACTGCGCCGCGGATCGAAACATCCAGGTCGGGAAACTCCTTGGCGGCCAATTCGGAGGCCGAGTACACCGAGGCACCGGCCTCGGAAACCATGACCTTGGTCATTTTCAGGCCTGGGTATTTCTTGATCAGTTCGGCCGCCAGCTTGTCGGTTTCCCGGCTGGCGGTGCCGTTGCCGATGGCGATCAGGTCAACAGCATGTTTGGCACAGAGGGCGGCCAGCACGGCGATGGTCTGATCCCACTGGTTTTTCGGCACATGGGGGTAGACCGTGGCGTAGTCCAGCAGCTTGCCGGTGCTGTCCACTACCGCGACCTTGCAACCTGTGCGCAGGCCCGGGTCCAGGCCCAGTGTGGCCCGTGGCCCAGCAGGCGCAGCCAACAGCAGGTCATGCAGGTTGTGGGCGAAGACGTTGATCGCTTCGGTTTCGGCGCCGTCCCGAAGCTCGCTGAGCAGGTCGGTCTCCAGGTGGGTATAGAGCTTGACCTTCCAGGTCCAGCGCACCACTTCGCCGAGCCATTTATCCCCGGCACGGTTCTGGTTCTTAACGCCGAAATGCTCGCCGATCATCATCTCGCACGGGTGCAGCGTGCCTGGCAGCTCTTCGCCGACCTTGAGCGCCGAACCCAGGATACCTTCGTTGCGGCCGCGAAAAATCGCCAGCGCACGGTGCGAGGGCATGCTTTTGAGGGGCTCGTCGTGCTCGAAGTAATCGCGGAACTTGGCGCCCTCTTCCTCTTTGCCGGGCACGACCCGGGCGCTCAGGACGCTTTCCTGATGCAAGAAGCCGCGCAACTTGCTAAGCAAGGCAGCGTCTTCGGCAAAGCGTTCCATGAGGATGTATTTGGCGCCTTCGAGGGCAACCTTGACGTCGGCCACGCCTTTTTCGCCATCGACGAACCGCGCGGCCTCGATTTCCGGGCTCAGGCTCGGGTCGTTGAACAGCCCGTCGGCGAGTTCGCCAAGGCCGGCTTCCAAGGCAATCTGGCCCTTGGTCCGACGTTTCTGCTTGTAGGGGAGGTACAAGTCTTCTAGACGAGTCTTGGTGTCGGCCAGCTTGATCTCGCGGGCGAGTTCAGGGGTCAGCTTGCCTTGTTCCTCGATGCTGGCAAGGATGCTCGCACGACGTTCATCCAACTCGCGCAGGTAGCGCAGGCGCTCTTCCAGATGGCGCAGCTGGGTGTCGTCGAGGCTGCCGGTGACTTCTTTCCGGTACCGGGCGATGAACGGCACGGTAGAGCCTTCATCCAATAGCGCGACGGCCGCTTCGACCTGTTGTGGGCGGACGCCGAGTTCCTCGGCGATGCGGCTGTTGATGCTTTCCATAAAACCACCTGAGCAGAAGTGAATGCAGGGCTGCCGGCCGTGGCTGACCGGTAACCCCTGGAAGTTGCCTGACGCAAGGGCGGCGCATTATAACCGGCGATCCGGCAAAGCGGGGCAGCAGGGTACTCACTGAATTTTTGCTTTCATGGCGTTCAAGGAAAAATCTGCTAACAATGCTGTCGATACGGCAGTCGATGGCTAAGTCATAATGCGCACCGAGCTTAAAGGAGCGACCCATGAGCAGCACTGCACAACCCGCCGAAGGGGAAAAGATCCTTATCGTTGACGACGACCCTGGCATCGCCAAATTACTGGAACGTTTTTTTGCGATCCATGGCTACCGCACACGGTCGGTACCCAACGCCGAGCAAATGGATCGTCTGCTTGCCCGTGAAGTGTTCAACCTGATTGTTCTCGACGTCATGTTGCCTGGTGAAAGTGGTCTTTCTGCCTGCGCACGCCTGCGTGCCGCGAAAAATCAGGTGCCGATCATCATGCTGACTGCCCGGGGAGATGAAATGGCCCGTATCGAAGGGCTGGGGCTTGGCGCCGATGATTACCTGCCCAAACCGTTCAACCCGGAAGAGCTCGTGCTGAGGGTCAGAGCGGTATTGCGTCGTCAGGCACCCGCAGTGCCCGGCGCGCCGGGTGCGGATGACGAAGTGGTCACCTTTGGCGACTATGAGCTGTCCCTGGGCACTCGTGAGCTCAAGCGTGGTGACAAGATCCATATGTTGACCACCGGTGAGTTCGCGGTGCTCAAGGCTCTGGTCATGCACGCACGGGAACCCCTGACCCGTGACAAGCTGATGAACCTTGCGCGTGGTCGCGAGTGGGACGCGTTGGAGCGGTCGATCGACGTGCAGATTTCTCGATTGCGTCGCATGATCGAACCCGATCCATCCAAACCTCGTTACATCCAGACTGTCTGGGGTGTGGGCTATGTCTTCGTGCCGGATGGTAATGCCGGTAAGTGATGGCCCCCTTGCAGGTGTACGCCCAGGGAGTCCCAGGTTTCATGATGAAACCACCGGGACGCCCTGCAGTGCGTGTTACGCAATGAGTGCGAGCAAGCTTGGTCCCTGCATTTCCCCTGGCCGTCATCTATGAAAACCCCCGTCTGGTTTCCGCAAAGCTTTTTCTCTCGCACCCTATGGTTGGTGCTCATTGTCGTGCTGTTCTCGAAGGCCCTTACCCTGGTCTATCTGTTGATGAACGAGGATGTGCTTGTCGATCGCCAATACAGCCATGGGGTCGCCTTGACCCTGCGCGCTTATTGGGCAGCGGATGAAGAAAATCGCGACAAGATCGCCGAGGCCGCCGGGCTGATACGCGTGGTGGGTGGCGGTGTTCCCGAGGGTGAACAGCACTGGCCCTACAGCGAGATCTATCAACGCCAGATGCAGGCCGAGCTGGGGGATGACACCGAAGTGCGTCTGCGGGTGCACGCCCCGCCAGCGCTCTGGGTGCAGGCGCCGAGCCTGGGGCCCGGCTGGTTGAAAGTGCCACTGTACCCCCACCCGTTGCGTGGCCAGAAGATCTGGAGTGTCCTGGGTTGGTTCCTGGCGATCGGCCTGTTGTCCACCGCGTCGGCCTGGATATTCGTGCGCCAGCTCAATCAACCGCTCAAGCGTCTGGTGTTTGCCGCGCGGCAACTGGGTCAGGGACGGAGCGTGCGCTTGCCTGTGTCGGACACGCCGAGCGAAATGACAGAGGTGTACAAGGCATTCAACCAGATGGCTGAAGATGTCGAGCAGGCCGGGCGCGAGCGAGAGCTGATGCTGGCAGGCGTCTCCCATGACCTGCGCACGCCGCTGACTCGTCTGCGGCTGGCATTGGAATTGATGCCCAGCGACAACGAGTTCGCCGATGACATGGTCCGTGATATCGAGGACATGGATGCCATTCTTGACCAGTTTCTGGCGTTTATCCGGGACGGCCGGGACGAGGCCATCACTGAAGCCGATTTCAGCGACCTGGTGCGCGAAACCGTGCTGCCGTTCAATCAGCCCGAAGAACGGGTACGCTTGTGCCTCGAGCCGATTCCGCCGTTTCCGTTACGACGCATTTCACTCAAGCGCCTGCTGAACAACCTGATCGGCAATGCGCTTCATCACGCCGGAAACGGTGTGGAAGTCGCGGCCTACGTCTCGGGTGACGCCAATGCTCCCTACGTGGTGCTGAGCGTTCTGGACCGTGGCGCCGGCATTGATCCTTCGGAGCTGGCGGGGATCTTCGATCCGTTCATTCGCGGGGATCGTGCGCGGACCGGCAAAGGTACGGGGCTGGGGTTGGCAATCGTCAAGCGCATCGCCGCCATGCACGGCGGCAATGTGGAGTTGCGCAATCGATCAGGCGGTGGGCTTGAAGCCCGAGTCCGCCTGCCATTGGGACTGATGTTGCCCCGCGACGCCGTTTGAGCCCAGGGGGCATCACCCCTTGCCCTTGGTTCTCGCCAGGTTCGGGCCGCCATTCTTTTCCAGATACTCGATAATCATCCCGGCCACGTCCTTGCCAGTGGTGGTCTCGATGCCTTCGAGTCCCGGCGAGGAGTTGACTTCCATCACCAGCGGCCCATGGTTGGATCGCAGGATGTCCACGCCCGCCACGCTGAGGCCCATGACCTTGGCGGCACGAATGGCCGTCATGCGTTCCTCGGGCGTAATCTTGATCAGGCTTGCACTGCCGCCGCGGTGCAGGTTCGAACGGAATTCACCCGGTTTGGCCTGACGTTTCATGGAAGCAATGACCTTGTCGCCGACAACGAAGCAACGAATGTCGGCGCCGCCGGCTTCCTGGATGTACTCCTGGACCATGATGTCCTGCTTGAGCCCCATGAACGCTTCGATTACCGACTCGGCGGCCTTGGTGGTCTCGCACAGCACCACCCCGATGCCTTGTGTGCCTTCCAGCACCTTGATCACCAAGGGCGCGCCGTTGACCATCTGGATCAGGTCCGGGATATCGTCGGGCGAGTGGGCAAAGCCGGTCACGGGCAAGCCGATACCTCGGCGCGAGAGCAGTTGCAGCGAGCGCAGCTTGTCCCGCGAGCGGGCGATGGCCACCGATTCGTTCAACGGAAACACGCCCATCATTTCGAACTGGCGCAGGACGGCGCAGCCATAGAAGGTCACCGAAGCGCCGATTCGAGGAATCACTGCATCGAAGGGCCCCAGCGGTTTGCCCCGGTAGTGAATCTGCGGTTTGTGGCTGGCAATGTTCATGTAGGCGCGCAGGGTGTCGATCACCACAATTTCATGACCGCGCTCGATCCCTGCTTCAACCAGACGACGAGTGGAATACAGACGCGGGTTTCGCGACAGCACAGCGATTCTCATGCAACACCTGTGGTGGAGGAAGTAGAGACCGGATAGACCGGCTTGTCCTGAACGTATTTGAGGCCAGGGTTGACCACCAGATGGCCATCAACGAGGGCCTTGGAGCCCAGCAGCAGGCGATAACGCATGGCCTTGCGCGAGGCCAGGGTGAACTGCACCTTCCAGCTCAGATCACCCAGCGCCAGGGTCGTGCTGATCACGTAGCGGATTTCCGAATGGCCGTTGGAGCTCTTGATGGTTTTCATGGCCACCAGCATGGCCTCGCACCGTCGATGGCGCAGCTGCACCACTGTGCCCAGATGGGCGGTAAAGCGTACCCATTCCTGGCCATCGCGCTCGAACAACTCGATATCGGTGGCGTGCAGGCTGGAGGTACTGGCGCCGGTGTCGATCTTGGCCCGCAGGCCGGCGACCCCCAACTCCGGCAGCGCTACCCACTCGCGCAGGCCGATTACAGTCAAATGGTCGAAAGTCTTCAAATGGATCAGCCAGCGGTAGTGGAAGGGCGGTTGGGTGTGCACGTAGTCGCTCAACGCACTCTAGCCGGAACCAGCGGTGGTTGCATCCGGTGGCTACGGTAGTAGAGTTTCATTATATTTTTTGGTCGGAGCATCACGTTGGCGCAAAAAGAATTGGAAGACGACAAGGTCAGGCTCGATAAATGGTTATGGGCGGCGAGGTTCTACAAGACCCGTGCGCTGGCCAAGGCGGCCATAGAAAGCGGCAAGGTGCACTGTCGCGGCGAGCGCTGCAAACCCAGCAAGGAGCCGCGGATAGGGGATGAATTGCAGATTCGTGCCGGTTTCGAGGAGCGCACCGTCGTGGTTCAGGCGCTTTCCATCGTTCGCCGTGGCGCTCCTGAAGCACAGACGCTGTACGCCGAAACCGCGCAGAGCATCGACCGCCGCGAGCAGGCGGCGGCCCAGCGCAAGGCAGGCGCACTGGGCGTAACAACTGATGGCAAACCCACCAAGAAGCAACGCCGTCAGTTGGTCGACTTTCGCGGCAACGTGCGCGACGTATGATGGTCAGTGGCTATCAGGCGCTGACCACACTGAGGCAGCGCACCAGCGGGATGTGCTTGCCCACTCGGAACAATGGCGCGGTCAAGCGCAGCAGCCACTCACTGGTCGCGGCGGCGAACGGGGTGAAAAAGCCCCAGCCCAGCGCCATGACCGCCAGCAGTACGCCGCCGATGTAGTCGTCCTGGCCCCAGTGGGCGCCGGCCACCAAGCGCGGCATGCTGAACAGCACGACCAATGCCCAGACGATGAAGCCCTGGGCCTTGTTGCGCAAAAATTGCGTCATGAACAGGCCCCAGATCAGCAGCACCGAGGCATGGTCACCCGGAAAACTCTGATTGGAGGAGTCCTTGATCTGCAGCTTCTTGTCGATGTGCGGGTAGAAGTCGCTCAGGTGCACGGCATCGGGCATGACCATGGAGATGCTGTCGTGCTGCAGGTTCGACGAATCTATCCATTTTGAAAACAGGGTACGAATTACCACCATCAGCAGCAGAATCGCCACGAAGCCGAGAATCGCCTGGCGTACTTGAACGGCCTTGAACACCCAATCGCCCTTGATCAACAGGCTCAGCAGGATCACACCAACTACCAGGTCGAAAGGGCGTACGCTACCCACCGCCCAGATAATCCGCCACGCAGGGCTGGTGGCCAGAGGCTGGTTGAGGATGCGATAGAACCACTCGTCGAATGATGCACACAAAGCATGGCCGACCGGCCATATCCAGAAACACAAAAGCGCAATCGAGATTAAATTACAGGTTACCAAAGCGCGAATGTTCCACCTGGCTTGGAACAGTGCGGGTTTGTTCATAAGATACCCCTTGACCCATGACTGACTGCAACCCTGACTGGGTGCGTGACGCGCTTTATAGGCGCTTGCCGCGTTTTTGTCATCATTGGAAACCTTATTGTCATTTAGATCAGATACGAGACCTATGCACGATTTGCCGGACACCGACTTCACCCAGCGCTTCATTTTCGACAACAGTGACGTTCGCGGCGAGCTGGTAGCGCTTGAGCAGAGCTATGCCGAAGTATTGGCCAAGCACGCCTACCCCGAGCCGGTCGCTCAGTTGCTGGGGGAGTTCATGGCTGCCGCTGCATTGCTGGTGGGGACCCTTAAGTTCGACGGCCTGCTGATACTGCAGGCGCGCTCCGAGGGACCGGTCCCGCTGTTGATGATCGAGTGCTCCAGCGAGCGCGATATCCGCGGCCTGGCGCGCTATGACGCTGCGCGCATCGAGCCCAGCGACGGTCTGCCCCAGTTGATGCCTGAAGGCACCTTGGCCATGACCATCGACCCGACCAATGGCCAGCGTTATCAAGGCATCGTGGCGCTGGACGGCAATGATTTGTCCGAGTGTTTTTCCAATTACTTCGCCCTGTCCGAGCAGCTCGGCACACGTTTCTGGTTGCGCGCCGATGGCACCCGTGCCCGTGGTTTGCTGTTGCAGCAGTTGCCGCGCGAGATGCAAAAGGATGATGAAGACCGTGAAGCCAGCTGGCAGCACATCACTGCGCTGGCGCAGACCCTCAAGACCGAGGAACTGCTGAGTCTGGACAACGAAACCGTGCTGCACCGCCTTTATCATGAAGACCCGGTGCGCCTGTTCGACGTTCAGCCACTACGCTTCAAGTGCAGCTGTTCGCGGGAGCGTTCGGCCCGTGCGCTGATCAGCCTCGGACATGAAGACGCACGGCTATTATTGACTGAGCACGGTGGATCGGTGGAGATTGATTGCCAGTTCTGTAATCAGCGCTACCTCTTCGACAGTGCCGACGTAGAGCAGTTGTTCGCCGGAGCGGGCGTAGATTCGCCGTCAGATACCCGTCACTGAAACATTTCAGCACTGCCAGGTGAACAAAGGTGCGCCGGTTTAACGCCGTTTCGACAGGAGGCCCCTTCTCGAAAGGCCTATTCCTAGGCATAATCCGGCCACTTTTACTGCTGTAGTAGGTTTTCGCTTTCTACTACAAAACGTTTGGAGCACTCGGCCACTGGCCTACGGGGAACCTCATGACGCAAGCCAACAACGCCGTGTACATTGACATCAGCACCGCTCAACTGGTGGAAGAAGCCATTCGACGTGGTGAGGGCGAGCTCGCCGCCAATGGCTCGCTGGTCGTGAAAACAGGTCACCGCACCGGCCGTTCGCCGGTCGATCGCTTTATCGTCGAAGATGCCGTAACCCGCGACACCGTGTCCTGGGGACCCATCAACCGCAAGTTCCCGTCGGACAAGTTCGACGCGTTGTGGGATCGCGTGCAGGCCTACGTGGACGAGCGTGAGCACTTCGTTTCTCACGTTCATGTCGGTTCCGACGAAGCGCACTACCTGCCGGTCAAAATGACCACTGAAACCGCTTGGCACAATCTGTTCGGCCGTTGTCTGTTCATCAACCCGGCACAGTACAACCCGTCGGCCAAGCAGGAGTGGCAAGTGCTCAACGCCCCTTGGTTCGTGTGCGAGCCCGAGCGCGATGGCACCAATTCCGATGGCACCGTGATCATCAATTTCGCCGAAAAGAAAGTGCTGATCGCAGGCATGCGTTACGCCGGTGAAATGAAGAAGGCCATGTTCTCGGTGCAGAACTTCCTGCTTCCGGCCGTCGACGTCCTGCCGATGCACTGCGCGGCCAACATGGGCGAGGAGGGTGATGTCACTTTGTTCTTCGGCCTGTCTGGCACCGGCAAGACCACCCTGTCTGCCGATGAAAGCCGTTACCTGATCGGTGACGACGAGCACGGCTGGGGCGTAGGCGTGGTGTTCAATATCGAAGGGGGGTGCTACGCCAAATGCATCGACCTGACCGAGAAGAACGAGCCGGTCATCTGGAAAGCCATTCAGTTCGGCGCTGTGCTGGAGAACGTCGTTCTGCACCCTGAGACCCGCCTGCCGGACTATACCGACGACAGCCTGACCCAGAACAGCCGTGCGGCCTACCCGCGCGAGCTGATCGACAAGCGCGCGCCGTTGAACCTGGGCGGCGAGCCCAATGCCGTGATCTTCCTGACCTGCGACCTGACTGGCGTGTTGCCGCCGGTGTCGATCCTCAGCGAGGAGCAGGCCGCCTATCACTTCCTGTCGGGTTACACCGCGCTGGTGGGCTCCACCGAGATGGGTTCGGGCAGCGGCATCAAGTCGACCTTCTCCACCTGCTTCGGTGCGCCGTTCTTCCCGCGTCCCGCAGGCGAGTACGCCGAACTGCTGATCAAGCGCATTCGCGGCTTCGGCTCGAAGGTCTACCTGGTCAATACCGGCTGGACCGGTGGGGGCTACGGTGTCGGCAAACGCTTCAACATCCCGACCACCCGGGGCGTCATTGCTGCCATCCAGAGCGGCGCGCTGATGGGTGCTGAAACCGAGCACCTGGCCACCATCAACCTCGACGTACCGAAGCAGGTGCCGGGTGTCGATACCGGCCTGCTCAATCCCCGCAACACCTGGGCTGACAAGGCTGCCTACGACGAAGCAGCCAAAGGCCTGGCCTCGCTGTTCATCGAGAACTTCAAGAAGTTCGACGTGAGCGATGCCATCAAGGCCGCCGGCCCTCAGCTGTAAG
Organism: Pseudomonas sp. dw_358; assembly: GCF_018449655.1. Classification (GTDB taxonomy): domain Bacteria; phylum Pseudomonadota; class Gammaproteobacteria; order Pseudomonadales; family Pseudomonadaceae; genus Aquipseudomonas. The sequence continues at coordinate 311,948 of NZ_JAAVUX010000005.1, forward strand.
CCGCCGCCAGCCATGAAAAAACCGCCCTCGGGCGGTTTTTTCATGGCTGGCGTTCAACCGTCGGAAGGGTCGAAGGTTTTCGTTGCCGTGCAATAGCGAGTCTGGGCCACCTTGCCGGCCTCGTCCCCGTTGTTTTCCACTCGACTACCCCACTCCTTGCACTGCTCCTTGAAGTAGACCTGCGCGGATCGCCGGCACTCACGCCGCTCGATCGAACCGCCGCTGAAGTTTGCGCAGACGCTGTTGTTGTCGATCACGTTATCGCTGATACGCCACATGGCCCGGTATGCATTGCGCCCGTCCCATTCGCGCAGGGTCACAATCGCGACCTGGAAGGGTTTGTGGCGCTTGACGGCAGGTCGGTCCTGGCTGGACTTGTAACCGGCCATGTACTGCGCCGACACCATGCTGCTCGCGGTATTCGCCGTATCAGGCTGGCCGCCTGGACCAAAGCGGCAGTCGGCAACGCTCTGGTCGATGACATTGCCTTGTTTCAGGCACTTGTCCAACGGCTGAGGCGCCGCGGTAGCGAGCTGTGGTGTGGTGGTGACGGGCAGTGAAATGTCGATGTGCTGAACCACCGGCTGCGGGTCTGGCTCCGGGGCCGAGGGCTCGGGGCCTTGCGTTTGTGCGACGGCCGGCGCTGTGACCATGGAGACGCTGGCCTGAGGCCTGGCGCCGAACAGTTGCGAGCTGAGCAACCAGCCGGCAACCGCGAACAACAGCAGGTACACCACCAGGCGGGCGCTGGATCTGCCGGTTTTGGGCGGCGTGGGACGGCTGCCCAGCACCACATCGAATTCGCCTGGGCGTGGCCGTTGAATATGGGTGACACCCTCGTCCCTGGGTTCCAGCATGGCTCCATCCTCCGCGATGGTACTCTGGTTGCGATGGCGAGGTTAAACCGACGGCGAAGGCTTGCCTAGTGGGTTTGTGCTAGTGGCGGGGCAATGCCAACATGGCGTCTGTGCCCACCCGAGAACCGACCATGACCGACCCTGCCGCGCAACGCAGTCATTTTTCCCATTTTCAGCCCATTACCACTCGCTGGCACGACAATGACCTCTATGGCCATATCAACAACGTGACCTATTACAGCTTTTTCGACACGGCGGTGAACACCTACTTGATCGAGCAAGGCGGCCTGGACATTCATGATGGAGCGGTTGTCGGGCTGGTGGTCAGCTCGGCCTGCGACTACTTTGCGTCGGTGGCGTTTCCCGAGCGTGTCGAGGTGGGTTTGCGCGTCGGCAAGCTGGGTACCAGCTCTGTGCAGTACGAGCTGGCAGTATTCAAGCTTGGGGAGGATGAGCCCTGCGCGGCAGGGCGCTTTGTCCATGTTTTCGTGGAGAGGGTATCGAATCGGCCGGTGGCGATTCCTGAGGCGCTGCGAGCGGCCTTGGCAGGAATCGCCTGAACACTACAGGGGACAGGCTTGATCAAACAATCCGATTGGACACGGCCGAGCGCTCCAGGCGAATCGCCACGAACTTGGACGTTGGCGTATGGCTCCCCGTGCCCACGCTTTCCAGCGGCACCAATGGGTTGACCTCTGGATAGTAAGCCGCCGCCTGACCTGCCGGAATATCAAAGGCCAGCAAGGTGAAGCCATTGACCCGGCGCTCCCGGCCATCGTCCCAGATGGCGATCAGATCCGCTTTCTGTCCCGGCTGAAATCCCAGGCGAATAATGTCGGCCTCGTTGGCAAACAGCACCTCGCGCTGGCCACGAACCCCGCGATAGCGGTCGTCCAGGCCGTAAATCGTGGTGTTGTACTGATCGTGGGAGCGCAACGACTGCATGATCAGGTCCGGCACCTGTCCGGTGGCCCGCACATTCTCATGAATCAGGTCCATGGGCAGCGTGTTGGCTTTGAAGTTGGCGCGGGTGCTGGCGGTGTTCCAGCGGCGTTCGGCAGCGCTGTTGCCTAGGTAGAAGCCGCCCGGATTTTCCAGGCGCAGGTTGAAGTCCTTGAAGCCCGGAAGGGTGTCGGCGATCAGGTCGCGGATCCGCCGGTAATCGGCAATCAGCCAGTTCCAGTCCACCGGGTGAGTGCCCAGGGTCGCGGCGGCGATACCGGCAATGATCGCCGGCTCCGAGCGCATTTCCCGGGACAGTGGCTGCAATTGGCCGTTGGAAGCGTGCACCATGCTGAACGAGTCTTCCACCGTGACCGCTTGCGGCCCTTCGGCTTGCAGGTCGATGTCGGTACGCCCCAGGCAGGGCAGAATCAGCGCGTCCTTGCCGTGCATCAGGTGGCTGCGGTTGAGTTTGGTGCTGATCTGCACGGTCAACTCGCAATTGCGCAGGGCCTCGGCGGTGCGCGGGCTGTCCGGCGTGGCCTGGGCAAAATTGCCGCCCAGCCCGATGAACACCTTGGCGCGCCCGTCGAGCATGGCGTGGATGGCTTCGACCACGTTGTGGCCATTGCTGCGCGGCACCTTGAACTGGAAGCGCTTTTCCAGGGCGTCGAGGAGGAAGGCCGGCGGCCGCTCGTTGATACCCATGGTACGGTCGCCCTGCACGTTGCTGTGGCCGCGGACTGGGCACAGCCCCGCGCCCGGACGGCCGATATTGCCGCGCAACAGCATCAGGTTGGCGATTTCCTGAATGGTCGCCACCGAATGCCGGTGTTGGGTGATGCCCATGGCCCAGCACATGATCACGTTCTCGGCCTTGAGGTACATCCGCGCCGCCAGCTCGATCTCGGCCAGTGGCAGGCCGGACTGCTCGACGATTTGCTCCCAAGGCGTGTCATCCACCGCCGCCAGATAGTCCAGCACGCCACCTGTGTGTTCATTGAGGAAGTCATGGTCGAACACCGCAGGTGCCTGGCTGGTCTGAGCGTCGCGCTCCCACTGCAAGAGGAACTTGGCCATGCCGCGCATCATCGCCATGTCGCCGCCCAGCCCTGGACGGAAATACGCGGTGTTGGTCGGCCGATCGCCGTTGGTCAGCATCTCGATGGGGTGCTGCGGGTGTTGGAAGCGTTCCAGCCCACGCTCTTTGAGCGGGTTGATGCACACCACCTGAGCGCCGCGCTGCACGGCTTCGCGCAGGGGTTCAAGCATACGTGGGTGGTTGGTGCCGGGGTTCTGGCCCCAGACAAAGATGGCGTCGGCGTGTTCGAAGTCGTCGAAGGTCACCGTGCCCTTGCCGACCCCGACGCTTTGCGACAGCGCCACGCCACTCGCTTCGTGGCACATGTTCGAGCAATCAGGGAAGTTGTTGGTGCCGTAGGCGCGGACGAACAGTTGATAGAGGTATGCCGCTTCGTTGCTGGCCCGGCCGGACGTGTAGAACTCGGCCTGATCAGGGGTGGTCAGCCCGGTCAGGTGGCGCCCGACCAGCTTGAACGCATTGTCCCAGCTGATCGGCTGGTAATGGTCGGTGGTGGCGTCGTATACCATCGGCTCTGTCAGCCGACCCTGATATTCCAGCCAATAGTCACTTTGCTCCAGCAGCGAGGTCACGCTGTGCTTGGCAAAGAAGGCAGCATCGACGCGACGCTTGGTGGCTTCCCAGTTCACCGCCTTGGCGCCGTTTTCGCAGAACTTGACCATGCCGCTTTCCGGCGAGTCGCCCCAGGCGCAGCCAGGGCAGTCGAAGCCGCCGTTCTGGTTGGTCTTGAGCATGGTGCGGATGTTCTTCAACGCGTTGTCGCTGGTCAGCCACGCCTGAGTCACACTGATGAGCGCGCCCCAGCCGCCGGCCGCGCCTTTGTAAGGCTTGTAACGGGGCGTCGGGGTCTTGTCGGCTTGATTATGGTTGCTCACGCTTGGTTCTCCATCGCGGGGCTGTAGACACGTGGCGCGCTGTGCTGCGGCAGGTGAATGAGATTCAGGTTGTGATGGCGAGCCCATTGCAGGGCCAGGCCAGTGGGCGAGGACAGGCTGACCAGGGTCTGGATGCCGGCTCGCAGGACTTTCTGGATGAGTTCGAGGCTGCAGCGGCTGGTGACGATGGCCAGCCCGCCAGCCGTGGCAATGTCCTGGCGGATCAGCGCGCCGATCAATTTATCCAGGGCGTTATGCCGACCGATGTCTTCGCGGCCCATCAGCAACTCGCCTTGAGCGTTCATGAACAGCGCCGCATGCACCGCGCCGCAATGACGGCCCAGCGGCTGGAATGCACCGATGCGCTGGCGCAGCCCTTCCAGCCAGACCGCAGGCGGAAGGGGGGCTCCGGCCAGCACGGTCAGTTCGGGCAAGGCCTGCTCCACCGCTTCGACGCCACACAGTCCGCAGCCGCTGGTACCGGCCAGCTGTCGACGCTGGGTCTTGAGGTTCCAGAACGCCCGGCTGGCGATCGCCACCTCCGCTTGTTGCGCCGAACCGCAGCCGCTGAGCTTCAGGTCATAGATTTCGTCGGCGCTGGCAATGATGCCGCTGCCGATGCTGAAGCCGACGATAAAGTCTTCCAGGTCCGTGGGGCTGACCAGCATCACCGCCTGGCTGATGCCGTTGTAGGCAATCGCCAGCGCCACTTCCTCGGCCAGCGCGGTGCTGTCCGTCGTATCGCTGGCAAGGTGGGTGTAGCTGTAAGTCTGACTGGCGGCAGGCGCGATGGGCGCTGAAGGGAGCACTGCGCCTGCCGGTTGCTGCATGAGCTTGGCGTTCATGACGCGTTACCGGCAGTTTTTAGTGCCTTAAGCCTAGGCCTGCCGGTAGATGGCGTCTAATCGCTTGTTCCGATGTGGTGATAGATCGCGTCGATCACATACCCTGGAGCTGCAGCTGCAGGGCAAAGCAGGCTTCGGCCAAGGCCGATCGCGGCGCCTGGCGGCGCATGATCAGACCTAGGGGGGCCAGAGTATGAGCGTGCTCTATAGGTTGCAGGCGCAGATGTTCGGTCAGTGCATCGAGGCTGCCGTCCAGCGGCATGATCGCGCAGCACAGGCCGCCATGAACCGCTTGCAACAGCTGATGCACAGCGTCGGTCTGCAACAGCGGTTTTGGCATCAGGCTGCGGCTGTGGAAGTTATGGTCGATGGACTGACGAAAATGCATGCCCACGGTCAGCATTCCCAGCGGCAGTTCGACCATGGCTTCCCAGCTCAGAGGCTGCTCGCCGAAATCGAAGAACCGCTGGTCGAAGAGCAAGCCCATGCGAGTCTCGTTCAGGGTCAGGGAGTCGAAACGTTCGTTATCCAGACGCTCGAGAAAGGACACGCCCAGGTCAATGCGATTGCTCGCCAGCTGTTCGAGGATCTGCTCGGAGCTCAGTGAGCTGAGTTCGAAGCTCAGGTTGGGGTGCAGTTCATGCAGTTTGCGCAACAGTGGCAGCGGATCGAAGCTTGACAGCGGCACCACGCCCAGGCGCAACGTGCCGACCAGATGGCCGCGACAGGCCGCCGCTTCCGCTTGCAGGCCATCGTACGCCGCCAGCACCGTACGGGCCCAGGCCAGCACCCGCTCGCCGGGCGCGGTGAAACCCTCGAAACGCTGGCCCCGATTGACCAGCGGCAACTGCAATTCTTCTTCAAGGTTGCGCAGGCGCATCGACAGGGTCGGCTGGGTGATGTTGCAGCGTGCCGCCGCCTGGCCAAAATGCCGGGTCTCGTCGAGGGCGATGAGAAATTTCAGCTGCTTGATGTCCATGACGGCTCCAGGTAACGGGGACAGCGATCAAAGACCTTCGATCAGCTGGCGATAATCCACTACGGCCTCGAATTCCTCGGTGTTCTTCGGGCCTTTGCGGCTGTCCGGCTCGTGCACGGCCAGCAGGTGGCAGATGCCGTAGCGGCGCGCGCTGCGCAGGATCGGCAAGGTGTCGTCAATGAACAGGCTGCGGGCCGGATCGAAGCCGGTGTCCTCACGCAAGGCATCCCAGAATTGCGGGTGCTCCTTGGGGTAGCCGTAGTCATGGGAACTGATCATGCGCTCGAAATACGGCGCCAGCTCGATGCGCTCAAGCTTGAGCGACAGGGCATCCGGATGAGCATTGGTGATCATGATCACCCGTTTGCCAGCGCGCTGGATGGCGGCCAGGAAGGTATCGGCATCCGGGCGCAGGGCAATCAGATGAGCGGTTTCACGTTTGATCTCGCGCACCGACAGCTTCAGTTCGCGGCTCCAGAAGTCCAGACAGTACCAGTTCAGCGTCCCGGCGTTGTCGCGAAACAGCGGCTGCAGCTCCATCTCGGCCATGGCCAGGCTGGTGCCATGCACCTCGGCGTAGCGCTGGGGCAGATGTTCCATCCAGAAGTGGTTGTCGTAGTGCAGGTCGAGCAACGTGCCGTCCATGTCCAGCAGGACAGTGTCGATATCGCTCCAGGGTATAAGAGGCATACGAAAGATTCTCAAGAAGTGATCAGACGACGGTGGCATCCAACGGCGCCAGCCAAGGTATAGTAACCCGTTCACGCCAAGGAGCTGCCCATGCGCCAGAAACCCACTGTTCTCGCCCGCGAGATCGTCGCCAATAGCCGTCTGTTCCGGGTCGAGGAGGTGCAACTGCGTTTCTCCAATGGCGTGGAACGTACCTATGAACGTCTGGTCGGCCGCGGCAATGGCTACGGCGCAGTGATGATCGTGGCGATGATCGACGCCGATCATGCTGTGCTGATCGAAGAGTACTGCGGCGGCACTGACGAGTACGAGCTGTCGCTACCCAAAGGCTTGATAGAGCCCGGGGAGGACGTGCTGGCGGCAGCCAACCGCGAACTCAAGGAGGAAGCCGGCTTTGGCGCGCGCCAGCTTGAGCACCTGACTGAGCTCTCGTTGTCTCCGGGCTACATGAGCCAGAAAATCCAGGTGGTGCTGGCCAGCGATCTTTACGAGGAGCGCCTGGAGGGCGACGAGCCTGAGCCCATGCGAGTGGACCGTGTGAGCCTGCGCGAGCTGTCGAGCCTGGTCCAGCATCCACAGTTTTCCGAGGGGCGCGCGCTGGCGGCGTTGTACCTGGTCCGGGACCTGCTGACCCAACGGGGAGTTTTTCTGCCATGAGAGAGATTTATGCGGCGCATCCGTTACTCGCCGGCGTGGTCGAGCTGGCCCACCGTGCCGGTGCGGCCATCTTGCCGTTCTGGCGGGCCAACGTCCAGGTCGACACCAAGGCCGACGCTTCCCCCGTCACGGCCGCCGATCTGGCTGCGCACCATGTGATCGTGGCTGGCCTCACGGCGTTGGACCCCAGTATTCCGATTCTGTCGGAAGAAGACTGCAACATCGACCTGGCCACCCGCGCAGCCTGGCAGCGTTGGTGGCTGGTCGACCCGTTGGACGGCACCAAGGAATTCATCTCGGGCAGCGAGGAGTTCACCGTCAACATTGCTCTGGTGGAGCAGGGGCGGGTGGTATTCGGCGTGGTGTCGATGCCGACCAACGGCCGCTGCTATGCCGGCGGTGCCGGACTGGGTGCCTGGCGGACGGATGCGGATCAGCCACCACAACCGATCAGCGTGCGTCAGGCGCCCCCAGCCGACTCGGCTTTTACCGTGGTCGCCAGTCGTCGTCATTCCAGCCCGGAGCAGGAACGTCTGCTGGCCGGGTTGAGTGCGGTAGTGGGTGAACTGGAGTTGGCCAATATCGGCAGCTCGCTGAAATTCTGCCTGCTGGCGGAGGGGGCCGCTGACTGCTACCCGCGTCTGGCGCCGACGTCCCAGTGGGACACGGCGGCTGCGCAGGGCGTGCTGGAAGGCGCGGGTGGGGTGGTGTTGAAAGTGGATGGCGCAGTGTTCGATTACCCGCCCCGCGAATCGCTGCTCAATCCGTATTTCCTGGCATTGCCCGAGGGGGTGACGTGGCGCGAGACGTTGCTGGTGCTGGCCAATGGCTGAATGCACTTCCCATCGAGGTCAAATCGGTGGGAGCAGGCCTTGCCCGTGATGAGGCCGCTGTTCTCGCCCGATTATCACCTGTGCAGTACATACTGCCCGGAGAACCTCACCGCCGGCTCATCGCTGCCCACATTCATCACTTGGGTGGCCAACGCCAACCGTGCCCGTCCGCGCCGCTGGTACATCGCCAGAAACCGCTCCCAGTCCCTCGCCGCCGGCGGCTCGCACACCACCACCGCATCCCCGGTCACCGGCAGCGGATAGTGGATTTGTCCTTCCTGAATCACAATATGCCCGTCATCCACCCCGGCATCACGCAGGCGCAGGTAAAGCCAGCCCCAGCCTGCCAGCACGGCACCGCAGTACAGACTGCCACCGAACAGGGTGTGCTTGTGGTTGACGTTGGGCAGCAGCGGCAGATGCAGGCGCAGGGCTTGCTGTTCCCAGCGGGAAACCCTCAGGCCCATCTCTCGGGTCAGTGGAATATCACGATGCAGCACGGCCTGCAGGTGTACAACCGCTTCATTCATGATCATCTCCAGCGGCAAAGCTGAGCCCGTGTTTGCGCAGCTTGTCGTGCAAGGTCTTGCGGGGCAGGCCGAGGGCCTCGGCCAGGCTGCGCAGCGAACTGTGGGGAAGGGCCATCTCGGCAGCGATCAGCGAACGTTCGAAATGCTCGACCTGCTCGCTCAGATTCCCGCCCGCTGGCAGGGCCTGCTCTTCGCCCGGCGGTGCTTCCAGCTCGAGTTCGAGGCCCAGGGCGAAGCGTTCGGCCGCGTTTTGCAGCTCACGAACATTGCCAGGCCAGTCGTGGCGCAGCAGCAGCGCGCGCTGGGTGGGTTGCAGAGGGGGTGGCGTCAGGCTGTGGCGTTGGCTGGCAGCATCGGCGAAATGCTGGAACAGCAGCAGCGTGTCTTCGCCGCGTTCGCGCAGCGCCGGAATGCGCAGCGAGGCCACGTTCAGGCGGTAATACAAGTCCGCCCGAAAGCGCCCTTGATCCGCTGCCTGACGCAGGTCTTCCTTGGTGGCAGCTACCACGCGGATGTCCAGGGCGATCTGCTGATTGCCGCCCAGGCGCTCCACCACCCGCTCTTGCAACAGGCGCAGCAGCTTGACCTGAACGTCCAGGCTCATGCTTTCGATTTCGTCGAGAAACAGCGTGCCTCCGTTGGCGAATTCGAACTTGCCGATACGGCGTTTCTGCGCCCCGGTGAAAGCCCCCGGCTCGTGGCCGAACAATTCGCTTTCCACCACTGATTCGGCCAAAGCCCCGGCGTTGATGGCCACGAACGGACCACTGCGGCGGCTCGACAGGTCATGCAGGGCACGGGCGACCACCTCTTTGCCGGCGCCGGTTTCCCCCAGGATCAGTACGTCGGCGCGGGTGGCTGCCAAGGCACCGATCTGCTCGCGAAGCCGCACGATCGACGGCGACTGCCCCAGCAATCGACCGCTCAGTTGCTGGCGGTCGCTGAGGGCCATGCGCAAGCTACGGTTTTCCAGCACCAGGCGCCGCAGGTCGAGGGCGCGGCGCACGCTGTCGAGCAAGGCATCGCTGGCAAAGGGTTTTTCCAGAAAATCGTAGGCGCCGGCGCGCATTGCTTGCACAGCCAGCGGCACGTCGCCGTGGCCGGTGATCAACAACACCGGCAGTTCGCTGTCTCGCGCACGCAGTTGTTCCAACAACTGCAGGCCGTCGATGCCTTGCATGCGAATGTCGCTGACCACCACGCCGGGCCAGTCGCGCTCAATGCGTTCGGCCACGCCGCTGGCGTCGCCCAGTGACAGCAGGCGCAGGCCGGCCAGGTCCAGGGTCTGGCTCAGGGCCTGGCGCAAATGAGGGTCATCGTCGATCAGCAGCACTTGGATGTTGCTGTCGATGGGGGCGATGGTCATGCGGAGGGATCCTCTGGCGGTTGCAGGTTGACGCCCGGGGTGCCGGCACGCAGGCGCATGGTCACTAGCGCGCCGCCTCGGGCATGGTTGGCCAGCAGCAGCTCTCCCCCCAGCGCGCGCATCAAGGTATCGCAGATCGCCAGCCCGAGGCCAAGGCCCTGGGTGCGGGTCTTGGTGGTGAAGAACGGCTCGCGGGCGCGCAGCAGGGCTTGAGTGGTGAAGCCCGGGCCGTTGTCGCGAATGCTCAATTCGACGCCATCGGCCGTCTGCTTGGCACTTATCCACAGGCAGCGCGGGTTGGCTTTTTCGGTCAAGGCGTCAAGGGCATTGGCCAGCAGGTTGCTCAGCACTTGGCGCAGGCGAGTTTCGCCGGCTTGCACCCACAGTGGCGCATCCGGCAGGTCGCGAATGAGCTCCACGGCCATGGCCCGGCGCCGCTTGGTCAACAGTGCGAGGGCGTCGTCCAGGGCCGGTTGCAGGGCCACGCTCTCCAGCGCGTGACGGTCACGGCGAGCAAACGCGCGCAGGTGCGCGATGATCGAGGCCATCCGTTCGGTCAATTCGCTGATCAACTTGAGGTTGCCACGGGCGTCATCGGTGCGTTGATGGTCCAGCAGCACCCCGGCGTTCTCGGCGTAACTGCGGATTGCCGCCAAGGGCTGATTGAGTTCGTGGCTGATGCTGGCCGACATGGTACCGAGTGCCGACAGCTTGCCCGCCTGGACCAGTTCATCCTGGGCCTGGACGAGCTCCTGTTGTGCCTGTTCGCGCTCCAGGACCTCCTGCCTGAGTCGACGGTTGAGGCCCTCCAGGTCGCTGGTTCGCTCGATCACGCGATTTTCCAGGTCATGCCGGGCGCGGGCTTCGAACGCGATGCGGTCCAGATAATTGCGCCGGCTCTGCATCGTCAGTCCCAACAGCAGCATCAGTACCAACAGGGTCGCGCCGCCCACGGCCACCACCGTGCGCACCGGCCGGTCGATCAGCGAGCGTGGCGCGAGGATGCTCACCTGCCAGCCGGTCTCCTTGATCTCGCGGGTCTGTGTCAGCCAGGCGTTAGGTGCCAGATTCAGCGGCTGCGGGTCCTGCGTGGGGTAGGGCTGCACGGCGCTGATGGCCTGGTGGTCTGCCTCGGTCAAAGGCCGGGTGGCGCGGAATCGCCATTCGGGGCGCGAGGTCAAGATCACCACGCCGTTGTGGTCGGTCAGCAGCAGTTGCTCGGGCGTCTTGCCCCACAGGGTCTCGGTGTGGTCCAGGTCGATCTTGATCACCAGCACACCCTTGACGGCTGCACCTTCGCGCACACCGGCAGCAAAGAAGTAGCCCCGCTTGCCCGAAGTAGTGCCGAGCCCGAAGAAGCGTCCCAGTCCACCGGCGATGGCGTCGCTGTAATAAGGCCGAAAAGCAAAGTTGCGGCCGACGAAGCTGTCCTTGTTTTCCCAGTTGGACGCGGCCAGGGTGTTGCCGTGGTCATCCATCAGGTACATCACCTCGGCGCCAGTCTGATGGGCTATCTCGTTGAGCAGGTGATTGGCGTAGGTTTGAGCGGCAGGGTCGTCCGGGGCCGCGAGGGCGGCGCGCAGTGCTGGCAGGTCGGCGAGGATCTGCGGCAAGGTTTCGAAGCGGTGCAGGGTGCCGAGCAGGTTGGCGACGTAGAGGTCCAGGGTCTGGCGATTCTGGCTGATCAGTTCGCTGCGGTAGTAGCGCTCGGCCAGGCGTTGCAGGGGCCACAGCAAAGGCGCCAGGCACAGGGCCAGCAAGGCAAGATTGCGCCAGCGAGGGCGGCGAGTCAGGGTCGAGGTGAGCATGGATGCAATGCGCCGGAGAAGTCCGGCGCATTATCACCTATCGCTGGGTGGCCAGGCACTGCGTCAATGCCGCCTGCCAGTGGGGCAGCTGAATATCCCAGCGGGCTTGCAGGCGACTGCAGTCCAGGCGGGAGTTCAGCGGGCGCTCGGCCGGGGTCGGGTATTCAGCCGAGGCGATCGGCGTGAGCGTGGCGCACGCCTTGCCTTCGAGTTGCAGGTGGCGGCCGATCTCCTCGGCAAAACCGAACCAGGAGGTTTCGCCCAGGCCGCTGAGGTGGTAGGTACCCCACGGGCCGGGTTGGCCATCGCGCCAGTGTTGCATCAGCGTCGCCGTGGCCTGGGCAATAGTGCCCGCCCAGGTCGGTGCGCCGATCTGGTCGGCAACGATGCGCAGCTCCGACTTTTCCTGCAGCAGGCGCTGCATGGTCAGCAGGAAGTTGCGCCCGTGCAGCGAATAGACCCAGCTGGTGCGCAGAATAAGATGCTGGCCACCGAGGGCGCGGATGGCCAGTTCGCCCGCCAGTTTGGTACGCCCATAGACGCTCAATGGGTTGGCGACATCCTTTTCGATGTAGGGGCTGTTCTTGCTGCCGTCAAACACATAGTCGGTCGAGTAATGCACGAAGGGCACGCCCAGGCGCACGGCTTCCTCTGCCATCACCGCAGGGGCGGTCGCATTGAGGGCCAAGGACAACGCCTCTTCGTTTTCTGCCAGGTCCACGCCCGTATGAGCCGCTGCGTTGATGATCAGATCCGGGCGCAGCGCCTGGATGTACTCACGCATCTGCTCTGGCCGTGCGAGATCAAATTGATCCCGGCCCGGCAAGTGCAGGTTGCCCATGCTGGCGAAGCTGGTTTGAAGCTCGCGGCCGACCTGTCCATTGCGACCAATGATAAGGATTTCGAGCAAGGGTGCAGTCATGGGAACAGATCGGCCTCTGCCAGCGTTTTACCCGATGCATCCTTGCTCGATAACTTCGGTTCACCCTTGAACTGCCAGTCGATCCCCAACGCCGGATCGTCCCAGCGAATGGAGCGCTCGGCCGACGGGTTGTAGTAATCAGTCGTCTTGTACAGAAACTCGGCGTTCTCGCTCAGCACGATGAAGCCGTGGGCGAAGCCGGGTGGAATCCACAGTTGCCGGCTGTTCTCGGCCGACAGGCGCACCGCCACGTGCTGGCCGAAAGTCGGCGAACGGCGGCGGATGTCGACGGCCACGTCGAGCACTTCACCGGCGATGACCCGCACCAGTTTGCCCTGAGGGTTTTCGATCTGGTAGTGCAGACCACGCAGCACGCCCTGCTGGGAGCGCGAGTGGTTGTCCTGCACGAACGACAGCGTCACGCCGGTGCCTTCAGCGAAGGCCTTGGCATTGAAGCTCTCGTAGAAGAAGCCGCGCTCGTCGCCGAAAACTCGCGGCTCGATAATGAGCACATCGGGCACTTCAGTGGCGATCACTTTCATTTTGCTTCCCCGGCCAAGGTGTAGAGGTACTGACCGTAACCGGTTTTGCCGAAGTACTTGGCGCGCACCAGCAGCTCGTCATGGCTGATCCAGCCATGCTGGTAGGCAATCTCTTCCAGGCAAGCGACCTTCAGGCCCTGACGGTGCTCGATGGTCTGCACGTATTGCGAGGCCTCCAGCAAGCTGTCGTGGGTACCGGTGTCCAGCCAGGCAAAGCCACGGCCGAAGCGTTCGACATGCAGGTCGCCACGTTTGAGGTAAGCGTTGTTGACGTCGGTGATCTCAAGCTCGCCACGGGGCGACGGCTTGATTTCCTTGGCGATGCGGACCACTTCGTTATCGTAGAAATACAGGCCGGTCACGGCATAGCTCGAGCGCGGCTTGGTCGGTTTCTCTTCGATGGACAGGGCGCGGCCCTCGGCATCGAAGTCGATCACGCCGAAACGCTCCGGGTCCTTGACCCAGTAACCGAATACGGTGGCGCCAGTCGGGCGGTTGGCAGCACGGATCAACTGCTCGCTGAAATGCTGGCCGTGGAAGATGTTGTCGCCGAGTACCAGGCACACGGCGTCATCGCCGATGAACTCCTCGCCGATCAGGAAGGCCTGGGCCAGGCCGTCCGGAGACGGCTGTTCGGCATAACTGATGTTGACGCCGAACTGGCTGCCATCGCCCATCAACTGGCGATATTGCGGCAGATCGTGTGGCGTGGAGATCAGCAGGATGTCGCGGATGCCGGCCAGCATCAGTACCGAGATCGGGTAGTAGATCATCGGTTTGTCATAGATAGGCAACAGCTGCTTGGATACACCCAGCGTGATGGGGTGCAGGCGCGTGCCCGAACCACCGGCCAGTACAATGCCCTTTGTCATGCGATCAGATCCTTAGGTTGAGTAAAGCCCAGACGCTCGCCCTGGTAGCTGCCATCTTGCACGCGGCGGCACCACTCGAGGTTGTCGAGGTACCACTGCACGGTCTTGCGCAGGCCGGTCTGGAAAGTTTCTTCTGGTACCCAGCCCAGTTCCCGCTCGATCTTGCTGGCATCGATTGCGTAGCGCTGGTCATGGCCAGGACGATCGCTGACGAACGTGATCAGGTCGGCATAATTGGCCACCCCGGCCGGACGTTGAGGGGCCAGTTCTTCCAGCAATGCGCAGATGCCGCGCACCACATCGATGTTTTTCTGTTCGTTGTGGCCGCCGATGTTGTAGGTCTCGCCGACCACGCCTTCGGTCACCACCTTGAACAGGGCGCGGGCGTGATCTTCGACGAAGAGCCAGTCACGCACTTGCAGGCCGTTGCCATACACCGGCAGGGGCTTGCCCGCGAGGGCATTGAGGATCACCAGCGGAATCAGCTTCTCGGGAAAGTGGAACGGCCCATAGTTGTTCGAGCAGTTGGTGATCAGCACCGGCAGCCCGTAGGTGCGCTGCCAGGCGCGGACCAGGTGATCCGAGGCGGCCTTGCTGGCCGAGTAGGGCGAGCTGGGCGCGTAGGGCGTGGTTTCGGTGAACAGGTCGTCGATACCGTGCAGGTCGCCATACACCTCATCTGTCGAGATGTGGTGGAACCGGAACGCGGCGCGCTCGTCGGCGGGCAGGGTCAGCCAGTAGGCGCGTGTGGCCTCCAGCAGGCTATAGGTGCCGACGATGTTGGTCTGGATGAAATCCGACGGGCCATCGATGGAGCGGTCCACGTGGGACTCGGCTGCCAGGTGCATGATGGCGTGTGGCTTGAAGCGCGTCAGCACGGCGCTGACGGCGGCCTGATCGACGATGTCGGCCTGGACGAATTCATAGCGGGTATTGGTTGCCACGCTGGCCAATGATTCGAGGTTGCCGGCGTAGGTCAGTTTGTCGAGATTGAGCACATCGTGCTCGGTGTTCGCGATCAAATGGCGAACCAATGCCGAACCGATGAAACCGGCGCCGCCGGTGATGAGAATTCGCATATAAAGGAGACCTTCTTCCATAACTGACAAGCTACCGTTCGGCGCATAGCTTGTAAGTTAAAACGGGGGCGCGCAAGCACGATTCGTCATGAAAATACGCTTATTGGCAAAGTAATTCACGGACTTCACAAAACCGTTCAACGACCTGCCTGATATCGACGTCGATCCTGAGACAAAGGTGCAACTCCCGGCAGTATGAGAGGTCGATATGACCGTTTTTCAGCGCGTTGAGCGAATTTTTTCAGCCCGGCGGTCTGTCAATACGAAATATCCGATATTTATCGATAAACAGGGGGTGAGGCCAGCGTTTTTGTTGGTCAATTTTGCTTCTGAAGCCCTTCCAGTTCCGATATCTATCGGTTATAACCCTGATATTCGATTGAGAACCCGAGGTCTTCGATGACAACCCTGAACAGCACCCCCCGCGCCGATGGCTTTCATATGCCTGCCGAATGGGCCAGACAAAGCCAGGTCTGGATGATCTGGCCCGAGCGGCCGGATAACTGGCGGCTGGGTGGCAAGCCGGTGCAGGCGGCTCACGTGGTGCTGGCCAAGGCGATCGCCCGTTTCGAACCGGTCACCGTCGGGGTGTCCGCCGGTCAGTACGACAATGCTCGGGCGCGCCTGGACCTGCCCGACATCCGTGTGGTCGAGCTCAGCAGCGACGACGCCTGGGTGCGTGACACCGGTCCGACCTTTGTGATCAACGACACAGGTGAAGTGCGCGGGGTCAATTGGGGGTTCAATGCCTGGGGTGGTTTTGACGGCGGCTTGTATTCACCGTGGAACCGTGACGAGCAGGTCGGCGGCAAGATCCTCGAAATCGAACACTGTGAGCGCTACGCCCCGGAAGACTTCATTCTGGAAGGCGGTTCCATCCACGTGGACGGTGAGGGCACGCTGATCACCACCGAGGAGTGCCTGCTCAACCGCAATCGCAACCCGCACCTGTTTCGCAAGGAAATAGAAGAGGTGCTCAGCGAGCAGCTGGCGGTGGACACCATCATCTGGCTGCCCCACGGCCTGTTCAATGACGAGACCGACGGTCACGTCGACAACTTCTGCTGTTACGTACGCCCCGGCGAAGTGTTACTGGCTTGGACCGATGATCCGCAAGACCCCAACTACGCGCGCTGCCATGATGCGCTGAGCGTATTGGAAAACACACAAGATGCCAAAGGTCGCACGCTGACGGTGCACAAAATGCCGATCCCCGGGCCTTTGTTCGCCACCCAGGAAGAATGCGATGGGGTCGACCCAGTCGCGGGAACCCAGGAACGCCACCCTTCCGTACGCCTGGCCGGGTCCTATGTGAACTTCCTGATCGTCAACGGCGGGATCATTGCACCGAGCTTCGACGACCCCAAGGATGCCGAGGCAAAGGCCATTCTGGAGCGTATTTTCCCGGAACATGAAGTGGTTATGGTGCCTGGACGCGAGCTTTTGCTGGGCGGCGGAAATATCCACTGCCTGACGCAGCAACAGCCGGCGGGTGTGCGCCGCTGAGCTGGCTTTCGCATTCAGTGAGAAAAAAGCCCGTTCATGTAACGGGCTTTTTGTATCGGCGCAGAAATCTCCAAGTGAGTGGCACAGGATTTGTATCGTTTGTCGAACGGTGGCTTACAAAGCAGCGATTTTGTAACGCGCATACCGTAGATTTTGCCGCTCATGAGTTCGGGGAGAATCCAAATGAGAGCAGTCACCGAGTCGGGATCACACATCCTCAATGGCGAGAAGCTGCAGGCCTTGGCGGTCTGGTGGAAAAACAACGGTGCTATCCGTTATCGCCAGGAAGATGCCCGTGTGGCCATGGTCCAGCGTTATCCAGCCGGATTGCTCAGCGACGATGAGCTGGAAGCCTTGACCGGTTTTTTCATCCGCTGAACCCACCCTCAGGATCAGGGTTGTCAGGGGCATGATGCCCTCCCTCCAATGCGCTTGAATCCCTCCTTGCCCCCCCTCGAAAGTAAGTTATTTCAGAATATTCCGAAATGTCACATCATGTACCATCGATGCCGGGACGGATCGTTTTGGTATCCGACGGATGACTACACTGGAATCGGTTTTGTGAAGTTCTGGGACAAAATTCGCGAAAGAAAGCTGCGCAAGCATTTGCGTCAATTCGACAAGCTGGAACGTGGCACAGAGAAAATCCGCCTGCGCTACCCGCACTTTACGGTGGGCGTGGGTACGTATGGCATCCCGCAGGTCACCCAGTTCGGTGATGACGCCACCACTCTGAGAATCGGCTCGTACACCTCCATTGCTTCGGATGTGCGAATCCTGCTGGGCGGCGGTCATCGTATGGACTGGGTCAGCTGCTATCCCTTTCCAGAGATGTTTGACGAGCTCGCTGATATCGAAGGCATGCGCCCGACCAAGGGCGATGTGGTGATCGGCAGTGACTGCTGGATCTGCACCGGCGTGACCATCCTGTCCGGTGTGACGATTGGCCATGGCGCCGTGGTGGCTGCCGGTGCCATGGTCACCCGGGATGTCCCGCCCTATGCGGTGGTGGGCGGCAACCCATGCAAATTCATTCGCTGGCGCTTTGACGAGCCGGTGCGCGAGCGCCTGCTGGCCTGTGCCTGGTGGGATTGGCCGGTGGCGCACGTGAAGGCGGCGTCGCGGTTGTTGTGCAGTGCTGATATGGAGAGTTTTCTGCATTACGCGGAAAACTGTGACGGCGTTAACAAAACAAGTTGAAATTTATCAGTCTGCCAGTATTTGTATCTGTTCCCCTACAAATACTGGCAACTTTCAGGCTGTCAACTTGTGCACTTCCCATGGATTGAAACTGCATTGTCATCTTCCATTTCGTATCTGACAAACAACGGCACAATTGCACGAAAAATTGGCGCCTGAGCGTTGACGTACGTCAAAAATGGCTCGATTTTGCTCGAAAATCTCAAGAGAACGCACTTCAGAGAACCGATTCAGCTACCCGCCGAACGGTCGTGAGCCCTTTAGAACAAGGGTTTACGGCACGTTGAGCCACTTGGGTGAAAAACACTTCACCTACCGGGCACGGTTCCTGCTTTGACCCCGGCAAGGACCTTTCTTCTGTCGCCAGGCAGGCTAGCGAGCACGGTATGAACTGTGTCGCCACTGTGCAGATTGGAAATAGCTTTACAGTCACCTGATCAGGAAATGATCTGTTTCGCCCTCAGAAGCAGGACTACCGTTATTTAACGCTTTGGTGGAAGTACGCCGCAGCATATCTGGAGAATGAAAGATGAAACGTTTCATCTGGGCAGTTACTTTGGCGTTTGCTTGGCTCTCTGCGCCCTCAGCGAATGCGCTTCAACCCCTGACCGATGGCGGCGGTGCTCCGCTGGTTCACCTTAACGTGGCCGCGGCCGGTTGGGGTGGTTCCGTGGTGCCTGGCACCGAAGGCACCAACTATGTATTCCCGACCGCTTCGTATTTGAACAAGTGGCAGAAAGGCGGCATCCGCGTCATTCGTTTCTCGATCCTGTGGGAGCGACTGCAGCCGGTCATGAATGGTCCGTTTGCGTCGGTTTATGCCAAGCGCATCGACACCTTCCTGGCGCAAGCGGCTGAACGCAACATGGGCGTCATCATCGACATCCACAACTATGGTCGGTATTACAACCAGATCATCGGCACCAGCGCTGTACCCACTGCGGCCTACAAAAACCTGATGAAGCGTGTTGCGCTGCGTTGGGGTGCCAACCCGGGTACTCACGGCTATGACTTGATGAACGAGCCCTACGGCGACGCCGATACCTACTGGAAAACCAACGCCCAGGCCGGTATCGAGGGTGTGCGTATGTATGACAAGGTCCACCCGATCTATGTCGATGGTCGTTCGTGGTCGAACACCACCATGTACCCGGATTTGAACGGCGACCTGTTGTTGCTCAAGGACCCGAACAACAACCTGGTCTACTCGGCCCACCTGTATCTGGATGACGGCAGCAGCGGTGCATACGCCAACCCTATCACCGGTACATTTGATCCAATGATCGGTGTCAACCGAGCCAAGCCTTTCGTGGAATGGCTCAAGCGCAACAAGCTGCGCGGCCAACTGGGTGAGTTCGGCGTACCGGATAACGATGCCCGCTGGCTGACCGCGATGGACAACCTGCTGTCGTACCTGCACGACAACTGCGTGCCGCTGGCCTACTGGGCTGCCGGTCCATGGTGGGGCAATGACCCGCTGGCCATCGAACCCATCAACGGCGTAACCCGTCCGCAATGGCCGACGCTGGCCAAGTGGATCGCCAAATCCAACACCTGCCCTTGATCCACCTGGGCTGAGCGACACTTCGAATGGGCAGCGCGGTCAGCTGCCCATTTGTCCACGTAGCAACTTGCTGTGTGTATGCAGGTAATGCAGCACATACAAGCCGGTGGCATGAAGGCTCGAGAGATTCATGTACCGTTTGCGTATCAGCAAGTCTTCCTTCAGCGCATCGAACCTGCGCACTTGCGAAACCCCGGTGGTGTCGAAATCGCAGAGAATCTGCGGAATCTTCAACACACCTGTGTCGGGGTTTACCGCCGAAACAAACTCCACAATCATGCAATAGTCAGCCGACAATGGAAAATCTTCGCGAAAACGGATCTGGTTCAACCGGTCGTTCTCGAAGTACATCGCCTGGTGGCTGCTGATCATGCCCAGCTTCAAGCGTTCAAACGGCTTGGCCTTGACTTCGCGCAACTGGCCCTTGCTGTTGGACAGGCAGTAGTCGCCATAGACGTATTCCGGCTTGCCCGGCGCGGCGGCGATCGCTTCTGCGACCTTCTCCAGCACCGTGGCGTCGTGGAAGGTGTCGCCGCTGTTCAGGAACAAGGTGTACCCCGGTTCGGCGGCGGCCTTGACCAGGCCCTTGTTCATGGCGTCGTACAAGCTGCGGTCGCGCTCCGACTTCCAATCGGTGTAGTCGTTATCCAGGCCGCTCAGCCACTCCACGGCGCCGTCCGTGGAATTGCCATCAACCACCAGCCAGCGAAAGTTGCGATAGGTCTGGGCCTGCACACTGACGTGGGTCTTGATCAGGCCCGCCAGGTTATTGCGGTTTATAGTGACGATATGAAATCGGGTCATGGCGTGGGTTCTCTATTCTGGATTCGGAGGTGGCACGCGCCTTGGACGCATAAAGGAATGCGGCGGCAGCAAGGCCAGAAATCTCACCCCCATACATGATCGAGTTGGCAAGCACCATGTTGAACAGGCTAAACCAGAAATCCAGCTGGAACGCGGCCAGCATGTCGTTCTTGTTTTTGCAGTTGCGCATGATGCGGATAAACCCCAGGTAATAGGTCAGGGCAATCAGCGGCGTGAAGAAGCCAAAGCGGTAATACACACCGACGATGCCGACATCCGAAAGGTAGAACCAGTCGTTATAGAGCGCAGAAAAGCCTCCTTGCCATTGCAGTGATAACGCACCCAAGCCGACAAAATGGTTCCTTGCCACGTCCCGAAGCGTCAGGGCGATGGTGGTGTCCCGTACACTGGATCCGTCAGTAGCCTCGCCCAGCAGGGCATTGAATTTGTCGTATTGGTCAGTGATCGCGGACGGCATGATCACAAACACCAGGGCCAGTGCTACCACGATCAACCCCGCCATCTGGAACAACGGACGAGGCTTGCTGCGGAACACCCAGCAGGCTGCCAGTGCCCAGATGATCATGGTAGTTCGGGTTTGCAGAACCAGCCACAGGTACAGGGCAAACAGACCCAGGATGCCGACCTTGACCACGGTCAGGTGGCGCTTGATGCTGTACATCAGCATAAACGCGCAGATCTGCACGTAGTTGGCACCAATCCGATAACGGTCCGGCCGCAGCAGGTTGTCGTCGGGGCTCATGGTCTTTTCATCCACGGTGAAACCGACGTTGGCCGTCTGTGGAATGATCTTGAAGTAATACAGAAAGCCGACGAACACGCAGGCCAGGCCAGAGACCAGCATGAAACGCTCGATCTGGTCCTGGGTCGGCTTGGTCTTGACCATCAGGAAGTAGGCCGGGAAGAACAGCAGGTAGGTAAAGCTGCGCCGCTCCTCCAACAGCCCGTACAGCAAGGGCTGGCCATAATTCAGGTTAGCGAGGATGGCCGACATGACCGGGAGTACCACGCCGAACAGCACAATCCATGCAGCCGTTTTCGATTGATGAGCTTGTTTCCACAACATCAGCAGTATGAGTGCCGATAGGACAATGCCCGCCAGGAAGGCTTCGCGAAAAAGCGGGATCCCGGCAATCTTGTCATCGGTGAGAAAAAAGCACTGCGAGTCGAGCAGCATAATCACAAATAACAGATTTCGATGGGCGAGCAGGGTTTTGATCACGTTGCGGTACCTTATGTCCGGTCACTACTTCATCCGCGTGCCTGGCTCTGGTTCTCGATAAACCAGCCGTAGGCGTCTTTTAACCCTTCTTCCAGCTCGATACGGGCTTTCCAGCCCAGCTCTTGCAAACGCGAAACATCCATCAGCTTGCGCGGCGCACCGTCAGGCTTGCTGGTGTCGTACGTCAGCTTGCCCGGGTAGCCGATCACCTTGGCCAGCGTGTGCGCCAACTCGGCAATGCTGCAATCGACGCCGCTGCCGACGTTGATATGAGACAGCATGGGCTGGGTAAATTCCTGGTAAGTGGCCGAGTCCAGTTCCATCACGTGGACACTGGCATGGGCCATGTCATCGACATGCAGGAATTCGCGTTTCGGCGTGCCACTGCCCCAGATAACCACTTCGGGCAGATGCTGCTCGGTGGCCTCATGAAGGCGGCGTAAAAGGGCCGGAATAACATGGCTGTTTTCCGGGTGGTAATTGTCGCACGGCCCATAGAGGTTTGTCGGCATCACACTGCGATAGTCACGACCGTATTGGCGGTTATAACTCTCGCAGAGTTTGATCCCGGCGATTTTGGCGATCGCGTAGGGTTCGTTGGTCGGCTCCAGAACGCCGGTCAGCAATGCCTGTTCCTGCATCGGCTGGGGGGCCTGGCGCGGATAAATGCACGATGAGCCCAGAAACAGCAACTTCTGCACGTCGTGCAGGTGGGCGCTGTTGATGATGTTGGCTTCGATCATCAGGTTTTCGTAGATGAACTCGGCCGGGAAGGTGTTGTTGGCATGAATGCCGCCCACCTTGGCCGAGGCCAGGTACACCTGGTCGATGCGTTCCTTGGCAAAGAAAGCCTGCACGGCCGCCTGATTGGTCAGGTCCAGTTCCTGGCGGGTGCGCACGATCAGTTCCACATCGTCTCGACGACCGAGCAGGCGCACCAGCGCCGACCCGACCATCCCGCGATGCCCAGCCACAAAAATGCGTTGGGTCTGCGCCATTATCAGTTCTCCAGCGAGACTGGCAGGTCAAGGCCATGGCTACGCAACAAAGCGTGGCGCTGGGCGATCTTGAAGTCTTCGCGAATCATTTCCGCGCACATGTCCTGCACGGTGATCTCCGGTACCCAGCCCAGGTTCGCCTTGGCCTTGGACGGATCGCCCAGCAAGGTTTCCACTTCGGCGGGGCGGAAGTAACGTGGGTCGATGCGCACGATGGTATCGCCGACTTTCAGGGCCGGGGCCTTGTCGCCAGTGATGGTCTCGACAATGGCCTGCTCGTCCACGCCGGTGCCTTCAAAGCGCAGGGTGATGCCCAATTCCTGTGCCGCCCAGGTGATGAACTGACGGACCGAGTATTGAACGCCAGTAGCGATCACGTAATCCTGGGCCACGTCCTGTTGCAACATCATCCACTGCATGCGGACGTAGTCCTTGGCATGGCCCCAGTCGCGCAGGGAATCGATGTTGCCCATGTACAAGCAAGGCTCCAGGCCCTGGGCGATGTTGGCCAGGCCGCGAGTGATCTTGCGGGTCACGAAAGTCTCGCCGCGACGCGGCGATTCGTGGTTGAACAGCACACCGTTGCAGGCGTACATGCCATAGGCTTCACGGTAGTTGACGGTGATCCAGTAGGCATAGAGCTTGGCCACGGCATACGGCGAGCGTGGATAGAACGGTGTGGTTTCGCGCTGAGGAATTTCCTGCACCAGGCCGTACAGCTCGGAGGTCGACGCCTGATAGAAGCGAGTGGTCTTTTCCAGGCCCAGCAGGCGAATGGCTTCCAGCAAGCGCAAGGTGCCCATGCCGTCGACATCAGCGGTGTATTCAGGCGACTCGAAGCTCACGGCTACGTGGGACTGTGCACCCAGGTTGTACACCTCGTGAGGCTGCACTTCCTTGACCAGACGCGTCAGGTTCGACGAATCGCTCAGGTCCCCGTAGTGCAGAAACAGGTTCGGCGAGGTGACATGCGGGTCCTGGTAGATATGGTCGACACGCTGGGTGTTGAACGAGGAAGCGCGGCGTTTGATACCGTGTACTTCATACCCTTTTTCCAGCAACAACTCGGCCAGATATGAACCGTCCTGGCCGGTGATGCCCGTGATGAGCGCGCGTTTCTGTTCCATGTCTATTACCTTCGAAAAGTCCGAGAGAAGCAGTGTTGTCGGGGCAAATAGCGCCGAATCAGCCTGCTGCCTTGTGGTAGGCAGTCAGGGTTTCCTTGGCGCACTTATCCCATGAGAAGTGTTTCAGGCGTTCGACGCCCTTGTTCACCAAGTCCTGCAAGCGTGTGTCGCTGTAAAGTTCCGTTTCGAGTACATCACGGATATTGTCGATATTGTTCGGGTCGAAAAATGCCGCCGCATCGCTGATCACTTCCGGCATCGAGCTGCTGTTGCTGCTCATGACCGGGCAACGGTGCGCCATGGCCTCCAGCGGCGGCAGGCCAAAGCCTTCATAGACCGAGGGATAGACGAAGGCCTTGGCTTCGTCATACAGACGGCCGAGGTTTTCATCGCTGCCGCCGACCTGACGAATCTGGCCTTCCTTGAACTTGAGTTCGGTGAACATCTGCTGCTCTTCCTGGGTAAAGCCACCCCCGCCGAAGGCGACGATGTCGAAATCCCTGAGCAGGCGTTCGGACGAGGCCACGGCCTTGACCAGGCCGGAGAAATTCTTGTAGCCGCCACGGTGGCCTACATACAGCAGGAACGGGCGGGTGCCGGGGGCGCTGTCGATATGCACCGGGGCTTTTTTCATCTGATCGAAGCCGTGGTAGATCACCGAGATCTTTTCCTCAGGCGTACCGAACAGCTCCATCAGATCACGCTTGGTGTTCTGCGAGATGCAAATGATGTGGTCGGCGCGGGCCAGGCTGGCGCGCTTGAGGTCCGACGAGTGATCGAACCGGGAAAAGGACTGCGGAAAGCGCTCGTGGATCATGTCGTGGATGGTGACTACGCGCGGCAGGTGCTCGTCGCCCGAGGGCTTGGCCGCGTAATAGGTCTCGTGCACCACATCGGGCGCCCAGCGGTCGATGGAGCCTTTGGAAACCATGCGGTTCCACATGGAAAACAAGCGCGCAGTGCGCGGGGGAAACTTGTCCAGCTGGGTGCCCTGCAGGAGCCCCTTCGGCAACTCGTCGACATGCCGGTTTCGATGGAAAGGCGCAAAGATGCGCACTTGCTGCTGATCGGCTGATAGCTGCTCGGCCAGGCGCACGTAATACCTGGAAATGCCGCCATACGTCTGTTGGGTGAACGTCTGGTAATCGTATGCGATTCTCATCTGTCACTTACCTGTGGTTGAGTTGGCCCAAATCAATGGGCTGGGCCGCGGCCGATAACCTGCGGTCTACCGGATGAAATATCTAACTGCATTGCGTGCACAGAGCGTTGCCCATCCGACGGCCTGCTGGAAGGGGGTGTACCGAGTCTGAAGACTCAGGACGTTATCGACAGCTGTACGTTTGATCGTTGAAGCAAGCTGTTCGTCAGAAAACCGGCGCCTTAGGTGGCTTTTTGCCGCTGGAGAACAGTGCTGGCGAACAGTACGATCAAAAATTGGCTCATCAGTTCCAGAGTCACTGCACATGCTCGCAACGATGTGCCAGAAATCACGCAAGTTTCACCAAAGCCGGGCAACAGAACCAGGCGAATGAAGCCGACCCGATACTGCATGACCGACCGCTTTACGGCGGTTAGCGCTACCCCGCAGACAAGACTAGCTGGGGATTGGCGGGCGGACAGTTTGAGGAGCAACGCAGCGCAATTTTTTATTGTGGGCAGCGACGGCCGGCAGCCGGCCAAGACGGCTGCCGGGCAGCCAGGTTTTGCGAGACAGCGTGGAGACGACCGCAAGAGCGAGTGCCCGACAGGCTGTTCGAATTCAGAATGGTCCTGGACTCGGGTGTTGTCTACCGAGCAGGGGACGTGAGGTGGGCAAGGCAACTATACGAATGACGCCGTGCACAGGCACGGCGTATCCGGACAACACAGTTGGTTGCACGCTGCCTTGCGCCCGAAGTGGGCGAAGGCAGCGGCCGGGCATCACTGAATCTGCAATGCGCCGTAGTGCTCGTAGGCGCCGAGGTGGTTCTGGTTCGGGTTCTGCAGCAGATCGACCTGGTTGAGCACCACACCACGCATCGGCGCGCCGCTCTGGACCAGCTGATTGATGCCTTTCTGCGCCAGGGCCACCGAAGTGCTCTGCGATTTGATCACGTAGATCACGCTGTCTGCCAAGGTGCAGATCAACGCCGCGTCACTGACTGCCTGGCTCGCCGGGGTGTCGATGATGATGCGATCGTAGTTGCCCTTGACCCACTCCAGGAACTGCCCGAAGCGAGGCGAGGCCAGCAGCTCCAGCGGGTTCTCCGGCAGGGTGCCGACGGTCAGCATGTCGATGCGGCCGAACGACTGGATGCACTCCTCAGGCTTGGCGTGGCCAGCGATCAGGTCAGCCAGGCCCAGCGAAGTACCGGTCAGCCCCAGGTTGCGCGCCAGGGTCGGGCGACGCAAGTCAGCCTCGATGAGCAGCACGCGTTCCAGTTTGCCCAGCGCGAACGCCAGGTTCACCGCGATGGCCGATTTACCTTCACCCGGAATGGACGAGGTCATGACCACCACTTTGTTCGACGCGTAGCTGTCGTTCAGCATGACGTTGGTACGCAAGGTACGAATCGCTTCGCAGAACGGACCGTCTTCGTTGAGCTCGTATTGCTGGCCGATCGTCTGGTTGCGACGTTTGCGCAGCATCGGCACCACGCCCCAGATCGGCAGGTTGATCTGTTTGCGGATGTCATCACTGGTACGGAAGGTATTCTTGATCGCATCGCGAGCCAGCGCCCAGCCTACACCGATCAGCAAGGCCACAACGGCGGCAATGAAGATGATCAGCGGCTTGTTCGGCGAGTAAGGCAGGAACGGTGCGATAGCCGGGTCGACCACCTTGATGTTCTGCGCCTGGATGTCGCCTGTGGCTGCCGTTTCACGCATGTGCGACTGGAACGAGTCATACAGCTGACGGTTGCTGTCAACGTCGCGCTGCAGATCACGCAGTTGGAATTCCTTGCGGGAAATGTCCTGGATCTGATTCTTGCTGGTGTTGACCGAGGAGCGCAGCGACGCTTCGTTGGCCACAGCCAATTGGTAGTTGCGCTGAATGCCACCGACCACTTGCTGTACTTGCGAGTTCAGGCTGGCCTTGGCGGCGTTCAGGTCCGAGCGAGCGGAGATCATGGCCGGGTATTTATCCCCGTAACGCTTGCTCATCTCGTCGACCGTGGCCTGGGCCTTGGCCACTTCGGCACGGAACTGCTGCACGACCGGGTCCTGCATCACCGCCGGCTCGCTGGCCAGGCGTTCCAGGCCTGCGCCCTTCATGCCCTGGATCTGGCGCCATTGGCTTTCGGCTTCGGCACGCTGACGCGTGGCGTCAATCATGCGGTCGCTGGTGGCGGCCAATTCGTTGGAGGTGATGGTGGACACGCCACCGGTGGCGCCGCCAACATCGACCAGGCCTTGGGCATCACGGTATTTCTGCAGCTTGTCTTCAGACGCCTTGAGGGCCGCCTTCAGTTCCACCATGCGGCCATCCATCCACTCGGTGGTTTCCTTGGCGCCGCCGACGCGGGTTTCCTGCTGACGGGCAATGTAGGCATTGGCCAGGCCGTTGGCCGCATCGGCAGCCAGCTCAGGGTTGGTCATGGCGACGGTGATGCCGACCAGTTGGCTTTTGCCGACTGCAGCGATCTTGGTCTGGTCCATGAACTTCTTGGTGGCCGCGTTGAACGCTTCGGTGTCGGTCAGCGGATGATCGTCCGACGGTGCCAGGGCCGGGATCAGGTGACCGACCCAGTTATGCACCTTGCCCAGCAGGGAAGTCTGCTGACGCGGATCGAATTCCGGGGTCTTGTCCAGACCCAGCTGAGTGACCACACGCTCTGCCAACACACGGCTCTGAATCAGGGCCATCTGCGTCATCACGTAGTCGCTGACCGTGATGGTGGTGTTGTTGTCAGCCACGCGCTCTTTTTGCAGCAAAGAAGGATCATCGGGCTGGATGACCAGCACCGACTGGGCCGCGTACACCGGGGTCAGTTTGTGGGCCACGACGCTGGCCACGACCACTGAGGCAACTACCAGGGCGAGGATCGGGTAGCGGCGAGTCCAGATCGAGTTCCAGATCTTGCCCGGCTCGATGTGATCGGGGTCGACCGGCGTCGTCACCGTGGGCGCTTCGCGCCATTGCACAGGTGCTTGCTGGTTCTGGTTCCTGACTCTCAAGTTACTCATATCAGAAGAACCCCTGCTGAACATTGATGGTGTCACCTGGCGCTACCGGATCATCCAGCTTGGCTTTCTCTTCCTTGTGGGTAGGATCGGAAGCGCGGATGACGGTAATGCGGCTGTCGGAGCCACGCTCGGTCAGGCCTTCACCCAACGAGATCGCACCGCTGACGCGCAGGCCTGGCTGATACGGGTAGCCGCCGGGCTTTTTCACTTCGCCATTGATGAAGAAGGGACGGTACGTCACGACACTCACAGAAACCTGCGGATCGTTGAGGTAACCGTTTTTCAGTCGTTTCACCATTTCATCGGTGACTTCGGCAGTGGTGTGGCCCTTGGCCTGGACATTGCCGATCATGGGGAAAGACAGGACGCCCGCGTCATTGACGGGGATTTCCTTGAAAGTCAGACCCTCTTCACCGTACACATTGATGCTCAACACATCACCCGAGCCCAGTCGGTAGCCATCATCCACGGTGGCCGCAAACACGCTCCCCGACACCAGAAACAGCAAAGCGAATACTACATTTTTTACAGTCATGGCAAAGGCATCCTAATAAGCGCTGACAAGTCGTCCCTTAGAGGCTGAACGTAAGGCCCAGGAGGTAGATGTTGCGTTGGTAGGTGTATTCACTCGAGGTCGAATCATCGTTGTAATGCTTGTAGCTGACGTTAGCCGCCACCCAACGACGCACTTGCCAGGTCACACCGCCACCGAAACCATTGAGCTTGTCCTTGCGCGCCTCGCCACCCTCGTAATCACGGTCCTCGTGAAGAACGTTGAGGTTGGTCTTGATGCGCGCGGACCACTCGTGATCCCAGTCCAGGCTGGTGCTGGTCAAGTGCACGCTATAGGCACTGTCGTCGCCTTCATCGAACGATTTTCGCGACTTGAGTGTGACCGTGGAATAGCTGCGAGGTTTCCACGACGCCCCCAATTCCCACGTGACAGCCTTGTCATCGTTGGACGAACCTTGATCAAAGTCCTTTTTCTCTTCACCGATCTTGAACAGGCCGCTGGTATTGGCCGTGGCGTTCCACTTGGCACCAATAAGGGCCGCGCTGTCGGTGTTGCTGCGGGGGTTATCACTGGTCAGGTAGTCATACTTGGTATGGCGCACTTCAACCAGGGCACGGGTCTTCTCGCTTAACGCGTGATAGAAGGTACCGCGCAGCAGCGTGGTATTGCGTTCCTGCTCGTCGTTGATACCGTCGGAGTTCTGGAAGCGCAGCTCCTGGTAGTTCGCACCCACGTCGATCTGGTTCAAGCCGTTGTCCAGGCCATAGATGTAGCTGGCGCCGGCTTGCTTGACGGTGTACTTGTCGTTCTGCGTACGTTCGGTGGAGTCCACCGTCTGCTCGGCTTTCAGGTAGCCAAGGTTGTACTTGAGACGGTTACGCGCGTTCAGTTCCAGCACGCTGTTGAAGTCCAGGCGCTGGTCGGTGTGGTCGGCGTCGCGCTGGTCCCAGTAGGTCTGCTGGTTGGCCTCGTACTCAAGCTGATAACCCGCGCTGGCGGTGTCGGCCTCGAGGGTGAACTTGGGGTCCACCGAGGTAATCCATGACCCCTGCGCCGTGCTCTTGGGCAAGGTCCGGAAGTTGTCGTCATAGGTGTCGCTGAGGTTCAGAACCGGTGTGAACTTGAAGCCGAACACATCCATGCTCAGCGGCTCCTGGGGGGCAGCCAAAAGATTGAAAGACAGCGAGCTGAGTATCGTCGCTGTCAGTACGTCCGATCTTTTCATATATCTCTTCCATTGGTGACCGAGGCAAGAAGCGTGGGGGCGCGCTGCGATCAGGTGTGAGCATCCGCGGGTACCACGGCTCTTGTCTTGAACTTGTTCAGCCAGCCGGAGGTCGGCTTTTCATACACGAAATACGTTGCCACCCCGACGGTCACGCTCAGCGCCAGACACAGCGCCACGAACGCAATCTCGGTGGCCACCGAATCGACCTTGTAGACGTGCTGGAAGAGGATCCGGCATACCACCAGTGTGAACACATGCGTCAGATACAGGCTGTATGAAGCATCTCCGACAATGCGCAGGCCCTTGAAATTCCGTAGCACGCCATGTATTTCCATGGAGCACAGCCCGTAGACGATAAAAGCCGCCGGAATACCGAAGGCGATCGGTCGGCTGATCACCAGATCGTTGAAGTTGGCCAGGAGCATGAGGGCCAGCGCGGCAAGGGTCATCAGCGTCGCCCAGCCGGAACTGAGCAGCCAGCGGCGCTTGACCAGCATTGCCACTCCGATGCCCATGACAAATTCAAAAACGATCGGGTTGCCGTAGAACTCCAGCGCCGCGCTGTCCTGCGCGTAATACAGGCGCGCCAGCGCAATGACCACGAAGGTGCCGGCCACCAGCGGCAGACGCAGGCGCTGGGGAAACAACAGCACCACGGCAAACACCACGTAGAAGAACATTTCGTAGTTCAGCGTCCAACCCGGCACCAAAATAGGCGTCAGCTTCAGGCCGGCATCAGCAGGGTCCAGGTAGCTGGGGTTGGGCGCGGGAAGGAACATCAGCGACGAAATGAAGTGAGTGATTTCGAACAGGGTATGTTTGAGCAGCGAGGGAGCCAGCAAGGCGGCTGCGCCTGCGGTCAGGGTCAGCATCCAGTACAGCGGGACGATGCGCATCAACCGCTTGAGCAGGAAAGAGCCCGGGCTGACGGTCTTGCCGGACGTGGTGATCCACATCAGGAAGCCGCTGAGCACGAAAAACAGGTCTACGCCGGATTCGCCCATCATCGGCAGCAGCGGTTTTTCGATGCCGAAATTCTTCAACTGCACCACGGAGTGGAAGTACACCACCATCATGGCTGCCACGCCACGCAAATACTGGAGGTAAATAAAGCTGTGCGTCAGTTTGGGGGTGACAGTTTTCAAGGTTGCACTCGCTCTGGCTTAAAAGTGGTAACAATGTCCAAAAGCACGCCATTAACCACCAATGCCAATCATGGGGTAACTCACAAACGCTAACGTTGAGTGACGCGGCAGTCAGCCTTGCCATTGGCAAGTGCGCACCATTCTGAAGCGCGGTGCGCAATTGGGGTCTTGCCTGGGGCGGGTTTCAGAGGCTTCGGAAAAATAACGCAGCGGTCCACATGTTCGAGCGCGACGTCGGCAGCCATAGCTACCGCAGGGAAAATTCCTCTCCCGAGGGCACGTTCACATCGACATACCGTGTGTCCGGTGATAACCCGGGCCAGTTGAACCTATGGCCAAGGGTGAGTCTATGCGACCTGACCTCTCACGTTCAAGCAATACATATGCCTCATCTCTGTGGCTTTCCGATGACCGGGAACCCGCGCCGCTCGCGGCGTTGCCGACCGTCGTGAAACCTTCGGCGCGCAGGGAACTGCAAGGAAATTTCCACACTCTAATGTCGGCTATCTGATAGATTTTATGAACTTAGGCAAATATACCTTACTTGAGTCAATGTGCCATCATTGCTAGCTATTATTCGGACGGATCACCGCCATTGGCCTTGATTTCTGTATCGGCTATGTGACGCAAATAATTAATGTCGACCTGCGGGTTATGTCACGATTCGACAGTCGCAACACCCAGAGCGAGACCGCCCCGTGACACCCGATGTCCAAGGTATCGCCCCGCCGCCGATGAACGATCGGTTCAGCGGCCTGACCCGACTGGCTCAGCACTATTTTGCGGCCAGCAGTGTGCTGCTGGTGGAGCAGGATGAACTGCGTGAGTCCTTGCGCGCCTGCAGCGGCGTGCCGTGCGCGCTACCATTGGACCCCGGGCTGGAAGCGGGCCTGCTGCGCCACCCCCTCATCACGGACAGCGGTCGCCAGGTCGGCGAATTGATCCTGATCGGTGTGTCGCGCCAAGGCCTGGCCGAAACGGACGTCTGCTTGCTGACCGATGTTGCCCAGCTGGCGCTGGATGCCTTGCAGCACGCCCGGAACGAGGCTCGGCTGCAAGAGGAAGTCGAGCGGATGCGCGAAAGCGAAGGGCGCATGGCCCTGGCGATTGCCAACACCGGCACCGGCGTCTGGGACCGCAATATCCTTACCGACGAAGTGCATTATTCAGCCGGCTGGAAGGCCATTCTCGGCTACGAGCACGACGAGCTGACCTCGAAAATCTCCGACGCCTACCAACGTCTGCACCCCGACGATCTGGGGTCTGTGAAGGCGGCCATGGAGGCGCACTTTCGCGGGGAGACCAGCAGCTACGACGTTGAACACCGTGTGCGCTGCAAGGATGGCAATTACAAATGGCTCAACAGCTGCGGCAAGGTGGTCGACCGCGGGCCCGATGGCGAGGCGCGACGCATGATCGGCACCACCACCGACATCACCGAGCGCAAGCGCCTGGAAGCCGAGTTGCAGGGGCTGGCCACCATTGACCACCTGACCCAGTTGCCTAATCGCCGGCATTTTATGCAGCAGTTGGACGCCGGCCTGTCCTGGGCCCAGCGCTCACCCGCTCGGCAATGTGCGGTGTTGATGTGTGATTTGGATCATTTCAAGGCGATCAACGACCAGTGGGGGCATGCCGTCGGTGACCTGGCGCTGCAACACTTTGCCAGCATCGTTCGCGCTCAGTTACGTAAAGGCGACACGGCCGGACGCATTGGCGGCGAAGAGTTTGCGCTGTTGCTGAACGACACCGACAGCCGCAAGGCGCGGCTGTTTGCCACTCGGCTTCAGGCGCGCCTGGCCGAATATCCGCTGATCCACGGGCTCAACTCGCTGAGCATGACCGTCAGCATCGGCATCAGCACCTTGCGTCCCAACGACGCTGGCGCGGATGCCGGGCTGTTTCGCAGCGATCAGGCGCTGTACCTGGCCAAGCAGAACGGCCGTAACCGGGTGGAAGAGGGCTGAGCCCCTCACCTCACTGCGGATGCGCTTGCAGCCAGGCCTTCATCTGTTTCATTTCGGTTTCCTGAGCGGCGATGATGTCCTCGGCCAGCTTGCGCATCTGCGGGTCTTTACCGTACTTGAGTTCCACCTTGGCCATATCGACCGCGCCTTGATGGTGCGGCAGCATGCCTTGGGCAAAGGCTACGTCCGGATCTTTCGACATCACGCCTTTGTGCATCGCATCCCCCATCCCGGCCATGGGTGCCATGTAATCCTTCTGCATCTGCTGAGTGTCGCTGCCGTCAGCCAGCGCCGTACCAGCGCTCAGAGCCAATAAAAGCAGGGCGCACAGGGTGGGCTTGGTCATGAGTTATCTGCCTTGATAGTGAAGGGTGGAATCACCATAGACCTTGCCACAAGGACAAGGTCAAGTTGAAGGTGGCTACAGCGTCAATCCTGTGATGACCGGATCGAATAGAGGTTCGGCTTTCAGCGCGCCTTTATCCGACAAGTGATTGGTGTCGCGGTACAGCGCTTCGCCCTGTTCCTCGGCGACACAGGTCTGACCGTCCGCGCAGAACAACGGCGTCGGGTCCAGCACCCGGACCTGCTTGTCACCTTGGCTCAGCTCAAGGAACAGCTGGTCGATGAAGGCCTGGCGGCTGTCCCGCTCGCTTTGCGGACGCCCGAAACCGGCCGTTGGGGCGCCCAGCATCGCCATCCGCGCCAGCCGTTGGGCGACGTCCACCCGCTGCTCCGGCGCCTCCTTCACCAGCCACACCCGTTTGCCGGCATCGCGCAGGACCTGGATGCTGGCGCGCAAACCGCTGGCCAGCCGTTGCTCGGCATAGGGAATGTCCACCGCCTGACTGCCCGGCGAATGGATCATCAACGTGGTGCGGCCGTTTTCCTCACCCTGGGTGTACAAGCTCCAGTGCGCCACCAGAATTACGTCCTGAATCGGCTGTTGCACCGCCAACCGTTGCGCCTCAGCGTTGAACTCATCGCACACGCGTTCCCGATGCGGCCCCTCGATCGGCGGGCAGGCTGAGTGCCCGGCCAACGCCAGCGAAATCCCGGAGCGCCGAGCCTGCTCGCGCAACGCCGGGGCCAGCGCCGCCGCATGGCTGTCACCCCACACCAGCACCTGCGGCGACTGGGCCGGGCCGAACTGGCACAGCGACTGTGGGCTGAGCCGATGCCGGTCGTATAAACAGTCGAGTTGCCCGGCGCGCCAGGTACCGGCCTTGGCATAGCGCAACGCCTGCGCCGACAGCCGCGAAGGCACGCCCTGACTGCTGCGCACCACCTGCCCGGCCACCACCAACACCAGCATGGCGGCCAGTGCACTGGCCAGCAACGGCCGCCGTCGCGCCAGCCATTGCCGCCGACGAAACGGCCCCTCGATCCAGCGCCACGAGCCATAACCCAGCAACGCACTGCCCAGCATCAGCCCGACCCGCGCCACCGGCGCCAACTGATCGAACGTCACGTAGTTGGCAAACACCACCACCGGCCAGTGCCAGAGGTACCAGGCATAGGAAATCAACCCGATCCCCACCAATGGCCGACTGCCGAGCAGCACGCCCACCCAGGTCGCCTGCCGGCCGTTGGCCCAGATCAACGCCGCAGCCCCCAGGGTCGGCAATAAAGCCGACGCGCCAGGGAAAGGCGTTTGCGCGTCGTACCCCACGACCGCCGCAACAATCCCGAGCAAACCCGCCACGCTCACCCCTTGATACACCGCCCTGGGCAGCTCGCGCCCGGCCGGCGCCACTGCCAGCAGGGCCCCCAGCAGCAACTCCCACGCGCGCATCGGCAGCATATAAAAAGCCGCCTGCCCATGCCGGTGCATTGCCCAAAGGCTCAAGGCAAACGACAGCACCGCCAGCCCGGCCAGTACCTCGCGCCAACGGCGCAGCCGACTCGACAGTCCGACCAGCAACAGAGGGAAAAAAAGATAGAACTGCTCTTCGACCGCCAACGACCAGGTGTGCAGCAGCGGCTGCACCGCCGACGCCGGCTCGAAGTAGCCATGGCCACGCATAAAAAAGAAGTTGGAGCCGAAAAACACCTGATAACGCACCGACCGGCCCAACTCGCTGTAGTCATCCGGCGTCAGCGCCCACCACCCGGCCACCAGCACCGCCGCGATCATCACAAAGAGAGTCGGCAAGATCCGCCGCGCCCGCCGCGCCCAGAAATCGACAAAACTGAAGCACCCCGCCAGTCGCTCCTGCCAGATGATCGAAGTAATCAGGTAACCCGAGATGACAAAAAAAACGTCGACCCCGACAAATCCCCCCGAAAAACCGGGGAAGCCGAAGTGAAACAGCACCACAGGAAGGATCGCCACCGCGCGTAACCCGTCGATATCTCGACGGTAAACCAGACTGCTCATGCCCGCGCCAACCATTATTAGAAGGCGGACATGTTAACGGGCATTTGTAACGGTAAGAACACATTTCCAGACGGAAAGGAACGCTGATCGCGATTCAGGCATCCAACGCAGTAACGCTCATCCGCTGCAGGAGCAAGCCATGAACCACCCCGTCGATGAAAGCCTTCCGGACGATACGCCGGAATACCCGCTGTCCGCGCCGATCAAACCGGATGACCCGGAGCGCAAGAAAGGCGATCGGGAGGAAGAGGAAGGGCCGGCGGGGTAAATGGCTTGGCCTGAGTGCAAATATGTTTGAAGGATCGGGTTGCCCAGCCTGGCTTTGACAAGGCCAAAAAAAACCACCGTGTTCAGGTGGTTTTCTCTGCTTGAAGCCCGTCGCGGAATGCGGGACCTCATACGCGGTTAGCCAGTACGTGGTCGGAACCATCCTGAGCAACGCGAACCAGCGTGCGATCCGAGCCGTCTTGAGCCAGACGGTTCAGGGTGCGATCCGAGCCGTCTTGAGCCAGACGGTTCAGAGTGCGATCCGAGCCGTCTTGAGCCAGACGGTTCAGGGTGCGGTCCGAGCCGTCTT